>CAVOSA010000029.1:0-422342 GCA_963698735.1 uncultured Gammaproteobacteria bacterium | reverse complement strand
CGCGGGCTCCGCAACGTGTGTGCCGACCTCCCGGAGCTGGCGGACCCTTGGGACACGCTCCTGGCGCTACGGTGTGGCCAGGGATTGCCGGCCGGTCAGAAGGTCCTGATCGTGCTCGATCAGTTTGAACAGTGGCTGCACGCCAACCCTGCCGACGACAGCGAGCTCCTGCCGGCTTTGCGGCAATGCGACGGAGGCCGCCTGCAATGCGTCGTCTTGGTGCGGGACGATTTCTGGCTGGCCGTCAGCCGCTTCATGCACGGGCTCGAGGTCCGCATTGTAGAAGGGGAGAACTGCCGCTGGTTGACTTGTTCGATCTGGAGCACGCCGGCAAAGTGTTGTCCGCGTTTGGCCGAGCCTTTGGCCGGCTGCCGGAGGACGATCACGCTGTCCGGCCGGACCAGCAGGCATTCTCGAGCGGGCCGTGGAAGGGCTGGCCCGGGTGGCAAGGTGGTCCGTGTTCGATCTGGCGCTGTTCGCCGACATGATGAAGAGCAGATCCTGGACACCGGAGAGCCTCAAGCAGGTCGGAGGCATCGAGGGGCTGGGGGTCACGTTCCTCGAGGAAACATTCGAGGCCCCGACTGCACCGCCGGAATGCCGCCTGCATCAGGAAGCCGCTCGCCTGGTCCTGGGCACGATGCTGCCGGAACCGAGCACGCGACATCAAAGGCCATGTATGGACGTACGACGAACTGCTGCGGACTTCGGGTTATCGAGGCGACGAGGAGTTCGAGGAGTTGATCAATCTGCTCGATGGCGAACTCCGCTTGCTCACGCCCGCCGATCCGCTGTCTTTGAATTCGGTACGAGCGTTCTTCTGAGAACCTGCAAACACTCGGCCGGCGGTATCAACTGACGCACGACTATCTCGTACCGCCGCTCCGCGAGTGGTTGACGCGGCGGAGCCGAAGAAGCGCCGCGGTCGGCGCCGAATTGCAGCTGGCCGATCGGGCGGACCTGTGGGGCAGACGGCGAGAGAAGAAGCAGCTCCCCTCCTGGTCGGAAACGCAAAGCATCCTCCGGTTCACCCGTCACTCGGGCTGGACAGACACCCAACGGCAGATGATGGGGCGGCCGTGCGACTCCATCTGCGGCGACTGGGCGCCACTTTGCTGGTGCTGGGGATCTTGCTTGTGACGGGACTGGTGGGTGGAACCACCTGCAGCGCAACCGCCGGCTGGAGTTGGCGGCACGGCTTGTCGACCGCGTCTTGTGGGTGCCAACACGCCGACGGGTCTTGGTGCGGTCAATCGCGACATCGCGGCGCATCTGGCCGTACGGCGGTGGATTTTGCCCGCCACCCCGGTTGGGATTCCACTCCGCCGCCACGACGGTTGGGCCGCCGCGACGTGCGGGTCGAGCTTCAGGCAGGGCAGCGCGAGCTGTCGGCCGCCTCGAAGGTCTGGATTGGCTGTTGTTCGTCGAGAGCCCCGTGCCTGCCCAGGTCGTTCCCCTGGCCAAAGCGTTGGGCATCCGGCTCGCCTGCGTCTGCAATTGGGAATGGACCTGCCCCACCGCGTCCGACTGGCTGTACGATGTGGACCTGATGATCTGTCCCACACGGCACACCTGGAAGCTGATGGACGACGGAAACAACGATTCGGATTCGGCTGGTGGATTTGCTACGCGTTGTGGCCGATCGACACGCGACGTTTCCGCTTCCAGCTGCGACGGCGATGCGAACGGTTCTAGTTTGTCAACGGCACCGGCGGGAGGCGGGGGCCGCGGCAGGACGGCACCCCCACACCCTTTCGCCGGAAGGGCTCGAGCTGCTTTCGAAACGGCCGTCGGGTGCCGCGTATTCCGTTTCTCGTGGTCCTGAGTCCCGCGATCTGCCGGCGATATCCACGCAACGCGGAACTCCGGCCGCCTCCGCGGGACAGCCGCTTCTGTATGTCGACGGCGACGTTTGCCTGCAGCCAAGTCATTGGGAAGGTCTGGGACTGCAACTCCTGGAGTGCCAGGCAGCCGGAATGCCGCTCGTAACAACGGACGCCGCTCCGATGAACGAACACCGGCCGGCCGAGACGATTCCCGTTCCGTTACCGGCGAAGAAATCGTCTCCCTGCGGGGACAGCAGCCGGTGGCCGCGAGCTTCGATGCGTCCCGAGAGCCTTGCCGAGATTCTCCAACGCTGGTTTAGCAAGGACGTGCGGGCGGCGAGTGTGGCGGCCCGCCGCTACGTGGAGCGGTATCACAACTGGCGTCTAGCTGCCGCCGGGCTGCATCGGGCTGGCGGAAGCACCGGAACAGCCCTTCCGAATTGGTGCCCCCTTCGGAAACGACCATGCATCCATCGAGTTATGAACCGCGAACGGTGTCGGCTTGCCCGCATCGGTGAACCGTGCGGAGAGAAGCCCCCGGCGAGTCCGCCGTCTGCGAATTGGTGTTGACGGCGTTCGCGTTCCCCCGAGGACTACTGCTACGTCGGTTGCGACGCTTGCGAGGCGTGCTGCAAGTCCGGTTGGCCCGACGCTTGCCAGTTGAACCCGGTGGTCGCTTCGTTGGTGCTCGAGGCCGCCTCGCAAGTCATCCGGCAGGGAGGAGTCGGCGATTGCACGTGGAAGACGCCAACGGATCCGGCAGCGGGTCGCCGGGATCCTTGAGCTCGTGCCCCGCGATGCGGCGACGACGGTTATTCCGGGGGAGCGCTGGCCTGGTTTCCTTGGCGGTGAACGCTCCAACGATGGGCGGACGGGGGTGTACGAGTGCCGGCATCCGGAGCACGGCCAGACCACGCTCGACGGCTGCCGGTTGTGCCGCGACTGGGCTCGCGAGGCCGTGCCCCACCGCCTCTCGCTTCCGCAACTTGTGCCTTGGCCCGCCCGGCGTTGCGGACACCCGGTCGGCAAGTGGTCCGTCGGCGTCCTCACGGCGCCGCGCCGGCGCCCACCTTGACCTGGTGTTTGGACAGCCTGCAACGCGCCGGCTGGTCGCGGCCACACCTATTCGTCGACGCGGGCAGCCCGCTGCCTGCCGCCTGCCGGACGCTGCCGGGAACCTGGCGGGAGGGGCGAATCGGCGCGTGGTCCAACTTTTATCTGGCCCTGACGGAGTTGCTGCTGCGGGAGCCCAGCGCGGACGCCTACTTGATCGTTCAGGACGACGCTTATTTCTACGACGCGGGCAACCTCCGCGACTACCTGGAGCAGGCACTTTGGCCCGGCTCGACAGCGGGGCTCCTGTCGTTGTATTCGACCGAAGCCAATCCGGCCGCCGAACCGGGCTGGCATGCCGATGCGCAGCGCTGGCATGCGGTGCCTTGGCCCTCGTTTTTTCTCCCGAGATCGCCGCTCGCTTAGTCACGGACCCACGCATTTTCCAGGCCCGCCGCCGCGCCGCGCCACCGGGACCACGTTGAGATCGATGCGCTGCTGGGCCATTGGGCCGCCGCGGACCAAATTCCCGTCGGGTATCCTGTACCCAGCCTGGTGCAGCACGTGGGGAATACGAGCACGCTGTGGGCCGGCTCAGCCAACGGCGGGCCGCGGCGCGCCCGTTGGTTTGCCGGCGACCTGGAGGTTGCTTTTCACGCCGACGATGCACTGTCTTCGTTCGCCGAGTCCGAGTTCCCCGTTGCCCCGGCGTGGGGCGAAGACTACTCCGCCCGGGTGCAGGCGGGCCGAGAACGGCTGTTCTTGAATCCGAGTCAGATCGTCGTCTATTGAAGGGCTGTTGTGCGTGTTGTTCTCCGTCGCTCGCACGGCGTATAATCTTGAGCGCCGCGGGCGACATTCGGCGACCGGAGGCGATTACCGTTCGGACCACCGGAGAGGGAACATGTCAGAAACCGCTTTGGAAGAGCGGGTCGCTCGTCTCGAGAGGCTGGTCGACGGACTGGTGGAACACCAACTTCGCTACCCCGCCCCCGGCCAGGATTGGCGACGGCACGGTCGGGATGTTCGATGGCGATCCGATCTTCCGGGAAATGCTGAACGAGGTGTTTCGCCAGCGTGAAGAAGAACGGCGGCAAGCCCGCGACGAGGAAGCCGGTGAAGCACCATGATCGTTCTGGACACCGATCACATTTCGCTGCTTCAGCATCGCGAATCACTGCAAGCGGAGTCACTCCGCCAACGAGTGCGGGCCTCCCGACGCACGAAGTGGCCGTCAGCGCCGCGACACTGGAAGAACAGGCGCGGAGTTGGATCAGCCTGATCGGCCGCTATTCCGACGTGCGCCAGCAAGTGGCCTATTACGAGCGTTTTGTCGCCATGTTTCGCTTTTTCGCCGCGTGGCAAATCCTGCCCTTCGATGAACGTGCGGCCGAGGAATTCGGACGCTTGCGCAACGAGCGGGTCCGCATCGGTGCGACGGACCTCAAGATCGCCGCGATCACGCTGGTTCACGCAGCAACGCTCGTCTCTCGTAATCTGCGAGATTTCGAGAAGGTTCCCGGCTTGCGAGTCGAGAACTGGTTGCCGTGAGGCAGCGGCACGTGCGTGTAGCGGAGCGGCGAACACGAGTCGATTGGGGGTCGGTCATCCGGAGGATGAGGCGATCCTGAACACGGTACGTGCCGGTGGTTATCACGCGGTTATGGTCTCCACGCCCGAACAGGTACAGCAGTTTCGCGAGCGGATCCAGCCGCTCTGCCGCGACGTTGCGTTAGTGGTTCGCCACACGGTCAACTGCTTTGAAAAACTGCGCACAGGGCATTCGCAATTTCTACAGTCTCAGCCCCCGGGCGCTGTCGTTAATGCCCGAATGCTGAACGTTTCTCGGCCGCCGACTTGTCGCCTGGGACTGGCTGCCGCGACCGACGAACGGCCCCGCCCGCCGCCGGGGATTCGCCTCCTACATTCACGACTATGCCGAGTTCTGGCCAGATGAGTACGGCAAGTTCACCGAGCTGAACGGCATTCTCGCCTGACCGAGTTGTCGACTACGGCCACGGCAGCGAGTCGGGAGTCGTGGATGACCTGCAGTCCATGCACGGCTCTCGCGCCACCGTTCACATCAAGGGTGGGGCCGTGTGTTGTTTTGCGGTCGTTCATTCTCTGGTCCTGGCCACTCCCGTGGTGATGGATGAGGAGACGCATAGCCGGTGTTTTTTTGACAGCGTGGACGGCCTCCTGGTCCGGAAGGACGTCCGCGCGGTGGCCGACGAGCTGCAGCGCCTGGCGGGTGATGACGAGTACTGGCTGCGGGCGAGCTCGGCGGCCTTGCGGAGCGCCCGAACGCAGTTCGCCTACGTTCCGGAACTGGGAGCGCGGTTTCGCGAATTTCTGGCCGGGCGCAGCCAGGGAACGGGAACAAAGTAACTTCCCCGTTTCGCACGCTTCCAGGATGGCTGGGGCTGAGTCCGCGAAGCCCCAGTATTTCGCGTCGCCGAGTGTCTCCACACTCCGGATCACCCGATTCGCAGGCTGGTCAATCGCTCCGCCGGCCGAGGTTGCTGCGGCCTCCCGAGGCGGCGCGAGGTCGCGGGCGCAGGGGCCGCAGCCCGCGCCGGGAGCCGGCACGCGCCGGTTGCTGGCATACCACGAGGGTGTAATGCGGGCGCTATTCCGCGTGCACCAGACCCTCGAGCCCTGCCTCCGCGCTCTTCCGGGGCGCGTCCGGCGGCTGGTGCCGTGCGGCGGAATTCCCTGGAACATCTCCCAGGTGTTGCTGGGCGAAAAGGAAATCCCACATGTTTGGCTGGGGTGGATGCGCAGCTGGACGCGAGTCAATCCGGGATTCGACTACCGGGTGTGGCGCGACGCCGAGTGCGCAGTTCGTGGCCCGGCACGATCCGGATTTCCTCCGCGACTGGCAGCGTATTCCGCGCCTCGTTGTGGGTCGTGAAGGCGGACTATCCTCCGCCGCGTCGAGTTCGGCTTTGTACGCGGCCTCGATGCCGCCTTCGATCGGCAACGAGCCCCAGTCGGCCGATGGCCATGCATAGCGGTAATGGAAGCGCGTGTGGTTCTGGTGGCCAGCGCCCGCGACGCCGAACACCTTGCGAATGATCACCGTGCACCACGGGACGGTCGCCTGGTAGACCGCCGTGAGTGCCCGGGCGCCCGCGCGGATCGTCGCCTCGTGCTCGGCCTGCTTGCCGATCATGAAACCCGGGTTGTCGACCAGGTGCACGACCGGCAGGTGGAACGTCTGCGCGAAGTTCACGAAGCGCTCGAGCTTGGCGGAACTCGCCGCAGTCCATAGCCCGCCGATCACGAACGGATCGCTCGCGATCACCGCCACCGGCCAGCCATCGAGCCTGGCCAGCCCGGTGATCACGGAGCGTCCGTGCAGACGTCCGATTTCCAGGAACGAGCCCGTGTCGACGACGGCCTCGACGATCGGCCGCATGCGATAGACCTCGCGCCGGTCGCGCGGTACTGCGGAAACGAGAAATTCATCGCGCCGGTCGGGGTCGTCGTCGGACTCGATGCGCGGTGGCAACTCGTGCACCGAGGAGGGCAGGTAGCCGAGGAAACGGCGCGTGCGCTCGAACGCTTCCTGCTCGCTCTCGACTTCGTCGTCCACTGCGCCGTTCGACGCATGGATGCGGCTGCTGCCGAGTTCTTCTTTCGTCAATTTCTGTCCGGCCGCGGCGACCACCGGCGGTCCCGCCACGAACATCTGCGATTGCCGGCGGACGAGCAGGGAATAGTGGCTCTGCACCACTTTCGCGGCCCCGAAGCCCGCGATCGGGCCGAGGCCGAGGCTGACCACCGGCACGGTCGCGAGATTGCGGACCATGTGCTCGAATCCCGGCAGGAACGGCACGTAGGTGTAGCCCAGCGTCTCCAGCGACTTGACGGAGCCGCCGCCGCCGCTGCCTTCGATGAGGCGGACCATCGGCATGCGCAGCTCGTGCGCCATCTGTTCCGCGGCGACCTGCTTCTCGATGATCGACGCGTCGGAGGCGCCCCCGCGCACCGTGAAATCGTCGCCCGCCACCACGACGCGCCGGCCCTCGATCCTGCCGCGCCCGAACAGGAAGTTGGTCGGGGTCATGGATTGCAGCGCACCCGACTCATCGTAGGACGCGTTGCCCGTGATCGATCCGAGCTCACTGAAGCTGCCTGCGTCGAGCAGCGCCCCGATGCGCTCGCGCACCGTCAGGCGTCCGGCGTTGTGTTGCCGCGCGACCTTGTCCGGCCCGCCCATCTCGCGGGCCATGGCCTGGCGTCGCCGCAGTTCCTCGAGTTCGGGTTCCCAGCTCATCTCCGGTCTCTCGCTTGCTTGCACCAGGAAACGTACGTCGACATCCTAGCAGCATGGATGCCGATTCCAGGATTCCGGAACGGGCCGAATGCGTCGTCGGCGACCTGCTGCGTCGCTGGGCGCGCGAACGCCCGGACCGGAACTTCCTCGAGTTCGAGGATGGCGGCGCCTGGACGTTTGCCGAGTCGCTCGATCGCGTGCAGCGGGCGGCGGCGCGCGCGATGAAGGCCCATGGCCGTGGCGGTTCGGTCGTCAATATCGCGTCGATTCTCGGCCTGCGCCAGATTGCGAGCGTGCTCCCGTATGCAGTGTCGAAAGCGGGCGTGATCCAGATGACCAAGACGCTGGCGCTGGAATGGGCCCGCTACGGCATCCGTGTGAACGCAATCGCGCCAGGGTACTTCGATACCGACATCAACGGCTGGCTGTGGGAGACTGAAGGCGGCAAGGCCATGGTCCGTCGGGTGCCGCAGCGCCGGCTGGGGACGCTGTCCGACCTCGATGGCCCGTTGCTGCTCCTCGCGTCCGACGCCTCGACTCACATGACCGGGGCCGTGCTGGCCGTGGACGGCGGCCACCTCGTCAACTCGTTGTAGGTCGCTGGGATCTTGTCGCACCACGAACCGTCTTCAGCCGTCGCAATGCCGCGCCTGCCGCCAGCAGCAGGCGTCGCTGTTCGTGGCCTTGCTGTTGGGCGCGGTTTTCTTCCTGCCGCTTCCCGGGAACACGCTCTGGCAAAGCGTCGTGAATGACGCCGGGCACGGACCCGTCTTCGCCGGCATCGCCATCGCCTTGTTGCTCATGCGAGCGCCCCCCGCCGGCGCTGTCGTGCGTCCGGCCTCCGCGTACTGGCGCGCCTTCGCGTTGGCGACATCGATCGGCGTCGTCACGGAACTCATCCAGTTTTCGATGTCGGGCCGCAGTGTGTCCTTGATGGATGCGCTGCACGACGCGGCCGGCGCGGCGTTGGGCCTGGCGGTCGTGTGGTTCGTCGAGCGGCGGCTCGCGCATCGGCAAGGTGGCGCTTCCGGCAAGGCATACACCAGTACGGTCGTGGCGATCTTGCTGCTCGCATTGACGATTCTGGCCTGGCAGCCACTGCAATGCGCCCGTGCCTATGCGGCCCGCAACGCTGCGTTTCCACGGCTGCTGCCGACTCACCCGCTTGCAGACAAGCGATTCGCGCTACCGCACCAGGCAGGAATCAGTCTCACGCCGTTGCCGGAGGCGTATCGCGAGAAGGGCGACAAGGATTCAGTCCGGCTCGACTTCACGCCTGGCACTGCGCCCGGGTTGCAGCTGGTAGAAACGTATCCGGACTGGCGCAGCTACGAAATGCTTGCGATCGACGTGACCAACCCCGGTCCCGAGCCCGTGACGTTCGTGGTGCGTGTCCACGACGCGCAACACGACATGTCGCACCAGGACCGCTTCAACCAGCCGGTCGAAATCCCGGCGGCAACGCGCACGACGATCCGGATCTCGCTGGAAGCGGTAGCGACCGCGCCGGCGAGCCGACGCATGGACCTGAGTGCGGTCCGCGACCTGATGCTGTTCGCGCCGCAACCGCTGCCCGTCGGCGAGTTCTACGTCACCCGCATCTGGCTCGAGTGATCCGGGTTCCCTCGGCCGCGTCAGCGGGCGAAGGCTGGCATGGGCGCGTTCTCGTTCCAGATGCGTTCCCACAGCCACGGCAATGCCGAGGTCGGCGGGCGTTCGCTCGGAATCTGGCGGCTCGGCACCGCGCGGATGCCTTCCGGATCGTGTTCCGCAACGACGAACGAAAACACGAACCACGGCGTGTGTCCCATGCGCAGGTCGGTCATCACGACAGGTTGCGCGGACGGGTTGGTGCCCATGCCGGCGGCTTGTGCCGATTCCACGGCGCCGAACAGCTGGCGGAACGTTCCCGGGGCGCCGCTCGCGACGCGAGTGTGCGGGTTCGCGAGACTGACCGAATAGAATCCCTTGGAGAACCAGGCGAGCCGGCGCACGGCCCACTCGTCGCGCACGGTATCGAGTAACGCTGGATCGCTCGCGTGGCGCACAAGCGCGACATGGTCGTCCTCGTCAAAGATCGAGCGGAATCCTTCGTGGTAAGCGTCGCCGTCCATCACCACGACCCGCCACAGCAGGCTGTTGAGCGGCGCCGGCGTGACCAGGACCTTGCTGTCGGCGAGCGGCGTGGCGGCCAGCGACCGCCGCACGTCGCCTGCGACGTGCAATTGCGCTGCAACCGTCCATCCCAGGTAGAGCGTACTGGCGGCGAGTCCCGCCTGGTTCCAGCGCATGGCCGAGTGGGGCGCACGCTGGCGCAACCACCACCAGCCGAGGAGGCCGGCGAGCAGCGGTACTGTGTACAGGGGATCGATGATGAACACGCTGCCGATACCGACGGGGTGGTCGGAGAAGGGCAGCAGCAGTTGGGTGCCGTACACCGTGAAGGCATCGAGCAACGGGTGGGCCAGCATCGCGAGCCATGCGAGCGGCAACCAGTCCCGGAATGTTGCGCCACTGCGGCGGTCCAGGCGGGCGATCAGCCAGGCGATGGCCGGTGACGCCACCGTCAGCCAGAACAGGGAATGGCTCTCCGCCCGGTGCAGGGTGAAGTCCCGGACCGGGTCGCCGTGAGGGATGAAGACATCCATGTCTGGGAGCGTGCAGCAGACCGCCCCCCACAGGGCGGCCCGGGGCCCGACCTTGCGGCCGAGGACGGCGGTGCCGACGGCGGCGCCGAGGGCGATGTGAGTCAGTGAATCCAATGGGGAGTATGGCGTTGCGGGTTGGGCGTTATGGGGCGGGTGGATAGGGTTAGTGCAATTCCGTCGGCAAAGGTGCCGGTGTCCGGGAAAAAAAGAGCGCCAACGGCGCTTCCTCCGTCGCCAGCCCCTTTCCCCGACCCCTGCCGCGCGGCCACCAGGCGGCCAGTCGGCTAGAATCCTCGGCCTCGCGGCGAGCGAAAGTGGCGGAACTGGTAGACGCACTGGATTTAGGTTCCAGCGGGTAACCCCCGTGAGGGTTCGAGTCCCTCCTTTCGCACCATCCTGTCGGGTCGGTTTCCAGCCCCAGAACCGGTCCGTTCCGTGGCACAATACGCGGCTTTTCCGGGCGTGATGACCCGGGTGCAAAGCCCCCTGAGGATCGATGACCCCTATGCAAGTCAACGTGCAGTCGACCGGCAGCCTCGAGCGCCGTATGGAAGTGAGCGTCCCGAAGGAGCAGATCGAGCAGGCCATTGCCGAGCGTCTCCAACGTGTCAGCCGCACGGCGAAGCTCAAGGGCTTCCGTCCCGGCAAGGCCCCGATCAAGGTCATCCGGCAGCAGTTCGGCGCCCAGGTGCGCCAGGAAGTCCTGTCGGACCTCATGCAGTCCAGCTTCAGCCGGGCAGTAACCGAGGCGAAGCTCACGCCTGCCGCCGGTCCGCGCATCGAGCCGATCTCCAGCGCCCCGGGCGAGGACCTCAAGTACCGCGCCGTTTTCGAAGTCTTCCCCGAGGTCGTCCTGAAGGCAGTGGACGGCCTGGCCGTGAACCGTCCAGTCGCGGAAGTGAGCCAATCCGACATCGAGGCGATGGTCCAGAACCTGCGCGAACAGCGCCCGAGTTTCGAGGCAGTCGAGCGCGAGAGCCGGGAAGGCGACCGCGTGACGATGGATTTCGAAGGCGCGATCGACGGCAAGGGGTTCGAGGGCAGCAAGGGCGACGACGTCGCCGTCATTCTCGGCGCCGGCCGCATGCTCAAGGACTTCGAGACCGGAATCCTCGGCGTGAAGGCCGATGAGCGCAAGCAGGTCGCCGTGCGCTACCCGGACGAGTACCACAACAAGGACCTGGCGGGTAAGACGGCCGGGTTCTCGGTCCACGTCAAGAAGGTCGAGCAGAAGCTGCTGCCGCCGCTCGACGACGCTTTCTGCCGCGAATACGGCGTGACCGAAGGCGGGCTCGAGCAGCTCCTGGCGGAAGTCGCCGACAACATGCGCCGTGAACTCGGGGACAACGTCCGCTCGCGCGTCAAGCAACAGCTGTTCGACCGCCTCCTCGAAGCAAACCCGGTCGACGTGCCGAACGCGCTCATCGAGCAGCAGGTGCGCGACATGCAGATCGACACGGCCCGCCGCGTCGGCGCCAAGGATGCGTCCCAGGTCCCGCCGGCGGAACCTTTCGTCGAGCCAGCGCGCCGCCGCGTGGCGCTCGGCATGCTCGTCAATGAACTGGTGAAGAGCCGCGGCATACAGCTGGATCGCTCGCGCGTCGAAGCGCGCCTGGGCGAACTGGCCGCGACATATCCCGATCCGGATGCCATCCTCAACGCCTACCGCCAGAACCCGGATGCGATGCGCCAGGTCGAAGGCATGGTATTGGAGGATCAGGTGGTGGACTATCTGCTCGAAAGGGCCAAGGTCACCGACCAGCCGTCCACGTTCAAGGACTTGATGAACTTCGGAGCCTGATCCAAATGCCCATGACCGAACCTACTGCCTTGAACCTCGTCCCGATGGTCGTCGAACAGACGGCCCGCGGCGAGCGCGCCTACGACATCTACTCGCGCCTGCTGAAGGAGCGGGTGATCTTCCTGGTCGGTCCAGTCGAGGACTACATGGCCAACCTCGTGGTAGCGCAGCTGCTGTTCCTCGAGTCCGAGAATCCCGAGAAGGACATCGCGATCTACATCAACTCGCCGGGTGGCTCGGTCAGCGCCGGCCTCGCGATCTACGACACGATGCAGTTCATCAAGCCGGACGTCAGCACGATCTGCGTCGGCCAGGCGGCCAGCATGGGCGCGGTCCTGCTGGCGGGCGGGGCGAAGGGCAAGCGTTTCTGCCTGCCGCATTCGCGCGTCATGATTCACCAGCCCCTGGGCGGCTTCCAGGGCCAGGCAACGGACATCGAGATCCATGCGCGCGAGATCCTGGACGCGCGGCATCGGCTGAACACGATCCTGGCGAAGCACACGGGCCAGACGATCGACCAGATCAAGCAGGACACCGATCGCGACAACTTCATGACCGGCGAACAGGCGACCGTCTACGGCCTGATCGACGCGGTGCTGAGCAAGCGCGGCGACACGGGCACCGCGACGCGGGTCTGACCGGCCCCGGCCGCTGTGGATTAAGTCTCTGTAGCGGCAGGGTTTTTTGCGGACGAGGGGCTCGCGTGGTATAAGCCACGGAGCCGGTTTCCGGCCTCCTGGACCCAAGGTTTTCGGCACATGGCGGACGATCGCTCGAAGCACGACGACGGCAAGCTTCTCTACTGCTCCTTCTGCGGCAAGAGCCAGCACGAAGTCCGCAAACTGATCGCCGGACCGTCGGTGTTCGTCTGCGACGAGTGCGTCGAGCTCTGCAACGACATCATTCGCGAGGAACTCGAGGAGAAAGCCGAGAAGACCCGCGAAAAGCTGCCGAAGCCGCAGGAAATCAAGAAGGTTCTCGACGAGTACGTCATCGGGCAGGAAAGGGCCAAGAAGGTCCTGTCGGTCGCGGTCTACAACCATTACAAGCGGTTGCAGAACAAGTCGGGCGAACGCACCCGCGAGGACATCGAACTCGCCAAGAGCAACATCCTGCTGATCGGCCCGACGGGTTCTGGCAAGACGCTGCTCGCCGAGACGCTAGCCCGCCTGCTGAACGTGCCGTTTACGATCGCCGACGCCACCACGCTCACCGAAGCGGGCTACGTCGGCGAGGACGTCGAGAACATCATCCAGAAGCTGCTGCAGAAGTGCGATTACGACGTCGAGAAGGCGCAGACGGGCATCGTCTACATCGACGAGATCGACAAGATATCTCGCAAGTCCGATAACCCCTCCATTACGCGCGACGTTTCCGGCGAAGGCGTGCAGCAGGCGCTGCTCAAGCTGATCGAAGGCACGATCGCCTCGGTGCCGCCGCAGGGCGGCCGCAAGCATCCGCAGCAGGAATTCCTGCAGGTCGACACAGGCAACATCCTGTTCATCTGCGGCGGCGCGTTCGCGGGCCTCGAAAAGATCATCATGAACCGCACGCACAAGGGCGGCATCGGCTTCCAGGCTGAAGTCCGCGAGCAGAGTGCGCGGCAGCACGGCAGCGACCTGTTCCACGACGTCGAGCCCGAGGACCTGATCAAGTTCGGCCTGATCCCGGAGTTCGTCGGCCGGTTGCCGGTGGTCGCGACCCTCGATGAACTCGACGAGGCTGCGCTCATGCAGATCCTCACCGAGCCGAAGAATGCGCTGACGAAGCAGTATCGCAAGCTCTTCGACATGGAAGGCGTCGATCTCGAGTTCCGCGAGGAATCGCTGCGCGCCGTCGCCCGCAAGGCGATGCAGCGGAAGACCGGCGCGCGTGGCCTGCGCACGATCCTCGAGAACACGCTGCTCGACATCATGTACGACCTCCCCAGCATGCGAAACGTGCAGAAAGTCGTGGTCGACGAGGACGTGATCCAGGGTGAGAGCAAGCCCTACCTGGTCTACGGCCAGGAAGAGCCACGCCTCGCGGCTGTCGAAGAACGCCGCACTGGTTCGGATCACTAGGCTTCCTCACCTCTCCCGCGTCAGCGGGAGAGGTCGCCCGCCGGGCGGGTGAGGGCTCCGAATCTTGTCAGTTCCTCACCCCAACCCTCTCCCGCCAGGGCGGGACAGGGGGCGGATCCACTTGATTCCGCAGATTCCGCCCCAAATCTCCCACGCGCGTCGTAACGGCGCGATAATATTTTCCGCCGAATCATCCCAGCCTCTGCCGCCTGCGCGGGAGAGGGCGCCAGACGGTCGGGAGACCCCCACGTGACCACCAGCCCCGAATCAACCCCTCCGACGAAGCCTGCTGCCGTGCGCACCGAGCCGATGCCGGTCCTGCCGCTGCGCGACGTCGTCGTCTATCCGCACATGGTCATCCCGCTGTTCGTCGGCCGCGAGAAGTCGATCCTCGCGCTCGAGCAGGCGATGAAGGTGGACAAGCAGGTCCTGCTGCTCGCACAGAAGCAGGCCGACGTCGATGAGCCCGCCGCCAAGGACCTCTACGACGTCGGCACGATCGCGACCATCCTGCAGTTGCTGAAGCTGCCGGACGGCACGGTCAAGGTCCTGGTCGAAGGCGTCGAGCGCGCCTCGGTCTCGGACCTGCAGCAGACGGAATACTTCACGGCCACCGCCACGCCGCTCACGGACAGCGAGCGCTACGACGAGCGCGAAATGGACGTGCTCGTGCGCTCCGTCGTCACGCAGTTCGAGCAGTACGTGAAGCTGAACCGCAAGGTTCCGCCGGAGATCCTGACTTCGCTCGCCGGCATCGAGCAGCCGGGCCGCCTGGCCGACACCGTCGCCGCGCACATGTCGCTCAAGCTCGACGCCAAGCAGAAGGTGCTCGAGATCCAGGACGTGCGCCGCCGCCTCGAGCACATCCTCGCGTTGATCGAAGGCGAGATGGACGTGCTGCAGATCGAGAAGCGCATCCGCGGCCGCGTCAAGCAGCAGATGGAGAAGAGCCAGCGCGAGTACTACCTCAACGAGCAGATGAAGGCGATCCAGAAGGAGCTGGGCGAACTCGACGACGCTCCCAACGAGATCGCGGAGCTCGAGAAGCGCGTGCTGCGTGCCGGCATGCCGAAGGAGGCGCGCGAGAAGGCGAAGTCCGAACTCGCGAAGCTCAAGCTGATGTCGCCGATGTCGGCCGAAGCCACCGTGGTGCGCAACTATATCGACTGGCTCGCAAAGTGCCCGTGGCGCAAGCGCACCAAGGTCAAGCACGACCTTGTCAGCGCGGAAAAGGTACTGAACGAGGACCATTTCGGCCTCGACAAGGTGAAGGAGCGCATCGTCGAATACCTGGCGGTGCAGCAGCGCGTGCAGACGCTGAAGGGCCCGATTCTCTGCCTGGTCGGTCCTCCGGGCGTCGGCAAGACGTCGCTCGGCCAGAGCATCGCGCGGGCGACCAACCGCAAGTTCGTGCGCATGTCGCTTGGCGGCGTGCGTGACGAGGCCGAGATCCGCGGCCACCGCCGCACCTACATAGGTTCGATGCCGGGCAAGATCGTGCAGAACATGGTGCGCACCGGCGTGAAGAACCCGCTGTTCCTGCTCGATGAAGTCGACAAGATGGCGATGGATTTCCGCGGCGATCCGTCTTCGGCCCTGCTCGAGGTGCTCGATCCGGAGCAGAATTCCTCGTTCAACGATCACTACCTCGAGGTCGACTTCGACCTGTCGGACGTGATGTTCGTCTGCACGGCCAACAGCCTCAACATCCCGCCGCCGCTGCTCGACCGCATGGAAGTCATCCGCCTCCCCGGCTATACCGAGGACGAGAAGTCGAGCATCGCGCGCCGGTACCTGCTGCCGAAGCAGATGAAGCAGAACGGCCTCAGGGAAGACGAACTCAAGGTCTCCGATCCGGCCATCCTCGAGGTCATCCGTCACTACACCCGCGAGGCGGGCGTCCGCAGCCTGGAGCGGGAAATCTCGAAGGTCTGCCGCAAGTCGGTGAAAGAGCTGCTGCTCGAGAAGGACCGCAAGCTCGTGTCGGTCACGCCGAAGAACCTGTCCAAGTACCTCGGCGTGCGACGCCACCGCTACGGACGCGCGGAGGAGAGCGACCAGGTCGGCCAGGTCACGGGTCTCGCGTGGACAGAAGTGGGCGGCGAGTTGCTCACGATCGAATCCGCGGTGATGCCGGGCAAGGGCAAGCTCACGCACACCGGCCAGCTCGGCGAGGTGATGCAGGAGTCGATCCAGGCCGCGATGACGGTCGTGCGCAGCCGCGCGCACATGCTCGGCCTCGACCCGGAGTTCTACCAGAAGGCTGACGTGCACATCCACGTGCCCGAGGGCGCGACGCCGAAGGACGGCCCGAGTGCCGGCATCGGCATGTGTACGGCGCTGGTCTCCGCGCTGACGAAGATTCCGGTCCGCGCCGATGTCGCCATGACGGGCGAGATCACGCTGCGCGGCGAGGTGCTGCCGATCGGCGGCCTCAAGGAGAAGCTGCTCGCGGCGCACCGCGGCGGCATCACGACGGTCCTGATCCCCGACGAGAACGTGAAGGACCTCGCCGAGATCCCGGACAACATCAAGGGCAAGCTCGAGATCAAGCCGGTCAAGTGGATCGACGAAGTCCTGCAGCTTGCGTTGAAAGACATGCCGCAACCTCTGGCTGCCGCAGGTGAAGTGCCGGCGGGCAGGGACGACGGCAAGCGTGCCGGCGCCAAGCGTCCGGCGAAGCGTACGGGCAAGCAGGTGCATGCTCACTGAACGAATGACGAGGACATCCAGCGATGAACAAGAATGACCTGATCGATGCAGTGGCCGAGCGGACGTCGCTCGCCAAGTCCGATGCCGCGCGTGCCGTCGAGGCCGTGCTCGCCGCAATCACCGACTCCCTGCAGAAAGGCGACGTGGTGACGCTGTCGGGGTTCGGCGCCTTCGCGACCAAGACCAGGGCCGCCCGCACCGGCCGCAATCCGCGCACCGGTGAGGCAATCCAGATCGCCGCCAGCAGGGTGCCGGGCTTCAAGGCTGGAAAAGGCCTGAAGGATGCCGTAAGCTAGCGGGCTCCCAGTCAGGGGCGGGTGCTTAGCTCAGCTGGGAGAGCGACGCCTTTACACGGCGTAGGTCGGGGGTTCGATCCCCTCAGCACCCACCAGAAAAACGCGGAGTGGTAGTTCAGTTGGTTAGAATACCGGCCTGTCACGCCGGGGGTCGCGGGTTCGAGTCCCGTCCACTCCGCCAGTTTCTGGAGTATCGAAAGCCCGCTCGCGCGGGCTTTTGCGTTTCCGGGCAACTAACAACTGGCGGGCAGTCCGCTCGCCTCTTACTATCCCCAATCCTTTAATCCGTTTTCCCAACAAATGCTGCAGAGAATTCGCGACAAGATTTCCGGCTGGTTCGCCATCGTATTCCTCGGTGCGATCGCCGTCGTCTTCATCTTCTGGGGCATCCAGTTCGAGTCATCCGTGACCTCGGCTGCGGCCACCGTCAATGGCAAGGACGTCTCGGCGAACGTGGTGCGCCAGGCCTGGCAGGACCGGCAGACGGAACTGCAGCAGGCGCGCCGTGACGAGCTGCCGCCGGAGCTGGTGAAGAGCGAGCAGGCCAAGCTGCTCGATGAGTACATCATGCGTGAGCTGCTCGTGCAGCGTGCGCATGAGAGCGGCTATCGCGTTAGCGACCGCGAGCTCGCCGATACGCTGACCAGGATTCCTGCGCTGCAGGTCGACGGCCAGTTCTCTCGTGATCGCTACGCCGCGCTGCTGCGCCAGCAGGGCCGCACCGAGCCGGAATTCGAGCAGGAATTCCGCCGCGACCTGGAGACCTCCCAGTTGCGCAACGCGATTGCGGTGTCTTCCTTCGTGACACCAAGCGAGCTGCGCCGGCGCGTCGAGCTTGCAGGCGAAACCCGTGACGTAGCCTATGCCGTCGTGCCCGCCGCCCAGTTCGCGGCCATCGCGGAAGTGACGCCGGCCGAGGTTGCCGCCTTTTACGACAAGAACAAGTCGCAGTTCCTCACGCAGGAAACCGTGTCCCTGCAGTACCTGAAGCTCGACCTGGCCGAGATCGCGGCAGGCGTGCAGGTGACCGAAGAGGGGCTCAGGAAGTACTACGACGAGTCGGCGGCCGAGCGCAATGCCGTGCCCGAACGCCGCAAGGCCGCGCACATACTCATCGAGTCCGGCACGGATGATGCGGCCGCGAAGAAAAAGGCCGAGACGATCCTGGCGCGTGCGAAGGCAGGCGAGGATTTCGCACGGCTCGCGCGCGAGAATTCGGACGACCTCGGTTCGAAGGGCGCGGGCGGGGACCTCGGATGGGCTCCGCGTGAAGCGTACGTGCAGCCGTTCTCCGAGGCGCTCTTCGCGATGTCGAAAGGCGAGATTCGCGGGCCGGTCAAGACGCAGTTCGGCTACCACATCATCCGCCTGGAAGACATCGAGGCCCCGCATGTACGCACCTTCGACGAAGTGCGCGCGGAACTCGAGCCCGAGTACCGTCGCGACCAGGCGCAGAGCCTGTTCTACGAAAAGTCGCAGCAGCTGGCGGACGAGTCGTTCGCGGCGTTGAGCGAGCTCGACAGCGCTGCGAAGAAGCTTGGCATGACCGTGCAGACCGCCGAAGGCTTCACCCGGCAGGGTGGCGGCGTGCTTGGCAACGACCGCAAGCTGATTGACGCGGCCTTCAGCAATGAGGTGCTGCAGGAGCGCCAGAACAGCCAGCCGGTGCAGGTCGGCGAGGACAGCGTCGTCGTGCTGCGGGTCACCGACCACCAGCCGCCGCAGCAGCGTCCGCTTACGGACGTGCAGGACGAGATCGTCGCGCGCCTGCGCGAAGACAAGGCCCGCACCGCGGCGACCGACGCGGCCAATGCGCTGGCAAAGCGCATCAACGCCGGCGAGCCGCTGGCGTCAGCGGCCGTGCCATTGGGCGTCACCCCGTCGGTCGTCCAGGCCGTGAATCGCCAGGGTCCCATGGCGGAAGGCGCGGCCCCGATGGTGCCGGAGCTGCTGAAGGGCATCTTCCAGGCCCCACGCCCTGCCGGCGAAGGCAAGGTCAGCGCCGGCGTTGCGACGTTGGCGAGCGGGGATCCCGCCGTTTTCGTGATTTCGGCCGCCCGCGTTGGTACGCCTGAGGCCCTCGGCCCAGGCCTGGCCGAGCAGGCGCAGAACCTCGCCACGCAGAATGCGGCCGTCGAGTTCGACGCGTACGTTGGCGAACTGCGGCGGACGGCGAAGATCAAGCGGAACGAGACGTTGTTCGCTACGGAGTAGAGCGCGAAAGGGATTCGGGCCCCGGCGTTGGTCGGACGGCCGACAAATGCGTCGGCCCCCGAACCGATAGCGCTACTCCGGAAAGCTCATGCCCACGTGGCTGTACCCGGCATCCACGTAGAGAATTTCGCCGGTGATGCCTGACGCGAGGTCGGAGCACAGGAACGCGGCCGCGTTACCCACCTCGTCGGTCGTCACGTTCCGCTTGAGCGGCGTCGCGGCGGCCACGTGCGTGAGCATCTTGCGGAAACCGCTGACGCCCGCCGCAGCCAGCGTCTTGATCGGTCCGGCCGAGATCGCGTTGACGCGGATGTTCTCCGGGCCCAGGTCGGCCGCGAGAAAGCGCACGTTGGCCTCCAGGCTCGCCTTGGCGAGGCCCATCACGTTGTAACTCGGGATCGAACGCACCGCGCCCAGGTACGACAGCGTGATGATGGCGCCCGCGCGGCCCTGCATCAGCGGACGGCCCGCCTTGGCCAGCGCCGTGAGGCTGTAGCTGGAAATGTCGTGCGCGATGCGGAAGCCCTCGCGGGTCGTGGACTCGACGAAAGTGCCCGCGAGTTCTTCGCGCGGCGCGAACCCGACGGAATGCACGATGATGTCGAGCGAGTCCCAGACCTGGCGGATGCCGGCGAAGGCTGCTTCGATCTCGGCGTCTGATCCCACGTCCATCGGCAGCGTAATCGCCGAGTTGAAGGCCTGCCCCATCTCGACGACCCGGTCCTTGAGCCGTTCGCCCTGGTAGGTGAACGCCAGTTCCGCGCCTTCGCGATGCATGGCCGCGGCGATGCCGTGCGCGATCGAACGCTCCGACGCGAGTCCCACGATGAGGGCCCGCTTGCCTGTCAGGAATCCCACGATGTTCAGCCTCCGGTTTGCCGGCCCGAGTCGACGTAGACGACGAGACGCTGGCCAGCGCGCAGCGACGACGATTGTCGCAGGCGATTCCAGGTCATGAGCTCGCGGACGCTGACGTCGAACCGGTCAGCGATCTCCGAGAGGGTGTCGCCGCGCTTGACCTTGTAGGTGACCCGGCTCGTTTCCTTGGCTCCGGTCGAAGCGGTCCGTGTGGCTGCACTGCCCGAGCCCGGAATCTCGAGCCGTGCACCTGCGACCAGGCCCGCCTTGCTCGACAGACCGTTGGCCGACGCGAGCGCAGGAACGCTGACGCCGTACTTGCGCGCAACGTCCCAGAGTGTGTCGCCGGATTTCACGACGTGCACTTTCGGCTTCGGCGGAGCGGCTGGCTTCTGTCGCTCGGGCAGCTGGTTGGCGATTTCTTCGCGGGGTGCGGCCAGCGCGGCGAGTGTCGCGGTCGAGCCGCCCGCCGTTGCGGGGATCACCAGCGAATCGCCCGGGTGGATCACCGACCCGTGAATGCCATTGGCCTGCTGTATTGCGGCCATCGGCACGCCATAGCGTCGCGCGATGGCGCTGAGCGTCTCACCGCGGCGAACCTTGTGGCGAACGTCGGGTGGAGGCTCGACCGCCGCAACGGTTACCGCGCCTTGATCCATCGTTGCCTGGTCGAGCATGGCCTGGCGGAAGGTCTGCGCGCTCGGGATCGGCAACAGCAGGCGATGCGGGCCGTGCGGCGGCGTCGTCGTGCGGTTGTACCCGGCGTTCAGCGCGAACAGGTCCTCGCGCGTGATCCCGGCGAGCTGCGCCGCCTGCTCGAGGTGCACCTGGCGACCTGGGTCGACGGCCTCGAAGAACGGCTGGTTCGGGATCGCCGCGAACGACAATCCGTAGGCTTCGGGGTTGCGCACGATGCGGCTGATAGCCAGCAGCTTCGGCACGTAGTCGCGCGTTTCAGCTTTCAGGTTGAGGCTGAAGAAATCGGTCGGCAGTCCCGCCGCCTGGTTGCGCCGGACGGCGCCGCTGACGGTGCCTTCGCCCCCGTTGTAGGCGGCAATGGCCAGGTACCAGTCGCCGGCAAAGTAGTTGTTCAGGTACTGCAGGTAGGTGAGTGCCGCACCGGTGGCTTCGATGACATCACGCCGTTCGTCGATCCACCAGTTCTGCTCGAGACCGTAATGCTTTCCTGAGGACGGAATGAACTGCCAGAGGCCGGATGCGCGGCTGCGCGAGTACGCGACCGGATTGAACGCGCTCTCGACGACCGGCAGCAGTGCGAGTTCGAGCGGCATGTTGCGCTTCTCGAGCTCCGCGACGATGTAGTAGAGGTAGCGCGCACCGCGCTTGAACGTGCGGTCGAGAAAGTCAGGCGCCTTGCGATACGTCTCGATTTCGCGCTGCACGGCGTAGTGCTGTGTGTCCGGCAGGCTATAGCCGTCGCGAATCCGATCGAGCAAGTCGGCGTACTGATCGGGCGGCAGGTGCAGCACCTCGCGCTCCCCCGGGAGCGTGCCGGGGATGGTCGCCGTCGCGCGATCCATCGGCGCCTTCGGACCGTGCTCCGGGGCAGGAGGCAGGCTGGAGTACGTCGAGTCCGTTGTCGCGCAACCTGCCAGCAAGGCAGTTGCAACGATGACGAGCCAGGGTAGCTGGAATTTATTCGGGGTCATTTCGACTCAGCGGAATCCGTCTTTCCAGCGTCGCACTTCGGCGAACACGTCGACGGCCGCGGCCAGCGGCCGCCCTGCATGATGCTCGGCCGCGGCGCGCAGCGAGGGTTCGCGGCTGCGCAGGAAGGGGTTGATGAGGCGCTCGCGTCCGAGCGTGGACGGCAGCGTGATTTCGTCGCGCTCGCGGCGCTGCTGCGTGTCGGCCAGCGCGTCGCGAACGAATTTATTGTCGGGCTCGACCGCCGCGGCGAACCGCAGGTTCGAGAGTGTGTACTCGTGCGCGCAATACACGTTGGTGGAATCGGGCAGGGCAGCGAGCCGGTCGAGGGAGTCGAGCATCTGCGCGGGAGTGCCTTCGAACAGCCGGCCGCAACCACCGCTGAAGAGCGTATCGCCGCAGAAGAGAGCGCCGTGACCGGCATAGGCGATGTGGCCGAGCGTGTGCCCAGGTACCGCCATCACGGTGAATTCGAGCCCGAGGTGTTCAAGCGAAGCCTTGCCTCCATCGTCGAGCGCCTGCGCATTGCAAGGAATCGATTCACGCGCGGGTCCGAAGACCTTGGCGCCGTGCCTTGCCGCCAGCGCCCCGACTCCGCCGACATGATCGGCGTGGTGATGCGTGACGAGGATCGCGCTCAGCCGCAGTCCCTGTGCCTGCAATGCCTGCTCCACGGGGCGGTCGTCACCCGGATCGACTACGACTGCCGCGCCCGGGTCGGCCGGTGCGTGGATCAGCCAGATGTAGTTGTCCGAGAACGCCCGCACCGGGCTCACTTGCAGCATTCTGCCTGGGGCTCCTCGTCGTCCGCGGGCCAATGAGTCCGGGCGCGCGTATTAGAGCCTTTCGGGACGGAAAATTCCACCTGCCAGCGCACGTTTTTTCGACGTCCGGCAGGCACTTGCGGCTATCCTTGCGCGCATGACCTCAAGTTCCGTCGACGACCGCTGGCTGGAGTCCCCCCTGGGGGCGGCCGTGCTGACGCTCGAGAAGCGACTGCTGCAGCGGGAACTGGCGGACGTCGTCGGATTTGAATTGCTGCAGATCGGACGCTGGGGCGACACGGCGCAACTGTGCGAGGCTGCTCGCACGCAGCATCGCAGCTGCATTGCGCCGGATGCCACGGGCCCTCGAGCAATCCGCGCCAGTTTTGATGCCTTGCCGATCGCCACCAATTCGGTCGAGGCGGTTCTGCTGCCGCACACGCTCGAGCACGCTCCGCGTCCGCACGAGCTGCTGCGAGAGGTGGATCGCGTGCTGGTCGGCGAGGGTAACCTGGTCATCTGCGCGTTCAACCCGTGGGGTACCTGGGGCGTCCGGCACCATTTCGCCGCGAGCGGACGGTTTCCGCCGCACGCGACACGGCTCATGAGCGAGCATCGCACCCGCGACTGGCTCGGTCTGCTCGGATTCGAGATCGTGTCCGCGCGGCGGTACCTGTTCGGCCCGCCGTGGGCGCAGCGCATGTTCCGCCTCGGCGAGGACAGCTGGCTCGAACGCCGCGGCCCGGTCATTGCCGCGCCGCTGGCGGGCGCCTACTTGCTGAAGGCGCGCAAGCGTGTCCGCAGCTTGACTCCCATCCGGCCGGCATGGACGCATCGGCCGGTGCTCGTCGGCAGCGCGCCTGAGCCGACCACGAGACAGGCTGCGTGACCGCGTCGGACTTGATCGTCTACACGGACGGCGCCTGCAAGGGAAACCCGGGTCCGGGAGGGTGGGGCGCGCTGCTCATCGCGGGCGACCACCGCAAGGAGCTGCACGGCGGCGAGGCGCACACGACCAACAACCGCATGGAACTCACCGCGGCCATCGAGGCGCTCGCGGCGCTGAAGCGCCATTGCGTGGTTCAGCTCTACACGGATTCACAGTATGTCCGCAACGGCATCACCGAGTGGTTGCCGCAGTGGAAGCGCCGCGGCTGGAAGACCGCCGACAAGAAGCCCGTGAAGAATGCCGACCTCTGGTTGCTGCTCGAGGAGCAGATCGGGCGTCACGAAGTGCACTGGCACTGGGTCAAGGGTCACGCCGGGCATCCGGGCAATGAACGTGCGGATGAGCTCGCTAACCTTGGGATAGAGGCCTTGCGGTCGTAAACTACGCTGATCTCATGCCCACGGCAGGAACCCCATGGATTTCATCGACCTCAAGACTCAGTACCGGCTCCTCAAGCCGTCGGTCGATGCACGGATCGCCAGGGTGCTGGAGCACGGCCAGTACGTCATGGGGCCCGAGGTCGCCGAACTCGAAAAGCAGCTCGCGGAGTACGTCGGGGTGAAACACTGCCTGGGCGTGGCGAGCGGTACGGACGCGCTGTTGATCGCATTGATGGCGCTGGGTATCGGGCCCGGCGACGAAGTGATCACCGTTCCGTTCACGTTCTTCGCGACGGCCGAGATGATCGCGCTGATCGGCGCCAGGCCGGTCTTCGTCGACGTCGATCGCCGCACCTACAACATGGACCCCTCGAAGCTCCAGGCCGCGATCACGCCACGCACCAGGGCGATCATGCCGGTTTCGCTGTATGGCCAGTGCGCGGACCTCGACGCGATCAACACGATCGCCTGCCGCAATGAGCTCCCGGTCATCGAGGATGCGGCCCAGAGTTTCGGCGCGACCTACAAGGGCAGGCGCTCCGGCGGGCTGACCGCGATTGGCGCGACGTCGTTCTTTCCATCGAAGCCGCTGGGCTGCTACGGCGATGGCGGGGCGTTGTTCACGAACGACGACCGGCTGGCGACGATCATGCGAGAGATCCGGATCCACGGCCAGGACCGTCGCTACCACCATCCGCGACTCGGTCTGTGTGCCCGGCTGGATACGATGCAGGCGGCCGTGCTGCTGGCGAAGATGGAGGTGTTTGCGGACGAAGTGTCCGCACGGCATCGGCTCGGCGACCGCTACGCACGGCTGATCGCCGAAAGATTCGGCACCGGCGCGCAGGCGACGGTCCGGGCGCCCGAGGTCGATGCATCCAATACCTGCGTGTGGGCGCAGTACACGGTCGAAGTCGAACAGCGCGAGATCGTGGAGACGCGCATGAAACAGCTTGGCGTGCCGACGGCCGTCCATTACCCGCTCGCGCTGCACATGCAGCCCGTCTTCGAGCACCTCGGCCACCACGAGGGTGAATTCCCGGCAGCGGAAGCGGCCGCGCGACGTGTCATCAGCCTGCCGATGCACCCGTACCTGACCGAAGAACTTCAGCGGCAGGTGGTGGATGCTCTGGCACAGGCAGTTGCCTGAGCGATGCGTGTGGTCAGGGACTAGTCGCAGTGCGCCAGATCCTCTTCGATACCGAAACCACCGGTCTCGAGCCCGAGCTCGGGCACCGCATCATCGAGATCGGGGCCATCGAACTCGTGAACCGGCGCCGCACGGGCCGGCAGTTTCACCGGTACCTGTGCCCGGACCGTGAAATCGACCCGGGCGCCGTGCAGGTGCACGGCCTGACGACGGAGTTCCTGGGAGGCCAGCCGCGCTTCGCCGACATTTTCACCGAGTTGCGTGAGTTCCTGGCCGGCGCCGAGTTGATCATCCACAACGCGCCGTTCGACGTTGCCTTCCTCGACGCAGAAATGTCGAAGCTGGCCGAGCAGGGCGTGGTCGAAAGGCTCGTGACCCGCGACCTGTGCGGCATCCTCGACACGCTCGCGCTCGCACGGCAGCTGCACCCGGGGCAGCGCAACAGCCTGGACGCCTTGTGCAAGCGTTATTCGATCGACAATTCGCATCGCGACCTGCATGGGGCGCTGCTCGACGCCGACCTGTTGCTGGAGGTCTACCTCGCAATGACGGGTGGGCAGGGCGCGCTCACCCTGGACGACAAGGCACACAAGACAGGGGTCGTCACCGCGGTGACCAAGGCCGTGCGACCGGTCGGTGCGCTCGTCGTCCGGCGCGCGACTCTGGACGAGATGCAGGCGCACGAAGCGATGCTCAAACTGCTCGACAAGGCGAGCGCCGGCAAGACGGCCTGGCGCAGGTTCGACCAGGTGCCTGGAGCCGCCACCACCCCATGAGCCACACGCTGTCGCAATCGTTCGGCAAGGCGTTCCTGGGCCAGTCGCCGGGCTGGTACAAGCTCACGATCCTGGGGTTCCTGCTGCTGAACCCGATCGTGATGCTGCTCGCGGGACCCATCGTCACCGGCTGGCTGCTGCTGGGCGAGTTCATCTTCACGCTGGCGATGGCCTTGCGCTGCTATCCGCTGCAGCCGGGCGGCCTGCTTGCGCTCCAGGCAGTCCTGATCGGCCTCACCACGCCCGAAAGCGTGTACGCGGAAGTCACCGGGGCCTTCCCGGTGATCCTGTTGCTGATTTTCATGGTCGCGGGCATCTACTTCCTGCGCGACCTGCTGCTCTTCGTCTTCACCAGGCTGATCCTGCGCATTCGTTCGCGCGAGGCCCTGGCACTGACGTTCTGTGCCGTTTCCGCGCTGCTCTCGGCCTTTCTCGACGCGCTGACGGTGGTGGCGGTGGCGGTCACTGTCGGCATGGGGTTCTACGAGGTTTACCATCGCGTGGCGTCGGGCAAGACCCATGCGACTCCCCACCACGACGCATCCATCGATACTGGCGTCCAGGTCCTGCACCAGGAGAGCCTGGAATCGTTCCGCGGCTTCCTGCGTTCGCTGATGATGCATGGGGCCGTCGGCACGGCGATCGGCGGCGTGATGACGCAGGTGGGTGAACCGCAGAACCTGCTGATCGCGGAACACGCCGGCTGGACCTTCGGCGAGTTCTTCCTGGTCATGGCGCCAGTGACGATTCCAGTTGCGATCGCCGGCTTCGCGACCTGCTGGCTCGTGGAGCGGTTCCGCTGGTTCGGGTATGGCTCCCCGCTGCCGGATGCCGCTCGTGCCGTGCTGGATGACTATTCCCGTGAACTCGCGGCGCGGTCGACGCCGCGCGACCGGCAGGTGCTGATCGTCCAGGCCGTCGTTGCTATCCTGCTGGTGCTGGCACTGGCTTTCCACGTCGCGGAAGTCGGCCTGATCGGCCTGATGGTGATCATCCTCGCGACTGCCTTCACCGGCGTGACCGAAGAGCACCGCATCGGCAAGGCTTTCGAAGCCGCGCTGCCGTTCACGGCGCTGCTGGTCGTGTTCTTCGTGATCGTCGCGGAGATCCACGACCAGCACCTGTTCGAGCCCCTGATCCAGCGCGTGCTGGCGATGGAGGGCGCCGCGCAGGCCTCCATGCTTTACCTCGCAGCCGGCGTGCTGTCGTCCATCAGCGATAACGTCTTCGTCGCCAGCGTGTACATCACCGAGATCAAGGCGGCTCTCCTGCAAGGCGCGATCAGCCGTGAGCAGTTCGACTGGCTGGCCGTGGCCATCAATACCGGTACGAACATTCCGAGCGTGGCCACGCCAAACGGCCAGGCGGCATTCCTGTTCCTGTTGACCTCGACCCTCGCCCCGCTGATCCGCCTCGGCTACGGCCGGATGGTCTGGATGGCGTTGCCCTATTTCGTCGTGATGACGTCGGTCGGGCTGGCCGCCCTGGCCTGGGCCAGCACTTGACGGGCGTCTCAATTCCCGCGGGCTGCCTGTGGCATCCTTGGCGGCCATAAACCCCCTGAAAAAGCGTTTAAATCCATGGGTAGATTCAACCTTCGCAACCTGAAGATCGGTATCGTCGGCCTGGGCTACGTGGGCCTGCCGCTGGCCGTCGAATTCGGCAAGCGTTTCAATACCGTCGGCTTCGACATCAAGGCCGACCGCGTGGCCGAACTCAGCAAGGGTGTCGACAGCACGCTCGAATGCGACGCAAAGGAACTGGCCGAGGCGTCCAAGCTCACGTACACGACGCACCTGAACGATCTCAAGCCGTGTCGCGTGTTCATCGTCACGGTGCCCACGCCGATCGACGAGTACAAGCGCCCGGACCTCACGCCGCTGGTCAAGTCGAGCGAGTCGGTCGGCAAGGTGCTGAAGAAGGGCGACGTGGTCGTGTACGAATCGACCGTGTACCCCGGCTGCACCGAAGAAGTCTGCGTACCGATCCTGGAAAAGGTCTCGGGCCTCAAGTTCAACAAGGACTTCTTCGCGGGCTACAGCCCCGAGCGCATCAACCCGGGCGACAAGGAACATCGCGTCACCACCATCCGCAAAGTCACTTCGGGCTCGACGCCGGAGGTGGCGGAGTTCGTCGATGCGCTCTATCGCTCGATCGTCAGGGTGGGAACGCACAAGGCGTCCAGCATCAAGGTGGCCGAGGCTGCCAAGGTGATTGAAAATACGCAGCGTGACGTCAATATCGCGTTGATCAACGAACTCGCGCTGATTTTCAACCGTCTCGGCATCGACACCGAAGAAGTGCTGCTGGCCGCGGGCAGCAAGTGGAATTTCCTGCCGTTCCGGCCGGGCCTCGTCGGCGGCCACTGCATCGGCGTCGATCCCTACTACCTGACGCACAAGGCACAGGCGATCGGCTACCACCCCGAGATGATCCTCGCGGGCCGCCGGATCAACGACAACATGGGCATCTACGTCGCGCAGCAGGTCGCGCAGCTGATGATCCAGCGCCAGATCATGGTGAAGGGCTCGCGCGTGCTGGTGATGGGCCTGACCTTCAAGGAAAACTGCCCCGACGTCCGCAATACGAAGATCGTGGACGTGGTGCTGGAACTGCGGAAATTCGGCTGCAAGGTCGAGGTCTTCGACCCCTGGGCCGATGGCGACGAGGCGGAGCACGAATACGGCTTGCGGCCCGTCAAGAAGGTCAAGCCGGGTTCTTACGACGCCATCATCATGGGCGTGGCCCACAAGGAATTCCGGGACATGGGGATCAAGAGGATCCGCGAACTCGGCAAGAAGAGCCACGTGCTGTACGACATCAAGTACGTGTTCAAGGCGGCTGAAGTGGACGGGCGGCTCTGATGAAGATCCTCGTCACGGGCGCGGCCGGCTTCATCGGTTACCACACGTCGAAGATCCTGCTCGAGCGCGGCGACGAAGTCGTCGGCCTCGACAACATGAACGACTACTACGACGTGCGTCTCAAGTACGCGCGTCTCGACCAGCTCAAGGCGAAACCGGGCTTCAAGTTCGTCAAGCTGGACCTCATCGATCGCGAAGGCATGAAGGAACTGTTCGCGCGCGAGAAGTTCAACAGGGTGATCCACCTCGGTGCGCAGGCGGGCGTCCGCTATTCCATCGAGAACCCGCTCGCCTACGTGGACAGCAACGTGGTCGGCACGGCCAACGTGCTCGAGGGCTGCCGTCACAACGGCGTCGAGCACCTGGTGTACGCCTCCACCAGCTCCGTGTACGGCGCCAACACGAAGATGCCGTTCTCGGTCCACCAGAACGTGGACCACCCGCTGTCGTTCTACGCGGCCACCAAGAAGGCCAACGAACTGATGGCGCACACCTACGCGCACCTGTACTCGCTCCCGGTGACGGGCCTGCGTTTCTTCACGGTCTATGGGCCGTGGGGCCGTCCGGACATGGCGCTGTTCCTGTTCACGAAGAACATCCTTGCAGGCAAGCCGATCGATGTCTTCAATTACGGCCACCACCGCCGCGACTTCACGTATGTGGGTGATATCGCGCAGGGCGTCGTCCGCGCCTGCGACCGCGTTGCCACTGGCAACGCGGCCTGGGACAGCGATGCACCTGATCCTGCCTCCAGCAAGGGACCGTATCGCCTGTACAACATCGGCAACAACCAGCCGGTCGAACTTCTCACGTACATCCGCACGCTTGAGGAATGCCTCGGCCGCAAGGCGGAGATGAACCTGCTGCCGCTGCAGGCCGGCGACGTGCCGGATACCTGGGCCAACATCGACGACCTGACCCGGGACGTGGGTTACACCCCGGCCACGCCAGTGTCCGTCGGCATCCGGGCTTTCGTGGACTGGTACCTCGAGTACTACAAGAACTACGGCGCCTTACCTGACAGCCCGCTTCGCGCCCGGATACACTATTGAGATCGATTTAGGCTGGAGTCCCAGTGACGCCGAAAAAACCGGTCCTGGATCGACCGATCCGCATCGCGGTCGTTGGCTGCGGCAGGATCGCCTCGAATCATCTGTCGGCGATCGAAAAGCATGCCGGCAGCATCGAACTGGCTGCCGTTTGCGACAACGATCCAACAGCGCTTGCGGGCGCGGTCAACAGGACCGGCGCAAAGGGGTATTCAGACCTTTCCGAGCTCCTGGCGACGGAACACGCTGACCTGGTCGCTCTCTGTACCCCGAGCGGCCTCCATTCAGGTCAGGCCATCGAGTGCGCGCAGGCCGGTGTGCACGTGATGACCGAGAAGCCCATGGCGACTCGGTGGGGGGACGGCGTCGCCATGGTCGAGGAATGCGATCGGGCGGGTGTCCGGCTCTTCGTCGTCAAGCAGAACCGGCGCAACGCAACGCTGCAGCTCTTGAAGAAGGTGATCGATCGAGGTCGCTTTGGTCGCATCTACATGGTCGTGATCAACGTCTTCTGGGCGCGGCCACAGTCCTACTACGACAGTGCGAAGTGGCGCGGCACGTGGGAGTTCGACGGCGGTGCGCTGATGAACCAGGCCAGCCACTATGTCGACCTCGTCGACTGGCTGATCGGTCCGGTAGAGAGCGTCCAGGCCTATGTAGGGACGCTTGCCAGGAATATCCAGGTCGAGGACACGGCGACGGTCGGGATTCGCTGGCGCTCGGGCGCGCTCGGCTCGGTCAACGTCACGATGCTTGCCTATCCCAGGAATCTGGAAGGTTCCATTACCATCATCGGTGAACGCGGGACGGTCAAGGTCGGCGGGGTGGCCGTGAACCAGATCGAGCACTGGGAGTTCGCAGACAGTGATCCGGATGACCAGAAGGTGAAGGAGGCGAGCTACGAGACAACCTCCGTTTACGGCTTTGGTCATCCTCTGTACTACGACAACGTGATTCGGACCTTTCGCGGCGAGACCGAGCCTGAGACCGATGGCCGGGAAGGCCTGCGTTCGCTCGAGGTCCTGATCGCCAGCTATCTGTCCGCACGCGACCAGCGTCGCGTTGCCCTGCCGTTACAATACTGACGATGAGCGAGGCGTCGATACACCCAAGCGCGATCGTCGATCCGGGAGCCACCATCGGCGAAGGGACCCGCGTCTGGCATTGGGTGCACGTCTGCGGTGGCGCCGTGATCGGCCGTGACTGTTCGCTTGGGCAAAACGTGTTCGTCGGGAATCGCGTGCGCATCGGCAACAACGTCAAGGTGCAGAACAACGTTTCGATCTACGACAACGTGACCGTGGAGGACGACGTTTTCTGTGGCCCAAGCATGGTCTTCACGAACGTGTACAACCCCCGCTCGGCGGTGTCCCGTAAAGACGAGTACCGGGATACCGTGGTTCGTCGCGGCGCGACATTGGGCGCAAACTGCACGATCGTCTGCGGAGTTGAGATCGGCCAGCACGCTTTCGTCGGGGCCGGTGCGGTCATCAACAAGGACGTTCCAGCGTTCGCGCTGATGGTTGGCGTGCCGGCCAGACACATCGGGTGGATGAGCCGGTTTGGCGAACGATTGCCGCTTGCAACGCAGGGCAGCGGAACGGCGATCTGCGCCCACACGGGAGATCGATACGTGCTGACGGAGGGTGTGCTGCAACTGGACGCCGGCTGAGCCAGTCGCCCTGGGACGGCAGGAGCATCGCATCTTGAGTCGCACAGCCCTGCCTGCCTGGAAGGCGCTCGAGGCGCACGCCGCGCAGCTCTCGGGCCGCCACCTTCGTGACCTCTTCGCCGACGACGGCGCCGGTCGCTTCGACGCCATGAGCGTCGGCGCACTCGACCTCCTGTACGACTTCTCCCGCCAGCGCGTGACCCGCGAGACGCTGGGCCTGCTCCAGTCGCTCGCTCTGGCCTGCGACCTGCCGGCGCGCATCGCGGCGTTGTTCGCCGGCGAGCGGGTGAACAACACGGAAGGCCGCGCAGCCATGCACATGGCGCTGCGCAATCGCTCCGATCGCCCGATGTTTGCCGACGGCCATGACGTCATGCCGGAGGTTCGCGCGCAACTGGCGAAGATGCGCGAGTTCGTGACCGGGGTGCACCAGGGCAGGATTCTCGGTTTCACCGGCGCTCGATTCACGGACGTGGTCAACATCGGTATCGGCGGTTCGGACCTCGGCATCGTCATGGCGACGGAAGCGATGGGGCGGTATCGCAATCGCGCGATCCGGCTCCATTGCGTCTCGAACGTCGACGGCGTCGAGCTGTCGGAAGCGCTCGAGGCGGTCAATCCGGCGACGACGCTGTTCGTCATCTGCTCCAAGACGTTCACGACTCAGGAAACGCTCGCCAACGCCAATGCCGCGCGCGAGTGGCTCATCGGCGAGCTGGGCGAAAAGGCGATCGGTCACCATTTCGTCGCGGTCTCGACCAACCACCAGGCGATGGACGCGTTCGGCATCGCACCCGAGTCGCGTTTCACGATGTGGGACTGGGTCGGTGGCCGCTATTCGCTGTGGTCCACCGTCGGGCTCGCCATCGCGCTTGCGCTCGGCATGGACCAGTTCGAGCTGGTCCTGCAGGGCGGGCACGAAATGGACGAGCATTTCCGCACGGCCCCGCTCGAGCGCAACCTGCCGGTGCTGATGGGCCTGCTCGGCGTGTGGAACACGAACTTCCTCGGCCTCGATTCGCTTGCGGTGCTGCCCTACGACCGGCGGTTGCATCGTTTCCCCGCCTACCTGCAGCAGCTCGAGATGGAGTCGAACGGCAAGAGCGTGACGCGGACGGGGCAGGCAGTCGACTACGCGACGGGCAACGTCGTCTGGGGTGAGCCCGGCAACAACGCGCAGCATTCGTTCTTCCAGCTGCTGCACCAGGGCACGGCCCGGGTTGCGATCGATTTCCTCGTCCCCGTGAATGGCTCGAGCCGATTCACGCGGCAGCAGGATCTCGCGCTGGCCAACTGCTTCGCGCAGGCCGAGGCGTTCGCTTTCGGACAGACAGCAGACCAGGTGCGCACGGACCTGCAGGCGAGGAGTACCCCGGCCGCGGACATCGGGCGCCTGGTCGCGCACAAGGTGCATGCAGGCAACCGGCCCAGCAGCCTGATTCTCGCGCCGCGACTTGGGCCGCGCGCGCTCGGCAAGCTCATCGCGTGGTACGAGCACAAGGTGTTCGTGCAGTCCGTGATCTGGGACGTGAACCCGTTCGACCAGTGGGGCGTCGAACTCGGCAAGAAGCTCGCCACCTCGATGAACGAGCCAGTGCGGACCGGCCTCTGGTCCGACGGTCCGGAGCATGTGCAGAAACTGCTCGCGCAGGTACAGCGCTGGCGCGGCGACTGAGCAGCCCAGTAACATGGCGGGATGCGCTTGAACCCGTCATGGATCGATCGGACCGTCGTTGCCGCCCTGGGCGTCATGTCCTTGGGGACCTTTGCAGCGGCGGGTGAGCCTTGGATTGCTCCCGGCAATGTCCAGGTTCGGCACGATGTCCAATTGCTCGTCGACTCTGGCGTGATCGACCTGCCGATGTCGGCGTGGCCGATCGCCGCGTCTGATCTGGCAAACGCACTTGCCGCTCTCTCGACCGCGCGAGCTGGAGAGGGTGACGGTTCGGGCGAGGGCTCCTCTCCCTCTGCCGCCGTCGGCGGAGCCGTCTCACGCTGCCCAACATGCAGCGATCGCGCGTCTCCGTGCCCTGGCGCGCGAAGGCAACCCCACCATGGGCGTCGAAGTCGGCGCGGCAGCGAGACCCACGCAGCTGCGCACCTTTGCGGATACGCCGCGCGAAGAGGGCGAAGTCAGTGTCTATGCGGCCGGCTTCGTTGGCGAACGCTTCGGCGGCCGCCTGCAGGCGACCGGGGCAGTCGATCCGGACGATGACCGGCCTGGACGTCTCGATGGTTCATACGTTGCCGGCAAGTTCGGCAACTGGATCTTCACGCTGGGACAGCAGGAACGCTGGTGGGGCTCGGGCTGGGAAGGCAGCTTGATTCTGTCCAACAACGCGCGGCCCGTACCGACGTTCTCAATCGACCGTGCGGTATCGGAACCGTTCGAAACCAAGTGGCTTCGCTGGCTCGGACCGTGGCGCCTGACGACATTCGCGGGGCAGATGGAAGGATCGCGCAACGATTACGACCACCCCTTGTTCTGGGGCATGCGAATCTCGGCGCGACCGCTCGACGGGCTCGAGATCAGCGTCGAGCGCACGGCCCAGCTTTGTGGCGAAGGTCGTTCCTGCACCTGGGACGACTTCTGGAACATGTTCTCCGGTAATGACAACGCAGGCGAAAACGTAGATCGCGGCAGACGAGCCGGGTAACCAGCTCGCGAGTTGGGACATCCGCTGGGCGTCGCCGATCGGAGACTGGAACTACGCGCTTTACAACCAGCACACGGGCGAGACCATCGACAACCAGATTCCGCGGCCGTATCGCAGCATGGAGCTCGTGGGTCTGGAAACCTGGGGCGAAGGGACTGGCGGCGGCAGTTCATGGCGAGCCGGGCTTCGAATACGCGAACACACGCTGCGGCGGCACGGAGAATGGGGAGAAGCTCTGGGATTGCGCGTATAACAACGGCATCTTTACGGACGGGTATCGCTACTACGATGAAGTGATAGGCCATTCGATGGACGGCGACGGCACCATGTACTCGGCGCGATTTATCCGCATCGACAGCGCGGCCAATACGCTCACGGTGGTGGCGCGCTATACCAAGGTCAACGAAGCTCTCGTCGAGCCTGACACCATCCATTCGGTCGCCGAGGGGGCTGAAGACTGGATCAGCCTCGATGTGAGCTATCGCCGCGTCCTGCGCTCGGGCTGGTTAGAAGGCGGTGTCGGTGTCGACAGCCAGGACAGGAAGTGGCAGGGCGACGAGGCAGTGCTGCCGCGCGCCTACCTCACCTGGAACTACGCGCTGCCTTGAGCCACCCAGTGAGGCCAGCAATTTCCCCGAGACGCGCTATCGCGCTGGTCGCTGCCACTGTCGTGTCCGCGAATCTGTTCGCTGCAGTGACGCGCGCGGAACCGTGGGTCGGCCCGGGCGACATGGCTTTGCGCCACGACCTGCAGCAACTGGCCGATGCCGGTGTGTTGCACACGCCCACGATGAGCTGGCCGTTGCCGTGGTCCGACATTGGCAAGGACGTGAGTGCGGCGGATCCGTCAACGTTGAGCTTGCGATTGCAGGCAGCCCTGGGTCGCGTGCAACAGCGTGTGGCACTGGAGACTGCGACCGGCGACGTTGATCTCCTGGTCGAAGTCGCAGGGACGACGGATCCATGGGCGTTACGGTCGTTCGAGGACTCCCCGCGCGAAGCAGGCGAACTCACTGTCGCGGCCGACTGGATCGGGGAGCGTTTCGCCTGGAAGCTGTCGGCCGGTGTCGTTGCCGACCCGGACGACGGTCAGGAATTCCGCCCGGACGGCTCCTACCTCGCAATGAGTCTGGGTAACTGGAGCCTGAGCGCCGGCTACCTGGACCGGTGGTGGGGGCCAGGCTGGGAGGGCAGCCTGATCCTCTCGACCAACGCACGCCCGACGCCGTCCATCGGCATCGATCGCATCGAGGCACAACCGTTCACGCTGCCTGTGTTGCGGTGGCTGGGTCCCTGGCGCTTCAGCACCTTCATGGGTCAGCTCGAGGAGGACCGCGACTACCCTGAGGCCCTGCTGTTCGGCATGCGGTTTGAATCGCGCCCGTTGCCATCCCTGCAGATCGCCGCGAGTCGCAGCGCCCAGTGGTGCGGCGAGGGCCGCCCTTGCGATCTCAGTACCTTCGGGGACCTGCTGACGGGCAATGACAACGACCAGGCCCTGGCCGACCAGCCGGGCAACCAACTGGCCGGGTTCGACGTGCGCTGGTCCTGGCCGGGCGGGGGGGTGCCACTGGCGCTCTATGCCCAGGCGATTGGCGAGGACGAAGCGGGGTTCATGCCCTCGAAGTACCTCGGCCTGTTTGGCGCCGAAGGGTGGGGCGAGTGGGGAACCCTGTCCTGGCGGGCGCACGTCGAGTACGCCGACACGGCCTGCGATTTCCTGACCTCGCCACCTGAATTCGGTTGTGCCTACACCAACGGCATCTATACCAGTGGGTATCGTTACCGCGGCCGGGCCATTGGGCACACCATCGATGCGGACGGCGAATCCATGGGCGTCGGCCTGCTGCTGGTCGAGGCCTCGGGACACCAGTGGAACCTGCTGGCCCGCAACGTCAAGCTGAACCGCGCCGGCGTCGCTCCCGAGCACTCGCTGGCTGACGGCGAGGCCCGGGTGCGCGACCTCGCGCTGACCCACGAACGGGCCGTTGCTTGGGGTAACATAAGGGTTTCGCTTGGTTACTCGGACGTGGACTCGGACGGGCCGGTGGCCGTCGAGGACGGTGTGCGAGGCTTCCTGACCTGGTCTCATGGCCTGCGCTGAAACGACCTATCTCAATCTGCGAGGCGGCTAGGGAAGAGCATGCAAGGATCCTGGAATTTGTCCGCGCTACGTTCGATGTGGGTCATGGTCTTACTGGCTGCCGGTCTGGCGTCTGCCCCGGCGGCACTCGGCCAGACTCCGACGGCCGCACAGGTCGACATGTTCCGGGACCTCGACCCCGAGCAGCAGCGAACGGTCCTCGAGGCCATGGGAGCGGCCGGGGGCCGGTCCGGTACGACCCGCTCTGACCCGCGCGTCGAGTCGCCACCAACAGTGCTGCCGAGATCGACCGAGGACAGTGCGCCTTCGAAATCTGAGCCCCGACGGCGAGCCAAGGCTGGCGGCTGGAGACACGTTGATCGTCGAGATCGAACCTGTGATCTTCGAAGGACAGGAGCGAGTGCTCACCGAACGGCCCCGTCAGCCGACCGAGGCGCTGCCGGCGCGGGGCACGATCCCTGCGACGGGCAGAACGGACAACGCGGTACCGGACGCCAACACACAGCTTGGCCAGCAGGCAGCTCCCGGTGGTATTGCGCGCACGGAGATCCAGCGGGAGATACCGCGAACGAAGTCTGAAGAGGCCGAGCTGAAGCGATTCGTCGAGGCGGTGCGCCGCGCGAATCCTTACAGGCTCGACCGCGCAGGTGCGATCGATCTGCCGGGCCTTGGGGTCGTGCCGATCGCCGGCCTGACCGTGATGCAGGCGACACAGCGCCTGGCCGTCGAACAGTTCCTGCAGGATTTTCGTGTCAAGCTGACTCTGCTGCCACTCGAGCCGGTCGGCAGTGACGCGCTGAAGCCCTTCGGTTATGACCTCTTCGCGGGCTCGCCGACCACGTTCGCGCCGGTGACGGACATTCCGGTGCCCGCGGAGTTCGTCGTCGGTCCTGGAGACCGGCTCGAGGTGCAGCTCATCGGCGGCACTCGAGCGCGTCATTCGCTGGCCGTGAACCGCGACGGGCGCATCATGTTTCCCGATCTGGGGCCCATTAACGTGGCAGGGCTGCGCTTCGAGCAGGCCAAGGCGCGCATTGAGGCCCGCGTAAGCGAACAGATGATCGGCACCCAGGCCGTCGTGTCGATAAGCGACCTGCGCTCGGTCCGTGTGTACGTCCTCGGCGAGGCCGAGCGCCCAGGATCGTTTACGGTGAGCAGCCTTGCGACCATCACGAATGCCATTCTCGTGAGCGGCGGCATCAAGCCCATCGGATCGCTGCGCAATATCCAGTTGAAACGCAACGGCCAGGTCGTAAAACGCCTGGATCTTTACGACCTGCTGTTGAATGGCGACACCTCCGGAAACGTTCGCCTGCAGGCAGGGGACGTGATCTTCATCCCGCCCGTCGGCAGAACGGTCGGCGTAACCGGCGAAATCCGCCGCCCGGCGATCTATGAGCTCAAGGGCGAGGACTCGGTTGCAGAACTGGTGCGCCTCGGCGGTGGCCTGACACCTGAAGCGGATCCCAGGCTCGCAACGATGCAGCGCATCGACGAGCAACGCGAACGAGTGGTGGTGGACGTCGACCTTACGAACCCTCAGTCTCGCGACATGGGCTTGCGTGCTGGAGACTTGCTGCGCATTCCCGCGGTCAAGGCAACGTACTCGAACGACATCCGACTCGAGGGGCATGTGCTGAGGCCGGCGTCGGTCCAGTACCGCAGCGGTCTGCGGCTGACGGACGTGATCCCTTCCGCCGACGAATTGAAGCCGAACGCGGACCATCGGTACGTGCTGATTCGACGTGAGGTGACCGGCACGAGGCGCGTGCAGGCGCTTTCGGCCGATCTCGACGCGGCCTGGCGTGCGCCGACTTCAGGTGATAACCCTCGGCTGGAGCCCCGCGACCGGATTTATGTATTCGATCTCGAGAATGGCCGGCGGGCTATCCTGGACCCGATACTGCAGGAGTTGAGGTTGCAGGCAGTAAGCTCCGAGCCATCACAGATCGTTCGGGTCTCGGGCCGGGTGCGCGTGCCTGGCGAATATCCGCTCGAGCGGGGCATGACCGTCAGCGACCTGATCCGTGCCGGCGGCGGGCTTGCCGAGGAAGCGTACGGCGGGGAAGCGGACCTGGCGCGTTACGAGGTTCGCGACGGGCAGTCGCGCAAGACGGATGTCGTAAAGGTCGATCTGGGTCGTGCCCTGGCGGGCGAGCTTGCCGCCGACCTCGTGCTTACGCCGTTCGATTTCCTGGTCATCAAGGAGATCTCGCAGTGGACCGCGCAGGAGACCGTTCGACTCGAGGGGCAGGTTCGCTTTCCAGGCGAGTACCCGATTGAGCGAGGCGAGACCCTGAGGTCGGTTATCGCGAGGGCCGGTGGCCTGACGCCGCTCGCTTTTCCGCAAGGCAGCGTTTTCACGCGCGAGTCACTCAAGGAGCGCGAGCGGCGCCAGGTCGAGATCCTCGCGGACCGATTGAAGCAGGACCTGGGCACGTTGGCCCTGCAGGCGGCGCAGGCATCCAGCGGTGGCGCGCAACAGGCTTCCGACACGCTGGCGATCGGCCAGTCGTTGCTTGTGGATCTGCGCAATGCCGAGCCGGTGGGCCGGCTGGTCATTGATCTGGACAGGATCCTGGCCGATGAGCCCGGATCCGCTACGGTGGCCGATGTCATTCTCAAGGACGGGGACGTTCTGCGCGTGCCGCAGACCGCCCAGGAGGTGACGGTGATCGGCGAGGTGCAGAGCCCCAATTCGCACCTCTACGACACAACGTTGGGCCGGGATGACTACATCCGCCTGAGCGGTGGTTCGACGCAGAAGGCTGACGACAAGCGCATCTACGTGGTGAGGGCCAATGGCAGCGTCGAGACGGGCGGCGGCAGCCGGTGGTTCAGGAACTCCGGCTCAATCCAGCCTGGCGACACGATCGTCGTGCCGCTGGACGCCGAACGGATGAGGCCGCTGCCGCTGTGGACCGCAGTGACGACGATCGTCTTCAACCTCGCCGTGGCTGTCGCAGCTGTGGCAGGCATCTAGTCGAGTACCGCGACAGAGGGTCTGGGCAGGTTCGCTGGGGGTTTGACGGACGCATGACCAGTGAGCACTTCAACGGGTTCAGTGATGATTTGTACGCACTCGACAAGCCAGCCTTGCGACCGAAATCGTCGACTGTCTGCCGCACACGGTCTTCCCCGGGAGGACGTTGTGGTCAGTCGTAGCTCCATCGAACGCCGACGATCGTTCGGCCACAGGCATTCCAAGGCATGAACGAGTTACAGGCCGGTGTCGTCGTTGCCGATGATGGCTACTCGATCGCCGAGATCGCGAATCTGCTCCGCAACCAGAAGGGTCTGGTCATTGCGATCATCGCCGCGACGACCTTGGCCGCCCTTTACATCGCCCTCGTATCGAAGCCAGTGTTCCGCGCTGCGGTCGTAGCGATGGATGTCCGCGAGAGAGGCGGCATGAATGCGGGTGCCATTGGTGGGCAGTTGGGCGGGTTGGCCGCGCTCGCCGGCGTGAACATCGGGGCGGCCGGTGTCCCACGCGAGGCCAGTGCAGTGCTCAAGTCGCGAACCCTGGCCAGCCACTTCGTTGAGCGCGAGGCGTTGCTGCCGCAGCTGTTCGAGGGCCAGTCCGAGAACGCGACCTTATGGTTTGCGGTCGAGCGACTGAGAAACGACGTGTTGTCGATCGTCGAGGAGCCTCGGTCGGGGCTCATTACGGTAACCGTTGATTGGCGGGATCCAGACGAGGCGGCGCGCTGGGCCAATGCGTTCGTCGCCCTGGCCGACGACACGTTGCGCCGCAGGGCGATCGAGGATCACGAACGAAACATCAAGTACCTGAATGAACAGATCAGCCAGACGGCTGCGCTGCAGGTCCGGAGTGTCCTGTTCAAGATCATCGAGGACGAGACCAAGAACCTGATGCTCGCGCGCAGCCGGCAGGACTACGCGTTCTTCGTCGTGGATTCAGCGGTGGTTCCCGAAAGTCGAATCGCGCCACGACGCACGTTGATCGTGATTCTGGGTTTCGCGCTGGGGGTGCTGCTGGCGATGCTTACCGCGTTCGCGCGAGATGCAATCAGCGGCGGCAGCTTCCGCCGCCGCCGGTAGCCCGTGCCGAGTGGACCTCACCGGCATCTTCCGGGCCAGGAGTACAGTCGTCATTTCCAGTCAGCCTTCGTTGCAGCAGTCAGTTGCGCCGGGCCGTGCCAGCCACGGGCACGTGCTGATACTGGGGCGTTCATCCAACGGCAGGCGGCCACGCTGGTGCACTCCAGTGCGCCGTGTTCGTCACCGAGCAGCACATAGCACATAGAGAGACGGACCATGGATATCAGAGGAAAGAAACTGGTTGTCATCGGTGGCGCCGGCCTCATCGGGTCGCACACCGTGGATCACCTGGTACAGCAGGATGTGCGCGAGATCGTCGTGTACGACAATTTCGTGCGCGGCCGGCTCGAAAACCTCGCGGGTGCGCTCCGCGATCCGCGAGTCAAAGTCTTCGACGTCGGTGGGGACGTCACGCAAACCGACATCCTGGAGGTGGCGCTCGACGGCGCAGACGGGGTATTCCACCTGGCGGCGCTGTGGCTGCTGCAGTGCCACGAGTTTCCGCGCAGCGCGTTCGACGTCAACGTACGCGGCACCTTCGATGTGATGGAAGCCTGCGTCAAGAAGGGCGTCAAGCGTCTGGTGTACTCGTCCTCCGCGTCTGTCTACGGCGACGCGATCGAGGAACCCATGACCGAGGATCATCCCTTCAACAACAGGAACTTCTACGGCGCCACCAAGATCTGCGGCGAGGCGATGCTGCGTGCCTACCACTATCGCTACGGGCTGGACTACGTCGGACTGCGTTACATGAACGTGTACGGTCCGCGCCAGGATTACAAAGGCGCGTACATCGCCGTGATCATGAAGATGCTCGACGCGATCGACCGCGGTGAGGGGCCGACCATTCTGGGTGATGGTTCCGAAGCGTTCGACTTCGTCGCTGTAGAGGATTGCGGACTCGCCAACCTGTGTGCGATGCGGGCCGACGTCAGCGACAGGTTCTACAATGTCTGCACCGGCAAGCGGACGTCGCTGAAAGAACTGGCGGAAATGCTGCTCGACGTGACCGGCTGCAACCAGCCGATCATGTATGCGCCACGGAGCCAGGCGACCCTCGTGCGCAATCGCATCGGTTGCCCGAAGCGGGCAGACGCCGAAATCGCATTTCGCGCCGGGGTCGACCTGCGCGATGGGCTCAATCGGCTCATCGCGTGGCGCAGCAGCCACAAGGAAGAAGTCGAGGCGCGGCGGCGGAAGGCGGCCGAATGAGACAGAGTGACAAAAAGCGAGTCATCCAGATCTCGGTGCCCTCGACCGGCGAGGAGGAGTGGCTCGCGTGTCGCGAGCCGCTGATGAGCGGCTGGTTGACCCAGGGCCCACAGGTCGCCAGTTTCGAGCAGGCCTTCGCGACGCGACATGGCGTGCGGCATGCGCTCGCCGTCACCTCCTGCACCACCGGTCTGCACCTTGCGTTGGCCGGGCTCGGCATCACGTCGGGCGACGAAGTGATCGTGCCGGCCTTCACCTGGGTGGCAACCGCCAACGTCGTGCTCTACTGCGGTGCGACCCCGGTGTTTGTCGACGTGGATCGCAGCAGCTACAACCTCGACCTGGATCAGGTGGCAGCGAAGGTCTCGCCACGCACCCGCGCGGTCATTGCAGTGCACTTGTTCGGATTGTGTGTCGACGTAGACGAGCTGCGCGCGCGACTGCCGAAGGGTGTCGCAATCGTCGAGGATGCGGCATGCGCCGCCGGCGCCGGTCTGCGCGGGCGGCATGCCGGGGCGCTGGGTGACGTCGCGGCATTCTCGTTCCACCCTCGCAAGTCGGTGACTACGGGGGAAGGTGGCATGGTGACCACCAGCGACGACGAGCTTGCAGAACGAATGAACCAGCTGCGCAACCATGGCGCGTCGATCTCCGAGGAGCAGCGACATCGGGGGGCACGCCCGTATCTGCTGCCGGAATTCAACCTGCTCGGCTACAACTACCGCATGACTGATCTGCAGGGCGCGGTCGGCCGCGTGCAGTTGGCGAAGCTCGACGCCTACATCGATGAGCGGGCGCGCTGGGCGGGCTGGTACCGCGAGCAGCTGGGCAGTATTCGATGGCTGCGCCAGCCTGATGCGCCCGGTGGGGCCCGGCACGGATGGCAGTCGTACGTCACCTACGTCGATCCGGCGACGGCGCCCAGGTCGCGCAACGAGATCATGGAGGTCCTGCAGGCGCTGGGAATCGCGACACGCCCGGGCACCCATGCGGTGCACATGCTGGGCTACTACCGCGACCGCTTCGGCCTGCGCCCGGATGATTTCCCGGGGGCGCGCGACTGTAACGACCATACGATGGCCATTCCACTGCACAACAAGATGACACGCGACGACTACGAATACGTCGTCACCGCTCTGCGCGAGCTGGGCTAGCGGGCCATGTGCGGCATTGCAGGCATCGTGCATCTCGATGGCAGGGCGGCGTCGCCGGCCGTGCTCAAGAGAATGACCGATGCCATCGCGCATCGAGGGCCCGATGGCGAGGGGCACTGGATCGAGGGCGGCGTCGGCCTTGGCCACCGCCGCCTGTCGATCATCGATCTCTCTCCGGCCGGGCGCCAGCCAATGGTGTCGGCTGACCAGCGCTATGTACTCAGCTACAACGGTGAAGTCTACAATTTCCGGGAGCTCAGGGCCGAGCTGGAAACGGCGGGCCACCGTTTCCGGTCGCAGACGGACAGCGAGGTGGTCCTCAACGCGCTGGCGGCCTGGGGAGCCGGTGCGCTCGAGCGCTTCAATGGCATGTTCGCCTTCGCGCTCTTTGATCGCCGGCAGCGGCAGCTCCTCCTCGGGCGCGACCGGTATGGCATCAAGCCCCTGTACTACACGCAGCAGGCCGGCTGGTTCGCATTTGCCTCGGAACAAAAGGCCCTCCTGCCGATCCCGGGCTTCCGCAAGGTGGTCGACCGCGAGGCGCTCCTGGAGTATTTCACCTTCCAGAACCTCTTCACCGACCGCACCCTGCTCGAAGGCGTCAGGTTGGTGCCTGCGGGGCATTACGCGACGCTCGAACTTGCTGCGAACCGCCCGGAACTGCAGCGCACCCAGTACTGGGATTTCCAATTCGAGGAACCGCAGGACGGCAAGCAGAGCGATCAGGATTACCACGAGGAGCTCGACCGTTTGTTCAACCAGGCGGTGACGCGCCAGCTCGTCTCCGACGTCGAATTGGGCAGCTACCTGAGCGGTGGCATGGACTCGGGGTCGATCACTGCCGTCGCCGCCGGGTCCTATCCGTACCTCAAGACGTTCACCTGCGGTTTCGACATGAGCTCCGCCTCGGGCATCGAGCTGTCGTTCGACGAGCGCGTGAAGGCCGAGGCGATGTCCTATCGCTTCCGGACGGAGCACTACGAGATGGTGCTGAAGGCGGGCGACATGGAGCGCATCCTGCCTCGCCTTGCGTGGCATCTGGAGGAGCCGCGTGTCGGGCAGAGCTACCCCAACTTCTACGTGGCACAACTCGCCAGCAAGTTCGTAAAGGTCGTGCTGAGCGGAGCGGGCGGGGATGAACTGTTCGGAGGGTATCCGTGGCGGTACTACCGGGCGGTCAGCAACGACAGTTTCGAACACTATATCGACAAATACTATCTGTATTGGCAGCGCCTCGTCGACAATCGTCATTTGAAGGCCATGTTCTCGCCGATCGCGTCGGACGTCGAACGGGTGTGGACCCGTGACATCTTCCGGGACGTATTCCAGCACCATGCGGATGCGGTGTATCGACCGGAGGACTACATCAATCAGTCGCTGTATTTCGAAGCGAAGACCTTCCTCCACGGCCTGCTGGTCGTCGAGGACAAATTGAGCATGGCGCACAGCCTGGAGACGCGCGTGCCATTCCTCGACAACGACCTGGTGGACTTCGCACAGCGCTGCCCGACGCGACTCAAACTGAACAACCTGGCCGAGGTCGTGCGCATCAACGAGAACGAGCCGGGCGACAAGCAGGCCAGGTTCTTCGAGCGAACGCGTGATGGCAAGCAGATCCTGCGCAATGTGATGGGTCGCTACGTTCCCGCCGATATCATCGAAGCCGAGAAGCAGGGCTTTTCGGCTCCGGATGCAAGCTGGTTCAAAGGCGACAGCATCGAGTTCGTCCGCCGGAAGCTGATGGGCCGGGACGCGAGGATCTACAGCTTCCTGAACGCCGATGCCGTGCATGCCCTGGTGGCCAGCATCTGGATGGAAGACAGAATCGGCGCCTGCTGATCTGGTCGCTGCTCAACGTGGAGCAGTGGCTGGCGACCTTCGAACCGGAGAGGTGAGCGGGTTCATGGACACCGACGAGCTTCGGGACCTTCTGCAGCGATTGCATCTGGAGTCGGACGAGGCGCTGCGCAAGCGATTCGATCGGAGCCTGCCGTTCCAGGATGGCATCTTCGATCGATGGGAGCGCGCGCGACGCCTTGGGTTCGGGGACAAGGCCAGCATCTACGAGTCGTCGCTAGTGTTCGGCGATGTCCGCGTTGGCGTGGACACGTGGGTCGGGCCGTTCACGATACTGGACGGCAGCGGTGGCAGGCTCGCGATCGGCGCGTTCTGTTCCATTTCCAGCGGTGTGCACGTGTACACGCACGACACGGTGGCCTGGGCCATCTCCCGCGGGCAGCGAGCGAAGAGGACGGGGCCGGTCACGGTTGGGGACTGCTGCTACATCGGGCCTCAATCCGTGGTCGTTGCCGGCGTCACCGTCGGCGAGCGTTGCGTCATCGGCGCCAACAGCTTCGTCAGCCGGGATGTCCCGAGCGGCACCGTGGTGGCCGGCAGCCCGGCGAGGCGGATAGGACGGGTCGTGGGCGAGGGCGCGGACGCGACCATCGAGATCGATCCGAATTGAGTGCATCGGCACTGGCCGGGCAACCGAGGCGAGGAAGTGAACGAACCGATCATCTGCAGCCGCTGCATCTACGACTCCACGACCGCAGGCATCGAGTTCGACCACGAGAGTGTCTGCAGCCATTGCCGGCAGATCGATGCGCTGACCGAACAGTACGGCACCGAGCGGCCTACGGCCTCGTCTGCATACGCGGGCAGCTGCAAATGGTGGTCGGCGCGACGGTCACCATGTCGCGCAGCTGTTGAGGTTCGGCCTGCCGCTGGGGATCATCGGGGTCGCCGCGGCTGCAGCGCCAGCCGTGGAAAGGGTGGCCATCTCGACCATTGCTGGTGCCACGCAGCTCGGGCCCTATGCAGCGGGAGCGAAGGTCGCCCTGCTGCTGTCCTTGTTCGTTCAGGCATTCTAGACGGCATGGAGACCCTTCTCGCCTGCACTGTACGATCAGGATGAATCTCAGCATACGTTCGATCTCGTGCTACGTTTGCTCGCCCTCGTGGTGAGCTGTGGCGCCATGACGCTGCACGTCCTGGGCGACGTTCTCGTCGAACTGCTGGCATTGGATCGATATGCGGGCGCGGCGGTCGTGGTGTTTCTGCTGGCCATGACGCTGGCCATACAGGGAGTGGGCAGGGTGCTGGAACTGGGCGTCACCGTCTCAACGCGCAGCCATCTGTCGCTGGCTTCATATGCAACGGGCCTGACCGTGCTGGTCACGTTGATATGGCCTGTGGTGGAGCGTTTCGGGGCGGTTGGCGCGACACGGATGCCGATGTGGCTGGAGCCGGTGCTCTTCGCGGGCGTCGCGGTTGGGCTGGTGTTCGGGCTCTTCACGAGCGGCGAGCGGAGACATCTCGTTCCCTGCTCTCACACGGGTTGGGCCTGGCTCGTTGCCAGGCGCGGGTAGCCGGATCATGTGCGGTATCGCCGGAATCCTCGATGCTGCAGCAAGCCAGGATGCGCTGCGCGCATCCGTACAGGCGATGACTGACCGCCTGATTCATCGCGGGCCGGATTCGGCTGGCATCTGGCTCGATCCGCTCAATGGTCTGGCGCTCGGGCATCGGCGCCTGGCGGTGGTCGATCTGAGCCCGGCGGGAGCGCAGCCGATGACGTCGGCAAGTGGCCGATTCGTCGTCGTTCTGAATGGCGAAATCTACAACCATCGGCGCCTGCGGGCCGACCTGGGCGAGCGCTGTTGGCGCGGACACTCCGACACGGAGACACTGCTGGCCGCGATCGAAGCCTGGGGCCTGGAACACGCCCTGCAGCGCGCCATCGGCATGTTCGCATTGGCCGTCTGGGACGCCAATCTCCGGACCCTGACGCTGGCCCGCGACCGGATGGGTGAGAAGCCACTGTATTATGGCCGGCGCGGGTCAGGCTGGGCTTTCGCGTCAGAATTGCAGCCGATACGGGCGCTGCCGGGGTTCGGCGGGGACATCGATATTGCGTCTCTTGCCGGCTACTTGCGGCACGGATACGTATGTGGCCGAAGCTCGATCTACAAGGGCATCGAGCGCCTGGCGCCGGGCGCCATGCTGCGGATCCGCAATGACGGCATGAGCCTGATTGCAGAGGAGCCGCGGCCGTACTGGTCGCTTTCCGACGCGGTCGCGGATGGTGTGTCCCATCCGTTCACCGGGGATGAACGGGACGCGCAGGATGAGCTCGACGCGCTGCTGCGCGACGTCGTTCGACTGCAGCAGTCCGCAGACGTACCGCTCGGTGCCTTCCTGTCGGGCGGCGTCGATTCCTCGCTGGTCGTGGCGCTTATGCAGCAGGAGTGCCAGGATGCCGTGCGTTCCTTCAGCATCGGCTTCGAGCATGCCGACTACGACGAGGCGCCGCACGCCGCGGCGGTTGCACGGCATCTCGGTACGCGCCACGAGGAGGCCTACGTCACATGGTCGGATGCCCTGGACGTCATCCCACGCTTGCCTGCGATCTTCGACGAGCCGTTCGGTGATTCCTCACAGATCCCGACGTTGCTCGTGTCTCGCATGGCCAAGCGGCAGGTGACCGTCTGCCTGTCCGGAGACGGTGGTGACGAACTGTTCGGCGGCGATCGCGCTACCAACGGGCCGAAGCCGTATGGTCCCGTATGGCGCGCGTGCCTTATCCCGTGCGACGGATCCTCAGCGACGCTGCATCGTTGGTTCCGCGGGGCGCTGCGGATGCATTCACCGCGGCGTTCGTCGACGCTGCGTCACGGGCGCAGAGAGTGCCAGGGGGCGACAGGTTGCGGGCGGTCGGCGCCGTGCTCGCTACGCGTTCAGATGACGAGTTCTACCGCACGATGGTTTCGCAGTGGCGCGACCCCGAGGCACTGATCTCGGCGCCCGGGCGCCCCGTTGCGGAGGGCGAAATGCGCTCCTTTCCGCGAGGAATCGATGCGGTGGGCCGAATGATGTTTGCCGACCAGCTGGGCTATCTGCCGGACGACGTGCTGACGAAGGTTGATCGCGCGGCGATGGCCAACAGTCTCGAAACCCGCGTGCCCCTGCTGGACCATCGGGTCGTGCAGTTCGCGTGGCGCTTGCCGCAGTCCATGAAGTTCGCCGGAGGCCAGGGCAAGCGAATCCTGAAGCTGTTGCTGTCCCGTTATGTTCCCGACGAACTCGTCGTGCGACCGAAGCGGGGGTTCGGTGTGCCGATCGAGCACTGGCTCCGCGGGCCATTGCGGGACTGGGCCGACGACTTGCTCGCGGTCGATTCGCTGCGGCGCGACGGGCTGTTCGAGCCGGCAGAGATTCGTCGGCGATGGCAGCAGCATCGGTCGGGGTGGGGAAACTGGCGCGACAGCCTCTGGATTGTGCTCATGTTCCAGGCCTGGCGGCGGTCGACGGATCGCTGAGGGCAAGCACCGTGTCCATAGTCAAGGTGCAAGACACGCGGTCCGCCGGATCGCGCCTGTTGTGGACGACAGGGAGGATCACGGGGGCCACTCTGTTTGCGTTGGCGATGTCGTCGGGCGGCATCATCATGAGCGTGGCTGCGTACGGTACGCTGCTGCCGACGGTTGCGGCGATCTGCGTGTTTGCCACGGTGCAGACGCTCCTGTTGCTGACGCCGCTCGGCGGAACCTTTGAACGGCGGATGTTCGTCACGTCATTCTCGGTGTCGTGGTTCATGTCGGGTGTTGCCGCGCTGTACGCCGAAAAGCTCGGGATCCCTCGCAGCTGGTCTCCGATGCGTCGACGTTCTACCAGCTGGCTGCGTCACCGAGAGCAGACCTGACCCTCGCCGATCTGCGCGTGCTTACGGAGGGCGCAGGGGCGGTCTTTGCCTGGCGGAAGATCTACGAGTTCGCGGATATGCTGGGGCTGGGCCGCGAACGGCACGTCGGAATCCTGGTCAACGTGCTTGCCGTGCCGCTCACGGGTGTATTGATGGTGAAGATCGCACGCGACCTGTACGGGTCTGACCCGGCGCGGCAAGCGCGGCTCGTATTGCTGGTCTCCGCTTGCGGGCTGTACTGGCTGTTTGCGAGCATGCACTTGCGCGATGCGGCCATTCTGCTTGGTATTGCCGCAATGCTGCTGTTCTGGGTCAGGTACCTGGTGCGCAGGCGCACGAGCGACCTGGTGCAACTCATGGCAGCCACCGCTCTCGGCCTCGCTTTCATCGGCATGCTGAGGACGGAGTTCGTGATCGTGCCTTTGGCCATGCTGCTGGCGGGGCTGGTCGCAATGGTCCTGTTCGACCGCAGCCGCGGGGCACGCAGGCTCGTCGTCTACGGGCTGGCCATCGCGGCCCGGTCGATTTTATTGCCGTGGCGGCCGCGAGGCTCGACGAGTTTCTCACGCTCGCCACGAGGGGGTTCGAAAACTACTCGAGTCTGGCCACGCAGGAGGCCGGGGCGGACTCGCTGGGCTACCGGTACATCACGTCCGCTCCTATCCCCCTCTGCATCGTGCTGGGTTCGATCTACCTGTTCCTCTTCCCTGTGCCGTTCTGGGTCGGGTTCCAGCTCGTAAGTGTTTACAATCTGTTCAGTCCTGCAATGTGCTGTTCTTTTACCTGTTCACGCCCCTCCTCGCGTATGCGGTATGGAGCCAGATCCGGTATGCGACGCGGCGCTCGACCGCTTTGATGTTCCTGTTGTTCGTCGCGGTGGGCTGTACTGCGGCCATTGCCGGCACCTCGCTGGAGTCTCGACACTTCGGGGTGTTCCTGCCCGCGATGATGCTGCTCGCGATTTCACCGCCGCTGCACGAGCCGCGGACTGCAAGTGCGGTCACGAAGCTGACCTTTGTATACCTTGGGCTGGTGGCGCTGCTGCACCTCGCCTGGATCGCCATCAAACTGTCGTGACGACGATCGGAGGACAGATGCGCGTGCTCGGGGTCATCGATCACTTCGGTTCGGGAGGCGCGCAGCGGCAGTTCACGGAACTCATGGCGGGACTCGCCAGCCGCGGCCATCGCGTCGAGGTCTTCATCTACCACCCGGGTCATCAATTTTTCAGAGCCCGCCTCGAGACCGCTGGCATCCGGATCCGCGAATGTGACAGGAGCCGGGTGGGCGTTTGGGGGGGATGTTGAAGGCGCTGGGTCGGGCCGTGGAGGAAATTCGCCCGCAGGCGGTGATCTCGTTCCTCAGTGCGCCCAACATGCTCGCCGAGGTGGCGCGTGTCGGTCGCCGGGTACCCGTGCTGCTGGTTTCGGAGCGGAGCAGCTGGCAGGGCGACCGGTCGCCGCTCGCCGCGTGGGCCGGGCGCGCGCTGCACGTCTGCGCAGATCGAGTGGTGACGAACTCTGAGTATCACGGCGAGTGGCTCGAAGGCCACTTTCCCTGGCTCAGGGGGCGCGTGCGCTGCATCTACAACGGCATCGCGCCGGAGTACTTCGACATCCCGTCGCCCGCGCGGCCCTCCGGCGAATTGCGCCTGCTGGCCATCGGCAGGATCTCGCGGGACAAGAACCCGCTCGTCGTGGCAGAGGCATGTGCCCTGTTCGCGGCGCGGCACGGGTGGTCGCCGCGCGTGACGTGGGTCGGCCGGCCGGGTGAGCGGGCGGAGGACGGGCTGCATCGCGCGGCAGTGGATGCCGTGCTGGCTCGCGAACCCCGCGTCGCCACGGCATGGCGATGGATCGGCGAATCGAAGCAGGTGCCGGGACTGATGGCCGAGCATCACCTGCTCGTTCATCCCTCGCTGCATGAGGGGCTGCCCAACGTCGTGTGCGAGGCGCTGGCGGCCGGAAGACCGGTGCTGGCCAGTCGCGTCTGTGAGCACCCGAGGCTCATCGGTCCGGCGGGCGAGCGCGGCCGTCTCTTCTCCGCGCCCGGATGACCCCGCGGAGCTCGTTTGCGCAATCGAGTCGGTCGCGGCGCAGAGCACCGGGGATTGGATCACCATGACCGGTCGGTGCAAGGAATTCGCGCAAGCGGAGTTGGCCGTCGACCGGATGGTGACGCGCTACGAGGGCACCCATCGCGGAGGTCGACGCGCGATGATGAAGGAGTGGCTGGCTGTGGTTCACGATCGACGGGTGCCCTGAACCATGTGCGGTATCTGCGGAATCGTCGCACCGTGGCCGAGCGCACGGCTCATGGCCACTGTGGCACAGATGACGCGTGCATTGAGCCATCGCGGACCCGATGCCGAGGGAATGCTCGTCTCCGACGGCGTCGCCCTCGGGCATCGACGGCTCAGCATCATCGACCCGTCGCCGACCGTGCCTAACCGATGCGGTTGGGTGAGGGGGTCCGGCCATTACCTACAACGGCGAGACCTATAACTTCAAGGACCTGCGCGCTTCGCTGCAGCGCGAGGGCACAGTGTTCGCGGGCACCTCCGACACGGAGGTGGTGCTCAACGCCTACGCACGCTGGGGCCTGGAGGGACTGCGACGGCTCGAGGGCATGTTCGCGTTTGCGCTGTGGGACGCGCAGCGTCGTCGCCTGGTGCTGATGCGCGACCGGTTGGGCATAAAGCCGCTGTACTACGTGCAGCGCGGCGAGATGCTTGCTTTCGGGTCCGAGATCAAGGCCCTGACGCTGATTTCGATGTCAGTGACGATCTTGATCACCAGGGTCTTGCGGAGTACCTCTGGTACGGAAACACTTTGAGGATCGCGCCACCCCGTCGGAGGTGCGCGTGCTGCAACCGGGTCACTGGCTGATCTGGGAGGATGGCCGCGCCACGGTCAGCAGTTGGTGGACGCTGGAGCAGTGGCTCGCCGAGGTTCCGCGGTTCCAATCGCTGTCCGAAGCAGCCGGCGCGGTCTGCGAGGCGGTGGACTCCGCCGTGAGCCGGCAACTGATGGGAGACGTACCGGTTGGCTTGGTCCCGAGCGGGGGTGTCGATTCATCGATCATCGCTGCGTCGGCGGCGCACTCCGGCGTGCGGCTCCGCAGCTACAGCGTTGGTTTTTGACTTCGATCACGGCGTCGACGAGCTGCCGAAAGCCCGCATCGTCGCCGCGCAACTTGGTCTTCCGCACGAGGAGTTGCGGATCGGCGGTGAGGATCTCAGGGAGGCGGTGGTGGCGTTGATCTGCGCCCATGACGAGCCATTTGCGGACGCGGCCAGCATACCGTTGTACCTGCTGGCCAGGGCACTCGGCGGTTCGGTAAAGGTCGTGTCGTAGGGCGATGGCGGTGACGAGATGTTTGGCGGCTATCGTCGTTATGCGCTGCTGCGAAATCTGGCCTTGTGGCGTGCGATCCCGCGCGGGGCGGTTGCGGCGCTCGCAAAACTGCCCTTGTCCAGCGCGCGACGTATCGTCCGGCTCTGCGACGCTCTGCACGCCGATGAACCCGCGTCCCGCATGGCCTTGCTGCTCACCATGGAGGCGCAGAGGCACGGGCCTGAGCAGTTGCTCGGCGCCGATGCGCGACTGGCAATCCGCAGCGATTGTGACCCGTTTCTGGCGTTCAGGAACGCAGCGCGGCGTTTCGCGGGCCACGAGCCGGTCCAGCAGAATGCTCCTGCCACCGACCTGACGCTCCAGTTGCCCTGCCAGTTCCTGACCAAGGTAGATCGAGCGACCATGGCGTGGGGCCTGGAGGCGCGCGTGCCCCTGCTCGATGAGATCGTCGGCCTGCTCGCGGTGCCCCTCGACTCGCGGTTCAAGGTGAGTGGCACCCGCAAGAAGATTGTGTTGCGCGCAGCGGCGCGAGGCCGCGTGCCGGACGCGATATTGAACGGACCCAAGACCGGGTCTGGCGTCCCTTACGGCCACTGGTTGCGAACAACGCTGGCCGACTTCGCGTCGGACATGCTGCTGCAGGAGAGTTTCACGAGCCGCTTCGGCATGGATCGCAAACGGCTGGAGGAGGAACTGCGCGCCCACCGCGCCGGCTACGACGGCAGATCCTTCCTGCTGTGGAAGTGCTTCCAGCTCGCGGTCGGCATGTGGAGCGGGGTACTTGAGCGCGCGCCCGAAGTGTTCTCTTCGTGGGCGCATTCCCTGCCGCCGACCGGCGCGTGTACGGCGGAATCGTGACGTCCTGCGCGGCGCTGCTGAAATCGGACTTTCCGCTCCGCGTCGAACTCGAGCTTTTCGACACCACCCAGATCAGCAACCCACCGCCGCCCTTCCTGGTGAGACTGCTGCGGGCGGGGCCGAGGTTCGCCCGATTCCTGTCGCGCCTCGACCGCGGTCGCCCCGACGCCGTGCTGATATTCGTCGCTACGGGCGCGGGCCTCGTCGAGAAAGGGGCGATGGCTTGGTATGGACGCCTGCGTGGCGTGCCGTCCTGATGTTCCCGCGAGGCGGTGCCGTGATGGAGGCGTGCGAGCGGTCGGGATTCACCCGTTGGTGGGTGCGCGTGGCATTCCGGGGGGCACACACGGTCCTATGTCAGGGCGAGTCGTGGCGGAGCTTCGCGCAACAGACGCTGGGTTTCGACGGCGCCCGCACCCGGTGGTGCCCAACTGGACGGCGACCGAAGAATTGCTGGCGGTGGGACGGAAGCGCGCGACGCGGGCCGACGGCAGTTTGCGTCTGCTGTTCGTGGGTTGGCTCGAGCGAAACAAGGGGGTGCTCGAACTGTTGCAGGCGTTTGCGGTGCTGGCTTCTCAGTTCGACGTCACTCTCGATATCGTCGGGGACGGCACGCTCGCCCCCGAGGTGGACCGCTTCTCGGTCGAACACGGGTTGCAGGGAGTCGTCCGCCGGCGCGGGTGGCTCGAGGGCGACGCACTCGTGCACGCGTTTGCGGCTGCCGACGTACTGGCCTCTCTTTCGTATGCGGAGGGGCTGCCCAACGCCATGATCGAGGGAATGGCGAGCGGCGCCGCCGTCGTGGTTTCCCGGGTCGGAGTCGTGCCGGACGTCATCACGCACGGACGTGAGGGCTTGCTCGTCGAGCCGCGCGACGTGGAGGGCCTGGTGCTTGCTCTGCGGCGTCTCGCGGAGAACCCGATGGACATGGCCAGGATGGCTCGTGCGGGGACGTGCACTTGCCGAAGCACGCTTTGCGGTGGCACCGGCGGCAGCGGCCATTGAGGCGGCAATCGCCGCTGCAATATCGCCGCAGCGTGTTGAGTGAACGCATGAGATCCCATCGGCCAACCCGCGGGCTGCCGGCAAGTGGCGGCCGGAGGGTCACTTGAGCTACCGTACGAGTTTGTCGGACAGCGCGCGCTCCCGCAGCAGTGTTGGCGAGGCGCGGGCTCTGGCCGATCGCACGCGAGGATCGCAGTTTGAACGACATGTTCGCAGGCAAATCGCTCCTGATCACCGGTGGGACAGGCTCATTCGGGAACGCCGTTCTGCGCCGCTTTCTGGCGACGGAACTGCGCGAAATCTGGATCTTCAGTCGCGACGAGAAGAAACAGGACGATATGCGACGGTACTACAGCCACGCAAAGTTGCGGTTCTGCATTGGCGACGTGCGCGATGCGTCAAGTGTGTCGGCGGCAATGCGCGGCATCGATTATGTCTTTCACGCGGCTGCACTGAAGCAGGTTCCCTCTTGCGAGTTCTATCCGCTGGAAGCCCTTCGGACGAACGCCTTAGGAGCCGAGAACGTGCTCGATGCGCCTAGGCGACGGGCGTGAATCGCGTGGTCTATTACTGAGCACGGACAAGGCGTCTACCCGATCAACGCCATGGGCATCTCCAAGGCCATGATGGAGAAACTCATGGTAGCGGCAAGTCCCGCAATCTCGCGGGAAGCGGCACGGTCATGTGCGGCACCCGGTACGGCAACGTCATGGCATCGCGCGGTTCGGTGATTCCGCTGTTCGTCGATCAGGTGCGGAAAGGCCGACCCCTCACCATCACGGACCCGGAGATGACCCGGTTCATGATGTCGCTGGAAGATGCCCTTGATCTGGTCATGTTTGCATTCCGAACATGGTCGCAGCAGGGGACATTTTCATCCAGAAAGCGCCGGCCGCGACGGTGCGAACACTGACTGCGGCGCTCCTCGAGGTGCTGGAGCGGCGAGACCACGAGATCCGCGAGATCGGCACCCGGCACGGCGAGAAGCTGTACGAGACGCTTCTCAGCCGGGAGGAGCGCGCGGCCGCTGAGGACCTCGGCGAGTATTTCCGCGTGCCGCCGGATGATCGCGACCTCAATTACGACAAGTTCTTCGAACTTGGCGAGAAGCGCATCGCCCTGTGCGAGGACTACAACTCGCACAATGCGGAGCGACTCGACGTGCCGGGAATGACGCAACTCCTGATGAAGCTCGACCTCATCCGGCGCGTCGTGTCCGGCGAGTCGGTGACGGAGGAGGCGCTCGCGCCATGCGGATAGCCGTCACGGGCGCCTTCGGATTCCTGGGGGCCGGTCTCATGTTCAGGCTCCGCGAACGAGGACATGAGAACGTGTTGGCCGTCGACCATCGGCTGGATGGGGCGCAGCTGGCTCGCGCGCTTCGCGACGTGGATTTTGTCTTCCATCTCGCCGGCGTCAACCGGCCCCGGGATCCAACGGAGTTTGGCAAGGGGAATAAGCTGTTTGCGGAACGGCTGACCGCAGCGATGAAAGCGCTGCCCCATGCGCCGCGGGTTGCATACTCGTCTTCGATTCAGGCAGGAGGGGCAACGCCGTACGGCGTCAGCAAGCGGGCGGCCGAGGACGCTCTCAAGGCGTATGAGGCCGCAACCGGAGCGGCCGTGTATATCTATCGCCTGCCAAACGTTTTCGGCAAATGGTCCAGGCCCAACTTCAACTCCGTCGTCGCTACGTTCTGCTACAACATTGCGCGAGGTTTGCCGATCGACGTGCACGACCGGCATGCGCCGCTCGAGCTTGTCTACGTCGATGACGTCGTCGAGGCGATGTCGATCTGGTCACCAGCCGGACCGCCCGGGTGCGTTTCTCGATGTGCGTCCGTCTACGGGACGACGGTAGGAGAGTTGGCTGATACCATCGGGCGTTTTCGCGACAGTCGATCGAGTCTGGTGATGCCGGGAGTGGGGGAGGGGCTGGTTCGCGCGCTCTATTCAACGTATGTGAGCTTCCTGCCGACCGAGGCCTTCGCCTACGAGGTTCCGCGCCACGAGGACCCCCGTGGGTCATTTGTCGAGGTGTTGAAGACCGAGTCCTGCGGTCAGTTCTCTTATTTCACTGCGCACCCCGGAGTCACCCGGGGGCAGCACTATCATCACAGCAAGACGGAGAAATTCCTGGTCATCAGCGGTCATGCCCGCTTCCGGTTCCGCCATGTGCAGTCCGGCGAGACCCATGAATTGCACACGTCAGGCGCAAGGCCGGTGATCGTTGAGACCATCCCCGGTTGGACCCACGACATCACGAATGTCGGCGACGAGGAAATGGTAGTCATGCTCTGGGCCAACGAAGTATTTGATCGTCGCCGACCGGATACCTTCGCTTGCCCGCTTTGAGGCGGACCCCGATGAAGAAGCTGAAGGTCATGACCGTGATTGGCACGCGCCCTGAGATCATACGACTCTCGCGGGTCATGGCCCGGCTGGACGAACATTGCGAGCACGTGCTGGTGCACACGGGACAGAACTACGATTACGAGCTCAACGAGGTCTTCTTCAACGACCTCGGCGTTCGCAAGCCCGACTATTTCCTGGATAGCGCGGCTGGTAGTCAAAGCGCGGCGCACACGATCGGCAACGTGATCATCCAGGTGGATCGCGTGCTTGCGAAAGAGAGCCCGGAGGCGCTGCTCGTACTCGGTGACACGAACAGTCGCCTTGCGGTGCTTCCTGCCAAGCGCCGCAAGATTCCGATCTTCCACATGGAAGCTGGCAACCGGTGTTTCGACCAACGCGTGCCGGAGGAGATCAACCGCAAGATCGTCGACCATACCGCCGACGTCAACCTGACCTACAGCAGCATAGCGCGCGAATACCTGCTGGCCGAAGGACTTCCGCCGGACCTGGTCATCAAGACCGGCAGCCCCATGTTCGAAGTGCTCAACCACTACCGGCCGCGATTCTCGCATCGGATGTCCTGCAACGCCTTCAACTTGACGAGGGCGGCTATTTTGTCGTCAGCGCCCACCGCGAGGAGAACATCGATTCGCCGAAATCGTTCGGCAAGCTGGTCGAGGTGCTGAATGCGGTGGCCGCCAAATCTGGCCTGCCGGTCATCGTGTCAACTCATCCGCGTACCCAGAAACCAGTCGATCAGTCCCGCGTCAGCTTTCATCCCGGCGTGCGGCTGCTGAAGCCGCTGGGGTTCCACGACTATGTTCGACTGCAGGTGTCGGCGAAGGCAGTGCTTTCGGACAGTGGCACGATCACGGAGGAGTCGTCCATTCTGAATTTTCCGGCGCTGAACATCCGCGAAGCGCACGAACGCCCCGAGGGAATGGAAGAGGCGGCCGTGATGATGGTGGGGCTGGAAGTCGACCGCGTGCTTCAGGGACTCAACATCCTGGAAGGGCAGGGACGCGCGGAGTCCAGGACGCTCCGCCTCGTCGGCGACTATTGGATGCCTAACGTCTCCGACAAGGTCGTTCGCATCATCCACAGCTATACGGACTACGTGAATCGCGTGGTGTGGAAAAAGTACTGACTCGATGCCCTGCAAAGTCCTGCTGTTGACACAGTGGTTCGATCCCGAGCCCACGATCAAGGGCCTGCCGTTCGCTCGCGAGTTGGTGCGGCTCGGATTCGAGGTTGAGGTCCTGACGGGATTTCCCAATTATCCGCAAGGCAAGCTGTATCCCGGTTACCAGCAGCGCTGGTTGCAGCGCGAAACGATCGATGGCGTGCGTATACGGCGTGTCCCCTTGTACCCCAGCCACGATCAGTCGGCCCTGCGCAGGGTGTTGAATTACGCGAGTTTTGCTGTCACGTCGCTGCTGTATGGCTTGCGCGCGGCGGGGCGAGCAGACGTCATTTATGCCTATCACCCGCCACTCACCGTTGGAGTTGTCGCTGCAATCCTCAAGATCGTCCGGCGGCGGCCCGTGGTGTACGACATCCAGGACATGTGGCCGGACACACTCGCGGCGACGGGCATGATCTCCAGTCCGAGGGTGCTGGGGACTGTTGCAGCCGTCTGTCGCTGGGTTTATTGCGCGGCCGACAGGATCGTCGTGCTCTCGCCCGGCTTCAAGCAGATGCTGGAGCAACGAGGCGTGCCGTCCGCCAAGCTCGAGGTGATCTACAACTGGGCGGACGACGAATCACGCTCCGCCACGCGGCGGCTGCCGGCGGCTTCCCGGGTCCCGACCGGTTCCGTGTCGTCTTCGCCGGCAACCTGGGCAAGGCGCAGGCGTTGGATACGGTGCTGGAGGCTGCCGCGTTGCTGCAAGCCAGAGTTCCCGGGTCAGCTTCGTCCTCATCGGCGGAGGGGTCGAGGTCGCAAGCCTGAAAGACCGATCGCGACTTGCGTTGGGAACGTCATTTTCGTTCCGCCGGTACCGATGACCGAGATTGGAGGCTTGCTCGCTGCCGCGGATGCGCTTCTGGTGCATCTGCGCAAGGATCCGTTGTTCGAGATCACGATTCCCTCGAAGATTCAGGCGTACATGGCCATGGGCGGCCGCTCCTGCTGGCCCTGCAGGGCGACGCAGCGGACCTGGTGCGCAGATCGGGCGGGGAGTCCTCGCCGAGCCGGAAAGCCCGCGATCCATTGCGGAGGCTGGATTCGCTCGCGCAGTGCCGCGGGCGACTCGAGGAGAACGGACGGAATGCGCGGCGCTTCTATTCGGAACATCTCTCCATCAACAAGGGAACGATGCAATTTGCCGGGATCTTCAAGCATCTGGCCGCAGGTCGCAGGCCAAGATGAAGCGCGTCTCGATCTGCTGTTGTCGGCATGCGCCATGGTTGTCCTTGCGTGCCGATGCTGTTGCTGGTGCTGCTGGTCTGGCGGAAGCTCGGCAGCCCGGTGTTCTTCCGGCAGCTCGCGCGGGATCGCACGGCCACCCGTTCCGAATGGTCAAGTTCCGAACGATGACCGACGAGCACGATCGCGACGGCGTGTTGCTGCCCGATGCGCAACGGCTCACGCCATTCGGCCGCCTGCTGCGCATCACGAGCCTGGATGAGTTGCCGGAATTGTGGAACGTGTTCCTTGGCGACATGAGCCTGGTTGGTCCGCGGCCTCTTCTGACAGACTACGTTCCGCTCTACACGCCGCATCAGGCCCGCAGGCTGGAGGTCAAGCCGGGCATCACCGGTTGGGCCCAGATCAACGGCAGGAACGGTCTCGCGTGGGAGGAGAGATTCGACCTCGATGTCTGGTATGTGGACAATCGGTCCATTCGTCTGGATCTCTGGATCCTGATCGCTACCGTCTGGCGCGTCTTCAAGCGCGAAGGGATCAGTCCGAAGGACCAGGAGATCATGCCGCGCTTCATGGGCGCCGGGGGCGGGCGCAGCATCCCCGGTGACGGGCAGGGCGAGCGGGGTAGGCATTCTTCGATGCGGAAGCGGAGGCTTGGTTCATGAAGCCGCGGCACGAGACGGTCCGCATCCTGGTCACCGGTGCCGGCGCGCTGCTGGGCCAGGGAATTCTGCGAGCGCTGAGGAAGAGCGAACTGGGTGTGTTCACAACGGCCGTGGACGTTAGTCCGCTGGCCGCGGGACTTTTCTGGGCCGACGAGTCCTATCTCGTTCCGCCGGCCGTCGCGCCCGATTACCTCGATGCGATTCGTGCCGTGCTTGCGCGCACCAGTCCCGACATCGTGTTGATCGGCACGGACGTTGAACTTGCGCCATTGGCTCGCTTTCGGCCAGAACTCGAACAGGAGTTTGGTGCTCGAGTGCTGGTCAGTTCGCCCGAGGTCGTCGCGATCGCCGACGACAAGTTCGAGACCGCGCGTTTCTTCATGGAGCACGGATTCGCGGCGCCGGCGTCGGCGCTTCGTCGGATCGGGAGGGCGTCGAGCGGCTGATTGCCGAACGGGGATTCCCGTTGATCGTCAAGCCGTGCGTTGGCGCGAGGTCTTACGGAGTGAGCCTGGTCGAGAGCAAGCAGGCCCTGCAGTACGCGGTCGCCAGGTCCATAATGCCGTCGTGCAGGAGTACGTCGGTGAGGCGGGGATGGAATACACGGCCAGCGGCCTGTGCTTCGATGAAGTTTGCGATGCAGTCATCGTGATGCGTCGCGACCTTCGTGACGGGAACACGTATCGGGCCTTTACCGTGGTTGACCCAGCGCTCGACGCCAGGGTCAAGGCCTGGACGGAGGCGCTGCAGCCCTATGGTCCGGCGAATTTCCAGTTCCGCATCGACCCAGCCGGCGAGCCGAAGGTCTTCGAAATCAACGCGAGGTTTTCGGGCACGACACCACTCAGGGCGCATGCCGGCTTCAACGAAGTCGAGATGTGCATCCGGAAGATCCTGTGGAATGAGCCGATCACGCAGCCGGCGATCCGCCCGCTCACGATCCTGCGGCACTGGTCGGAAACCGTGATTTCCCCCGAGCAGCCGGGACTGGTGAAGGACGCGAAATCCAGTCACTGAACATGAAAGTCGCGGTGACCGGTGCGGAGGCCTGCTGGGGGCCGACCTGGTGAATCGCCTCACGGCGGGAGGACAGCGAGTGCTCGCCATGTCCCGTTCGCCCGGGACCGTGGCGTCCGACAATGTCGTCTGCTGGGACGCTTCCGACGACTGGAGGCAGACCGCCAGGGCGCTGGTTGGCGTGGATGTGGTAGTGCACACGGCGGCCCACATTCCACGCGACCACTCCGATGCCTCGGAAGCCTTGCGGTGCCTGGAAGTCAACGCAATCGGAACGCTGAACCTGTTGCGCGCGGCTGAACTCGCAGATGTCAGGCGGTTCGTCTATGTATCGGGTTCCAATACCCTGAAGCCACGCGCAGATCGGGTCAGGGAGGATGACCCGATCGGCTGTGAGCACGCGCCGTATTACCTTGGCAGCAAGGTCGTTGGAGAAATCTATGTCCGTGCAGCCATGGAGCAGGGGCTGGAAACCCTGGTCGTCCGGCCCAGTTCGATTTACGGGCCGGGCATGACAGGCGGTGTGCTGGTGACATTCGCGAACAGGCTTCGCGACGGGCTGCCGATTCGGCTCAACAACGGCGGGAGATTCCAGGCGGACTATCTCTGGCGAAGCGACGTCGTGGAGGTTCTGGCGCGGTGTGCCGTCGATCATCGCCGGGGTGCCCTGAACCTCGGCACAGGCACGGTGACCTCCCTGCGCGAGGTCGCATACTTGCTCTGCGAAGTGCTCGGCGCGAATCCAGGCCTCGTGACCGTTGAGCCAGCGGGCGACCAAGCGAGAACGACGGGCTTTGCTGCCATCGACATCGCTCGGGCGCGGGAATGGTATGCGTTTGCGCCGACGTCGCTTCGCGACGGCCTGAAAGTCTGGTTCGGCGCGAGCGGAACACCATGAGGGTGGCCGTGCTCGGTGATGTCCATGCAAATTTTCTGGCGCTGTCGGCAGCGCTGGCAACCGTTGATGCCGCCGGGTACGACCGGCTGATATTTCTTGGCGACCTGCTGACATACGGCGCCGACGTAGAGGAAACTGTCGACCTGGTCAGTAAGAGGCTCCTGGACGGGCGCGCTGTGCTGTTACGCGGCAATCACGATGCGATCTATCGGGACCTCCTCGATGGGGGCAGTTCGTACGCGAATGAACTGCCGAACTGGATCCGGGAATCGATCTGCTGGACATGCGAGAGGCTGCCGACCAGCAGTTGGCGAGAGCTGCCATTCGAGGACGAAAGCACCCTGGAGCAAGTACTGTTCAGTCATGCGAACCCATTCGGGCCCGAGGATTGGCGGTATCTGAACAGCAAGTCGGACCACTCGCGCGCAGCGGCGGAACTGCATCGGCGCGGCTTCGTCGTGGGTGTATTCGGCCACACCCATCGCGTCAAGTGGTTTCAGCTCGCCGGGGAGGACGGGGCCTTTTTTGCGCATTCGCACGGCGTGTTGCATGACGGAGCGGTGCACGTCCTGAACGCTGGTGCGATCGGCCAGCCGCGTGACGCGATTGAGCGGAGGCCCTGCGTGCTCTGGCTCGATCTCGGTGACGGGTTCAAATACGGGGCGCCCCGGCAGTTCAGCCGCCAGACTTTCGACTACGACCTCGCCGACCATCTTCGTCGTGTGGAGCACAGCGGGCTGTCTTCGGATGCCGTGGCACGCATTGTCCGCTTCTTCTCTGAGTCGACCGCCGGTTTCGGCCAATGAACTGTTCCGCCAGCGTCATCCGGGCATTTCAGGCTGCGAATGGAGCGTTGCACTGATGCCGAACACTCGGTTCTCGCCATGGCCGTCATTCACGGAAGAGGAAGCGGAGGCGGCGGCTCGAGTTATCCGCTCGAACCAGGTGAACTACTGGACCGGCACCGAGTGTCGGGAGTTTGAGGGGGAGTTCGCAACCTGGTGTGGAGTGCGTCATGCGGTGGCGCTCGCGAACGGGACGCTGGCGCTCGACGTTGCCTTGCACGCGCTCGGGATAGGCAAGGGCGACGAAGTCGTAGTCACACCGCGAACCTTCATCGCCAGTGTGTCCTGCGTCGTGAACGCGGGAGGCATTCCTGTGTTTGCTGATGTGGACCCTGACAGCGGAAACATCACTGCGGAGACCATCGAGCGGGTGCTCACGCCGCGTACGCGGGCCATCATCTGTGTGCACCTGGCCGGATGGCCCTGCGACATGGACCCGATCATGGCACTGGCCGAGCGATGCGGGCTCAAGGTCATCGAGGACTGCGCGCAGGCTCACGGGGCGCGCTACAAGGGTCGCAGCGTTGGATCGATCGGCCACGTTGGTGCATGGTCCTTCTGTCAGGACAAGATCATGACCACGGGCGGCGAAGGCGGAATGGTGACCACCAACGACGAAACACTCTGGCGCACCATGTGGGCGTACAAGGACCACGGCAAGAGCTACGCGGCCGTGTACGAAAGGGAGCACCCGCCGGGATTTCGCTGGCTGCACGAAACTTTCGGCACCAACTGGCGGATGCTCGAGGTGCAGGCGGTCATCGGCCGGATCCAGCTGCGCCGCATGGGGGAATGGACAGCCCGCCGCTCGGCGAATGCCGCAGCGATTCATGCAGCGTGTCGGCCATATCCTGCGGTGAGAATCCCGGCGTTCGCGTGCGATGGCAGCGCCTGTCTTCCAGCCTGTGCGTCGCGCAGCGGCTGTGTTCATGCGCAATACAAGTGCTATGCCTACGTCGTGCCGGAAGGGCTCGCCGACGGGTGGAGCCGGGACCGGATCATCGAGAGCATCAACGCGTTGGAAGTACCTTGCTATCAGGGATCCTGTTCCGAGGTCTACCTCGAGAAGGCCTTTGAAGGTACCGGGTGGGCGCCGCCAGGGCGACTGCCTGTCGCTCGCGAACTGGGTGAAAGCAGCCTGATGTTTCTCGTGCATCCCACGCTGTCCGCTGACAACATGAAGCAGGCGCGATGGGCAATCGAGACGGTCCTGGCCGCCGCCTCAAAGTAGCCAGCGCCCGCCACGGCTGGCGTGTTGCCCCCGAATGCCATACGGCCAACCGGTTCGAGTCGCGCCAGACCTGAATGCCGATCAAGGAAGATGGGACCTCGCTTGCGAAGCCCGCGTCCGTGGGCCGAGTTCACAATGACGGGCTTTCGTCCCGGCGTGACATGACTGACAAGGTCGACGTCGTGGTCATCGGGGCGGGTGTCGTCGGACTCGCCTGTGCCCGTCGCCTTGCGATGGCAGGGCTCGAAACCATCGTGCTCGAGTCCGAGATGCACTATGGGCAGGGGACCAGCTCACGTAACAGTGAGGTGATCCATGCGGGACTCTACTACCCTGCTGGCTCGCTGAAAGCCTTGCTATGTCGGACCGGCAGGGAATCTCTCTACGCGTACTGTGAGCAACACGGCGTGCCGTATCGGCAGTCGGGCAAATGGATCGTTGCGACTACGCAATCGCAGATTGCGACGCTCGATCAGATCGCTGCACGTGCTTCGGCAAACGGTTGCCGCGAAGTTTTCTTTTTGGATGGCTCGCAGGCGCGCCGGATCGAGCCGCAACTCTGCGCGGAACGGGTGCTCGTCTCGCCCCGTACGGGAATCATCGACAGTCACGCCTTAATGACCTCTCTGCTTGGAGACCTGGAAAGTGCCGGCGGCGTGCTCGCACTTGGCGCTCCGGTGACAGGCGGCGAACTTCGTACCGATGACATCTTGTTGCATGTCGGGGGCGATGTGCCAATGAGCCTGACGGCTAGATACGTCATTAATTCTGCGGGGCTCAACGCGCCGGAAGTCGCGAAATCGCTGGTCGGATTCCCCGTGACGCTCGTGCCCACGAGATGTTTCGCCAAGGGCAGCTATTTCTCCTTGCGCGGGAAAAGTCCGTTTTCCCGTTTGATCTACCCGGTACCAGAGGTCGGCGGTCTCGGCGCCCACTTGACGCTGGACCTGCAAGGCGCCGCTCGATTCGGGCCCGATGTCGAATGGGTGGATCGGCCGGATTACTCCGTTGATGCCGAACGCGTCGAAAAGTTTTACGAGGCGATCAGGAAGTATTGGCCTGGATGCGATGCGACGAGACTTTTCCCCGGGTACGCCGGGATTCGCCCGAAACTCGGCACGCCGGATTGCTTCCACGACGACTTCGTCATTCAGGGTGCAGCGGAGCATGGCCAGACAGGGCTCGTGAATCTGTTCGGCATTGAGTCTCCGGGTCTGACGGCCTGCCTGGCAATCGCTGAGACAGTTGCTCAACGGTTGGAGTTGGCCTGAGGCCGTCGGCCCCGGCTTCTACCAATGGCAGCGAGGGAGCGGGTTCGGAGCTTGTGCGCACCGGCAATCGGCGCATGCCTGACGAGATCAACCGTGTCGGCAACATCATGCTGGACTCGTTAAAAATGATGCGTCCGCAGATCGAGGCCGATAGCACGTGTGAGTCCCTGAGGCCCGAGGCTGGCAACTGCGCCGTCGTCAGGCTGCATCATCCGTCCGATGCGGACACCGAGAAGCGCTGGATCCGCGTGTGCGGCAGCTGGGCGCTGTTTTCAATAGCAGTCCGCTCGTGTTTTGCTGTGCACCCGCGGACACGGAAGACTAATGAGCGGGGGGTGCGGGCCCGCGCTGGTCGGCCGGGCCGCAAGCCGGCGCTGCGGGATGACAAGCGTGCCGAGCGCCATGTGGCGGCACTCAAGCGTCGGGCCGGTATCTGAGGGGTCGTGCCGGAATCTTTCGCCAAATCAGCCGGCATGCGCTTGTGACGGCACCGTGTGACTCTTCATTTTACCCCACGCCATACTGGGATGTTGGTTCCCGGGCACGTGGCTGTGCATTCACCTGAGGATTGCATCCTGGTCCCGTCGGTGCAGCCGGGAATGACGGATAGGGCGTCGGTCGAGTTCAAGTACGAAAGCGAAACTCAGGGCGCGGTCTTCCTGGCGTCCTTCCGCTGAATTCCAGCGCCCGACGCGGCCGGCGTGCAGCCCCCAAAATGTTATGTACATGGCGGCCAATCGGTTAGACTCGCGGCTGAGTTCGATGCCGATCAAGGAAGACAGGACCTCGCTTGCGAAGCCCGCGTCACGGCAAGCACGGATGTGCGGCCGCCCTGCGAAGTCTTACGGACAATGACTGACCGCACTAAATTGCAGGCGCTGCGCCAGATCGTGTATTCGGCGATCGCCTGGCCCCGTACCGCCAAGAAATTTCTCATGGTCGCAGCCGATCTGGTCGCGCTGCCGGCCGTTCTGTGGGTTGCCATCACTTTGCGCCTGGGCAGCTGGAATCACGGGGACATGACCGGCGGCTGGCTGTTCGTGGCGCTGCCGCTCGTGACGATCCCGGTTCTCGTCCGTCTGGGCCTGTACCGGGCCGTGATCCGCTTCATCAGCAGCCAGGCGCTCGTCGCCGCACTGGCCGGCGTCACGATCTCGACCGTCGCTCTGCTGCTGTTGTCCTACATCCCGGGCTTCGGCAACGTTCCGAGGACTTCGCTCGTGATTTACTGGTCCCTGGCGACGCTGTATGTCGGAGGGAGCCGCTACATGCTGCGCTTGCTGCTCGCGCCCAGTTCTCGGTCGGCGAGTCGCGTCGTAATTTATGGGGCCGGCACGGCGGGCGCGCGTCTCGCCCAGGCGATGTTGACGAGCAGCGAGGCCCGGCCCGTTGCGTTCGTGGACGACGACCGCACCCTGTGGGGCGCGGTCATCGGTGGCCTGAAGGTGCATCGGCCGTCGGAGATCGAGTACCTGCGCGATGAGTACGGCGTTGACCGCGTCCTGCTGGCCATGCCCTCGGCGTCGCGCAGCTTGCGACGCGCGGTGCTGGAGCGTATCCGGGCTCCCGGTCTCCGGGTGCAGACGGTTCCCGACATCAGCGACATTCTCGCTGGAAACGCGGAATTGGAGGATGTGCGGGACGTTGACGCGAACGACCTGCTGGGGCGCGAGCCCGTTGCGCCGATTCAGGCATTGTTTGATGCGTGCATCCGCGACAAAGTGGTCATGGTCACTGGAGCGGGCGGTTCCATCGGATCTGAACTCTGCCGGCAGATTGCTGGCCTGGGTCCGCGCCGACTGGTCCTTTTCGAGATGTCGGAGGTCGCGCTCTACCGCATCGAGTACGAGCTAAGCCAGCTTGCGCAGAAAGGGATGGACCGCGGGCCTGAGTTGATATCGTTGCTCGGCAACGCGCATCACCAGAACCGCATGACCGAGATCATGCAGGCCTACGGCGTGCAGACGGTCTATCACGCGGCCGCCTACAAGCACGTGCCGATCGTGGAGCAGAACGTACTGGCGGGCATTCACAACAACGTGATGAGCACGTTGCATGCGGCGGAAGCGGCGCGGGCCAGCAACGTCGAGACGTTCGTCCTCGTCTCGACCGACAAGGCCGTGAACCCGACCAATGTCATGGGGCTGACCAAGCGGTTTGCCGAAATGGTCCTGCAGGGGCTGAGCACCCGCGCGGAACGCACCAAGTTCTGCATGGTCCGCTTCGGCAACGTGCTCGAGTCGTCGGGCTCGGTGGTGCCGTTGTTTCGCGAGCAGATCCGTCGCGGTGGTCCGGTCACGGTCACCCATCCGGACATCATTCGCTATTTCATGACCATCCCCGAGGCGACGCAGCTGGTGTTACAGGCCGGCGCGCTGGCGAAGGGAGGCGATCTGTTCGTCCTCGACATGGGCAAGCCCGTAAAGATCGACGATCTCGCGCGGCGGATGATCAGCCTGTCCGGTCTCACCGTCCGCGACTCGAGCAATCCGCAAGGTGACGTCGAAATCCAGTACACGGGCCTGCGGCCGGCCGAGAAGCTCTACGAGGAACTGCTGATCGGTTCCAACGTCACGGGCACCGAGCATCCGATGATCCTGCGCGCCCTGGAGCCCTGCCTGCCCTGGGCTCGGATCGAGTCCCTGCTGGCGGACTTGAAGGGGTCGATGGCCGGTCTTGATGTCCAGGGGTCGCTCGAGATTCTGACCAGCGCGGTGCGCGAGTACACTCCTGCCAGCCGTCTGTCCGATCTGGTCTGGAGTCACGAGGAGTCGCGGCGGGAGTCCCGGGGCAAGGTGGCCAGTCTTGCCGCACGCCGCCCCGCGGCCACGCGCGAAGTCGGCGCAGACTGAACAGAACTTCGACTCAGTCCTCGAATCCGGGGCGTTCGGATTCCTAAACTGGTCACATGGCCCCGATTCGCATCCACCTGATCGCCGCCGCGCGCCCGAACTTCATGAAGATCGCGCCGCTGTACCACGCGCTCGCGCGTGAGTCCTGGTGCCGGCCGCAGATCGTGCATACCGGGCAGCATTACGACGCCAACATGTCGGATGCGTTTTTCCGTGACCTGGGGTTGCCCAAACCACATTTCCACCTCGAGGTGGGCAGCGGTACCCATGCCGAGCAGACCGGCGGCGTCATGGTGGCCTACGAAAAGGTGGCCATGCGCGAGAAGCCGGATTGGATCGTCGTCGTGGGCGACGTCAACTCGACGGCCGCCTGCGCGATGGTCGGGGCCAAGATGTGGATTCCGGTCGTGCACCTCGAGGCGGGACTGCGCAGCGGCGACCGGCGCATGCCGGAAGAGATCAACCGGCTCGTGACCGACGCGATCTGCGATGCGTACTGGACGCCGTCACCCGATGCCGACGAGCATCTCGCGCGCGAAGGCGTGCCCACCACGAAGATCGATCGCGTCGGTAACATCATGCTCGACTCGTTCGAGATGATGCGCGAACAGATCGAGGCTGACGGCACCCGCGCTTCGATGGGCCTCGAAGCGGGCAATTACGCCGTCGTGACGCTGCATCGGCCGTCGAACGTCGATTCTCGAGATGCGCTCGAACCGCTGGTAAATCAACTCGTCGCAGTGTCCATGGAGCTGCCACTGGTCTTCGCGGTACATCCCCGAACGCGCAAGAAGCTGGACGAGTTTGGGCTCATGCAGGCCCTCACCCGGCCGCAGGCCGACCTCTCCCAGCACGCTGGGAGAGGTATCACGCTCACTGAACCGCTGGGCTACATCCAGTTCATGAACCTCGTGCGGACTGCGCGGGCCGTGATTACCGATTCGGGTGGTGTACAGGAGGAGAGCACCTACCTGGGCATCCCGTGCCTCACGCTGCGCGAGAACACCGAGCGACCCATCACGGTCAGCGAGGGCTCCAACCGCCTGGTAAAGCCCGCAGAGCTGCACAGGCAAATGGGGGAGGTGCTGGCCGGGCGCTGGCCGACCGGGCGCAAGCCGGCGCTCTGGGACGGCAGGGCGGCCGAGCGCTGCGTTGCCGCCCTCAAGCGTCGGGCTGGGCTCTGAGACGAATCGCCGTCCTTCAACCGTAAACTGGGACTTGCTGCACTGTCAGCCCACTTGCCGGCATTGGCCGTCTGCTAGAATCGCGACATTCGATGGGCGTCTCAGGCGCCGAGTAAATATATTAACAATCTCAAGGGCTTACGCGTGAAAGTTACAGTGTTCGGTTCCGGCTATGTGGGTCTGGTGACGGGCGCGTGCTTTGCAGAGGCGGGCAATAACGTCGTCTGCGTCGACATCGATGCCGGCAAAGTGGCCCGCCTGCAACAGGGCGACATCCCGATCCACGAGCCGGGTCTCGACGTCCTGGTGAAGCGCAACTTCGAGAAAGGGCGCCTCAAGTTCACCACCGACGCCGAGGAAGGCATTCGCCACGGCCTGTTCCAGTTCATCGCCGTGGGCACGCCTCCCGAAGAGGACGGCTCGGCCGACCTGTCGCACGTGCTCGCGGTCGCCGAGACCATCGGCCGCCACATGAACGAGTACCGGATCGTGGTCGACAAGTCGACGGTGCCGGTGGGCACGGCGGACCGGGTGCGCGAGCGGATCGAGCAGACGCTGGGCGAGCGCGGCGCCAAGGTCGAGTTCGACGTCGTGTCGAACCCGGAGTTTCTCAAGGAAGGCGCGGCGATCAACGATTTCATGAAGCCCGACCGCGTCGTCGTCGGCACGGACAACCCGCGCACGGCCGAGTTGCTCAAGACTCTGTACGACCCGTTCACGCGCAATCACGACCGCATGATCGTGATGGACGTGCGGTCCGCCGAACTGACCAAGTACGCGGCCAACGCGATGCTGGCGACCAAGATCAGCTTCATGAACGAGATCGCCAACCTGGCGGAGCGCATGGGCGCCGACGTCGAAAAGGTGCGGCTCGGCATCGGCTCGGACCCGCGCATCGGCTACAGCTTCATCTACCCGGGTGCGGGCTACGGCGGCTCGTGCTTCCCGAAGGACGTCAAGGCGCTGGTGCACAGTGCGGGCGAATACGACTTCGAGGCCAGGCTGTTGCAGGCCGTCGAAGCGGTCAACAAGAGCCAGAAGCAGGTGCTTTTCCGCAAGATCAGCGCGTACTTCGACGGCAAGCTGAAGGGCAAGACGATCGCCCTCTGGGGCCTTGCCTTCAAGCCGAACACCGACGACATGCGCGAAGCGCCCAGTCGTGAACTGATGGAAGCTTTATGGGGCGCCGGCGCGAAAGTCCGTGCCTACGACCCCGTCGCCATGGGCGAGGCCGCACGCATCTACGGCATGCGGGACGATCTCGCACTGGTCGATTCGTCCGAAGCCGCGCTGCAGGGCGCCGACGCCCTGGCGATCGTCACGGAGTGGCAGGAATTCCGCAGCCCGGACTTCGACACCATCCGTGACTGCTTGTCGTCCCCGGTGATCTTCGACGGCCGCAACATCTACGACCCGGCGCTGGTGAAGACCTTCGGCTTGAAGTACTTCGGCATCGGCCGCAGCGCGTAGGACCCACCGCCATGCTCATTCCCCTGATTCTCTCCGGCGGTTCCGGCACGCGCCTCTGGCCGCTCTCCCGCGAGCTTTACCCGAAGCAACTGCTGCCCCTGGTGGGCGAGCGCACGATGCTGCAGGAGACGGTGGCCCGCGTCATCGGCCTGCCTGACCTCGCAACCCCGATCGTCGTCTGCAACGAGAGCCATCGTTTCATGGTGGCCGAGCAGCTGCGGGAACACGGCACGCCGGCCCAGGCGATCATTCTCGAACCGGTCGGCCGCAATACGGCGCCGGCGGTGGCCGTGGCAGCGTTGGTTGCGCTCGATCGTGCGCGCAAATCGAAGGGCGGCAATGAGTCTGACCCCGTCCTGCTCGTACTGCCGGCCGATCATGTCCTGCGTGACGTGAAGGCGTTCCAGGCCGCAGTCATGACGGGGTGCGCGGCGGCCGAGGCGGGCAAGCTGGTGACGTTTGGCGTCGTGCCTGACCGGGCGGAAACGGGCTACGGCTACATCCGCCGCGCCCAGGGCGACGGGCCGGCGTATGCGGTGCAGGAATTCGTCGAGAAGCCGGATGCGGCGACCGCGCAGAAGTATGTGGAGTCGGGCGACTACTACTGGAACAGCGGCATGTTCATGTTCCGCGCCCGCGTGTACCTCGCCGAGTTGAAGAAGCACGCACCGGCGATGCTCTCGGCCTGTGAGGACGCCGTCGCAGCAGCGTCGAAGGATCTGGATTTCACGCGGCTTCCAGCCGCCGAGTTCGGCGCGTGCCCGGGCGATTCGATCGACTACGCCGTCATGGAAAAGACTGATTCGGCCGTCGTCGTGCCGCTCGATGCCGGATGGAGCGACGTGGGCTCATGGTCGGCGCTGCAGGATGCGCTGCCGCGCGACGCGAGTGGCAACGTAACGACGGGTGACGTGCTGACCGAGGACAGTCAGGGCTGTTACCTGCATTCGACCAGCAGGTTGATCGGGACGGTCGGCCTGAAGGACCACGTCGTCGTCGAAACCAAGGACGCGGTGCTGGTCGCGCCGCGCGACCGCGTGCAGGACGTCAAGTCGCTGGTTACCAGGCTCAAGGCGCAGGGCCGCTACGAGACGGCGCTGCATCGTGAAGTGTTCCGCCCCTGGGGCAGCTACGACAGTATCGACAACGGCGACCGCTTCCAGGTCAAGCGCCTGGTCGTGAAGCCCGGCGCATCGATGTCGCTGCAATTGCATCACCATCGTGCGGAGCACTGGATCGTCGTGTCCGGTACGGCGCAGATCACGCGCGGCGAGGAGACTTTCCTGCTCGGCGAGAATGAATCGACGTACATCCCCGTCGGCACGAAGCACCGGATCGCGAACCCGGGTAAAGTGATGCTGCACATCATCGAAGTGCAGTCCGGCAGCTACCTCGGCGAGGACGACATCGTGCGCTTCGAGGACGTTTACGGCCGGGAAGGCACAACCAAGTGACCTCCCTCTCCCATGCAATGGGAGAGGGTTGGGGTGAGGGCTTCTGAGCATGAATCCGATTTCGATCCAGGGTTTCAAGGCCTACGACCTGCGCGGTCGTATTCCCAGCGAACTGAACGAGGACGTCGCCTACCGCATCGGTCGCGCATACGCGGAGTTCGTCAAGCCGAAGCGGGTCATCGTCGGTCGCGACATCCGGCTGTCCAGCGAACTGCTCGGCAAGGCGCTGGAGCAGGGGCTGCTCGATTCGGGCGTCGACGTCTACGACATCGGGCTCTGCGGCACCGAGGTCGTCTACTTTGCGACGTTCGCGCGCGAGATGGACGGCGGCATCATGGTCACGGCGAGCCACAATCCGCCGGACTACAACGGCATGAAGTTCGTGCGCGAAGGCTCGCGCCCGATCAGTGGCGACAACGGGTTGCAGGACATCCGCCGCCTGGCGGAGTCGGGCCAGTTCACGAAGCCGTCGCGCATCGGCGAGCGCTTCGCCGTCGACATCATGCCGGAGTACATCGAGCACCTGCTGACGTACGTCGATCGTTCGAAGCTCAAGCCGCTCAAGGTCGTGGTGCATGCCGGTAACGGCGGAGCAGGGCTGATCATCGACAAGCTCGAGCAATTCCTGCCGTTCAAGTTCATCAAGGTCCAGCATGAGCCGGACGGCACGTTTCCCAATGGCGTGCCCAATCCGATGCTCATCGAGAATCACGCGGCACCCATCGAGGCGTTGCGCAGGCATGGCGCCGATTGCGCCATCTCCTGGGACGGCGATTACGACCGCTGCTTCCTGTTCGACGAGCATGGCGGGTTCATCGAGGGTTACTACATCGTAGGTTTGTTGGCCGCCGCGTTCCTGCAGCGCCATCCCGGCAGCCGCATCGTTCACGATCCGCGGCTCACCTGGAACACGCTCGACATCGTGCAGCGTCTGGGCGGCGAGGCGGTGCAGTCGAAGTCGGGTCATGCGTTCATCAAGGCGACGATGCGCGAAGTGGATGGCGTGTACGGTGGCGAGATGAGCGCCCACCACTATTTCCGCGACTTTGCCTACTGCGACAGCGGCATGATTCCCTGGCTGCTCGTGTTGCAGTTGATGTGTATCAGCGGCAAGCCTCTTTCGGAACTGGTCGGTGAGCGCATCCGGCTGTTCCCGGCCAGTGGCGAGATCAACCGTCGAGTGCCGGATGCGAAGCAGACCATCGCCGGGGTTCTGGCGAAGTACGGTCCGATGGCCAAGGGCATCGACCACACCGACGGTGTCAGCCTCGAGTTCGACCAGTGGCGCTTCAACCTGCGTTCGTCCAACACCGAGCCGTTGATTCGACTCAACGTCGAGAGCCGCGGCAACGAAGCGCTGATGCGCGACAAGACGGCGGAACTGCTGGCGCTGGTCGGTGGGGAGCCAGGCTGATCGGACTTCTCGCCTCTCCCGCTGCAGCGGGAGAGGTCGCCCGTCAGGGCGGGTGAGGGTCGTGGATTTGACCCTCCCGGCCTCGCCCCCTAAACTACGCGGCCTTCGATCGGGCGGTTAGCTCAGCGGTAGAGCACTGCTTTCACACGGCAGGGGTCAATGGTTCAATCCCATTACCGCCCACCAGACACCTACGCCGGCTCCTGCAGCCGGCGTAGTCATTTTCGGGATGTCCAACATGACCGTCCGCACCCGTTTTGCCCCGAGCCCGACCGGCATGCTGCACATCGGCGGCGTCCGCACGGCGCTCTTCTGCTGGCTGTATGCCCGGCGCCACGGCGGCGCGTTCATCCTGCGCATCGAGGACACGGATCGCGAGCGCTCCACGCCCGAAGCAGTGCAGGCGATCCTCGACGGCATGCAGTGGCTCGGCCTGGACCACGATGAGGGCCCGTTCTACCAGACGCAACGCATGGACCGCTACGGCGAGGTCATCCGGCAGTTCCTGTGCGAGGGCAAGGCCTACCACTGCTATTGCTCGAAAGAAGAACTCGACGAGATGCGCGCCGGACAGACCGCGCGCAAGGAAAAGCCGCGCTACGACGGTCGCTGCCGTCATCGCCAGGAACCCGTGCCGGGCGTGAGCCCGGTTGTCCGGTTCCGCAATCCGGACGAAGGCTCGGTCGTCGTCAACGACGTCGTGCACGGGCCGATCACCTTCGACAGCGGCGAACTCGACGACCTGATCATCGCGCGCTCTGACGGCACGCCCACGTACAACTTCTGCGTCGTCGTGGACGACTACGACATGAAGGTCACCCACGTCATTCGCGGCGACGACCACATCAACAACACGCCACGGCAGATCAACATGCTGCGTGCGCTGGGCGTCGAGCCGCCGCTGTATGCCCACGTGCCGATGATTCTCGGCCCGGACGGCGCGAAGCTCTCGAAGCGGCACGGCGCCGTGAGCGTGCTGCAGTATCGCGATGACGGATTCCTGCCGGAAGGCCTGCTCAACTACCTGGGCCGCCTCGGCTGGTCGCACGGCGACCAGGAGATATTCTCGCTCGACGAGATGACGCAGCTCTTCGACATCAACGACGTCAACAAGGGCGCCTCGGCGCTCAACCTCGACAAGATGCTGTGGACGAACCAGCAGCACATCATGCGGGCGACGCCGGAGCGCCTCGCGATCTACCTGCAGCCGCAACTGGCGGCATTGGGCATCGATACCGGCGACATGGCGAAGCTCGCTGCGGTAGCAAAGGCCCAGCAGGAGCGGGCCAGGACACTCAAGGAAATGGCGCAGAACAGCACGTTCTTCTTTCGCGACGTCACGAGTTACGACGAGAAAGCGGCGAAGAAGAACCTGACCGCCGAAGCGGCGCCCCTGCTGCAAACTGTGCACGATCGCCTGGCGACGCTTGATGACTGGCAGGCGCCGCGCCTGCACGAAGTGATCCAGGCCGTTGCGGCGGAAAGCACTGTGGCGCTTGGGAAAGTGGCGCAGCCGATCCGCGTGGCGGTCTCGGGCGGCTCCGTGTCGCCGCCGATCGACGTAACGCTCGAGATCCTCGGGCGCGAGACGACGTTGGAGCGGCTCGGCCGCGCGGTTGCCGCCTGCAGGTAGCAGCCCGGTTTCCGTGATTCAGCCCAGCGCCGGATCAGCAAGAATCCTGCCGATCGAAACGCTGTCCGCGGCCGACCGGCCAACAACGCCGAACCGCATCTGCGCGAAATGCCCTTCCGGCGCGACGCGGTAGGTTCGGAGCATCCGGTCCCAGATCGACAGGCTCGTGCCGAAGTTCGAGTTGCTGTCCTGCAGGTCCACCGAATGATGGATGCGGTGCATGCGCGGTGTGACCAACACGCTCTGCAGCATGGATTCGAGTCTGGCGGGCATGAGGTCAGCATTCACGTGCGATACGAGCGAGATCGTGGTTGTGAACAGCACGCAGGCCGCCACGATAGCCACCGGTGCGCCCAGGAGGATCATCGTCGCGGCGGCGATGCTTCCGCGCAGGACCATCTCGAGCGGATGGAACCGCAGGCCCGTGGTCACGTCGAGATCGGGGTCCGAGTGGTGCGCGCGATGGATGCGCCACAGGGCCGGCACGGCATGTTCGGCCCGGTGCGTCAGGTATCCGACGCAGTCGACGACGAGCAGCACGACGACTGCCATCAACCACGCCGGCACGTCCAAATAGTTGAACAGGCCCCAGCCGCGGTCTGACGCGAACTGAGCCCCTGCTGTCGCATAGGCCGGCACGACCCAGATCAGGACGGCCTGATAACAGGCGAACAGCGCGACGTTGCTGAACCAGCGCGGGCCCAATGCATGCCGCAAAGGGCTCAACGGGCGTGCGGCCTCCGCGGCCAGCAGGGCAGCGATGAGGCCAAAGGTCAGGATGTAGAACAAGGGTTGGACCTGACCAACACGGGACGCAGGCCCGGGCGACGGTCAGTCGCCGGGCCCGGTCTTGCCTGCTGCTGTGTGCCTTACTTGCGGCGGCGCAAGCGCGCGGCGGCAACGATGCCCGCGACGCCCATGGCCAGAAGGCCCAGCGTGCCCGGTTCAGGGAGCGCCGAGGGAGGCGGACCCTCGCTGGCGAGGGCGAGCGTTCCGAGGAGCGTGGCGGCGAGCGCAAAAGCGCCTAGAGCGATCCGCTTCATGATTGATTCTCCCTGCGTGAATTGATCTTCGGTCTTGTGTGTTGGCGTTGCCGGGCTTGCAGCCCCGAGGCCCTATGCGACGATGCAAGAACCGGACCGCGAGGGAACTGAAGCTGCGATTCAGCCAATTGACGCGACTCGACTCGCCGCAGGGAGACCGTGGGACGCGGCGAATGTAAGGTCCATCGACAGGCAAGCCTGCCGACGAGGCGCTGCGGCCTGGAGAGCGAAGGGAGATGGCGTCCCCACGGGGATTCGAACCCCGGTCGCGACCGTGAAAGGGTCGTGTCCTAGGCCTCTAGACGATGGGGACGTCGTGGTGGAGCCAATCGGGATCGAACCGATGACCTCCTGCATGCCATGCAGGCGCTCTCCCAGCTGAGCTATGGCCCCACGAGGGGCGCGAATTGTCCAAGACCGGCGTGCCTAAGTCAAACCCGGTTGGGCAGGCACGGGCTGCGCGCTGCGACACCGCCCGCTTTTACATAAGTGCGAGGGTGGTCACATCTGCGGTCGGGGACGGTGGATAGACTGCAGTGCAAACCAGTGATCTCGGGCGCGAAGGCCAGGTTCCACTCGCTAAATGTCTAAAAAAACTGTAAAAATATCCGGGCGTTGGAGCGAGGACCTGCTGTGGTTCCGCGAATGGAATCGCGGTCGTGCACCAAGCGCGGGATGAGGGAGCGTTTTGTCCATCCGTCTGTTCACCATGTACATGAAAGTCCCGATCATCCTGCTGGCGATGATCGAGGGCTCGCTGCTGCTGTTTGCGCCGTACCTGTCGGCGGCGGTCATGTACCAGGGCCACAATTTCGAGAGCATCACGGCCACGGGTAACCTGTTCCCGACGGCAGCCCTGTTCGCGGTGATTGCCCTGGCGTCGCTCGTTGCCGTGGGGCTGTACTCGACGCGTCAGCGCGTCGGCCTTGCCGGAATCCTGGTCCGGATCATGGCGGCGGTCGCGAACGCGGCGGCCATTTCCGCGCTGGTCTACTACTTCGTGCCGCACCTTCGTGTTGACCGCAGCGTGCTGCTCGGCACGGCGGCGATCAGCGTCGTGGTCTGTTTTCTAATCCGCATGCTGTTCGAACGTATCGTGGACGAGGACCTCTTCAAGCGCCGGGTGGTCGTCTACGGTGCCGGCACTCGCTCGCGCAGCCTGCTGGAACTCCGGCGGCGTTCCGACCAGCGCGGCTTCAAGATCATCGGCTACATCCCCACCGATGGCGACCAGGTCATCGCACCGGTTGATCGTCTCGTCGAGCGGCCCGATGACCTGTACCAGTGGGCGTTGCAGAACGACATCGACGAGATCGTCGTCGCGATGGACGACCGTCGCCGCGCCTTCCCGATGCACGAGTTGCTGGAGTGCCGGCTTGCCGGCATCGAGATCCTGGAACTGCCGAGCTTCCTCGAGCGTGAGACCGGCAAGGTACGCCTCGACGTGCTGAATCCCAGCTGGATCATCTTCGGTGAGGGCTTCCGGGCCTCGCCCACGCTGCAGCTGCTCGAACGCGGCTTCGACCTCGTCGCCAGCACGGCCCTGCTGCTGCTTGCGCTGCCGCTCATGCTGCTCGCGATGCTCGGCATCAAGCTGGAAGAGGGCCTGAAGGCGCCCCTCTTCTACCGGCAGAAGCGCGTCGGCCACCGTGGCGAAGTCTTCGACGTGCTCAAGTTCCGCAGCATGCGCGTGGACGCCGAGAAATTCGGCGCGCAGTACGCCACCAAAGACGACCCGCGCGTGACGAAGATCGGCGGCTTGATGCGCAAGACCCGCATCGACGAGCTGCCGCAGTTGCTGAACGTGTTCCGCGGCGAGATGAGTTTCGTCGGGCCGCGGCCTGAGCGCCCCGAGTTCGTCGACGAGCTCGAGCAGAGGATTCCGTATTACCGTGAGCGCCATACCGTGAAGCCCGGAATCACGGGATGGGCGCAGCTCTGCTACCCGTACGGCTCGTCCGAGAAGGACACCATCGAGAAGCTGCAGTACGACCTGTACTACGTGAAGAACCGGAGCCTGCTTTTCGATCTCGCGATCCTCGTGCAGACGGTCGAAGTGGTGCTCTGGGGCAAGGGCGCCCGGTGATTTCCTTCGGGATGCTCTCCTACGGCCTGGCGGCGGGCGGGTTCCTGATCCTGACGCTGCTGCTTGCCATCAGCTGGGAGGGCAGGGCGCAGGGTGTGCGGCTGGTGATTGCCTGCGCGGTCACGACGCTTTGGGCTGGCCTGCTCGCAGCCGGCTCCGGTTACGTCACCCTGTCTGCGCCCGTCGTGCTGCTCGCGGAGTTCCTGCGCTACGGCTCCTGGTTCATCGTCCTGACCGGACTCACGCGCAGCGCGGGTGTCGCGGAAGGCCTCGGTCGGACAGCGAACCTGGTCTGGATCACGAGTGCGGTTTTCCTGCTGGCGGCGCCGAGCCTGGAAAAGCTTGGGCTGCGCCTGCCGGATCCCGCCGGACTGCTCGGCCACGCAGGCCTGGTGCTGTCCCTGCTCGGCCTCGTGCTGCTCGAGCAGATCTACCGCAACGCGCGCGAAGGTGGCCGCTTCGCGCTCAAGCTGTTCATTGCCGCTGCCGGGCTGATGTTCGCCTACGACCTGTTCCTGTATTCGCAGGCACAGCTGACCAAGGACGTGGACCCGGCGACCTGGGATGCGCGCGGTTTCGTCGTCCTGCTGATGGTGCCGCTGCTCGCGATTGCCGCGCGGCGCAATCCGCAGTGGTCGCTCAACGTCTTTGTCTCCCGCCACGTGGTCTTTTACAGCACGTCATTGATGGTCATCGGCGGCTACCTGCTGCTGATGGCGTTTGGCGGGTACTTGATCAGGTTCTATGGCGGCACCTGGGGCCGCGCGGCGCAGCTCGTGTTTTTCGCCGGCGCGGGCGTGATGCTGCTGATGCTGGTCGCGTCCGGCAGCGTGCGCCGCCGCCTGCGCGTGTTTCTCAACAAGCACTTCTATCGCAACAAGTACGACTACCGCGTCGAGTGGCTGCGGTTCATCCAGACGCTGTCCGTGCCCGAAAAGGGCGTGGACACGCGGGACAACGCCGTGCGCGCGATGGCGCAGATCGTCAGCAGTCCCGGCGGCGTGCTGTTCCTGCGCACGGAAGACACCGGCGAGTACAAGGTCGCGGCATCCTGGCCGCCTGGGGACTTCACGGAGTCGCGCCACTATCCCCTGTTGCCTCCCACGGACGAACTCGTTTCGTTCCTCGAGCGCTTTCAGTGGGTGGTCGACCTGGAGGAGATGCGCGTCACGCCCGATGCCTACCAGAACATCACGCTGCCCGGATTCCTGCAGGATTCGAGTCGCTACCGGCTGGTGATACCGCTGGCCCACGTCGACGACCTGATCGGCTTTGCGCTGCTGTCCAGTCCGCCGCCGCCGTTCAACCCCAACTACGAAGACCGCGACCTGTTGAAGACCGTTGGCCGCCACGTCGCGGTGCACCTCGCGCAGTTCGAGGCCGACAAGCGCCTGTCCGAGACCCGGCAGTTCGAGGCCTATCACCGCCTTACGGCGTTCGTGATGCACGACCTGAAGAACCTCGCGGCGCAACTCGCGTTGATCGTCTCGAACGCGGAGAAGCACAAGCACAACCCGGAGTTCGTGGAGGACGCGATCAGCACGATCGCGAACTCGACCGGTCGCATGCAGCGCCTGATCGAGCAACTGCAGCGCCGCGAAATCCAGAGCCTGAAGCGCCACGTGCAACTGGGTGAGATCGCCCGGCAGGCGAGTTCCCGTTGCCAGGGCCGGGATCCGCAGCCCCTGTGCGGTTCGATCGCGGACGACATCTGGGTCGAGGCCGATCCGGAGCGGCTGACCATGGTCGTCGAGCACGTGATCCGCAACGCCCAGGAAGCGACGCCGGCCGGTGGCAGTGTGCGTGTCGACGTTGGCTATGAGGGCGGGGCCGCTGAAGGCGACGTGGTCGATACCACCAGGCTCCGGGTGCCGGCGGCTGTCCTGACAGTGACTGATACCGGGTCCGGCATGACCCGGGAGTTCATCCAGGAGCGCCTGTTCAAGCCCTTCGACTCGACCAAAGGCAGCAAGGGCATGGGCATCGGCGCCTACCAGGTCCGGGAATACGTGCAGTCGCTTGGCGGCCGGGTCGAGGTCCGGAGCCAGCCCGGCAAGGGTTCGGTCATGACCCTCCGCCTGCCCCTGACGAGCCCGCCGGCGGATCTGCCGTTGGACATAACTCCGGCGGCGGCGACGAAGTCGGGGCCCCTGTGAACCAAATTCACAGGTTTGCGCTGTATCATGCGGAATTACCTGCGATCAGGTCGCATTGTGCCGGCCCGATCGCTGGCCCAAGGAGAACCCGTGGCTGAGGACAAGCCGACACTGCTGATCGTCGAGGACGACCCTGGGCTGCAGAAGCAGCTCAAGTGGTGCTTCGACGGTTACGAGGTGATCACCGCCGGCGACCGCGCTGCGGCGATTGCGGCAGTGCGTCGCCACGAGCCGGCCGTCGTCCTGCAGGATCTGGGTTTGCCCCCCGACGCAGAGGGTGTCTCCGAGGGCATGGCGACCCTGCTCGAGACCCTGAAGATTGCCCCGGCCACGAAGGTCATCGTGGTCACTGGGCAGCTCGACAAGCAGAACGCCATCAAGGCCATCGGCCTTGGGGCCTACGATTTCTACCAGAAGCCGGTCGATACCGACGTGCTCAAGCTGCTGGTGCAGCGGGCGTTCCAGATCCATGACCTGGAGGAGCAGAACCGCGCCCTGACGCAGCGGCAGAGTGTCATGCCGCTTGCGGGCGTCATCGCCATCAGCGACACGATGCAGAAAGCCTGCCGCATCGTCGAAAAAGTCGCGCCGACGTCGGCCACCGTGCTGCTGCTCGGCGAAAGCGGGACGGGCAAGGAGCTCCTGGCCCGCGCACTGCATACGCAAAGCCCGCGGGCGAAGCAGAACTTCGTGGCGATCAACTGTGCCGCGATCCCGGACACGCTGCTCGAAAGCGAACTGTTCGGCTACGAAAAGGGCGCCTTCACTGGCGCCGTCAAGCAGACGCCAGGCAAGTTCGAGCACGCCAACGGCGGCACGCTGTTCCTCGACGAAATTGGCGACATGCCATTATCGCTGCAGGCGAAGCTGCTGCGCTTCCTGCAGGACCGCGTGGTCGAGCGCATCGGTGGCCGAGAGCGCATCCCGGTGGACGTGCGCATCGTGTTCGCGACCAACAAGGACCTGCAGGCGATGATCAAGGCAGGCACCTTCCGCGAGGACCTGTACTACCGCACGAGCGAAGTCACGGTGCGCATCCCGCCACTGCGCGAGCGCCCCGGCGATGCCGTCGTCATCGCGCAGGCGATCCTCGATCGCCGTGCCAGGGAGCATGAACGCAACGTGCGAGGTTTCGCCCCGGAAGCGCTCAAGGCCATTGAAGGCTATCCGTGGCCCGGCAATATCCGCGAGCTGGAGAACCGCATCAACGGTGCGGTGATCATGACGGAAGGCAAATACGTTTCGGTCGAAGACCTGGGTCTGCCGTCCGACGGCGGCAGTGACATGTCGTGGCTCAACCTGCGCGTGGCACGCCAGCGGGCCGAGAGTGAAGCCATCCGGCAAGCCCTGGCACTGTCCAGCTACAACATCTCGCGCACGGCTGAGTTGTTGGGCATTACGCGCCCGACCCTGTACGACCTGCTCGAGAAGAACGCAATCGTGGTCCCGGAACGGACCGCCGAAGGATGAGAACGTGAGAACGATGACCAGGTGCCCAGTCCGTGTACTGTCGCTCGCCGTGCTGCTGGCGCTGGCCGGATGCGCGCCGAAGGGCGAGGCACTGTACCAGCGCGCGTCGGATTCCCTCGCCAAGGGCGATGCCAGTGCCGCATTGATCGACCTCAAGAACCTGGTGCAGGCCGAACCCGACAATGCCAGGGCTCGTGCGCTGCTCGCCCAGGCCCTGCTGGCGACGGGCGACGTGACGGCGGGCGAGCTTGAAATCCAGAAGGCGAAGGAACTGGGGGCACCGATGGACCTGGTGCGGGTGTCGTCATGCCGCGTGCTGATTGCCAGGGCCAGGTTCGAGCAGGCATTGGCAGAGTGCAAACCGGAAAAGGGTACACCCGCGCAGCAGCTTGATCTGCAGGTCGGCACGGGTAACGCATTGCTCGGCTTGAACCGTGCCGCGGAAGCCAGACCCGTGTTCGAGGCGGCGCTCGCGTCGAACCCGAACAGCCTCGAGGCAACGCTTGGTTACGCCGGTGCGGTGCAGATCGTGGATGGCGCCGAACCGGCGAAGGCGGTGCTGGCCAAGGCTCCGGCGGCAGTCAAGGAGCAGCCGCGGTACTGGCTCGCGTTGGCGGGCTTGAGTGCCGTCACCAATGCGTACGCCGAAGCCGAAGCAGCCTTCAAGACGGCCGTCGAGAAAACCGAAAAGAACCCCGAGAGCCTCGAGCGCGTGATGGCATTGGGGGGGCTTGCCGAAATGCAGATGAGGCAGGGCAACGTCGCAGCCGCTGACGAAACCAGTGCCAGGTTGATCAAGATCGCGCCCAAGCATCCGCTGGCGATGCTGCTCCGTGGCCAGGTGGCTGCTGCGGGCGGCAAGCTGGACGAGGCCCGCAGCCTGTTGGAGGAGGTGGTCAGTTCGCAGCCCGACAATGCCGACGCACGCATGCTGCTGGCCATCGTGAACATGCAGCAGGGCAACATCGACCAGGCGGAGCAGCATCTCAAGGCAGTCGTCGGCAACAATCCGCAGAATGCGCGAGCGCAGCAGATGCTCGCGGAGATTCGCGCGCGGCAAGGTCTGCCGGACACGACGCTTGCGGGAGTGAAGTCGGCCTTGCAGCAGAGCCCCGGTGACCCGACCATGCTGGCCATGGCAGGCCGTCTCAGCCTGGCGAGCGGAGATCGCGACCAGGCGCTGGTTTACCTTGCCGAAGCCTCCAAGGCCGGCGCCGATGCGAGCCCTGAAGCGCAGTTGAACATTGCAAACGGGTACCTGCTGGCCGGCGAAACCGACCGCGCGTTGGAGGTACTGCAGGCGATGCCGGAGACGGGCGCGACGGCAAGCATGCGTGATTCGATGCTGCTGGCGACGCTGCTGCGCAAGGGAGACGACGCGCAATTGATGGCGCAGTCCAAGGCGATCCTGGCGCGTTCGGGCAAGGACCCGGTGACCCGGAACCTCGTGGGCAGCGTCTATGCCGCGGCTGGCAAGAAGGACCTTGCGCGCGAGCAGTTCCGCGAGGCGCTCAAGCTGGCGCCCGGCGACACGGCGGCGCTGATGAACCTGGCCAAGCTCGATTTCTCCGAGGGCAATCCCGCCGCAGCCGAGTCCAACCTCGTGCAGATCCTGGGGAAGGAGCCGAAGAACCTGCAGGCGACGCTCGGCATGGCGGCGGCAGCCGGTGCGCGCAAGGATGCAAAGGCCGTCGAGAAGTACCTGGTGCAGGCGGCGACCGAGCATCCGGACTCGATCGAGGCCCAGGTGGCGCTGGCGCAGTTCTACCTGAGCACCAACAACGCGCAGAAAGCCAAGACGGTTGCGGATGCTGCAGCTGCCGCCAATCCGCAGAGTGCGCCGATGGCGAATGCCCGCGGCGTGATCATGATGGGCGCAAAGGACCTCGCAGCGGGAATCGCCAGCTTTGAGCAGGCGCTGCGGCTGGATCCCAAGTCGCTGGAATACGCGACCAACCTTGCGCGCGCCAAGATCATGAACCGGGACACGCAGGGCGCACTGAATACGCTCGACACGGTGCTGAGGTCAGACCCGAAATCCGTGCCTGCGCTGGCGCTGGCAGCTGCAACGAGCCTGCAGTCGGGAAACCAGGAAAGGGCGGTGGGTTACGTGGAGCGGTTGCGTCAGGCGGCGCCGGATTCGCCGGTGACCTACCAGATGGAAGGCGACCTCGCCATGTCGCAGAAGCGCTATCGGGAAGCGCTGGCCTTCTACGAGAAGGCTGACCCGCGCGCGCAGAACCGGAACATCGTGATTGCGCGCTACTCGGCCGCACAATACTCCCAGGCTCCACAGCCTGAACGGATCCTCGAGCAATGGGTCACCAAGAATCCTGGTGATGCCGAAGTCATCGGGATGCTCGGTGAAAGCCGGCGCGCGAAAGGCGACCTGGACGGCGCCATTCGCCTCTACGAGCAGGGCCTGCAGAAGTCGCCAGACAGCGCCGTTCTCCTCAACAACCTGGCGATGGTTTATGTCGAAAAGGGCGATGCCAGGGGCTTGCCGACCGCTGCCAGGGCCTACAACCTGCTGCCAAAGGTGCCAGCCATCCAGGACACCTATGGTTGGGCCCTGCTGAAAGCTGGCAAGATGGACAAGGCCGTTGAGATTCTGACTGAAGCCGCCAGAGGAATGCCGGACAATGCCGAGGTTCAGTATCACCTGGCTGTTGCCCTGGCCAGTGCGGGTCGCAAGTCCGAAGCACTGCCTGTGCTGAAGAAAGCCATCGGCGGCGCGCTGCCACCGGCGACTCGCGCCGAAGCGACGAAGCTGCTTGGTCAACTGCAGTAAGAAACCGTTACCGGACGAGGATCGAGGGTCGCAATGTACAGAAAAATCATCGCCACGTTGGCGGCAGCGATAGTCGTGGCCGCGATGACCGGCTGCGCGAGCCAGACGAAGGTCTCCGAGGCGCCGCTGCCGCCCCCGCCTGCGCAGCAATCCGAGTACCGCATCGGGCCGGGGGACACCCTGCAGGTGTTCGTCTGGAACCAGCCGGAACTCACCGTAACCGTGCCGGTACGACCTGACGGCATGATCTCCACGCCGCTGATCGAGGGCGTGCCCGCCGAGGGCAAGACTGCATCACAACTCGGCAAGGACCTCGAGGTCGCGTTGTCGGAGTTCGTGCGCAATCCAAAAGTCAGCGTGATGATCACCAGCTTCGTCGGTTCTTACGGCGACCAGATCCGCGTGGTCGGGCAGGCGGGCAGGCCGCAGTCCCTGTCGTACCGCGCCAACATGACGCTGCTCGACGTGATGATTGCCGTGGGTGGCCTGGCAGAGTTTGCGGCAGGCAATCGTGCCGTGGTCGTCCGGCAGGAGGGCGACAAGCAACTGCGGATCCCGGCCCGGCTCAGCGACTTGATCAACGACGGCGACATCAGTGCCAACCTTGCCATGCGGCCCGGGGATGTCCTCATCATCCCGGAAAGCAGGTTCTGAGCGCTGCGCTGGTCCCGATGAAGGTTCGCTCCCCATTCTGTTAACTCACTCACGCCGAATGGACGCTCGGAAAGCTAAAACGGACTGAGTTAACCGGACTCCTACCATGCAAGAAGTCATTGCCAATATCCTGATCCTCCTGCGCGGGGCCTGGCGCTACCGCTGGCAAGGCGCGGCGGTTGCGTGGCTCGTCGCCATCGCCGGCTGGATCGGGGTTCAATTCATCCCGGACAAGTTCGAGTCACGGACCCAGGTGTACGTGGACACCGAGTCGTTGCTCAAGCCGCTGCTTACCGGTCTTGCGGTGAACCAGGACGTCATGAGCCAGGTTGCCATGATGCAGTCCGTGATGCTGAGCCGCCCGAATCTCGAGAAGGTCGCCCAGCAGAACGACATGCTGCTGGATGCGCAAAGTCAGCGCGATGTCGAGGTCGTCCTGGACGACCTCGCAAAGAAGATCGTGCTGCAACGTCCCACGGGGATAAACACCAAGGACACCTTCGTCGTTTCCTACGCCAACAAGGATTCGAAGGTGGCGCATGGGGTGGTTCGGTCTTTGCTTGATACGTTCATGGAAGGCAGCCTGGGCCTCAAACGCACCGATGCCGGGGTCGCGCAGCGCTTCCTGCAGTCGCAACTGACCGACTACGAATCCAAGCTGACCGAGGCCGAGCAACGACTGGCGGCCTTCAAGCAGCAGAACGTCGGGCTCCTGCCGGGTTTCGGCGGCGATTACTACCAGCGACTGGAGTCGGAGCTGGGAACGCTGCAGCAGATGCAGCAGCGCATCAGCCAGATCTCGCAGCGCAGGGACGAGTTGCAGCGGCAGCTCGATGGCGAAGAGCCGACGTTCGGCCTGATGGGCTCGGTGGAAGGGACGCCCATCGACGGGCAGATCGCCAAGTACAAGGCACAGCAGGACCAGTTGCTCCTGCAGTACACGGACAAGCATCCGCAGGTGCAGGCAATCAAGCAGACGATTGCCCAGCTCGAGGCGGAGAAGCGGACCGGGGCGAAGATTTCGCAGAGCGTGGCGCCACCCGGTGCCGATGCGACCAGCGACCAGGCCATCGTCCGCAGCCTGGACATGAACCCCGTCTACCAGAACCTGCGCCTCGCGCTCAGCCAGGCCGACGCGGACATCGCCGAGATGCGCGGGCAGATGGCGGCGCAGCAGGCGGTCGTGGCCGACCTCCGCTCCCGGGTCAATTCGATTCCAGAGGTGGAGGCGGAACTTGCGCGCCTCAATCGTGACTACCAGGTGAACAAGGAGCAATACGACACGCTGCTGCAGCGCCTCGAGTCGGCCAAGATTTCGCAGCAGGCCGACCAGAACACGGAAAACGTCAAGTTCCGCATCATCGAGCCGCCGACCATGCCGGTGAAGCCGGCCGGTCCGATCCGCCCGCTGCTGGATACCCTCGTGCTGCTGGCCGCCCTGGCGGCGGGTGTTGGCGTCGCGGTCATGCTCGCGCAGCTGCACCCGACCTTCACTACGCGTGAGGTGCTGCAGAAGATCGCTGGCGTGCCGGTGCTCGGTTCGATCAGCATGGCGTTCCAGAACGAGTTCGTGCCCTGGTATCGGCGACAGTCCACGCTCATCGGGGCGTCTGCCGCCATGCTGGTGGTCGTTTATGTCCTTAACATTCTGCTCACCGAGCCGTTGCGCGCGGCGCTGCGCAGCGTCATTGGTTGAGGTGCGAGGAAAATGAGCATCATTGAACGCGCTCTGCAGAAGGCGCAGCAACGGGCCAAGTCGGTTCCGCCGGCGTCGGGCGCCGTTACCGAGCAGTCCCGAAGCCGGGGTGCTCCGCACGGAGTCCTCGGCGCCCGCGCAGCCTGCGCCGGGCGTCCCGGGCGAACCAACCGGTCACGGTCCCTCCGGCCATGCAGCGGCCGAATCGTTGTACACGTCACGCGATCTGAAGAGAATCGTCGAGATCGATTTCGAGCGTCTGCGGGAGGCGGGGCGCTTGCCGCCTGCGCACGCCGTTCGCCAGACCGACGAAGAAATGCGCCGGATCAAGTGGCCGTTGCTCAGTACGCTGGCCGGTCGTGGCGGCGCGGCTCCCGCGCGGAACAACGTGGTTCTCGTGACCAGCGCCGAACCTTCGGAAGGCAAATCCTACACTTCGCTGAACCTTGCGCTCAGTATCGTGCGCGATCGTGAGATGCGGGTCATCCTGGTCGACGGTGACGTAGCATTGCCGGGCCTTACGCCTACGCTCGGTCTCGAAGGCGCTCCCGGCCTGAACGACGTTCTTGACGATCCGTCGCGCGACATCAACGACGTCATCTATCGAACGACAGTGGAGGGGCTGTTCTTCGTACCCGCCGGCAAGTGGCACGAGCACTCGGCGGAATTGATCGCTGGCTCGCGCATGCCTTACGTGATCGAAGAACTCGGGCGGAGAGTCGGCAACGGCGTGGTCATCCTCGATTCGCCGCCGCTGCTGGCCACCAACGAAGCGCAGGCCGCCACCCGGTACGTCGGGCACGTGCTGATGGTGGTGCGCGCCGATCGCACCGAGCAGAGGGTCGTGAGCGACGCGCTGGCACTGGTCGACAAGTCGACACCGGTCAGTGCGGTACTGAACGGAGTCGAGGCCTCGCTGCTGAGCAAGTACTACGGCCAGTTCTACTACGGGTACGGTTCGAAGCAGGTCGGCCAGTATGGCCTCGGGCCACAGGGCAGGAGCGGGCCGCAATGAGTCGTTCAACTCAGGAGATGGTTCCGTTCGCGCGGCGGATCAAGAATCCGACGCTGCATTTCGTGTTGCTCGCGTCGATAGTCTTGTCCTGGGCCGGCCATGCCCAGACCTTGCCGTTCCAGGCATCCCAGCGTTTTGAGTACGGCAGCAGGATCGGGCAGCAAGCTCTTCCTCCGGGGACCGTTCTGGAGCCGCGACTGGATGGCGGAGTCCAGTACGTGAACAACATCAATCTCGAGGAGACCGATACCGACGATGCGTTTGGCATTGAGGTCGCGCCGGGAATCTACGCCTCACACAGTACGGAGCGATTCGTCGGCGCTTTGGACTATTCGTTGATCGGGAGGTTGTGGGACGACGGCGATCTCGACGACGTCACCCAGAGGCTTGCCGCGAACGGAAGATGGACGGCGTTGCGCGAAATCCTCTTCATCGACGCAGAGGCGAGTTACGACGATGCCGTGATTGATTTCGCGAACGGTGCGAACTACGGCGGCTTCGGAATCTTCGAGTCCAACCAATATTGTCGAACAGGCCGCCGCGTCGATCGGCCCCACTGTGCGGAAGCGCTTCAAGGACTTCCAGTTTGAAGCGTCCTACAGCTACGGACAGGTCTGGATACTCGACAGGCCCGACACCGACGTTCCAATCGTTCGGTCAAGTGGCCACCGACGATTCGGTGGACCAGAGCGCGGATGTCAGTTTCGGGCTTGTTCCCGGCAATTCAAGACTCAATGGCAGCGTCTTCTACACTTGGGAAAACTCCGAGTTCGATAATGCTCTGCCGTATGAGTTCGAGAGAGCCGGTCTTGAGGGCGGGTACGAGCTTTCACGGACGCTGACGCTGGTCGGTGACGTGGGCAAGGAAAGCCAGCTCGATGAGGATGCTAGCGCGGGCGGCCTCGACAGCGACTTCTGGAGCGCGGGTCTGCGCTGGTCGCCGGACAGCAGGACATCGGTCGAAGGGCGCTATGGCGACCGGTTTTTTGGTTCCAGCTATTCCGTCGAGGTTTCGCACTCGTCGCGTCTTCTCGAGGTCACTGCATCGTACGTTGAAGCACCGCAGGTGGACACGCGCCGCCGCAGCCTTGGGCGGTTCGAACCGGGGGACCTGCCGCCGGGTCTGGATCAGGGCCTCGAGAACAGCGCGTTGAATTCCCAGCCCTACATTGGGAAGGACGGGTCGATCTCGCTCGTCAGTCGTGGCTTGAGGACGCTCCTCGGGATCAGTGCCTTCACCTCGGATAGAGACTATATCGACGATTTCATCGGCGATGAGGAGGGCAGCGGGGTTCGTTTGTTCGGATCCAGGTCACTTGCTGCCAACCTCAGTGTTGATCTGCAGGCCTCCTACACCGACTACTTTCGCGGGCAAACCGTGGTGGGACCCGTGGTCGCTTTCGAGCAGTCGAATGACTACGACACTGAAATCACGCTGCGGGGAAACCGCGATTTCGGGCCCAAACTGGTGGGGTCTCTCGGAGACGGGCTATTTCCACCGTGCGGGCACGAACAAGTACGACGGTTGGTGGGTTGGCCTCCGTGGTCGCTGGTACCCGGATTTTGGCAAGTAGTCCCTGCGGTATCGCGGGTAGATTGGAACAACACCATGGATGCCGCAGTGCGACCCGTGCTTGAAGATGTCGGATACACCAGTATCGCGCCGCTGCAGAATGCGCTCACGGTGGACGTTGAGGAGTATTTCCAGGTCGCTGCCTTCGAGCGGACGATAGCGCGCGAGCAGTGGGATCATGCCGACTCGCGCGTCGAATACAGCACCAACCGGGTGCTCGACCTGTTTGCTTCGCGGGGAGTGCAGGGCACGTTTTTCGTCCTCGGCTGGATCGCCGAACGGCATCCGGCCCTGGTGCACCGCATAGTTGCCGACGGTCACGAACTCGCGAGCCACGGCTACGACCACACGCGCATCCACCAGTTCACGGCCGAGCAGTTCCGCGCGGACGTGACCAGGACGAAAGGCATTCTCGAGGACATCGGTGGCGTGCAGGTACTCGGTTATCGAGCACCCAGCTACTCGATCAATGGCAGGAACCTCTGGGCGCTCGACGTGCTGCAGGAAACGGGGCATGTCTACAGTTCGAGCATCTACCCGATCCGGCATGACCTGTATGGCATGCCCGAAGCTCCGCGCTTTCCGTTCCGGTTCCGCCCTGACGGCATCCTGGAGATTCCGGTCACGACTGTTGCACTGGCCAGCCGGAATTTCCCATGTGGCGGTGGCGGTTATTTCCGTCTCCTGCCGTACCCCGTCTTCAAGTGGGCACTGCAGCGCGTGAACGACGTCGACAAGCGTCCTGGGCTTTTCTATTTCCACCCGTGGGAAGTCGATCCGGCCCAGCCACGCGTGGAAGGCGCTCCGCTCAAGTCCCGGTTCCGGCATTACCTGAACCTCGACTCCATGCACGCCCGGCTCGGGCAGTTGATCGACGATTTCAAGTGGGGTCGCATGGATCGCATCTTCCTCGCCACTTCTGCTGACAACCGCAGGAGCGGGCGCGCCTAGCGCGGGCGGGATTCATGGAAGATCCAGGAGTGAAACGGCAGGCCGCCGCCAAGCCTGCTGCCAATGCGGCGGTTGACGGCATCCGGGTGCGTGAGTTCGCCCTGGCGGATCGCGCGGCCTGGAACGCGTTCGTGCAGGCACACCCCGAAGGTACGTTTTTTCACCTCGCGGAATGGCAGTACGTCCTGAAGCAGTCTTTCGGGCACCCGTGTCACTACCTTCTCGCGGAATCCGCGCAGGGCGAGATCCGCGGCGTCCTCCCGCTGGCGCAGGTGAAGAGCCTGCTGTTCGGCAATGCCCTCGTTTCAACGCCTTTCTGCGTGTACGGTGGAATCGTCGCTGCCGACGCCGCCGCCCATGCGGCGCTCACCAACGCGGCCTGTGACCTTGCACGCAGGCTCGAAGTCGACTACCTCGAACTGCGCAATCGCAGGCGCCAGCATCCCGAATGGGTTTGCAAGGATCTTTACGTCACTTTCCGCAAGCCGATCGACCCGGATTCCGGCAAGAACATGCTGGCGATTCCGCGCAAACAGCGCGCGATGGTGCGCAAGGGCATCAAGGAAGAACTGCGGGTCGAAGTGGACGAGCGGGTGGACCGGCACTACGACATCTATTCCGAGAGCCTGCGCAACCTCGGTACGCCGCCGTTCTCACGGAGCTACCTGCGGGTGCTCAAGGAGGTGTTTGGCGAGAACTGCGAAATCGTCAGCATCCTCAAGGGCGGCCAGGTTGTGGCGAGCGTCCTCAACTTCTATTTCCGCGACGAGGTCCTGCCTTACTACGGCGGAGGCACGCGCGAGGCTCGCACCGTCGCCGGGAATGACTTCATGTATTGGAGCGTGATGGAGCGCGCGCGGCAGAGGGGTTGCCGGTTGTTCGACTACGGCCGCAGCAAGCGCGGCACCGGTGCTTTCGACTTCAAGGCCAACTGGGGTTTCGAGCCCGAGCAGCTCTACTACGAGTATTTTCTCGTCAAGCGCCAGGAAATGCCGAACCTGAGCCCGTCCAACCCGAAGTATGGCAAGGCCATCGCGCTGTGGCGCAGGTTACCGCTCAAGTTGACCCAGCTGATCGGTCCGCCGGTCGCGAAGTACCTGGGATGAGGGACGTCCTCTTCCTGTCGCACCGGATCCCGTATCCACCGGATAAGGGAGACAAGATTCGCTCGTACAACCTGCTGAAAGGCTTGTCTGAGCGATATCGGGTGCATCTCGGGACGTTCGTCGACGATCCTGCTGACTGGCAACACGTTCCCGAGCTGCGAAAGATCTGTGCCGAGACGTGCATTCTCCCGTTGGACCCAAGGTGGGCAAGAGTACGCAGCCTACTCGGGCTCGTGACCGGTCGCGCCCTGACGATGGCCTATTACGAAAATCGGACGATGGGCACCTGGCTGAAGGATCTCGCCAGGAACCACACACTCGCGGGTGCATACGTGTATTCGTCCTCCATGGGGCCGTATGCCGCTGACCTCGATCTTGGCCGTGGCGCGGTCCGGGTCATGGATTTTTGCGACGTCGACTCCGATAAGTGGCGGCAGTATGCGCCGACTCACGGATATCCAATGAAGTGGGTGTTCGCGCGCGAGGCACGCATGCTCGCCAGGGCGGAGTCCGAGCTCACTGCGAAATTCGATGCGAGCCTGGTGATCTCCGAAGCGGAGGCGGGCATCCTGCGGTCGATTGCGCAGCGCAATAGCGACCGCGTGGCGGTGCTTCCGAATGGCGTCGATGCCGCGTACTTCGACCCGGGCCGGCGCTATGAAAACCCGTTCCCGGACGCGGGCCGCCGCGTCGTTTTCACAGGGGCGATGGACTACCACGCGAACGTCGATGCGGTCGCGTGGTTCGCCCGTGACGTGTTTCCCATGGTTCGACGGCGGCTGCCGGATGCGGTCTTCGTGATCGTCGGTTCGAATCCTGCTCCAGCGGTCCGGCAGCTTGCCGGCCTGCCCGGTGTGGAGGTGACAGGGCGGGTCCCCGATGTACGGCCGTATCTGGCCCATGCAGCGGCTGTGGTCGCCCCGTTGCGGATTGCCCGCGGCGTGCAGAACAAAGTGCTGGAGGCACTGGCCATGGCTCGGCCCGTGATCGCGACCGAGAATGCGCTGCAGGGTATTCCAGATGCACGGCTCGCTGGTGTAATTGCGTCGGCGGAGCCCGGCGAATTTGCTGACGCAGTCGTAACCAAGCTGGAGACTGCGATCGACGAGCCGCGGGGCCGGGCGTTTGTCCTCGAAAGGTTCGTCTGGAAGGTGCAGGCATCGAAGCTTGCGGCCTACTTTTCGAAGGCCGGAGATGACGGCATTGCCGACGCCCCGATCGCGGTTGCACAGGCCTGACACCGCATGAGCAAGCCAAACTTCAGTTCGCGGACCGGGCTGGTCGGATTGCTGTTGCTCGCGCTGGCGGTGTTCGGCTGGGTCTATTTCGACACCCTGTCGTCGATCGTCACGAAGTGGAGTCAGGACGTCGCCTATCGCCACGGTTACCTGATCGTCCCGATCAGTGCATGGCTGGTCTGGAGGATGCGTTCACGGCTCGTCGACGTTCATTTCCGGCCCTCCTGGGTCGGCGTGGCCGTTCTCTTCGGCCTCAGTGTGCTCTGGCTCGTATCAAGGGCGGTCGGCGTACAGGTCATCGAGCAGTTGTCGGCCGTGGCCATGATCCCTGCGCTCGTATTGGCAATTCTCGGCGTGACAGCCGCTCATACACTCGCGTTTCCGCTGGGGTTTCTGCTCTTTGCGGTGCCCTTCGGCCAGGGGCTGCTGCCGCTGATGATGCAGGTGACCGCGGATGTCTCAACCTGGGCGCTGCACTTGACCGGCATTCCGGTCTATCGCTCGCACATGTATCTCACGATTCCGTATGGAAAATTCGAGATTGCAAAGGCCTGCGGCGGGCTCAAGTACGTAATTACTGGCCTGGTGCTGGGAGCCCTCTACACGTACCTGACGTATCGAACCTGGTGGAAGCGTGTGCTCAGCATGGCGGTCTTCCTGGTCGTACCGATTCTCGCCAATGCCTTGCGGGTCTACGTCATCGTGGTCGTGTCCTACCTGACGGAGTTCCGTTTCGGTCCCGGGGCGGAACACGTCGAGTTTGGCCGCGTGCTGTTCATCCTGGTCATGGTCGCGCTGTTCTGGATCGGCCGGCGCTGGGCAGAAGATTCAGGGCCCGCTGTGGAGACCGGAATCAGGCCGGCTGCTGCGAACCGGACGTCCGGTCCGTTCGAATACTTGCCTGCATACATTGCAATGGCGGTCGTCGCGCTCGGGCCCATCTACCTTCACGCGGCTGGCCGCAGCGCGGCGGCTCGTTTCTCAACGGGCGGCGCCCCCGCGATTCTGCCGGACAATCTCGCGGGCTGGAGCGGTCCGAGAGCTGACCCCAACGTCTGGAAGCCCGTGTATTCAGGCGGGCTCCATGACCGTCTCCGGTGTGTATGCAAACGCTCGCCAGGACGAGGTCGACGTCTTTGTCTCCGTCTATGGACTTGGCACGACGAATGGCAATGAAATGATTGCCTACGACAACGTCCTGTCGTCCAGGGAACACGCCAGCCTGGTCGAAGACCGCCGGCTCGACGTCAGTGCCGGACCAGGGCAGGGCTTTCAGGTTCGAGAAGTCGTGATCCAGGACGAAAGAGGCGCCTTTCTCGTCTGGCAGTGGTTTATGGTCGGGCGCCGGCCCGCTACCGACAGCTTCCTGGTCAAGGGCATGGAGGCTGTGGCATTCCTGGCGCGAAACGCCGACGACGAACGAATCGTTACGCTCGCGACACCGCTTGATGTGGGATCGAGGGAGCGGTTGCAATCCTTCCTGGCGGCCCACCCGGATTGCGTGATGTCTGGTTTCGCGGCCGAGGCGTGCCGCCCGTGAGCGGCTCGGGCGCGACCCATGTCGTCCACGTCATGAACAGGCTGGACGTCGGCGGGCTGGAGAACGGCGTCGTCAACCTGATCAACAGCATGCCTCGCGAGCGATTTCGCCACTCGATTATTTGCCTGTCGGGGTACGACGAGGATTTCAGGCGTCGAATTCGGACGCCAGGCGTCGAAGTCCTGTCGCTGGGCAAGAAGCCAGGCAAGGACCCAGCCGCTTACCTTCGCATGTGGCGCTTGCTGCGTCGCCTGCGGCCCGACATCGTCCACACGCGAAACTTCGGCACGATCGACATGCAATGGGTTGCCGCGCTCGCCGGCGTGCCTCGCAGGATTCACGGTGAGCACGGTTGGGAGGCAACGGATCCCGCCGGTCTCAACACGAGAAACGTGCTGATTCGGAAAGCCTGCAGACCGGTCGTCCATTGTTTCGCGCCCATGTCCCAGGATATTTCCCGATGGCTGCAGAACTCCATAGGGGTTCCGTCGGATCGAATTCGGCAGCTTTACAACGGCGTAGACACCGCCCGGTTCTTCCCTGCCGCGCCCGGAGATGCATTCCGTCGCCTGTTACAGGAAGGATGGGACGCTCGCGCGATAGTGATCGGCACCGTGGGCCGTCTGGATCCGGTGAAGAACCAGCGCGCGCTCATCCATGCGTTCGATGAAGTCCTGCAGAGGTTGCCTGACTGCGCCGAGTCCCTTCGTTTGGCGATTGTGGGTGAGGGACCTTGCAGAGTCGAACTCGAGTCACTGATCCAGTCGCTGGGGTTGGCGGAGAAAGTCTAGCTACTCGGAGCCAGAAGCGATATCCCGGATCTGCTGCGGTCAATGGATGTATTTGTGTTGCCGTCCATCAATGAAGGCATCTCGAATACGATACTGGAAGCCATGGCAACGGGATTGCCGGTCGTGGCCGGCAATATTGGGGGAAACCCCGAACTCGTGGTGGACGGCCTTACCGGGGCGCTGTACGCGAATGGGGGCCAAAGTGGCCTGCGAGAAGCTCTTGTGCGCTATGTCACAGATGCTGAGACACGTAAGGCCCACGGTGCGGCGGGAAGAGCCCATGTGGTACAGAATTTCAGTTTGGAACGCATGATCGAGCGGTACGCGAGCCTCTACGACAGCGTGCTGGGTCAGGATTGGCCCCCGATGCAGATCGCGAGTGAAGCAGCAGTTACCAAGCGAGGGCAGCAGCCATGAAACGAAGAGAATTTCTTCAGGCTTCGGCCGGATTAGCGAGTACGCTGGTTCCTGGAATCCTAGTGGCACAGACCAAGCCATGTCCCCCTGGATCCTTCAGCGCTTCCGGCGGCACATTGGTGACCGACCAATGCATCGTGGCGTCCGGAAGCCTTCCGTCGCTCGTGTTGGCCAACCGAGGTGGCTCCGGCGCGCTGGCTTGGACGTTCGGACAGGCATTCGCGAAAGGTGACGTGCCTTACGGCAAGAACGTTGTGTCTGGCGACCCCAGTTTTCAAAGCAATGTCCGAAATTTCTGGCTCAACTCCGATGGCACACGCCACAGCGTCAAGTTGGCCATTCTAAGTGGCGTGTCTGAGATCGGCGCGGGTGGCATCAAGCAGGTCGCCTTGGTCCTTGCCGATGCCGCCGATTCCCGCACAGATATCCCGGAGAGTCGGCTCGCGACCATTCTCGGATCTGGTGACGTGACGCTCTCGTTCGACAGCGGAGTGTCGGGTTCCGCGTCCCTGCGAAGTCTGATTGGTAAGAGCGCTGCGTCCGCGTCGGGTCCCGGTGGCGCAGTCGGTGGAGGATTGGTCCGGTCGCTTCCCGGTCCCGTCATGAGTGAATTTCACTACATGACCCCGATCGACGCGCACCTGTGCGCATGGTTCTTCTGCCGCGTCTACTCCAACGGCCAGTGTGAAGTCGAGACCGTCGTCGAGAATGGTTGGGTGAACGTGGCCTCGCCGACGCGCAAGGACTACAGCGCGACAATGCGGATCAACGGTTCGACCGTCTATTCAAGCGGCGCACTCAACCACTACCACCACACTCGTTGGTCACGTGTCGACTGGATTGGGGCGGCATCAAACATTATCCCGAGCCATGACGTAACGTACCTGCGCAAGACCAAGCTCGTGCCGAACTGGACGTTTGGTTCGCCGTCACAGGTGACTGTCAATGCGCTGGCTTTGACCGATGGCGCCAATCCCGTGCCGTTCGCGGCCGGCAACTGGCCGGTCGGTGGGAGGGGGATAACGGCAGGTGGCGAGCCTGCGCTGAATGGGTTTATCGGACTCGGTATTACTCCTGTGGCGATGTATGTCGCTTCAGGCCGTTCGGAAGCCTTCAATTCGCTCATTGGTCACGAACGAACGCACGGTCGCTACCCGATTTACTACCGTGATGAACAGACACTGCGCCCGTTGGCGCCGAGTGCCTATCCGACGTATGGATTCCCCAGCAATTCAGGCTGGTACTATGGCGAAGGCGGAGCCCCCAATCAATTTCCGAACCCGGCCGTTGATGTGCCGGTCGATCGCACTTACGACGCCGAGCATCACCCGTCAACCGGGTACTATGGATACCTGCTGACGGGTCGTTGGCTGTTCATGGAACAGTGTCAGATGCAGGCTTCGGCTGTAGTCCGACAGATCGAATACGAGTTCCGCGAGCCGTCGGGCGGCACGATCTCTCTATATGGAGGCGATGATGGCCGCTCCAACGCATGGCGCATGCGTTCCGTCGCCCAGGCTGCGGCTATTTCCGACGCTTCTTTGATTGACCAGTTTGCTGGCGTCGTCTCTCGTACTGTCACGACCTGTCTAAATCGGGTACCCGAAAACTCGATCGGTATATCGTTGGACACGGGGTGGGGAGCCACTTACAACGGCGGCGACAATGAATTCGACTATGCCGTGTTTCATTTCGACTTCTGGGCGGCAGTGCTTGGCTTTGTGAGCGACCTTGAACTGGGCGGCAACGACATCGTGACTCTACGCAATCGCGCGTACAAGTTCGTTGTTGGTCGTTGCGGCGACCCCGCAACGGGCTACGATTATAGAAGGCTACATGCCTACAGTGTCCCATTCGGTTCTGGCAGCGATTCACAGGAAGGGGCAACTCTCTACCCCACGTGGAGGGCGGTGTACGACCGGTATGTCGCCAAGTACAGGCTTCCGCCACTTCCAAACGATACGATTCTACGCCAGGACAACGACGAAGCCGTCACCTCGACTATCCCGGACTACGCCAAGACCATCACGCCAGCACTTGCATACGCAGTGGATCATGGCGCGCCGGGTGCAGCAGCAGCCTGGGCTCGTTTGACTAGCTGCCAGACATGGCGCATGGCTGCCGCCACCACGTTTAACGAGAGTCCACGGTACGGAATTACTCCGCGATGATCACTGTGCAGTGTCCCGAGAGTCGGGCTTGATATAGCAAGAACCACAACGTGACTATTGAGACAGGTACGAGAGCGATCCGGTGTGCGGGATAACTGGTCTGTTTGACGTCCGGCATCGCCGGGAATTCGACCGCGGCCTGCTCCAGCGAATGAACGATTCGCTGGAGCACCGCGGCCCTGACGGCGAAGGTCTCTTCCTTGAGCCCGGCGTCGGGCTCGGACATCGACGACTTGCGATCATCGACGTCGCCACCGGTCAGCAGCCGCTCGCTAATGAAGACGGCTCGGTGATCGTCGTCTTCAACGGCGAGATCTATAACTTTCAGGAATTGGTGCCAGAGTTGCAGAGCCTCGGCCACCACTTCCACACGCGCAGCGACACCGAGGTGATCGTCCATGCGTGGGAAGCGTGGGGAGAGGCGTGCGTCGATCGCTTCCGCGGAATGTTTGCATTCGCGCTGTACGACAGGAACAAAGACACGCTTTTCCTTGCGCGAGATCGGCTTGGAGTCAAGCCGCTGTTCTATGCGCTCCTGCAGGATGGCACGATTATTTTCGGATCGGAACTCAAGTCGCTTCTGGTCCACCCAGGATTGCAGCGGGCAATCGATCCGTGTGCGGTTGAGGAGTATTTTGCCCTCGGCTACGTTGCGGAACCGAGGACGATCTTCGCAAGTACAAAAAAACTGCCACCTGGGCACACCTTGACGATTCGCAGGGGCTCGCAGGTTCCCGAGCCCCGCGAGTACTGGGACGTGCGATTTACTCTGGCCAGCACTTGCAGTCTCGATTCCGCCTGCGATGAGTTGCGATGGCGACTCGCGGAGTCGGTGCGCCTGCGGATGATCTCTGAAGTCCCGTTGGGGGCGTTTCTTTCGGGGGGCGTCGATTCGAGCGCAGTCGTCGCGACCATGGCGCGAATCTCAAGCGACCCAGTCAACACGTGCTCGATCTCCTTTGAAGATCCGGCTTACGACGAGACGAAGTTCGCGCAGATGGTGGCCGATCAGTACCGGACCCGTCACTTCGTCGATCGGGTCGCAAGTGATGATTTCGATCTGATTGATACACTGGCGCGCATCTACGATGAACCCTATGCCGACAGCTCGGCGATACCCACGTATCGTGTCTGCCAGCTGGCGCGTAAGCACGTGACTGTCGCGCTTTCTGGTGACGGCGGCGACGAGAGTTTCGGCGGCTATCGTCGCTATCGGCTGCATTTGGCGGAAGAAAGTCTTCGCTCAAGGATGCCGTTGGGACTTCGTCGGTCCGTGTTTGGCGCGCTGGGGCGCTTATACCCGAAAGCGGATTGGGCCCCGCGTGTGTTCCGGGCGAAGACGACGTTTCAGTCGCTGGCGAGAAGTTCGGTCGAAGCGTACATACACAGCGTCGGAATCATGGACGAGCCGATGCGGGCGCGATTGTTTTCGCGTTCATTCAGCGCGCAGCTGGGTGGCTACTCCGCTCTCGAAGTGTTCCATCGGCATGCGGCCCGGGCTGGAACAGATGATCCGTTGGCGCTGATCCAATATATCGACCTAAAGACCTACCTGGTGGGTGACATCAATACTAAGGTGGACCGGGCCAGCATGGCGCATTCCCTGGAGGTCCGGGAGCCGCTTATGGATCACCCGCTGGTGGAATGGTTGGCAACACTGCCTTCCTCATTGAAGCTGAATGGTGGTGAGGGAAAGATACTGCTGAAGAAGGCGATGGAGCCGAACCTGCCGAATGACGTTCTGTATCGGTCGAAGATGGGGTTCGCGGTTCCGCTGGCACGGTGGTTCCGAGGGCCGCTGCGGAAGCGCGTAAGGCAGTCCTTGCTTGGCGAAGCCTTGGCATCGACCGGAGTTTTCGACGAGGCGATGTTGAATCACATAGTCGATGCCCACGAACGTGGCACCCGAGACTACAGTGCTCCGATCTGGTCCATTCTGATGTTCGACGCATTCCTCAGGAACGTCGGCGCTGCGGAAGATCAGCGTGCTGTTCCTCGAGTTCTAAGTTAAGTATCAAGTCGTCTGCGGCGCGACATGGGCGGAGATCCGTGAGCAATCGTCTGCGAATCGCAAGCGTCTGCCACCTGTTGCCAACTCCCGTGAACTCGTCGAGGGGCATTTTTGTCCTGAATCGAGTTGGAGCCATGGCCAGGCAGGCAGACGTTAGTCTCGTGCACCCGATCCCATTTTTTCCGGGCCTTCGGCCTCTACCCGACTGGGCTGTCTCCAATCCATTGGTCGATTTGGCCGGTGTCACGGTTGAACACGCGCCAATGCTTTACATCCCGGGAATGCTAAAGTTCCTCGATGCATACTGGATGGCCCGGGCGATCTCACATCGAATTTCGAGGATAGACGAAAACTGCAAGCTTGACCTTATTGACGCCCATTTTGGTTATCCCGAAGGCGCGGCGTGCATGGCCGTGGCGAGGCGACTTGGGTTGCCGTTGTTCGTGACTATCCGTGGATTCGAAACCGAGTTCGTACATAGGCCGATTATTGGTCAGCACATGTTGAGCGCATTGGGATATGCAACCGGTGTCGTGGCTGTGAGTCATTCCTTGAAGGCGATGGTGTTGGCGCATGGCATTTCTGAAGACAAGGTCTGCGTAATCAATAACGCCATCGACACCAAGACATTTGCATACGTGGATCAGTCGACCGTGCGAATGAGCATGGGTATTGAGGCGGGGCGGCCGCTGGTAGTCTCTGTGGGGCACCTCATCGGTCGCAAGCGACATCACGTCCTGATCGAGGCGTTTGCGCAGGTCGCTGCAAAGTTCCCCGACGCAAGACTCGTGATCATCGGTGGCAATACCTTCGAGCCGGGTTATCCCCGACAGCTCAATGAGGCCGTGAACCGCCTGGGATTGACGGGGGCGGTGGAGTTTTTGGGAAACCGGCCGCCTCAAGAAGTTGCCAAATGGCTCGGAGCGGCGGACGTCTTCTCGCTTGCGACGGCTCGGGAGGGGTGCTGCAACGCAGTGCTGGAAGCCCTTGCTGTTGGTGTTCCCGTCGTTACTACGCCCGTCGGAGATAACGCTGCATTCGTCGAGCCCGGCGTCAACGGACAATTGGCTCCCGTGGACGACGTAGATGCAACGGCTGCAGCTATCACTGAAGCCTTGTCCTGTCAGACATGGCAGCGATCAGCGATATCGGACTCGCTGCATCGCAGGGTGGGCGACTGGTCCACCGTGGCCGATCGAGTACTGGGGTTCTTTCACGATCGACTTGGCCATTGAGGCAAGCATGAGGTCTCTCGCTCCAGAGTCACTGTTGTTCCGCTCTGTCGCTGGGCTCCTATCCCCAGCCGGCACGCCGGCATCCCTGCTGATCCTGATCTATCACCATGTGCTCGGGTCTCCTGATCCGATGAACGACGACGAGCCCGACGCGGCCGCGTTCGCCGCCCAGCTGGACGTCGTGAAGAAGGTTTTCAACGTTCTACCCTTGAGCGAGGCGGTCGCGCGGCTTGGGTCAGGCGATCTGCCGTCGAGGGCGCTGTGCATTACCTTTGACGATGGCTACGAGAACAATCGGTCGATTGCAGCGCCTCTGTTGGCGGAACGGGGTCTCGTGGCGACATTCTTCGTGGCATCCGGCTACCTGAATTCGGGGCGCATGTGGAACGACACGGTCGTCGAAGCGATCCGGCGGGCGCCGGATGTTTTGGATCTCAGTTCAATAGGGCTTCGGGTGCAGGAATTGCCGGATATGGCGTCGCGTCGCATGCTTGCCACAGATTTGCTTGGGCAATTCAAGTACCTGCCTATGCCCGAGAGGCTGGCCGCAGCGGACAGACTGGCAGACACTGTAGGGGCCGAACTGCCCCGAAACTTGATGATGAAACCACATCAGGTCAAAGAGCTTCTGGATCTCGGCATGGAGATCGGTGGCCATACGGTTTCTCACCCGATTCTCGCCAACGTGACATTGGACGAAGCTCGACATGAAATCGAGGTCAACCGACGCGAACTCGAGGAGATGACCGGTGCCCCAGTCCGTTGCTTCGCGTACCCCAACGGCCGCCCAGGCAAGGACTATTGCGCCGCTCACGCCGCGATGGTCCGTGATGTGGGCTACGAAGCGGCCGTCTCGACGGCCCGGGGTGCTGCACGAGCGGGATCCGATCTCTTCCAGTTGCCGCGCGTGTCGTCCTGGGATAGAAGCATTCACGCATACGCGCTCCGGCTGCTGCGCGTTTATGTCCAGGGGGCCGGCCAGTTCGTCATGGACCTACGTGCCTGACACACCAAGCCTCGAGCATGGCCAAGTCCCATATTGCGTACCCGAAATACGATGGATGCCCCGATCGATGTTCGTCGATGAGGCGGTCTAGGAACTCCGGACGCAGAATATGGCGTCGCTTCAGGTCCGAGAGATGCGAATAGATCAATTCGGCCAGTGGTGGGTGAGTCTTGAGCCATGTCCCGAACGGCAATCCGAATCCGTGCTTCTGCTTGGTGATGATCTCGTCCGGGAGGAAGCCGCGCATCGATTCCTTGAAGAAGTGACGCAGTCTGGTTCCAGGCATCATCATGTTCGGCGGCACGCGCGCCGACAGATCGACGACGTCGGCGTGCAGCATTGGGTATGACACGCGAACTCCTGCGAGTTCGCACATCATGCCGACTTTCCTGAGATCATTGTCGGCGAGCGTATGCTGCCAATCGAAATACAGCATGCGCTGCACGACATCCGTGGTGGGCGCCTGACTGTAGATATCCGCCATGTCTGCCAGGGCCGCTTTAGGATCGACGGAGGCCCTGAAGTCCGGATCGAGCATGGCATCCGCGTCCGCCTGATACATGTAGTTCCAGTATTCCAGCCGTTCCGGCAGACGGATTCTGGCCTGCTCAACGTAGCTGCGGGCTTTCCGTAACGGCTTGATGCTGCTTGTTGCAGAAATTCGATCCATCAACGGCTCCAGGAGCCCTGAACGAATCGCGCGCGGCAAGTGTTGGTAGCGCTCGAAAGGACGTTGCTTCGCGTATCGTTCGTTGCCGGAAAACAGTTCGTCGCCACCGTCGCCTGCAAGCAGGTGTGTAACTCCAGCAGACCGGGCCAGCTTCGCGCAGAAATATGTTGGGACTGCCGAGGAATTTCCGAAAGGTTCATCGTAGGCTTCCGCGATCAGCGGGAATGCCGAGACGATGTCCGGCGGTGTCACGTCGTATTCGTGCATCACGGCGCTGAAACGACGGCCGGCAATGCGCGCATATTCAATCTCGTTAAACTCAGCCACGCCGAAGCCGATCGAGAAACTTGCTGGCTGTCGTCCGGTGACGGCGCCTAGCATGCCGCAGACGGTCGAACTGTCGAGACCGCCGCTCAGGAAGGCGCCCGTAGCGGAATCCGGGTTACAGCTGGACACCGCTCTGCGAAGGGAACTGTGGAGCTCTGCCTTGAGGGCGCTGAAGTCGGCGTCGGGCGAGCTCTCGAAACTAGGAAGCCAGATTCGCTGGATGCTTAGCTCGTCACCTTCGAATAGCGCGCATGTGCCTGCCTGCAGCTTGGAGACACCGTCGAAAATCGTGTGGGGAGCGGGCACCATGTGCAGTAGCAGGTAGTCGAAAATTGCTTGTCGGCGAACAGAAACTCTGAACCCTGGAAAGCGAGCCACAGCCTCGGCCGACGAGGAAAACACGATTCCTGCGGGCGTAGATCGGAAGGTCATGCGGCCGATACCCATAGGATCTACCGCAAGCACCACCCGTCTATTGCGTCGATCTACGATCGAAAGTGAGAAGCTGCCTCGCAATTGCTTGAGTACGTCCAGCCCACGATCCTTGTAGAGGGCTAGGATGCGTTCTGCCGGTCCCTTGGCAACTTCTTCAGTCAATTGGATACGGGCAAAATCCGGATAGCCGTCGACTGCGACGAGGAGGTCGTCAGTGATCGCGCTAAATGGAGCCCAGCAGGTCGCCGGGAACGGCGAGCGGAGAGACCTGCTGGTTCCCTCCGAGGCAGGACCGTAACCTATTGCCCAGCCGTGCAATCCATGATCGGAATCCATGCCGTCGAAGGATCCGCAGTAGCCGTATATTCTCATGCAAAACCCAGATTTCGAGCGACACGCCCGAGCAATAGCTCATTCTACAGGCCGCCGGTTATCGTAAACTATGATGTGTGTCCGGTCTCGGCAGCACTTGAGCCGTATATTCCGATTGGTACGTGTGGCTGAGTGTTTGGGGACTGAAGGTTCACGTCTGGCTAAGACTGGACTTGCTGACCGCGCTAGTGATTGGAGCTAAAGTGATGAGAATGACCCGCTGCGTCGCCCTTGGTGGCCTCCTTGTCTGGTCGTCCGTGGCCTGGTCGCAGGCACTCTTTGACTTCTTCCCAAGCGAAGGTGAGTGGGCGACTTGGCCACCCTACTGTCAGGCGCGATATGTCGTTTCATCGACCGGACGAACCTCACAGTGGGCCTATGGGTTTCCGGAAGCGGAGATTCAGCGATGGCAGCAGTCGCTGGGTTCATGTTGGAACCTGCTGCACCATCAATGCGCCGGAACCACGTGGCTCGCGAGGGCAAGGCTTGCCGAGTCGCGGGAGAAGAAGAGCGGAATGCTAGGTCGTGCGTTGGATGAGCTCACGTTCGCCCGCAAGGATTGCAGGACCGACAATCCGTTTTCCGCGACTTTGCTCACGACCTTGGGAATGACGTACGAGGAGGCGGGAAAGCATGGGGAAGCAATCGCCTCCCTTGACGACGCCATAAAGGCCAACTCTTCCTACGATGGCGCCTACATAGCCAAATCGATCATTCTCAGGCGTGCGGGAAAGACCCGCGAAAGTTTGGATGTACTGTTGCAAGGCGAAAGAGCGATCCCGCAGGGCACTGCCGAATTGAACAATGCCATCGGGCTTGCATATTGCTCGACTCAGGAATACGAGAAAGCCCGGGAATACGCACGCAAGGCCTACGAGATGGGTTATCCGTTACCAGGGCTGCGCAACAAGCTCAAGAAGGCAGGATATCCGCTTTGAGGTTCGTCCCACGAGCGCGTGAGGCGTATACGAACCATTTCTCCCCTGGGTTACATCATGTCAGTGACTGCCCTGGCGTTTTTTTCTTCTACGCCATCTTGCTGATTGCGGCCCTCCTGCGCCATCCGATCTTTGGGTTGCTGGCATATCTCGCCGCCTTCTATCTTCATCCCCCATCACGCTGGTGGGGCGTCGACTTGTTGCCTGGGTTTCGTTGGGCGCTCGTTGCGGCCGTGATCACGATCATCGGCATCTTGATCCATCAGACCGGTCGTTCGGCGAAGTCCCTTTTCAGTTTCAAGATCGTTTGGCTGCTCGTTGCCTTTGTTATTTGGGTTTCGATTCAGTCGGCTTGGGCATTGGCTCCAGACAAACATGCCGACTTTCTGGAAATGTATTTCAAGTTCATTCTCGTGATTTTTGTCGTCTACCGGGCAATTGACTCGGAGCAGCATCTGCGTTGGTTCCTATGGGCTCACGTGCTTGGCTGCGTGTACCTCAGTTGGATCGCGCTCACAGCCTATGCCGGTGGTCGATTTGATGACTTCGGAGGTCCTGGCATCTCAGACGCAAATTCCGCCGCCAATCAACTCGTGACTGCGGCGCTGGTTGGTGGGTCGCTTCTATTGATTGAGAAACCTATTGGCAAGCTGATGATGACGGTCGCGCTTGCGCTGGTCGTCAACGGCATTGCTACAACGGGGAGCCGTAGTGGATTTCTCGCATTCGTGACTGGCGGCTTCGTCTATTACCTGTTCACGCCAAAGCCAGCCCGTCGCGCGGTCAAGGTGCTTTCGGTCATCGGCTTGGCCGGCCTCATTGCAATGGCCGGACCAACCTATCTTGAGCGTCTAGCGACACTGAAGGAGCGCGGCGCGAATGTCGAAGGGGAGGATACCGGGTATTCTCGACTCCAGATCATTGACGCCCAATGGCAGATGTTCGAAGAACATCCTCTGGGCTGCGGGCATCGCTGCACCGGTGTGCTTTCTTACAAGTACATGCCGGACGAACTCTTCGAGGGTCTGCAGGAGGGGCAAGGACGCACCTCGCATAACACCTTCATGACCCTGCTCGTCGAGCAAGGCGTACCAGGTGGAATCTTCTACGGTGTCATGTTGGCATGGGGCCTCACAGTGCTCCGACAACTCTTCCGTTCCTCGCGCGACGAGAGCGGAGTGACGGCCAAAGTACTGCCCGCAATTGCGGCCGCGTTGGCGGCCGTCTTTGTCGGCGACATGTTCGTTGATCTGTTGAAGCACGAGGTTCGCATCTGGTTAATCGCCATCGTGCTGGTGTTGTTCAACCTGAGGCAGACGGGAGCTGTAGCGAAGGCGGCCCTATCAGTCCAGGATGGGCGCTTCAATAATGCGAACTGACTGCCTGCCGCGTCTCGGGACCGTAATCAGTTCATGCGCACGCCACATCGTCGGGGCAAACCGGGATGGGGACTCCGGCCAGGCGTGATCCATGAGTTCAGTATTTAAGAAAGTTGCCTCCGGTTCTGCCTGGACACTGGCAATGCGGCTGGGCGACAAGGGCATTGGTCTCTTTAGTACCTTGTTGCTAGCGCGTCTACTGACGCCAGCGGATTTCGGCCTCGTGGCGATGGGCACTGCGATCCTGGCAATTCTCAGCGCGGCGACTGAGTTTGGGTTCTCTCAGGCATTGCTGCAGGGTAAGCCAGACGATCTCGAGGCGTTCGACTCTGCGTGGACGCTGAACGTCCTGATGGGACTGGTGGTGGCGGCTGCGTTGCTCGCAATTTCGCCATTAGCGGCGAATTTCTATCACGACAGCAGAGTAATCACTGTGCTGGCCGCGTTGGCGTTGTCGACGGGAATCAGTGGGGCAAGAAACGTCTGGACCATCGAATTCGAGCGCGAGATGAATTTCCGGCCGTTGTTCTCGATTGGGATGACCAAGAAGATTTGCATGGTGATGGCCGCAACAACCGCTGCCGTTCTGCTTCGTGATTACCGGGCGTTGATCATCGGCATGGTTGCCGCGGCTGTTGCGGAAGTGAGCATGAGTTTCATCATCCGTAAAGAGCGGGCGCATTTCGGCCTGAGCAAGGCACGTTCATTGCTGCACTTTTCCAAGTGGTGGCTTCTGAGCCAGAGTTCGACGGTGATCACGCGGCGGGGCCAAGATGCCATGATTGGTCGGCGGGTCGGCGCGTTTGACTTGGGAGCATATTCGGTTGCCTATGAATTGGCGACGCTGCCCACGACTGAGTTGATCAGCCCAGTGATGCGTGCAGTTTTTCCAGGTTATCTTCGCATGCGTGACAACCCGGAGCGGCTGTCGGCGGCTTTCCTTCGGGTCTGGCGTATATGCATTCTCGTATGCCTGCCGGCTTCCGCCGGAATCTGGCTATTGGCGGACCAGATTGTACCTGTGATCTTGGGTTCCAAGTGGCAGCAGGCGATACCCCTGCTGGCGAGTCTGTCGCTCTATGGTGGGCTGACGACACTCAGTACTTGCTTCTGGCCGGTAGTGCTAGCCACACAGGGGCCGCGGTCGCTGGCAATCATTTCGGTCGTCACGATGCTGGTCTTTATGCCGGTCTTCGGGATCCTGCTCTGGTGGAAGGGGCTCGATGTTGCCGTTACGTGGATGATCGTGTCTGGTTTCCTGCAGGTGTTTGCCTGGATCTATGTCGCGCGGCGTAAGCTGACGCTCTCAATTCACGAACTGCTATTAGCGGCGGTTCGTCCGGTGATCGGCTGTGTTGTCATGACGCTTGTTTTGTCGGCATTCCTGCAGCAGGAATCCGTTGCCGCGGTCAGCGTTGGCAGTTTGCTGGCCAGCGTGACGATCGGGGCCGTTGTCTACGTTGGTGCCGTAGCTCTCTCGTGGATATTGGCCAGGCGTCCCGCAGGGGCCGAGAGGGACATCCTGCAGATTGCGCTGACTTGGATGAAAGGCCGGCAGAAGGCGGCATGAGCACACAAGGGAAAAGCGCACGATCCCTTAGGGTCTGCGTTGTAATTCCGTATTTCCAGCGGAAGCCAGGAATTCTCGCTGGCGCGCTTCGGTCGATTCTTGCCCAGGAAGATGCGGGCGAAGTTACGGTGATTATCGTGGACGACGAATCGCCGGTCTCTCCAGACGGTGAGATTCCGGTTGATGCTCCCGATGGGGTGCGGTTCTTGGTCGTGCGGCAGCCGAATGGCGGCCCAGCCAAAGCACGCAACACCGGTTTGGATCATGTGCCGGCGGAGACCGACGTCCTGGCATTCCTGGATTCCGATGATACTTGGACGCCTACGCACTTGCGCAACGCATTGGAGGCAGTGGTTGCCGGGTACGACTTCTATTTTGCCAATTACACGGAGCCTGGCACCGACATCGATGCCTTTGCCGAGCACCGTCGGCTGGAATCGAAAATGTGCAAGCCCTTGCCCTTCGGCTCCCACCTATTTGAGTACCAGGATGACATGGTCGCGCAACTGTTTGGAGCGAATGTCATTGAGACGTCGACGGTTGTTTATCGTTGGAGTAGGTTCTCTGATTTGCGCTTCGACCGTCGATTTGAGGTCGCATTCGAAGATCACTATTTCTGGTTTTCGATCGTAAACTCAGGCTGTCGAATCGCATTTTCTACGGTCGTCGAAAGCCGGTACGGCCTCGGGGTGAATATCTGGCGATCGTCCCGTGGGATGGAGTCGGATCTATTCTTGCGGGGACTTGTCGATCAGCGACGTCTGTATTCCGCGACACGCTTGCATTGGCGCGGAAATTCGAAAAGGAAGATGTTCGTCTCCGATAAGGTCCGTTTGGTTCGTAGTGCGGTGGTGGCAAGCGTGCTTTTCAGGGTGAGGCGCAGAATCAAGTTGCAGTGGAGGAGTCTTTCGGAGTATGCAAAAGCAGATCCGTTGATTGTAATACTCGCTCTGCCAATCGCGCTAAAGGTCTTCAGGAGCTTCGTCAATTCGAGGGTGAGTTGATCCGTACTGGGATCTTGATGATGCTGGGTGGGGCGTCGCCTCCACGGCGGTGAATGATTTGCTGCCCAACTGAATCTCCTACCGCGAAAGTCTGCTCACAAGATGATCGTGAATTTCATGCGGTGCTCGCGTCAACAGTAGCGCTTGTTCGTGACCACAACATCGCACTCCAGCAAGATTGGGAACTGTGAGCGCGATACAGGGAATATTCCGCTTACCGCGTAATCCCTAGCGCCCAGAAATGCAATCATTTCTGTGAAGCTGGGCATTCTGTCGTAGATCGGTACGAATGAGCCTTCGAACTGGATGCCACGAATTTCGGATAGAAAAGATCCTGCGCCCTCGATCACCTGTAGATCGAAGCCTTGCGTGTCAGTCTTGAGAAAAAAGGAGTCGACGCCCAGTTCGCCACGAATCCTTGGTATTTCGGTCGATAGAGTGGTTACTGGAACGCTGATCGTCCGTTGGATCGTATTCATTGAGTCTATGGACGAATTGGACGTCGCGGAAGGACTAAGAAAAGAGCTGAACTCGCTCTGAGCCATGACGTTGAGCAGCAATTCCCCGGGCTTCGAGCCGACGGCGCAGTTCCTGATCTGCCACGCACTTTCGCCTTCGGACTCGGTTGATAACTGCGTCGCGAGTTCGGGTTGTGGTTCGTAGGAAACGATGTGGCCCCTATATTCGACCTCGTTGCGGAGGAAACGGCCAAATTGACCCTGATTGGCGCCCACGTCGATGACGCAGTCAATGGCAAGTCTGCGCAGTAGTTTCGAAAGCAGTTCAGCCTGGCGCAGGTTTTCGAGCCGCCAGTTGGATACCAGGGAGTAACCAAACTGCTTCGGCAACCATTCAATGGCGCGTCTAGTGAATGATTTCAAATGGGAGGTCTGTGCCATGCTTGCGCTGTCGCTCTGTGCTGGTATGGGAGCCGTCGCTCTAACGAAACTGCATGGTAGCCGGAATGCGGTCGCGCTAGGCTAGTGGTTGCGTGTTGTGTTGATGTTGACCAACGTCAGCTGGGTTCAGACTGTAAACGCTCCTGCTACTCAAGTGCGGGGGGCGTCGATAGTAGGCTGGCGTGGTGCGTCTCGCCGCACGAGGCGCGAAGCGATGTCAACTACACGTTCGGCATTCGCCGTCCAGGTTAGTCGACGGGTGAGGATTGTGCTTTTGGCGTTCTTGCCGATCGCGTCGCGCAACTCATCGTCAAAGCAAAGTCGTTCGACGGAGCTAATGAAGTCATTCTGGTCGGCGCGGTCGAATAACAAGGCGTCATGCGAGTGCTGCAGCACTTCGCGAATATTGGCCGTGTCTGGGGCGACGATTGCTGATCCAGCGGCCATGTACTCGAAGAGTTTCAGTGGCGAGGCGTATTCAACGACATCGGGTTGTAGCGCAACATCGAAGGCCGCGATGGCGGCTGGTATTTCGTGCCGTTGAAGCACCCCGGTCATGGTCAGCCGGTGGGTAATGCCAACATCGCGCGCGATCGCCTCGAGGCGCGAACGATCCGGACCATCGCCAACGAAGACAGCGTGCATGTTGCGGTCGGGATGCGCGGCCATGAAGCGCAGGACGCGGTCAAGGCCGTGCCAATCCCGCATGAAGCCAACAAACCCCAGCACTAGTGTGTCTTTGAGACCGAGTTTCGCCTGTGCTTCGGCCTTGCTGGGCAACGACTTGAAGACCAATTCGTCGATGCCGTTCTGGATTACAGAAATTCTGCTGGGCGCCGTACCGCGGGCGCGGACCTTCTGGGCGAGAACCTCAGTCACAGGAAGAGCGGCATCCGCTTGGGTCCATGCGAATTTCTCGCTCCATTCTGCGAGTTGAGTGGCCCAGATGCCGCCGAACCGATTGCGTTCCTCGTAAAGAGGGGCGTTGATTTCAAGCAGCAACGGTATTCCGAGAAGGCGCTTGGTCCAGATCCCGGACGCGCAGAAGAGGTTGTACCGCTCGTAAATGACGTCGGGTTTAACGCGGCGGGCGGCCGACATCAAGCGCAAGGCATCGGGAATGCTGTAGCCGAGTTCCAATAGTTCGTATATCGGCTTCGGTACTCTGCGCTTTAGAAAGCTGACGGAGGCGGAGTCGGTGCCGAAAGCTTCGTTCTCGATGTCACCTGGGCCAGAAATGATGACCTCATGCCCGAGTCGTCGCAACGCCCTGACCAGTTCCATGAGGTGAACGAACTGTCCGTCCTTGGAGCGAATACGATGGTGGTAGAGAATCCTCATCGGGGATTCTGCAGAGGCGTGGACGTGACCGCGGCACTCAGGGCGCTTTCAAATTCCAGTGCTTTGCTTCGCCAAGAATATCTTTGGACGACGGTTGAGCGCCCGGCGTTGCCGAGACGACGTGAGAGGGTTGGATCACGGATTATCTCTGCCAATGCTGCGGCAAACCCGACGGGGTTGTCGCGCACCATAAGGTTTTCTCCGTCCTTGGCACTAAGCCCGCCTAGACTGGCGGTGGTTGCGACGACCGGCATGGCCAAAGACCAAGCCTGAAGAATCTTGTTCTTGATGCCAGAGCCCAGAGTCATTGGGCACGCGAAGACCGTCGCACGTGCCAAGGCCGGCCGGATGTCGGAAAGCGTGCCGGTCACCTCCACGCTATCGGAAGCCAAGGCTCGGACGGCTGGTGCCGGATCCCTGCCGATTAGCATTACTCGAGCCTTCGGGATCAGCGTCTTGAGTTCCGGCAGGACATGCATGACGAGTTGTCGGGCAGCATCGACGTTCGGGCCGAACATCAGGTTGCCCTCAAATGCCACGGTTGCCGGTTCCCTAGCCGCCGCGTCGGTCGGGCTGAAGTAGTCTATGTCGACGCCGTTGGCAATCGCGATCGCGCGCCGCCCGGGGAAATAGCGTAATTGCGTCTCTACGTCGAATTCCGATGCGTAAATGTTGACGGCGGCCTGTCCGAGGAATGCGTGCGCATATCGCCAGTACTGCAATATCTGGTACGCAAGGCGTGGGCGCTTCGAGATAGGTGCGGTCTTGAATGCGCGCAGGTCTCGAAGTAGTGGTTCGTCAATAGAATCCACGATCAGTGGAATCTTCAGGTTGCGAGGTATGTTCGGCAGCATGTTGGCGGCTACATCCAGTACGATGTCGTACTTTCCGCTCGCGCATCGGCTGGCGATTGCCGCGCGCATGGCCTCACTGTGGGGCTTGAAGTTCTCTATTGACCAGAGGGCCGCTTGCCCGAGCGATGTCAAGTCGCTGCTGCGGGAGGCTGGATAGGGCAGGACCTCGACGGACCGAAACAAGGCGCGCACGTCCGCCTCGAGACTCTCGTTCGTCCGGCCAAAGCACAGCAGGTCAAACGAGTGCCGCTCGAGCAACGGTGTGAAAAAGCCATGAACCCTCAGGCCATCGCCGAGGGTCCGGCTGAATAACTTGTCGGACAACACGAGCACGCGCATTTGGGAGCGATCAATCTTTCCCGGGGGGCGTGGCTTCCGCTTCGATGCTCTCGAATGTGCGTGTCATCACGGCCTGTACAGGTGGAAAACGGACGATTCGTCGCGGTATCCGACAAAGGCGATGACGTCGTTATCAAGTGCCCTGTGAGCGGGAACCGCGACGGCAAATGAACGTGACACTTTATCCTTTGCGTAAAGCGTGTCGCACACGCCCGATGGCATCTGTCCAACCAGCGACCAGGAATTTGACGAAAACGCGTACTTGTAGACGTTACCGTTCGACGAAAACATGAAGGCGGCGCCCAGCGTCGGGTGAGGCACCAGCAGGCAGTGACTTGCATCGTCTTCTTGCGTACCGAAATTGGCCGGGGCAGCGGCGATCGGTGCGATCGTACCGTCCGCGTCAATTGTGTACGCCTCCTTACCGCCGGCGGATCCGAACAGGATCTTGTTGGCGGCCGTCACGAAACAGCAGTTTCCTGGCACACCCCACTCGTCGCGATAGGGCGAAGGCCTCTCTGCGTCAAACGACTGAGTTGAGGGATCGAAGGTGATAACTCTCCCCGCGTCTGCACGATAGTAGATGACCACGACCTTGCCGGCCTCACCCATGCCTGGGTGGAACGCAACGATGGGAAAAGTTGAGAAGCCGGCATTTGGGTGGGCCGTCATGCCAATGTAAGAGTTCGTATCCAGGTTCCACTGGGCCAGTCCGGCGCCACCGATCGAACGATAATAGCGTCGTCCGCGGACATCGATGTCCTGAGCGTCGAAGCCGTGACTCGTGTTTGTTCCAAACGGATTACGGATTGTGGACCATATGTCCGCCGCCTCGTCGTATTGAACGAAGCCCTGGCCGTTCGGAAAGCCCGGGCCATTTGATCCGGCGCACGCACCAGACCAAAGAAGCTTCATTGACTTGGTATCAAAGCATCCTTTGCTAGACCAGTCGCAGATAACCTTGATCCTAGAATTGTCAGTTGCCTCAAGCGGACGAAGGCCGTTAACGGCTGTGTTCATGCTCGCACCGGCCAGGTTAGAAGACCAGGCTCCAGGTGCCAATGCATTTCCAGCTGTGCTGAGTATCGTCGATTCGAAAGAGCAAGACGTCTCGACCGGTCTTCTACCGGAAATCGAGATCAGAGGCGGTGGGCAGGGTCCGACAGCCGCCGCAGCTCTGGACATGCCAGCAATGAGTGTGCCGACCAAGCCTGTTGAAGACATTAGGAAATCACGGCGCTTCATAAGTAACCTCGCAATATCCGCAGGCTGGCGGAAAGACTGATCGCCAATTTTAGGTCCCCGCAGCGGAGTTAGTCATATTAGAACCAGATGCACGTCACGTTTCAGATCGAACTCGGCTGCGGTTGACCGGACGAGGCTCAGATGCCCTTCGTTTCAATCGGACTGATCCTGGCCCAGACGATGGAGGATGCCTGTCGAACAAATTGACTTAGCATCCTCAATGTTGGCCTGAAGTCTTTCGTGCTTGCGACGGAGTACGTTCGTTGACCGGCAACAAGTGCTGCAACATCCTTGAAGCGAAGCCTTCCTTTGACGAGGCCGACCAGGCAATACATTGCGAAGTCCTGTTCTGCGACCCAGCGAACTGCGCCTTCCTGCTGCATCGGGGCAGGCTCGGCAGGTGCACCTGTCATCAATCGTCCTGGATTCGCGATGTCGCGATACCACTCCCAGGTCAGGTTGACGCCGCAAGCCGTGCCTAGGTAATGCTGGTCCCAGTGACGCGGGTTGATTTCGATCAGGTAAGGCTTACCCGTCACTTCGTGAATCTTGAACTCGATTTCCGAGATGCCTTCGAACTCGATGGTTCTCAGCAGCCGAACGCTGGTTTGGACGATGCCAGGAATCGGAACCCCTTCCACGACGACGCCGGTTCCACGGAGGGGAGGGAGTTGTAGAAGCTTCCGCGCAGTGAAATACGCTCTAACGTTACCGCCGGGACGACAATAGGAGCCAAAGATCACCAGGTTCGACTCGGGACCCGGTATGTATTCCTGCACGGTGACGACAGGATCGAGTTCCTCCAGCCGGCGATAAAAGTGGCTCAGGTCTTCCCAGGCCTCGAATTGGACAGCCTTCTGATGGTTGACCACATCCCATATGCCCGGGCGCCGCCACTGTTTTGCATAAAGCGGCTTGGCGATGACTGGAAACCGTAGGTCATGTCGAACGAATTCCAGCTCTCCAAAGTTTCGGACCGTCCAACTCGCGGGCAGTTCAATGTCGCACGACTTGGCTGCCATGAAGCATTGGTCCTTGTTCATCGCCCGTTCAATGACCGAATTCTCGGCCATCGGTATGATGTAGCGATCCGCAATGATCTCGCGATGTCTGGTTAGGAACTCGATGTCGTGGTCGCGGGTCGGGAACAGGATCGGATTCTCGTTGAAAGTTTTTCTGAATTCCAAGAGGAATGCGACTAGTTGCTCCGGTTCCAGCAGCGAGTCTGGTGCCTTCCTGAATGTGCAGAATCGGGAAACGCTTCCTGGAAAATCTTCGTGCGCGCTCAAGCCATACACGGGCACGCCATGGGGCGCCAGGCCGCGGGCGACGCCGAGCCCCGAGTAATGCATGTTCAATACGACGACGGGCTTGGGCATCAGGTCTGTTCGGAGGGCGCGTCCGTCGGATTCGCGCTCCGCTGCAAGCGCGCCTTTGCGGCGTGTATCAATGGCCTGACCAAGTCTTTGGCTTGCTCGACCATCTTTGGGCCCCTGTAGGCCAGGTGCCCCATGATGGAACGACGGCCTACGGTGACGCTTGAGTCGTTGATCGTTGATTCGCACCAGTTCATCTTGTGGCGTGTGACCCCGGCAAGGAAATCATAGCCTCGGTAATGGTTAGCAATCAGGTACTCGAAGACATGGCTACGCAGTGCATTTCCGATATTGTCTTTCGACAAAGAGTAGTCGAACCCTTCCTGCAGTAGAAACACCACACCATCGTATTCAAAGCAGTATTCCTGCGCCACAATTCGGTCATCGAGCTTCAGGTAGAAGAAGCGCAACGCTCCGGATTCGTGCATACGCCTGGTGAGCGTGCGGTAGAAGTCCCGACGCTTCGCATTTTCGAATACTCCGGACTGCCCACGAGACCGCCATCTCGACTCGTGGTTTGCAAACAGGGACTCGAGGGCATTGTCAAACTCGCCCGGGTCTTCATGCAATCCAAATTCGACTCTGTGCTTTGCGGCGAGTTTTCGGCGCGTCGATCGGATCGACGTGCGGAATCGGGATGGCATCGAGGCCACCAGTGCATCAAACGTATCCGGCAGTTCGCGGTACGGGCAAGCCGTCGTGATCTTGTCGAACGGCATGCTCTGGGCGCGTGCCCATGATTCGACTGCTCCGATCGTCGGTGAATTCTCGGGGATGTTGCTGAAGACAGCGACATCCCAGTGCAGAGTGCCGAGTGTGTCGAAAATTGCATCGCGGACTGCGACTGCAACGTCCTGTCGCAGGATGAAGTTCATGTGATCCGTCTCAAACGTGCCATCTCCAATGAATCGCAGGCACTTGATGGGGATCCCAAGACGGCGCTCGGATGCAAGCATCATTGGCGCAACGCCAACCAACGTATCGCCGATGTATGTGGTGATGACTTGAAGCCGGGCAGGCGGTGCATAGGCCTCCCACCATGAGAGGTGCCAAGCTGGACTCATGAATGAGTTGGGGCCTTCGGCATTCGCAAGCAATTTGGCCCAGCATGCGCCAAGGGCCGAAAATGCGGCAGGTTCCGAAACAATCTCTACTCGCATTTCTTAGCTTGTCACCGGCGTCAGGACTGCTGTCGCTGGATGCCTTGGCAAGTTCTCGGCGCCTCTAGCCCGCCGGTCGGCGATCAGGAAGCCGACGTGGAGTTCAACCTGCTCCGGCAGTTGGGCGTTGAAAACCGGATCCTTATTGAACTGCAGCGCCAGTACCTCGGGTGGGCGAGGGGCGCTGGTCGTGACTGGATCATGGATCAGGTTGCTCATGCCGGGCAACTTTGCCTCGTTCGTACGCTCTGTTTGCACAAGCATACGACAAGAGCCACCCTGGGCTTGTGACCCAGTGCCACAAGGTGCTTCAGCTGATCGTTACGGCGACATGGCCGGTCGGCCGGCTCTCGACACCGCTTGAGTTCACGGACGACATCGTAAAGTACCAAGTGCCTTCGATCAGGTTTTCGACTACGACCGTCGTGATGCCGGGACTATTCAAATCGATTTTCTGGTCCAACATGCCGATTGCCTTTCCGTATCGGATCACATAGCCCGAGAGGTCGGTAAGTGCTGTGCCGTCCTCGTTGTTGGCTGGGGCAGCCCAAACAAGCGTCGTCGAACCGATGACCGGTGGCGACACAATGATTGAGAAAGTCGGCAGCACGGCCTCTGCCCTGCCGTCCGTCACCTTGATTTCGATGTTTGAGTGGGTGCCCGTGATGCCATCGGGAGGAACGCCGGACAATCTGCCGGTGGCCGGGTCGAACGCCGCCCAGTCGGGCTTGTTGGCGACACTGAAGCTGAGCTTGTCGCCATCCGCGTCCGACGCGGTTGGCTGAAAACTGTAGGCGAGTGTGTTCTTTGCCACCGTGACAGGGTTGCCGGAGATCGTCGGGGCCTTGTTCGAGGTGCCACTGGTCGGGGGCGCGGTTGGCCCTGCGCCGGCCGATGGCGCCGAGAGCAGGCTACCCAGCATGGAATCGGCCTTCTTGTCGTCGTCGAAGCAGCCCGCCAGGGACAGGGTCAAGGCGCAGGCCAGCAGTCGCGCGCAGAATCGCGCAGTGGTCGAGTCGATCGTGATTCGATTCTGTCCCGTCATCGTCATCGCAGCTCCCGGTTCGGTGGACCTCTGCGGGCATCGGGGAGGAGCTTCGGGAAGGGACAGAAGTTGCGGCAGACACCGCGCGGTCGTGCCGGCGGAGGGTCCTGGCAACCCCGCTATCCGTGGTGCAGCTCACACCCGAGGACCGGAGGCTTTGCGTCACCGCCTTGCGGCGGATTTGCCCTTGATCAGACGGGAGGGAGTGTTCTCCGAACGGGAGACTGCTGCAACGAATCGACGTACGATTTGTGGCGCGGGTCTCATTATGTCGCGCCGCAGCGGGTCCGCCGGCGAGGCAGGTTGCAGGGCGGTGAGGGGTGGTGTCGGTGATTCTTACACTCTTGATTCAACGCGTGGCCAATATCGTCAACAACCTATTGTAATTCATGAAGAAAATGACGTTGGCACGCGACCTGCATTAATTCCTGCGCAAGCTGAGGCGATGAGTAAGGTCGCCAGATTCGATTCGGTCAACAAGGATAAAGAACCATGAATTTCAAAAAGATTGTTTCGCTCACGGCGGTTACGGTTGCCGGCCTGTGGGGCGCCAACGCCAACGCGGCACTGATTTCAAACCTGCTGTACACGGGTAACACGTACCTTGGCACGTTGAACCCGGTCACCAACGACAGCGCGTTATTCAATCACGATCTCCCGGCCGGGGCGTTCACCAACACCTGGTTCTTCGATATCACTCCGAGCGGTTACGGCACGGTCAACGGCAACTTCATTCCGGGTTTCCCGAATGCGAACAGCATCTCGGGTTTCACGATCACGCTGTATCAGACGACTGCGACCTGCGGCGTCATCGGCAGTTCGTGCACCGACGTGACTCTCGGCACGGAAGTCAGGACCGGCATCGCGGGCCCTTCCTCCAGCAACATCGGCTGGACGAGCCTGACTGCTGGCCGGTATGCCTTCACGGTCACGGGCACCGTGGTCGAGCAGAACTCTCTGTACAGCGGTCAGCTGATCAGCAGGGTGCCTGAGCCGGGTTCGCTCGCGCTGCTGGGCCTCGGCCTGGTCGGCCTGGGCGCCGCCCGCCGCCGCAAGGCCTGACCGAACGTCGGAAGACCTTACGCTTCATCGTGAGCAGATTCGGGCCCGTGCGCAAGCACGGGCCCGTTTTCTTTCTGGGGCCCCGGCTAAAGACCCTCAGTCCTTGAACTCTTCGGGCTTGAGCTCGTGCTTGGTCAGCAGCTTGTAGAAATCGGTCCGGTTGCGTTTCGCCATCCGGGCGGCCTGGCTGACATTTCCCTGGGTAATCTGAAGCAGTTGCACCAGATAGTTCCGCGTGAACTCGTCCCGGGCCTGGTCGAAGCTGGGTAGCTGGGTGGCCTGTCCCTGGGCCTCCTGCACCTGCTCGACGGTGATCACCGGCCCGGCACCCAGGGCTGCCACCTGCCGGACGACCATCCGCAACTGCCGGACGTTGCCCGGCCACTTGGCGCTCGCCAGGGCTTCCATGGCCTCCGGGGACAGGGTGCGCTTCGGCTGCCCCGTCTCCACGGCGACGTCTTCCAGGCATTGGGCGGCCAACAGGGGCACGTCCTCCCGCCGCCGGCTCAGCGGGGGCAGGTCGATGTGCACAGCGCTGATCTGTTCCAGCAGGTCAGTCGAGTAGCGCCCGTCGGCCGCCAGTTCGTCCGGGCGCCGGTCGCTGGTAGCCAGTACCCGCACGTCCCGCGGTCCCCGCAGAAGCGCTCCCAGGCGCGTCTGGACGTTCAGGGCCATGTCGTCCACGTTCCGCAGGAAGACTGTGCCGCCCGTGGCCTCGTCTGCAGCCGTGGCCAGTTCCTGTTCGCTGGCAGCCAGGTGTTCGGCGGCCCCGTCCAGGGCGCTGCAGTCGATCGAGACGAATGGCCCCTCGCGTCGGCCACTGGCCCGATGGATCGCCCGGGCCAACAACTCCTTGCCGGTGCCGGGCTCGCCCGTGATCAGCACCGGCGCATCCGTGCCCGCCACCAGGTGGGCCTTGGCCAGGCGGTCCTCGACGAGCGGGCTGCGCGTGGCGAACTCGGTCCGCCAATCCTCGGCAGTATCCGCGAATCCGGAAGTCTTGAGCGCCCGGCGCACTTCCTCGAGCAGGTGTTCTTTCTCCACCGGCTTGGTCAGGAATGCGAAGGCGCCCGACTGGGTGGCCTTGACGGCATCCGGAATCGTGCCGTGCGCCGTCAGCATGATGACGTTGAGGCCGGGCCAGCGGCGCTGCAGTTCGCGCAGCAGGGCGATGCCGTCCATCTCCGCCATGCGCAGGTCGGTGATGACGAGGTCGGGCCGGAAACGCGCGATGACCGAGAGCGCCTTGGCAGCGTTCTCCGCCGGTTCGACTTCGTATTTCTGCGAGCGCAACCGGATCGTCAGCAGGCGCAACAGCCCCGGATCGTCGTCGACGACCAGGATCTTCGGTGTGCGTCTGCTCGGTCGGGTCATTGGCCGTTGCTCAGGCGAATCACTGGCCTTCAGGCGTGAGGGCGCGCTCCATCTCGGCGACGGCCTCGAGTTTCCGTTCCGCCTCCGCCAGTGCTTTCTTCAGCCGCTGCGTTTCGGCGTTGAGCGCGTTGTAGCGGCGATCGCCGTCGGCATCCGCCGTCTGCAGCTTGCGCTCAGTCTCCTCGCGCTGGCGGGCGAGATCCGCATAGAGCGCGACCCGTGCGTCGAATTCGCGCAGGAACGCGTTGGCCAGCGTGATCTCCTGCGGCTGCAGGTCGTTCTGGCCCGCCAGCAGCTCGGAGATCAGCCGTCGGCCCTCGACCGGGTTGCTGCCCGCATGGCCCGCGGTGCCGAGCGCGATCGCATACCGCAGTCGATTGGCAGGCGTCGGGTTCTGTTGCATGGCGGCAAGTGTCGAGGCGAGCGCGGCGGCCTGCCGCGTGGCATCGCCCGGGGCGAGTTGGTCGAGCGTCTCGAAGTACGGGGCCAGGTCGGCCGGCGTCGGGGTCAAGACAGCTGCAGACTGGTTCGACGTGCCGGCCGATGATGCGGGCTGGAAGCCGGTACAGGCACTCGCGGCGGCGGCGGCGAGCAAGAAAAAGGCTTTTGGGACAGTACGTTGCAGGGCAAACTTCATTTCTGGTCAAAGCCGTCGGATTGGCAGATCGCGCGCTCTTGCCGGGAGGCGAATGATAGTCCGATTGCACCTGTTCCGCTTCAACGGGCGGTCGCGCGCGGCAGGGATGCAGTCTCCAAGACCTTTGGCTGGCGAACCGAATGATACAATCCAGCATAGTTGCTACACAGGATGAGGCCATGGCCCTCAACATCCGCAATCGCGAGACTGAAGCGCTGGCTGCCGCCTTGGCCGAGGCCACGGGCGAAACCAAGACCGAAGCGGTCCGGCGCGCGCTGCAGGAGAGGCTCGAACGCGTGCGTCATCAGCGTCGCCGACGCAGCCTGGTGGACGAGATCAACAGGATTGCCGATCACTGCACGTCGCTCCCCGAACTCGATTCGCGCGCTGCGGACGAGATCATCGGTTACGACGTGCACGGCTTGCCGCGCTGATGGTCCTGGACTCGTCGGCACTGCTTGCCATCCTGCTCAGCGAACGGCAGCGCAGTGCGTTCGTCGATGCGATCGATGCCGACCCAGTGCGGCTCATGTCCACGGCGACGTTTGTCGAGTGTTCCATCGTCGTTTTGTCGCGGCGTGGACCCGAAGGACTCCGCGACCTCGACCAGCTGGTCTCACGTACAGCAATCCAGTTTGAAGCAGTGGACGTGGAGCAGGGCTACGTCGCGCGCGATGCCTGGCAGCGTTTCGGCAAGGGGCGCCACGCAGCCGCGTTGAACTTCGGCGACTGCTTTGCCTACGCGCTTGCGTTCGTCACCGGGGAGCCGCTGTTGTTCCTGGGCCAGGATTTCTCGCTGACAGATATTGCCCGGCATCCAGCGAGCGGGTGAGGGAAGGGACCCTCACCCCAACCCTCTCCCGCTCGAGCCGGGTGCGGGAGTAAGGGGCAGCAGCACGCGGAAGTGCGCGCCCGGAAATTCGCCATCGACGAGTTCGATGCTGCCGTCGTGCGCGTGCACGAATTCCTGCACGACCGAGAGTCCAATGCCCGTGCCGCGCACCAGCCCGCCCTGCGGCGTGGCGCCCTGGTAGAACGCCTCGAAGATGCGCGGCCGCTCCTCCAGCGGGATACCGGGGCCGGTGTCAGCGACGTCGAAGACCAGGTTCCGGCCGGGATCGTCGTACGCGGCGCGCAGCGTGATCGTGCCGCCATCGGGCGTGAACTTCACCGCGTTAGAGATCAGGTTGTCGAGGATCAGCTTCAACTTCTCGCGGTCCGCTATCAGCGCCAGGTCCGGTACCTGCAGGTCGAGCCGCAGGCTGCGCGCGTTGATCGGCAGCTGGTACGTTTCGATGGCGGATTTCACCAGCGGCAGCAGGCGAATCTCGCCGACTTCGAGGTCGCTGCGTTTGGCCTGCCATTCGCTGTAGGAGAGCAGGTTCTCGATCAGCCGCTGCAGGCGCAGGCTGTTGTCGCGCAGGATGCCCGCAACTTCGCGCTGCTCCACGCTCAGCGAACCGACGGCGCCTTCCATCAGCAGTTCGGTGCCCTCGCGGATGTTGGCGAGCGGCGTCTTCAGTTCGTGCGACATGTGGCGCAGGAACCGGTTGCGCTCCTCGGCAATGTCCTGGAGCCGGACCCGCAGCCACTCGAGCTGGCGCCCGAGCGCCTTGAGGTCGGACGGCCCCTGCACCTTGACCGCGTTGCTGAGCTTGCCGTGCCCGATGTTGCCGATGGCCTCGTCAATCTGGCGGATCGGCCGCGCCAGGAACAGCGCAAACAGCACGATCAGGCCAACGGTGATCGGGACCAGCGCGAGTGACTGCCAGTACAGCCGGCGCCGTACCTTGTCGGTCTCGGACTGCAGTTGCTTCAGTTCCCGGTCGGTCTGCGCGCTCGCGAGGTTCGACAACTGGCCGGCGTCGCGCGAGAGATCGGTGAATTCGCGCAGCGTGAGCGAAATCTGCGCGGTGGATCGGGAGTCGATGGCGCCGGAGATGTTGTCCACGGTGTCGCGCATGCGCCCGATCACGTCGGTTCGTTCCTCGTTGCCACCGGGCAGCGCGGCAAACTCGCCAAGCGTTTTCACGAGCAGGTCGCGGTTCTGTCGAAACGTATCGATCAGGGCGGGCCGCGGGATGATCTGGTAGAGCCGCGCGGTGCGCTCCAGCGACGAGACCTGCCGTACCAGCGCCTGGGTGTACCGTGTCGCAGCCACGCCGTTGACGACCAGCCGTTCGCTCGCGGCCGAAAGATTCCTCATCTCGACGGCTGCGCTGATCGTGCCGAGCAGCGCGGGCAACGCGACGATCACGAACCCGAGCAGGATCAGGCCGGTGAGGGAGCGGGGACGAAAGGAGAAGCGTGCCATGGCGAAGTGCCGGGAAGCGTACGTGACCCCGTACAATCGAAGCAATGAATGCCCCGCACCCGTATTCCGCGCTGACCCCCGACGTCGTCGTCGATGCGGTCGAGGCGCTGGGCCACGTGTGCGACGGGCGCATTCTCGCGCTGAACAGCTACGAGAATCGCGTGTACCAGGTCGGCCGGGAGGAGGGCGGCCCGGTCGTCGTGAAGTTCTACCGGCCCGGGCGGTGGTCCGATGCGGCGATTCTCGAGGAGCACGAGTTTGCGCTCGAACTGGCGCGGGCCGAGATCCCAGTCATTGCCCCGGACGTCCACGACGGGCGCAGCCTGTTCAAGCACGATGGCTTCCGCTATGCGGTCTACCCCCGCGCCGGTGGCCGCTGGCCCGAGCTGGGCAGCAAGGACGACCGGCAATGGATGGGGCGGTTCCTGGCGCGCATTCACGGCATCGGTCGGATCCGCTCGTTCAGGCATCGGCCGCGCCTCGACTGGCGCGTGCTGGGCCGGGAAACGGCCGACTACCTGCTCGACTCGGGGTGGATTCCGTCGCACCTCGAGGTCGCCTACGAGTCCCTGGCCGACGACGCGCTGGACCTCGTCGCGCAGCGTTTCGACGAAGCCGCGCCACTGCGGACGTTGCGGCTGCACGGCGATTGCCACCCGGGCAACGTGCTGTGGACCGACGCGGGCCCGCACTTCGTCGATCTCGACGACTGCATGACCGGCCCTGCGGTGCAGGACCTGTGGATGCTGCTCTCGGGGCGCCCCGAGGAGATGCGGGTCCAGCTCGACGACCTGCTCGACGGATACCAGGAATTCGCGGACTTCGACCACCATGAGGTCGCGCTGATCGAGCCGCTGCGAACCCTGCGGATCATGCATTACGCCGGCTGGCTGGCCCGTCGCTGGGACGACCCCGCGTTTCCGCGCGCTTTCCCCTGGTTCGTGGAACCGAAGTACTGGGAAGAGCACGTGCTCAACCTGCGCGAGCAGCTCGCTGCGATGGAAGAAGAATTCTGAAGCTACGCAGAGGCGAATGAGCGCTGGTTCAAACTTTGCCCGCTCCAGCACGCCGTGCGACCTGTCCCGCCGCGGTGGGGGAGGTAAGATTTCGCCATGTCATCTGCTTCCATCCTCGTCACCGGCGGTGCCGGTTACATCGGCAGCCACACGGTCCGCCAGCTCGTCGAGCGCGGCGAGCGCGTGGTGGTCCTCGACAACCTTTCGACCGGGTATCGCAGCGCGGTTCTCGGTGCGCCGCTGATCGTTGGCGACACGGGTGACCGCGAGCTGGTTGCGCGCGTGCTTCAGGAACACAAAGTCGACACGGTGCTTCACTTCGCCGCGCACACGATCGTGCCGGAGTCGGTGTCAAACCCGCTCAAGTACTACGGCAACAACACCTGCGCGACGCGGAACCTGCTCGAGCAATGCGACCGCGCAGGCGTGAAACGATTCGTGTTCTCATCGACAGCCGCGGTGTACGGCATCCCGGCGGAGGGGCTCGCGCGCGAGGATTCGCCGACGGCCCCGATCAATCCGTATGGGTCGTCAAAACTCATGAGCGAGTGGATGCTGCGCGATCTCGCGGCCGCTTCCACGAGCCTGCATTACGTGATCCTCCGCTACTTCAACGTGGCAGGCAGCGACCCGGGCGGGCGCATCGGCCACAGTGCGCCTGGCGCGACCTTGCTGGTCAAGGTGGCCTGCCAGGTGGCGGCAGGTGCCAGGCCGTCCCTGTCGATTTTTGGCACGGACTACCCGACGCCGGACGGCACGGGCGTGCGCGACTACATCCACGTCGAAGACCTCGCGTCGGCGCACCTGGGCGCGCTCGACTACCTCGCCGCGGGCGGCGAATCGACGACGCTGAACTGCGGCTACGGCCACGGCTACAGCGTGCGCGAAGTCCTGGAGATGGTGGAGCGTGTCAACGGTGGCCAACCATTGGCCGTCGTCGAGGGTCCGCGCCGTGCTGGGGACCCCCCTTCACTCGTGGCACGGGCGGCTCGCGTCCGCGAGGTGCTCGGCTGGGTGCCGAAGTTCGACGACCTGGAGACGATCGTGCGCAGCCAGTTGGAATGGGAATTCCGTTTGCGGCGCGAGCCCGAACTGATGCGCAATTGATTTGACATTGTGTCGGTATCTGGCGGTTGCCGGCGGTGCCAGCGATGCGCCGTGATATCCTTCGGTTTCCCGCTCAATGCTGTCCTTCCCGGTGCTCCGTGACCCCATGCGCTGCCAGGTTTGCGCCCGTTTCGTCGTCTTTGAACGCTATGGGTCCGTGGCGCGTCGCGGCGCTGGCGATTCTCGCTTCGCTGCTCACCGCCTGCGGAGGCGGAGGTGGGGGCGGGGGCGGCGGCAATGCCAACGTGCTCCCCACCGCGTCGTTCACCGCCACGCCGGTATCAGGCACGCCGCCGCTTGCGGTGGCATTCAACGCGTCCGCATCGTCCGACACTGACGGCACGATCACCGGTTACGCGTGGAACTTCGGTGACAGCACGTCGGCGACCGGCGTCACTGCGAACCACACCTACACGGCCGTTGGCACCTATACCGCCACGCTGACGGTGACCGACAATCGCGGGGCCACTGCCGGCACGACGCGCACGATCCAGGTGACCACGCCCAACCTGCCGCCGACGGCGTCGTTCCAGTTCGTCCCCACGGGTGGCGCTGCCCCGCTGCTGGTGTTCTTCGACGGCTCGCAGTCGACCGATCCGGAAGGCCCGGTGGCCGACTACCTCTGGGACTTCGGCGACGGCACGGGCACGGTCACCGGCAAGACGCCGACCCACACCTTTGCCGCGAGTGGTGCGTTCACGGTGCGCCTGACCGTGTCGGACCCGCAAGGCCTCACGGGCACCACCACTCAGGTCGTCACCGTGACGGCCGGCAGCGGTGTGGGCAACGTGACGGTGAGCGGCCGCGTGACGTACGAGCGGGTGCCGTTTTCCAGCGCGATCAGCAGTGGCCTCAACTACGCCAACACCAGCGCGCAGCCCGCGCGGGAAATCGTCGTCGAACTGCTGACCCCGGCTCAGGCCGTGCTCGCGACAGGTACGACTGACAGCAACGGCAGCTACGCATTCACGGCTCCGGCCAACACGAACGTGTTCGTACGCGCGAAGGCGCAGTCGCTGCGCGGTTCGTCGCCGACCCGCAACATCCGTGTCCTGAACAACACCAACGGCAACGCCCTGTACGTGCTGGACGGTGCGGCGTTCAACACGGGCACCACGAACCAGACCAGGAATCTGCTGGCAGCATCGGGCTGGGGCGGGTCGAGCTACACCGGGACGCGCGCTGCAGCGCCGTTCGCTATCCTCGATACCTTGTACTCCGCCGTGGAGTTCATCCTCGACAACGGCAACGCGGCGCTCAACCTGCCGGCGCTGGACGTGTTCTGGAGTACCCAGAACAACCCTTCGTCCGGCGACGTTACGCTGGGCAACATCGAGTCCACGCTCTACCGCACCGGGTCGGTGGGTGGACCACCGGCCGGCATCTACGTCCTCGGACTGCAGAACAACGACACGGACGAATACGACCAGCACGTGCTCGCGCACGAGTTCAACCATTTCCTCGAGGATGCGATCAGCCGCACGGACACGACGGGCGGCAGCCACTCGTCCAACGATCGTCTCGACCTGCGCCTCGCCTTCAGCGAGGGCTTCGCCAATGCGTTCTCGGCGATGGTGCTGAACGACCCGCTGTACAGCGATTCGCTCGGGTCGCAGCAGGCGCAGCGCTTCTCGCTGAATCTCGAGAGCAATGCGGCGTCTCCTGCCGGCTGGTACAACGAGACGTCGATCCAGTCGATGGCCTGGGACTTCTATGACTCGGCGGCCGACGGTTCCGATGCCGTCGCGCTGGGCTACCTGCCGATGTTCGAGGCGTTCACCGGGCCGCTCAAGGACGGGCCGGCGCTGACCTCCGTCTATCCGTTCCTCGCGTCGTTGAAGGGCAGGGCCGGCGCGCCGGTCGCGGCCATCAACACCCTGGCCGGTTCGCAGAGCATCAACGCGACGGACATCTACGGCACGGGCGAGACGAACAGCGGTTCGGTCTCGCAGGCGCTGCCGATCTACACCGCGCTCACGCTGAACGGCGGCTCGCAGGCGGTCTGCGGCACGACGACGGCTGGTGTCTACAACCGGATCGGCAACCGGCTGTTCCTCAAATTCACGCTGTCGGCGGCACGGTCGGTCAGTATCCGCGCCCAGTACACGGCGACCGGTTCAACGGCGCCTTTCACTCCGGTGCCCGATCCGGATATCGTGCTCTACAGGAACGGTTACCTCGCCATCTCGGAAATGACAGACGCCAACGAAGAGACGCTGACACGTGCGCTGGAAGCCGGCGAGTACGTCGTCGAAGTCTACGAGTGGAGCCACATCGATCCGACCTTCTCGGCGTCGCAACGGCGTGGCAACACGTGCTTCAATGTGTCGATTACGGGCTGACGCAGACCCACAGGGATTCAAGAGGCAGGCATGCGCATGACGTTCAACAGTACCCAGGCATCCGGTTTCCGGCGCCTCGCGCTGGCAGCGGCGGCCGCATGGCTGGCAATCTCGCTCGTGGCGGGCTGCGGCGGCGGCAAGGACCAGGAAGCAGTGGCGAAGGCCGAGAAAGACAAGGCAGCGCAGACTGAGCTGGCTGCGGACGTGCCGGCAATGCCGCCCGCAAACGCGGCGGAGAAGGAATCGCGCATGGCCACCGCGGTCGTGGACGGCAAGACGACTGCGCCCGTTGACATGAAATACGACCTGCCGTCCAAGCCCGGCCTGGGCGAGCCTTTTGAAGTCGAGTTGGCTTTCGATACTCGTAGCCCGGCAGACATGCTGGAAGTCGAGATCACGGAAGCCCCCGGCCTGACGATCGTGGGCGAGAAGACACTCACGTTCGCGCCCGTCGAAGGCGGACAGATCGTATACGGCCAAGGTGCTGGCCAAGGGCGACAATCCGGGCCTTTATTACATCGGTGTCGTTGCGAAGATGTCGACGAAGGTGCAGACCGAGAGTCGCGCCTTTGCGATCCCGGTCGTGATCGGCGATCCGCCGGCAGCGCAGAAGCCCACCCCGACGAAGGATGCGACGGGGCAGGCGGTCCAGTCGATGCCGGCGCAAGAGCCGAAGTAAGGCTTGCGCGTCCGATTTCTTGCAGTGCAGCGGAAGAGGACTTAATCCGCTATACTTCGCGCCCTTTTTTCGGGCTTTCAGCAGCCCCTGGCGCAGCACGTGTCCTCGAACCCAACGCAGAACCTCCGCAACATCGCGATCATCGCGCATGTCGACCATGGCAAGACCACGCTGGTCGACCAGCTCCTGAAGCAATCCGGCACGTTTGACGCCCGCACGGTCGTTCCAGAGCGCGTCATGGATTCGAACGTGCTCGAAAAGGAACGCGGCATCACCATCCTGGCCAAGAACACGGCCATCAAGTGGAACGGCTACCGCATCAACATCGTCGATACGCCCGGGCACGCCGATTTCGGCGGCGAAGTCGAGCGCGTGCTGTCGATGGTCGATTCGGTGCTGCTGCTCGTGGACGCGGTCGACGGCCCGATGCCGCAGACGCGGTTCGTCACGCAGAAGGCCTTCGCGCACGGTTTGCGTCCGATAGTCGTGATCAACAAGATCGACCGTCACGAAGCGCGCCCGAACTGGGTGCTCGACCAGACCTTTGACCTGTTCGACCGCCTGGGCGCCACCGAGGCGCAGCTCGACTTTCCGGTCGTCTACGCCTCCGCGATCCAGGGTTTTGCCACGTTCGACCCGGGTCACCGCGGCGGCGACATGACGGCGCTGTTCGAGACGATCGTCAAGCACTGCTCGCCTCCCGGACGTCGACCCCCACGGCCCGTTGCAGCTGCAGGTTTCGCAACTCGACTACTCGAGCTACGTCGGCGCGATCGGCATCGGTCGCATCAAGCGCGGCGTCATCAAGCGCGGCATGACGGTCACGGTCGTCGACCGCACCGGTCATGCGCGTACCGAGAAGATTTCGCAGGTGCTCGGCTTCCACGGCCTGAACCGCATGGAGGTGGATGAAGCCTCGGCCGGCGACATCGTTGCCTTCGCCGGGATCGAGATACCTGCCGTGTCGGACACGCTCTGCGATCCGGCACAGCCCGAGGCGCTGCCGCCGCTGGTCGTGGACGAGCCGACGATCGGCATGACGTTCGAGGTCAACACCTCGCCCTTTGCCGGCCGCGAAGGCAAGTACCTCACGAGCCGCCAGATTCGCGAGCGGCTGCTGCGTGAGGCGCTGACCAACGTCGCGCTGCGCGTCGAGGAAACCGACGACCCGGACAAGTACCAGGTCTACGGCCGCGGCGAACTGCACCTCGGCGTGCTGCTCGAGAACATGCGTCGCGAAGGCTACGAGATCGCTGTCTCGCGCCCGCGCGTGGTCATCAAGGAGATCGACGGCGTCAAGAACGAGCCCTATGAGATCCTCGCCGTGGACATCGAGGATTCGAGCCAGGGTGCGGTGATGACGGCGCTCGGCAGCCGTGGCGGCCAGCTGCAGGCAATGCATCCGGACGGCAAGGGTCGGGTGCGTCTCGACTACGTGATCCCGGCCCGCGGCCTGATCGGCTTCCAGACCGAGTTCCGTACCATGACGTCGGGCCTCGGCCTGCTGTTCCACGTGTTCGATCACTACGCGCCGGTCTCGGACCGCGAGATCGCGAGCCGGCAGAACGGCGTGATGATCGCGAACGGGCAGGGCACGGTGCTGGCCTACGCGCTCTTCAACCTGCAGGACCGCGGCAAGCTGATGTGCGCGCACGGCGACGAGGTCTATGAAGGCCAGGTCATCGGCATCCACAGCCGCGAGAACGACCTGGTGGTGAACCCGCTGAAGGGCAAGAAGCTCACCAACATGCGCGCGTCCGGGCGCGATGAGAACATCGTGCTGACGACTCCGATCCGCTACACGCTCGAGCAGGCGATGGAGTTCATCGAGGACGACGAACTCGTCGAGATCACGCCGTCATCGATCCGCATCCGCAAGCGGCAGCTGAAGGAACAGGATCGCAAGCGCTCGGGTCGCGGTTCCGCAGAAGTGGATTGAGGCGAGGTCTATGCCCTGGGAGGCGGTTGCCAAATGAGCTTCCGAAGAGTCATCGGCACGGCCGTTGTGCTGGGCCTGTCGGCTGCATTCTTATTGGCGCTGCTGGCAATTGCAGACATTTACTCTTTTGAATATCGAGCGCTTGCTGCATTGCTCGGGTGGAAAGGCCTCTTTGTCGCTGGCCTTGTCTTCGTTGCCCTGGCAGTGGTCTGGTCATGGTCCTTCAGCGCGTCATTGGGTAGAGACTACCACTGGCGGACTCCGGCGCTGGTTCTGGCAGCCATGGGCGCAGTGGCCGCGGTATGGCTGATCGATTGGATGTTTCTCGAGCGGCCAGTAAGCCTTCGATTCGTCGGGCCTGAGAAGACGTCGGGCGAGGTAGTGCTGCCGGCACACGTTACGCAGGACTTTGAAGGGTTTTCGATCGTACGGGCAATCACGAGTCCGCAGGGCCGGCAAGTCGCCAAGGCAATGTACGCCAGAATCTGGCTTACGAACAAAGAGATACATGTCGCAAATCCGATAGGTTCAACAATCGACAAGTACGCTGCACGGTACGACGTCGAGCCAGTAGTGTTGTTCCACATCGCGTACTTGCACAGTTTCTGGGGCGAAGCGACGTCCGGTCCGGTGCCGTTCCTTCGCGCCATGACGTCCGAGGGCATTCGCGACGTCGTTCAAATACACCTCCCTGGATGGTTCGTCGAGAGTGGCTTGCGCCGGAAGCTGATATCCGGAGACCTGTTACAGCGCCTGGCAGGTCCGAATGTTGGATTCAAGCTTAGGTACGCCCTGCACAAGGCGACGCTTGATGTTTCCGCTCAGCCCTACGAGCTGAACCTGCTGAGCGACGTCTTGCTCGTACTGCGTGAGTACCCAGACGAATTCCGGGATGTGCTCGGTTACTCCGGCGCAGACCCCGTCAGGTCGGCTCTGCGCAGGTCGTACGAAGCGATTGGCGCCGCAACGTTGCAAAAGCCGTACGAGTTCCCGTATCGAATCACGCCATTTGACGCAAGCTACTACTCGGCCAATCGCAAGGACGTCAAGAAGTTCGTGCGTGCGGCCTACTACGCATCGGTTGCGGATTTCGATCTAGCTACGCGAATGGCTGCGCTCCTGGTCGTCTACCAGCGGGACTATTATCGCAAGGCGCTGGGTGAAGAGGTCTGGGCCGGGTTGCCGGACTACCAGCGTGCCGCGATGCTCGGCATGACACGTGACATTCTGACGACTGGCGTCGGTCACCTCGCGTACAACGTCTACGCGCTTCCTGAAATGAACTGTACCCCAGTCGAGTTCGTGGCGCGGAGCGCGGTCGAAGATCCGGGTTTTGCAGAGGTTGCAAAGGAGGTTGTCTGGCGACCGACTGATTTTGCTCTGCTGTGGGGTGGCACCACGACCAAGCTCGAGGTGATGTCCGAGGTCTGGCAAACGTTCAAGGGTCAGGCAATGCCAGGCATTCCTGCTCGTTCATCGGCGGCGGCGTCTTTGACCGAGGTGCTCCGACGTCAATGATGGCCGGCTTCAGTCAGCCGAAAGTCCAATGCTTGTTTGCGAAAAAGTTGAGTACGAGTACCGCGCCTGTTGCGATGATTTGCGACACGAGATAATGCAGCCCTGCACCAAACAGGAATCCGACGATCGCCGTGTTCAGCAGGGCGCCGACCGTGGCCACTGCCAGGAATCGGGGCAGGGCGAATGTGTGAGCCCGTTCCGTTTGGAACACGAATGCTCGTGAGATAAAGTAGTTTGTCGCCGCGCCGACGACGAAGCCGGCGGCAGTTCCTGCTACAACGGGCCAGTCAAACCACTCAACCAGGACCACCAACGTCGCATAATGGAACGCTGTGCCTACGGCGCCGCCAGCGGCAAATTTTAGAAACTGAGATTTTGACGCGTTCATCGATTCGCGAGACTACCAGAAGGCGAAGCGCCGGCGACCAACGGAGATCGACGCATGAAACGAATCAGTATCGTCACGCCGTTCTACAATGAACAAGAAGGCGTCGCGATCTATTTCGATCGCTTGACGCAGGTCCTCCGCCCACTGAGGAACAGTTACGACTTCGAATTCGTGTGCGTCAACGACGGCAGTCGCGACGACACTCTGCAGTTGCTGCGATCGATCGCTCCGGACGTCGGGTACGTCCGGGTGGTGGACCTGTCCCGCAATTTCGGCAAGGAGGCCGCGCTCTCGGCCGGTCTGGACCATGCCACCGGCGACGCGGTTATCCCTGTCGACGCTGACCTTCAGGATCCTCCGGAACTGATTCCGGAACTCATCAGGCGCTGGGAAGCGGGCGTACCTGTAGTGCTTGCCGTACGGGAGGACCGCAGTTCGGATGGCTGGGTGAAGAAGCTCACGGCTACCGCCTTTTACAACGTTCATAACTATCTCGCGTCGACTCCGATACCCGCTAACGTGGGCGACTTCCGCTTGCTCGACCGTGTCGTCGTGGACGTGGTCCGGTCCCTGCCCGAACGTCAGCGTTTCATGAAGGGGTTATTTGCCTGGGCTGGCTTCAAGTCAGACCGAGTGTCCTACACTCGTCCCCCGCGCGCCGCGGGTACGACCAAGTGGAACTATCCAAAGCTCTTCAATCTTGCAATCGAGGGTATCACCAGTTTCTCGACAGCCCCTTTGCGGGCGTCGACGATGTTCGGCGTAGGTTTCTCGGCCGTCGCCATGGTGTACGGCCTGGCCATTGCCGCTCGGGCACTGTTCCTGGGCGTGGATGTGCCTGGATACGCCTCGCTGTTTGTAGCCATCGTATTCATGGGCGGAATCCAGTTGCTCAGCTTGGGTATTCTGGGTGAGTACGTCGGTCGGATCTACATGGAGTCCAAGCAACGGCCGGTCTACGTAGTGAATTCCGTCGAAGGCCAACCGTCGCAAGACCCAGTTCCGGCTGTGTGTCCAGTCTGTGCCGGAACCAAGGACCGCCTGGAGAGAAACGCGTCCCGCGTCTGAACTCACGGATACCACGTCGGCGCGGTATGGGCCAATGCATCGGGTGCCCGCTGCGCGGCACACCACGCTCGCATTGCCTACATGTTCGACCCAGCTCTGCGTGGATGTAGCCGCAGGAAAGGGCGAACTTGAATTCGAAGTCGCCCGGTGATGATTCGCGACGCCAGTGCCAGGCGCCTCGGTCATGCACGCTTGGTCCGTGTGATCCGTGACCGAACGTGTCTCGACCCGCAAGACCAGCCGCCGAGGATGCGTGTGCAGCCTAACCCGCCTTCAGGTCGAATCCGGCAACAGCCAGCGGCGGCGACGCCACGAGTGATGCCAGCACTTCGATCGGCTGCGGCGATGCGATGTAGTGGCCCTGGGCGTACTGCACGCCGAGTTCGGCGAGCTGGTTCAGCACCTCGGCGGAGTCCACGCGCTCTGCGATCGTGGCGATACCCATCGTGCGGCCGATCTGCGTGATGGCCTCGACCATGCTGCGGTCGATGACGTCCTGCGTCACGTTGTGCACGAAGCCGCCGTCGATCTTGATGTAGTCGACGGGCAGGTTCTTCAGGAACAGGAACGACGACAGCCCGCTGCCGAAGTCGTCGAGCGAGAATTTGCAGCCACGCTTGCGCAGTTCATGGATGAAATGCGTCGCAGCGGCCAGGCTGGTCATGGCCGTGGTCTCGGTGAGTTCGAAGCACAGCGCGCCAGGGCTCAGGTCGGCAGTCGCCATTTCCGCGATCACGTAATCGAGGAAATGCTCGTCGTTGATCGTCGTGGTCGAGAGGTTGACCGTGATGCAATACGGGGCCCGCGACACATCGTCAGAGCGCTTGTGCGCGAGGTGCTGGCACGCCTGGCGCACCACCCAGCGGTCGAGCGCGGGCATCAGGTTGAATCGTTCGGCTGCCGGGATGAATTCGGCCGGCTGCACCAGCAGCCCGCTTTCGTCGCGCATCCGCAGCAGCAATTCGAACTGGCGGAACGGCTCGCCGCCGTCACGAATCGAGACGATCGGCTGGCAGTAAAGCACCAGCCTGTCTTCCTCGCGCGCACGGTTGATGCGCGAAACCCACTGCATCTCTCGCAGCCGCTCCGGCGCATGTCCCTGGTTGTAGGTGTGGACGCGGTCGCGGCCGGACTCCTTGGCGGCGTAGCAGGCGACGTCCGCGGCGCTCATGATCGTCGACAGCGTGTCGGATTCTCCGTTCACCTCGGCCAGGCCGATGGAAACTCCGACGTTCATGATCAGGTCCTGCCAGACGAACCGGAAGTCGCGGATGGCCTGGCGCAGCTCCTCGGCGATGCGCTGCGCCATGTCGAGGTCGCAGTCGAGCAGCAGCACGCCGAATTCGTCGCCGCCGAGGCGCGCGAGTGTGTCGGACGTGCGGATGCGGGTCTGCAGCACGCTGGTGATCTGCTTGAGCAACCGGTCGCCGGCCTGGTGGCCGCACGTGTCGTTGACCACCTTGAACTGGTCGAGATCGAGGTAGAGGACGACATGGCGCGCGTCCGGATCGGACCGCGATGCAAGCAGCGTCTCGGTCAGGCGCTGCTCGAACTCACGGCGGTTGATCAGCCCGGTCAGCGCGTCGTGCGTCGCCTGGTAGGACAGCGCGCGTTGCAGTCTGCGCTCCTGGCTCACGTCATGGAACACCATCACGACGCCGATCAGCCGACCGCCGCGGTCGCGGATCGGGGCGGCCGAGTCCTGCATCGAGATTTCCTGGCCGCGCCGGTTGACGAGCAGCGACGGCTCGGTCATTTCCACCACGCGACCTTCGCGCAAGCAGCGTGTGATCGGGCTGTCGATCGGCTGGCGCGTCGTCTCCGAGATGACCTGGAACACCTCCGCGATGGGACGACCGACTGTCTCGTGCGACTCCCAGCCGGTGAGTTCCTCGGCGACCGGGTTCAGGTACTCGACGCGGCCGTCGGCGTCGGTCGTGATGACCGCGTCTCCGATCGACTGCAACGTGACCTGGGCCTTCTCCTTCTCCTCGTATAGTTGCAGCTCCGCACGCTTGCGCACGGTGATGTCAGTGATCGTGCCTTCGTAGCCGGCGATCTCGCTGCTCTCGCCACGGATGACGCGTGCGTTGATGAGGACGGTGACCGGCGTGCCGTCGCGACGACGCAGCTGGCATTCGGACTCGCGGGTCACGCCGTCTCGGTGCAGCGTGGAGATGACGTGGTCGCGCTCGCGCGGGTTCGCGAAGATCGACGCCATGTCTGGCACCGCGAGCAAGTCCTCGACGCAGTCGTAGCCCAGCATCTGCGCCAGCGCCGGGTTGACTGCCTCGAAGCGGCCCGCGACCGTCGAGCGGTACACGCCCTCGATGACGTTTTCGAACAGGCTGCGGTACTGCGCCTCGCTGTGGCGCAGTGCTTCCTCCGAACGCTTGCGTTCGATGGCGATGGCGGCCAGCGCCGTCAGCCGGCCCATGAGTTCAAAGTCGCGACGCAGCGGGCTGCGTGGCTGGCGGAAGTAAAGGGCGACCGTGCCGAGCATCCGGCCATCGGAGGCGCGCACAGGCGTGGACCAGCAGGCGCGCAACCCGGCTTCGACGGCCGGCCCGCGCAGGTGCTCCCAGAGCGCGTCGCGGTTGATCTCGGCCACGACCACCTGGCGCTGCAGGAAGATCGCGGCAGCACAGGACCCGTTACGTGGCCCGATCTCGATGCGCTGCTTGGCCGCGAGGTACGACGCCGGCAGGCGCATACCAGCCACGTGATGCAGGATGTTCGCCTCCGCGTCGTACAAGGCGACCGTGCACAGCGCGTCCGGCGTGACCTTCTCGGCGGTCTCGGTGATCGACTCGAGCGTCGCGGTCAGCTCCGAGTTGCTCGTGATCCGTTCGAACACGCGCCGGTCGCCGGTGGCCAGCAACTCGCTCCGCTTGCGTTCCGTGATGTCGGTTATGCTGCCGCGAATCAGGCGCCGGCCGGAGGAGGGCAGGCGCACCAGGCGGACTTCGCATGGAATGTCGTGGCCGAGCGCGTCGCGGTGCAGCCATTCAAAAGCCGGCGCGTCGCCGGCCAGCGCACGGTCGATGTGGCCGCGCACGACGCCGAATGATGGCGAGCCGTCCTGCTGGAGCGGCGGGCTGATCGTCGACGGGCCGACGGCCAGCAGTTCGTCGCGCGTCATCTTGAAGAAGCGCACGGCGTTCTCGTTGCACTCGACGAACCGGCCGAGGTCCATGTCGAGCACGACGATGGCTTCCGGCGCGTTCTCGACCAGTGTGCGGTAGCGGGCTTCGCTCTCGCGGATGGCCGCCTCGGCATTCTTGCGGTCGGTCGTCTCGCGCATGCAGACGATGAAGAGTTCGCGTTGTTCAATCCGGATCTTGCTTACGCCGATCTCGGCGTCGAACAGGTTGCCGTTGCGGTGCCGGCCCCTGGTCTCGCGCGGCTTGAGGTCCGCCTGCGTGTTCTCGACGGAGGCCGCGAGTTCCTCGAGGGTCTCGACGATGCGGGGCCGGCGATTCAGCGACGGGATCAGGAGGTCGAGCTTCTTGCCGCGCACGTCCTGCTCGCGGTAGCCAAAAACGCGCTCGCCGGTCGTGTTGACGGTCTCGATGCGTCCCGTCTCGTCGACGGTGATGATTGCATCCTTGACATGATCGAGGATCGCCTGCAGCTGCGCGGCGGCGCTCTCGCGGACTTCGCGCGTGAAGGCGCTGGTCTCGTCCGCGAGCATCCGCATCGAGCGCACGACGCCTTTGCGCTCCTCGTCCCATTCGGCGTAGGCCTCGCTGATCGTCTGCAGCAGCTTGTGCAAGTCGAGTGGCCCGCTGTCGTCGCGGGCTGCGTCGAACTGCTTCTTCAGTAGCGGGTGCAAGCTCATGGAACAGGGATGCCTCCGCCCGGGCGCACGGGCGCAGCGGAATGTTATGTTCGCGGTGGAAGCACCTGTTGTGACGGCCGTCACCTCTTTGCACCCCCGTGTAAACTTGCAGGCCCGTGGCCCCAGATACCCCGCACCCGCCTGCCCGTGTCCCGCTGGTCGATCGGAACGACCCGGCACCGTTCGTGGTCCTCGAGGAGCACGGGCAGGGCCCGACGCTGATCGTCTGCGATCACGCCAGCCGCGCATTTCCAAGGGCCCTCGACCGCCTCGGCCTGCCCGAGCTGCCCAGCTGGCAGCACATCGCGTGGGACATCGGTGCCGGTGAACTGGCCCGCGGCCTCGCGCACGCGATGCACGCGCCGGCCGTGCTCGCCGGCTATTCCCGCCTGGTCGTGGACTGCAATCGCTCCCCTGACGATGCCGAGGCGTTCCGCAAGGAAAGCGATGGCTGGACCATTCCGGGTAACCTGCATTTGACAGAATACGACCGCCGGGTTCGACTGGGTTCGTTCTTCGACCCCTACCACGAGTGCATCAGCGCGATGCTGGGTGGCTTCAGGGCGCGAGGCACGGTGCCCCTGCTGGTCGCCGTGCACAGTTTCTCGCCGAGCCTCGCCGGTATTGACCGGCCCTGGCACGTGGGCGTGCTCTGGGACCACGACGAGGCCAATGCACGGCGACTGCTGGCGAGCCTGCGGCGGCAGCAAGGCCTGGTCGTCGGCGACAACGAGCCCTACAGCGGCAAGCACCCGGCCAACTACACGATCGATCACCATGCGAAGGCCAACGGCTTGCCGCACGTCTGCATCGAAGTCCGGCAGGACCTGCTGAGTTCGCCCGCCGGCATCGAACGCTGGGTGCGGCTGCTCGCGCGCATCCTTGGCGGGATTCTCGCGCATCCCGAGTCGCGTCTCCCGTTGCCGACGGTCGTGCCGCGTGGCTGACCAGGCGCCGCCATTCACCCTGGGCGTCGAAGAGGAATTCCTTCTCGTCGACCTCGAGACTCGTGCCGTTGCGACGGACCCTCCGCCGGAGCTGTTTGCAGCGCTGCACGACTTGACGGAAGGGCGGGCCTTCCCGGAGTTCCTGCGCTCGCAGGTGGAAGTGGCGACGCCGGTCTGCCGCACGGTCAGTGGAGCGCGGGATTCGCTGGCACTCCTGCGTCGCACGCTGGTCACGGAGGCCGCGAAGCACGGACTCGCACCGATTGCGTCGGCCAGCCATCCGTTCTCGCTCTCGTCCAAGCAGAAGCGCACGGACAAGGAGCGCTATGTCGCGCTGCTCGAGGAAATGCAGGGCGTCGCCCGCCGCATGATGATCTGTGGCTTGCACGTGCACGTCGGCATCGACGACGACGAGCTGCGCATCGACCTCATGAACCAGGCACGTTACTTCCTGCCGCACCTGCTCGCGCTCTCCTGCAGCTCGCCGTTCTGGGAAGGCGAGCGCACGGGCCTGATGTCGTTCCGGCTCATGATCTTCAATGGCATTCCGCGCACGGGGCTGCCGGAAACGTTTTCGAGCTGGAATGAGTATCGCCGCCACACCGACACCCTGATCGAGACCGGCATCCTCGTCGACACCTCGCGCATCTGGTGGGATCTGCGCCCGAGCGCGCGCTACCCGACGCTCGAGACGCGCGTGATGGATTCGTGCACGACCCTCGAGGACTCGGTGCGGCTTGCGGCGCTCAACCTGTGCCTGATGCGCAAGCTCTATCGCCTGCGCCGCGACAACCAGCAGTGGCGCCCGTATCCCGAATTGCTGATCGGCGAGAACCGCTGGCGCGCGATGCGTTACTCGTACGACGCCGGGCTGCTCGACCTCGGCCGGCAGCGCATCGTGCCGTTCGCGGAACTGGTCGAGGAGATCATCGAACTGTTGCGCGAGGACGCGGTCGAGCTCGGTTGCCTGGCCGAGATCGAGGGCCTGCGTGAGATCCTCGGGCGAGGCACCAGCGCGCACCGGCAGCTGAAGACGTTCGAAGCAGCACTGCAGGCTGGCGCGGACGAGACCGAAGCGTTCCGCGCCGTGGTGGATTGGCTGGTGGAGGAGACGGCGAGCGTCGCCCCATTGGTGGGCGCGTGACTTCGCGCGGGGCTCTCAATTGGCCGTCTTTGGCGCAGGCCCCGGCAGGGATACCTGCGGTGTACGTGCGCGATTAGGCGTGGAGCGCGCAGCTGTCTAGAATTGGCAGCCCGCCAGGTTCGACGGTGTCGCCACTTTGACCGCATCCGTGCCTCTCGACCGCCGCCTCTGTGTAGCCCCCATGATGGACTACACCGACCGCCACTGCCGCTACCTGCTGCGGCTGCTGAGCCCGCGCGCCCTGCTGTACTCGGAGATGGTGACCGCGCAGGCGCTCAGCTACGGCGACACCGAACGGCTGCTGGGTTTCGACGAGACCGAGCATCCGGTCGCGCTGCAGTTGGGCGGTTCCGATCCTGCAATGCTCGCGCACGCCGCGAAACTGGGCGAGCAGCGCGGTTACGACGAGATCAACCTGAACGTTGGCTGCCCCAGCGAGCGCGTGCAGAGCGGCAGCTTCGGCGCGTGCCTGATGGCGGAGCCGGAACTGGTCGCCGAGTGCATGACGGCGATGCGCGAGGCCGTGAGCATTCCGGTGACCGTGAAATGCCGCATCGGCATCGATGAACTGGAGGACTATGGGTTCTTCGAGTGGTTCGTGCTTACTGTGCGCAAGGCCGGCGTCGATGTCTTCATCGTCCACGCACGCAACGCGATCCTGCAGGGCCTGACGCCCAAGGAAAACCGCGAGGTGCCGCCGCTGCGTTACGAGGTGCCCGCACGCCTCAAAGCCGAGCACCCTGAACTCACCGTGATCCTGAACGGCGGCCTCAAGAACGCAGCACAGGTGCGCGAGTGGATGCCGCGCTTCGACGGCGTGATGATCGGGCGCCAGGTCTACCAGGAGCCGTACATGCTGGCGGAACTGGACGCCGCGCTGCTCGGCCCGGGGTTCGCGCCGCCTGCGCGCGAACAGGTCGTCGAGCAGTACGCGGACTACATCGAGCGCATGCTGCCGCAGGGGCATCGCCTGTCGCTGATGTTGCGCCACGTGCAGGGGCTGTTTGCGGGCCTGCCGAATGCCCGGTCCTGGCGCCGCTACCTCACGGAGCAGGGGCACGTGCGCGGCGCCGGTGCCGGGGTCTTGCGGGACTCCCTGCAAATGTTTCGCAGCGCAGCGTAGCCTGGGAACGAGCCGGGCAGCGGGCGCCACCGGGACCGTTATACTGTCTGGCTTCGGGGCGATTCGCCCTCAGGGCGTACAAGGGGTTAGCCGAGCGTGACCAGCACCGAGACGGAAGTTGCCGTCCTCTTCGCGGACGTCGTGGGCAGCACTCGCCTGTACGAGCTGCTCGGCGACAACCGTGCGCGAGAGCTGATCCAGCTCTGCGTGGAAGTCATGCGCGGGGCGACGGTGCGCAACCGCGGTACGGTCATCAAGACCATCGGCGACGAGATCCTTGCCATCTTTCCGACCGTGGACGATGCCGTGAACGCGGGCGGCGAGATGCAGCAGGACATCGGCGCGCGGCCCGAACTGCTGGTGCAGGGCCAGCACGTCGCGATCCGCATCGGCTGCCACTTCGGGCCGGTCGTGCTCGAGAACAAGGACATCTTCGGCGCTTCTGTCCACACCGCGAACCGCATGACCAGCCAGGCGAAGGCCGGGCAGATCATCCTGTCGGCAGACTCGGTTCGTCGTTGTTCGCCAGAGTGGCGCGCGGTGTCGCGCCGCGTCGACATCACTTCGCTGCGCGGGATGCACGAGGAGATGGAGCTCTACGAGGTGCTGTGGCAGCAGGAAGATGCGACCAGCATGCTGCCTTCGATCGAGATGGGCGGGCCGCAGGGCGCAAAGCGCGTTCGCGTCCGGCACCTCGGCCGTGAAATCGTGCTCGACGACTCGAAGAGCGAGATCACGATGGGTCGTGCCGAGGAGAACAGCGTCGTGCAGCGGGGCACGCTCATTTCGCGCCTGCACGCGAAAATCGAGCTGGTGCGTGGACGCTTCCTGCTCTATGACCAGAGCACGAACGGCACGTTCGTACTGAGCCAGGACGGCAAGGAATCCTTCGTGCGCCGCGATTCGATGGTGCTGCAGGGGCAGGGATTCATCGGGCTCGGCAAGCTGCCGGACCCCAAGGCTGCGGATGTCATCCGCTTTGCGCTGGAGGACTGACCTTCACCTCGCCCGCTGAAGCGGGCGAGGGAGCGGAACCCTCACCCCAACCCTCTCCCGCTGCAGCGGGAGAGGGGGGTGGTTAACCGAGCGCCTTCTTCACCTGCTGGTGGCGATCCTTGAGCTTCTGCGGCATGCGCGCGCCGTAGCTCTCCAGGTACTTGCCGATGTCGTCGATCTCCGCGTGCCACGCGGCCGGGTCGATGTCCATCAGCTGGTGCAGCGCACCGTCGCCCAGCGCGAGGCCGGAGAGGTCGATGTCCTCGGGGCGCGGCAGGAACCCGATCGGCGTTTCCTTCGCGGAGGCGCGGCCCTCGCAGCGGTCGATGATCCACGACAGTACGCGCAGGTTGTCGCCGAAGCCCGGCCACAGGAACTTGCCGTCCTTGTCCTGGCGGAACCAGTTGACGTGATAGACCTTCGGCAGCTGCTTGACGCGGCCTTCGAAGCTCAGCCAGTGCGCCCAGTAGTCGGCGAAGTTGTAGCCGCAGAACGGCTTCATCGCCATCGAGTCGCGGCGCACGACGCCGACCTGGCCGACAGCCGCGGCGGTGGTTTCGGATGCCATGCCGGCACCGATCATCACGCCGTGCACCCAGTCACGGGCCTCGTACACCAGTGGCGCCACTTCGCGGCGGCGGCCGCCGAACAGGATCGCCGAGAGCGGCACGCCGTCCGGATGCTCCATGAGGTGCGAGTACGCCGGGTTCTGCTTGGCCGACACGGTGAAGCGTGAATTCGGATGCGCCGCCGGCCCGTTGGCCTTGTCGTACGGGCGACCCTGCCAGTCGATGACCGGAGTGCCCGACGTGCGGCCTTCCCACCACGGCTCGTTGTCAGCCGTCAGTGCCACGTTGGTGAAGATCGTGTCGTGGTGGATCATCTCGTAGGCGTTGCGGTTGGTCTTCGGGCTGGTGCCGGGCACGACGCCGAAGAAACCGGCTTCCGGGTTGATCGCGCGCAGCCGGCCATCGGAACCGACGTGAATCCACGCGATGTCCTCGCCGATCGTCCACACCTTCCAGCCCGGCATCGTGTCGGGCGGAATCAGCATGCCGAGATTGGTCTTGCCGCAGGCCGACGGGAACGCGGCCGCCACGTAGTGAGTCTCGCCACGCGGATTCTCGAGACCGACGACGAGCATGTGCTCGGCGAGCCAGCCCTCGGTGCGCGCCTGGAAACTCGCGATGCGCAGCGCGTGGCACTTCTTGCCGAGCAGCGCGTTGCCGCCGTAGCCCGAGCCGATGCTCTTGATCGAGAGTTCTTCCGGGAAGTGCATGATGAAACGCTTCTCGGGATCGAGGTCGCCGATCGAATGCAGGCCCCTGACGAAGGTGTTGTCCTTCTCGATGCGGTTCAGCGCCGGCGTGCCCATGCGCGTCATGATGCGCATGTTCAGGACGACGTACGGGCTGTCGGTGATTTCGACGCCACAGCGCGAGTAGGGCGAGTTGATCGGGCCCATGCAGTAGGGCACGACGTACATCGTGCGGCCCTTCATGCAGCCAGCAAACAGCGCGTCGACCTTGCGGTGCGCCTCGCTCGGTTCCATCCAGAGATTGTTGGGGCCTGCATCTTCTTTCTGCTTCGTGCAGATGAAGGTCAGGTGCTCCACGCGCGCCACGTCGGAAGGGTGCGAGCGGTGCAGGTAGCAGTTCGGGAACGTGGTCTGGTTGAGTTCGATCAGGTCGCCGGTGCCCAGCATGAGCCGGACGAGTTCGTCGCGCTCGATGTCGGAGCCGTCGCACCAGTGGATGCGATCGGGTTGCGTGAGTTTCGCCGTTTCGGCCACCCAGTCGCGCAGGGATGTATTCGTAGTCATCAGCGGATTTACCTCGTCACGTCGACGAATTATAGCCGCCCCGTCCGGCGTCGCGCTGCGTTGCGACAATATCCGGCTGTGCCGGAAAGTACGCATAAAAAAAAGCGCCCTCCGGGGAGGGCGCAATCAGGGGGAGACCTGTGCCTGGGCCCGCGTCGTTATTCGTGACTGCGTGGGCGGGCCCGGCCTGCGACTTGAGTAGGACGCTTACGCGACCTTGCGGACCGCCTTGCGCGCGCGGGTGCCGGCCTTGCGGGTCGCGCGCTTCGCAGCAGCGGTCTTGCGACGCACGGCAGCCTTCGGCGCTTCGACTTCCTTCTCGGCCTTCTCGACGATGCTTTCGTAGGCGTGCCTGGCGACGTTGCGGAAATCGCGGCCAGCCACCTTGACGATCGTCACGACGCGCGTGGCATCTTCCGCTATGCGCGCACGAGTGGCGGGCGTGAGATCAATCTGCTCGCGCACGAGTTCAACGATGTTTTCGGCACGGGTCGCGCGCTCGAGGCGCAGCGCCACGTCACTCAGCGCCGACGTCACGACGTCGGACTGGAGTTCAATCAGGCTCTGCACGGCCGTCTGCGAGACCGAGGTCAGCTTGACGCTGGACCGCGCGATCATGCGGACCGGGCTCTTCAGGGCCTTCAGGGTTTCGGCGGAGCCGGTGACGGCTTCGCGCACGGTTTCGGCGGAATTCTTGCGGAACTTGCGAACCTTACCGACGAGCAGCTCACCGCCCTCGGCGACGTATTCCTGCATATCTACGAACATGGTGGTCTCCTTGATGGTCACGTGTGCTGCATTGCAGCATTGCTGCATTGCACAATAAGACAATCCCGGGCGAGTGTCAAATAGGGAAAATGCCCAACTCGACGGGGCCCGCCCAGCCGGAGGGCTCGATACCGGCATGCCCACGCGTATTTCATCGTTCCGGCCCCCGGTTTCCGACTTGCCTCGAATCGGCCGGTCGCGCAGAGTCCGACCCCCGATGTCTACCCTCTGGCCCATCACCGATGACCGCGCAAGCCCTTGGGCCAGGGGGTCCGCGGGACGCCCCTGGGTGACCTGTGCGGTCACCGGTCTGCTCTTGTTGGGCGTCATCACGTCCTGGACTGGCGATGCGCTGGCCGACTCGTCCGCAGCGGAGCAAAGCGCTGCAGAGGCGACCGGGTCGGGGCCGCTCGAGACGTCGATCGAGGTCCAGAAGCTCGAAGTGAGTGAGGGACCCGGAGGCAAGGAGACGCGGCGCTGGGTCCCTGCCGAGCGCCTCAACGCCGGCGACGAAGTCCATTACACCGTGCGCGTGCGCAACTCGGGCAAGCAGCCGGTGGATGCCGTGGTCGTGACCAAGCGGCTGCCGTTCGGCGTGCGCTATCTGCGGGGTTCAGCGACCGGACCCGCCGCCGAAGTGCAGTTCTCCATCGATGGCGGCAAGACATTTGCAACGCCGGAGGTGCTGTCGGGCACGGCGGGCGGCGGCAAGAAAGGTCAGCGCAAGGCGCTCGAGAACGACTACACGCACGTACGCTGGGTGCTGAGCAAGCCGCTGGGCCCCGCCTCGACGGCATTGCTGCGCTTTCGCGCCACATTCTCCTGACTCGCATGGCATTGCCGCTCGCCGAAGTCCTGGGCCCCGACGGTCCGCTGGCACGTGCCCTGCCGGGCTATTCGACACGCCCCCAGCAGATCGCCATGGCAGAGCACGTCGCCGCGGCCCTCGATGAACGCACGCAGCTGGTCGTAGAAGCGGGAACGGGCACCGGCAAGACCTTCGCCTATCTCGTGCCAGCGCTGTTGTCCGGCCGGCGCGTCATCGTTTCGACCGGCACGCGCGCGCTGCAGGACCAGCTGTTCCACCGTGACTTGCCGATGATCTGTGAGGCGATCGGCCGGCCTGTGCGCATCGCGCTGCTGAAAGGACGCGCCAACTACCTCTGCCGCCACCGGCTCGACATGGCAGAGCAGCAGGCCTACGCGCGCGGCCTGCGCAAGGAAGTGGCGACTGCCCTGCCGAAGGTGCGCGACTGGTCGTACACGACGCGACACGGCGACATCGCCGAGCTGCCGGGCGTCGGCGAACAGGATCCCGTGTGGCCCTGGGTCACGTCCACGCGCGAGAACTGCCTGGGCACCGAATGCCCGAAGTACGAGGAATGCTTCGTGCTCGCTGCGCGCCGCGAGGCGCAGGCCGCCGACATCGTCGTCGTCAACCACTACCTGCTGATGGCCGACCTCGTGCTGAAGGAGGAGGGTTTTGGCGAACTGCTGCCCGGCGCCGATGCGATCGTGATCGACGAAGCGCACCAGCTGCCGGACGTGGCGGCGCAGTTCCTCGGCTACAGCGTCAGCACGCGCCAGCTCGCAAACCTGTCGAAAGACGTGGCGGGCGAGTTGCTGCTTGCACAACAGATGGCGGGCAAGGTCGACGGCGCGCTGGGCGGGCTCGACGCGCAGGTCGCGGCGGTCCTGGCCGCAACGGCGGGGCAGGACGCGCGGCTCGAACACGCACAGTGGCCCGATCGATTGCTGGAGGCGCTGAACGGACTCGGCGCTCGAGCGAAGGAACTGGCCGATGCGATTGCGCCTCTGGGTGGCGCCGACGGCCAGCCTGCGTTCAAGAGACTGCAGGAACGGCTCGAAGAGAGTGCCGAGCACCTGCATCGGCTGACGGCAGCCGAGGCGCCCGGCGGCGTGCGCTGGGCGGAAACGAGTCAGCGCAACGTCAGCGCACATTTCGCGCCCGTGGACGTGGCTGGCCAACTCTCCACACTCATGGATTCACAGCCCTGCGCCTGGATCCTGACCTCCGCGACGCTGGCAGTCGGCGACGATTTCTCGCACTTCAAGCGCCGCAGCGGGCTTACTCGCGCCGTCACGATCCGGTTCGAAAGCCCGTTCGATTTCGCCAACCAGGCGCTGATGTACCTGCCCAAGGGCCTGGGCGAGCCCGGCGCGCCGGAGCATTCCGCCAACGTCATACGTGCGGCGCTACCGGTGCTCGAGGCGAGCGGCGGCCGCGCCTTCATCCTCTTCACCAGCCATCGCGGCCTGCGCGAAGGTGCCGAGGAACTCTACCGTCACTGGGGCGAGCGGCCGCCGTTTCCGGTGCTGATCCAGGGGGGCGCCTCGCGCGACCAGTTGCTGCGCGCGTTCCGCGAGGCGGGCAATGCAGTGCTGCTCGGCACCGGCAGCTTCTGGGAAGGTATCGACGTCAAGGGCGAGGCGCTCAGCGTGGTGATCATCGACAAGCTGCCATTCGCCGCCCCCGACGATCCGCTGCTCAAGGCGCGGCTCGCGGCGATCCGCGAGCAGGGTGGCAACCCGTTCTTCGACGAGCAGGTGCCGCAGGCGGTGATTGCGCTGAAGCAGGGCGTCGGCAGACTGATTCGCGATGAAACGGACTGCGGCGTGGTCATGCTCTGCGATACTCGTCTGGTGACCAAGGGTTACGGTCGTTCGTTCATCAGCAGCCTGCCACCGATGCGGCGGACGCGTTCGCTCGAAGACGTGCAGGCATTCCTGCGCGAGAAGCTCGGATGACGAACCTGCGCGTGCTCGCCATCGATACGTCGACCGAGGCCTGCTCTGCGGCCCTGCTGTGGTCGGACGGCGAAGCGAGGTTGCGCTTCGAACTGACGGAACGAAGTCACGCGGACCTGATCCTGCCGATGATTGACGAGCTGCTCGCTGAGGCGGGTTGCCGGCTGCAGGATCTCGACGGTCTCGCGTTCGGTCGCGGCCCTGGCGGTTTCACGGGGTTGCGCATCGCGGCCGGAGTGATCCAGGGGCTGGCATACGGGGCCGGTCTGCGCGTCGCGCCCGTTTCCAGTCTCGCGGCCGTTGCCTGGCTGGCCCAGGAACCCTCACCCCAACCCTCTCCCGCCACGGCGGGAGAGTGGGCAGGAACTCCCTCTCCCAGCTTGCTGGGAGAGGGCCGGGGTGAGGGCATCCTCGTCTGCAACGATGCCCGCATGAACGAGGTGTACTGGGGCTGCTATCGTTTCGACGCGGCGGCTGCGTGCGTGCCGATCGTCCTGACGCCCGAACGCGTGGGCCCCGAGGCCAGCGTAGAACCGGCGTCCGCGGTGCGCCACTTCGCCGGCAACGGCGTGTTGCGCTACCCGGCGCTAAGGTCCCGTCTGGAGTCCGCCGGGCTGCGGTTCCACGATGGCCTGTACCCCCGGGCCGACGCCGTCGCGCGCCTCGGGGAGCAGATGCTGCGGAATGGTGCAGCAGTGGACGCGGCGGATGCCCTGCCGGTCTATATTCGCGACGACGTTGCGCGGCCGTCCGGGCCGGCCGTCACGCGAATGTCATAATCGGCGTCTGTAATGCATCTGCAATGGCACTCGCCGCAGCCGGACAACACATGACGGGCAAGCAGATCCTGATCGTCGAAGACGAGAAGCCGATCCGCGACATGATCGCGTTCGGGTTGCGTCGCGCCGGTTTCATCGTCAGCGAGGCCGAGGACTGCAGCGAAGCCCGGTCACGCATCGCCGATGCGCGCCCCGACCTGTTGCTGGTCGACTGGATGCTGCCGGACCAGACCGGTCTCGAGCTGACACGCTCGATCAAGCGCAACAAGGAAACGCAGGACCTGCCGGTCATCCTGCTCACGGCCCGCGCTGAGGAGCAGGACAAGGTGGCAGGTCTCGAGGGTGGCGCGGACGACTACGTCACGAAGCCGTTCAGCCCTCGTGAACTGCTCGCGCGCATCCAGGCCGTGCTGCGGCGGACATCGCCTTCGGCCTCCGGCGAGGCCATCGAGGTCGGAACGCTCAAGCTCGACCCGGCGAGTCACCGAGTCATGGCCGGCGAGCAGAACGTATCGCTCGGGCCCACCGAGTACCGGCTGTTGCAGTTCTTCATGGAGCACCCTGAGCGCGTGTACACGCGCAGCCAGTTGCTGGACCGGGTCTGGGGCGGCAACGTCTATGTCGAGGAACGCACCGTGGACGTGCACATCCGTCGCCTGCGCAAGGCGCTGGAACCTTTTGCGAGCGACTTCCTGGTGCAGACGGTCCGCGGTTCGGGGTATCGTTTCTCCACCCGACCCGAGTAAGCCGGTCGTCCGCGAGAGCGAGGATCGCAGCGCTTGTCCCGTACTGCCTGGCACTTCGTCCTCGGCCTACTGATCGGCCTGCTGGTTGCGCTCGCGGCAGGCTGGATCGCAGGGTACCCCGCGCTCTTTGTCGCGGGTTACCTCGCGGTCGTCGTCGCCGTGCAGGCCTGGAACCTCATTCGGTTCGAGAGCTGGTTGCGGTTGCGCAGCATCCAGAAGCCACCGAACATGCACGGCTTGTGGGCTGAAACGCTCGAAAGGGCCAATCGGCTCTATCAGCGCAAGCGTTTCCACAAGCGCCGGGCGCTCATGCTGCTGCGCGAGTTGCGGCGGATGACGTCCGCCATGCCCGACGGCACGATCCTGCTCGGGCCAACCCGCGAGATCCTGTGGTTCAACCCGACGGCGGCGCAATGGCTCGGCCTGCGGCGCAAGCTGGACTACGGCATCCGCATCGACAACCTGATCCGCCAGCCGGAGTTTGTCGAGTACGTCACGAGCGGCGGCAAGGGCCCGGGGCCGCGTTTGCACATGCCGAACCTCGGCGATCGCTGGTTCGCCTTCAACCTCGTGACCACCACCGCGCGCGACCTGCAGTTGCTCATCGTCCGCGATGTCACCAATGAGGCGCGACTGGAGAGCATGCGCCGCGACTTTGTCGCCAACGCCTCGCACGAACTGCGATCGCCCCTCACCGTGGTGCGCGGCTACCTGGACACATTGGCCGAGGACCCGTCGCTGGACGAGGGCTGGCGCGAACCCGTGCGCGAGATGCAACGCCAGTCGGAGCGCATGCACAGCATCGTGCAGGACCTGCTGGAACTCTCGCGCCTCGAGGCGGGCAAGGGCGAAGCCGAACTGGAGCCCGTCGACGTCGGCGGCATGCTGGCGCTCATACGCAAGGAGGTGCTCGCGCGGCCCGAGCACCCGGCGACGTTCGAGCTGAACCTCGAATCAGACGCCCTGCTGCTCGGCGCCGAGTCGGAACTGCACTCGATCTTTCACAACCTGATCACGAACGCGGTCAAGTACACCCCGACGGAAGGCCGTGTCGCTGTGCGGTATTGGACTGACGCCGTGGGCAGCCACGTTGCGGTGGCGGACACCGGCATCGGCATCCCGGCGTCGCACATTCCGCGGCTCACGGAGCGGTTCTACCGGGTCGATGCCGGTCGTTCGCGCAAGCTTGGCGGGTCGGGGCTCGGCCTCGCCATCGTGAAGCATGCATTGCAGCGCCACGCCGGCCAGCTCGAGATCGCAAGCGTGGAGGGCGAGGGCAGCACCTTCACCTGTCACTTTCCCCCGCAGCGGGTGCAAACGCGGGAACACCCCGCAGCCCTCGGCGCGTAATTTTGGCTGCGCCCGCGTCCGTATAGCGATGCGGCTGTCTATCAAGGTGCCGCAATTCTGTCGCCGCGCTGCAACCTGACTGTCACAAACGCGGCGTACAAAGTCTGCCCAAGGAATCGCCTGGTGCGGTGCAACCATGCACTGATCCTGGCGTGGCCGACAAGACTGGCAAACCATCGAAAGGGGATCACTGTGAGAAAGACTCTGCTTGCGACGGCAGTTGCCGCCGCGCTGACGCTCAGCGCCGCGGAGGCGTCTGCGCAATCCAAGGGTGCCGCCACCAAGGCCGAGGTGCAGTCCATCGAGGCGCAGATGAAGGTGCTCGCTGAGCGTCTCAGTCGCCTCGAAGCGAACAACGTCGAGCTGAAGGCCCAGAATTCGGAACTGCAGGCGCTCGCCGACCGTCGCGAGGCCGAGATGGACTATCTGAAGTCCCAGACCAAGGAACTGCGCGAAGAGGGCGCCGTGGCTGCGAACGAGATCTCGAAAGTGAAGGGATCCGACTGGGCGGCCAAGCTCAAGGGCCGCGGCGATATCCGCTATCGTTCCGAGAACATCTGGACGGAGCGCGTGGTCGGCGGCAGTGCCACGGCACCAGGCACCGTCGAAGACGCGGCCGACCGCTACCGTCATCGCATCCGCGCGCGCCTCGGTTTCGACGCCAAGATCACGGATCACGTGAACGGCACGATCCTGTTCGCCACCGGCGCCGACGACCCGCGTTCGTCGAACCAGACGCTCGGCTCGCAGAGTACCCGCAAGTCGATCGGCGTCGACATGGCCTATGTGGACTGGAACGCCTACAGCGGCGTCAATATCGTCCTCGGCAAGCAGCCGTGGCCGTTCTGGCGACCGGGCAACAGTCTTTTTTACGACGGCGACTACAACCCGGAGGGCGGCGCGGTCAAGTTCGATCGCGGCATGCTGTTCGGCAGCGCCTACGGTTGGTGGATGTCGGAACAGTACAACTCGAACCCGGCCGGCGAGAACAGCGACGGCAACGTCTTCGGTGGGCAACTCGGACTCAAGTTCCCGCTGTTCGGGGGCGAGACCCGCGTGGCCGCGCACTACTACGACTGCGGCGCGTGCCAGGACCAGAACTCGATCATGTTCGGCGGCGTGGGCAATGGCAACACCATGTACCGCGTCGGCACCAGCACGACCAACCTGCTGCGTTACGATTACGAGATTGTGGATCTGGGCGCTGAAATGGGCCTGACGGTGTTCAACCAGCCGCTCTCGCTGTGGGCGAACTACGCGCAGAACATGGCGTCCGGCGTCCAGGAAGACTCCGGTTATGCGGTCGGTGCGTCGCTCGGCCGTGCAAGCAACCCGAAGACCTGGAACGCGGCGTTGTGGTACCAGGACATCGACGCCGACGCACTCTTCGGCCAGTTCGTGGATTCGGACTTCGGCGACGGGCGTACCAACAGCAAGGGCTTCGTCTTCCGCGGCGCCTACGCTCCGGTGCGCAACTTCAACATCCAGGCGACATACTTCCTGAACACGCTCAACAAGAATGAAACGCGCGACCCGCTGTACTTCAACGTCAACGACAGCCTCGACTACGACCGGCTGCAGGTCGACCTGAACTACAAGTTCTGACCTTTCGATCCCCGCTGAACCCTCCCCCGGGCCCGCCAGGGCCCCCCTCGCCAATCCCCCGGGCGAGGGTGCGGGGAGGGTGCTTTCTTTTCACGGCCCGGTTGCGCTTGCCGCAATCCGGGCCGTCCTGTACAAGACGGCAGCTTCTGGAGACAAGAACGTGATGGACACCTCTGACCTCTCCCACCACATCCACAGCCGCTACAACGCGGAGCTGGAAGGCCTGCGCACGGGCGTCCTGCAGATGGGCGGCCTCGTCGAGCAGCAACTGCAGAATGGAGTGAAAGCCATCGTCACCGGCGACAGCCGCCTTGGCGAGGAAGTGGCCCGGCAGGACCACAAGGTCAACGCGATGGAAGTTGCCATCGACGAGGACTGCAGCCGAATCCTGGCGACGAGGGCGCCGACGGCGTCTGACCTGCGCCTGATCGTGGCAGTCATCAAGACGATCACGGACCTGGAGCGCATCGGCGACGAGGCCGAGAAACTCGGTCACGCCGCCGTGCGGCTTGCGAATTCCGACCGCACCGCGGATCGCTATCGCGAACTGAAGCACATCTCCGAACTCGTTGCCGACATGGTGCACGGCGCGCTCGATGCGTTCGCCCGCCTCGACACCGAGGCTGCGCTCGAAGTGGCGCGCCGCGACCGTGTCATCGACGAGGAGTACGAGGCCATCCAGCGCCAGTGCATCACGTTCATGATGGAGGACCCGCGGGCCATCCGTCGCACGCTCGATGTCCTAGGACTCGCGCGCGCGCTCGAGCGCATCGGCGACCACGCCAAGAACATCTGCGAGTACGTCGTCTACATGGTGCTGGGCAAGGACATCCGTCACCTCTCGATCGAGGATGTCGAGAAGCAGATTCGGGCGGCACGGGCGACGAAGCAGGGCGTTTGAGGCCGATGTTTGATTCCGGGCGACGTGGAGTGCGCGTTTGAACCTAACCTTGGATTCCGCGCAGCCCTGGTGGTTGAAGCGGCGAACGCTGAACCTGGCAGGTTTCCTGTGGTGTGCGGGCCTGATGGCCTATGCGCTGTTCGTGCAGTACGGATTGCACGAGGATCCGTGTCCGCTCTGCATCCTGCAGCGCGTCGCGGTCATCGCGGTGGGCGCGGTATTCCTGGTTGCGTGGCTGCACCACCCGCGGGTTTCCGGCGCGAGAGCGTACGGCGTTCTTGTCCTGCTCGCCGCGCTGGCCGGCGTCTTCGTGGCGGCCAAGCACATCTGGATCATTAACCAGCCGCCGGGCTCCGTCGCCGAATGCGGCGCCAGCCTCGACTACATGATGGACGTCCTGCCGCTGCACGAAGTGCTCGCCAAGGTGCTGAGCGGTTCGGGCGAATGCGCCAAGGTCACGTGGCGCTTCCTTGGCTTCAGCATGCCGTTCTGGGTGCTGTTGAACCTGCTGGGACTTGCCGCCCTCGGGGTCTTCGCCAACTGGCGGAAGCGCGGCTAGTCACCTCTCCCGCTTCAGACAGAGAGGTCGTGGAGCGCGCAGGTGAGGGTCGTGGCGTTCAATCCGGCATGTCCTGGCGCGCTTGGAAAGGCAGACACGCGCGCGCCAGGACATGCCGAATCGAACGCCCGACGCGCCGCTCGGGCGCCGAGGCGCAAGCGGTCGATTCCGTGCCTTTCCCCGAGCGCGTGTCTGCCTTTCCAAGCTCGGGGAAAGGCACGGGATCGGCCGCCTGCAACCATCGAGTGTCTGCCTATCCGCTCGCCGGGGAGAAGGCCGGAAGGGATGCCAGAGCCCTCACCCGCCCTGACGGGCGACCTCTCCCGCTGAAGCCGGAGACGGAGTCAGGTCAGCAGCAGTTCCATGATCCGCTCGTAGGCGCGGCTCAGCACGTCGATGTCCTTGACGCGCACGCACTCGTTCACCTTGTGGATCGTCGCGTTGACCACGCCGAGTTCCACCACCTGCGCGCCAGTGGGAGCGATGAAGCGCCCATCCGACGTGCCACCCGTGGTCGAGAATCGGGGCGCGCGGCCCATCGTTTCGCGCACGGCCTGCTCGACGGCGGCCGTCAACGTGCCGGGGCGTGTCAGGAAAGGCAAGCCGGAGATGAACCACTCCAGTGAGTACTTCACCTGGTGGCGATCGAGCACCCCGAGGACGCGCTGCTGCAATTGCTCCACGGTCTGTTCCGTGGAAAAGCGCAGGTTAAACCGCGCCTTCAGTTCGCCGGGGACGACATTTGGCGCGCCTGTGCCAGCGGCAATGTTCGAGACCTGGAAGGTCGTCGGCTGGAAGAATTCGTTGCCTTCGTCCCAGTGCGTGCTGACCAGTTCCGCGAGTGCCGGCGCGAAGCCGTGCACCGGGTTGTCCGCCAGTTGCGGGTAAGCGATGTGGCCCTGCACGCCGTGCACCGTGAGGCGGCCCGACAGTGATCCGCGGCGCCCGACCTTGATCGTGTCCCCGAGCACCTCGCTGCTCGTCGGTTCGCCCACGACGCACCAGTCGATCTTCTCGTGGCGCGCCTCGAGCACTTCCATCACCTTGCGCGTGCCGTCGACGGAAGGGCCTTCCTCGTCGCTGGTAAACAGGAAGGCGAGCGAGCCTGCAGGCGCGGGATGCTTCGCGACGAAGCGTTCGGTGGCAGTCACCATCGCCGCGAGGCTGCTCTTCATGTCCGCGGCACCGCGTGCATACAGCATTCCGTCGACGAGGCGCGGCTCGAACGGGTCGCTGCGCCAGTCTTCGCGCGGGCCCGTCGGTACGACATCCGTGTGACCCGCGAAGCACAGCACCGGACCGTCGTCGCCGCGCCGCGCCCAGAGGTTCTCGACGGGGCCGAATCGCAGCCGTTCGATGCGGAAACCGAGCGGCTCGAGCCGCGAACAGATCAAATCAATGCAGCCATGATCCTCGGGACTGACGGACGGCCGTCGCAGCAGGTCTTCGGTCAGTGCAAGGGTCGGTGACATCGGGTCGGATTCGCGGGTGAGAGGACGGCGCCGGAACCGGGGCCGGGAACCGCATTAAAGCCATTTAGCCATGATGGATCAAGCACTTGCAGTGCTTGGCTACCGCTGTCACATGCCTGTCACAGTGCGTCGGCAGACTGCGCACCAGAAAGAGGGGGCCCCGTGCGCCCCAAGTCGAACCACAGCAGAGGATGTCTTCATGAAGCTTTCCTGGCAGCAGATCACCCTCCCGGCGCTGGCGCTGGGCCTGATGGCCCTGGGCGCCCCGGAGCGCGCCCACGCGCAGGCCGCGATCAAGATCGACGGCTCCAGCACCGTATTTCCGATTTCCGAGGCCTATGCCGAAGAGTTCCAGATCCAGAAGCGCGGCAAGGTCCGCGTGACGGTCGGCGTCTCGGGCACCGGCGGCGGCTTCAAGAAGTTCTGCCGCGGCGAGACGGACATCGCGAACGCCTCGCGCCCGATCTCGGTCGAGGAAATGGAAGCCTGCCGCAAGGCCGGCATCAAGTACATGGAAGTACCGGTGGCATTCGATGCGCTGACGGTGGTGATCAATCCCGCCAACACGTGGGCGAAGTCGATGACCGTGGCCGAGCTCAGGAAGATGTGGGAACCGGCCGCGCAGGGCCGCATCACCACCTGGAACCAGGTCAATCCGAAATTCCCGAAGGAAAAGCTGATGCTGTTCGGGCCGGGCGCCGACTCGGGCACCTTCGATTACTTCACCGAGGCGATCAACGGCAAGGCGAAGGCCAGCCGTGGCGACTTCACCGCCAGCGAAGACGACAATACCCTGGTGCAAGGCGTCGAGAACAACAAGAATGCGCTCGGCTACTTCGGCTATGCGTACTACGCCGCGCACAAGGACAAGATGACGGCGGTCGCGATCGACAATGGCAAGGGCAAGGGTCCGGTGGGTCCGAGCCTCGAGAACGTGACCAACGGCACCTACAATCCGCTGTCGCGCCCGCTGTTCGTCTACGTGCGCGACACGGCCGCCAAGCGTCCGGAAGTCCGTGAGTTCGTGCAGTTCATGCTGACGAACGGCAACCTGGTGAGTGAAGTCGGTTACCTGCCGCTGCCGAAGAGCGCCTACGACCTCGCCTGGAAGCACTTCCAGGCCGGCAAGCTCGGCACGGTGTTCGGCGGCCACCCACAGGTCGGCATCACGATCGAACAGCTTCAGGCGCTGGAAGGTAAACTCTAACCGGGCATCCCCGGGAGGGGCCGGGCCGGGATCGCAAGGTCCCGGCCCGTTCGTGTCTAAACCGAAGCGCCGCAAAGGCGCCGCATTGGGGAAGGGCTCATGTCGGCTACGGCGACAACTCGCACGGCGGCGATGGGGAAGGGGGCTTTCTCTTCGCTGCGCTATCGCAAGAACCGCGACCGGGTCATCGAACTGATCCTGCTGACGGCGGCGCTCGTCGCAGTGTTCACGACGCTCGCGATCGTCTTCATCCTGCTATACGAGTCGTCGTTCTTTTTTGAGCATGTCTCGATCAAGGACTTCCTGACCGACACGCAGTGGACGCCGCTGTTCGACGACGCGCACTACGGCATCATGCCGCTGGTCTCGGGCACGCTCACGGTAACGTTCGTCGCGCTGCTGGTCGCCATCCCGCTCGGCACGATCATCGCAATCTATCTTTCGGAGTTCGCGACGCATCGCTTGCGCGAGACGGTGAAACCGATCCTGGAGTTGCTGGGTGCGGTTCCCACGGTGGTCTACGGCTATTTCGCACTGCTGATGGTTACCCCCTTCCTGCAGAAGCTGATCCCCGATCTGCCGGGATTCAACATGCTGAGCGCAGGCCTCGTGATCGGCTTGATGATCGTGCCGTACGTGGCATCGGTCAGCGAGGACGCGATGCGCGCGGTGCCGCGCTACATGCGCGAAGGGTCCTACGCAATGGGTGCCACCAAGCTGCAGACCGCGTTGCGCGTAGTCGTGCCGGGCGCGCTCTCGGGCATCGCTGCCGCGTACATCCTCGGCATCTCGCGCGCCATCGGCGAGACGATGGTCGTCGCGATCGCGGCCGGCATGCAGCCGACGCTGACGTTCAACCCGACCGAGCCGGCGGCGACGATCACCGCCTACATCGTGCAGGTGAGCCTCGGCGACCTGCCGCACGACAGCATCGGCTACCAGAGCATCTTCGCCGCGGGCCTGGTGCTGATGATCATGACCCTGGTGTTCAACCTCATCGGCTTCTTCCTGACCCGCCGGTTCCGGGAGGCCTACTGAGATGGCCGCCGTGATGACGATCGAGGAGCTCCGTCGCGGACTCTCGTGGCGCAAGAACCTCGACAAGCTGTTCGTGATCGTGGGCCTGCTGATCCTGATGAGCTGCCTGGGACTGCTGGCGCTGTTGTTCCTCGACCTCGTGCGCGATGGCGCGGCGCGGTTCGGCTGGGACTTCCTCACGCAGTTCCCGTCGCGCAAGGCGGAACGCGCCGGCATCCTGTCGGCCTGGGTTGGCACGTCGATGATCATGCTGGTGACGGCGCTGGTGGCGCTGCCCGTCGGTGTGGCCGCCGCCATCTACCTCGAGGAATACGCGCCCAAGAACTGGTTCACCGGCGTCATTGAAATCAACGTGACCAACCTCGCCGGCGTGCCGTCGATCGTGTACGGCCTGCTGGCGCTCGGGCTGTTCGTGTACAAGTTCGGGTTCGGGCAGAGCGTGCTGTCGGCTGGCCTGACGCTCGCGCTGCTGATCCTGCCGATCATCATCGTCGGCACGCGTGAAGCGTTACGTGCCGTGCCGAAGGCGATCCGCGAGGCCGCGTACGGGCTCGGCGCGACGCGCTGGGAAGTGACCAAGGACCACGTGCTGCCGTATTCGACTGGCGGCATCCTGACGGGCCTGATCCTTGGCCTGTCGCGCGCAATCGGCGAGACGGCGCCCATCATCACGATCGGTGCGCTGAGCTTCATCGCCTTCCTGCCGGGTTCGCCCATCACCGGCGAGTTCCCGTTCCTCAATTTCGAGTGGCTCAAGAGCGAGTTCACGGCGATGCCGATCCAGATCTTCAACTGGGTGTCGCGTCCCGACCAGGCTTTCCAGCAGAACGCCGCCGCCGCCGCGGCCATCCTGCTCGGCATGACGCTGGCGATGAACGCGGTCGCCATCTGGATCCGCTACCGCTTCCGCAAGAAGATCAACTGGTGAGTGCTTCCCACATGAACACGAACGTCGTCGAAAAGACCGCAACGCCTTCGCTTGCCATCGTCATGGAAGAGCGCAAGGTGGCGCGCGCGAATCCGGCCAAGGCCATCGCCGACAAGCTGGATTTCTGGTACGGCACGAACCAGGCGCTCAAGAACATCAACCTGGCGATCCCTGAGAACCAGGTCACGGCGCTGATCGGTCCGTCGGGTTGCGGCAAGAGCACGTTTCTGCGCTGCTTCAACCGCATGCACGACCTGCAGCCTGGCACGCGCTATTCGGGAAGCATTACGCTGCACCCCGAGAACGTGAACCTCGTCGGCAAGGAAGTCGACCCGATCGAGGTCCGTATGCGGATCGGCATGGTGTTCCAGAAGCCGAACCCGTTCCCCAAGACCGTTTTCGAGAACGTGGCCTACGGCCTGCGCCTGCGCGGCTTCAATAACCGCACCGAGCTCGCCGAGCGCGTCGAGAAGGCACTGCGCGGCGCGGCAATCTGGGACGAGGTCAAGGACCGCCTGACCGACTCGGCTCTGGCGCTTTCGGGCGGCCAGATGCAGCGACTCTGCATCGCCCGCGCGCTCGCGACCGAGCCAGAAATCCTGCTGTTCGACGAACCCACGTCCGCGCTCGATCCGATCGCGACAGCGAAGATCGAAGAGTTGATCACCGAGCTGCGGAGCCGCGTCACGATCCTGATCGTCACGCACAACATGCAGCAGGCGGCCCGCGTGTCGGATTTCACGGCGTTCATGTACCTGGGCGAGCTGGTCGAAGTCGACGCCACGTCGAAGATCTTCACCAACCCGTCCAAGAAAGCGACCGAGGACTACATCACGGGCCGCTACGGCTGAGCCGGGCAGTGGACGCGATCGTCATGGATCGTTCGGACCCTACCGAGCCTCACACTTCCAGCACCGTTGACCAGTCGGTGGCCGGTCTGCGGATGCATGCCCTTGAAATGGGTGCGCTGGTCATCGAGCAGGTAGCGTGCGCGGTCAGGGCGCTGGTGGACCGCGATCCCGTGCTGGCACAGGCGGTCCTGACGCGTGAGAGCCGCGTGGATCAGTATGAGAAGCAGCTCGACCGAGACAGCCTGACGTTCATCGCGTTGCAGCAGCCGGTCGCCAATGACCTGCGGCTGGCGCGCGCGATCGTGCGGATCGGCCGCGAACTCGAGCGGGCAGGGGACGAGGCCAAGAAGATCGCCCGTTTTGCGTTGTCGCTCGACAAGGCGAACGAGGGGGACCCGGTCCTCGCGGTTGCACGACAGTTGCGGCACATGTCTGCGCTGTCCGGTTCCATGTTGCGGAACGCGGTGCGCGCTGCCGATGAGATGGATATTGATCTCGCCCGCAGCGTACTGCAGCGCGACGCCGAACTCGATGCCGAATTCGCCGCGGCGCTGCGCCTGGTGATGTCGTACGTGCTGCAGGATCACCGCTTCCTGCGGCCGACGATCGACACGATCTTCGCGTTGAAGGGGCTCGAGCGCATCGGCGACCATGCCGCCAACATCGCGGAGCAGGTGCTCTACATGCTGGGCCAGGAGCGCCGCGAAGCCGACGCGGCGTAACCCAGAAAGAACAAGCCCGGCGCGAGGCCGGGCTTGCATGGGGCTTGCTTGATACTCGATCAGGCGGTCTTGCGTCGGCGCGACGCGGCCAACCCGGCGAGTCCCAGCCCCAACAACGCCAGTGAACCCGGCTCAGGCACGCCCGTGGGCGGTTCCTGGGGTGGCGCTGCGCCAGCCGGCAAGTCGATCGCGATCAGCACGCACGAGAGGCAGTCGCTGTTCTGGCCCGACCTGATGTTCAGGCTGTTGGTGCCCGGCGTGAGCAGGCTGGTCACGTTGAAGTTGCGGATGTCCCAGAGCAGACCGTTATTGTCCCGGCCGGCGGACGGCACCGTGTTGCCGTCAAACACCGCGCCGCCCGGCGCGATGACGGTGCTGTTGGCAGTGACCGCGTCGTCCGGGAAGGCCTGCCCGTCACTGACGTGGAACTGCGCCTGCGCGGTCCCGCTCTCGTAGGTGATGCCGGCCAGCGTGATGTTCCAACCCAGCGCATCGAACGAATTCTCGATGTTCGAGTCGTTGCCGTTGAACAGCACGACGTCGCGGTTGTTGCCGGCCACGCCATCGTCGAAGAAGACGATCAGGGACGCACCGTTGATGTCGACGCCGCTCTTGGTGAAGTTCGACAGGGCGAAGACGCCGTTGCCGGAGACCAGGCTGGTGACGTCCGCGCGATAGGCAAGGCTGTTCTGGAAACCCCAGCAGTTGTCGCTCGACACACCCAGGAACGTGCCCGTGATGTCCGTGCCGGCGAACGTCACTGCGCTGTTGCCCGGGCCAGTGGCGCTCACGTTGCTGGGACCGTGCCAGTACAGGTAGGCCTGCGTCACGGTGCCACTGACGCCGGTGAGGGTCACATTGCCCGTGCCCTGGCCACGCATGCCGCCAATGCCCGCCGACGCGAAGTTGGTGTCGAAAATCGTATTGAACTTGGTCAGGTCGGTGGCCGAGGCCAAACCGGGTAACCCGAGTGCAAGGGCGGCGCCAATGCCTGCCGCCAGTGCCTTGAATGAACGCTTCGTCATGTTGCTCCCACCCCTTTTTGGGTATCGCCTGTATGGATCAAGTCGCGGGAGTCCCTTCCGGACGAAAGGATGCAGGGAACATGCCAAGCCGCATTATTCATGGCTTTACGCAGTTATATGGGCCCGGTGGATCGAGCTAATGTAAACATCTCCGACACGTGCCGGGGTTCCGGTGGTTCACTATGCTCATGCTCAAACAACGCGCGGGGATGGCAGTCGACCATGACTAATTCAGGCTTCTTCGCCGCTTGGATCCGTGTCGGCGTGTTCATCGTCGTCGCCATGGTCTGGGTGGAGCGCGCCGGTGCCGTCGCGGTCGCTTCGCCTCCACGCCAGACGGCCGTCGTTGGCGCCGACAAGCTGCTCGAGCAAGCCGGCAAACAAGCTGAGCCCGGCTGAACAAGCGGCGGCCAGCGGGTTCAAGGCACTGGGCCAGGACGACCTCCTCACCGCAGGTTCGATGTTCGAGGACGCACTGCGACGCGAGCCCGATCTCACGGTCGCGATGCTGGGCCTGGCCGACGTGCGTGTGCGACAGCGCAACACGACGCAGGCCGAGGCCAACATCCGCAAGGCGCTGGCGACCGAGCCCGCCAATCCGGACGTGCACACAGCCGCCGGACGTCTCTACATGGCCATGCAGAAGTATCCGCAGGCGAAAGCCGCCTATCTCAAAGCCATCGAACTCGACCCGCAGGCCGTGCTCGCGCGGCTCGACCTGGCGGACCTGTACGCCAGCGTCGAGAGGAACCCCAAGGCCGCGATCGCCGAGTATCGCAAGGCGCTCGAGATCAAGCCGGACCTGGCGTCAGCGCGCATGGGACTTGGCATGACACTGCTCGCGACCGGCGACACCAAGGGCGCGATCAGCGAACTGCAGGAAGCGGTCAAGCGTGCGCCGGAGGACGCGGCGGCCTGGCACCTGCTAGGCCGGGTCTATGCGTCCGACAAGCGCTACCCCTATGCGGTCAAGGCGCTGTCCCAGTCTCTGGTGTTGCAGCCGGACACGCTGGCGGTCGTTCTCGACCGGGGCGACGTCTACAACGAGATGGGTGAAGACGCCAAGGCCGCGTCCGACTACGCGCTCGCGAGCCGGCTCAATCCCAGGGACCCCATCAGCCGCGTGAAACTCGGCATGGTCATGCAGCGGCTCGGGGACACCGCCAGGGCGGAAGCGGCCTATCGGGATGCCCTGCGGCTGAAGCCCGACCTCGCCATTGCGTGCAACAACCTGGCGATGATCTCGCTGCGCAAGGGCGGCAACCTGGATGAAGCGCTCGCGCTTTCAAAGCGGGCCGTGGCCGCCAGCCCGAACGTGCCACAGTTTCACGACACACAGGGTTGGGTGCATCGCGCTCGCGGCGAGCGGACGCTGGCTGTTGAAGCCCTGCAGAAGGCGGTGAAGCTGCCTCCGCCGCAGGCCGAGATCTGGTACCACCTTGGCATCGTGCTCGAGGAGTCGGGCCGCAAGCAGGATGCCGTTGCGGCTTACCGCAAGGCGTTGAGCATCGACGGCCAGTTCGCGCAAGCCGCCGACGCGAGCTCGCGCGCCGCGAAACTGACGAAGTGACGCGGCGGCCGTCGCGTCACCGCACCGACGTGGTCAGTCGGTGGCTGCTCCTCGCAGCAGTTCGTTGATGCCGACTTTTGCGCGCGTCTGTGCATCGACGCGCTTCACGATCACCGCGCAGGCGAGACCATACTTGCCGTTGGCGGCGGGCAGCGTTCCGGGCACCACGACCGCGCCGGACGGAATGCGGCCATAGGTGACCTCGTCGCGCTCGCGGTCATAGATACGCGTGCTCTGTCCGACGAAGACGCCCATCGACAGCACCGCGCCTTCCTCGACGATCACGCCTTCGACGACTTCCGAACGCGCGCCGATGAAACAGCCGTCCTCGATGATCGTCGGGCTGGCCTGCAGCGGCTCGAGCACACCGCCGATGCCGACGCCGCCCGAGAGGTGCACGTTGCGCCCTATCTGTGCGCAGGAACCCACCGTGGCCCAGGTATCGACCATGGTGCCTTCGCCGACGTAGGCGCCGATGTTGACGTAGCTCGGCATCAGGACCGCGTTGCGCGCCACGTACGCGCCGCGCCGGACGACGGCCGGCGGCACCACGCGCACGCCGTCAGCCCTGAATCTTTCGGCATCGTAAGCCGCATACTTGAGGCCCACCTTGTCGTAGAAGCGGGTGTAGCCGGCATCCAGCGGCACATTGTCAAAAAGACGGAACGACAGCAGGACTGCCTTCTTGAGCCATTCGTGGACGCGCCACCGTCCGTCGACCTTCTCGGCGACGCGCACCGCCCCGGAGTCGAGCAGGTCGATCGCATGCTGTACGGCTTCGACGATGTCCGGTGGCGCGCTGGCCGGAGACAGCGTAGACCGTTCCTCGAAGGCGGCATCGATCTGCGCCGCGACGTCGGCGTAAGGGGCGTGGATCTTCATGGGCGTCTCGTAATGGAAAGGCAAAAGAACTGCGCGTTGCCACAATTTGGTAACGTGCCGTGTTGATTCTATATCGTATTTGTCCATCGCCGCCCGGTCCCGCCGGATGGCGCCAGGGAATGTAGTCCAGATGGATGCGAAGCTGCGCGCGCGCATGATGAAAGAGGCCTGGTTCGATCGGGACCTGAGCTGGCTCGAGTTCAACCGCAGGGTCCTGTCCGAAGCGCTCGACGAGCGCGTGCCGTTGCTAGAGCGGCTCAAGTTCCTGGCGATCTTCACCTCCAACCTCGACGAATTCTTCATGAAGCGCGTCGGCGCGATGCGGACGCGCGCCTATGCCAGCGGCAACGTGGCCGTCGTCGAGGAGTTCAACGCCCATATCCACAAGCTGCGGGAAACCCTGTATCCGCTGCTGCTGCGGCGGGCCGGCTGTTTCGAAGAACTCCGCCAGAGTCTGGTGCGCCACGGGGTGCAACTGGCCGCGTGGTCCGACCTGACACCGGCGCAGTGCGAGGAAGCCCGCCAGTACTTTGAACGTCACGTGTCGCCGGCGTTGACGCCGCTCAGCCTCGATCCTTCGCACCCGTTTCCCTTCATGTCGAACCTGTCGACGTCCTGGGGTTTCGTGCTCAAGGATGCGGAGACGGCCGATCGCATCCTGGTCCGCGTGAAGGTGCCTACGGCATTGCCGCAATGGCTGCCGGTGCGCGCCGACGTCGCCGCGGGTCAGCGCTGTTTCATCTCGCTGCAGGAGCTGGTGAGGGTCAACGCCGCCAGCCTGTTCCCGGGCGTCGAGATCGAGGCGAGCACGCTGTTCCGGGTGTCGCGCAATGCCGACATCGCGATCGAAGAGGACAGCGACAACAGCATCAAGGAGCTGATCGAGGAGCAGGTCCGCCAGCGCCGCTTCCAGCCGGTCGTCCGCCTCGAGTTCGCAGAGGGTGCCAGCAGCGAGATTCGCGACGGACTGGTGGCGAGTTTCGACCTGCGTGACAGCGACGTGTACGAGTTGCCGGACATGCTCGACTATTCCGGCCTGTTCGAGCTGGCATCGCTGCCAATCAGTGAGCTGCGCGACCCGCCGTGGACGCCGCAGCCGCCACAGGGCATCGACAGCGACGCCGACATGTTCTCGGCCATCCGCGCCGGCGATGTGCTGGTCCACCATCCGTATGAAAGCTTCGACGCGTCGGTCGAGCGCTTCATCCGCGATGCGGCCGACGACCCCAGCACGACCACGATCAAGATGACGGTGTACCGCCTCGGCGACGATACGCCGTTCGTGCGCTCCCTGATCCGGGCAGCCGAGAACGGCAAGCAGGTCGCGTGCCTCGTCGAGTTGAAGGCAAGGTTCGACGAAGAGCGCAACCTGCACTGGGCCGAGGAACTGCAGAAAGCCGGCGACCACGTGATCTACGGCATGCGTGGCCTCAAGACGCACACCAAGCTCGCGCTCGTCGTGCGGCGCGAGGGCGACGGTCTGCGCAGCTACGCCCACATCGGCACCGGCAACTACCACGTCAAGACGGCCCGCATGTACACGGACTTCGGGCTGTTCACCTGCGACCCGGTGCTGACCCGCGACGTCGTCAACCTGTTTCACCACCTGACCGGATTTTCCCGCGCGCCGCGGTTCGAGAAGCTGCTGGTGGCGCCGCTCAACATGCGCACCCGCTTCGTGGACCTGATCGGTCGCGAGGCTGCGAATGCGCGCGCCGGACGTCCGGCGCGCATCGTCGTCAAGGTCAACCAGCTCGAGGACGGGCCGGTCTGCGAGGCGCTCTGCGACGCTTCCAACGCGGGAGTGCCGATCGACCTCATCGTGCGCGGATTCTGCTGCCTGCGGCCCGGTGTCGCTGGGCTGACCGAGAATGTTCGTGTTCGCTCCATCATCGGCCGCTTCCTCGAGCACGGCCGGGTCTTTCACTTTGCCAACGGCAGCGAAGACCCGCTCGACGGTGACTTCCTGATCGGCTCGGCGGACTGGATGGACCGCAACCTGTCGCGCCGCGTCGAGGCCGTCGCCCCGGTGGAGGACCGTCGCCTGAAGGAGCGGATCTGGGAGGTGATGCAGGTGCAGCTGGCCGACCTGCGAAACGCCTGGCTGATGCAGGAGGACGGCAGCTATGTCAGGTGCACCTCGACGAGTCGCGCGCCGAAGGTTGCGCGCGAGGGCACGCACGTTACGCTGATGAAACGCACCAGGCAGCGCCTCCGTCCGTGACGCCCGCACCCTCTCTCGCCCCGGCGGGAGAGGGTCGGGGTGAGGGCGATCGTCATCAAAGGTTCTCTGAACGTTCATCGGAGCTTCACGCGCCCGGGTGAAGCTCGCGCGCCATGAGGCCAGAGATTCGCAAACGATGAACGAAGTGCCGCTGCAGCGCACGACGCTGCGTACCCGCACTGTTTTCATCTCGGACGTACATCTCGGATTCAAGGGCTGCCAGGCGCAGTACCTGCTCGACTTTCTCCGCAGCGTCGAGTGCCAACGGATCTATCTCGTCGGTGACATCATCGACGTCTGGGCGCTGACGAAAGCGTTCTACTGGCCGCAGGCCCACAACGACGTCATCCGCACGATCCTCGGCAAGGCCAAGCACGGCACCCGGGTCATCTACATCCCGGGCAATCACGACCGCGTCTTCCGCGACCACGACGGGCTCGTCATGGGCAACGTGGAGATCCATCGCGAGGCGATCCACGAGACTGCGGACGGACGGCGCTTCCTGGTGCTGCACGGTGACGAATTCGACAGCATCGTGCGCGCGAGCCCGATGCTCGAGTCGATCGGCAGCCATGCGTACTCGGCGGCGCTGACGCTGAATCGGTACGTGAACGCGATCCGGGCGCGCTTCGGGTTCCCCTACTGGTCGCTCGCCGCCTTCCTCAAGCACAAGGTCAAGAACGCGGTGCAGTACATCGCGAGCTTCGAGAAGGCGCTCGCGACGGAGGCGCGGCGGCAACAGGTCCAGGGCGTGATCTGCGGCCACATCCATCGGGCCGAGATCACGGAGATCGACGGCATCACCTACTGCAACGACGGCGATTGGGTGGAGAGCTGCACCACGCTGGTCGAGGACTTCAGCGGGCGGTTGAGCCTGTTGCGGTGGACGGAGTCGCAGGCGGTGCTGGTGGGTGACCAGGAGTTCCCGTTGTTCGACAGCCCCCAGGTGCCGACGCCGGTGGCGGCGTGAGGGTCGTCGTCGCCACGGACGCGTGGCATCCGCAGACTAACGGCGTCGTTCGAACCCTGGCAACCACGGTCGAGCGCATGCGCGCCGACGGGCTGGATGTGCACGTGATCTCGCCGGAACAGTTCCGGACCGTGCCGTGTCCCACCTATCCTGAAATCCGTCTCTCGCTGTTTGCCGGCAAGACGGTGGCGCGCCGTCTCGAGCAGCTCGAGCCGACGGCGGTCCATATCTCGACCGAGGGGCCCATCGGCCTGGCCGCGCGGCGTTGGTGCATCCGGACCGGGCACGAGTTCACGACCGCGTATCACACGCAGTTTCCAGAATACATTCGCGCGCGCGCTCCAGTGCCGCTTGCGGTGAGCTATGCGTTCATGCGCTGGTTCCACGGCGCGGCCAAGCGCACGCTCGTGGCGACGCCATCGATGCGCCGGCAGCTCGAGGCGCAAGGCTTCGGCAACCTGGCGACATGGAGCCGGGGCGTCGACAGCGAGTTGTTCCGGTTGCGCGACAAGAGCTTCCTGTCCCTGCCGCGCCCGATCTGGCTTTATCTCGGCCGTGTCGCGGTGGAGAAGGGGATCGAGGATTTCCTCAGGCTCGACTTGCCCGGCTCGAAGCTCGTGATCGGCGACGGGCCCGCGCGCCCGTCGCTGCAGGCGCGCTTTCCTGAGGTCGAGTTCGTCGGCTACAAGCACGGGGAAGACCTTGCACGACACGTGGCGGCCAGCGACGTATTCGTCTTCCCAAGCCGTACGGACACGTTCGGACTCGTGCTGCTGGAAGCCATGGCCTGTGGCTTGCCTGTGGCTGCCTATCCGGTGACCGGCCCAGTCGACGTGGTCACGAACGGCGTGACGGGTGTGCTTGACGAGGACCTGCATGCGGCCGCCCTCGCGGCGCTGAAACTCGACCCGGCGGCGTGCCGTGAGCACGCGGTCGGCTATTCCTGGGAAGCCTGCACCCGGCAGTTCGTCAGTGCCTTGGCACAGCCGCGCAGTCCCGGCGTCGCGCGCGAGGCCGCAGCGTCGGTGTAACGGTCTACGAACCGTCAGCTGGCTGTCATTCGCCCGTCACACGCGACCGGCAGTGTTCGCCGCTGCCTGTCAACTCTAACAACCAGGGGCCCTCACGCATGAAGACCACCGTTGCTGCCGCCGTCGCAGCGCTGCTTGCCACCCACGCCGCAGACGCGCGCCATGACTCGCCCGCAAGGGACATTTCGCTCAAGCACCTCGCCAGCATCAGCACCGGCTCGGTCGGGGCGACCGGTGCCGAGATCGTCGCTTACGATGCGAAGACCAAGCGCGCGTTCGCCATCAATTCGACCGACAACAACCTGGTCGTGCTCGATCTCGCCGATCCCGCCGCGCCGATCCTGTACGAGACGATCTCCCTCGCCGCATACGGCGCCGGTCTCAACAGCGTCGACGCGCACAGGGGCCTGGTTGCCGTCGCTGTGGAGGCGAGTCCCAAGACGAATCCAGGTCGGGTCGTGTTCGTGGATGCCGCCACGCTCGAGTTCGTCGGCGACGTCGGAGTGGGAGCGCTGCCGGACATGGTCACGTTTGACGGCGACGGCGAGCACTTGCTCGTCGCCAACGAAGGCGAGCCGAACTCCTATAACCAGGCCGATTCCGTGAATCCCGAAGGCTCGATCAGCATCATCGACCTGGAGCAGGGCGTGGCCAATGCTTCGGTGCGGACGGCGGATTTCAAGGCGTTCAGCAAGGCTGCATTGACCGCGAAGGGCGTCCGCGTGTTCGGACCGAATGCCACTGCGGCGCAAGACCTCGAACCGGAGTACATCACGGTCAAGGGGCGCACGGCCTGGGTGACGCTGCAGGAGGCCAATGCCGTCGCGATCCTCGACGTGCCGACCGCCACCGTGCAGGACATCCTGCCGCTCGGTCGGAAGAACCACGCGGAACTGGGCAATGCGCTCGATCCGAGCGACCGCGACGGGCCTGGTAACACGGCTTCGATCAAGATCGCGAACTGGCCGGTCCATGGCCTGTACCAGCCGGATGCGATTGCCCATTTCAACGTCGGCAGGCAGCGGTACCTGGTCACGGCCAACGAGGGCGACTCGCGCGCAATCGGCGATTTCCTTGGCTTCGGCGAGGAGACTCAGTGTCGTCAGTTCCAGCTACACGCTGGACCCGAAAGTCTTTCCGAATGCGGCTGCGCTCAAGACCAACGCGGCATTGGCCCGCCTGACGGTTACCAACGCCTCGGGCGACACGGATGGCGACGGCGATTTCGACCGCATCGAAGCGTTCGGCGCGCGCTCGTTCTCGATCTGGACCACGGACGGGCGACTGGTGTGGGACAGCGGCGACCAGGTCGAGCGTTTCTTCGCCGACCCGGCGAATGGCTACGACACAATCTTCAATGCCAACCACGCAGCGACAATGCGCCGGATAACTCGCAGTGACAACAAGGGCCCGGAACCCGAGGGGGTTGCGGTCGGCAAGGTGGGCGGCCGGACGTACGCCTTTATCGGCCTCGAGCGCATCGGCGGGGTCATGGCCTACGACGTGAGCAACCCACAGGCCCCGAAGTTCGCCGCGTACGCCAATACCCGCAAGCTCGACACGCTCGGTGGCGACCTCGGCGCAGAAGGCGTTACGTTCGTTTCCGAAGAGGACAGCCCGAACGGCAAGCCGCTGGTAATCGTCGGCAACGAGATCAGCCGCACCGTCTCGATCTTCCAGGTGGACAAGGCCAGGTCCAGGTACTGATTCGCCTGCAAGGGCTGCCGGTCAGGAGGTCCGGGACCTGCGTCACGGACCTCCCAGCCGGCCCGGGGCACCAACGGTTCTCAGGCCGGCCAGAGTGCCAGCGCGCCGCGCGCGAGCGCCGCGCCGATGGCGGCTCCCGCCAGGACGTCGGTGGGGTAGTGCAGCCCCAGCACGACGCGCGATGCCGCCACCAGCAGGGCGAAAGGCACCAGCAGCACGGCGAGCTCGGGCACGTGGCTCGTCGCAATGAGCGTGAAGCACACCGCGTGCAGCGTGTGGCCGGAGGGGAAGCTGTATCGGTCGAGCGGTGCGGCTCCCAGGCGGATCCCCGAATGCGAGATGAAGGGGCGTTCGCGCACCAGACGATGCTTCAGCTCGCGATACAGTGCCATGCCGACGATTCCCGCCACTGCCATCTGCGAGGCTACGAGGGCACCCTGGGGACCGCTCATCGCAAAGGCGATCATGAGCAGGTACCAGAAAATGCCGTCGCCGAGCCGGCTGATGACCGCGAAGCAGCGGCGGACGAGGGCGTAGCGGCAGCCTCGATTGACCCGCAGGCACAGCGCGTGCTCCGCATGATCGAAACGGTGCCAGAGGCCTGTCGTGCCGAGGGATGCCATGGCGCACCTCCTGGCCGGCGCGGCTGGTTTGCGCCGGCCTACTGCACGCAGCGTAGCCGGCGGTCGCTACAGTGCTGTGGCAGCAAGGTTAAAGTTTGTTTACGCGCGGGTACTTATGTAGAAATGTGAAGGCGATCATTCAGGATGCCATCGACGCCCGCCCGCCATGCGCCACCGGTTCCATACGCGGTGATCCATGCTGGCGAAAGGCGAGGAGACGGGTGGTTCGAACATGGCGACGCGGTGTGTGCGGGCAGGGCAGGCGGTACTGATGCGGGGCTGATGCCCCTGTCATAAAACCTTCAAATAGTCGTCATGTTTATGCCGGATAGTTACGAGGTTTTTTCCCATCACGATGGGATCAGCTAAGTACACATGCAGGCCTGACGGGGGAAGCGCGGAGAAATGGCAAATAATGGCAGCAGCTGGAACGCGATCATGCAGTACTCATTCCTGCATGTGTTTGCCAACGACGGCCTGATCGACCGCGACGAACTGCAGATGCTCGAGCGCCTCGCGTTGCAGGACGGCACCGTGGACGACAAGGAAAAGGACGTGCTCGCGCGCGTCTTCGCCCGAGTGGATTCGCAGAACGTCGATCCGGCCGTCCGGGAAGAAATCCAGCGCTTCAAATCGCAGTTCGACATTCCCTGACGCGGGTAGCGTCCGGGGAGCGGTCAGAGTTCCGAGACCGACAGGCGTCGCAGCAGCGCCATCCTCTTGTCCTGGTGCTCGGACATGCGTTCAAGCACGTTGGCCAGGAACGTGACCGTCTCGACGATCCGCGGTCCCTTGTTGAGCATGACGCATTCGGCGCGACTGCTCATGACAGCGTCGCTCACTTCGGCGCGCGACGGTGCCCCGCCTTTCGCCAGTCCTTCCAGCACCTGCGTGGCCCAGACCACGGGCACGTGAGCCGCCTCGCAGACCCACAGGATCTCTTCCTGCAATTCCGACAACCGCTCGAACCCGACTTCGACGGCGAGGTCGCCGCGCGCGACCATGATGCCGAGCGGAGGACCGTTCAGCGCGGCCAGCAATATGCGCGGCAGGTTGCGGAAGGCGAGGGCATTCTCGATCTTGAGCAGGATGCCGAGGTGCCCGGCTTCCATTTCACGCAGTTCCTGCTGCAGGCGCTGCACGTCCTGCTCCGTGCGCAGGAACGACAACGCCACGATGTCCGCCAGCTCCACGACTTCGCGCAGGTCGGCCAGATCCTTGTCCGTCAGCGCCCCGAGGCCGAGGTCGGTGTCCGGAAAATTGATTCCCTTTTCCTCGCGGAGCTTGGCGCCACCTGGGGGCGCATGCGTGATGTCGATCTCGATCGTGTCGCCGTGGTTGCGCCGGACGAAGCCGCCGATCTTGCCGTCGTCGAGCCAGACGCGCTGCCCGGGTTGCACGCGGTCGAAGGCGGCCTCGAGGGTGCAATGGATCATTGCCGGCACGACCGAGCCGTGCGCGGGGTCCACCGATTCTGGCGTGCCCGGCCGGTTTTCGCGTGTGAGCACGAGCGTGTCGCCGAGGTTCAGCCGGATCGGCACGACCAGCGGCGGCAGCGTGCCCACGCGGAACTGGCCGGCCGGCCCTTCCGCGTCGTCGATATCCAGCACCGCATGCTCTCCGATGTACACGCTGCGCTCGACCTCTGCCAGCAGCGAGCGATCCGACGCGTCGAGCACCCGGAGCAAGCGGTTGCGGCCGCGCAGGTCCTGCATGTGCAGCACACGACCGCGTCGCCACCCACCGTGTGCTTCGGCGACCGGAACCACGGTGGCTCCAGGCGGTCCCGGCTCAGGATCATCCTGCGGAGTCAGCCAGATGCGGGCAGGCTCCAGCAGCCGTCCAAGGGCATCGCACCGCGGCTTGATGCGCAACAGGCGTCCAGCCGGTTCCAGCGAGCCGGTGCGCAGCTTGGGCCCCGCGAGGTCGGCCTGGACTCGACACGTCCTGCCGACGCTGCGCTCGGCCAGCCGCAGGTTTGCGACCATGCGCCGCCACTCGTCGGGGCCGTCGTGCGCGCAGTTGATGCGCATGATGTCCATGCCGCCGCGCAGCAGATCGACGAGCAGCCGCGGATCGTCCGCCGCTTCGCGCGGCATCGTCACCATGATGCGGGTCGAGCGCGACGGCGACATCGCGCCGAGCAATCGCCTGGAGTGTTCGCGCAGCAGCAGCGGGCCCGTCGTGAAGTCGGCGGGAGGTGCGGGCGTCTCCGACTCGGGCACGCCGGCGAGCGCTTCCAGGCAGCCGACCACCGCGTTCAGCGATGCCAGCACATGGGATTCGATCACGCCAAGTGTCGACAGGCCAAGTGAAAGCAGGTCCAGCTGCACAGGCCGGATGTCGCGCTGCCTGACGCTGAGGTAGTGCAGCAGGTTCCGTGCGCTGGCGCGGTAGCGGGGAGAGACAGCGGCCAGCGCGGCGGCGTGTTCTGCCTCGAAATCCAGGGCGTTGGTGCGGATCGAATTGAGCGTGACGAGCGTGCGCTGGATCAGCCTGTCTTTGGCCATGCCGAAACCCCGGGGTCAACGGCTCAGTATCGCTCTCGCAGGTGACAGGCGGATGACAGGGCGAACTTCACAACGACGAATGCGCGAACTCAGCGATTCGTCGAGCGGCTTCGTCGCAGTCCGCGACGCTCGCCACCAACGAGATGCGGACCCGGCCGATGCCCGGGTTCCCGGATGCGGTCGCGCGCGCGAGGAAGCGGCCGGGCAGCACCGTGACGTGCTGACGTTCGAACAGGCCGCGGGTGAAGGCTTCATCGTCCGGCACCTTCGGCCAGAGGTAGAAACCACCCGCCGGAATGGCGATCTCCTGCCGCAGGGCTGCCGCGATCAGCGGCGTGGTGCGCGAGAACTTCTCGCGGTACAGGCGCCGGTTTTCGACGACGTGAACTTCGTCGTTCCACGCCGGGATGCTGGCGAGCTGGGTGTGCAACGGCACGGCACAGCCGTGGTACGTGCGATACAGGCGGTAACGTGCGAGGAATCCCGCGTCGCCGGCGACGAACCCCGAACGCAGGCCTGGCACGCTGGACCGCTTCGACAGGCTGTGGAACACCAGGCAACGTTCGAACGTCGAGTTGCCCGCGCGCCAGGCCGCTTGCAGCAATCCGGGCGGCGGCGACTCTTCGTCGAAATAGAGTTCCGAATAGCACTCGTCGGACGCGATCACGAATCCGTGCCTCGCCGACAATTCCAGCGCGTGTCGCAGGTAGGCTTCCGGCATCACTGCGCCCGTCGGGTTGCCGGGCGTGCACAGGAACAGCACCTGGCACCTGTTCCACGCATCGGTGTCCACTGCGTCCAGGTCCGGCAGGTAACCGTTCGACTCGGTGCAGTTGAGGAATCGCGGTTCCGCGCCCGCGAGCAACGCCGCGCCTTCGTAGATCTGATAGAAAGGGTTTGGCATCAGCACGAGCGGCCGCGCGCCGCGCGCGCCGGACTCCGTGTCGACGGCGGCCTGCACGAACGAGAACAACGCCTCGCGCGTGCCGTTGACCGGCAGCACGTTGTGCTCCGGGCTCACCGAGCCCGCCGACAGTTCGAACCGTCGTTCCAGCCAGCGGGCAATCGCCGCTCTCAGTTCCGGCAGGCCGAGCGCGACCGGATAACTGCCGAGCGATTCACCCAGCGACCGGACCAGCGCGTCGCCGATGAATGCAGGCGGCGTGTGCTTCGGTTCGCCAATCGACAGCGGAATGTGTCGCAAGCCGACGGGCGGCGTGGCACCCGCGAGCAATGCGCGCAGGCGCTCGAACGGATAGGGCTGCAGCAGGTCGAGACGGGGGTTCAAACGTGCGGGGTCCGACGTGTGCTCAGGTCACGCCGGGCGCTGCTGCAGGTCGCGGCGATCGAGTGCCTGTCCGATGCGTTCGCGCAGCTGCTCGCGCGCAGCTTCCGTCAGCGGCCGGCCCTGGGCGTCGGTGATGTAGAACACGTCTTCTGCCCGTTCGCCGATGGTCATGATCTTCGCCGTGTTCACGTCGATCTGTTCGGCGAGGAACACCTTGCCGATCTCCGACAGCAGGCCTGGCCGGTCGCCCGCGATGATCTCGAGCACGGTGCGGTTCTGCAGCGCGTCTTCCGTAAAGGTGATCTGTGTTGGCGTCGAGAACATGCGCACCTGGCGCGGCGCCCGGCGCGTCACGACGGGAAGTTCTGCCTCGGCGCTCAACAGTACTCGCCGCAGCTGCTGTTCAATCTGCTGTGCACGGTGGCGGTCCGCGATCGGCAGGCCGGTGTCTTCGAGCACGAGGTAGGTGTCGATGCCGAGCCCGCCGTCGAGCGGCGTGATGCGCGCGTCGACGATGTTGAGCCCCATCTGGTCGAGCAGCGCGGTCGTCCGCGCGAAGTTCTCCTGCCGGTGCGGGCCGCAGGTGAGCACGGCATTGCCGCCGCGCTCCACGGCAGTGCGCACCGCCACGAGCAGCGAGACGTCTTCGGGTTCCGTGTCGGCCAGCAGTTTGGTGTGCCAGGCGACCTCGGCCGGGGTGTAGCGCAGGAAATAGATGTCGTTCATGCGCGCCCAGATCGAGGCGGCGCGTTCCGGCGGCACGTGCTCGCGGGCGAGCAGTTCCAGCGCGTGGGCCTTGGTTTCCGCCACGAGCTCCTCACGATCCACCGGCGATTCGATGCCCCGGCGCAGGGCGCGACGCACGCGCTCGTAGAAATCGTGGAACAAGGACGACTTCCACGAGTTCCAGAGCTTGGGGTTGGTGCCGCGCACGTCGGCGACCGTGAGCAGGTACAGATAGTCGAGGTGGGCCTGGTCGCCGACGGTTCGGGCGAATTCCTGGATCACCTTGGGATCTGATATGTCCTTCTTCTGCGCGGTTACCGAGAAGAGCAGGTGGTTGCGCACCAGCCACGCGACCAGGCGCGCGTCATAGCGGGAGAGGCCCTGCTCGAGGCAGAACGCTTCGGCATCGACGGCGCCGAGCTCCGAATGATCGCCGCCGCGGCCCTTGGCGATGTCGTGGAACAATGCGGCCAGGTACACGAGTTCGGGGCGCTGGACCGTCGCCATCAGCCGCGACATGTCGGGCAGCTCGTGCTCGAAGCGCGGCAGGACGAGCCGGCGCAGGTTGCGCAGCACGAACAGGATGTGGGCGTCGACCGTGTAGGCGTGGAAGAGGTCGTACTGCATGCGGCCGACTACGCGACCGAACGCGGGGATGTAGCGGCCAAGCACGCCGTACAGGTTCATGCGGCGCAATTCGTGCGTGACGCCTGCGGGAGCGCGCAGCAATTCGAGGAACAGCCGGTGGTGACGCGGGTTCTGCCGGAACTCCTCGTCGATCAGCCACAGGTGACGACCCAGCAGGCGGATCGTCGTTGCCCGCACGCCGCGGACCTCGGGGTTCTCCTGCATCAGCCGGAACAGCTCGAGGATCGCCGACGGGTTGCGCACGAACGTGTCGTCGTGCGTCACCTCGAGGTAGTCGTTGCGGACCTGGAAGCGAGGATTCAGCGGGACGATCGTGCTTTCGCCTTCGTTCAGGATCGCCTCGCGGAAGAGCTGCAGCAGCATTTCATTCAGCAGGCTCACGTCCATGACCGTGCGGTAGTACCGCTGCATGAACTGTTCCACCGCGAGCGTGTAGGTGGCGTCCTCGTAACCGAACATCTTGGCGATGCGGATCTGGTGGTCGAACAGGAGCCGGTCCTCACGCCTGCCGGTGAGAGTGTGCAGCGCGAAGCGCACCTTCCACAGGAACGCCTGCGCCTGCCGCAGCTTGCGCAGTTCAGCCGCGGTGAGGAAACCGTGGCCGATCAGCTCGTCGAGCGTGTCGGCGCCGAAGTGACGCTTGGCGACCCAGCCGATGGTCTGGATGTCGCGCAGCCCGCCCGGGCTCGCCTTGACGTTGGGTTCGAGGTTGTAGCCGGTGTCATGGTAACGGTGGTGCCGCGCCTGCTGTTCCGCGACCTTGGCTTCGAAGAACGCCTGCGACGACCAGACCTTGTCCTGCGCGAGCGCGCGCCGCATCGACTGGAACAGGTGGTCGGGGCCGGACAGCAGCCGCGCCTCGATGAACGTCGTTGCCACGCTGACATCGGCCGCGCTCTCGCGCTGGCAGTCGTCGATCGTGCGCACCGAGTGGCCGACCTCGAGCCCGATGTCCCACAGGAAGGTCAGGAAGCGCTCGATGCCGGCTTCGGCCTCGGGCACTGCGCTCTTCGGCAGCAGGATCAGGACGTCGATGTCGGAGCAGGGGTGCAGTTCGCCGCGGCCGTAGCCGCCCACGGCGATCAGGTTGACTTCGCCGGTGTGAGTGCCCACGTGCAGACGCCAGGCGCCGCGCAGCACGACGTCGACCACGCGCGCCCGGTCCCGCACCAGCCCCTCCACTGGCTCGTCATCCGCGAAGCGCGCCTTGAGGCTCGCATCGCCCTCGGCAAGCGCATTACGGAACGCGGCGACCGGGTCGCCGCCGGCTTCGAGCGAGGCTGGCAGCGTGGCGAGAAATGGCCATGGCGCAGCGGCAAGCGGCGCCGGGCCAGTCTCGATGTCGTCGATGGGTGCCAGCGGTGTGCTCACGCGGGTGGCTGCTCGTTCGCGCCGAGCGTCAGGACTTCGTAACCGGTCGGTGTCACCAGCACAGTGTGCTCCCATTGCGCCGACAGTGAATGGTCGCGCGTGATCACCGTCCAGCCGTCCGGCAGCAGGCGCACGTCGCGGCGGCCCGCGTTCACCATCGGCTCGATCGTGAACGTCATGCCGGACTCCAGTTCGAGGCCGGTGCCGGCCGCGCCGTAGTGCAGCACCTGCGGGTCTTCGTGGAAGCCGCGGCCGATGCCGTGCCCGCAGTACTCGCGCACGATCGAGCAGTGGTTCGCTTCGACGAAACGCTGGATGGTCGCGCCGATGTCGCCGAGGCGCGCACCGGGCCGCACGGTGCGGATGCCGAGCCACATCGCCTGGTAGGTGAGGTCGCAGAGTCGCACCGCGTGCGGCAGCGGCTTGCCGACGTGGAACATGCGGCTGGTGTCACCGTGGAAGCCGTCCTTGATGACGGTGATGTCGACGTTGACGATGTCGCCCTGCTTGAGCTTCTTGTCACCGGGGATGCCATGGCAGACGACGTGGTTGACCGAGGTGCAGATGGATTTCGGGAAGCCGCGGTAGTCGAGCGGGGCCGGGATGGCCTGCTGCACGTCCACGATGTAGTCGTGGCAGATCTGGTTCAGGTCGTCCGTGGTGATGCCGGCGACGACCTTCGGGCCGATCATGTCGAGCACTTCGGCGGCCAGACGGCCTGCCACCCGCATGGCGGCCTGCTCGGCGGGGCCCTTGATAAGAACGCGTCCCGTTCCGTCGGCGGGGGCGGCGGGGGCGGTGGGCTGCGGGTAGTGCATGAACCTTGGATCCTCGCTTCGGGCAGGCCCTCACCCTGACCCTCTCCGGCCCGGGCGGGCGAGGGGACCGGAGGCTGTCGTGTGCGCAAGTATTTGATGAATCGGGCAAGTGATGGTATAAAGCGCGGCCTTTTTTGACAACGAAATCCGCACACGCACCGTCACATGTGGCTGGGTGCCCGGCAGGTCGTGAGACCCCCTGGGTTGCCGCATGGGGTGCGTGGAGGTTCAACCCTTCAAGGAGTTTTCTCTAATGACCGGCATGTCCATGCGACAGATGCTGGAAGCGGGTGTTCATTTTGGACACCAGACCCGCTTCTGGAACCCGAAGATGGCCCCCTTCATCTTCGGCGAACGTAACCGAATTCACATCATCAACCTCGAGCATTCGCTGCCCCTGTACAACGAGGCCGCCGGGTTCGTCCGCAACGTCGTTGCCGACGGCGGCAAGGTGCTCTTCGTCGGTACCAAGCGTTCCGCGCGCGAAGCGATCGCGCAGGAAGCGGCCCGCTGCGGCATGCCTTATGTCAGCCACCGCTGGCTCGGCGGCATGCTCACCAACTTCAAGACGATCCGCCAGTCGATCCGCCGCCTCGCCGAAATCGACGAGATGCAGGCGAACGGCCTGCTCGACCAGCGCAGCAAGCGCGAAGCGCAGATGGTGCGCCGCGAGCGCGACAAGCTCGACCGCAGCCTCGGCGGCATCAAGGACATGGACGGCCTGCCGGATGTCATGTTCGTGGTCGACGTGGGCCACGAGAACATCGCGATCCACGAAGCGCAGAAGCTCGGCATCCCGGTCGTCGCCGTGGTGGACACGAACTGCTCGCCGGAAGGCATCAGCTACGTGATTCCGGGCAATGACGACGCGATGCGCGCGATCCAGCTGTACGCCGCGGGCATCGCCGATGCCGTCATCGAGGGTCGCTCGACGGTGCTCGACGTGCCGGTCGGGGAAGACGAGTTCGTCGAACTCGACGAGGAAGGCAAGCCGCGCTCGCGCACGGGCACGCCGAAGCCGGCGCGCCGTGCCACGCCTGCGCGCAAGAAGACCCCCGCCGCTGCCCGCCGCAAGCCGGCCGACGATTCTGCGGCCGCCGAACAGCGCGCCGAAGAACTGGTCGAGGCCGATCCAGAGGAGAGCGCCGAGGCGTTCATGGCGCGCCGTGAGGCAGCCCGCAAGAAGCCTGCCGCTGCTGCTCCGCCGGCCGTTGCCGCCGCTGCCCCGGCCCCGGCGGAAGCCCCTGCCGCACCGGCTGAAGGAACCTGACCATGGCCGTTACCGCAGAGGCCGTGAAGACGCTGCGTGAGCGCACCGGCGCCGGCATGATGGAGTGCAAGAAGGCACTGGTCGAAACCAACGGCGACCTCGAAGCCGCGGCCGAGATCATGCGCAAGTCGGGCCTGGCCAAGGCCGACAAGAAGGCGGGCCGCGTGGCCGCCGAAGGCGTGGTCGTGGTCGAGCGTTCGGCCGACGGCAAGCAGGCCGCCGTCGTGGAAGTCAACTCCGAGACCGACTTCGTCGCCCGTGAGAAGGATTTCCAAGGCTTCGCCGCCGACGTGGCCCGGGCCGCGCTTGCCGCGCAGCCGGCCAGCCTCGAGGCGCTGCTGGCCACGAAGCTCGCTTCGGGCAAGACGGTCGAGGAAACCCGCCGCGAACTCATCGCCCGCATCGGCGAGAACATCGGCGTACGCCGGTTCGAACTGATCAAGTCGGATGCGCCGCTCGCAACGTACCGCCACGGCACGCGCATCGGGGTGGTCGTAGTGTTCCAGGGCGGGGACGACTCGCTCGGCCACGATCTCGCGATGCACATCGCGGCGATCAGCCCGCAGTACCTCTCGGCGGACGAAGTGCCCGCCGACCAGGTCGCCAAGGAAAAGGAAATCTTCGTCGCCCAGGTCGCCCAGGATCCGAAGGCTGCCGGCAAACCGGCGGAAATCGTGGCCAAGATGGTGGACGGCAAGATTCGCAAGTTTCTCGGCGAAATCACGCTGCTGGGCCAGCCGTTCGTGAAGGACGACAAGCAGGTGGTGGGCGATGTCCTGAAGAAGGCCAACGCCAGGGTCACGCGCTTCGTCCGTTACGAAGTCGGCGCCGGCATCGAAAAGAAGCAGGAAAACTTTGCCGAGGAAGTCATGGCGACGGTGCGGGGCTCCTGAGCCCCGGCCCCGCCCGGCGATTTCCACTACCAGGAACCCCGCGCAAGCGGGGTTCCTTATAATGGCGTCCCGAAACGGGCCGCTGGCGAGGGACGATGGAACCGAAAGCTGATCCGCAACCGCGCAACCGTCGCATTCTCGTCAAGCTTTCGGGCGAGGCCCTGATGGGCGAAAGCGACTACGGCATCGACCCCGTCTTCCTGCGGCGGCTTGCCGGCGAGATCCGCAGCGTCCGCGACCTGGGCATCGAAATCGGCGTGGTCGTGGGCGGCGGCAACCTGTTCCGCGGCGCGGGCCTGGCCCGTGACGGCATGGACCGCGTCACGGGCGATCACATGGGAATGCTGGCCACGGTCATGAATTCCCTGGCCCTGCAGGATGCACTCGAATCCATCGGCGTCTTTGCGCGCGTGATGTCGGCGGTGCGCATCAACCAGGTGTGCGAGGACTACATCCGCCGCCGCGCGATCCGCCACCTCGAGAAGGGGCGGGTCACGATTTTCGCGGCGGGCACCGGCAATCCATTCTTCACGACCGACACGGCCGCGAGCCTGCGCGCCATCGAGATCGAAGCCGACCTGATGCTCAAGGCCACCAAGGTGGACGGCATCTACGACGCCGATCCGATGCTGAACCCCGCGGCCGTTCGCTACGATCGGCTGACCTACGACCAGGTGCTCGACCGGCGGCTCAACGTGATGGACCAGACGTCAGTCCTGCTGTGTCGCGATCACCATTTGCCACTGCGTGTTTTCAACCTGAACGATCCGGGTGCCCTCGTGCGCGCCGCCAGCGGCGGGGACGTGGGCACGCTGGTCACGAACTGAAGCGGCTCGCGCCGTTCGACCGGGAGATTCCATGCTCGAAGACATCAAGAAGGACGCGGCCGACCGCATGGCCAAGTGCGTCGCTGCCTACAGGCACGAACTGAAGCGCCTGCGCACCGGGCGCGCCAGCGCGAGCCTGGTCGACCACATCCGGGTCGACTACTACGGCGCAGAATCGCCGCTGAACCAGGTTGCGAACGTCGCGGTCGAGGACGCGCGCACGCTCACCATCGTGCCCTACGACAAGCAGATGGTGTCGGTGATCGAGAAGGCCATCATGAAGTCCGACCTTGGCATCACGCCGAACACCGCGGGCAGCGTGATCCGCGTGCCGATGCCCGCGCTCACCGAAGAGCGCCGCCGGGACCTCACCAAGGTCGTGAAGCACGAGGCCGAGAACGCGCGCGTCGCGATCCGCAACGTCCGCCGCGACGTCATGCAGGAACTCAAGGAGATGCTGAAGGAGAAACTCGTCTCCGAGGACGACGACCACCGTGCGCAGGAAGAGGTGCAGAAACTCACGGACAAGTACGTCGCCGAGGTCGACGTCGTGCTGCACGAGAAAGAAAAGGAACTGATGCAGGTCTGACCGCCGTGCCGCAAGCCGCAACGGGCGCGTCCGGCCTGCCACGCCACGTCGCCGTCATCATGGATGGCAACGGGCGCTGGGCGCAGCGGCGTGCGTTGCCGCGCCACCTCGGGCATCGCGCCGGGGCCAAGGCCGTCCGCGCGACAGTGGAAGCCTGTGCCAGGCGCGGCATCGAGGCGCTCACCCTCTTCGCGTTCTCGAGCGAGAACTGGCAGCGCCCGCAGGACGAGGTGACGCGGCTGATGGAGTTGTTCGTCGAATCGATCGACAAGGAGGTCGACGAACTGCACCGCAACCGTATCCGTGTGCGCTTCATCGGCGATCTGTCGCGGCTGCGCGACGGACTGGCGGAGAAGATTGCCGCTGCTGAATCCCGCACTGCGTTCAACGATCGCATGACCATCTTCGTCGCCGTGTCGTACGGCGGGCGCTGGGACATCGTCGAGGCGGCGCGACGGCTGGCGAGCCGTGCGGCAGGCGGGCAACTCGATCCGCAGTCGATCGACGAGAGTTCCTTCGCGAACGAACTGCAGCTTGCCGGCGCACCCGAGCCCGATCTCCTGATCCGCACGGGGGGTGAACAGCGCATCAGCAATTTCCTGCTCTGGCACCTCGCCTATGCGGAACTCTATTTCTGCGACACGCTGTGGCCTGATTTCGACGACGCCGCGCTCGAAGCCGCGTTGCGCTTCTACGCCGGGCGCCAACGCCGGTTCGGCCTGACCGACACGCAGGTGGCACGATGACCAGTGCGCTGCGCGCGCGAATCGTGACGGCGCTGCTGCTCGCGGCCGTGGTTATCGTCGTACTGGTCTGGCTGCCGCCCGAAGTGGCGGTGGTGCTGATTTCGGTCGCGATCTTCGGCGCCGGATTCGAGTGGGCAGGGTTCGTGCAGCTGCGCTCGCGCTCGGCGCGGCTCTCGTATGCGGCCGCGATCCTGCTCGCTCTGACGGGCGCCGAAATGCTGGCAGCCGATCCGCGCTGGCTCGCGTACATCCTGCGCGGGGCTGCGGTCTGGTGGCTCGTTGCATTCGCCTGGCTGGCCCTGCGGGCGCAGTCGGGTGGTCGCCTGGCGGCGGCCATCGTCGGCTTCCTGGTGCTGGTGCCGGCCGGCATCGGCCTATCGCACCTCGTCACGCTCCATCCGCACGGACAACTGCTGCTCCTGTACCTGCTGGTGCTGATTGCGGCGGCGGACGTCGGCGCCTACTTCGGCGGACGCACGTTCGGACGCCGCAAGCTCGCGCCGCACGTGAGTCCGGGCAAGACCTGGGAGGGCTTTGCCGCCGGCATGCTCGCCGCCGCGACGGTGGGCGTCGCCGGTGCGTTCCTGTTCGACATGTCGTTCTGGCCCTGGCTGTTCCTGTGCGAACTCGTCGCGCTGGTGTCCGTCGTAGGGGACCTCACCGAGAGCATGTTCAAGCGTCACGTGGGCCTCAAGGACAGCGGCAAGCTGCTGCCCGGCCATGGTGGCCTGCTGGACCGCATCGACAGTCTCACGGCCGCAGCGCCGACGTTCCTGCTCGGCCTGCTGGTGCTGGGACTCGCGACGTGAGGCGCGTCGCCGTCCTCGGCAGCACCGGCAGCATCGGTCTCAGCACGCTCGACGTGCTGGCGCGCCATCCCGAGCGCTACGCCGTTGCGGCGCTGGCCGCAGCGTCGAACCACGCGGGCCTGTTCGATCAGTGCGTGCGATTTCGCCCTGGCGTGGCAGTGCTGCAGCAGCCCGAGGCGGCGCGGCGGCTCGCGCAGGACCTGCGTGCGGCGAACTGTGACACCGAAGTGCTGTGCGGCCTCGATGCGCTGAACTCCGTTGCGGCAGGCCCGGACGTCGACACCGTTATGGCCGCGATCGTCGGTGCAGCCGGACTGCCGTCGACGCTTGCGGCCGCTGGCGCGGGCAAGCACGTGCTGGTCGCAAACAAGGAATCGCTGGTGATGGCGGGCGCGTTGCTGGTCGACGCCGCGCGTCGTGGCGGCGCCGTCCTGGTGCCGATCGACAGCGAACACAATGCGATCTTCCAGTGCATGCCGCACGCGCTGCGGACGGGCGAGACGCCGCAGGGAGTCCGGCGCATCCTGCTCACCGCGTCGGGGGGGCCGTTCCTGCGCGCCACGCGCGAGCAGATGGCGGACGTGACGCCCGAACAGGCGTGCGCCCATCCGCGCTGGCGCATGGGCCGCAAGATCTCGGTCGATTCCGCCACCCTGATGAACAAGGGTCTCGAGCTGATCGAGGCCTGCGTGCTGTTCGGAATGGAACCGTCCGGCGTCAACGTGGTCGTACATCCGCAGAGCATCGTGCATTCGATGGTGGAGTACGTGGACGGATCGATCCTGGCGCAGCTCGGCAACCCGGACATGCGCACGCCGATCGCCCACGCGCTCGGTTGGCCGGAGCGCATCGGCTCCGGTGTAGAATCGCTCGACCTCGTGGCCACCGCGCGGCTCGATTTCGAGGCTCCGGACCTGGTGCGGTTTCCGGCGCTCACCCTGGCACGGGCGGCCGCTGAGGCCGGCGGGACGGCGCCGGCCGCGCTCAACGCGGCCAACGAGGTGGCAGTGGCGGCATTTCTCGAAGGTCGGCTCGACTTCCTGGGAATACCGGCTCTGATCGACGGCGTGATGAGCGCCCATCGCAACGCGCCCGCGCGCGACATAGGGGACATTCTGGAGGCAGATCGCTGGGCCCGGGATCTCGCGCAGGCGGGGCTGGGAAGGTCTGTCCGGGCAGGAGCATGACGATACTGACCTATCTGCTGGCATTCCTCCTCGCCATCGGCATTCTTGTTGCCGTGCACGAATACGGCCATTTCTGGATGGCCCGGCGCATGGGTATCAAGGTCCTGCGCTTTTCGATCGGCTTCGGTCGCGTGCTCTGGTCGCGGCGCGATTCCGAGGGAACGGAGTATGCATTTTCTGCAATCCCGTTAGGGGGTTACGTCAAGCTTCTCGACGAGCGTGAAGGTTCGGTCGCGCCGGAACTCGCGTCGCAGGCGTACAACCGCAAGCCGGTCTGGCGCCGCATCCTGGTGCTGCTCGCCGGTCCGTTTGCGAATTTCCTGTTTGCCGCGGTTGCCTACTGGGTCCTGCTCGTCGTCGGCACGCCGGCCCTGAAGCCGATCGTCGGCGAAGTCACGGCCGGCTCCGTTGCGGCCCATGCGGGATTGCGGTCGGGCGATTCGATTGTCGGTGTCGCCGGCCGGCCGGTTGAGACCCGCGAGGGCGCGGTCCTCGCGATCCTGGACAAGTTGATGGATGGCGCCTCGATCCAGCTGGAAGTCCAGGGGGACGAAGGCGCCGGCAGCCCCCGCGACGTCGAATTCGTCATCGCCGGCGACCGTCGCGCGTTGACTGAGCCGGGCGCGCTGCTGAGCGGCCTCGGGTTCGATTTCTGGTACCCGAGGATACCGACCGAAATCGGCAAGATCGTGCCGGGCAGCCCGGCCGAGCTGGCCGGGCTGCAACTGGGCGACAGGGTCGTGGCCGTGGGCGGGCAGGCCGTCGCCGATTTCGCTGCGCTCGTGAAGATCGTCCAACCCAGCCCCGGCAAGACCCTCGCGTTCACAGTAGAGCGCAAGGGCGAGCGCCTCGAGGTTCCGATCGAGGTGCAGGCGCAGCGCGAAGGCGAGCGCATGGTCGGCCGCATCGGCATCCAGCCGGCGGCGGGCCTCGCGGTGCCTGAGAGCATGAAGACGGTGGAGCGATTCGGCGCGCTTGCGGCCGTTGGCCGCGCCGTCGACAAGACGTGGGACATGTCAGTGTTGACGATCCGCATGATCTGGAACGTGGCTACCGGCGACGTCTCGGTCAAGAACCTGAGCGGACCGATCAACATCGCGGAGTACGCCGGTTTTTCCGCGCGACAGGGCATACTGTCGTTCCTTTCCTTCCTCGCGGTCGTGAGTGTGAGCCTGTTCGTGCTGAATTTGCTGCCCATTCCGATCCTCGACGGCGGCCAGGTGGTCTACCAGCTGGCCGAACTCGTCAAGGGCAGCCCGCTCTCCGAGCGCGCGCAGGCGGTGGGGCAGCAGATCGGCATCCTGCTGCTGCTCATGCTCATGAGTTTCGCGTTCTACAACGACCTCTCGCGGTTGTTCAGCTGAGTCCTGCGTAAAAAATGCGACTGAAGTATGCGGCCGTCCTGCCGGCCCTCCTTGCCGTTCCTGTGGTTCTCGCCCAGTCCGAGTCCGCCGATTTCACCGTCGGCGACATCCGGATCGAGGGCCTGCAGCGCATAACGGAAGGCACCGTCTACAACTACCTGCCGGTGAACATCGGCGACCGGGTCGACGCGCGCCGCGTCGACGAGGCCCTGCGCGCGCTGTACGCCACCGGGTTCTTCCGCGACGTCGAGATCCGCCGCGACGGCGGCACGATGATCATCGCCGTGCTCGAGCGCCCGTCGATCGAGAGCTTCACAATCACGGGCAACAAGGACATCAAGACCGAGGACCTCGAGAAGTCGCTGCGCAACGTCGGCCTGGCCCGCGGCAAGACGTTCAACCAGTCGACGCTGGACGAGGTCGAGCGTTTCCTGACCGACCAGTATTTCTCGCGCGGCAAGTACGGCGTGCAGGTCGACACCAAGGTCGAGGAGGTCGCGGGCAACCGCGTGAAGATCGCCGTCGACATCGTCGAGGGCAAGCGCTCGAAGATCCGCCAGATCAACGTCGTCGGCAACGAGGCGTTCAGCGACGAAGACCTGCTCGAGGAGTTCAAGCTGCAGACGCCGAACTGGCTGTCATGGTACCGCCAGGACGACCGCTACTCGCGCGAAGAGCTCTCAGGTGACATCGAGAAACTGCGCTCGTACTACATGGACCGCGGCTACGCCAACATGGATGTCGAGTCCACGCAGGTCGCGATCTCGCCGGAAAAGGACGACATCTTCATCACGCTGAACGTGAAGGAAGGCGAGGTCTACCGCATCTCGGACGTCAAGATCGCCGGCAACCTGGTCGTGCCCGAGGAGCAGCTCAAGGCGCTGCTCGCGGTGCGCCGCGGCGACGTGTTCTCGCGCAAGATGGTCACGACCACGACGGAGCTCATGCAGCTCCGGCTCGGCCAGGACGGTTACGCGTTCGCCAAGATCGACCCGGTGCCGAAGGCCAACCCCGATACCAAGGAAATCGAACTCACCTTCCTCGTCGACCCGGGCAATCGCGCCTATGTGCACAACATCAACTTTACCGGCAGCACCGGCATCAACGACGACGTGCTCCGTCGCGAAATCCGCCAGATGGAAGGCGGCTACCTGTCGAACGCGGCCGTGGACCGTTCCAAGGTCCGACTGCAGCGCCTGCCGTTCATCGAGAAGGTCGAAGTCGAGACCAATCCCGTGCCGGGCACGCCCGACCTGGTGGACGTCACCTACGACATCAAGGAAGGCCTGCCGGGGCAGTTCAGCGGTGGCATCGGTTACTCGGAGTCGCAGTCGATCCTGCTGAACGGCAGTTTCGTGCACAGCAATTTCATGGGCACCGGCAACCGCGTGGCGGCGGAGATCAACGCCGGCCAGTACAGCAAGGTGTTCAGCCTTTCGCATACCGACCCGTACACGACCATCGACGGCGTGTCGCGCACGATCTCGGCGACGTGGCGGCGCATCGACCAGTTCACGACCTCGTCGTCGGACTTCCAGACCGAGACCGGCACGCTCGGGGTCGACTACAGCTGGCCGATCTCCGAGTTCCAGTCGGTGCGCATGGGCCTCTCGGCCCAGCGCTCCGACCTGTTCACGGATCCCAATTCCAGCGCTCAGGAAGCGCTGACCTGGGTGCAGAACAATGGCAACCCGTATACGCAACAGCAGTTCGTCGGCGTGCCGCCGGTTGCGCTCACGTATTACGGCACCAAATTCGACACGTTCGAATACGCGCTGGGCTGGTCGTTCGACTCGCGCAACCGGGCGCTGTTCGCGGATCGCGGCGCGCGCCACCGGCTGACCACCTCGTACACGCTGCCGGGCAGCGAGGTCGAGTTCTGGAGCCTCAACTACGACTACCTGCAGTTCCTGCCGATGGGCAAGTGGCTGACGCTGATGATCAACAGCGAAGCGGGCTACGGGCAGGCGCTCGGCGACACGACGTCCATGCCTCCCTACCGGCAGTTCTTCGCGGGGGGGCCGGAAACGGTGCGCGGCTACCGCGAAAGCCGGCTCGGCCCGAAGGATTCGTTCGGTAACCCCTACGGCGGCAACATCAAGTTCACGAACCAGATCGAACTGCTGCTGCCGATGCCCGCCAAGTTCAAGAGCAGCGCCCGTTTCAGCCTGTTTTTCGACGCCGGCAACGTTTTCTCGGACGACAACGTCAATTTCGTCGGCAAGGACGGCATAACGCCGGTGGAATACGAGTTCGCGTTTGATAAACTGCGATATTCGACCGGTGTGGCGGTCCAGTGGATGGCGCCGCTTGGCGTCTTCCGGTTCAGCTACGCCATCCCGCTCAACGAGTTCAAGGGCAATGACATCGAATATGCCGACGAGACGGAAGGTTTCCAGTTCTCGATCGGCCAGGCTTTCTGAGGTACCCAGTTCCATGCGCATCAAGACCGTCCTGCTTGCTTTCCTGACGCTCGCCGCCAGTTCGTTGCCGCTCGCTGCGGCGCAGGCCCAGGCAAAAATTGGCGTCGTCAACGTGGCGCGCCTGCTGCAGGAGGCCCCCCAGGCCCAGGCTGCCTCGCAGGCCCTCGAGAACGAGTTCGCCGCGCGCAAGCGTGAACTGCAGAACATGGAGCGCGACCTCAAGGCCCGCGAGGACAAGCTGCAGAAGGACGGCGCCACGATGGCGGAAGCCGAGCGCCGCAACCAGGAAAAGGCGCTGCGCGACGGCCAGCGCGAGTTTGCGCGCAAGCAGAATGAATTCATGGAAGACCTGAACGTCCGCCGCAACGAAGCCCTCGGCCAGCTGCAGCGTTCGGTGCTGCAGGAAGTCCAGATCTACGCCAAGTCCGCGGGCCTGGACCTCGTCATCGCCGACGCGCTCTTCGCCAGCCCCTCGATCGACATCACCGCGCAGGTGCTGTCGGCGCTGCAGGCAAAGGGACGCGCACCCGCGAAGCCCTGACCCGGGCCGCGTCGTCAGGACTAGCGGGAGACCTGCCATGCCGGTGCGCCTGGGCGAACTGGCGGTGCGTTTCGGCTGCGAACTGCGGGGCGATCCCGACACCGAGATCGAACGCGTGGCCACGCTGCAGGAAGCGGGCCCGGGTTCGATCTCGTTCCTCGCCAACTCCAAGTACCGGCGGCACCTGCACGGCACGGGTGCCTCGGCGGTCGTACTCGACGCGGCGAGCGTCGACGAATGCCCGACCAGCGCGCTCGTGGCCGGCAATCCCTACGCCACGTATGCCCGGATCGCGCAGCTGCTGTACCCCGAAACGACGTTTCGGGGCGGTCAGCACCCGAGCGCCGTGGTCGCGCCCGGCGCCGTCGTCGAACCGACCGCCTGGATCGGGCCAAACGCGTACGTCGGCGCGGGCGCGAGTATCGGTGCGCACGCCAGCGTCGGGCCGAACTGCGTCGTGTTCGAGCATGCATGCGTCGGTGCGTCAACGCGCCTCGTGGCCCACGTCACGCTCTGTGCCGGGACGCGGCTCGGCGAACGGTGCCTGCTGCACCCCGGTGTCGTGATCGGCGCCGACGGTTTCGGCCACGCTCCCGACCATGACGGCTATGTCAAGGTGCCGCAGATCGGCTCGGTGGTGATCGGCGACGACGTGGAGATCGGCGCCAACACGACCATCGATCGCGGTGCGATCGGCGACACGGTCGTCGAGCGCGGGGTCAGGATCGACAACCAGGTGCAGGTGGGTCATAACTGTCGCATCGGCGAGCACACGGTGATCTCCGGCTGCGTTGGCATCTCGGGCAGCGTCACGATCGGCAAGCGCTGCATGATCGGTGGCATGGTCGGCGTCGTTGGCCACCTGCAGATTGCGGACGACGTCTACCTGACCGGCAAGACGATGGTCTCGCATTCGATCACCAAGGCAGGCCTGTATTCGGGGCAGTTGCCGTTCGACGAAGCGCGGCGGTTCCGCCGCAACAGTGCGCGGTTCCAGCAGCTCGACGAACTGGCAAAGCGGGTCCGGGCACTGGAGCGAGGCGGCGCGGCAGCAGCAGACGACGGGAAGGACACATGAGCGAAGCACAGGGTGGATTCGGCATCGACGAAGTCATGCGGCGGCTGCCGCACCGTTATCCGATGCTGCTGGTGGACCGCGTGCTCGAGTGCGTCTCCGGCGAGCGACTGGTCGCGCTCAAGAACGTCACCGCCAACGAGCAGTTCTTCAACGGGCATTTCCCGGGCCGCCCGGTGATGCCGGGCGTGTTCATGCTCGAGGCGATGGCGCAGGCCGCCGGCATCCTCTGCTTCGTGACGGCCGGCATCTATCCCGATGAAAACGTGAAGTTCTATTTTGCGGGCATCGACAAGGCGCGCTTCCGGCGGCCCGTCGTGCCGGGCGACCAGTTGCTGCTGAAGGTGGTGCTCGAGCGCAGGATCCGCACGATCTGGAAGTTCTCGACCGTGGCAGAAGTGGCGGGGCAGGAAGCCTGCTCGGCCGAAATGATGGTGATGCCGGGCTGAAGCCGCCCTGGCCGCATGAAGGAGAGGCATCGATGAGTGGCTCCATCCACGCGACGGCAATCGTCGCGCCGGACGCGATCCTGGGCGAAGGCGTCGAGATCGGGCCGTACTGCGTCATCGGGCCGGGCGTCGAGATCGGCGCGCGTACGCGCGTCGGGGCGCACGCGGCCATCCACTGTCAAACGCGCGTCGGCGCAGACAACTTGATTCACTCGTATGCGTCCGTCGGCGATGCACCACAGGACAAGAAGTACAACGGCGAACCCACGCGCCTCGAGATCGGCGACCGCAACGTGATCCGTGAATTCGTGACGCTCAATCGCGGCACGACCAAGGACCGTGGCGTCACGACGATCGGCAGCGACTGCCTGTTCATGTCCTACTCGCACGTCGCGCACGACTGCACCGTCGGCAATCACTGCGTACTCGCCAACTGCTCGACGCTGGGCGGCCACGTCGTGCTCGGCGACTGGGTGATCATGGGCGGCTTCGCCGGGGTCCACCAGTTCTGCAAGGTCGGCGCGCATGCGTTCCTGGCCAACAATGCCGCGGTCACGCGCGACGTCCCGCCGTACGTGATGGCCGTGGGCGGCCCTGCCAAGCCGCACAGCATCAATGCCGAAGGCCTCAAGCGCCGCGGCTTCACGCCGCAGCAGATCCGCAACCTGCGCAACGCATACCGCACGCTTTACCGGTCCGGACTGCGGCTGGAAGAAGCGCTGGAGCAGCTGTCGGCGGCGGCGCGGGACCAGCCGGAACTCCAGCTGCTGGTCGATTTCATCCCGCAGTCCACGCGCAGCCTCGTGCGCTGACGCCGCGCGCCCGCTCCATGAAGCTCGCACTCGTCGCCGGCGAAGCCTCCGGCGACAACCTCGGCGGCGCCTTGCTGCAGGCGCTGCATGCGCGCGAGCCGCTCGTGCGGGCCTTCGGCGTCGCCGGGCCCCGCATGATCGAAGCCGGGTGCGAAGCATGGCTTCCGTCCGAGGAACTCGCGGTGATGGGCCTCGCCGAAATCCTCAAGCACCTGCCACGCCTGTTGCGGTTGCGGCGCGACCTCGTCACGCGGCTGCTCGATGAGAGGCCTGACGTGTTCGTCGGCATCGATTCGCCGGAGTTCAACCTGCGCGTCGCCGCGCAACTCAAGGCGCACGGCGTGCCGACGGTGCAGTACGTCAGCCCCCAGGTCTGGGCGTGGCGGCAGGGCCGCGTGCGCACGATCGGCCGCGCGGTCGACCTCGTGCTCTGCGTATTGCCTTTCGAGAGCCGCTTCTACGACGAGCACGACGTGCGGGCCGTGTTTGTCGGCCATCCGCTGGCTGACCGGATTCCACTCGTGTCGCCGCCAGGACCGGCACGGGCGGCCCTCGGCCTCGATGCTCGCGCACCCATCGTGGCGGTGCTGCCGGGCAGCCGGCGGGGTGAAGTCGCCAGGCTCGGCGGGCCGTTCGCGGCGACCATGGCCTGGCTGCATGCAAGACGGCCCGACCTGCGGTTCGTGGCGCCGATGGCCAACGCCGCAGCCCGCGCCGGTTTCGAGGCCAGCCTCGCCGCGTATGCGCCGGAGGTGCCGGTGCAGGTCATCGACGGGCGAGCGCAGGAGGCCCTCGCGGCCGCGGACGCGGTGCTGGTCGCTTCGGGTACGGCGACGCTGGAGAGCGCGCTGGTCAAGCGGCCGATGGTGGTCGCGTACCGCGTGGCGCCGCTCACGGCATTTCTGCTGCGGGAGATGAAGCTCATGAAGGCCGAGTTCTTCTCGCAGCCCAACCTGCTGGCGGGCCGCCAGATCGTGCCCGAGTACGTCCAGGCTGACGTGCGGCCGGACGTGCTGGGTCCGGCCTTGCTCGAGCAACTCGAGCGGCCCGACCGCGCCGAACTCATCGCCACGTTTACCGGGATCCACGAGGCCTTGCGGCGTGACGCGAGCGCGCGCGCTGCAGATGCCATCCTGGAACTGCGTGCGAGCCGGGCATCGCACCGATGAGGCGGCCGAATGCGCGGCAGACCGGCCTCGACCTGCGCAAAGAGGGATTGATCGCAGGCATCGATGAAGCAGGGCGCGGGCCCCTGGCCGGTCCTGTCACCGCCGCCGCCGTGATCCTTGACGACAGCCGCCCGATGATCCGTGGCATTGCGGACTCAAAGGTGCTGTCCGCGGATGCGCGTGAGGACCTCGCCGGCCGGATTCGCGACCGGTCCGTCGCCTGGAGCCTCGGCTGGGCCGATCCTTCCGAAATCGACACGCTGAACATCCTGCAGGCGACGATGCTGGCGATGCGCCGGGCCCTGCTTGGCCTGAGCCGTGTGCCCGCACACGTGATCGTGGATGGCGACCGTTGCCCGAGCCTCGCTGGCCTGCCGTTCGACTGCAGCATCGAGGCCGTGGTCGCGGGCGACGCCAGCGTCAAATGCGTCGGCGCGGCGTCGATCCTCGCGAAAGTGGCGCGCGACCACTACATGTGCGAGCTGGACGAGCGCTTTCCGGGCTACGGACTGGCCAGGCACAAGGGCTACGGCACGCCGGAGCACCTCGATGCGCTGCGTCGATTGGGACCTTCCCCGGTGCACCGGCGCAGCTTCGCGCCGGTACAATCCAGCATCCCCCGCTGAGTCCTGGAAGCCAGCCGCCGATGGCAGCCCGGTTCGTCCATCTCCACGTTCACACCGAGTACTCGCTCGTCGACGGCGTCGTCCGTATCGAGAGCGAGAAAAAGGACGATGGCAAGCTGCTGCGCGAAGGCCTCATCGACGCGACGGCGCGTTTCGGCATGCCCGCCGTTGCGCTCACCGACCAGGCCAACCTGTTCGCGCTGGTCAAGTTCTACAAGACGGCGCAGTCGAAAGGCATCAAGCCGCTGATCGGCGTCGATGCGCTCGTTCGCGACGAGACCGAGCGGGTCGAACCGTCCCGCCTCGTGCTGCTGTGTCAGGACAACCGTGGTTATCTCAACCTCACGCGCCTGGTCACGCGCAGCTATCTCGAAGGTCAGGGCAAGCATGGTCCGACGCTGCAACGCGCCTGGCTGGACCGCGACACCACGCAGGGCCTGATCGCGCTCTCCGGCGCCCGCGAGGGCGACGTCGGCCGCGCGCTGGTCGCGAACCGCGAAGCCGACGCCCGCGGCGCGCTCCACGCATGGCTCGAACTGTTTGACGACCGCTATTACCTCGAATTGCAGCGCACTGGTCGTCCAGGCGAGGAGGACTGCATCGCGGGGTCGCTGCGGCTCGCGGTCGATCTTGGCGTTCCGGTTGTCGCGACCAACGACGTCCGCTTCCTGCGGCCCGAGGACTTCGAATCGCACGAAGCGCGCGTCTGTATCCACGAAGGCGCGCTGATCGCCGACGCCTCGCGGCCGCGACGCTACAGCGAGGAGCAGTACCTGCGTTCGCCCGACGAGATGGCGAAACTGTTTGCGGACGTGCCGGAAGCGCTGGAGAACTCCGTCGAGATCGCGCGCCGGCTCAACCTCGAGATCAAGCTCGGCAGGCCGTCGCTGCCAGCCTACCCGGTGCCGGCGGGGCAGACGACGGAGGAGCACCTCCGCGAGGAATCACGCGCGGGGCTCGAGAAGCGCTGGCCGGTCATCGCGGCGGCGCCCAGCGCGCCGATCACGCGCGAGGTGTATGAGGCCCGTCTTGCGCGCGAACTCGACGTCATCTGCCAGATGGGATTCGCGGGCTACTTCCTGATCGTGGCGGACTTCATCCGCTGGGCGCGAGAGAACGGCGTGCCGGTGGGCCCGGGCCGTGGTTCGGGCGCGGGCTCGCTCGTCGCCTACGCGCTCGGCATCACCGACCTCGACCCGCTGCGCTACGACCTGCTGTTCGAGCGCTTCCTGAACCCGGAACGCGTGTCGATGCCGGACTTCGACGTGGACTTCTGCATGGAGGGCCGCGACCGGGTCATCGATTACGTCGCGCAGCGGTATGGGCGCGAGCGCGTCTCGCAGATCATCACCTACGGCACGATGGCCGCGAAGGCCGTGGTGCGCGACGTGGCGCGCGTGCAGGGCCTGAGTTACGGCTTCGCCGACAGCATCGCCAAGCTGATTCCGTTCGAACTCGGCATCACGCTCGACGACGCACTCGAGAAGGAGGAGGAACTCCGCAAGCGCTACAAGAACGAAGACGACGTGCGCCAGCTCATCGACATGGCGCGTTCGCTGGAAGGCCTCGTGCGCAACGCTGGAACGCATGCGGGCGGCGTGGTCATTGCGCCCTCGGTGCTGACGGATTTCGCGCCGCTCTACTGCGAAGCCGGCAGTACCAGCGTCGTCACGCAGTTCGACAAGGACGACGTCGAGGCCGCGGGCCTGGTCAAGTTCGACTTCCTCGGTCTGCGCACGCTCACGATCATCGACTGGGCCGTGCGCACGATCAACGCCGCGCGCGCCGCGGCGGGCGAATCGCCGCTCGACCTGTCCACCATGCCGATGGACGACAAGGCCACGTACTCGCTGTTGAAGCGCTGCGAGACGACGGCCGTGTTCCAGCTCGAATCGCGCGGCATGAAGGACCTTATCAAGCGCCTGCAGCCGGACACATTCGAAGACATCGTCGCGCTCGTCGCGCTGTTCCGTCCGGGCCCGCTGCAGTCGGGCATGGTCGACGACTTCATCGACCGCAAGCATGGCCGCATCGGCGGCGGCATCGATTACCTGCACCCGGACCTCAAGCAGGTCCTGTTCCCGACCTACGGCGTGATCCTGTACCAGGAGCAGGTCATGCAGATTGCGCAGGTGCTCGCCGGCTACACGCTCGGCGGCGCCGACCTCCTGCGCCGCGCGATGGGCAAGAAGAAGGCCGAGGAGATGGCGCAGCAGCGGTCCATCTTCGTCGAAGGAGCTGTCGCGCGCGGTGTGGTGGAACACACGGCGGCGCACATCTTCGACCTCATGGAAAAGTTCGCGGGCTACGGCTTCAACAAGTCGCATTCCGCGGCCTATGCCGTGCTGTCGTACCAGACGGCGTGGCTCAAGACGCACCACCCGGCGGAATTCATGGCCGCGGTCCTGTCGTCCGACATGGACAAGACCGACAAGGTCGTCACGCTGATCGACGAATGCAACCGCATGGGGCTCGTGGTCGAGCCGCCGGACGTCAACCACTCGCAGTACATGTTCACGGTGTCTGGGCCGAAGTCGATACGCTACGGTCTCGGCGCGATCAAGGGCGTGGGGCAGGCTGCGGTCGAGAACATGCTGCAGGAGCGCGATGCCCAGGGCCGTTTCCGCGACCTGCGCGACCTCTGTCGCCGGCTCGACCTCAACAAGGTCAACCGTCGGGTGCTCGAAGCACTGATCCGGTCCGGCGCGATGGACTCGATGGGCGGCATGCGGCACCGCTCGACACTGATGCACCAGCTGCCTGCAGCGATGCAGGCCGCGGACCAGTCGACGCGCGCCAAGGAAGCCGGGCAGTCGGACCTGTTCGGCCTGGCTGATCCCGCGCCGACCGTCGATGTTGCTGCGCCGGCCGGCGACGCCGAGCTGGTCTTGCAGGAGACTTTGCCGGAGTGGGGCGAGGCCGTCCGGCTCGCGGGCGAGCGCGAGACGCTCGGCCTGTACCTCACCGGCCATCCGATCAAGGAGTATGAGCGTGAGCTGAGGCCCATCACCAGCGGCCGGATCGCGGACATCGGGGGCGCAAGACCCGTCGGCGCCAGCAGCGACGAGAAGGGCAACACCTGGCGCGGGCCGGGGCGCAGCGTGACGGTTGCGGGCCTCGTACTCGAGATACGCAAGCGCGGTGGCCGCACGAGCTTCATCCTGGACGACCGCAGCGGCCGGCTCGAAGTCACGATGTTCGAGGACGTCTACCAGCAGTACCGGGCGCTGGTTTCGAAGGACGCGATCCTCGTCGTTGAGGGCGGGTTGCGCTGGGACGATTTCATCGACGACTGGCGCCTCAGCGCGAAGAAGATCATGGACGTCGACCAGGCTCGCGAGCAGTACGCGCGCAACCTGGTGCTGCGCTGGCCGGCCGCCAGGGCCGGGAACGGTGACGCGGGCAAGCTGCTGGCTGCGCTGGAGCAGGCGCTCAGGACGAGCCAGGGCGGGCGTTGCGCAGTGGCCATCCGCTATGCGACCGGCGATGCGGCGGCGATCCTGCAGTTCGGCGAGCAGTGGAAGGTGCGGCCGTCGCGCGAACTCATCGAGCGTCTGGGCACCCTCGTCGGGCGCGAGGGCGTCGAGCTCTATTACGCGCCGCGGGATACCTGACTTCTCCCGTTGCCCGCGTGCCGGGCGAGAGGCGCGCCGAAGTCCGCGCTTTCTCGCCGCTCGCGCTGCGGTACGAGAAATGAGAGGGCCTGATTTGCGCAGGGGCCGGTGCTGGGGCATCCTTCGCTCCTATGCCATTGAGTTTCCTCGACTTCGAGCAGCCCATCGCCGAGCTTGAAGCCAAGATCGACGAACTGCGCTTCGTGACCTCCGATGCCGAGGTCAACATCGGCGAGGAGATCGCGCGGCTGCGCGCCAAGAGCCGCGCGCTGACCAACAGCATTTTTGCGAACCTGACTCCGTGGCAGGTTGCGCAACTCGCGCGCCACCCGCAGCGCCCCTACACGCTCGACTACGCGGTTTCGATTTTCGACGAGTTCCAGGAACTGCACGGCGACCGCATGTACGCGGACGACCTGGCCATCGTCGGCGGCTTCGCGCGGCTGGCGGGCCGGCCGGTCATGCTGATCGGCCAACAGAAGGGACGCGACACCAAGGAACGCGTGCGCCGCAACTACGGCATGCCGAAGCCCGAGGGCTACCGCAAGGCGCTGCGCCTCATGAAACTCGCGGAGCGCTTTCGCGTGCCGCTCATCACGCTGATCGACACGCCGGGAGCCTATCCGGGCGTGGGATCCGAAGAGCGCAACCAGAGCGAGGCGATTGCCCGCAACCTGTTCGAGATGTCGTCGCTGCGCGTGCCGGTGATCACGGCGGTCATCGGCGAAGGCGGGTCGGGCGGGGCACTCGCGATCGGCGTCTGCGACCGCCTGATCATGCTGCAGTACGCGGTCTACTCGGTTATTTCACCTGAAGGCTGCGCGTCGATCCTGTGGAAGAGCGCGGACAAGAAGGAACTCGCCGCCGACGCCATGGGCATCACGGCGGAACGCCTGGACAAGCTCGGCCTCGTCGACGAAGTGTTGAAGGAGCCGCTCGGCGGGGCGCACCGCGACCCCCAGGCCATGGCGGACTCACTCAAGGAGGCGCTGGTGCGTCACCTCGATGAGGTTGCGCAGCTGCCCGAGGACGTGCTGCTGGCCAAGCGTTACGAGCGCCTGCGCGGCCAGGGCGTCTATCGCGCAGTCAACTGAGACGAGCCTGGCCTGCCCGGGCACGCAGGTGTTCACGCTCACCCGACTGTCCGCCAGCCTCGACGCACTGCTGGCTGCGCTTCCCGAAAGACCTGCGGCGACTCCCGCCTCGCTGTGCGTTGCGCTGAGCGGCGGCCTCGATTCGACGCTGCTGCTCGTCGCGCTTTCCCGTCTCAGCAACGAGCGGAAGCTGGCGGCCCGGCTTCGCGCCATCCACATCGACCACGGCCTGCATCCTGATTCGGCGCGTTGGGCTGAAGCTTGCCGCGTGCTGGCGACGGCATGCGCCGTGCCTTTCGACGACGTGCAGGTCGTCGTGCCATCCGGGCGGGGCGAAAGCCCCGAAGCTGCGGCCCGCGCGGCGCGCTATGCGGCGCTTGCTGCCCGGCTGCGGCCGGGTGAGGTGCTGCTGACCGCGCACCACGCGGATGACCAGCTCGAGACCATCCTGCTGCAATGGCTGCGCGGAGGCGGTCTCCGTGCGATCGCCGGCATGTCACCGCTAGGTCGTTTTGGCGCGGATGCCTGGCACGCGCGGCCGCTGCTCGACTTCACGCGTGACGAACTGGCCGAGTGGGCCGTCGCGCAGGGTCTGCGCTGGCAGGAGGATCCTTCGAACCAGGACCGACGGTTCGATCGAAACTATCTCCGGCTCGAAGTGTTGCCGGTGCTGCGGCGGCGCTGGCCAGCGGTGGCGACGACGGCAGGGCGCGCTGCCGGATACGCCCGCGACGCGCTCGAGGCCGAAGCCGCTTGCGTTGCAGAGGACCTGCCGCGGGTCCTGGCTGGCACCGCGGTCGAATTGGCGCCGTTGCAGAAGCTGTCGGAACCGCGACAGCGCGCCGTGCTGCGGGCATGGCTCGCGGGGCTTTGGTTCCCGCCCCCGTCTGCGAGGACGCTGGCGGCGTTGCGTCACGACATGCTGGTCGCGGCGCCCGATCGCATCCCGACGGTGTGCTGGCCGGGCGCGGTCGTGCGACGGTACCGGGGGCGCCTGTACGCTGCGGCGACCCTTGAGCCGGACCCTCGCGAGGGTGTCTGGTCGCCGCTCGCCGGCGCAACGTATGCCTGGTCCGGACGGTCCACGCTCGAACTGGTGCCGGACGTTGGCATCGGCTTGAGTCGCGAGCGATTGCCCGCGCGGATCGACGTCCGCCAGCGTTCGGGCGGTGAAGCGTTCCAGCCGGCGGGTGGCGCACACCACCGGCCGTTGCGCAAGTGGCTGCAGGAACACGACGTGCTGCCCTGGCGCCGCGAGAACCTGCCGCTCCTGTACGCGGAAAACCAGCTCATTGCCGTGGCGGATCTGGGGGTTGCGGCCGATTTCGCAGCGCGTGCCAACGAGCCGTCGTGGCGCATCGCCTGGAATCGCCGCGGCCCGGTCACCGAAGCCGACGTGCTCGCATCGCAGTGGCCAGCCAGCCCTCCGATCGGCTAGACTGCTCTCCCGTCGCGTTCCATGCGACGGGGACTCCAATGACCAAATTCATCTGTGTGACCGGCGGTGTCGTCTCGTCGCTGGGCAAGGGCATTGCAGCCGCCTCGCTCGGCGCGATTCTCGAGGCTCGCGGCCTTCGGGTCGCCATGGTCAAGCTCGACCCGTACATCAACGTCGATCCGGGTACGATGAGCCCGTTCCAGCACGGCGAAGTCTTCGTCACCGACGATGGCACCGAGACCGACCTGGACCTCGGCCACTACGAGCGCTTCGTCCGCACGACCACCGGGCGCAACAGCAACTTCACCACGGGCCGCATCTACGAGCGCGTGATCGCCAAGGAACGCCGTGGCGACTACCTCGGCGCGACGGTGCAGGTCATTCCGCACATCACCGACGAGATCAAGCACTGCATTCGCATGGGCGCAGGCGATGCCGACATCTGCATGGTCGAGATCGGCGGCACCGTCGGCGACATCGAGTCGCTGCCTTTCCTCGAAGCGATCCGCCAGCTCGGCGTCGAACTGGGGCACAACAACGTGCTCTACATGCACCTCACGCTGATCCCCTACATCGCGACGTCCGGCGAGATCAAGACCAAGCCCACCCAGCATTCCGTGAAGGAACTGCGTTCGATCGGCATCCAGCCCGACCTGCTGCTCTGCCGCTGCCAGGACCCGCTGCCGCCGGAACAGCGGCGCAAGATCGCGCTGTTCACCAACGTCGAGGAGCGTGCGGTGTTCTCGGCGGTCGATGCCGACGATATCTACAAGATTCCGTCGCTGCTGCACGCCCAGCAGCTCGACGAGATCGTCTGCGAGAAGCTGGGGCTGCACAGCCTGCCGCCGGCCGACCTCAAGGAATGGAACCAGGTCGTGGCGGCCAAGGCGGCGCCGGACCTCACGATCAACCTTGCCATGGTTGGCAAGTACGTGAACCTCAAGGACGCGTACATCTCGCTCAACGAGGCGCTGATCCACGCGGGCTTGCGCACGCGAACCCGCGTCAACATCGAGTTCATCGAAGCGACTGACGTCGAGAAGCACGGCGCGCAGGCGCTCGCCGGCATGGACGCGATCCTGGTGCCCGGCGGCTTCGGCGAGCGCGGCATCGAAGGCAAGATCGAAGCCGTGCGCTATGCGCGCGAGAAGAAGATTCCTTACCTGGGCATCTGCCTCGGCATGCAGCTGGCGATCATCGAGTACGCACGCAACGTCGCCGGGCTCACCGGCGCGCACAGCACCGAGTTCAACCGCGCGTCGCCGCATCCGGTCATCGCGCTGATCACCGAGTGGCAGGACCAGAAGGGCACGGTCGAGGCGCGCGATGAACAGTCGAACCTCGGCGGCACGATGCGGCTGGGCGCGCAGGACATCCGCGTCTCCCACGGCTCGCTCGCGCATGCCGTGTATGGCGCCGACGTGATCCGCGAGCGCCATCGGCACCGTTTCGAGTTCAACAATACCTACCTGCAGCGGATGATGAACGCGGGCCTGCGGTTCTCGGGCTTCTCTCGCGACGGCCTGGTCGAGATCATCGAGCTGCCGCAGCATCCGTTCTTCGTCGCGAGCCAGTACCACCCGGAGTTCCGTTCGACGCCGCGCGACGGGCATCCGCTGTTCACGGGCTTCATCCGCGCCGCGCGCGAACATCGCCTGGGCAAGATGCCGGCGGCGGCAGGCGCATGAAGCTCTGCGGCTTCGACGTCGGGCCCGACCGGCCTTTTTTCCTGATCGCGGGCCCCTGCGTGGTCGAGGGCGAAGGCCTGGTGCTCGATATCGCGGGACGCATGCAGGAAATCACGGGCGCCCTCGGCATCCCGTACATCTTCAAGGCCAGCTACGACAAGGCGAACCGCTCGTCCAGGGCGAGCTTCCGCGGCCCGGGCATCGAAGAAGGCCTGCGCATCCTGTCGGAAGTGAAGCGCCAGCTCGGCCTGCCGGTGCTCACGGACGTGCACGAGGACACGCCGATGGCCGAGGTGGCCGCGGTCGTGGACGTGCTGCAGACTCCGGCGTTTCTCTGCCGGCAGACCAATTTCATCCTGAGCGCGTCGAGCCAGGGCAAGCCGGTCAACATCAAGAAGGGCCAGTTCCTGTCGCCGTGGGAGATGAAGAACGTCATCGACAAGGCGCGCTCCACCGGCAACCAGCAGGTGATGGCCTGCGAGCGCGGCTTCTCGTTCGGCTACAACAACCTCGTTTCCGACATGCGCTCGCTGGCCGTGATGCGCGAGTACGCGCCGGTCGTGTTCGATGCGACGCACTCCGTGCAGCTGCCCGGCGGCCAGGGCAACGCGTCGGGCGGGCAGCGCGAGTTCGTGCCGGTGCTGGCGCGCGCGGCCATCGCGGCCGGCGTCTCCGGCGTGTTCATGGAAACCCACCCCGATCCGGCGCAGGCGCTCTCGGACGGGCCGAACGCGTGGCCGCTCGGCCACATGCGCTCGCTGCTCGAGGTCCTGCAGGCAATTGACGTGGCCGTGAAGCGACGGCCGTACGAGGAATCGACCCTATGACGACCAGGATCATCGACATCAAGGCTCGCGAGATCATGGACTCGCGCGGCAATCCCACCGTGGAGGCGGACGTCTTCGTCGCCGGCGGCGTCATGGGCCGCGCGGCCGTGCCATCCGGTGCGTCCACGGGCTCGCGCGAGGCAGTAGAGCTGCGTGACGGCGACAAGAAGCGTTACTTCGGCAAGGGCGTGCTCAAGGCCGTGGCCAATGCGAACGGTGAACTGCGTACTGCACTGCTCGGCCACGACGTCATGGACCAGCGCGGCATCGACGCGAAAATGATCGCGCTCGACGCCACCGAGACGAAGTCCCGCCTCGGCGCCAACGCACTGCTCGCGGTTTCGCTGGCCGCGGCGCACGCGGCAGCGCGGGTTCGAAGCAGAGCCTGTTCCGCTACCTGGGCGGCGCCGGCCCCAAGGTGATGCCGGTGCCGATGATGAACATCATCAACGGCGGCGCCCACGCCGACAACAGCGTCGACATCCAGGAGTTCATGGTGCTGCCGGTCGGCGCCCCGAACTTCAGTGAGGCCCTGCGCTACGGTGCCGAGATCTTCCACACGCTGAAAAAAGTGTTGCACGAACGCAAGTTCACGACGTCGGTCGGCGACGAGGGCGGCTTTGCGCCGAACCTGTCGTCGAACGAGGCGGCGCTCGAGATTATTCTCGAGGCGATCGAACGCGCCGGATTCAAGGCCGGCAAGGACGTGTACCTGGGCCTCGACGTTGCCAGCTCCGAGTTCTTCAAGGACGGGGTCTACGACCTCGAGTCGGAAGGCCGGCAGTTCACGCCGTCGCAGTTCGTCGATTACCTCGAGGGCCTGGTGAACCGCTTCCCGATCATCACCGTCGAGGACGGCATGGCGGAAGGCGACTGGGACGGCTGGTCGCTGCTCACGCAGCGGCTGGGGCGCCGCATCCAGCTCGTCGGCGACGACCTGTTCGTCACCAACACCAGGATTCTGCGTGAGGGCATCGCCAAGGGCGTCGCCAACTCGATCCTGATCAAGCCCAACCAGATCGGGACGCTGACGGAAACCCTCGCCGCGATCGACATGGCGACCGAGGCCGGCTATTCCTCGGTGATCTCGCACCGCTCGGGCGAAACCGAGGACAGCACGATCGCCGACATCGCCGTGGCGACACGCGCCACGCAGATCAAGACCGGGTCGCTGTGCCGCTCGGACCGCATTGCGAAGTACAACCAGCTCCTGCGCATCGAGGCGGAGCTCGGAGCCGATGCGTCCTACGCCGGACGCGAAGCGTTCCCGGTCCAGGTTGCAGCCAGTTGCGCCTGATGCGGCCGGTTTCTGCTAGTCTTCCACGCCCATGACGATCCGGATCATGGCTGGGCTGCTTGGGGCAGTGCTGTTGCTGCTGCAATACCGTATCTGGGCATCGCCCGACGGCATGCGTGAAGTCTGGCGCCTCGAGCAGGCCATCGAGGTGCAGAGCGACGAAAACACCCGGCTCGGCACGCGCAATAGCACACTTGCCGCCGAAGTTCGCGACCTGAAGGAAGGCCGCAAGGCCATCGAGGAGCGTGCGCGCACCGACCTCGGCATGGTCAAGTCGAACGAGACGTTCTTCCAGGTCGTACCGCCCGCGCAGGCCGACTCGTCGACCCCACCGGTTGCCGCTGCGCCAGCGACCGGGCAAAGGACAGTCCAGGCCAAAGTGCCGTGAACGCGGCCCGGCGCTGGGCGATCGTGCCCGCGGCCGGGCAGGGATCCCGTTTCGGCGCAACACTTCCCAAGCAGTACGTGCCGCTGCTCGGGCGCCCGTTGCTCTCCTGGACGCTGGCAGCGTTGCTCGACGAGACCCGCATCGACGGCATCGTGGTGGCGCTCGCGGGCGGTGATTCCAACTGGGGCGCTCTACCCGAGGCGGCGAACCCGCGCATCCGCTGCTGCCCCGGAGGCGAGCGCCGGGAGCATTCCGTGGCCAGCGGCCTCGACGCCCTGGCGGGCGAGGCGAGCGAAACCGACTGGGTGCTCGTGCACGATGCGGCCCGTCCGTGCCTGCGCCGGCAAGACCTGAATCTGCTCTTCGACCGCCTGGCATCCGATCCGGTGGGTGGGCTGCTGGCGGTTCCGGTCAGCGATACCCTCAAGCGCGCTGACGACGGCCAGCGTGCACTTGAAACCGTACCCCGCGACGGGCTCTGGCGCGCGTTGACGCCGCAGATGTTCCGCTTCGGCCTGCTGCGCAGGGCGCTGCGCCTGTGCCTCGAGCGCGACCGCGTGGTCACCGACGAGGCGTCTGCGATCGAGAGCCTGGGGCTGCGGCCACAACTCGTGCGCGGCCGGGCCGACAACATCAAGGTGACGAACCCGGAGGACGCCGCGCTGGCCGAGGCCATCCTGCGGCAACAGACGGCATGACAACTTGCAACCGGGAAGCATAGAGAGGGGCGGTCGATGAGGGTGGGAATCGGTTACGACATGCATGCGTTCGGCGAGGGGGAGTTCGTGACGCTCGGCGGAGTGCGCATCCCGCACGAGCGCGGCGTGCTCGCGCATTCTGATGGCGACGTGGCGCTGCACGCGCTGTGCGACGCCTTGCTTGGCGCGATGGCGCTCGGCGACATCGGCGAGCATTTTCCCGACACCGATCCGCGCTGGAGAGGAGCAGACAGCCGGCGCTTCCTGCGCCACTGCGGGCTGCTCGTACGCGAGCACGGCTGGCGCTTCGTGAACGCAGACCTGACGATCCTCGCGCAGGCGCCGCGGATCGGCCCCTATCGCGTGCCCATGCGGCAGAACATTGCAGACGACCTCGGGACGCGGATCGACCGCATCAACGTGAAGGCGACGACCACCGAGGGGCTCGGCGCGCTCGGCCGTTGCGAGGGCATCGCCTGCCAGGCCGTCGTGCTCCTGGCCCACGGCGACAGCCCCCATTTGAACGGGCACAACGGCCATTGAACGACCACCTGCCGGTCTCGAACAGGCCGCTGCCGCGCGCATTCGGCCAGCCGCCTGCGACCGGCGCGATCCGCCGCGAGCCCGAGGATTTCATCGTCGACGAGGTCCTCGGCTTCGAGGCGGACGACGCGGGTGGCCACGCCCTGCTGGTCGTCGAAAAGCGGGGCGCCAACACGGGCTGGGTCGCCGCGCAACTTGCGCGACACGCCGGTGTAGCCGTGCGGGACGTGGGCTTCAGCGGTCACAAGGATCGCCATGCGTTGACGCGCCAGTCGTTCACGTTGCCCCTGCCGGCGCAGTTGGACGTCGGGCAGTGCCTGGCCTGGCAAGGCGAGGGATACTCGGTGCGCGAGGCGCATCGGCACGGCCGCAAGCTGCGCCCGGGATCGCACCGGGCCAACCGCTTCGCGTTACGAGTGCGCGACCTGCGGGGCGAGCGCAGCGCGATTGAGTCCTGCCTGCAGGCGATTCGCGTGCACGGCGTGCCGAACTACTTCGGGCCGCAGCGTTTCGGCCGCGAGGGCAACAACCTGCGGCGGGCGATGGACTGGGCCCGCGGCCAGGGCGGGCCACGCGATCGCGCGCAGCGTGGATTCCTGCTGTCCGCGGCCCGCAGTCACGTCTTCAACGAGGTGCTCGCCGCCCGCGTGGCGGATGGCAGCTGGAATCGACTGCTGGCGGGCGAAACTGTGATGCTTGATGGCCGGCGCAGCTTTTTCGCCGCAGCCGTGATCGATGAGGCGCTCGAGACGCGCTGTCGCGAGATGGACGTGCATCCGAGTGGCCCGCTGCCTGGGCGTGGCGAGACTCCCGCGACCGGGCCTGCGCGCACGGGCGAGGAAGCCGTGCAGTCCGCACATACGGAACTGGTCGCGTTGCTCGTGAACGAGCGCATTGATCACGAGCGTCGCAGCCTGCGGTTGCCGGTCCGCGAGTTCGAATGGGCGTTCGACGGCGATTCGATCCTGGATCTGCGCTTCGTGCTGCCGCGCGGAACGTTTGCGACGGCCGTGCTGCACGAACTGCTGCAGGACGCCTGGGACGCAGGCGAGGGCGGCGAGGATTGACTGCAGAAACAGGCGAGCGTCACTTATTTCCCGGCGGCGAGCAGTACGTAGACCGCCCCGGTGCCGCCGTCCACCGGCCGCGCGCTGGCGAATGCCGCGACGTTGTCGACCTTGCGCAACCAGTGATTGACCACGTGTTTCAGCACCGGACCGTCCGGGCCGGAGCGCAGGCCCTTGCCGTGGATGACGCGAACGCAGCGCAGGCCGTGCCGGACCGAAGCGTTGAGGAACTGCCGCAATGCATCGTGCGCGGCGTGCCGGCCGAGACCGTGCAGGTCGATCTCGGCCTCGACCGCGAACTGGCCTCGCTTCAGCTTGCGCAGGACTTCCTCGCGCACCTGCGCTCGGCGAAAGGCCATTGCATCGCCGGTCTCGGGCACTGCGGGATCCGTTGGATCGACCTTGCTCTCGCGCAGGACGTCGTCGCGCCCAGCGCGCGAGAACTTCGCCACTGGACGCGGCCGGGGCCCCGCGGGCAGGTCCTGTCGCTTCGGCAAAGGCCGCACGTCCGCCATGGCGCGGCGGAACGCGTGACCGTCGTCGTCACGCGGCGGTGGCTTGCGGATCGTCATGCCGGGGAGTTCGCTTTCGAGGCGCCTGGGGATTCCAGTATAGTTGCGCGGCGTTCGTGGCCAACCCCGCCACTGCTGGGGCCCAGATAACGATACGGTCCCACGCCATGAGAATCCTGGTCAGCAACGATGATGGCTATCGCGCCGAGGGCTTGCAGCGCCTCGTGGACGCGCTGCTGCCGCTCGCCCAGGTGACGGTCGTCGCCCCGGAGCGCAATCGCAGCGGGGCGAGCAATTCGCTGACGCTCGACGTCCCCCTGCGCGTGGCGGAGTACGGCCCCCGGCGCTACTTCGTGAACGGGACGCCCACCGACTGTGTGCACCTGGCGATCTCCGGCCTGTTCGAAGGCGAACTCGACCACGACATGGTGGTCTCGGGCATCAACGACGGCGCCAACCTCGGCGACGACGTGTTGTATTCCGGCACCGTGGCGGCGGCGGTCGAAGGCCGGTTCCTGGGCCTGCCGACGATCGCGATTTCGCTGGTCGCGCGCGACGGCCGGCATTTCGGCACGGCCGCGCGGGTAGCGGGCGAACTGCTCATGCGCCTGCAGCGGTCGCCGCTGCATTCGTCGATGATCCTCAACGTGAACGTACCGGATCTGCCATACGAGCAGCTGGGTGGCTTCAAGTCCACCCGGCTCGGCCACCGGCACCGTTCTGCGCCTGTCGTGCGCGCTTCTGATCCACGCGGCAGGCCCGTGTACTGGGTTGGTCCGGCGGGCGAGGGTGCGGATGCCGGCGAGGGCACGGATTTTCACGCGGTCGCCAACGGGTTCGTGTCCGTCACGCCTTTGCAGGTGGACCTCACGCGCCACACCTCGCTCGCCGAGATCGCTGAATGGCTGGGCGGGCGCACTGAATGACCGGCGGGTGATCTGCACGTGAGCGACCAGAACCGGGCAGGGATCGGCATGACGTCCGCACGCACGCGCGAGCGGCTGGTGACGCGCCTGCGCGAGCAGGGCATCACTGACATGGAAGTGCTCGAGCGCATCCGCAGCGTGCCGCGGCACCTGTTCGTCGACGAGGCGCTCGCGAGCCGCGCGTACGAAGACACCGCGCTGCCGATCGGCCATGGCCAGACGATTTCGCAGCCGTACATCGTGGCCCGTATGACCCAGTCGCTGCTCGAAGCCGGCAAACCTCGCAAGGTGCTGGAAGTGGGCACGGGCTGCGGCTACCAGTCGGCGGTGCTCGCGCCGCTCGTCGCGACGCTCTACAGCGTCGAGCGCATAGCCGCGCTGCAGCTGAAGGCCCGGCAGGTCCTGCGCGACCTGCGCATCGCCAACGTGTACATGAAGCACGGCGACGGCTTCGAGGGCTGGGCCGCATACGCGCCGTTCGACGGCATCATCGTGGCCGCAGCCTCGTATGCGGTGCCACCCGCGCTGCTCGAGCAACTGGCCGACGGCGGCCGCCTGGTGATTCCGGTGGGCAACGACCGCGAGCAGCAGCTCCTGCGCATCACGCGGCGCGGCGACCGCTACGAACGTGAGGTGCTTGGGCCGGTGACCTTCGTGCCGCTGCTGCAGGGGCTCGCCTGAGGCTGCGCGACACCTCCGGTCAGACGATCAGCGCAGCCGCGACGCTGCGGCCTTCGGTGACCAGCACGTTGTACGTGCGGCAGGCGGCTGAGGTGTCCATGACCTCCACGCCGATCCGCTGTTCGTACAGGATGCGCAACACCTGCGGGTCTGGGAACTGCTGCCGCGTTCCGGTGCCAAGCAGGACCACTTCGGGCGCCAGCCCGAGCAGCGGTTCGAGATCGGCGGCCCCCAGGTCCTGGGCCGTCGCGGGACGCCAGGGTGCGATCAGCGCGGTGGCCGTGACGATCACGCTCGTGGCGTGCGTGCGTTCGCCGATGCGCAGCTGGCCCGGACCATAGCTGCGAATGAGGTTCGTGCCGCCGGGATTGTCGAGTTGGAGCTTCATGTCCCTACCATACTGCATGCCTCGCGCGAGTTCACGACCGGGTCCAGTGTCTGCGGGCGGAGCAGCCTGATGGTTGGGCGCCGCGTGCGTGTCGCGCTGCCGTGGCTGCAGGCGACGCTCGCCGAGGCATCCGTCCGCGGTGCGTCGCCGGCAATGGAGTCCCTGCGTTGGCTCGCCGGCCGGGGACGCATCGTCGTGTGCGAATCATCCCCCTGGCGTGAGTGGCTGCTGGACGGCCCCGGCGAACCGGGCACGAGCGCACTGCAACGCTGGCCGGCCGGACCGTGCGTGGCAGCCCTGTCGGGACTCGCCGGGATTCCTGGCACGGGTTCCTGGTGCGTTGCCATGCCCGTGCATCTTGCCCCAGGTCTCGATCACCTGCGGCTTGCGCCGCTAGCGCTGGCGGCGTTGGATGATGAGGACGCAGGCGAACTCGGCGCGACCGTGCAGTCTCACTTTGGCGGGGAGGCGATTTCGTTGCATGGTTTCATCGCCGGCGCCTGGTTGCTGCGTTTCAACAAGGTGATCACCTGCGCGACGCAACCGCCCGACGCGGCGGTTGGCCACAATGTGCATGACTTCATGCCGTCCGGTCCCGACGGCGCCCGGATTCGCAGCCTGATGAACGAAATCCAGATGCTGCTGCACGAGCATCCAGTCAACGAGCGGCGCGTACGCGCGCGCAAGCTGCCCGTGAACGCATGGTGGCTCTGGGGATTCGGTGAGACGCCGCAGGACTCGCAGGTCAACGCTTGTACGCAGTGGGACCTGCGCACGGACGATGCCTGGCTGCGCGGACTCTGGCACGCACAGAGCTTCGAGGCGGGCCCCGACGCAGCCGCCGTGCCCGAACCGTTGCGGCGCAATTCCCTGATCGCGTTGTCGAGGCCAACCGCAGACCTGGGCGAGGAATCGCTCGCGGCCTTGGATGCCGGCCTGCTGTCGTGGCTGTGCGCGCAGGTGCGCTCAGGCGCGATCGAACGCCTCGAGCTGCTGGCAGGCGAGGTTGCCCTGCGGGTCGATTCGATGGCGCGTTTCCGTTTCTGGCGCCGCCCCGCCGCACTCGCGGACCTGCTGCCGTGACGACGCAACGCCGCATCCTGCGTCGCGACCTGCGCATTGACCTGCAGGCGGCGCTGCCATCGACGTTGCATCCGGTCCTGCGGCGCGTCTATGGCGCGCGCGCCATCGCGAGCGCCGACGAACTCTCGTTGCGCCTCGACCAGCTGCTGCCCGTGAGCTCGCTCGACGGAGCCGAGGCCGCCGCCGAGTTGCTGGCCGATTGCCATCGCGCGCGCGCGCGGATCCTGATCGTCGGCGATTTCGATGCCGATGGCGCGACCAGCACGGCGCTGATGATGCGGCACCTCGCGCAGCTCGGATTCGAGCGGCCCGATTTCCTCGTGCCCGACCGCTTCCGCTTCGGCTACGGGCTGACGCCGGAGATCGTACGCGTTGCTGCGGAGCGGCGTCCCGACCTGATCGTCACGGTCGACAACGGCATCTCGTCGCTCGAGGGTGTCGCCGAGGCGCGCGGTCTCGGCATCGAGGTGCTGGTGACCGACCACCACTTGCCCGGACGCGAACTCCCGGCAGCAGCCTGCATCGTGAACCCGAATGCGCCGGGCAACGGGTTCGCGTCCAAAGCGCTGGCGGGCGTCGGCGTCGCGTTCTACGTCATGGCCGCTCTGACGCAGGCGCTGCGCAAGCGGGGCGCGTTACCGGCCGGGCGCGAATCAAGTCCCGCGCAGTGGCTTGACCTGGTGGCGCTCGGCACGGTCGCGGACGTCGTGCCGCTCGACTTCAACAACCGTGTGCTGGTGGCGCAGGGCCTGCAGCGGATCCGTCGCGGGCGTTGCGCGCCAGGTCTGCGCGAACTGCTCGAAGCGTCGGGCCGCGCTCTCGCGAACGTGACCGGGCAGGACCTCGGCTTCCAGGCCGGTCCGCGACTCAACGCAGCCGGACGGCTGGACGACATGACGCGCGGCATCCGTTGCCTGCTGACCGACGATCCGGTCGAGGCGCGTTCGATGGCGCTCGGGCTTGCGCGGCTCAACACCGACCGCAAGGAACTCGAGGCGAAGATGCAGCTCGAGGCATTGTCGTTGCTTGACGCGCGCGCCGCAGCGTTCGAAGGCCACGTGCCGGCTGGTGTATGCGTGTACGACGAGGGCTGGCACCAGGGCGTCGTCGGCCTGGTGGCGTCGCGCGTCAAGGAGCGCCTCCACCGTCCCGTGATCGCGTTCGCGCCAGCGGAGCCGGGCTGGATCAAGGGGTCCGCGCGCTCGGTGCCTGGTGTCCATGTCCGTGACGCACTCGATGCGATTGCGACCCGCACGCCAGGCCTCATCGACAAGTTCGGCGGCCATGCCATGGCGGCGGGCCTGACCCTGCGCGAATCCAGCCTCTCGGCCTTCGAGGCCGAGTTCGCGCGTGAGGTCGAGCGCTGGATCGACGAAGATACGCTGGCAGGCCACCTGCACACGGACGGCGAACTGCTGGCGGGCGAGTTCAATGTCGTCACGGCCGAAGCCCTGCGGGACGGCGGTCCCTGGGGCTCCGGTTTTCCGGAACCGATGTTCGACGGGTGTTTCGGTGTCGTGGATACCCGTGTGGTGGGCAGCCGGCATCTCAAACTGCGATTGCGGGCCGATTCCGGGGAACTGATCGATGCGATTGCGTTCCGTCATCTCGACGATGGCGCGGCGCCGGAAATCCGCGGCAACGATCGCGTCGAGGCGGCCTATCGCACCGCAGTGGACGACTACACGGGCACGCGCCGTCTGCAACTGGTCACGGAGTGGATTACGCCGCTGGCTCGCCCGTAAGTTCGGCCAAAACTGCTAAACTTCGCGGTTCTACCCAGTCCCCAGCCGCGACCGACTCCGCATGGAAATCAACCCGATACGCCGCCAGATCGAAGAACTCAAGCAGCGCACCGATGCGCTCAGGGGGTACCTTTGACTACGCAGGCAAGGCTGAGCGGCTCACGGAAGTCCTGAGGGAACTCGAAGATCCGGCCGTCTGGCAGGACCCGGAGCGCGCCCAGGACCTAGGCCGCGAGCGCGGCAAGCTCGACGGCGTGGTTGCCACGCTCGACAAATTGACCGGCGGTCTCGACGAGGCTGCTGAATTGCTCGACATGGCCGAGGCCGACGCCGACGAGGGCATGGTCCACTCGGTCGAGCAGGACCTCGCTGGCATCGACGCGCAGCTTGCGAAGCTCGAATTCAAGCGCATGTTCCCGGGGGAGATGGACTCGCACAACGCGTTCCTGGACATCCAGGCCGGGGCCGGCGGCACCGAGGCCCAGGACTGGGCCAACATGCTGATGCGCATGTACCTGCGCTGGGGCGACAAGAACGGCTTCAAGACCGAGGTCGTCGACGCCAACGGCGGCGAAGTCGCGGGCATCAAGAGCGCGACGATCAAGTTCGAAGGCGAGTACGCCTACGGCTGGCTCCGCACCGAAACGGGCGTGCATCGCCTCGTTCGCAAGAGTCCGTTCGATTCGAACGCACGCCGTCACACTTCGTTTGCGTCCGTCTTTCTCTCGCCCGAGATCGACGACGACATCGACATCGACATCAACCCGGCCGACCTCGAGACCGACGTCTATCGTTCGAGCGGCGCGGGCGGCCAGCACGTGAACAAGACCGAGTCGGCGGTGCGCATCCGGCACCTGCCGTCGGGCATCGTGGTGGCGTGCCAGAGCGAGCGCAGCCAGCACAAGAACCGGTCGACCGCGATGAAGATGCTGAAGGCCAAGCTGTACGAGCTCGAGGTCAACAAGCGCAACGCGGCGGCGAAGGTGCTCGAAGACTCGAAGTCGGACGTGAGCTGGGGCAACCAGATCCGTTCATACGTGCTCGACCAGTCGCGCATCAAGGACCTTCGCACGGGCGTCGAGATCGGCAACACCACGGCCGTGCTCGATGGCGACCTGAACCCGTTCCTGGAAGAAAGCCTCAAGCAAGGACTGTAGGAACGTTAGAGGGCACGAATGTCTGACGAACAACAGAAGTCTCCGGCGGCCGCTGACCCGGCAGACGAAAACCATCTCATCGCCGAGCGCAAGGCGAAGCTCGAACGTTTGCGCGGGAAGGGCCCGGCGTTTCCGAACGATTTTCGTCGCGACGCATCTGCCGACGAACTGCACACGGGCTATGGCGATCGCAGCACGGAGTGGCTCGATGCGCACCCGACGCGCGTGACGGTCGCGGGCCGCATGATGGCCAAGCGCATCATGGGCAAGGCGTCCTTCGCCAAGGTCACGGATCGCAGTGGTTCGATCCAGCTGTTCCTGCAGCAGGCAGCGCTCGGTGAGGTTTACGATGAGTTCAAGGGCTGGGATGTCGGCGACATCCTCGGCGCCGAGGGCACGCTCTTCAAGACGCGCACCGGCGAGCTGTCGGTCAAGGTCGAGAGGCTGCGATTGCTGGTGAAGTCGCTGCGGCCGCTGCCCGACAAGTGGCATGGGCTCGCGGACGTCGAGCAACGCTATCGCCAGCGCTATGTCGATCTGATCACGAGCGAGGAGAGCCGTGAGGTCTTCCGCGTGCGCACGCGCATCGTGCAGTTCCTGCGGCGCTTCCTCGACGCGCTCGACTTCATGGAAGTCGAGACGCCGATGCTGCAGGTGATCCCCGGTGGTGCGGTGGCGAAGCCGTTCATCACGCACCACAATGCGCTCGACCTGGACATGTACCTGCGCATCGCGCCCGAGTTGTACCTGAAGCGGCTGGTCGTGGGCGGCTTCGAGCGGGTCTACGAGATCAATCGTAATTTCCGCAACGAAGGGCTGTCGACGCGGCACAACCCTGAGTTCACGATGCTCGAGCTGTACCAGGCCTACGCCGATTACCGCGACCTGATGGACATGGTCGAGCGAATGTTCCAGGGCATCGCCGACATGGTCTGCGGCACGCGCAATGTCGAGTACCAGGGCGAGACATTCGACTTCGGCTCGGCATTCCGCCGCGTCACGGTTGAAGACCTCGTCGTGCATTTCACCCCGGGGATCGACCGCGGGCGCCTGCGCGACGTCGACTATCTGCGTGGTGAGTGCCGCAAGCTGGGAATACCCGTGAAGTTGGAGGACGGCGCGGGCAAGCTGCAGATCGAGATCTTCGAGAAGACGGCGGAGCACCGCCTGCTGCAGCCGACGTTCGTCTATGCCTACCCCGCCGAAGTCTCGCCTCTCGCGCGACGCAACGACTCCGATCCGTTCCTCACGGACCGTTTCGAGTTTTTCGTCGGCGGCCGCGAGATCGCCAACGGCTTCTCTGAACTGAACGACGCCGAGGACCAGGCCGCGCGGTTCCGCGAGCAGGTTGCGCGCAAGAGCGGCGGCGACGAGGAAGCGATGTTCTACGACGCAGACTACGTGCGGGCGCTGGAATACGGCATGCCGCCGACTGCTGGACTTGGGATCGGCGTCGATCGCATGGTGATGCTGTTCACGAACTCGCCGTCGATCCGGGACGTGCTGCTGTTTCCGCATATGAAGCCGGAGTGAGGAAGGGGAATTCCCGGATCGCTAGAATCCATATGGGAGCGCCCGCGGTACCGCGACGCGCCCGTCATCCAGTTGCAGCGGCCTTCCCGCGGCATCGAGATTGGTCACGGCCAGCAGTTCGATGCCTTCTGTCGTCTCGGCCGACAACAGCACGTCCGCTGCCTTGGCGCCATCGAGCAGCAGGCTCGACAGTGGCGCCGGCGCCGGGCCGGACGCGAGGTGAAACCGCAGTGTGCGCCGCTTGACGCGCCCCAGGTGGTGCGTGCGGGCCACGATTTCCTGCCCGGTGTAGCAGCCTTTGGTGAAGCTGACACCGTCGAGCAGGTCGACGTTCAGCATCTGCGGGATGAACTGCTCGGAGGTCGCGGCGAACACCTGCGGCAAGCCCGCGGCAATGTCGGTCGCCAGCCATTCTGCCTGCGCACGCGGGTCGGGAGGCTCGAGCGGGCTCCCGCTGGTCGAGCGCCAGGACATGGCCGGTGCGGCGATCAACACGCGGTCTGGCGCGTACGAGAAGGTCACGGCCCCGGTCGTTCCGGCGAGCGGAACCGGAGGCAGCGTCAGGACGGACTCGGTAAATGCGCGTTGCGACCAGGCAGTGGCCATGTTGCCTGCAACGATGGCGCCGACGTGCAGGTCCGCCACCTGCACGATTTCCACCTTGGAGCGCAATACGAACTTTCGCAGATGAGTGGCGACTTTCGTCAGCAGGTCGGCGGGCAGCAGCGCATGGACTGCGTCGCCAGTCTGGCGAAAGCGCACGAGCGCAATCACGCGCCCCTGGTTGGTGCAGCAGGCGGCAAGCTGCGTGCGACCGTCCGCCAGCAGGCGCACGTCGTTCGTGAACTGGCCCTGCAGGAACGCAATGGCGTCGGTGCCCGCGATGCGCAGCACGCCGAATCCCGGCAGCAGCACGGCGCGAACGGCCTGGGTGGCAGCCTGATTCATGATTCGTTCCTGATTCGTCCGCGGCCAGTACTGCTGGACCATAGCCGAACCCGTCGGTGGAGAACATAGGCGACATCTGGCAAGATCACTGGCTGAACATGAAGTCATCGCAGAACGAGCACATCTCCACCCCGGCAGAGCCGCCGGCGCCTGCGCCCAAGGTCGAGCCGCATCCCCAGACGACTCCAATGCCGCCGGTCATGCCGCGGGAAATCGGTGGCCGGGACGGGCCGGAGCCCACGCGCTTCGGCGACTGGGAGAAGGCAGGGCGCTGCATCGACTTCTAGCGAACTGGTTTCCCGAGAGAGGTAGCTTCATGGCGAAGCCCGAGCGGCCGCTGTCCCCCTTCATGCAGTACCGGTGGCAGTACACCAATACCCTGTCGATCCTGCACCGGATCACGGGCATCCTGCTGAGCCTCTGCTTTTTCGTGCTCGTCTACTGGCTCGCCGCGGCAGCTGCGGGGCCCGAACGTTATGCCTCTGCGCTGCAGACGCTGGGTTCGCCGCTCGTGAAGCTGGCGCTCGCCGGCGGCTTGTTCTCGTTCTGCTATCACCTGCTGAACGGCATCCGGCACCTGTTCTGGGATGCCGGCTACGGCTTCGAACTGCCCATTGCGCGCAAGACTGGCTGGGCCGCGACGATCGGCGCCATCGTGCTCACGATCCTGCTGTGGTCCGTGCTCGGGGCGACCCTCGGGGGTGCCGCATGAGCCTGCGCAGCCCGCTCGGCCGCGTCCTCGGCCTCGGGTCCGCCAAAGGCGGATCGGGCCACTGGTATGCGCAGCGCGTCACGGCGGTGGCGCTAGTCATCCTCGGCTGCTGGTTCTTTGCCTCGCTCGCAATGCTGGGCGCCGGCGCAACCCATGACGCGGTGACGCACTGGCTGCGCTCGCCGTTCTCGGGGGTGATGGCCGTGCTGCTCGTCGCGGTCGCCGCGTATCACGCGCTGCTGGGCCTGCAGGTCGTGTTCGAGGACTACATCAGCGACAAGGGCACGCGCATGGTCGTGCTGGTTGCGCTCAAGTTCGCGCTCGTCGTGGCCGCCCTGATCGGGATGCTCGCGGTGTTGCGCATCGCGTTCGGAGCCCAGGCATGACCACCGCGGAATACGCTTTCACCGACCATACGTACGACGTCGTCGTCGTCGGCGCGGGCGGCGCCGGCCTGCGCGCGACGTTCGGCCTGGCCGAGCAGGGCCTCAACACCGCCTGCATCAGCAAGGTCTTTCCGACGCGCAGTCACACGGTGGCAGCGCAGGGCGGCATCAGCGCTGCGCTGGGCAACATGGGTGAAGACGACTGGCGTTTCCACTTCTACGACACCATCAAGGGGTCGGACTGGCTCGGCGACCAGGACGCGATCGAGTTCATGTGCAAGGAGGCGCCTGCTGCCATCCTCGAACTCGAGCATTACGGCCTGCCGTTCTCACGCACTGAGGACGGCAAGATCTACCAGCGGCCGTTCGGCGGCATGACGACGCATTACGGCAAGGGCATCGCGCAGCGCACCTGCGCCGCGGCCGATCGCACCGGCCACGCGATGCTGCACACGCTGTACCAGCAGTCGCTGAAGCACGAAGCGCGCTTCTTCATCGAATACTTCGCCGTCGACCTGATCATGGAAGACGGCGCGTGCCGCGGTGTCGTGGCGCTCGACATGTCCACGGGCCAGCTGCATCGCTTCCGTGCGCACACCGTGATCCTCGCCACGGGCGGCTATGGCCGTGCGTACTTCTCGTGCACCTCGGCGCACACGTGCACGGGTGACGGCGGCGGCATGGCGCTGCGCGCCGGCCTGCCGCTGCAGGACATGGAGTTCGTGCAGTTCCACCCGACCGGCATCTACGGCGCGGGTTGCCTGATCACCGAAGGTTCGCGCGGCGAAGGCGGGTACCTCACCAATTCCGCGGGCGAGCGTTTCATGGAGCGCTACGCGCCCAACGCGAAGGACCTGGCTTCGCGCGACGTCGTGAGCCGCTCGATGACGATCGAAATCCGCGAGGGCAGGGGTGTGGGCCCGCAGAAGGACCACATCCACCTGCACCTCGAACACCTCGGCGCCGCCGTGATCCACGAGCGCCTGCCGGGCATTGCCGAGACGGCGCGCATTTTCTCGGGCGTCGACGTCACGCGCGAACCGATCCCGGTGCTGCCGACCGTGCACTACAACATGGGCGGAATTCCCTGCAACGTGCACGGCGAAGTGGTCACGCTGCGCAACGGCAACCCGGATTCGGTCGTCCCGGGCCTCATGGCGGTGGGCGAAGCCGCTTGCGTGTCGGTGCACGGCGCGAACCGCCTCGGCTCCAATTCACTGCTCGACCTCGTCGTGTTCGGTCGTGCGGCTGCGCATCACTGCGGCAAGACGGTCAAGCCCGGCACGTCGCACCGGCTGCTGCCGAAGGACGCGGGCGACCTGGCGATCAGCCGGCTTGACAGGTTCCGCAACGCGAAGGGCAGCCGCCGCACCTCGGAGATTCGTCTCGACATGCAGCGCGTGATGCAGAACCACGCGGCCGTGTTCCGCACCGGCGAGTCGCTCGACGAAGGCGTGCAGAAGCTCGATGCGGTCTTCGCCACGTTCTCCGACGTGCAGGTGGCTGATCGCTCGCTGATCTGGAACACGGACCTGATCGAGACGCTCGAACTCGACAACCTGCTGGCGCAGGCGCTGGTGACGATGTCGTCGGCGGCCAACCGCAAGGAAAGCCGTGGTGCGCACGCACGTGAAGACTTCAAGGATCGCGACGACGTGAACTGGCTGAAGCACACGCTCGCCTGGGCCGATGCCGCGGGTAAAGTCTGCATCGACTACCGCCCGGTGCACCTGAACACGCTGACGAGCGACGTGGAAGCCATTCCGCCGAAGGCCCGTACCTACTAACCCCCGCGAAGCATCCGATGCCCCAATTCAGACTTCCCGAGAATTCACGTGTGCAGCCGGGCAAGAGCCACCCGGGTCCGGCGGGCGCGAAGAACGTCAAGACGTTCCGCATCTACCGCTTCGACCCGGATTCGAACCAGAAGCCGCGCGTCGACACCTACCAGGTGGACCTCGACGGCTGTGGCCCGATGGTTCTCGACGCGCTGATCAAGATCAAGAACGAGGTCGACTCGACGCTCACCTTCCGCCGCTCGTGCCGCGAAGGTATCTGCGGCTCGTGCGCGATGAACATCGATGGCGTAAATACGCTGGCGTGCACCAAGGCCATCGGCGAGATCAAGGGCGACGCGAAGATCTACCCGCTGCCGCACATGCCGGTGATCAAGGACCTCGTGCCTGACCTCACGAATTTCTACGCGCAGTACGCCTCGGTGAAGCCGTGGCTGCAGACGAGGACACCGGCGCCCCCTGACCGTGAGCGCCTGCAGTCGAAGGAAGACCAGGAGAAGATCGACCGTCCGTCCGCCTGCATCCTGTGCGCTTGCTGCTCGACGAGTTGCCCGTCGTATTGGTGGAACAGCGATCGCTTCCTCGGCCCCGCGGCGCTGCTCGCTGCGTACCGCTGGATCATCGACACGCGCGACGAGGCCACCGGCGAACGCCTCGACGAACTTGAAGACCCGTTCCGACTCTACCGTTGCCACACGATCATGAACTGCGCGCAGGCCTGCCCGAAGGACCTCAATCCGTCGAAGGCCATCGCGGAGATCAAGAAGATGATCGTCGAGCGGCAGCACTGATGCCTCTTCCCACCTCGCCCGCGTCAGTGGGCGAGGTCGACCGGTCGGGTGAGGGCAGCGACCGCAGGTCGGCTGAGGGCAGTTATCGCAGGTCGAGTGAGGGCAGGTGACTGCTGCTGCCGACGTCAACATGGCGCGCCTGCGCTGGCGCTGCCGCCGGGGCATGCGCGAACTCGACGTCATGCTGACGCGATACCTGGACCGTGTCTGGGACGGGGCGTCACTCGCCGAACGCGACGCGTTCGCCCAATTGGTCGAAATGCAGGATCCCGACCTGTTCGGGTATCTTGTCGGCCGGAGCACCCCCACCGAGGAGAGCCAGCGTGCGGTCATCGCCTGCATCCGCGGCCTCGAGCCTTGAACTGCCTGCGCTGACGGTCGCTGACCGATCTGCCGGTGTGATGCTGGTCCTGGCGACCGGTTTCGCCGCCTGGGCCTGCGCCCGGCAGGGCGAGGCCTTGGGGGCAGTTCTCGCCTGTGCGGTCGGCGGACTGCTGATTGTCATCCAGGCAGTGTCCTGGGCCAGGGCCCGTCGCCGTCCCGCCGGCCGGATTGAGGCGCTGGCGGACGGTTCCTTGTGGCTCCACGTGGCGGGGCAGGCTCCCTGCAGGTTGGCCGCCGCACCGGGCACGCGGCTGATCGGCCCCTCGGCTTTCCTCGATCTGCACGCGACTACCCCCGGGGCCGCCGCGCCGCTGCGCTGCTGGGTCACGCCTCTGGATGCGCCGCGGGACTCCCTAAGGCGGCTCGGCGTGGTCCTGGCTGGGTCCGGGCAAGTGACTGGTTCGTGACCGGGCTGCCTCTGCGCTAGCCTGACCATGCAAACCATGCCGAACTTTCCCCCGCCAGACGAGTCTATGAAGTCGCGAGAACCCGGGGACGACGCTGCCGGCCTGCCTGCGGGCACCGAGCAAAGCGACTTGGAACTCGTCCGGCGGGCCCAGCGCAACGAACGCGGAGCGTTCGACCTGCTGGTGCTCAAGTATCAACACAAGGTCGTGAAGTTGGTGGCACGGCTGTTACGCGATCCGGCAGAGGCCGAGGACGTTGCCCAGGAAGCCTTCATCAAGGCGTACCGGGCACTCGGTTCCTTTCGCGGCGACAGCGCGTTCTACACCTGGCTCTATCGCATCGCCGTGAATACCGCCCGCAATACGATCGCCTCGCGCCAGCGCCGGCCCCTGGACTACGAAGCGGAACTGTCCGAGAGCGAGCAGAACAACGTCACCGCACGGCTCCAGCACACTGACACGCCCGAGGCGACGGTACTCTCGGAAGAGATCCGGGTGACGGTCAACCAGGCGATCGAGCAACTGCCCGAGGACCTGCGCACGGCCATCGTGCTGCGCGAAATCGAAGGCCTGAGTTACGAAGAAATCGCTGCGGCGATGGATTGCCCCGTGGGCACGGTGCGGTCGCGCATCTTCCGTGCCCGGGAAGCCATTGACCGCGCCCTGAAGCCACTGCTCGACTGACCCGACGGCACGAGAACAACATGACCGACCAGATTCGTGAACAGCTTTCGGCGCTGCTCGACGGCGAACTTCCCCGCGACGAGATGGGGTTGCTGATGCGCCGGCTCGATCGGGATACCGATTTGCGCCGGGCTTTCGGGTCCTACGCGCTGATCGGCGAGACCCTGCGCGCGCCTGGCGGTCGGATCGCCAGCCAGTCGTTTGCCGCCCGCGTGAGCGCCGCCATCAACGACGCGCCGGACGGCACGGAGTCCGCGTCTGCGGACCGCGTCGCGATGTCCCTCCCGGCCGCGCGCAACGTCGCGTTCTGGAAGCGGCCGATGGTGCGCACGGCGCTGGCGGCCAGCGCCGCCGCCGTGGCGGTCATGCTGTTCCGCCCGGATGCCGAGCCCATCGCGCAGAACGTGCCGGCGTCCCCCGAGACTTACGCCATGACCGCCAGCCCGACACCCGCGCACAGCCAGCGGCTGGCGAGTTACATGGTCGCCCACAGCCAGTACTCGACGCCGATGGTTCGCCGCAACGTGCTCTCCAGCCTGCTTGCCGCCGATTCTGGCATCACGCGCGTCTCGTACGAGATGGGGCAGGCGCCCTGACATGAGGCGTGCCGCACTCTGCATGGCTGCCTGCATGCTGGCGTTCCCGGCGCACGCGGCCGATGGCGCCGGCGACGATGCGCGGGCCTGGATCGAGCGCATGTCGCAGGCGCTCGCCACGCTCAATTACGACGGTCTGTTTACCCATTCCACCGGGGGGCAGACCGAAACGATGCGCATCGTGCACCGGGTCGACAAGGACAAGACCCTGGAACGACTCGTGTCGCTCGACGGCAGCGGCCGCGAGATCGTGCGCACCCGCGAAGAAGTCCACGCGTACCTGCCGGACCGCCGCGTCGTGCTGGTGGAGCCACGCCGCGATGACGGCTCGCTGCTGAAGACGCTGCCGACGCCGGGTCCCACGCTCGATCGCTACTACGAGCTCTCGGTCGGCAAGGGCAGCCGCCTGCTGGGTCGCGACGTCCGCGTGATCGACGTGCGCCCGAAAGACATCTATCGCTACGGTTACCGGCTCTGGCTCGACCAAGACACCGCCATGCCCCTGCAGTCGGTCGTGACGAATGGCGTCGGCGCCCCGATCGAAATCATTCGGTTCACGCAGCTGCAGATCAAGGACAGGATTCCTGCCCGCGACATCGAGCCCACGGTCGATGCGACCGGCTTCCGGTGGATTCGCACGGAGCGCAAGCTCGCGGCCATGCCGCAGCTGCCGGCCAACGGCGGCTGGCGACCGCTGCGCCTGCCGCCCGGGTTCCGCCTCGTCGCCAGCCGGCTGCAAGCAATCCCCGGCTCGCCGATGCCCGCCCAGCACCTCATTTTCTCAGACGGCATCGCCGCGATCTCCGTCTTCATCGAGCCGGGCGCACCCACGGGCCCGCGGCCTCCTGAGACATCCAACATGGGGTCCGCCAATGCGTACTCCACGAGCGTGCATGGCCACGTGGTCACGGCCATCGGCGAAGTGCCGCCGGCCACGGTGCGCGAGATCGCCAATTCCGTCGGGCCCGTCCCGGGCCCGGAAGCGGCTGGCGCGCCGGCCGGCGCCCCCCGCTGACCCCATGGGGCGGATCGCGGGGATCATCACCCGGGTCGAAGCCGGCAGGGCGAGCGTCGAATGTGGCGCCTCGGCGCAGACTGGCTGCGCTGCCTGCGCGAGCGGCCACGGTTGTGGCTGGCAGCGACAGGGTCAAAGCCGCCGGTTGGAAATCGACGCCTGGGCAGGCTCGCGGATGCTTGAGCCCGGTGACACGGTTGAAATCGAGGTCGACGACAGCAGGCTGCTGCTCGCTGCCTGCCGGCTCTACCTGCCCCCGTTGTGCGGCCTGCTGGCGGGCCCGTTGCTGCTGCGCATCGCTGGACTGGAAGATGGTGTAGCCCCGTTGCTGGCGGCCGCGTGCGGGCTCGGTCTCGGCGCGCTCGTCGCCCGGCGCTGGACCCGGAACGGCGTCCCGATCCAGTGGCAGGCATCGACCGGCAGTGACGGCGATTCCAGTCGGCCATGACCGAAACCATCGAACTCCTCGTCCGGGAAGGCTGTCATCTCTGCGACGAGTTCCTGCTCGACCTCTCACTCGACCATCCCACGGTGACTGCCGGCGTCAGGACCCATGACGTGGACGCAGACGCTGCCCTGGCCGCAGAGTTCGGGTTGCGCGTCCCGGTGCTGGTGGTCGGCGGCCGGGTGGCCTGCGAAGGCCGCTACGATCGTGACAAGGTGGCTGCGGCCCTCGGGCTATAATCACTGGTTTTGGCGCGCCCGACCCCGGGCGGCGCCGGATGACCTGGGCCCCGATGAAACTGATCCGCAATTTCTCGATCATCGCGCACATCGACCACGGCAAGTCGACGCTGGCGGACCGTTTCATCCAGATCTGCGGCGGCCTGCAGGACCGTGAGATGCAGGCACAGGTGCTCGACTCGATGGACCTCGAGCGCGAGCGCGGCATTACGATCAAGGCGCAGAGCGTCTCGCTGCGCTTCAAGTCGCGCGACGGCGAGACGTACCAGCTCAACATGATCGACACGCCGGGGCACGTGGACTTCTCGTACGAAGTTTCGCGCTCGCTCGCAGCCTGTGAAGGCGCGCTGCTGGTCGTCGACGCCGCGCAGGGCGTCGAGGCGCAGAGCGTGGCCAACTGTTACACCGCCCTCGAGCAGGGGCTCGAAGTCGTGCCGGTGCTGAACAAGATCGACCTGCCTTCCGCCGACCCGGCGAAAGTCATCAAGGAAATCGAGGAAATCATCGGCATCGAAGCCGAGGACGCCTTGCGCGTCAGCGCCAAGACGGGCGAGAACGTCACCGAACTGCTCGAGGAGCTGGTGCGTCGCGTGCCCCCGCCGAAGGGCGATCCCGACGGTCCGCTACAGGCCCTGATCATCGACTCCTGGTACGACAGTTACGTCGGTGTCGTGTCGCTCGTGCGTGTGGTGAACGGCTCGATCCGCACCGGCCAGAAGATCCGTGTCTGGACCACGGGCCGCGCCCACCAGGTCGACAAGCTCGGCCGTTTCACGCCGAAGTCGCTCGTGGCCGACGCGCTCTACACCGGCGAAGTCGGCTTCGTCATCGCGGGCATCAAGGAAATCGACGGCGCGCCCGTCGGCGACACGATCACCCTCGACAACCGTCCTTGCAGCGAGCCGCTGCCGGGCTTCAAGACCATCAAGCCGCGCGTGTTCGCCGGCCTGTTTCCGGTGAGCAGCGACGACTACGAGGCGTTCCGCGACGCGCTGCAGAAGCTCAAGCTCAACGACTCGGCGCTCAACTACGAGCCCGAAGTCTCCACCGCGCTCGGCTTCGGCTTCCGCTGCGGGTTCCTCGGCCTGCTCCACATGGACATCGTGCAGGAGCGGCTCGAGCGTGAGTACGAACTGTCGCTCGTGACCAGCGCGCCGACCGTGATCTACGAGGTGCTGACCACCGACGGCGAGACGGTCAACGTCGACAACCCGGCCAAGCTGCCGCCGGTCGACCGGATCAAGGAACTGCGCGAGCCGATCATCGTTGCGAACATCCTGCTGCCGCCGGACTATGTCGGCCCGGTCATGAAGCTGTGCCTCGACAAGCGCGGCGTGCAGAAGAAGCTGCTTTACCTGGGCAACCAGGTGTCGATGCAGTGGGAGCTGCCGCTCGCGGAGGTCGTGCTCGACTTCTTCGACCGCCTCAAGAGCTGCAGCCGCGGCTACGCGTCGTTCGACTACGAGTTCGACCGGTTCCAGGCGGCGCCGCTGGTGCGGCTCGACATCCTGATCAACGAGGACAAGGTCGACGCGCTGTCGATCATCAGCCACCGCGACACCGCCTACCAGCGCGGTCGCGAGCTGGTCGACAAGATGCAGGAACTCATCCCGCGCCAGATGTTCGAGGTGGCGATCCAGGCCGCGATCGGCGCCCACGTGATCGCGCGCTCCACCGTCAAGGCGCTGCGCAAGAACGTCCTGGCGAAATGCTATGGCGGGGACCTTTCGCGCAAGCGCAAGCTCCTCGAGAAGCAGAAGGAAGGCAAGAAGCGCATGAAGCAGCTGGGGCAAGTCGAGATCCCGCAGGAAGCGTTCCTGGCCGTGTTGCAGGTCGGGCGCAAGGAGTGACTTTCACTCCGGCTCGTACAATGTGATGCAAAGCATTGATTTCGCGGGATAATTAGCCAATACTCCGGCGCGTTCTAAGAGGTGTTGCTTGGTCTTCGACTTTTCATTCGTGCTCGTGCTCGCCGCGCTCGTCACCGGGCTGATCTGGCTCGTGGACTCCCGCGTGTTCCGGCCGCGCCGGCAGCAAGCGACTGGCAGCGCCGCCGGCACCGCTCCCGAGCCCGTCGTCGTCGAGTACGCGCGGTCGTTCTTCCCGATCATCCTGCTGGTGCTGGTGATCCGTTCGTTCCTGTTCGAACCGTTTCGCATCCCGTCCGACTCGATGATGCCCACGCTGCTGGACGGCGACTTCATCTTCGTCAACAAGTTCACCTACGGCCTGCGGCTGCCGGTCGTGAACACGGAGATCGTGGCGCTGGGCGAGCCCGCGCGTGGCGATGTCGTGGTGTTCCGCCTGCCGTCCGACCCTTCGACCAACTACATCAAGCGCCTCGTCGGCCTGCCCGGTGACCACGTGGTGGTGCGCGAAAAGCGCGTCTACATCAACGGCGAGCCGCAGGCTGTTCGCCTCGACGGCTGGTCCGAGCCCTACGGCAGCACGCCGCGCGCGCAGGTCGGCGTGGAGCAACTGGGCCTGGTCGAGCACCGGACGCTCTACATCGACGAGCGGCCATCCGTGGACTTCGACGACATCGTGCCGGCAGGGCACTATTTCTTCATGGGCGACAACCGCGACAACAGCCGCGACAGCCGTTTCCCGGAGGTCGGCTACGTGCCGGCGGGCAACGTGGTCGGCAAGGCCGTGCGGGTGTGGCTGAACTGGAAGCTGCCGAATGCGCCGCTCTGGGGCCGCATCGGCCAGGCCATCGATTGAGACAAGAGGGAGATCTGCGATGAAGCAACGCGAGCGCGGCATGACGTTCATGGGCATCGTCATCATCCTGTTGATCCTGGGATCGGCGCTGTATGCCGGCATCCGGCTCGTGCCCGTGTACCTCGAATTCACCAAGGTGGCGCGTGCGCTGCAACAGGTACGCGACGAACACGCCGCGATCGACACCAATCCGCAGCTGATCCGCCGCTCGCTCGAGCGCCGGTGGGACGTCGAGGACATCAGCCGCATCGGCTGGAAGGAAATCGAGATCACCAAGACTGCTGACGGCTACGACATGGACGCCGTCTACGATGCAGAGGAGCCGTTCGTCGGGAACCTCTACCTGCTGGTCAAGTTCGACAAGACCGTCTCGATTCCCCAGTGACGGCGGGCCTTGCTCAACGCCGATGAATGGTCCGCGAGGCGGCTCGGGTATCGCTTCCGTGATCCCGGGCTGCTCGAGGCTGCGCTGACTCACCGCAGCGCGAGCAGCACGAATTACGAGCGCCTCGAGTTCCTCGGCGACTCCGTGCTTAACTTCGCGGTCGCGCTGCTCGCGTTCCGCTCGTTCCCGGACGCTCCCGAAGGCGACCTGAGCCGCTATCGGGCGGCGCTCGTGAGCAGCCCCTCGCTCGCGGCCATCGGCGGCGAACTGGAACTCGGCGAGCAGTTGCGACTCGGCAGCGGCGAACTCAAGTCGGGCGGCTTCCGGCGCGATTCGATTCTCGCCGACAGCCTCGAGGCCATCCTCGGCGCCATCTATCTGGACGGCGGGATCGATGCAGCCCGCGACGTCATCGAGCGGCTGCTCGGCGCACGGCTGCGCGAACTGCCATCGGCCGAGACCCTGAAGGACCCGAAGACGAGGCTGCAGGAAGAACTGCAGTCACGTGGCCTGGCTCTGCCAAAGTACGCACTCGAGGAAGTGGGCGGCGAACCTCACGAGCAGTGGTTCGTTGCCAGCTGCGAGGCGCCGGACCTTGCACGGCGCGCGACGGGCAGGGGTTCGAGCCGGCGTCGTGCCGAGCAGGAAGCCGCACAGCGCGTGCTCGAGTCACTGGCCCGCGTGCAGGAGAAGACATGACGACCGAATCGAACCATCCGCCCGCGGGCGACGAGCCACTGCTGCGCTGCGGGTTCGCCGCGCTCGCAGGACGGCCGAACGTCGGCAAATCCACCCTGCTGAATGCATTGCTCGGCCAGAAGGTCAGCATCGTCAGCCCGAAGCCGCAAACGACGCGGACCCGCATCAACGGCGTGCTGAACCGGCCGGGCCTGCAGATCGTCTTCGTCGACCTGCCGGGAATCCACGCGAAGCAGACTCGCGCGATGAACCGGTACATGAACCGCACGGCGATTTCCTCGCTCTCGGACGTCGACGTGAACCTGTTCGTCGTCGAGGCTCTGCGCTGGACGGAAGAGGACCAGCGCGTGCTCGACGAACTGCAGCAGGCCGGCCTGCCGATCCTGTTGCTGATCAACAAGGTCGATCGGGCGCAGCCCAGGGAGCGCCTGCTGCCCTACATCCAGGAAGTCACGCAGAAGGCGGAGTTCGTCGAGGTCGTGCCGATTTCGGCCACGCGGCCGACGAGCCTGGAAAAGCTGCCCGAAATCATTGCGAAGTACCTGCCGGAATCGCCGCGCATGTACCCGGAGGATCACGTCAGCGACTCACCTGACCGATTCATGGCCGCGGAACTCATCCGCGAGAAGCTGATGCTGCGGTTGCAGGAAGAGTTGCCTTACGGCCTCGTGGTCGAGATCGAGGGCATGGGCCCTTCCGAGGACGAACCCGGCAAGCTCGTCGTGCAGGCCGTGATCTGGGTCGAGCGTGCCGGCCAGAAGGCGATCGTCATCGGCAAGGGCGGCGAGTTGCTAAAGGAGATCGGCCGGCAGTCGCGGCTCGACCTCAACCGGCATTTCGGCCAGAAGGTGCACCTCGAGCTGTGGGTCAAGGTCAAGGAAGGCTGGTCGGACGACGAGAACGCGATGCGCAAGTTCGGATACGAAACATGAGCGGCGCACGGCGGGTCAACCTCGAGCCCGCCTTCCTGCTGCACCACTACCCCTGGCGCGACACCAGCCGGATCCTCGAACTGTTGACGCGCACGCACGGCCGGGTCGCCGTGTTCTCGCGTGCCTCGCGGCAGGCCGGCCCGACGGCGGGCGGCGCGTTGCAGCCGTTCACCGAGTCGCTGGTATCTTGGAGCGGTCGAGGTGAAGCAGGGCACCTGACGTCCGCGGAGCGCGTGCGACCGCCGGCCACGCTCGCCGGCGATCGCCTGATGAGCGGCTTCTATGCGAACGAGCTGCTGCTCAAGCTGCTGCAACGGAACGACCCGCACCCCGCACTGTTCGATGCCTACGCGGTCCTGCTTGAACGCCTGTACGCGTCCGCACAGGATCCCTCACGGGCGCTGCGCCTGTTCGAGAAACGAATGCTCGACGAACTCGGCTGGGGCCTCAACCTGGAGCACGAGGCGAGCAGTGGTGAACCCCTCGAGGCTGGTCGCAGCTATCGCTACGGCATCGAAGGTGGCGCCGAACCCGTGGATGGAGTGGCAGAGGGAACCCTGATATTTTGCGGCGCGTCGCTGCTTTCGCTCGCACGTGAGGAACTCGACGACGCCCGCAGCCTGGCGGACGCGCGCCGGCTGCTGCGGGCCGCGCTGGACCGGCTGCTCGACGGGCGCCCGCTCAGGACGCGGGAAGTTCTCCTCGAGATGCGCGCGCACGCAGGCAAGGCGGACGGAGGTTGAACCAGTGCAGCTGACGCATCCCATCAAGCTCGGCGTCAACATCGACCACGTCGCGACGTTGCGGCAGGCGCGGCGTGCGCCGTACCCGGATCCGCTGTATGCGGCCCTGGTGGCCGAGCAGTCTGGCGCCGACAGCATCACGCTGCACCTGCGGGAGGACCGCCGGCACATCCAGGACCACGACGTGCGTCGGATGCGTGCCGCCCTGCAGACGCGCATGAACCTGGAAATGGCCGCCACCGACGAGATGATCGCGATCGCGCGCGACGTCCGGCCACAGGACGTGTGCCTGGTGCCGGAGAAGCGCACCGAGGTGACGACCGAAGGCGGGCTGGACGTTGCCGGGCAGAGATCCCGCCTCAGGGACTGCTGTGCCGCGCTGCGCGAGGCTGGCATGCGGGTCTCATTGTTCATCGACCCGGATCCCGTGCAGATCGAAGCCGCGCACGAGATCGGCGCGCCGGTCGTCGAACTGCACACGGGCGCGTATGCCGACGCGTCGGGCGAACACCAGGCGAAGGAATTCATGCGGCTGGTCACGGGCGCGCGGCATGGCTCGCAGGTCGGTCTAACCGTGCACGCCGGGCACGGCCTGCATTACCACAACGTGCAGCCGGTCGCGGCCATCCCGGAGATCGTGGAGCTGAACATCGGCCACGCCATCGTCGCGCGCGCCATGTTCGACGGCATGGCGGCTGCGGTCGGCGAAATGCGGCGGCTCATGGTCGAGGCCCGGCGCGGCCTCCCGACGAGCACGTCCTGAGCGCCGCCCCGTGATCTTCGGCATCGGCACCGACGTCGTGCAGCTGGCGCGCGTCGAGGAAATCTACGCCCGGCATGGCGAGCACTTCGTGCGGCGGCTGCTGCTGCCGGAGGAGGAGGCGGGCTTCCGCCAGTACAAGCGTCCCGTGCGGTTTCTCGCGATGCGTTTCGCCGCCAAGGAAGCCATCGTCAAGGCGCTCGGCACCGGGTTCGCGCACGGCATCTGGATCCGTGACGTCGGCATTGCGCCGAATGCCTGGGGCCGCCCGGAGGTGATCTGGTCAGAGCGAGGGCGCGCACTCCGCGACAGGCTTGGCGCAGGGGACGGGCACGTGACACTCACCGACGAGGCCGGGCTCGTAGTCGCCGTCGCCGTGCTGATGAAGCGAGTGGAGAGTCCGTCATGACGATCGTCAACAACGTGTTTGCCTTCGACATCGAGACCGTGCCGGACGTCGAGTTCGGCCGCCGGCTGCACGGGCTCGAGGGCCTTACCGACAAGCAGGTCGGCTACGTCATGCAGACCCGGCAACGCGAGCACACCGGCAGCGATTTCCTGTCGCTCGAGCAGCAGCGCATCGTGGCCATCTCGATCGCGATGCGGGCGCGCGACGGCTTCAAGGTCTGGAGCCTCGGCGAATCTGATTCGTCCGAGGAGGAGCTGGTGCGCCGGTTTTTCGACGGCATCGAGCGCCTGGCGCCGACTCTCGTGAGCTGGAACGGTGCGGGGTTCGACCTGCCGGTGCTGCACTACCGTGCGTTGCGCCACAGGATCCAGGCGCACCGTTACTGGGAAATGGGCGACATGGATCAGTCCTACAAGTGGAACAACTACATCAGCCGGTTTCACTGGCGGCACGTGGATCTCATGGACGTGCTGTCCGGCTTCCAGGGTCGCGGGCGTATCGGCCTCGACCAGATGTCCCAGTTGCTCGGCTTTCCCGGCAAGCTGGGCATGTCGGGCGAGGGCGTGTGGGACGCGCATCTCGAGGGACGCAGCGAGGACATCCGCAACTACTGCGAGACCGACGTCATCAACACGTACCTGATCTACCTGCGGTTCGAGCTGATGCGGGGCCGCCTCACGCACGACGAGCACGACCACGAGGTCGACCTCGTCCGGCAGGGACTGCGCGACGCCGGCAAGCCGCACCTGCAGGAATACGCTACGGCGTGGGCGCAGTGCGGGAGTTGACTGCGCGATGAAGCGGCTGCAGGTCGCGCCCGAGGAGGCGGACATCGTCGACCTGACGCACGACGCCGAGGGCGTCGCGCGCATCGACGGCAAGACCGTCTTCGTCGCGGACGCGTTGCCCGGTGAGCGGGTGCTGCTGCGCCGGACGCACCGGCATCGCAAGCTCGACTACGCGGTTACCGAGCAGGTGTTGCGCGCCAGCCCGGACCGGGTGCAGCCACGTTGTCCCCATTTCGGGCTGTGCGGCGGCTGCGCCCTGCAGCACCTGGCGCCCGCAGCCCAGGTCGCGTTCAAGCAGTCGCAGCTCCTGGAGAACCTGTCGCGTCTCGGTGGCGTGAAGGCGGAGCGCCTGCTGGAACCGCTGACGGGTCCGGTGTGGAATTACCGACGCCGGGCCCGTCTCGGCATCAAGCTCGTGCCGCGCAAGGGCAAAGTGCTCGTCGGATTCCGCGAGCGTTCGTCGCCTTACGTCGCCGACCTGCACGAATGCCACGTGCTCGTGGAGCCGGTCGGGTCGTTGATGGCTCCGCTTGGAAAGCTGGTCGAGAGCCTGACGATCGCGAGCCGCGTGCCGCAGGCCGAGGTGGCCGTTGCGGACCAGTGCGTCGCACTCGTGCTGCGCGTACTCGATCCGCCGTCCGCCGCGGACCTGGAACGGATGGCCGCGTTCGAGCAGGAACATTCCCTGCGGATTTACCTGCAGCCCGGCGGTCCAGACACGGTCGCGCCGCTGGATCCGCGCCGCGCCGCCAGTCCGCTCAGTTACGGCCTCGAGGACGGCAGGACGACGATCGAGTTCGAGCCGACCGACTTCATCCAGATCAACCGGACGCTCAACCGATCGATGGTGTCGCGGGCCCTGGAGGTGCTGGAGCCGCAGGCCGGCGACTCCGTGCTGGACCTCTTCTGCGGTCTCGGTAATTTCTCGCTGCCGCTCGCGCGCCGGGCGGGGCAGGTCGTGGCGGTCGAAGGCGACGAAGGCCTCGTGCGTCGTGCCCGCGGCAATGCCGCCCGCAACGCAATCACGAACGTCGAGTTCCACGCGGCCGACCTCTTCGGCGACGTCTCCGGCCGGCCATGGGCGCGCCGGCCCTTCGAGCGAGTTCTGCTCGACCCTCCGCGCGCCGGCGCCAAAGAGATACTCCCGGTGGTGGCTGGCTGCGGGGCGCGGCGTGTCGTGTATATTTCCTGCCATTCAGGCAGCCTGGCGCGCGATGCCGGGCTGCTCGTGCGCGAGCATGGTTTCCGGCTGACGGCGGCGGGGGTGATGGACATGTTCCCGCACACGACGCACGTCGAGGCGATGGCGGTCTTCGAGCGGTGAGGGCTAGATGGTCGACAGCAGGGCAGGCGAGGTGACGAGGTGACGCTCGGTCCGCTCATGGTGGACGTCGCGGGCTTCGAGCTGACGGACGAAGATCGCCGCGTACTGGCGCACCCGCTGGTGGGCGCGGTCATCCTCTTCACGCGCAACTTCGAGAGTTACCCGCAACTCGAGGCCCTGGTCCGGGAGATCCGCGCCGTGCGCAAGCCGCCGCTGCTCGTCACCGTGGACCACGAGGGCGGGCGCGTGCAGCGCTTTCGCCAGGATTTCAGCGTCTTGCCGCCGCAACGCGCGATTGGCCACGTGTACGACCTGGACCCGGATGCCGGGCGTCGCCTGGCGTGGCAGTGCGGGTGGCTGCTGGCCGCGGAACTGCGCTCCGTCGGCATCGATATGAGTTTCGCCCCCTGCATCGACCTCGACTACGGCATCAGCGAGGTCATCGGTGACCGCGCGTATCATCGCGACCCGGAGGTGGTCGCGAGACTTGCGGTTGCCTGCATGCAGGGCATGCGCACGGCGGGCATGGCGGCCACGGCGAAGCACTTTCCGGGGCATGGCGCGGTCGTGGCGGATTCCCACAAGGCGCTGCCGGTCGATCGTCGCCCGCTCATCGAACTCACCGACGACCTGCTGCCGTATCGGCGAATGATCGCCAACGGCCTCACGTCGGTGATGGTCGCACACGTGCTGTTCCCGGAAGTCGACGAAGCCCCGGCGGGATTCTCCAGCCGGTGGATACAGCAGGAACTGCGCTGGGGCCTGGGCTTCACGGGTGCGGTGTTCTCGGACGATTTGAGCATGGGCGGTGCCGCCTTTGCGGGCACGGTGCCCGAGCGCGCCCGCCGCGCGATCGAGGCCGGGTGCGACCTGCTGCCGATCTGCAACGACCGCGCTGCGGTGCAGGCGACGCTTGCCGAACTCGAGGGCGCAGCCGACCCGCTCAGCCAGGTGCGCCTGGTGCGCTTGCACGGCCGGCCGATGCCGCCCCGTGCTGAACTGCTGCAGAGCGCGCAATGGACCGATTGCCGGAAGGCGATCGACCACTGCCGTGACGCACCGAGTCTGCAACTGAATGCCTGACGAGACAGGGACGCAGGGGAACCAGCCGATGAACGCATCGACGACCAATACGCCGGCCAGCGACGCACAGTTGCTCGAGGAAGTCCTGCGGCATGCGCTGGACGGAGTCGCCGTGGTCGAGTCCCGTGACGGCTCGCTGGTCGTCACGTATGCCAATGCCACGCTCGCGGCGCTCATGCGCCGGGCGGAAGACTGGATCCCGGGGCGCCGGCTCGAGGAACTCGAAGTCGAAGCACCCGCCGACCCCAACCTGACCGCGGCCGGCGTCGGCTCGCGGGTGCGCCTGAGGCGTGTCGACGGCACGCTGATGGACTGCGAACGCTGGGCCGTGATGCTCCCGGACTCGCGCATGGCGTTGTATTACCGTCCCGTGCCGCGCACGTCGCCAGGTGCGCTGGCCGCGGCGCTCGAGCGTTCGAGCGGACTCAGCACGGAAGAGCAACTGCTCGAGATGCTGGCGCGCGACTGGTCGATCGGCCAGCGCGATGGCCGCACCGTGACGCTCATGCACTTCGAGATCGACTCGTGGGCCGAGTATCTTGAGATTTTCGGGCGCGGCGCGAGCGACAACGTGTTGCGGCAGGTCGGGCGCACCATTGCGGCCATCATGAAGCGGGCGAGCGACGTGGTGGCGAGGACCGGGCCAGGCGGATTCCTGGTGCTCGGCGTGGCGATGGAGGCGAGCGGCGCGTCGTCGTTCGCGGAGCAGATCGTCGGCCGCATCCGCTCGCTTGCAATTCACCACCCGCGCTCATCGACGGGCCGGTTCCTGACCGTCAGCGCGGGCGTCGTGACCGTGCAGCCGCCGCGCGGCGTCGGCCATGCCGTGCTCCTCGAGGCGACCAACTCGGCCGCTGGCCGGGCGAGGTCCCGCGGCGGCAACTGCGTCGTCACGGGCGAGACCTGAACCCTCGGCCAGGCCCCTGACGCCCGGGTTCAGGAAGCCGGGCAGTCACTTCGGCACGCAGCGTGCCAGTTCGTCGAGCAGTTTCTGCGCGACGACGAAGCGTTCTTCCGGCTCGTCCCACCTGCCCGTCACGCGGATCTTCTGCGGGCCGTCGAAGCGCATGGTCCGCCCGCTCTTCTGCAGCAGCAGGATCAGGGCGCCGGGGTCGACCGGCGTCCCGTCGCCGAAGGCCACCGATCCGCTTGCAATACCGAGGTCCATGCGCTCGACGGCAAGCGGGCTTGCAGCGACCCGCAACCGTGCGATCCGGAACAGGTTCTTTGCCGGATCGGGCAGCGGTCCGAAGCGGTCCATCGTCTCCGCCTGCAGGTCGTCGAGTTCGGTGACGTTCGGCACCGACGATATCCGTTTGTACAGGACGAGGCGCGCGTGCACGTCGGGAAGGTACGACTCCGGCAGCAGCGATGGCACGTGCAGGTCGATCTCGGGCCCGTGGTGCAGCGGCTTTTCGAGATCCAGGGTCTTGCCCGCCTGCATCGCCTTCACGGCGCGCTCCAGCAATTCCATGTAGAGCGCGAACCCGACTTCCTGGATCTGGCCGCTCTGGCCTTCACCGAGCAGTTCGCCTGCGCCGCGGATCTCGAGGTCGTGCGTGGCCAGCACGAATCCGGCGCCGAGGTCCTCGAGCGATTCAAGGGCCTCGAGCCGTCGCGCCGCGTCCGCGGTCATCGCGTTCTTCGGCGGGGTGATCATGTAGGCATAGGCCTGGTGGTGCGAGCGGCCGACGCGTCCGCGCAGCTGGTGCAGTTGCGCGAGGCCGAACCGGTCCGCACGGTCGATGATGATCGTGTTGGCGGTCGGCACGTCGATGCCGCTCTCGATGATGGTCGTGCAGAGCAGCAGGTTCGCGCGCTTGTGGTAGAAATCGAGCATCACCTGCTCGAGGTCGCGCTCGCGCATCTGGCCGTGGCCGATGGCGATCCGCGCCTCGGGCACCAGCTCCGCGAGCTGCTGGCCCATCTTCTCGATCGTGTCGATGCTGTTGTGCACGAAGTACACCTGGCCGCCGCGGCGCAGCTCGCGCAGGCAGGCTTCGCGGATCGTCGGATCGCTCCACTCGCTGGTAAAGGTCTTGATGGACAACCGCGCTGCGGGCGGCGTCGTGATCAGCGACAGGTCGCGCAGGCCGCCGAGCGCCATGTTCAGCGTGCGTGGAATCGGCGTCGCGGTCAGCGTCAGCACGTCCACCTCGGCGCGCAGTGCCTTGAGGCGCTCCTTGTCGCGCACGCCGAAGCGGTGTTCCTCGTCGACGATGACCAGCCCGAGGTCCTTGAATTTCACGCCCGGTTGCAACAGCCGGTGCGTGCCGACGACGATGTCCACCTTGCCCGAGGCCAGCCCGTCGAGAGCGGCCTTGGACTGTGCACCCGCACGGAAGCGCGACAGCAGTTCGATCTTCACGGGCCAGTCGGCAAAGCGGTCGGCGAAGGTTTCGAAATGCTGCTGTGCCAGCAGTGTCGTCGGCACCAGCACGGCCACCTGCTTGCCGCCCTGCACGGCGACGAAGGCTGCGCGCAGCGCCACTTCGGTCTTGCCGAAGCCGACGTCGCCGCAGACGACGCGGTCCATCGGCTTGCCGGAGCGCATGTCGTCGACCACCGCCTGGATCGCGCTCATCTGGTCCAGGGTTTCCTCGAACGGGAAGCCCGATTCGAACGCCCGCAGCTGCTGCTCGTCCACGGCAAAGGAGTGACCTTCGCGCGCAGCACGGCGTGCATACACGTCGAGCAGTTCCGCGGCTGCATCGCGTATGCGTTCGGCCGCACGGGCCCGCGCCTTCGACCACTGTTCGCTGCCGAGCTTGTGCAGCGGCGCCGATTCCGCAGGTGCGCCGGTGTAGCGGCTGATGCGCTCGAGGGCCTGCACCGGCACGTACAGCTTGTCGCCGCCGGCGTACTCGAGCACGAGGAACTCGGCCGTCATGCCACCCGCGTCCATCGTCGTCATGCCGGTGTAGCGGCCGACTCCGTAGTCCTCGTGCACGACCGGCGCGCCGGGCCGCAGGTCGGCGAGCTGCTGGATGATCTTCGCCGGGTCGCGGTCCGTGCGCCGCCGCCGCCGTTCCTGGCGTGCCCGCTCGCCAAACAACTGCTCCTCGGCAAAAATCGTGACCTGCGGATCGCGCAGCGCGACGCCGGAGGCGAGCGGCGCCACGGTGAGCGCGATGCGCGCGTCGGAGTCGAGAAACTCCTGCCAGCTCGCGACGATCCTGGCGGTGACGTCGTAAGGCCGCAGCAGTTCGAGCAGCAGTTCGCGCCGGCCTGCCGATTCGGCTGCCAGCAGCACTCGCCCGGGCGTGGCGCGCAGCTGGTCGGCGAAGGACCGCAGTGATTCCTCGCGGCGCTGGTCGAGGCGTGCCGACGGCGCGGGTTCGGCACCGAAGTCAACGCTCGGCACGTCCCGTGGCACTGGCAGCAAGTTGGTTTCGGGCACATCGCCCGGGGATGCGCTGGCCGGTGCCGGCCCGAGCAAGACGTGCGGCAGGGCTGTGGCTGCGGCCAGCCATTCGTCCGCCGGCACGCAGATCTCGGCCGGGTCGAGCACGGGGTGTTCGATGTCGAAGCGCCGTTCTTCGTGCCGCTCGACCAGGGCATGCCAGGCGTCGCGCAGGCTGGCGCCGTGTTGTGCGGGCAGGAAGACGGTGGTTCGCGGTGGCAGGTAGTCGAGCAGCGTGGCGGTCTGCTCGAAGAACAACGGCAGGTAGTACTCGATGCCGGCGGGTGCGAGGCCTTCGCCGACGTCGCGGTACAGCGGCATCCGCGTGAGATCGCCCTGGAAACGGGTGCGGAAGCGCCGCCGGAAATCCTTGATGGCCTCGGGCGACAGGCTGAACTCGCGCGCGGGGAGCAGGTCGAGGCGCTGCAGTTTCTCGATGGAACGCTGCGATTCGGGGTCGAAGCTGCGGATGCTGTCGATGACGTCGTCGAAGAGGTCGATGCGCAGGGGCGACTCGCTGCCCATCGGGAACACGTCGAACAGCGAGCCGCGGATTGCAAAGTCGCCGGGCTCCGCGACCTGCGGCACGCTCGCGTAGCCCGCGCTCGTCAGGCGCAGCCGGAACTGTTCGAGCTCGAGCGACTCGCCGGCGTTGAGGCGGAGTGCATGCCCATCGATGAACGTGCGCGGGGGGAGGCGTTGCAGCGCCGTTGGCAGGTCCACGAGCACGATGCCGCGCTTGAGCGCCGGCAGCCGTGCCAGCGTCCGCAGGCGCTGCGAAATGATGTCCGGGTGCGGCGAGAACTGGTCGTAGGGCAGCGTCTCGTAACCCGGGAACCCGAAGACGGACAGGCCCGCCGCGCAGAAGAAAGCCAGTTCCTCCTCGAGGCGTGCCGCGGAGGATGCATCGTTCGTGACCAGCAGGACCGGGCCTGCGGCCTGGCTCGCTGCGCGTGCAACGTGCAGCGCCGTCGCGGCGCCGGTCAGTCCGGTCCAGCGCAGGCTCGGATGTTCGGGGGAGGGCAGCGGTGCGGGGTCGTCGGCAGGCATCGGAATCCAGCGTCCAATGGACATCGCTCCACCGCGCCGGGGCGTGGTAGAGGTTGATGGGGAGTCGTCGCGGGTTTCGGTCAACCCACACCGGGCCCGCAGCTCGAGCCCGCCCGCCTCAGGCGGGAGCGGTGGGGATTCTAACGCCTCGAGTCAGCGGCGGAGCGCGACGGCGTGAACGACGTGGTCGTATTCGAAAAACACGACCATGTTCGGGTAGACCCAGCGGGTGATCGGCGGCTGGCCGACCGCCGCGAATCGCTCGGTGGGCGCGCCGTACTGTCGCTCGACCTGGGCCATGGGCTGGCCGCGCGACGGCGTGGCGACCGTGGCCGAGGCAGCGGGAGGCGAAGCCATTTCCAGGTTCTGGGCGGGCAGGGCCGGCGCGGCCGCAAGTGCGACCAGGCCAAGGCCGATTGCCGTCAATGTCTGCTTGCGCATGTTTCCTAGTCTCCGGTCAGGCCGCCAAACTATAGCATTGGCCGTGAAAGCACCGGAGCGCCGGTGCCTAATACCTTGTTCCAGTTCACTATCTGGCCGCGAGGGAAGCGTGCAAAGCCGGCGTCCGCCCGGTAGCCTTGCGGCCTCCCGCTCCACCCGAGACGCATTTCACGGTGTTCCACCCGCTGCCCGTCTTCGTCGGCCTGCGTTACGTCCGCACGCGCAGACAGGGCTTTTTCGTGTCTTTCATCTCGTGGATCTCCATGGCCGGGGTCTGCCTGGGTGTCGCCGCTCTGATCACGATCATCTCGGTCATGAACGGGTTCGAGGGTGAACTGCGCAACCGCCTCGTTTCGCTGACCGCGCATGCAACCGTCTCCGGGCCGCCGGAGCGCCTGGCCGACTGGCAGCAGGTGACCAGTCGCATCCGGACGGTCGCGGGGGTGGAGGGTGTCGCTCCCTTCATCGACGTGCAGGCGATGCTTGGACGTCTCGGCACGCTCGAGCCTGTGTTGCTGCACGGCATCGATCCTGCGGCAGAATCGAACGTGTCGTCGATCGAGAAAAATCTATTGCAGGGCAAGCTCAGCGATCTCGCGCCAGGCTCCCGTGGCATGGTGATCGGCCGCGTACTGGCCTGGCAGATCGGCGCGGAACTCGGTGACGAACTGACCGTGATGGTGCCGGGACGCGACCTGCTGTCGGCGGGCGGCCGGCCGATGCTGCAGACGTTCACCGTCACCGGGATCTTCGAAGTCGGGCTGCAGGACCACGACGCGTCGCTCGCGCTAGTGGCCCTCGCCGACGCGGCCGACCTCATGGGCGCCGCGACCCCGACGCCCGCTGGCCTTCGCATCCGCTTCGACGACGTGATGAACGCGCCCGCGCGCAGCGCGGACCTGCGCCGCGCGGTCGGCGACGGACTGCAGGTGAAGGACTGGAGCCAGGAACACTCCGCCTACTTCCGGGCCATCCGCATCGAGAAGACGATGATGAGCCTCATCCTGCTGCTCGTCGTCGCAGTGGCTGCGTTCAACATCGTCGCGGCCCTGGTGATGGTCGTCAACGAGAAGCGCTCCGACATCGCCATCCTGCGCACGCTGGGCATGACGCAGCGCGGCGTGGTCGGCGTATTCCTCACGCAGGGCCTCGTGATCGGCTGCATCGGCACGCTGTTGGGACTCCTGCTCGGCGTGTTGATTGCGGCCAACGTCGGCACCATCGTGCCCGTGCTCGAGAAGCTGTTCGGGTTTTACGTGATGGATCCGTCCGTTTACTACATCACCGAGATTCCGTCCGAGCTCAGGGTCGGGCAGATCGTCGCGATCACGCTCGTCGCCTTCCTGCTGACCGTCGTCGCGACGATCTATCCTGCGATTCGTGGCGCTGCGACCGAGCCCGCCGAGGCCTTGCGGTACGAATGACCATGGCAGGCTCGGGGACACCTTTCGAACTGATGGTCGGTCGGCGCTACCTGCGCTCGACGGGCAACCGCTTCCTGTCGTTCATCTCGCTGATCTCGATGGCAGGCGTGGCGATCGGCGTCGCGGTGCTGATCGTCGTGCTCTCGGTCATGAACGGGTTCGAGCACGAACTCCGCTCGCGCATCCTGAGCCTGACTTCGCATGCAACGATGACAGCGTTCGGTGAAGGCCTGGCCGACTGGCCCGCGCTGCGCGCCAGGGCGCTGCAGAACCCGCGCGTCGCCGCGGCCGCGCCCTTCGTCGAGTCCGAGGCGCTGCTGATCGCGGATCGTGCGCGTGGCGCTTCCAGTGCCGCGACGCTGCGCGGCATCGATCCCGGGCTCGAATCGCAGGTGTCGTCACTCGGCGAGCGCCTGACGAGCGGTTCGATGCAGGGCCTGCAACCGGGCGCATTCACCATCATTCTCGGTGAGCAACTTGCCCAGAAGCTCGACGTGCAGCGCGGTGACGAAGTCGTCGTCGCCATCGCGAAAGGAAACGTCACGCCAGCCGGCGTCCTGCCACGCCTGCGTCGCTTTCACGTGGCTGGGATCTTCCGTTCCGGCATGTACGAAATCGACGCGACGCTCGCCGTGGTGCACGTTGCCGACGCCGCGCGGCTGCTGCGTCTCGGCGACAATGTCACCGGCTTGCGGCTCGCGGTGAAGGATCCCTACGAGGCGCCGCTGGCCGTGCGCGAGGTGGCCTCCGATCTTGGTGGCGGCCTCTATGTCGAGGACTGGACGCAGCGCAATGCCAATTTCTTCCGGTCGATCGAACTGACTAAACGCATGATGTTCTTCATCCTGCTGCTGGTGGTGGCGGTGGCCGCGTTCAACATCGTTTCGACGCTGGTAATGGCCGTGAAGGACAAGCAGCCGGACATCGCAATCCTGCGGACGATCGGCGCCCGGCCGTCGAGCGTGCTCGCCATATTCACGACGCAGGGCACGGTCATCGGGCTGCTCGGCACGCTTGGCGGTGTGCTGCTGGGCGTCGTGCTCTCGATGAACCTCGAGTCGATCGTGCATGGACTCGAGCGCGTGTTCGGCATCCGCTTCATGGATGCGAGCGTCTACCTGATGAGCGACCTGCCGGCGCGGGTGGAACCCCGCGACGTGCTGCTCATTGCCGGCACGGCGTTCGCGTTGTGCTGTCTTTCCACCCTGTATCCCGCGTGGCGCGCGGCGACCACCGATCCGGCGAGGGCCCTCCGCCATGACTGAGTCATCGATTCTTGCCTGCGAGGGCGTGTGCAAGCACTTCGTGGAAGCCGGCCAGCGTCTCGAGGTCCTGCGTGGCGTCGAACTGCAGGTCCGGGCCGGCGAAACGCTGGCGATCATCGGCGCCTCAGGCTCGGGCAAGACGACCCTGCTGCAGATCCTGGGCGGGCTCGACCTGCCGTCGAGCGGCGCGGTCCGGCTGCTCGACCAGGCCTACGCCGACCTTTCGGATGCGGCGCGTGGCGATCTGCGCAATCGCGCGCTGGGGTTCGTCTACCAGTTCCATCACCTGCTGCCCGAGTTCAGCGCCCTGGAGAATGTCGCAATGCCGCTGCTCGTGCGGCGCACTCCGGCCGCGCAGGCACGACGCGAAGCGCAGTGGTTCCTCGATCGAGTCGGTCTGGGCCAGCGGCTGACACACCGGCCCTCCCAGTTGTCGGGGGGCGAGAGGCAGCGCGCCGCCGTGGCCCGCGCGCTGGTCACGCGACCCAAGCTCGTGCTCGCGGACGAGCCCACGGGCAACCTGGACGGCCGCAACGCCGAAGGCGTGCTCGAACTGATGCTGGAGCTGAATCGCGAGCTTGGTACGAGCCTCGTGCTCGTGACCCACTCGAATGGCATTGCCGCGCGCATGCAGCGCGTCCTGACTTTGCAGGATGGCACGCTGGTCGAGGCTTGAAACTCGGCGAAATCCACGATTAGTCGAATGGCCGCGACGGGCCGCGGCGTCGCACGCTCACGTTCCCGTGGGCGGAGCGTGGACCGATGTGGCGGATGGCGGCGGGCCTGCTGGCCGGTTCCTGCACGGTGCTCTGCCTTCCCGAGGCGCCGTCTGCCACGTTGCTGTGGACGTCGCTCGTGTTCTGCGTCGCCGCGGCAGTCGTCCGGCGCAGATTCTGGCTCGCAGCACCCGGTGTCGGCTTGTGGCTCACGGCGCTGCATTTGCAAGCGGGGCTGGCCGACCGCCTCGACCCAGCCGTCGAGGGCCAGGCACTTCGTATCCGTGGCACCGTGGTGAGCGTGCCCCAGGGCTCGCTTGCGCTGCTCAGGTTCCGCTTTGCGCCCGACACGCACAGCAACCGCGATGGGACCAGGTTACCGCGACTCCTCGAACTCACGTGGTACGACGCACCTGCGCGGGTCGCTGCGGCGGAAGTCCTCGCACTCGAGGTGAAGCTGCGCCGGCCGCGCGGCTTCGCCAATCCCGGCGGTCACGACAACGAGGCCCGCATGCTGCGCGACGGCGTCGGTGCGAGCGGATACGTGCGGTCCGGCCGGCGTCTGGGGCGGGAGGCCCGCGCGTGGCTCAGCCATCCAGTGCTGCTCGCCCGCGCGCGGGTCGCAGAGATCATCCGCGAGACCCTGGGCGACCGTCCTTCCGCCGGTATCGTCGCCGGGTTGTCCGTGGGACTGCAGGATGCACTGAGCCGCGAGCAGTGGCTGGTACTCGCGCGCAGCGGCACCAGCCACCTGATGGCGATCTCCGGCCTGCACATCGCGATGGTCGCGGCGGTCGTCGCCTGGCTCGGTGGACGTATTCAGCGTATCCGGCAGCTTCACGGAGCGACGGGGGCACAGCGCGATGCGGCCGTCATTGCAGGATTTTTCGCGGCGCTTGCCTACAGCCTGCTCGCCGGCTGGTCAGTGCCTACCCAGCGCACGATGGTGATGATTGCCTGCGGTGCCGCCGCATTGCTGCTGCGACGCAGGCTCGGCGTCGCCGATGGGCTGGGCCTGTGCGTGATCGGCGTATTGCTGCTCGATCCACTGGCACCGCTCGCGCCCGGGTTCTGGCTCTCGTTCGGCGCAGTGACGGCGATCCTGTACGGCGCCACCGGTCAGGTACGGCCGCCAGGAATGCTGCGCAGCTACCTGCTCGTGCAGGCTGTCGTCACGCTTGGGCTGGTGCCGGTGCTGGCCGGCAGTTTTGGTGCCGTTTCGCTCGTCTCGGCGCTCGTCAACCTGTATGCGATTCCGCTCTACACGATGCTGATCGTCCCGGCCGTGCTGGTCGCATCAGCCGTGGCCGTCGCGGCCGCTGGCGCGGGTGCCGTGCTGCTCAACTGGACCGGTCGGTTGATCGAGCTGACGTGGCCCCTGATCGAAGTCCCGGCTTCCTGGCCGCTGGCGACGTGGTCGATCGCCGGGCTCGACCAAGTCGCCTGGACCGGTCTGGTGATCGGGACACTCGCCGCACTGTCCCCGTTGCCGCTCGCGGGTCGAGCCGCCGGGTTTGCCATGGTCGTCACCGCCTGTCTCTGGCGGCCGTTACCCGTCCCGGACGGTGCCGCGCGCGTGACGGTCCTGGACGTGGGTCAGGGCCTGTCGGTCGTGGTCGAAACACGCCGCCACACGCTCGTCTACGACGCGGGACCTTCGTTCCGTACCGGCAGCGACACGGGGCAGCTCGTCGTGGTCCCTTATCTCCGTGCGCGCGGCATTCGAACGCTCGACCGGCTGGTCGTGAGCCACGATGACGACGATCACAAGGGCGGGGCCGGAAGCGTGCTCGCGCTGTTGCCGGCGCGTTTGCTGGTCACCGGGCCGAGCCTGTCCGCCGACGCATTCGGCAGCGTCGCGGCAACGCTCGCACAGGAAACCTGTCGACGCGGCGAAGCCTGGGCCTGGGATGACGTGGAGTTCGCCTGGCTGCACCCGGGCGTCGACCGCTATGAGCGCGACAACGACAGTTCGTGCGTACTGCTGCTTCGTGCCGGCGGACACTCCGTGCTCATCACGGGCGACATCGAAGCCGTCGCCGAGCAGGAACTCATAGCCGGGGACTTCATCCCGCAGGTCGACGTCGTGATCGCGCCGCACCATGGCAGCCGAACCTCATCCACTGCTGCTTTCGTCGCAGCAACCGGCCCGCAGTGGGTCGTGTACGCCGCGGGACATCGCAACCGCTGGAATTTTCCGGTGCCGCGCGTCGTCGAGCGCTGGGAGCAGAGCGGCGCCCGGGGGCTGCGCACGAGCCGCAGCGGGGCGATCACGTTTGAGCTGCTGCCGGGCCAGCCACTGGAATCCCCCACCGAGTGGCGGCTCGAACGGCCAGGACCATGGCGCGATCCTTGAACCATGCCCGTCGCCGCGGAGGAGGGGTTCAAGTATGATTCACCGGGACTTTTACCGGGCGCGGGGGCTCGAGCACACTACATGTTCGAAATCGTGAAGGCCGGCGGCATCGTCATGGTGCCGCTCATCCTGTGCTCCATACTCGCGGCGGCCATCACGCTCGAGCGCCTGTGGACGCTCCGCGGACAGCGCGTCGTGCCCGAGGAACTCGTCGACAAGGTCTGGCGCTGGGTCGAGAACCGCACGCTGTCCGACAAGCAGATCGTCGCGCTGCAGCAGCATTCTCCGCTCGGCCGGGTGCTGGCCGCCGGTCTTGCGAACAGGCATCGCGACCGCTCGCTGATGATCGAGGCCATCGAGGACGCGGGGCGCCACGTCGCGCACGAACTCGAGCGTTACCTGAACGCGCTGGGCACGATCGCGGCCATTTCGCCGCTGCTCGGGTTGCTGGGCACGGTCACGGGCATGATCCGCACGTTCAAGGCCATCACCGTGGCGGGAGTCGGCAATCCCGCGGCCATGGCGAGCGGCATTGCCGAGGCGCTGATCACGACCGCGGCAGGCCTGATAATCGCGATTCCCGCGCTGGTCGCCTACCGCTACCTGCGCGGCCGCGTCGACAGCCACGTCATCGAAATGGAGAAGGAATCGCTCAAGCTGGTGCAGGCCATCGACCGTGCGAGCACGACGCGTCCGCCGTCCGCTACCGAGATCGCGGACGCCATCGCGTCCCAGCGGGACGCGCAGGAAGCCGCGGCTTGAAGTTCCAGCAGAAGCACCGCGAGGAGCTCGAGCTCAACATGACGTCGCTGATCGACGTCGTGCTGCTGCTGCTGATCTTCTTCATGATGTCCACGAAGTTCGTCGACGAGGGCCGGCTGCAGGTGCGCCTGCCCGAGGCAGGCATCGAGCCCGACCAGGCGTCGGTCAAGGACAACGTCGAGATCGAAGTGACGGCGGAAGGCGGCTACCGGGTTGGCGGCCGCGACCTCGTCAACAACAGCCCCGACACGCTCGCCACCGCGCTCGCCCGTGCCACCAACGGTAACCGTGCGCAACCCATCACGATCCGCGCGGATGCGCGTGCCGTGCACCAGTCCGTCGTCACCGCCATGGACGTGGCCGGGCGACTGGGCTATCGCCAGATCAACATCGCCACGGTTCACGATGGGTCGGAAAGCCGATAGGCGCGTAGACCTGAAGATGCCGTCGGGCGCGATGCAGACGTACAAGCGCCTGCTCGGTTACCTGCGCCCGCACAAGGCGATGTTCGCCGTCGGCGTGGTCGGCATGACCATCTTCGCCGCCACTGACGCGGGTTGGGCGGCGTTCGTGAAGTTCTTCCTCGATGGTACGTTCGTCGCCAAGGATCCGCGCATGGTCTGGCTGGTGCCCATCGCGCTCGTGGGACTCTTCATCCTGCGCGGCATCGGCGACTTCATGCAGACGTACTGCCCGGGTTTCGTCGGCCGGCACATCGTCAAGACGCTGCGCGGACAGATCTTCGACCGCTACGTGCACCTGCCGGTGTCGTACTTCGACACCAATACCTCGGGTGTGCTGCTGTCCAAGCTCACCTACAACACCGAGCAGGTCGCCACCGCCACGACCGATTCGGTCACCGTCTTCATCCGCGATACGCTCACGATCATCGGCCTGATCGGGTACCTGCTGTACCTGAATCCCAAGCTCACGTTGTTCAGCCTGATCGTCGGGCCGTTGATCGCCGTGCTGATCCGCAAGATCAACCTGCTGTTCCGGCGCTACAGCCGCCGCATCCAGAACTCGATGGGCGACGTGACGCGGGTCGCCAAGGAAGCGATCGAAGCGCCCCGGGTGATTCGCGTCTTCAACGCGCAGGAGTACGAGGCGCGGATGTTCGACGAGGTGACCGAGCACAACCGCCGCTCGCACATGAAGCTCATGATGACCAAGGGCATGAGCAATCCCGTGGTGCAGACCATTGCGGCCACCGGGCTCGCGGGCGTGCTCTACCTGGCCACCGTCGACGCCATCGCCGGCAAGATGAGCGTGGGCGAGTTCACGTCATTCATTGCGGCGCTGATGCTGATCACCGCCCCGTTGCGTCGGCTGGTGAACGTGGCCGGTCCGCTGCAGCAGGGCATCGCGGCCGCGCAGAGCATTTTCGAGGTCCTCGACACGCCGGTTGAGGACCAGGGTGGCGTGCTCCGCCTCGACCGTGCGCGCGGCGAGATCGAATACCGCGACGTCGGTTTCCAGTACCCGACGTCAGCCGAGGCGGTGCTGCACGGCGTCAGCTTCCATGCGCGACCCGGCGAGACGATCGCAATCGTCGGGCGGTCGGGCAGCGGCAAGTCCACGCTGGTGGGGCTGCTGCCGCGCTTCTACGATGCCACGGCAGGCCAGGTGCTGGTCGATGGCAAGGACGTCCGCGAGTTTGCGCTCGACGCACTGCGTTCACAGGTCAGTCTCGTGAGCCAGGACGTCGTGTTGTTCAACGATACGATCAAGAGCAACATCGCCTTCGGTTTCCCGGCGTCCGACGCCGAGATCGCGGCCGCCGCCGCCTCGGCTCGAGTGACTGAATTTACCGATCAGCTGCCGCTTGGGCTCGACACCATCGTGGGCGATCGCGGCACGCTGCTGTCCGGGGGGCAGCGCCAGCGCATTGCGATCGCGCGCGCCTTGCTGCGGAACACGCCCATCCTGATCCTCGACGAGGCGACGTCTGCGCTCGACACCGAACTCGAGCGCCAGATCCAGGACCAGCTCGAAGCGCTCATGGCCAACCGCACGACCCTCGTGATCGCGCACCGGCTGTCGACGGTTGAGAAGGCCGATCGCATCCTGGTCATGGAAGCCGGACGCGTGATCGAATCCGGCACGCACCTGGAACTGATGACGCACGACGGTCAGTACGCGGTGCTGCACCGGTTGCAGTTCAACGACTAGGGTCATGTCGCTCGACGCGCGGTTGCAGAGCGTCTGGTACGGCCCCGCCTGGCGCAGCCTGCCGTTGTGGCCCCTGTCCGCATTGTTCCGGCTGCTCGTCGCGCTGCGTGCGCTGCTGTACCGCTACGGGCTGTTGCGCGTCGAACAGGTCGGCGTGCCGGTGATCGTCGTCGGCAACGTCACGGTCGGTGGCACCGGCAAGACACCGGTGGCGGCATGGCTGGCCCGCCAGCTCGACGCCCGCGGTCGCCGGGTCGGGGTCGTCCTGCGCGGGTATGGCGGGTCCCATCGCGGCGACCCACGGGTCGTGACGGCGGCTGACGATCCGGTGGAGACGGGCGACGAGGCGCTGGTTCACGCCCGTCGCGGCGTGCATGTCGTCGTGATTGGCGCCGATCGCGTGCAAGCGGCGGAGCTCGCCCGGGCGCAGGGCGCGGAAGTCATAGTCTGCGACGACGGGCTGCAGCACCGGCGCCTGGCGCGCGACTACGAGATCGCCGTCGTCGACGGCGCGCGTGGCCTGGGCAATGGCTGGATGCTTCCCGCAGGGCCACTGCGTGAGCCGAAGCGGCAGCTGGAAACGGTCCATGCCGTGGTCGTGACGGATCGCGGCGGGGTGGGGCAAGCCAAGTTCGCAGTGCGCTCACCCCTGCTGGTGCCGGCGCAGCTCAGGCTCGGCGACGCCGTCAACCTGCGATCCGGCGAGCGCCGCCCGCTGGCGGCGTTCCGGGACGCCGCGCGACTGCACGCCGTCGCCGGTATCGGCCATCCGCAAGCCTTTTTCCGCTCCTTGCGCGAAGCCGGGCTTGAGGTGGAGGCGCATCCGCTGCCCGATCACGCCGCACTCGACCCCGCGAGCCTGCCGTTCCCGGTCGCTGCAACGGTCCTGATGACCGAGAAGGATGCCGTAAAATGCAGGGACTACGCGCAGCCGGACTGGTGGTGGGTCGAGTTCGAGGTGAGCATCGGCCGTGCCGAGGCCGCCACGCTTATCGCATCCGTTCTTGAGCGCACCGGGTTGACCGGCGCGGGAGTATCGCTTGGATAGCAAACTTCTCGACATTCTCGCCTGTCCGCTCTGCAAGGGGCCGCTGCAATGGCAGCGCGAGGCACAGTGTCTCGTGTGCCGCGGTGACCGCCTGGCCTTTCCGGTGCGTGACGGCATTCCGGTCATGCTCGAGGAGGAGGCGCGCGCGCTGAATTCCGACGATCCGCTGCTAAGGGACTGACCGGCTGTGGCCTATCACGTCGTGATTCCGGCGCGGCACGCCTCGACGCGGCTGCCCGGGAAGCCGCTGCTGGACATCGGCGGCCGCACGATGATCCAGCGCGTGGTGGAGCAGGCCGCGGCGAGCGGCGCCGACCAGGTTCTCGTCGCGACCGACGACGCCCGCATCGTTGCTGCTGTCCATGACCCGCGCAGACCGCGGGAATCGATCGCGGTCATGACCGATGCCGCGTTGCCCTCCGGCACCGATCGCGTGGCAGCCGTAGCCCGCCGGTGCGGCTGGGCCGACGACACGATCGTGGTCAATGTGCAGGGCGACGAGCCGTTCGTGCCGCCACGCCTCATCGACCAGGTGGCCGCATTGCTGGCGCGCGATCCCGCCGCCGCGATTGCCACGCTCGCGACACCGATCGACGCGCTGCACGACTTTCTCGATCCCAACGTGGTCAAGGTCGTCGTGGCTGCCGATGGCGCCGCGCTGTACTTCAGCCGCGCGCCGATCCCATGGTCGCGCGATGGCGCCGCCGCGGGACCCGGCAGCCAGGCGGAATTCGCCGGCGCGCTGCGCCATGTCGGCATGTATGCGTACCGCGTCGGCGCGCTCAGGCGCATCACGTCGATGCCGCCGTCGTCTTACGAATTGACCGAAAAACTCGAGCAACTGCGCGCGCTGCAGTCGGGTCTGCGCATCGCAGTCGCGCCCTGCGTCGAACCACCCGGGCCCGGCATCGACACCGAGGCCGACCTGCAACGGGCTCGCGCACGCATTGCGCCACTATCCGGAGCACCCAAGGCATGAATGAACCGCACATGGTGTTGTTCGGCGTCACGATCACGACGTGGAAGCTCATCGGCTACCTGGGCGTCGCGCTGTTTGCCGGCCGCTGGTTCGTGCAGATGTTCTACTCGCGGCGACACGGCCGGCCGGTCGTCCCGACCGTGTTCTGGCTCATGAGCATCAGCGGCAGCCTGTTGCTGCTGTCGTACTTTACGTTCGGCAAGAACGACTCGGTGGGGATTCTTTCAAACCTGTTTCCAGCGGGTGTCGCAGGCTACAACCTCGTGCTGGATCTGAGGCACAAGAAGGCGCAGCGCGCGGCTAACTCCTGACCCCGGTCCCTTTCTTGAGCGCGAGCGTCGAACGCTTGCGCCCAGGCTGCACCAGCAGCGGCTTGATCTCCGACGCCGTCAAGTTGCGCCACTGGCCTACGGGCAGCGAGCCGAGGTGGATGTGCATGATCCGCACGCGCTGCAGTCGCCGCACCGTGTAATCGAAGTATTCGCACATCCGCCGGATCTGGCGGTTGAGGCCCTGCGTCAGCACGATGCGGAACGTGTTGCGGCCGGCCTGCGTGACGCGGCATGGATTGGTAATCGTGTCGAGGATCGGCACGCCGCGCGCCATGCCCGCCAGGAACTCTGGCGTCAGCGGCCGGTCCACCGAAACGATGTATTCCTTCTCGTGCTCGTGTTCCGCCCGCAGCACGCGGTTGACGATGTCGCCGTCGTTGGTCAGCAGGATCAGGCCTTCCGAATCCTTGTCGAGCCGGCCGATCGGGAACACGCGCTGCTGGTGACGGACGAAGTCGACGATGTTGTCCGGCACCTCGCGATCGGTCGTGCATTCGATTCCGATCGGTTTGTTGAGCGCGAGGTAGACGCGCTCCGGCTTCACGCTCAGCGGCCTGCCGTCCAGCGCGACTGCGTCGCCTTCGCCGACTTTGGTGCCGAGGACGGCGACGACGCCATTGACGGCAACCCGGCCGGCCTCGATCCACTGGTCGGCCTGGCGCCGGGAGCAGACCCCGGTCTCGCTCAGGTACTTGTTGATCCGCATGCGCGCTTCAGCCACCAGACTTGCGAACCGTGTAACCGAGCTGGCCCAGCTCCGCGATCAGCAGGTCGCGATGGTCGCCCTGGATCTCGATGACGCCGGCGTCCACCGTGCCGCCACAGCCACAGCGCTTCTTGAGCTTCGTGGCGAGCGCCTCGAGCGCATCGCCGGCGAGGGGTACGCCCGTGATCACGGTGACACCTTTGCCCTTGCGGCCCTTCGTTTCGCGTCCGACGCGAACGATGCCGTCGCCGGCCGGAGCCGCCGGTTGCGCCGGCTTGCTGCGCCGGCACCGGCACTCGGTCATCGGGCGGGCGCACTCCGGGCACAGTCGGCCGTGCCCGGTGGAGTAGATGAGTCGGTTGGCGGTCATCGGGTCGTCGTGGCGATTGCGCGGGGCATGACCTGCGCATTGTAGGTCAAGGCCTGTCCTGCCCATACGGTGCGCCCCGGCCCCCTGGCGGCCGGCAGCGGCCATGCCGCCGCGCGGGAGCACCCGGATTCGCGCTGCACCGCCGGATCACGGCACAATCGCCGCATGGCCAAAGCGAATGTCGGCGCTCCATGATCGAGTTCGAAACCGAACGCCTGCGTCTGCGCCGGCTCGAGGCCGGCGATGCGGCATTCATCCTGCGCCTGGTCAACGAGCCTTCGTGGCTGCGGTTCATCGGCGACCGTGGCGTGCGCAACCTGGACGATGCGCGCAAGTACATCGCGGGCGGGCCGCAGCGCATGTACGAGACACACGGGTTCGGCCTGCTCCTCGTCGAGCGCAGTTCCGATGCCGTCCCGCTTGGCCTGTGTGGCTTGATCAAGCGCGACACGTTGCCCGACGTCGACATCGGGTATGCACTGCTGCCCGAATTCTGGGGCAGCGGCTATGCCCGCGAGGCAGCTGCGGCCACCCTGCGCCACGCGCGCGACACGCATCGCCTCAAGCGTATCGTGGCAATCACGAATCCCGACAATGGGCCATCAGGACGATTGCTCGCCAGTATCGGAATGCGGCTCGAAGGTCTGGTACGGCTTGCAGGCAGCGAGCAGGACCTGTGCCTGTTCGGCACGACGGCTGGCTTCCTGATGGATGCTCCCAGCGTCCGCCCGGTTTTCGACTGGCTGTGGACGTCGGGGCAGTTGTCGGCTGTGGACATCGGGCGTTTGCCGAGCCTCGGTATCGAAGCCGTGGTCAACCTTGCCTTGCCGACGGCCTCGAATGCGCTGCCTGGCGAGGCGGAACTCGTGACCGGGCTTGGCTTGCCTTTCGTGCAGATCCCGGTGCCGTGGGAACAGCCAGAGCTGAAGCACCTGCAGCAGTTCTTTGGGGTGCTTGACGCTTTCGCTGGCCGCCGGCTGTGGGTGCACTGCGCAAAAAACATGCGCGTGTCAGCGTTCGTGTATCTCTACCGGCGGCTCCGGCGCGGCGAGTCGCACCAACTGGCGCTGGATCCCATGCAGACGGTCTGGGAACCGAACCCGGTCTGGCGGGAGTTCATCGAACAGGCACTGGCAGCGTCCCCGGTTCAGGAGCCTGCCGGGACGATCCGGTAGATCACGCCAGCGTAGTCGTCCGTCACGAAGATTGCGCCGTCGGCGCCCTGCGTGACTCCGGCGGGGCGGCCGATGATTCCGCTCTCGCTGAGAAAACCCGTGAGGAAGTCCCGCTCGACGATGCGCCCGTCGGGTTGCCAGTCGAGTGCGACGACCTTGTAGCCGTCGGGCTGCCGGCGGTTCCAGGAGCCATGCAGCGCGACCAGCGCGGTGCGTGCATACCCCGGCGGCAGGTTCGCTCCACGCAGGAAGTGCAGGCCGAGCGGCGCGTTGTGGGCACGGAATCCGTGTACCGGTGGCACGGCCTTTGCGGCTTCGGACTCGTGGCCCTTGCCCATGTCCGGGTCAAGCGTGCCGGAGCCGTTGACGAATGGCCAGCCGTAGAACCTGTTCTGTTCGATACGGTTCAGTTCGTCCGGCGGCAGGTCGTCGCCGAGCAGGTCCCGACCATTCTCCGTGGCGTAGAGCGCGCCATCCCAGGGCGCCCAGTCCAGCCCAACGCTGTTACGCAGGCCGGTCGCGAAGACTTCCCGTTGGCTGCCGTCGGGCTGCATGCGCATGACCGTCGCGCGGCGTTCGTCCTTCTCGACGCAGACGTTGCAGGACGATCCCTGCGCCACGTACAGCCAGCCATCCGGCCCGAAGCCGATGGTCTTGGTCTGGTGGAATCCGTCGCTCGAGAAGTCGCTCACGATGCGCTCGTAGGGGCCGGACACCTGCCCGGTGTCCTCGTCGAAGCGGATGCGGCCGATGCCTTTCAGTTCGCCGACGTAGAGCCAGCCATCGTGCAGCGCCAGCCCGTGGGGATGTTCGACCTGCTCGAGCAGCGTGCGCACGGCGTCCGGCTTGCCGTCACCGTTGGTGTCGCGCTCCAGCAGCACGACCTGGTCGCCGCGCGTGCGGGACACGATGAGGTCGCCGGTCGATGTAGCCAGCGGCCAGCGCGCGAGCGGCACCTCGGTCGAGTACACCTCGAGCCGGAAGCCTTCGGCAACCTGAAGTTTCGCCGCGACCTGTGCGGCGGTCGGCGGTTCGATCGCGCGGCCGAGCATGAAATCCAGCAGGATCTTCTTGTTGCCAACCTGGACGGGGCCGAACCAGAGAAAGCCCAGCAGCAGGGCGACGAAGACGACGACGGCGACGACGACCCAGCGCATGATTTTCTTCATGGCCGAAGTCTAGCCGCTCGGCGCGGTTCCGGCCGCGGTGCCCCGGGCCAGTGGGGCCAGGTGGCCGGTTGCTCCAGCGACCATCGGTTTGCCGAGACTCCGGAAACCCTGTAATGATAAGGGCAGGGCCGTTGCAACCGGCGGCTCCTTAAGTCTTCCCGCTCGCCATGGGGGCAGCGGCGAGTGCAGCGCTTTGCGCTCGCAATGCCCTCTCGAGGTGATACCGATGAAAGACCGCCTGCCGTCGAGCCCAGCCCGGGAACCGCCAGGTTTGCGACCGAACGACGACGTGCCCGACCTGCTGGACGACGCCCAGATCTTCCGCTCGTGGGGGGAGGATCGCGATGACGGCAGCGATGAAGACGACACTGCCAGGGTGCCGGCCATCACCAGCCTCCCTGCGGGGATGGAAGTCGTCGAGCACACGGTCGGTCGCGCTGTCGGCCAGTGGGTCCTCATGGTGCGGTGTGAGTGCGGAAGGCGGTGGTTCGAGGTCGAAGCGTTCGATACTGCCACCTGCCCGCGCTGCGGCATGCTGGTGTTCCTGGACGTTGAGCAGAACGAGGGCTGACGACTGGCGTCGCGCGCTCCTGGCGTACCTCGCGCACTTCCGGCACGTGCCCTTCACGACAGGCTATGTTGCGTAGGTGGCCAGCAGGTAATCCCGGATCGCTGCGGACTCGAACATCGCGGTGCCGGTGTTCGGATCGACCAGGTACGGCACCTGGACCTTGCCGGCGCGCCTGAGCAGTTCGGTACGCGTCCGGCCAGCAACGGGCATCCCCGGAAACACGGTTGCGCGAATGATGGGCGGTCCCAGGTCCTGCCAACGGGCCTTGCCTGTGCTGCGCAGCAGGTACGGCAGTTCGAGTTCGCAGAGCAGTTCACGGACTCGCCGTGAGTAGGGGCTCGATTCAAAGCTGAACAGTTCCAGCGGACGCTTCGGGGCCCGCGCAGGCCGGGCCTGGCTGCCTGCGCGAAAACGCGGGATCGACGCGAGCACGGATGACGAGACATCGAGCGGTCGCAGCAGGCGCGTAGGTGCCGGGCGACCGCCGTAGCGCCGGTACAGGTAGTCGATGATCTCTGCCGATTCGTACATCGACTGGCCGCTGTTCGGATCCACGAGGAACGGGAACTGCTGCTTACCGCCCAGCTTCTCGACCTTCGGCCTGAAACGCTTCCCACCGTGAGGCGTCGGATAGATCAGTGCATCGAGATCCAGTTCCGTCAGCGCTTCGCGCACGAGGCGGCAGAACGGGCAGGCCTCAAACTCATAGAGCTGCAGGTGCTTCACAGGCTGCTTCGCCGATCCGCGGGCATTGGTGCCGCGCCAGAGTCGCAGAGTCGAGGTCAGCGTGGAGTTCAGGACGTCGAGTGTGTTGCTCATGCACGCATTAGACCATCTGGATGTCGTGCCTGGCCATTTGAACGGTTGCCCTGATACGCACGACAATGAGCGGCAGGTGCACTCGCGCGCTCAGGAGACGTCGGATCGATGCACGGATCGTCCGTTGCCCAACGCAGCCGACCGGATCGATCGTGCGGCGTGCCGACAACCTGCGACGCCAGGTCATCGCGCAGGGTGGGCTCAAGGCTGCCGAGTTGCACTTCGTCGGGCATTCGACCGGCGGACTCGACGTGCGGATGCTGCTCACGCCTGGCGTCAAGATTGCGCCCGACGCAACGGAAGAGCGCATCGCGGCGCGCACCCGGACTGCATCTCGGTCGTCACGCCGCATTACGGCACGCCGCTGGCGAACGTCTTCCTGACTGCCCAGGGGCACCAGTTGCTGTTGCTGTTGAGTTCCCTGGCCACGACCAGTCCGGCACGGGCAGCGATCATGGCGACGACACGTTCGATCGCGTTGCTCGCGCGCATGGACGACTGGTTTGATCGCGGGACCGGCCCGGTGGACAGGCTTTCGCGCACGTTGCTGCGCGGCATCTCTTTCAGGCGCGACGATCCTGCCTGGCAGTACCTGGAAGCGATCGCTTCGGACCAGGGCGCAGTGCTGCAGCTGACCCCCGAGGCCATCGACCTGTTCGAAGCGTCGGTCACGGACCGGGCCGGGATCGACTACGGATGCGTGGTCGCCGGCGTGCCAAAGCCACGCGAGGACGTGCGCGTCCGCGCACTGCTGCATCCCGAGCGGATCGCGCTGCGCGGACTGTTCCGCCCGCTGCATGGCATCACGTCAGGTCCGCGCAAACAGTATCCTTGCCGGTGCCGGTGCCGGTGCCGGTGCCGGCGGCGGCGAAGCGCCAGCTCGAGAAGAAACTTGGCTTCGCACTCAATCAGGCCACCAACGACGGGGTCGTGCCGACGTTGAGCCAGCTGCACGGGCGAGTCGTGCACGCAGCGCGCGCTGACCACCTGGACGTGGTCGGTCACTTCACGCTGGCGGCGGAGAACGCTGGCGACTGGCTGCCGTCGGGCGCAGGGTTCACGCCCGAGGCGCTCGAGGCGCTCGAGGCGCTCTGGGACTCCGTTGCGTTGGCGATTGCGGGCCGGAGCGGCAATTCCCGGCAACGCGCCTCTCCATGATCACGCACGCGTCGAGGTTTGCGACAGTGCGCGGCCCGGGGCTACGTTCTGTGAAATTGCCCGCCGCGCATGACCGCAATCCCCGAATTCAATGCACTGGACTGGAACGGGCGTCTCGCTCCCGGCCGGGGCAAATGCTGGGATACTCGTTGCATGGATCGCATGCGTCAAACGTTTGAATCCTGGCGTGGAGGGTCCTGGGCGGCGGCGTTGCTCTGCGCGGCACTGATCGCCGGTTGCGGCGGCGGAGGCGGTGACTCCAGCGGCGGTGGACCACCCCCGGTCGCGGACACGGTGCCGCCCTCGGTGCCGCAAGGCGTCCGCGCAAGCCCCGTGTCCACGACCCAGGTCGTCGTGAACTGGCAGGCTTCGACGGATTCCGGCGCCGGCGTGGCGGGCTATCGCGTGTACCGAAACGGCGGCGCCACCGCTATCGCGTCAGTTTCGGCCACCTCGTTTACCGACGGCGATCTCGTGCCGGCGACCCAGTACTCATACACGGTCCGGGCGTTTGACGCGGCCACCCCGGCCAACGAGTCGGCGCTCTCCGCCGCGGCAGTCGCGACGACGGCGACGAGCCTGGGGCTCGATGCGCGGCCCGATAACACGACCTGCGTCGCCAGGGACCGGCCTGCGCAGGCCGTCACGCTGGCAACGGAGCGGGCTTTCGCCGGCCTGCCCGCGTTTTCCAGCCCCATCCTGCTGCTGCAGGCTCCGGGTGACGGCGCGCGCTGGTTCGTGGTCGAGCAGGGTGGCACGGTACGCGTGTTCGATAACCAGCCGGCGGTTGCGACCAGCCGCAGCTTCATCGACATCAGCGCACGCGTGCGCTCGGGCGGCGAGCAGGGCCTGCTCGGGATGGCTTTCCATCCCGGTTTCCCGGCTGACCCGCGCGTGTACCTGTCGTACACCAATGCTACCAGCGGTCTGGTGTCGCGGGTCTCGGAGTTTCGCACGCGAGACGGCGGCGCCACGCTTGATCCGGCGAGCGAGGTCATCCTGCTCACCGTCGCGCAGCCGGCAACCAATCACAACGGCGGCAACATCGCCTTCGGACCGGACGGCTACCTGTACATCGGATTTGGCGACGGCGGCAGCGGCGGTGACCCGTGGGGAACGATCGGCAACGGCCAGAACCTACTGACCACGCTCGGCAAGCTGCTGCGCATCGACATCGGGGGATCGACCGGCGGCACGCCGTACCGCATCCCCGCTGGCAATCCGTATGCCGGCAACCCGCTGTGCAACAGCGGCACCGGCGCGCAGAACTGCCCCGAGATCTATGCCTATGGGTTGCGCAACCCCTGGCGGTGGAGCTTCGATCGACTGAGTGGCGAACTGTGGCTGGCCGATGTGGGGCAGGGGACGCTGGAGGAAGTCAACCGCATCACGGTTGGCGGCAATTACGGTTGGCGCTGCTTCGAAGGCACCGGTGCCTACAACTCCACGTGCGGGCCCAACGCCGCCAGCAGCATCGCGCCGATCGCGCAATACGGCCGCAGTGTCGGACAATCCGTCACCGGCGGCTACGTCTATCGTGGCACCGCGATACCCGCGCTGGCCGGGCGCTACGTATTTGGTGACTTCGTCACCGGCCGCATCTGGCACATTGCGCGGGATACGCAGCCGACGCTCAGCGTGAGCGCAGGATTCGACAGCGGCCTGTCGATCGCCTCGTTCGGGCAGGGAATCGACGGCGAGCTGTACGTCGTGAACTACAGCGGCACGTTGCATCGGCTGCGCGAGGGCACGACGGGTGGCGGATCCGTCCCGTCGCAACTGTCGGCGACAGGTTGCGTCCTGCCGGGCGATCCAACGAAGCCCGCAGCGGGTCTCGTGCCGTATGCGCCCAACGCGCCGTTCTGGTCGGACGGTGCTGCCAAGGAGCGCTATCTCGCCCTGCCGAACGGCAGCAGCCTCACCGTGACCGCGGACGGCGACATCGACTTCCCGAATGGCACGGTGCTCATGAAGTACTTCCGCCTCGGCGGTCGGCTGGTGGAGACCCGGCTCTTCATGCGGCACACGGACGGGGAGTGGGCCGGCTACAGCTACGAGTGGAATGTGCAGGGTACCGACGCCACGCGCGTGATCGGCGGCAAGACCGCCGCGGTCGGCGGGCAGTCATGGGTGTTCCCGAGCGAGTCCCAGTGCCTCGCATGCCACACGGCTGCGGCGGGACGCAGCCTCGGGCTCGAGATCGCGCAACTGAACGGACCGCTGCTCTATGCGCAGACCGGCCGCACGGCGAACCAGGTCGGGACGCTGAATGCGATCGGGATGTTCAATCCAGCGATCGCGACGGCACCCTCTGCACTGCCGGCACTGCAGGATCCGTTCGGGAGCGCCGGGACGCTCGATGAGCGGGCGCGCGCCTACCTGCACACCAACTGCTCGCAGTGCCACCGGCCGAACGGGGGCACTCCCACGGACCTCGACCTGCGCTACACGACCTCCCTTGCGGCAACGAACGGCTGCGATCGCCCGCCGCAGGCGGGCGAGCTTGGACTTGCCAACGCCCGGATCATTGCGCCAGGCGCCGCCGCGCGATCGGTGCTGGTGGCGCGCATTAATCGTCGCGATACGCAGGCGATGCCGCCGCTCGCGAGCACTGTCGTGGATGCAGCCGGCGTCGACCTGCTGACCCGCTGGGTAGACTCTATTGCGCGTTGCAACTGAGACTCAGGACGCGGGCAAGTTCGCGGGAATACGTATTGAGCCCGGTTGAAGTCGGGGTGGGGGTGCGTGACCCTTGAGAACGCGGGAACACGCCGAGCTGACCACCTGCGGCGCGCGAGGTGAACACCGATGCTCCACATGGCCCCGGCCGTCTTGCAGCACACGCTCGAGCAGCTGGACCAGGCTGCACACGACCACGCCCACTGGCATGAGAACCTCATCCGGGCGATTGTCTGCCGGCTGCCGTGTGACCTGAATGACATGGAAGAGAACGCACACCGTCTGTGTCGCTTCGGCCAGTGGTATTACGAGCATGCTCCCGTCGAGCTCTGGGAGGAGCCAGCGTTCGCGGCGATCGAGGCCGAGCACAAGCACCTGCACAAGGTGGCGGCCCGACTGCTGCTGGAGGCAGCCGCGGGCGCGACGATCTCACGTGGCGACTACGACGACCTCGTCACCGGCGGCGAACGCCTGCTCCTCGAGCTGGATTCACTGCGGCACGAGGTTTCGGGTGCGCTCCGGAACCGCGATGTGCTGACCGGCGCCTATGGCCGCGCCGAAATCCTGCCCGCGCTGCGCGAGTGGCGCGAACTCGCGCGGCGCAACGTGCAACACTGCTGCGTCGCGTTCATGGACCTGGACAATCTCAAGCAGGTCAATGACACATGCGGCCATGCTGCGGGCGACCAGCTGCTGGCCGGGGCAGTGCAGCATGTCATGGAGCACTTGCGGCCGTATGACAAGGTGTTTCGCTACGGTGGTGACGAATTCCTGATTTCGCTGCCGGGCACGGACCTGGTCACCGGCAGGAAGGTGATCGAGCACATCCGCGAGGCTCTTTCCGGGGCACCGATGGTCGTCAGCCCTGCCGGCAACTCCATTGTCGCGACGGCTTCGTTCGGCATCGCGCTGCTGGAACCCGACATCAGCGTGGAGGAATCCATCGACCGGGCGGACAAGGCGTTGCTCGTGGCCAAGGCGGCTGGGCGAAACCGCGCATGCTGCTGGGATCCGGCCGTCACGACCGGCACGATACTGCAGCGGGTGCTGCAGGATGATGCCGCAGGTTGAGTCGACCTGGCTGCAAACCTCGGGTCCGGGCAATACGGGCGGACATGCGGTCCAGCGTATCCTTGCGAAAAGGAGAGTGGCCATGAAGAATTCCGCGAGCTTGATCTTCACCGTGCTGGCCGGCATCGCGACCGTCGGCACTGCGGTCGCGGACGACGGCCTTCGCTGCGGCAGCAAGATCGTCGTGACCGGCATGACGCAGTCGGAGGTACTCAGCTACTGTGGGGAACCGACGTCGAAGAGCGAGGAGGTGGTGCCGGTGCGGAGCGGACAGCAGGTGGTAGGTGCGACGACGTCGTACCGCTGGACGTACTCGTCCTACAGCGCGACCCACGTGCTGGTCTTTGACCAGGACAAGCTCGTCGCGATTGAGTGATGGCTTGGTCGTTGCCGTCGGTTGGCAAACATTTCCAGGAGGGAGAGCATGGATGAGTACTGGGCGACCCGCACCGGTCGGTGGCGAAAGGCAATGCAGGGCCTGGCCGCACCGTCGCTGTCGGAACGGCTGTACCAGGTGATCCGCAAGGACGTGGAGGCAAAGCGCCTGCCGGCCGGCGCGCTGTTGCCCACGAGCGAACGCGTTGCCAGTGAGTTGGCAATTACGCCGGCGGAAGTGCAGTCAGCCTACGCGCGCTTGCTGGCGGATGGGCTGATCGAGGAGCGCGAGGAGGGGCAGTTGTGCATTGCCGGGAACGGGAGTGAACCGAGCATCGGCGACGCCACGCAGATTCGTTTCGAGGCGGCATTGCTGAAGGCTGTGCGGGAGGCTGCGGCGCGCGGCTTGAGTGCGAGCGAGGCGACGGGAATGTTCAAGGCGGCGCTCGTCCGCCTGGAGGGGATGGAGCGGCCGCCCGAGTCGAAAGAGTGAGGTTCGACCTGGGCTCGCCGATTCGTCGCATCGTGGCAATCGACGGACGCAACGCAGTGGCGGTGCAGTGATGCGTGGAATGATCGGATGGCTGGCGGCGTTCCTCGTCGGGTCGGCAGGCTGGTGGCTGGGGGCGAAGGTCGGGCTCGGGACTGCCGTGGTGCTGGGGGCCGTGGCGTCCGGTGTCGGCCTGTATGCCGGACACCGCTGGTTTGACCGGAATCTCAAATGACGGCGAATCCGCCGGCGCGATCGAACGCGTCGGCTCCGCTGATCGCCTGGCTGGTTAGAACCGCTTCCCGACGTCGTCCACGCTCAGCGCGTCCGCCGGACGTTGCAGCTCGGTGGAGGCAATTCCAATGGCCTGCACCGCGGCAGGATAACGAGACAGTTTCCGGCGGATCAGGAACAGCTCGCGCTCGTCCGTGACGCACGAGGCGTTCGAGCGCCGGAGGCCGTTCTGGATCTCGGCCTGACGCCTCAGCAGACGCAGGACTTCGCTGATGGGTTCCATGAGTCAGTCCTCTGCCGCTCCTCAGGTCTTCGAGGCCTGGAAGATGCTCTCGATGGCCCGGTCCAGGGCCGCGTTGAACTCCGCGTCCGACTGCTGCGCCGTCAGTCCCTCGGTCAATGCGCGGGAGAAGCTGGCCACCATGCCGTGCTGGCGCGCGAGCCGCTTGTTGGCTTCGTCGCGCGAGTAGCCGCCGGAAAGTGCCACCACTCGCAGCACTCGCGGATGGCTGATGCACTCCGCGTAGAGATTGTCCTTGCTCGGCAGCGTGAGCTTGAGCATCACCAGCTGCCCTTCCGGCAACTTGTCGAGATTGACCATGATCGCGGCCTTGAGCAGGTCCTCGGCGGCCGCCTTGTCCGGGCAGTTGATGTCCACTTCCGGCTCGATGATCGGCACGAGACCCGCGGTGATGATCTGCCGGGCGACATCAAACTGCTGGTCCACCACCGCGCGAATGCCCGCCGGGTTCGCCTGCTTGATGACCGAGCGCATCTTGGTCCCGAAGATGCCCTTGGCCCGGGCCCGCGCCAGGAGCTGATCGAGGTCCGGCATGGGCTTCATCAACTGCACGCCGTTCGTCTCCGCCTCGAGGCCCTTGTCCACCTTCAGGATCGGGACCACCTTCTTGACGTCCCAGAGGTACTCCGCCGTGGGTCGGCCCAGGACGTCCCGGTCCATGGTGGCTTCGAACAGGATGGCGCCGAGGATCCGGTCACCATTGAAAGCCGGACTGGTGATGATGCGGGCACGCATGGCGTGGATGAGGTCCATCATCGCTGCATCACCGGACCATGAGCCCTCCGTGATGCCATACAGCTTCAGGGCCTTGGGGGTGCTGCCGCCACTCTGGTCCAGCGCGGCAATGAATCCCGGTTCAGTGCGGAACTTGGCTTGCTGCTGCTCGAAGTTGCTCATGGTCGTCCTCGCGAATGAATTGCACGGATGGGATAGATTGTAGACGGGGCACAACCGCATCCGCCAACGCGGAAGCCGCGTTGCCGGTGTGCGTGCATCCTGATGCGCTGGCCAGAATCGCCGGACCAGCGCGCCGTGGACCAGAATGGCGATGGATCTGAGCACCCTCGGGCGGGGGCGCTTCGCGTGAGGTCGAGTGAATCGTGACCAACCCCTACCTGGAACCGGTCAGTCCGGTCTGGACGCGCCTGGCCGGAGCCGGCCCTGCTGATCGCAGCGGCGGGCCTGACTGCGGCCCTTGGCTGCGCGCTGTTCAGTTTCGCCGCCCAGGAGGAGACCCGACGGGCCTTGACGAGCTCGTCCATCGTCTTCGCTCTCATCCTGCTGGCCCTTTGCGGAATCTGCTGGCAGGCAGGGCTTCGCCTGGCCTGCAATCGGCGGGACCGCTTTCGAACGCTCTTCTCCAGGCCGGCCTGGTTTGCCATCGGCGTCGGGCTGATCGCCGTGACCGCGGTGATGGCTGCGGTCATTGTCTCGGCGCGCCGGCCGACCATCGTGGACTACCAGGTAATCCTGTCACTTGGTGCGTTCGGCGTCTGGTGCATCGTGCTGGCGTTTCGTCGTCGATAAGGCGTGATGCCGGTCGGCTGCGTCCAGTTCTGCCATTTCCGCGTCGGTGAACACCCGCGATCGCGTGTGGAAAGCCTTGCCTTCGGGCCCTTCGAGCGAAAAGGTCCCACCATGGCCTTCGATCACGTCGATGATCAACTGCGTGTGACGCCAGTATTCGTACTGCGCCTTGCCCATGTAAAAAGGGCAGCCGCCGATATCGCCCAGGTACACGTCGCCAGCGCCGATCGTGAGCTCGCCCAGCAGGTAGCAATTGGCGGCACTGTTGTCGCAGCAGCCACCGGACTGGTGGAACATCAGTCCGGGGCCGTGCTTTGCCTTGAGCTGCTCGATCAGCTCGACTGCCGCCGCAGTGGCAAGGACCCTGTCGACCATGCTCAGAAGAAGCCCAGCTTGTTTTCGCTGTAGCTCACGAGCAGGTTCTTGGTCTGCTGGTAATGGTCGAGCATCATCTTGTGGGTTTCACGGCCGATGCCGGATTCCTTGTAGCCGCCGAACGCGGCATGAGCCGGGTAGGCGTGGTAGCAATTGGTCCACACCCGGCCCGCCTTGATGGCTCGGCCCATGCGGTAGGCCACGTTGCCATTGCGGCTCCACACGCCAGCGCCCAGCCCGTACAGCGTGTCGTTGGCGATCGCGAGCGCCTCGGCTTCGTCCTTGAACGTGGTGACGGCCAGCACCGGGCCGAAGATTTCCTCCTGGAAGATGCGCATCTTGTTGTGGCCCTTGAACAGCGTGGGCTGCACGTAATAGCCGCCCTCCAGGCCAGACCCCAGCGTGGCCTGCGCGCCGCCGATCAGTACCTTCGCGCCTTCCTGCTTGCCCAGGTCCAGGTAGGAGAGGATCTTGGTGAGCTGCTCCTTTGAGGCCTGCGCGCCCATCATGGTGTCCGTGTCCAATGGATTGCCCTGCTTGATCGCGGCCACGCGCTTGAGCACACGCTCCATGAACTTGTCGTAGATGCTCTCCTGGATCAGTGCACGGCTCGGGCAGGTGCAGACCTCGCCCTGGTTGAAGGCAAACAGCACCAGGCCCTCTATCGCCTTGTCGAGGAACGAGTCGTCCTTGTCCATCACGTCGGCAAAGAACACGTTGGGCGACTTGCCGCCGAGTTCCAGCGTGGCAGGGATCAGGTTGTTGGCCGCGGCCTGCGCGATCACGCGACCGGTGGTGGTGGAGCCCGTGAAGGCGATCTTGGCGATGCGCTTGCTTTGCGCGAGTGGCATGCCGGCCTCGCGGCCGTAGCCATTCACGATGTTGAGCACGCCGGGCGGCACGATGTCGGCGATTAGATCGGCCAGGATCAGGATGCTGATAGGGGTGGACTCGGCGGGCTTCAGCACCACGCAGTTGCCGGCGGCCAGCGCCGGGGCCAGCTTCCATGCGGCCATGAGGATCGGGAAGTTCCACGGGATGATCTGGCCGACGACGCCGAGCGGTTCGTGGAAGTGGTAGGCGACCGTGGTCTCGTCGATCTCGCTGATGGCGCCTTCCTGCGCGCGCACGCAGCCAGCGAAATAGCGGAAGTGGTCGATCGTCAGTGGAATGTCGGCATTGAGCGTTTCGCGGATCGCCTTGCCATTGTCCACGCACTCGACGTAGGCGAGCAGTTCCAGGTTGGCTTCGATCCGGTCGGCGATTCTGAGCAGCAGGTTGGCGCGCTCTGCTGCCGGTGTCTTGCCCCACTTGTCCGCTGCGGCGTGCGCGGCATCGAGCGCGAGTTCGATGTCTTCCGCCGTGGAACGCGCAACCGTGGTGTAGACCTTGCCACTGATGGGCGTGTAGACGTCGAAGTACTGGCCCTTGACCGGAGCGACCCACTTGCCGCCGATGAAGTTGTCGTAGCGCGCCTTGTAGGTGAGCTTGGCGCCAGCGGCGCCGGGTGCTGCGTAGAGCATGTCGTGTCCCCCAGGAATGAACCCGGGTAATCCTACACCCGATTCAGGCCCACTCGTGCCTGACCGCCGCCTCGATCAGCCGGAACACACGCCCGTCATCGTTCATTGTCGTCCGCCCGAGCAGGCCTCTCTGCCAGCTCACCGGCAGTGCCTCCTTGCCATGCAGCGCCCCGACCGCGGCACCCACTATCGCGGCCACGGTGTCGTTGTCATGGGTGTCGTTGACGGCGCGGACGATCGCCTCCTCGGGGTCGTGCGCGTGACTGGCCAGGATCCAGAGCACGCTTGGCACCGTCTCGAGCAGGTATGCGCCCGAGTGCCAGGCGTCGCACGCTTCGCGCGTGTTCCAGCCGTGCCGCGCGGCCTCGCCGAGCACGAACTCGAGGTGGTCGGGGAAGGTGCTCTCCCGATCGGCGAAGCGTCCACCGCGAGGACGGTAGAGCTGGTCGGTGCAGACCTGTCGCACGGTTGCGAGAAACGTCGTCGTGATCCAGTCGGACGTCGGTGGTGCCGGCAATCGCAACAGGCGCGCGAGCAGGTCGACGAACGCCACGCACGAGGCGACCGAACTCGCATCGCGATGGGTAATGATCGAGGCCATGGCGGTGTTCAACCAGAGAGCCGCGCTCGAGCCGTCAGGGTGCAGCAGCACGAGTGGTGCAATGCGCATCAGGGCGCCGTTGCCGGCGCTTTCGGCGCCACAGTGATACCAGGGTGTCATGCCCTGTGCGCGGTTGCGCAGGAACTGGCGCACGGACTGGCCGATGCCGAAGATCTCCCTGGTCGCAAAGCGAGCGGCGAGGTCCTCCGGATCAAACCCTCCGCACTCGAACAGACTCTCGAGCGTCCAGAAAGCGAGTTGGCTGTCGTCCGAGGGCAGCCCGACGCGACGGCCCGCAGAGCGGGCGTTCGGCAGATAGTCGCGAATCTCCCCGAACTGCGCTGCGCGATCTGCCGCGGACAGGCTCTCGCTGGTGTTCCCAAGGGCGTCGCCGATGGCGAGCCCCAACAGCATGCCGCGGATACGGTCAGGTGCGACGAGACCCGTGACGGGTTCACGTGGGCCCTGCAGCAACGCGGACCGGGCCGGAAGGAAACCTTCCGAAATGACACGGGCGGCGAGTGAGAGGTCGGTAAACACGTTCAACATAGTGTCGCAGATTCACGGGTGGGGGCGGGTGTCGGCCCGCTCCCGGAGCCAGTGACAATCGGGCGCATGGACGCCAGAATCCGGCCATACCAAAGTCACTGGTCGTGAGTCGAAGTGACCGAAAGCAAGGCTGCGGCCAGGGTCCTGTTCGTGTGCATGGGCAACATCTGCCGGTCCCCGACGGCCGAAGGCGTGTTCCGTCATTACCTGCGCGAGCATGCACCGGATCTCGACGTCGAAATCGATTCTGCCGGGACGCACGACTACCACGTCGGCGAGCCGCCGGATCCGCGCGCGGTCAAGGCTGCGGCAAAGCGGGGCATTGACCTGTCGAGCCTGCGCGCGCGGCAGGTGCAGGATGACGACTTCGAGCGCTTCGACCTGATCCTCGTGATGGACCGTCTCAACCACGTGACGCTGCTCGATCGCAGCCCGCCCGAGCATCACGGGCGGATTCGCATGTTCCTCGGGTTCGCAGCAGGCGCGGGCAGGGACGACGTTCCAGATCCGTACTACGGTGGCGCGCAGGGATTCGAGGACGTGCTCGACCTGGTTGAGCAGGCGTCAGCCGGCCTGGCCGACGATCTCAGGCGCCGTCGCCGCAATGTGCGATCGATGGGCGTGGCGAGTCGACAGGCCGGCGATCCAAAGAAAAAGCCCCGCTGATTTCTCCGCGGGGCTTCCTCTAACGGCTTCGAACCATTACGGCTCGTTGCGCGGCGTCGTCACGTCCGTCGGCGGAGTGGGCGTCCACTCGCGCGGTTCGGAAGCCGTCGCGATTGGGGTCGGCTCACGCACCACGACCGGCGCGGGTGCCGGCGCCACTTCGCGCGGCGGGGCCGGCGGAGGAGGTGGCGGGGCTGCGGGGCGGTCGAAGTCGAACGAGCGCGGTTCGGGCGCGCGTGGGGCCTCGTAGCTCGGGGCGGGCGAGGGGGCCGAGAACTCACGCGGAGCGTCGAACGTCTGCGGCGCCGGTGCAGCAGGCGCGTAGCCAGCATTGTCGCTGCCACCCGCGTCGTCACCACCTGCACCACCCGGGCCTTCGTCGAAGTTGCCTTCGCCAGTAGTACCTGCGGCAGCGCCGGCACCGTAAGCCTCGCCACCCTCACTGCGGCCACGACGACGGCGGCCGCCGCGACGCGAACGGCGTCCGGTGCGCTCGCTGCGATCGCCCTCGGGACGCTGCTGCTGGCCGTCGCCCATCGGCGGTGCGGCTGACGTGTCGGAAGCGGTCATGTCGTTCGCGACGGCTGCGACGACCGCAGTCGCGGCAGCTAACTGCTCGCGCGCTTCCTGCGGTTCACGCTGCTCCCGCGGCGGCCTCGGTTCACGGGGCTCCCGCGGCTCGCGCGGCGGGCGCGGTTGCTGCTGGCGCTGACCCTGTGGCTGGCCACCTTCACGGCGCGGCTGGCCCTCGCGCGGGGCGTCGCCGCCCTGGCCACCGTCACGGCGTCCACCACGCGAGCCTTCGTCACGACGGGGCTGCTGCGGCGGGCGATTCTGCTCATCGCGGCGCGGTTCATTGCCGCGGGCCTGCTGGCCCTGCGCGCCCTCGCCGCGGTTCTCGCGACGGGCTTCGTCGCGGCGATCCCACGGCCCTCGACACGGCCATCGCGACGACCGTCTCGGCTGTCGCGTCCGTCGCGACGGCCATCGCGGTCACGTCCGCGGCCGCCACGCTCGGCACGGTCACGGTCGTTGCGCGGACGTTCGCGTTCGGCTTCCTTGCCGCTGCGGCCAAAGTGCGCTGACGGCGCCGGCTTCGGTTCGGGGGCACGCTTGTCGCCGGCGAGCCAGCGCCACATCCGCACCAGCACGTTGTCGCGCGGACCGAAGGCCGGCGCGGCCACGACCACTGGCGCCGCGATGGCGACCGGGGCGGCCACAGGTTCCGGCGCAGCGGGCGGAGCGGGGGTGCTCGGCACGATCGTCGTGACGGCAGGCTGCTGCAGCGCCGGGGCTTTCTCTTCCTCGGCCGTGGCGATCGCGTCCAGGTCGATCTTCGGTTCGACCGCCATGTGGTGGCTGATGACCGAGTTCTCGGGCAGGTCCGTCTCGTCGTCGCGCACGCGGCGCAGTTCGTAGGCCGGGGTCTCGAGGTACTTGTTGGGCACCAGCACGATGTCGACCCGGCTGCGCGACTCGATGTCGTGCAGCCAGTCGCGCTTCTCGTTCATCAGGTAGGTCGCGACGTCCACCGGCAGCTGCGCGATGACCTTGGCGGTGCGGTCCTTGCGGGCCTCCTCGCCGATCAGTCGCAACACCGCGAGCGCCAGCGATTCGACGCTGCGGATCACGCCCATGCCGGTGCAGCGCGGGCAGACGATGTTGGTCGATTCGCTGATCGAAGGACGCAGGCGCTGGCGTGACAGTTCCAGCAGGCCGAAGCGCGAGATCTTGCCCAGCTGGATGCGGGCGCGGTCCTGCTTCACGGCGTCGCGCAGGCGGTCTTCCACGGCGCGCTGGTTCTTCTGCGACTCCATGTCGATGAAGTCGATGACGATGAGGCCGCCGACGTCACGCAACCGCATCTGGCGCGCGATTTCGTCCGCGGCTTCCAGGTTGGTGTTGCAGGCCGTCGTCTCGATGTCGGTGCCGCGGGTGCTGCGCGCCGAGTTGATGTCGATCGAGACCAGGGCCTCGGTGTGGTCGATCACGATGCTGCCGCCCGAAGGCAGCGTCACCTTGTGCGAGTACGCCGACTCGATCTGGCTCTCGATCTGGTACCGCGTGAACAGCGGCACGTGGTCGTCGTAGAGCTTGAGCTTGCGCAGGTTGTTCGGCATGAAGCGCTGCATGTATTCGCGCGCTTCCTCGTACACCTCCTGCTTGTCGATCAGGATTTCGCCGATGTCGTCGGCGAGGTAGTCGCGCAGTGCCCGCAGGATCGCCGTGCTCTCGCGGTAGATCAGGAACGGCGACGGACGGCTGTCCGAGGCCTGCTGGATCGCGTTCCAGATGTCGACGAGGTTGTTGAGGTCCCACTGCAGCTCCTCCGGGGAGCGGCCGACGCCGGCGGTGCGCACGATGGCGCCCATGCCGTCGGGGATCTGCAGGTTGTCCATCGCTTCGCGGAGCTGGTCGCGGTCCTCGCCCTCGATACGGCGCGAGACGCCACCGGCCCGGGGGTTGTTCGGCATCAGCACCAGGAAGCGGCCGGCGAGGCTGATGAACGTGGTCAGGGCAGCGCCCTTGTTGCCACGCTCTTCTTTCTCGACCTGGACGATGATGTCCTGGCCTTCCTCGATGAGGTCGCGGATGCCGCGGTTGCCTTCCTGGCCGGGCTGCTTGTCCTTGAAGAAAGCCTTGGCGACTTCCTTCAACGGCAGGAAACCGTGGCGGTCAGCGCCGTAGTCGATGAACGCAGCCTCGAGGCTGGGTTCGACGCGGGTGATGCGGCCCTTGTAGACGTTGGCCTTCTTGGTCTCGCGTGACGGAATTTCTATGTCGAGGTCGTAGATCCGCTGGCCGTCGACCAGCGCTACGCGCAACTCTTCTTCCTGAGTTGCGTTGACGAGCATTCTCTTCATCGGCCCTCTCGCTATTGGAGGTTGGGGCCGCGAACGGTTCGGACGGGTAGTGGTGCCGTGGCGTGGGGAAGAGGTCTGGCAGCGACTGCGCGAGCGCTCATTTGCTGTTCTTCTGCACCGGCGCAGTGCGCACGGTGCGTGACCGAATCCTGGTGCTGTCGGGCATCGTACCCGCCGAGGTCGCGCCCGGTCCGCCGCCCGCCGGGGCTGCGGCACCTGCACGTGTTCACGGCAGATCGATGGTCTGAAACTTCAGAACCAACTAAGATTGCGGGCGCCCCGCACAACCCGAAGGGCGTGCAACCGCGCGTCGCTCATTCGGCGCTGCCTGGTGTTGCTTGGACGCACCAGCACATTGCCTAGCGTCGGAATGTAACAAGCGAAGGCCGGAAAATCAATGGCTTACGAAAATGACCCGGGAACCGACGAGAAGCCGGCCGGGGCGGAAGCGGGACGCGGGGTCACCCACGTGGAAGTGACCGCAGACGATGCCGGGACGCGCCTGGACAACTTCCTGGTCCGCCAGTTGAAGGATGTCCCGCGCACCCACGTGTTCCGCCTGCTTCGCAAGGGCGAGGTTCGGGTCAACAAGAAGCGCGCCAAGCCCGACCAGCGAGTGGTGCTGGGCGACATCGTCCGCATCCCCCCGGTGCGCAAGGCCGAGGACGTGCCGCCACCGGCCACGCCGCGGACGGCCAGCGAGTCACTGCAGAAGCTGGTCATGGACGCGATCACGTACGAGGACGCCGACCTGATCGTCTTCAACAAGCCGCCCGGACTCGCCGTCCACGGCGGCAGCGCGACGGATTTCGGCCTGATCGAGGCGCTGCGCAGCGCCCGGCCGGACCAGCCTGACCTCGAACTCGTGCACCGCCTCGACCGTGACACCAGCGGTTGCCTGCTCGTGGCGAAACGGCGTGCCGCGCTCCGCGACCTGCACCTGCAATTGCGCGAAGGCCAGACCGAGAAGCATTACCTGGCACTGGTCTGCGGCAAGTGGAATCTCGGGACGAAGCGCATTGAACTCGCGCTCGACACCGACGAGCGTCGCAGCGGCGAGCGGCACGTGGCGGTGCGCGCGCACGGCAAGAAGTCCGTCAGCACGTTCAAGCCGGTGCAGTTCTTCGGCAACCTGGCGACGCTGATGGAAGTCGAGATCGACACCGGCAAGACGCACCAGATCCGCGTGCATGCGGCGCATGCCGGGCATCCGGTGGCCGGCGACGACAAGTACGGCAGCCGGATCTTCAACGAGTTGTTCCAGGACTACGGGCTCAAGCGGATGTTCCTGCACTCGTCGTCGCTCGGGTTTACCCGGCCCGGCACCCGCGAGCCGATGCTCGCGAGCGCGCCGCTGCCGCCCGAACTGAGTGCGGTGCTCGACAAGCTGACGCGCGGCAAGGCACGTGCGCCGGAAGACGCACGGGGCAAGGCGCTGAAGCCGGCAGGTTCGCGCGGGCCGAGCGTGGCGGCTCGCGCGCAGAGCCCCGCGTCCGCACCGCGCGCTGCAAAACCAAGGGAGTTCCGCGGTCCCGCTAAGGGATCTGGACCCGTGCGCGGCGAAGGGCGCCGCAGAGCCAGGACAACGGGAGGCCGGTGAGGCCGGTCGGGTCGCTCGAGTCGATCCGATCAAACAGGGCGATCCCCAGCGATTCGGCTTTGAAGCCACCGGCGCAGTCGAGCGGGTTGTCGCGCTCGATGTAGCGGTCGATCTCGGCGTCCGACAGCTCCCGGAACTTCACGACCGTGCGGTCGATGTGTGATTCCACCCGGCCGCCAGTGCCGTCGATGACGTGAACGGCAGTCAGGAAGACGACTTCCTTGCCAGACGATTTCTGCAGTTGTTCCCGGCATCGCTCGACCGAGCCGGGCTTCCCGAGTACCTCATTCCCCCGGAGCGCCACCTGATCCGAGCCGATGACGACCGCGTGGGGGTACTTGCTGGCCACGGCCTCAGCCTTGAGCCGCGCCAGTCGCGCCGCCATCTGGGCGGCGGGCTCACGCGGCAGCCGGGACTCGTCGGCGTCGGGCGCCACGCAGTCGAAGGGTAGCCCCAGTCGTTCCAGCAGCGCGCGCCGGTAGCGGGAGGTGGAAGCGAGAATCAGGCCCTTGGAAAACAAAGATTTAGGCTCGTTTTTATTTTGACAGGGCGGGGTCGCGTCACTATTATACGCGGCCCATGTCGCCAGGCCCGGCCGATCAGGTCAACGCCAAAGAACTGTCGGCACGCGCCGCTGTTCTCGAGCGTCATTTCGACCTGGCACAGCTGGAGCGTGTTGCAGAGGCGGGTGGACTGCCCGGCACGCGCATCGATGCGCAGCTGCGGTTTGGCTCCTTCGAAGGCCGGACGACCGTCGAGGTTCGTGTCGAAGGCGTGGCGGTGCTGCAATGCCAGCGTTGCCTGCGGCCGTGCCCGTGCACGGTGGACGAATCGGCGCTCGTCGCCATCGTCCGCGACGAGATTGATGACGTGGCGGGCGGCTACGAGCCGTTCGTAGGAATGCCGGAGCAACTGTCGCTCACGGCGCTGGTCGAAGAGCAGGTGCTGCTCGCGATGCCGCTCGTGCCCGTGCACGACGTTGGCGCCGGGGAGTGCCGCTCGTCCGGGGCGGAAGTCGTGCCATTGGCGCCGGCTGCCGCCTTGGAAACCGTTGCGGAAGAGGCAGCGGCGGAAGAGAAACAGATGCCCTTTGCGAATCTGCGGGAGCTGCTCGAAAAGAAAACCGAGCGCTGACCCCGCTTCAGGAGAGTAGACCATGGCAGTCCAGAAGAGCCGCAAGACCCCGTCGAAGCGCGGCATGCATCGTTCGCATGACCACCTGAGCACCCCGGCGCTGTCGGTCGACCGCACCAGCGGTGAGACTCACAGCCGTCACCGCATCACGCCCGACGGTTTCTACCGCGGCAAGAAGGTGATCGAGAAGCCGGCCGCCGGCGAAGGCCAGGAGTAATCCTGTTCGCCAGGGCCCGCGCATGACCGCCGGGCTGACCGTTGCCGTGGACGCGATGAGCGGAGACCACGGCGCCGAAGTCGCGGTTCCCGCGGCGCTAGATGTCCTTGCGTCCATCCCTGACCTGCGGCTGATCATCGTCGGCCGCGGCGACGTCGTGCGTCCGTTGCTCGGCGCGGCCCTGGATACCGGGCGCTGCACGTTCATCGAGGCGACCGAAGTGGTCGGCATGGACGAGAGTCCGAAGGACGCGCTCCGCAAGAAGAAAGACTCCTCGATGCGCGTCGCGATCAACCTCGTCGAGAAGGGCGAGGCGTCCGCGTGTGTTTCGGCTGGCAACACCGGTGCGCTGCTTGCCACCGCGCGCTTCGTGCTGGGCATGGTGCCGGGGATCGACCGCCCTGCAATCGTGTCTGCGCTGCCGGCGACGGGCGGCTACACGGTGATGCTCGACCTCGGTGCCAACCCCGACTGCAACGACGATCACCTCGTGCAGTTCGCGGTGATGGGGTCGGTGATCGCGTCCGACCTGCACGGCATCGAGCGTCCGCGCGTGGGCCTGCTCAACGTCGGTGAAGAAGACATCAAGGGCACGGAAGAGATCAAGGCGGCGCACAAGCGACTCACCGGCTCGGCGCTCAATTACGTCGGCTTCGTCGAAGGCGACAAGATTTTTTCCGGCGTCGTCGACGTCGTGGTCACCGACGGCTTTACCGGTAACGTGGCCCTGAAGGCGATGGAAGGCCTGGCGAAGTTCATCAGCGGCGCGATGAAGGAAGAGTTCACGCGCAGCACGGTGCGCAAGATCGGCGCGCTCGCCGCGGCGCCGACGCTCAAGGCGCTGAAGGCGCGGCTCGATCCCCGCGTCCACAACGGCGCGAGCATGGTGGGATTGCAGGGCGTGGTCATCAAGAGCCACGGTGGTGCCGACCGCGTGTCCTTCGCCAATGCCGTGCGCGTGGCGGTGACGGAAGCACGCAATGGCGTGCCCGCGCAGATCGGCGAACTGCTCGCGAAGGTCGCGTTGACCGGCAACGCTTGATCGGCATGGGGCCACCGCGGCCCCCTGTGAGTTTCCGGAACCGGCAAGAAGTTGGCGTGGACGACGGCCGCGCAGCAGTTGCGCGGCCGTCACCCGTTACATCGTCTTGCTGACTTCCGTCGAGTAATCGCTCTCGACTCCACTGGTCGCCACGGCCTTGACCACGAAGTACCACGTCGTGGACGACGTCAGGCCCTCGATCACGACCGACGTGATGCTGGGGCTCGACACCAGGAGGCTCTGACCGTACTGCCCCGACACATTCCCGTAGAACACGCGGAAGCCCGAGAGCCCGGTGATGGGCGTGCCGTCAACGTTGGTGGTCGGTGCTCGCCACGACACCCTGGCCGAGGTCGTCAGCGCCTGCGCCACGGTGATGGAGAACGCGGGCAGGCTGGTCGTGGCCGTGCCGTCGCTTACGCGGACCACGATGCCGGATACCGTGCCGACGTCGGCGGCGGCGGGCGTGCCGGAGAGCGTGCCGTCGGTACTGTTGATCGATAGCCACGCCGGGTTGCCCTGCACGCTGAACGTGAGGCGGTCACCGTCGGCGTCCGCCGCGGTCGGGCGGAATGCATACGGCTGGCCTGCACGTGCGCTGGTGACTGGCGTGCCGGAGATCGTCGGCGCACGGTTGGTCTGCGTGACGGTGATGGAGAACGCGGGCAGGCTGGTCGTGACCGTGCCGTCGCTCACGCGGACCACGATGCCGGAAGCGGTGCCGACGTTGGCGGCGGCGGGGATGCCCGAGACCGTGCCGTCGGTGCTGTTGATGGCCAGCCACGCCGGGTTGCCCTGGATGCTGAACGTGAGGCGGTCACCGTCGGCGTCGGCGGCGGTCGGCCTGAACGTGTACGACTGGCCAACGGTCGCGCCGGTGGGCGGCGAGCCGGAGATCGTCGGCGCACGGTTGGTCTGCGTCACGGTGATCGCGAACGCGGGCAGGCTGGTCGTAACCGTGCCGTCGCTCACGCGGACCACGATGCCGGAAGCGGTGCCGACGTTGGCGGCGGCCGGGATGCCCGAGACCGTGCCGTCGGTGCTGTTGATGGCCAGCCACGCCGGGTTGCCCTGCAGGCTGAACGTGAGGCGGTCGCCGTCGGCGTCGGCGGCGGTCGGCCTGAACGTGTACGACTGGCCAACGGTCGCGCCGGTGGGCGGCGAGCCGGAGATCGTCGGCGCGCGATTGGTCTGCGAAACGGTGATGGAGAACGCGGGCAGGCTGGTCGTGGCCGTGCCATCGCTCACGCGGACCACGATCCCGGACACGGTGCCGACGTTCGCGGCAGCAGGTGTGCCGGAGAGCGTGCCGTCGCCGCTGTTGATGGCCAGCCACGCCGGGTTGCCCTGCAGGCTGAACGTGAGTCGGTCACCGTCCGCGTCCGCGGCGGTCGGCCGGAACGTGTACGCCTGACCAACGGTCGCGCCGCTGGACGGCGTGCCGGAGATCGTCGGCGCACGGTTGGTCTGCGACACAGTGATGGAGAACGCGGGCAGGCTGGTCGTGGCCTTGCCATCGTTCACGCTCAACACGATGCCGGAAACCGTGCCAACGTTCGCGGCGGCGGGGGTGCCGGAGAGCGTGCCGTCGGTGCTGTTGATGGCCAGCCACGCCGGGTTGCCCTGCAGGCTGAACGTGAGGCGGTCACCGTCGGCATCGGCGGCGGTCGGCCTGAACGCATATGACTGGCCAACGGGCGCGCCGGTGGGCGGCGAGCCGGAGATCGCCGGCGCGCGATTCACCGGTTCCGTCACGGGCGGCGGAGTCGTCACCGGGGGTGGCTCCGTCACCGGCGGCGGAGTGGTTACCGGCGGCGGAGTGGTTACCGGCGGCGGAGTGGTTACCGGGGGCGGCTCGGTCACGGGCGGCGGAGTCGTCACCGGGGGCGGCTCCGTCACCGGCGGCGGAGTCGTCACCGGCGGCGGAGTGGTTACCGGCGGCGGCTCGGTCACGGGCGGCGGAGTGGTTACCGGCGGCGGCTCGGTCACCGGCGGCGGCGCCACTGCGACCGGTGTGGCGCTCGCAATCGGCTGCACGACCGTGATGGCAAACGCGGGCAGGACAGCCCAGTTCTTGCCGTCGGTAACGCGGATCTGGATGTTGCGGTACGTGCCGACCTTGCGCCGCCCCGGTGTGCCGCTCAGCGTCCCCGTGGACCTGCTGAAGTTCGCCCACCCGGGTTGGTTGCTGATCCGGAACTCCAGGCGGTTGCCGTCCGGGTCCGCGGCGGAAGGGCGGAACGAGTAAGTCTTGCCGACTTCGACCCACGTGGGCGGAGTCCCGGCAATCGTTGGCGGGCTTCCGTAATTGATGCTCGTCTTGCCAGCGTGGCTGGGCGCGGCAGCGGCGATGGCGAGAAACGAGAAGAGCGCGATGCGCGCTGCAAGGCGCTGCGGTACTGACCAATGCGAAAAAGAACTGCTGTGCATGACGAGGCACTCTCCCGGTAACCCCGCTATCCGCAACTAGTGCGGACCGGAGGCTTTGCGTCCCCGCCTTGCGACGGGTTTGCTATTGAATGAACTGCCCCGGAAGTGTGTGCGCTCGCCCCGCGCGGGGCAACAAAGACCGCGAGACGCAGTTCACGAAATTGAGCTTGCCCGTTCGCGGCATTCGTGCACGTGCGTGGCTCTATGCAGCGGATTTAACCGTTGCGGCACGACCTCACCGGCACCACCAACCTGGAGCCGGGTTCAGCACGGTACGCAGTCGTTCGAGCCCGGTCGGCGCGCGCCGGACTAATCGTTGTTCCTGCGTCGTCGCATCCGCGCCATCAGCTGCGTGCGCCGCCGGGCGATCTTCTCAGCAACCTGCGGCGGAGCGGGGCGCAACACCGAGCGCTTCGTCAGCGACTCACGGTACGCCCTGAAGTCCTCGTAGGCTTCGAGCTCGTGCCGCAGTTCGCGGAACACGAGCTCGATCATCACGGCGTCGTCCAGCATGCCGATGCCGGGAATGTCGTCCGGGATCAGGTCTTCCGGGTCGCACAGGTAGGCAAGTCCCGAGAGCACCGGGTTTCGCTCCTCGTCTGCGAGCGGCCAGTCTTCGTCGGTCACCATGGCGATCAGGGACTCGAGCTGGTCGAGCCGCTCGGTGACGAAGTCGGGCAGCTCCGTGCCCTTCATGACCTTCACCATGTCCAGGGCTGCTCCGAGGATTTCCTCGTCGTCTGCAATCTGGACCGACGCGCGCGCTTTCTTCAGTTCGCGGCGAAAATGGCGCAGATCGCGGTCGGAAAGCTCGATCGTCAGCTTGTATGGCATGGGTTTCCCTCGCGGCCGCAAGGCTACGGGCGGTGCCGTGTCCGGGTCAATGCGGGCGAGCAGCGTGTTGTTGAGCGCCATATGGATAGAATAGATGCAGGCAGTGGAGGAAAGGTTGCATGCAAAGTCACCGTGCCGGCCAGTGGGTCGCCGGGGCGCTGGTCGCAGCGTTCGCACCGTTCGTCGCTAGCGGGGCGCGGGCGGCTGAATACCTGGTGCCGCCGAATGGCGACAACGTGATTGGCGCGGTCAATATCGCGTCGGCCGAGCACGAGGACACGTTGCTCGACATCGGCAGGCGCTATGGTGTCGGCTACGAGGAAATCATCGCGGCCAACCCGGGAGTCGACCCCTGGTTGCCCGGCGCGGGCACCGAAGTGGTGATCCCGAGTCGCTTCATCCTGCCCGACGCGCCCCGCGAGGGCATCGTCGTCAACCTGCCTGAGCACCGGCTCTACTACTACCCGCCCGCGCAGGCCGGCCAGCCGCGCGTCGTGCGCACTTACCCGATCAGCACCGGCAAGATGGACTGGAAGACGCCGCTCGGCAACACCAGGGTGGTTTCGAAGCAGGAACGACCCAACTGGTACCCACCGAAGTCGGTCCGGCTCGAACACGAAGCCAAGGGCGACCCGCTGCCACCCTTCATTCCGCCGGGCCCGGACAACCCGCTCGGCGAGTACGCCCTGCGGCTCGGCATTCCCGGCGGCTCGTACCTGATCCACGGCACGAACCGCCCTGCGGGCGTGGGCATGCAGGTCACGCACGGCTGCATCCGCATGTACCCCGAAGACATCTCCGAGTTCTTCACGATGATTCCCGTGAACACGAAGGTGAACCTCATCGACCAGACCACCAAGGTCGGCTGGTCGCGGGGCACGCTGTTCGTCGAGCGGCAGGCGCCGCTCGAGGGCACCAACGACCCGGCGCACATGGATCCGGCAGAACTGGATCGAGTAGTTAAGGCCGCGATGAAGGGCGTGCAGGGCACGGTGGACTGGGACACGGCCCGCCTGGCTTTCCAGCAGGCGAATGGCGTGCCCGTGCGCATCGGCGAGCGCAACTTCGAGCGGCGGCCCGCGCCAGTCGATGAGCCCGCGCAGGCGCCCGTGGACACAGCAGCGGTCGCCGCGGCGCCGTGACCACTGCTTGCGAACCGATGCGGCCGACCGCAGCCAAGCTGCCCTGATGGCGATCGCTCGAACAGGGAAGGGCTGATCCGCCTGTCCTTGCCGGCGCCTCGCACGCCGGCGTCGCACAAAAGAAAACGCCGCGGAGGTCCGCGGCGTTTTCATATCGCAGAAGCGACTGGGTAAGTGGATTACTTGCCCATCGACTTCTTGAACGCGCGATCGATCTTCTCGTTGGTCGCGTCGCAGCAGGACTGCGAAGCCTGCGCGGCCTGCAGGGCCTGGTTGGCCGTGCTCTGCGCGCTGCTCGCGGTGCTGGCGGCGCTGGAAGCGGAAGCGGCGGCGGCGTCGGCAGACGCCTTGGCAGCAGCAGCGTCCGCAGCGGCGGCCTTGATGGCCGCATCGGCGCCGGCCACGTGTGCGTCAAACGTCGACTGGCTGACGCAGCCCGAAGCGGCGGCGAGCACGACGGCGGCGGTGGCGGCGGTCAGGATCTTGGCGATAGCGGTCTTCATTGGGGATCTTCCTCAGTTTTTTGATCGGACAAGCCAGTGTGGCGGCCACAACCCAGGAACACGTTGCCGTGTGCGCAGCGCAGCCGAACAGCGAGAGACTAACTCATTCGAAAACGACGATAAAGATTAGTGTGCTGTGCATCACGTGCGAAGAACTCGCATTCGGCGGCGGAGCGAGCAGCCATCAGGCGTGAGATTTCACCGACAGGCATCGCGGTTGGCACTGGATTTCCCGGCATTTACGCCTTGTGCCGGCCGCTGGGATTCGCGTCCTGAGCGTGGCGTGGCCGCCTTGAGCGAGCTTAGGTCTTTGCCGAAGAAATTTATCCCTCCCGCTTGCCAGTCGACGGGCAGAGCTGTATATATAAACAGTCACTGTATGGGTATACAGGGAGGGAAGAGCGATGGAAGATCTCACGCCGCGTCAACGTCAGGTGCTTACCTTCATCCAGGACAGCCTGGCCGAGCAGGGCCTGCCGCCCACACGGGCTGAAATCGCGGAGGCCCTGGGCTTCAAGTCCGCCAACGCGGCGGAAGAACACCTGCGCGCCCTCCAGCGCAAAGGCGTCATCGACCTGCGCCCCGGTGCTTCCCGCGGTATCCAGCTCAAGGATTCGCTGCGCGACCAGATCGGCCTGCCGCTCATCGGCCGGGTCGCCGCCGGCCGGCCGATCCTGGCCGAGGAAAACATCGAAGCCCGCTACCACATCGATCCGGCGCTGTTCCAGCCGCGGCCGCACTACCTGCTCAAGGTCAAGGGCATGAGCATGCGCAATGCCGGCATCCTCGACGGCGACCTGGTCGCGGTCCACCGCACGCCGGAAGTGCGTAACCGCCAGATCGTCGTCGCGCGCCTCGAGAACGAGGTCACCGTGAAGCGCTACCGGCAGGAGGGCTCGATCGCCTGGCTGCTGCCGGAGAACGAGGAGTTCGAACCCCTGCGCGTCGACCTGCGCGAGCAGTCGCTCACGATCGAAGGCCTCGTCGTCGGAGTGGTGCGCCAGGAAGCCAGCCGGCTGTCCTGAGTGTTGCCCAGGGCATTGTCCAGAGCATTGCAATGACCGTGGGATTACGCAGGCAATGAGCGCCTCCGTCGAAGAACTGCTGCAGCAGAATTCCACGCGGCTCTGGCGCGCGCGGGAGCCGGGCGGTGACAAGGCCGCAACGGCACCGACGGGATTGCCCACGGGTTATGCCGCGCTCGACCGCTGCCTGCCCGGCGCAGGCTGGCCCCGGCAGGGCCTCATCGAAATCCTTTCCGACCAGCGCGGCATCGGCGAACTCAAGCTGCTGCTGCCCGCACTCGCTGCGCTTTGCCGTGACGAAGGTGCAGCAGACGTGTATCCGCCACCGCGTCCCAAGGATGCTGGTTGCCATGCGGGGTCTGCCATGCTGCCGCATGAACGGGGCAGCGGTGGTTGGGTCGCCTGGGTGTCACCGCCGTATCGCCCGTACGCACCTGCGCTCGCGGCGTGGGGCATCGACGTGACGCGCATGCTCGTCGTGCAGGGCGCTGGCACCACCGAATGGGCCATGGACCAGGCCCTGCGTTCGGAAGCGTGCAGCGCCGTGCTGGGCTGGGCCAACCCACGCGATCCGCAGGCACTGCGGCGACTGCAACTGGCAGCGGAATCTTCACGCAGCCTGGCAGTGCTGTACCGGCCGCTGCAGGCCGGGCTTACGCCGTCGCCTGCCGTGCTGCGGCTGGCACTGCTCGGCGGCAGCGAAGGATTGCAGGTGCGCATCGTCAAGAGTCGCGGAGGCCGTCCAGCCACGGTGAACCTGGGGCACTGAGATGGCCCCGCTCGCCAGGCGCCGGGTCACACCGGCACTCCATCCATCGCTCTCCGTTCCCGGTCGCGGGCCAGCCGCGCAGTCGCGGCCGCGCGAGTTCTGGCTCGCCATTCACCTGCCCGCACTGATGCTCGATTCGCTGCGCGATGCGGCGCAGGCGCTGCCGGGCCAGCCACCCGTCGCGATCGTCGATCTCGAGCGCAATGGCAAGGTCGTCCGTGCCTGCGACGAAGCCGTGCATGCGGCGGGTGTGCGCGAGGGAATGTCGATCAACGCCGCGCTCGCGCTGCTGCCGGGGTTGCACACGCTGGCACGCGATGCGCGCCGTGAGCGCCAGTTGCTCGAAACCGTGGCGCAGCGCGGTTTGCGGTTTTCGCCGCGGGTCAGCCTCGATCCGCCGGACGGCGTGCTGCTCGAAGTGCGCGGCAGCCTGCGTCTCTTCGGTGGTGCACGCCAGTTGTGCGCGCGGCTGCAACAGGAACTCTTCGATGTCACCGGCGCCACGGCGCGCTTTGCCATTACGCCGGTGCCGCTCGCGTCGCTGTGGTTCGCGCGCTCCGGCCCGCCCGGTGCGCGGCCGGCGTTCGTGCGCAACCGTGAAGAACTCGCTGGCCGCCTCGCACCGCTGCCGCTCGACTGCGCGCGCTGGCCGGAACGCACCGTGGAAACGCTCGGCACCATGGGCGTGCGCACCGTGGGCGAATGTCTGCGCTTGCCGCGTGACGGCTTCGCGCGGCGCTGTGGCAAGGAACTGCTCGCGGCGCTCGACCGGGCGACGGGTCGAGTGCAGGAACCACGGGCAGCTTTTGCGGCAAGCGAAAGATTCGCCGCACGCCGTGACCTCGAACCGGAAATCGACGACACCGCGCGTCTCGGCTTCGCGCTCGCGCCGCTGCTCGACGAGCTGTGCCGTTTCCTGCGCGAGCGCGGCCGCGGCGTGCAGGCGATCGAAGTGCAGATGCGTCATCGCGAGGCGCCGCTCACGCGCGTGCGGTTGCGTTTCGTGCAGCCGGTGGGTGCGCAGCCGCAGCACATGGCCGCGCTGCTGCGTGAGCGGCTTGCGCGGCTCGTGCTGCCCCAGCCCGTGCGCAACGTGCGTCTGCTGAGCGGGCCGCTCATCGACCTGCAGGCGGATGCAGTCGAGTTGTTCGCCCACGACCGCCGTGAATCGGGCGAGAACCTCCCGCACCTGGTCGAGCGGCTGCGCGCGCGGCTCGGCAACGCAGCCGTGCACGGACTCGAGTGCGTGCCGGAGCATCGGCCTGAGGCCGCGTGGCGCATCGTGGAGCCAGTGACGGATCGCAGGCGGAAGAGGCCCTCACCCCAACCCTCTCCCGGTGAGCCGGGAGAGGGAGTTGTTGCTCCCTCTCCCGCAATAGCGGGAGAGAGTCGGGACGAGGGTTCTTTGCGGCCCCTCTGGTTGCTCGACGTGCCCGAGCCTTGCGACGTCCGCCGGCTCGTCTTCGAGGAAGGCCCTGAGTGCATCGAATCCGGCTGGTGGGACGGTCGCGACGTTGCGCGCGATTACTACGTGGCGCGCAGCGGCCAGGGTGAACGGCTGTGGGTGTTCCGTAACCGGAGGGATGCCGGCGGCGCGGGCTGGTTCCTGCACGGCTGGTTCGCGTGACCCGCCGTGTACGCCGAGCTGCACTGCCTTTCCAATTTCAGTTTCCTGCGCGGAGCCTCGCGACCGGAAGAACTGGTCGAACGTGCCGCGCAGCTCGGTTACACCGCGCTGGCCATCACCGACGAGTGTTCAGTCGCAGGAGTGGTGCGCGCACACGTCGCCGCCCGTGATCACAACCTCAAGCTCATCGTCGGCTCGGAGTTTCGCCTCGAGGATGGCCTGCGCTGCGTGCTGCTGGCACAGGATCGCCGCGGCTACGGCTTGCTTTGCCGGCTGATCACGCGCGGGCGCCGCGCCGCGCCGAAGGGGGAGTACCGCCTGTGCCGCGGCGATTTCGCAGAAATCGCAGCAGGGGACAGGGATCGGGCGTTGCGGGACAGCCGGAAGGCGCTGGCAACGCCCCCTTCATCATTGATCCCTGACCCCTGTCTCCCAACCCCTCTGCTTTGCCTGTGGCTCCCGCCACCGCAACCGGACCCCTCCGCTGCAAGCTGGCTCGCCACGCTGTTTCCCGGCCAGCTCTGGATTGCAGTCGAATTGCTCACGACCGGGCGCGACCAACGGCGTCTCGAACAACTGCAGCACCTCGGCCGCGAACTCGGCCTGCCGCTGGTGGCGGCCGGCGACGTGCACATGCACACGCGGGGCCGGCGCGCGCTGCAGGATGTCCTGACGGCGACACGCATCGGCACGACAGTCGAACAGGCGGGGTGGGCGCTGTTCCCGAACGGCGAGCGACACCTGCGACCCATCAGCCGCCTCGCCGTGCTGTATCCGCCTGAACTGCTTGCGGCGTCGATCGACATCGCTGCGCGCTGCACATTCGCCCTCGACGAATTGCGCTATGAGTACCCGCGCGAGATCGTGCCCGACGGTCGCACCCCTGCGAGCTGGCTGCGCCTGCTCACGGAGGCGGGCGCGCGGCAGCGCTGGCCGGACGGCGTGCCGGAGGCAACACGCCTGGCGATCGAGCACGAACTCGAGCTGATCGCCGACCTCGCCTACGAGCCCTATTTCCTCACCGTGCACGACATCGTGCGCTTCGCGCGCTCACGCCACATCCTCTGCCAGGGTCGTGGCTCTGCGGCCAACTCCGCCGTCTGCTTCTGCCTCGGCATCACCGAAGTCGACCCGGCGCGCATGTCGCTGCTGTTCGAGCGCTTCATCTCGAAAGAGCGCAACGAGCCGCCGGACATCGACGTCGACTTCGAGCACGAACGCCGCGAGGAGGTCATCCAGTACATCTACGCGAAGTACGGCCGTGAGCGCGCCGCGCTGACTGCGACGGTCATCAGCTACCGGCCGCGCAGCGCGCTGCGCGACGTGGCGAAGGCGATGGGCCTCGACCCGCTGCAGGTCGCGGCGCTCGCGCGTTCGATGCAGTGGTGGGACGGGTCGAAGATCGACGAGACTCGAGTGCGCGAGGCAGGTCTCGACCCGGACAGTCCCGTCCTGTCCAGGGTGCTGACGCTCGCTCGAACGCTGCTCGGTTTCCCGCGGCACCTGTCGCAGCACGTCGGCGGCTTCGTCATCGCGCGCGACCTGCTCGAGGAACTCGTGCCGGTCGAGAACGCCGCCATGCCCGAGCGCACGGTCATCCAGTGGGACAAGGACGATCTCGACGCGCTCGGCCTGCTCAAGGTGGACGTGCTCGGCCTCGGCATGCTCGCCGCGATACGCCGCGCGTTCGACCTCGTGCATGGCTGCCGTGGACAGCGCTGGACGCTTGCCACCGTGCCCGCCGAAGACCCGCTCGTCTACGACATGATCGGGCACGCCGACACGGTGGGCGTTTTCCAGATCGAGTCGCGCGCGCAGATGGCGATGCTGCCGCGATTGCGGCCGCGTTCGTACTACGATCTCGTGATCGAGGTCGCGATCATCCGGCCGGGCCCGATCCAGGGCGACATGGTGCATCCCTACCTGCGGCGGCGCGCCGGCCTCGAGGCCGTCACTTATCCAAGCGCGGAAGTGGAAGGCGTGCTGAAGCGCACGCTCGGCGTGCCGATCTTCCAGGAGCAGGTGATGCAGCTCGCGATCGTCGCGGCGGGATTCACGCCAGGCGAGGCGGACCAGCTGCGGCGCGCGATGGCGGCGTGGAAGCGCAAGGGCGGGCTCGGCCACTTCGAGGAGCGGCTCATTCACGGCATGCGCGACCGCGGTTACGCCGAGGAGTTCGCGCGGCGCATCTTCCAGCAGATCCTCGGCTTCGGCGAATACGGCTTCCCGGAGTCGCACGCGGCGAGTTTCGCGCTGCTCGTGTACGTCTCGGCGTGGCTCAAGCGGCACGAGCCTGCGGCATTCGCCGCTGCGCTGATCAACAGCCAGCCGATGGGCTTCTACGCGCCGTCGCAGATCGTGCAGGACGCGCAACGCCATGGTGTCGAGGTCCGGCCGGTGGACGTGCGCTGGAGCGACTGGGATTGCACGCTCGAGCGGCGTTACGATGGCACGCCGGACCCCGCGCTGCGGCTTGGCCTGCGCCTGGTGAAAGGCCTGGCAGCGGAGGCAGCACAGAGGCTGGTCGAGGCGCGCAGGCGCCGGGACGGAACCGCGTTCGACAGCGCGCAGCAACTGGCGGAGCAGGCGCAGCTGGACCGTCGCGTGATGGGTCGCCTTGCGGCAGCGGGCGCGCTCACGGGACTCGGCGGGCACCGGCACCGGGCGGCGTGGCAGGTGGCCGGGCTCGAAACCCCGCTGCCCGTGCTGCCGGAAGTGCGCATTGCCGAAGGCATACCCCTGTTGCGCTCGCCGCGGGAAGGCGAGGACATCATCGCGGACTACACCCACACCGGGCTGACGCTGCGGCGGCATCCGGTCGCCGTGCTGCGCGAGCAACTGGCGGTCCGCGGTTTCGTCGATTCCGCGCAGTTGCGCGCGATGCCGGACGGTTCCACGGTCCGGACGGCGGGCCTGGTCATCACCCGGCAACGGCCCGGCAGCGCCGAGGGGGTCACGTTCGTGACGCTCGAGGACGAGTCCGGCTCGGTCAACCTGATCGTCTGGCGCGACGTGGCCGAGCGCCAGCGCCAGGCACTGATCGGCTCACGGTTGCTGGGCGTTGCCGGCAAGCTGCAGCTGGAGGGGGAGGTCATGCACGTGATCGCGCATCGGCTGGTCGACCTGAGTCGCTGGCTGGGGCGCCTGCGCTCCGCATCGCGCGATTTTCACTAGGGTTGCTGGCCGCGCCTGGCGCGACTGCGGCCGCCGCGCGGACCGGAGCCATCCACGTCGTAATCGTCGAAGTCGCTGAGCAGTTCCGACGTGCGCTTCTGTTCCAGCATCCGCTCAAGCTTGCGCCACGCGGGTTCTGCGCCTTTCGGCGCACCGCGCTTGCGTTTGTCGAGGTCCTGCATGAGGCGGTCGACGTCGAGGGCTTCATCGCCGCCGACGACTTCCTCACTGTCTTCGTCCTCGAACTCGTCCGCTGACTCCGGCTTCTCGTGCATCGAAGAACCCAGGGGCAAGGTGCGCGTTTTTATACTTCGGTCGCGGCGAGCCGGCAAGGTGGCTTTACCACGATCCTCAGTGCAAGAAGCTCGCCATCCGTCGCCGGTACTGTGTCACCAGCGGGTCTTGCTCGCCCAGGACCGCAAATGCCTGCAGCAGGCTCCGCCGGCCCGCGTCGTCGCCGTAGGTCCTGTCGCGGCGCATCAATTCGAGCCATTCCGCCAGCGCCGTGCCGAAATCGCCAGCCAACGCATGGTGTGCTGCAAGGGCATGCCGCGCCGCCGCGTCGGCAGGGTTCGCCTCGACGGTTGCGCGCAGGCGCATGACGTCCGGCTGGGCATTGGCCGCCGCGACGAATGCGAGCCGCGCTCGCAACGACTCGAGCCGCGGATGGTCGGCCTGGGCGGCCTCCAGCGCGGCGATGGCGTCGGCCGCGCCTGCGGCGTCGCGCTGGTCCAGCAGCCTGGAGGCCACGTCCTCCGGCCGGTCCGCTACGGGTGCCTGGGCCACGGCCGAGGTCTCCATCACACCACTCTCCGGCGCAACGTACCGGTCGAGCAGGTCCTTGATCGCAGACTCGGGCTGCAGACCCACGAACTGATCGACCACTTCGCCGTGGTGGATCAGCAGCACCGTGGGAATGCTGCGGATCTGGAAATGCGTCGCGAGCTGCGCCTGTTCCTCCGTGTTGACCTTGGCCAGGATGAAGCGTCCGGCGTACTCGTCGGCGATCCGGTCGAGCAGCGGCATGAGCGTGCGGCACGGGCCGCACCAGGGCGCCCAGAAATCCACCAGTACGGGCGTCGTCGCCGAGGCCTCGACGACCTCGGTCATGAAGTTCTCGACCGTGGCGACGATCTTGCGCGCAACTTCCGTCATTTCGTGTCCCTCGACTCGCTCGGTGGCGAAGTTTTTCGCGGATGCGGAGTCGATGCAAGCGCGTTTGGAGTCGGAAATCGTGATGTGGCGCTACCCGCCGAGCCGCTATACTCCTGCGCCATTTTTTCCCCGCCAAGAGACCGGCCAAGGAGCCTTCGATGTCGACGATCCGCATTTCCCGCCTCTGCATTGCGCTGGCACTCTGCGGCTGCGCAACGCCCGCGCTGGCTGACTGGACCGGCAAGGGCACCGTCGGCGCGTCGTTCGCGACCGGCAACAGCGAGAACCAGGCGGCCAGCGCCGGCCTCGAGCTGAAGAACACGGTCGACAAGTGGCAGCACACATTCGGTTTCGCTGGCAATTACGGCAGCGAAAGCGGCACCACCACCGCCCAGCGCTGGGAAGTCCGCGGCCAGACCCAGTACGCCCTCACCGATCGCGCGTACGCCTTCGGGGCCGGCCGCTACGACGACGACAAGTTCAGCCAGTACGACTACCAGGCCTCGATCGCGGGCGGTCTCGGCTACCGGATCATCGACAGCGAGCGCACGAAACTGTGGGTGCAGGGCGGTCCCGGCTATCGCTATGCCGAAATCCTCGAGACGGGCGAGTCCGAGGACGGCGTCATCTTCCGCGGCGACCTGGGCTTCGAGCACCAGCTCACCGACACGACCAAGATCGTCGACCGCTTGCTCGTCGAAGCCGGTTCGGACAACACCTACGTCCAGAACGACCTCGGCCTCGAGGTAACGATCTCGGGTGCGCTCGGCCTGCGCGTCGCCTACCAGGTTCGTCACAACACCGACGTGCTGCCCGGAGTCGAGAAGACCGACACGCTCACGACGGTCGGCTTGCTCTACGAAACGAAGTAAGGCGTTCGTACCGCACTGCAACAGGGTCCGCGGCGGTCGATCCCCCGCGGGCCTGCGGCGTTTTCGCTAGAATTGCCGGATCATTTTTGCAGGCGAATCCCCCATGGCTGGTCCGAATCGCGAGGCGCCGTCGTCGCGCTTCCTGTATGCCGACGCCGCAGACTTCCTGACCCCGCTGGGCCAGGCGATCAACGCGGATTTCCTCGGCGACGAAGAGACGCTGGTCCGCTCGCTCGCGGACATGGCGCGGCTCGATCCCGCGCAGCACGACGAAGTGCAGGTGACGGCCCGCAAGCTCGTCGAGGCCGTGCGCAAGGCGCCCGCCGCCAAGACCGGGCTCGATGCATTCCTGCGCCAGTACGACCTGTCGTCGCAGGAAGGCGTCATCCTGATGTGCCTCGCCGAGGCGCTGCTGCGCATTCCGGACGATGAGACTGCCGACCGGCTGATCGCCGACAAGTTGCGCGCCGGCGACTGGGCCAGCCACCTGGGTGACAGCCAGTCACTGTTCGTCAACGCCTCGACCTGGGGGCTGATGCTGACGGGCCGCATCGTGCGACTCGATCCGAACGACGTGATCGCGCCCGAGGGCGTCATGAGCCGGGTCGTGGGCCGCATGGGTGAGCCCGTCGTGCGCACGGCCATGCGCCAGGCCATGCGCATCATGGGTCACCAGTTCGTCATGGGCCGCACGATGAAGGAGGCGCTCGACAATTCACTGAGCGGCTCCAACCGGCGCTACCGCTACACGTTCGACATGCTCGGCGAGGCGGCGCTGACCACGGCGGATGCCACGCGCTATTTCGATGCCTACCGGACCGCGATCGGCGCGCTTGCGGCGCGTGTCAACGAGTACCCGGATTTCGAGTCGCGACCGAGCATTTCCGTGAAGCTCTCCGCGATGCACCCGCGCTTCGAGCGCTCCCACCGGCAACGCGTTCTGCGCGAATTGACCCCGCGACTGGTTGAATTGTGTCGCCTCGCGCGCGATGCAGGCATTGCGCTCACGCTCGACACCGAAGAATCCGAACGGCTCGAGCTCACGATGGAACTGCTCGCGGCCGCGTGCCGCGACCCGTCGCTTGCCGGGTGGTCGGGATTCGGCATCGCGGTGCAGACCTACCAGAAGCGCGCGCTGCCGATGCTCCGCTACATCGTCGGCCTGGCGCGGGAAACGAGCCGCATCCTGCACGTGCGACTGGTGAAGGGCGCGTATTGGGACGCCGAGATCAAGCGCGGCCAGGAGCGCGGATTGCCCGGCTACCCGGTGTACACGCGCAAGCCCAATACCGACGTCTCCTACCTGGCCTGCGCGCGCTACGTGTTCGAGCAGGGCAAGGGCCTGCTGTACCCGCAGTTCGCTACCCACAATGCGCATACCGTGGCCGCCGTGGCCAGCATGGCGCGCAAGGCGGGCATCGAGTTTGAATTCCAGCGCCTGCACGGAATGGGCGAGGAGCTGTACTCGCACGTCACCAGCCCGGACGGGCTGGGCGTACCCTGTCGCGTGTACGCGCCGGTCGGTGAACACGAAGACCTGCTGCCGTATCTGGTGCGCCGCCTGCTGGAGAACGGTTCGAACACTTCGTTCGTCAACCGCATCGTCAACGAGAACGAGCCGGTCGAGGCCATCATTGCCGATCCCGTGCGGACGGTCGACGCGCTCGACAAGGTCGCGCATCCGCGCATTCCGCAGCCGCTCGACATCTACCAGCCCGAGCGGCGTAACTCGCTCGGCGTGCACCTGGCGAACGGTGCGGTGCTGCACCACATGGCTGCGCGCATGGAACATGTCTCGCGCCGGCCCTGGGTGGCCACGCCCCTGATCGGAGGCTCCGAACGCGGCGGGACGAGTACTGCGATCCGCAACCCGGCCGACCACGGGGATCACGTCGGTGCCGTCATCAGCGCCTCTGCAGACGACGTGCGCGCAGCGGTCGACATCGCCGTCAGGGCCCAGCCGGACTGGGATGGCACGCCGGCCTCGGTGCGCGGAGACGTGCTCGACAGGACCGCCGATCTCTTCGAGGAGAACCTGCCCGAGTTCGTCGCCATGTGCGTGCGCGAGGCTGGCAAGTCCGTCCCGGACGGCATTGCCGAAGTGCGCGAGGCGGTCGATTTCCTGCGTTATTACGCGGCGCGCGCCCGGCACGAATTCGCCGGCCCGCAGCGTCTGCCGGGCCCGACGGGCGAAAGCAACGAACTGAGCCTGCACGGCCGTGGCGTATTCACCTGCATCAGTCCGTGGAACTTCCCGCTGGCGATCTTCGCAGGGCAGGTTGCCGCTGCGCTGGCGGCCGGCAACGCGGTCCTGGCGAAGCCCGCCGAGCAGACTCCGCTGGTGGCGGCGCACGCGGTGCGCCTGATGCTGCAGGCGGGCGTGCCGGCCGATGTCCTGCACTTCCTCCCGGGCGACGGCGCCATAGTCGGTGCCGCGGCCGTGGCCGATCCGCGGGTGGCCGGCGTCGCCTTCACGGGCTCCACGGAGACAGCCAGGATCATCCATCGCACGCTGGCGGGCCGCAACGGACCGATCGGCACGCTGATCGCCGAAACCGGCGGCCAGAACGCGATGATCGTCGACAGCTCCGCCTTGCCGGAGCAGGTGGTCATCGACGCCGTGCAGTCCGCGTTCAACAGTGCCGGGCAACGCTGCTCCGCGTTGCGCGTGCTGTGCGTGCAGGAGGACATCGCGCCGAAGGTGAAGCGCCTGTTGTCCGGTTACATGGAGGAGCTGGTGGTCGGCAATCCGGCGTATCTCGAAACCGACGTCGGCCCCGTCATCGACGAGGCGGCGCGCGCCATGCTCGAGGGCCATGCCGGCGACATCATGCGCAACGCGAAGTGGCATCACCGGATCCGGCTCGGTGATGGCACGCGCGCGGGCACGTTCGTTGCGCCACTGGCTGTCGAGATCGACTCCCTGTCGGTGCTCGACCGCGAATGGTTCGGTCCGATCATGCACATCCTGCCCTACCGGGCCCGTGATCTCGAGGCCCTGGTCGACGCCATCAATGCGACCGGATTCGGCCTGACGTTCGGCATCCACAGCCGCATCGACGGCACGGTTCGCCGCGTGGCCAGCCGCGTAGCGGCCGGCAACGTCTACGTGAATCGGAACATCATCGGCGCCGTGGTCGGTACGCAGCCGTTCGGTGGATCCGGGCTCTCGGGGACGGGCCCGAAGGCGGGCGGTCCGTACTACCTGCATCGCTACGCGCACGAGCGCACGTTGACGATCAACACCTCGGCGGTAGGCGGCAACGCTTCGCTGCTGGCGATGGAGTGAGCGGGCGGTCCCGCGCAAGGAGTCCATGAACCTCAGCGTCCTCGACATCTTCAAGGTCGGCGTCGGCCCCTCGAGCTCCCACACCATGGGGCCGATGAACGCCGCCTGCGCATTCGTGCACGACCTCGAAGCGAAATCGCTGCTGGCGCGCGTGGACAAGGTTGCGGCGCAGGTCTACGGCTCGCTGGCGCTCACCGGCATGGGCCACTGCACTGACCGGGCGATCCTGCTCGGCCTCGAAGGCAACCAGCCTGCGACGATCGATCCCGCCGCGATGGAACCAACGCTCGAACGCATCCGCAGCACGGGCCGCATCCGGCTGGCCGGCAGCCGCGAGGTGGCATTCGACGAGCCGCTCGACCTGCTGTTTCACCGCGACCAGACGCTGCCCCAGCACCCGAACGGCATGCGCTTCACCGCACTCGATGCGGCGGGGAATTTCCTGCACCGCGAGGAGTTCTTTTCCACGGGCGGCGGCTTCATCGTGCGCGCTGGTGAGTTCGGCAAGACGCCCGAGGGTGTGGTGCAGGTCGAGGTGCCCCATCCGTTCACTTCGGGGCACGAACTGCTCGAGATGGCTCGAGGCCGCGGACTCGAACTGCACGAACTGATGCTCGAGAACGAACGCGCCTTCCGCACCGACGAGCAGACCCGCATTGCGCTGCTGCACATCTGGTCGGTGATGAACGCATGCATCGAGCGCGGTTTCCAGGCGAATGGCCTGCTCCCCGGCGTGCTCAAGGTGCGCCGACGCGCATCGCGAATGCAACGCGTGCTGATCGAATCGTCCTCGCAGCACCGTCCGCTCGACGCGCTGGAATGGGTCAATGCCTTCGCGCTGTCGGTCAACGAGGAAAACGCTGCCGGCGGTCGCGTCGTAACGGCACCCACGAACGGTGCGGCGGGCATTGTGCCCGCGGTGCTCGCCTATTACCTCAAGTTCGAGCCGGGCGCGAGCGAAAACGGCGTCGTGCGCTTCCTGCTCGTCGCCGGCGCCATCGGCATGCTCTACAAGCGCAATGCCTCGATTTCGGGCGCGGAAATGGGTTGCCAGGGCGAAGTCGGTGTTGCCTGCTCGATGGCCGCGGCGGGGCTCGTTGCCGCGCAGAACGGCACCAACGAGCAGATCGAGAATGCAGCCGAAATCGGCATGGAGCACAACCTCGGCCTGACCTGCGATCCGATCGCGGGCCTGGTGCAGATTCCCTGCATCGAGCGCAATGCGATGGGCGCCGTGAAGGCGATCAACGCTGCGCGGCTGTCGATGCGCGGCGATGGCACGCACAAGGTGTCGCTGGACCAGGTCATCGCGACGATGCGCCAGACGGGTCACGACATGTCGACGATCTACAAGGAAACGAGCCAGGGCGGCCTGGCCGTGAACGTCCCGGAATGCTGAGGGCCTGACGCGATGCCCGTCACTTCATCGGAGAGGCACATGGAGCCGGGTGGTGCAGTTGTCGTGGTCACCGGCGCCTTCGGCGCGCTGGGTTCCGCCGTGTCGCGGGCATTCGCGCAGGCCGGCGCGAAGCTCGCGCTGCTCGACGTCTCGCACCCGTCGGCTGAACTTCAGGCGGAGTTCGGCGGTGCGGGAAACATGCTGCTGGCCGGCGCCGATCTCGCCGACCTCGAGGCGGCGCGCAAGGCCATGGCGGCGATCGCCATGCGTTACGGCGGCATCGACGTCCTCGTGAACATCGCGGGCGGGTTCCGCTGGGAAAAAGTGGTCGACGGCGATGTCGAAACCTGGGATTCGCTGTATGCAATGAACCTGCGCTCGGCCGTGGTCAGCTGCAAGTGCGCGCTGCCGGCGATGCTCGAGCGCGGTGGCGGTCGCATCGTCAACATCGGTGCGGGCGCGGCAGCCAGGGCCGGTCTGGGGATGGGGGCCTACGCGGCATCGAAAGCCGGTGTGCAGCGCCTCACGGAAGCGCTCGCCGAAGAACTGAAGGACCGCAACGTCACGGTCAACGCGATCCTGCCGGGCATTATCGACACGCCGCGCAACCGGCTCGACATGCCCAAGGCGGATTTCACCCGCTGGGTGAGTCCGGAAGCGATTGCGAAAGTCATCCTCTTCCTGGCATCGGACGATGCCGCCGCCGTGACCGGCGCCGCAATTCCGGTGTTCGGCCGCGGCTGACTAGGCCGGGTTGCGCGGGTAGTCGAACTCGGCTTCGAGTCCGCTTTTCCAGTCGAGCTGCGACCAGTCCTCGAGCGCGAAACACGCCGTGAACACGGCGCAGGTCGGCATGGTGTCGATCTGGTCGCCGGCCGACAGCTTGTTGGCGCAGTCGGTGATGCCCGGGTTGTGCCCGAACACCATGACATGGCGCGCATCGCCGCCGAGTTCGTGGATGACCTCGAGGATCGACTTCGGGTCCGCGAGGTACAGCCGCTCGTCCTGCGCGATGCGTTCCGCGGACACCTTGAGTTCGCGGGCCATGATGCTGGCCGTGGTCAGGGCGCGCACGGCCGGGCTGGCCAGGATCAGGTCCGGCTTCAGCTTTCTCGCACGCAGGCGTCGCGCCATCTCGGGCGCATCCTGCTGCCCGCGCTTGTTGAGAACCCGGTCCCAGTCCTGCTGGTCGGGCAGCGACCAGTCGGACTTGGCGTGCCGGACCAGCGTCAGGCGATGCAGCTGGGCGGACGCCTTGCGGCTGGCCTCGAGGCCCTGCACCTTGCTCTTGCTCAGTTTTCCAAGGCTCATGGTTCGACTGCGACCTCCACGAATCCAGCAACGACTCGCGTGGCATGGCTCCGCACGGGTTCATAAGCCGGCGGCGTCAGCGCCTTGCCGGTGCGCAGGCAGAAGCGCGCGCCATGCCTGGGGCAGATGACCTGGTGATCCTGGACTTCGCCGCCGGCGAGCCCGCCGCCATCGTGCGTGCAGACGTCGTCGATCGCGAAGTACTCGCCGTCGATGTTGTAGACGGCGACGAAGACACCGTCGACTTCTGCCGAGGCGTAGTCACCGGGCGCGATGTCGGCGACGGGCGCGACGCGGATCCAGTCAGGCATGGGAGTGCGATAGTTGGTTGCGCGTGGACCAGATGGGCAGGTGAGAGCGAAGCACAGACAGCGCAACGATCGAAGTGCCGCTCGCGGCACCCGCGCGGCGCCGGGTATCCGGCCGGGAACCGGTTCGCCGGGCTGTGCGAGGCATGGACGCCGAGCCCAGAGCCCCCAGGGACGGGTTTATGGCGTCCCGGCGTGCCGGTTCCCGGCCGGATGCCTTGGCGCCGCCGTGGAACTTGCGCGTGAACAGCCTCACATCATCCCCGTCTGCAGTCGCGCCGCCTCGGACATCATCGACTGGTCCCAGGGCGGGTCGAACACGAGTTCGACGTCGGCACGCTTCACGGTCGGGATCACCTCGACCTTTTCCTTGACGTCGGCGACGAGCACGTCGCCCATGCCGCACCCCGGCGCAGTCAACGTCATCTTCACCGAGATCACGCGGCCATCGCCTTCGGGTACGACGTCGCATTCATAGACGAGGCCGAGGTCGACGATGTTGATCGGGATCTCCGGGTCGTAGCAGCCCTTCATCCGTTCCCACGCCAGCGTGCGAACGTCGTCGTCGCTCGCGTCGGGCGGCAGCTCCGGCGCCTCGTCCCGCTCCTTGCCGAGCGCGTCGGCGTCCTTGCCGGCGATACGGAAGAGGTTGCCTTCGACATAGACGGTAAAACTGCCGCCCAGCGCCTGCGTGATGTAGCCCTGCTGGCCCTGGCGCAACTTCACGTTGACGCCCGCAGGCACGATCACCGCGTCCACGTCGCGGGTGAAGTTCACGGGCTCGTTGTCGGCTCGGTACAAGGCGGGCTCCTGTCGATTATTCCGTCGAGACCTGGTCCTGGCTGTGCAGCGCCGCGTCCAGCGTGTGCCAGCACAGGCTGGCGCACTTCACGCGTGCCGGGAACTCACGCACGCCGGACAGCGCGCCGAGCTTGCCGAGGCCCGGCACGTCGACGTCGGCGTCGTCACGCGTCAGCAGTTGGTGCATCTGGGAAAACAGGCCCTCGGCCTCGGCGATGCTCTTGCCCTTTACGCTCTCCGTCAGCAGCGACGCAGACGCGACCGAGATCGCACAGCCACTGCCATTGAACGAGACGTCGGCGATGCGGTCGCCGTCGAGCTTCACGTACACGGTGAGCTTGTCGCCACAGAGCGGGTTGAAGCCGTCGGCGCGGCGGTCGGCATCCGGAATCTCGCGGAAATTCCGCGGGTGCCGGTTGTGGTCGACGATGACGTCGCGGTAAAGGTCCTTGAGGTCCATCAGCCGAGCATCTCCCGGGCCGTGTGCAGGGCGTCGACCAGCCGGTCGATCTCGGCACGCGTGTTGTAGAAAGCGAATGAAGCACGGGCCGTGGCAGGCAGGCCGAAGAATTCCATGACCGGCATGGCGCAGTGGTGGCCCGTGCGGATCGCCACGCCCTCGTGGTCGAGGATGGTGCCCAGGTCGTGCGGGTGCACCTTGTCGATGGTGAAAGATACGACCGCCGCCTTCTCGGGCGCGGTGCCGACGAAGTGCAGTCCTGGAATCGCGGCGAGCCTCTCGTTGGCGTAGACGAGCAGGTCGTGCTCAGTCGCCGCGATCCGGTCCATGCCGAGCGTCTCGAGATAGTCGATCGCCGCGCCGAGGCCGATGGCTCCCGCGATGTCGGGCGTACCCGCTTCGAACTTGTACGGCAGCACGTTGTAGACCGTCTTCTCGAATGAGACGGCAAGGATCATGTCGCCGCCGCCTTGCCACGGCGGCATGGCGTTCAGCAGCGCCTCGCGGCCGTACAGCACGCCGATCCCGGTCGGACCGCACATCTTGTGGCCCGAGAACGCGTAGAAGTCGCAGTCGAGCGCCTGCACGTCCACCTTGAGGTGCGGCACGGCCTGCGCGCCATCCAGCAGCACCGGGACGCCGTGCGTGCGCGCGGCGGCTATGAATCTTTGCACCGGGATCACGGTGCCGAGCGCGTTCGAGACGTGCGCGAGTGCAACGAGTTTCGTGCGCGGGGAGAGCAGGGCGGCGAACGCATCGAAATCCACCTCGCCCGTGCGCGTGATCGGCGCGACCTTGAGCGTGGCGCCGGTCTGCTCGCACAGCATCTGCCAAGGCACGATGTTGGCGTGGTGCTCGAGCCACGACACCAGGATCTCGTCGCCGGGCCCGAACCTCGGGCGCCCGTACGACTGGGCGACCAGGTTGATGGCCTCCGTCGTGCCGCGCACGAAGATGATCTCCCTGGTCGACCGGGCATTGATGAAGCGGCGCACCTTCTCGCGCGCACCTTCGAACAGGTCGGTTGCCTCCTGGCTCAGCGTGTGCACGCCGCGATGCACGTTCGCGTGCGAGTTCTCGTAGTAACTCGACATCGCGTCAATGACCGCATGGGGACGCTGGCTCGAGGCCGCGTTGTCCAGGTACGACAGCGGGCGGCCGCGCACCATGCGCTCGAGCACCGGGAAGTCGCGCCGGATCGCGGCGACATCCAGCGCGCCCACGGCATGCCGCGAGGCGGGGACCGCGTTCATGCAGCCACCTCCAGCAGGCGCACGAGGCGCCGGTCGAGTTCGTCGTGGACGTGCCTGGCCAGAGTCGGCTCATCCACCCTGACCAGCACGGCGCCGGCAAACGCGCGCGTGAGTGCGCTGCGGGCCTCGGCTTCATTCAAGCCGCGCGAGCGCAGGTAGAAGAGGGCGTTCGGGTCGAGTTGCCCGGTCGTCGTGCCGTGGCTGCATTGCACGTCGTCGGCGTAGATCTCGAGGTCGGGCTTGGTGTCGATCTCGGCGCCTGCGGTCAGCAGCAGGTTGCGGTTGGTCTGCCGCGCGTTCGACTTCTGCGCGCCTTCGTGCACGATCGTCTTGCCGTTGAAGACGCCCCGCCCGCGGTTCGCGGCGACGCCCCGGTAGTCCTGCAGGCTGGTGGTCTCGACGGCGCGATGCCCGATGAGGACGTGCGTATCGAGATGCCGCGAGCCGTCGGCCAGGAACACGCCGGTCACTTCGGTGCTGGCGGCGCGGCCATCGAGGCTCACGTTGACGTCCAGCCGGGCGAGCGAGCCGCCGAGCTGGGAGTCGCGGAGCACGAAGCTGGCATTCCCGGCGACCCGAGCCTCGATGCGCTCGATGTGGAACGCGCGTTCGCCCTGATGCTGCAGGCGGTAGACCGTGAGGTGGGCACCGGCGCCCAGTTCGACGTCGAGCACGGCATTGGTGAAGTGTTCGTGCGCGCCGTCGTCGGCGTGGTCGAGCAGCAGTCGGCCACGGCTGCCCGGGGCCATGCGCACGACGATTCGTGGACTCGAGAGTGTGGGACCTGCGCCGCCCGTCAGCAGCGTGAGTTGCAGGACGTCGTCGCTGTGCTGGTTGGCCGTCATCGACAGCAACAGCGGGCCGGTGCTGAGCGCAGCATTGAGCGCTGCGAAGCGTTCCGTACCGCCCCCGGTCAGTGGCCGCAGCAGCGGGTCTTCGGCAGACGCGGTGAGCGTTCCAATGGCAAAGCCGGCCATGGCGGCAGGCAAGGCCTGCGACGCCGAGCCGTTGACCAGCACGAGGCGATGTGCGACCAGCGCCGCCGGCACGGCGACGTCGCTCGCGCCCGGTGCGGCCGGCACGAACCGGCGCGACTCGAGTCGGCGCAGGCTCGTGTATTTCCACGCCTCTTCGCGCGAGCCGGGGAACCCCAGTTCGGCAAATCGTTGCATGGCGGCGGCGCGCCGCGCGGGCGCGCCGGCAAGCAGCGGCCGCAAGAGCTCGAAAGCTTCGCGGTAATGCGCGGCGGCGGGGGAGAGGGCGGTCGCGTTCATGCGGCGCTCGCCTCCTGCCGCACCCAGTCGTAGCCGCGCTTCTCGAGTTCGAGCGCCAGCAGCTTGTCGCCCGTGCGCAGGATGCGGCCGTCCGACAGCACGTGCACGAAGTCGGGTTCGATGTAATCGAGCATGCGCTGGTAGTGAGTGACCATGACGATCGCGCGCTCGGGCGACCGCAGGCTGTTCACGCCCATGGCGACGACGCGCAGTGCGTCGATGTCGAGACCCGAGTCCGTTTCGTCGAGCAGCGCGAGCTTCGGCTCGAGCACCGCCATCTGCAGGATCTCGTTGCGCTTCTTTTCGCCGCCCGAGAAGCCTTCGTTGACGCCGCGGCCGAGGAAGCTCTCGTCCATCTGCATGAGCTTCATCTTGTCCTTGATGAGCGCCAGGAACTCGAACGCGTCGAGTTCGGGCAGTCCGCGCTGCTTGCGAACAGCGTTGAGCGCCGCCTTCAGCAGGTAGGCGTTGTTCACGCCCGGAATTTCCACGGGGTACTGGAAAGCGAGGAAGACACCGCGGCGCGCGCGCTCCTCGGGTTCGAGCGCAAGCAGGTCCTCGCCCAGGTAAGTGGCGGTGCCCTTCGTCACTTCGTAGCCGGCGCGGCCGGCCAGCACGCTCGCGAGCGTGCTCTTGCCCGAGCCGTTGGGGCCCATGATGGCGTGCACTTCGCCGGCCTTCACCTCGAGGTTGAGCCCCTTGAGGATCTTGCGGGCGCCGATCTGGGCGTGGAGGTCGCGGATGCTGAGCATGTCGAATACTTCCCGGGTCTGGTCAGCCGACGGAGCCTTCCAGGCTCACCGCCAGCAGGTTCTGGGCTTCCACGGCAAACTCCATCGGCAGTTCCTTGAAGACCGCCTTGCAGAAGCCGTTGACGATCATGTTGACCGCGTCCTCCTCGGATACGCCGCGGCTGCGGCAGTAGAAGAGCTGGTCGTCGGCGATCTTCGAAGTCGTGGCCTCGTGCTCGACGACGGCCGACGGGTTCTTGATCTCCATGTAGGGAAACGTGTGCGCGCCGCACTTGTCGCCCATCAGCAGCGAGTCGCACTGCGTGTAGTTGCGTGCGCCCTCGGCTGTCGGCAGCACCTTCACGAGGCCCCGGTAGGTGTTCTGGCCGCGGCCGGCGGAAATGCCCTTGGAGACGATCGTGCTGCGGGTGTTGCGCCCGATGTGGATCATCTTGGTGCCGGTGTCGGCCTGCTGGTAGTGATTGGCGAGCGCGACCGAGTAGAACTCGCCCACCGAGTTGTCGCCCGTGAGGACGCAGCTCGGGTATTTCCAGGTGATCGCCGAGCCGGTCTCCACCTGGGTCCAGCTGATGTGCGAATTGGCGCCGCGGCACTCGCCGCGCTTGGTGACGAAGTTGTAGATGCCGCCGACGCCATTCTCGTCGCCGGGATACCAGTTCTGCACCGTGGAGTACTTGATCTTCGCGTCGGCGAGCGCCACCAGCTCGACCACCGCCGCGTGCAGCTGGTTCTCGTCACGCATCGGGGCCGTGCAGCCCTCGAGATAACTGACGTGGCTGCCTTCGGCCGCGATGATGAGCGTGCGCTCGAACTGGCCGGTGTTCGCCGCGTTGATGCGGAAATACGTCGACAGCTCCATCGGGCAGCGCACGCCCTTCGGCACGTAAACGAACGAGCCGTCCGAGAACACCGCGGAGTTCAGGGTTGCGAAGTAGTTGTCGGTGTAGGGGACGACGGAGCCGAGGTATTGCTCGATCAGTTCGGGGTGGTTCTGCACCGCATCCGAGAAAGAGCAGAAGATCACGCCTGCCTTGGAGAGCTTGTCCTTGAACGTGGTCGCGACGGAGACGCTGTCGAATACGGCATCGACCGCCACGCCGGCGAGCCGCGCACGCTCGTGCAGTGGCACGCCGAGCTTCTCGTACGTGGCGAGCAGCTTCGGATCGACGTCGTCCAGGCTCTTGGGTCCGTCCGTCCTGGCTCTTCGGCGCCGAGTAATACGAGATTCCCTGGTAGTCGATCGGCGCGATCCGCAGGTGGGCCCAGTCCGGAGCCTGCAGCGTGAACCAGTGCCGCAGGGCCTTCAGCCGCCAGTCCAGCATGAACTGTGGCTCGCGCTTGATACGCGAGATGACCCGGACGACGTCCTCGTCGAGCCCCGGCGGCAACGTGTCGGACTCGACGTCGGTGACGAAGCCGTGCTGGTATTTCTGCGCGACGAGCGCGTCGAGATCGGTCGGCGTGCTGGACATGACTCTGACCTCAGAACCGGCCGGGACCGCGCGGCGCGGCGGTGGTGCGAACTGCGGCCGCGAGCGGCGGACGCCAGACGGCGACCACTTCCTGGCCAGCGAGCTGCGCAAGCGAAATCTCGTCGAGCGAACTGCGGATGGCGCCGTTGATGCGCTGCCAGGCGTTGCCCGTGCTGCAGGACACCTCGAGGTCGCAGGCGCTGTGGTTGCCGCTGCACTCGGTGATGGCCACCGGTCCCTCGATGGCGTCGATGATGGCCGCGGCGCTGATGGCGGACGCGGGCCGGGCGAGCTGGTAGCCGCCGCGGGAACCGCGGGTCGAGGTCAGCAGGCCGGCGCGGTGAAAACTCTTCAGCAGCTTGCTGACCGTCGGCAGGCCGAGCCGGGTGCGCTCAGCGACCTCGGTCGCCGTCAGGCGTCGTTCCGGGGTGGCGGCGAGGCAGGCCAGGGTGACCGTGCCGTAATCGGTGAGTTTGCTGATGCGTAGCATGGACTTTTTCCAATTGGGACGATTTTAGTCCTATACGGCCCCCGCGCCAACCCTGGGCCCGGGTAAAACTCATCAATCTGCTAGAATTCGCCACCCCGTCGGCCGTGGCGACAAACTTCGGCAGTTTTTGGACCCCGGGAACTCGACCGGACCGGCGCGGTCCGTTGCCCTTAAGCAACCACAACGGCGAACTCTTGTACAACCAATCCGGGCCTGCCGGCGTTACCGCTCCGGCCGCCCAATCCCCATCGATTGCTGTCCTGCGCGACGTCCACTATGCGGTGGACTCGGGCAAGCAGGTCTTCACCGGGCTCGACATCGAGATCCGCCGGGGCGCCGTCACGGCCATCATGGGCCCCAGCGGCACCGGCAAGACCACCTTGCTCAAGCTCATCACCGGGCAGGTGCTGGCCGATCGCGGCCAGGTGCTGGTGGACGGACTCGACGTGGCGAAGCTCAGGCGCAAGGAGCTGTACGCGCTCCGCCGCCGCATGGGCATGCTGTTCCAGAACGGCGCGCTGCTCACCGACCTCGACGTCTTCGAGAATGTCGCGTTCCCGCTGCGGGAGCACGCCAGGCTGCCCGAGCGCCTGGTCCGCACGATCGTGCTCACCAAGCTGCATGCCGTGGGGCTGCGCGGGGCGGCTGCGCTGTCGCCGCAGCAACTGTCGGGCGGCATGTCGCGCCGCGTGGCGCTGGCGCGCGCCATCGCCATGGACCCCGACATCCTGATCTACGACGAGCCGTTCGCGGGGCTCGATCCGATCTCGATGGGCGTGGTGCTGCGCCTGATCCGTTCGCTGAACGACGCCCTCGGCATCACCAGCATCGTAGTCACGCACGACGTGCGCGAAGTCTCGCAGATCGCCGACGCGAGTTTCATCCTGTACGACGGCAAGGTCGTCGCGAGCGGCACCAACGCGGAACTGCGTGACCATCCGTCACTCATCGTCCACCAGTTCGTCGAAGGACTGGCGGACGGGCCGGTGTCGTTCCACTATCCGGCCCCGGAATATCACGAGCAGTTGCTCGGCGGACACGCATTCGCATGACGATCCTGCGCGAGCTGCTGCAGAGCTTCCTGGCGTTCCTCGAACGTGCCGGCCGTCTGGCGCGTTTCGCGCTGCAGCTGCTGATCATTGCGCCTGCCGGACTGTTGCGCATCCGTCCGATCATCGAGCAGGTCTACAACACGGGCGCGCTGTCGCTCGTGATCATCATGACCTGCGGCCTGTTCGTCGGCATGGTGCTCGGCCTGCAGGGCTACGACCTGCTCACGCGCTTCGGTTCGGAGGAGTACCTCGGCACCGCGACGGCCATCAGCCTGCTCAGGGAGCTTGGTCCGGTCGTGACCGCGCTGTTGTTCGCAGGCCGGGCCGGCACGGCGCTCGCGGCCGAACTGGGCCTGATGCGTGCCACGGACCAGATCGCCGCGATGGAGATCATGGCGGTCGATCCGATGCGCCGCGTCGTGCTGCCGCGCTTCCTGGGCGGCGTGATCGCGATGCCGCTGCTGGTTGCGATCTTCATCGTGGTCGCCCTGTTCGGCGCGCAGCTCGTCGGCGTGCAGTTCTTCGGCGTCGATTCAGGCAGCTTCTGGTCGCAGATGCGCAGTTCGGTGGAACTCTCCGACGTGAGTGAAGGTCTGATCAAGGGCGTCGTTTTCGGGATCGCCTGCAGCCTGATTGCGGTCTATGAAGGTTACAATGCACTGCCCACGGCCGAGGGCGTCGGGCGTGCGACGACGCGGACGGTCGTGATCTCCGCCGTCGTCACGCTGATCCTCGATTACATACTCACGGCATTGATGCTGTAGGACGGAACATGCGTTCAACGCGCACGATTGACATTTCCACCGGGTTGTTCGTACTGCTCGGTTTCGCGGCGATCCTGTTCATGGTCACGCAGATCACGAACCGGGAGTTTTCGCTCAGGAGCAATTCGTACCGGCTCAAGGCCTTGTTCGAGAACATCGGCGGTCTGAAGCCGGGCGCGCCGGTCTCGATGGCCGGCGTCACGGTCGGGCGGATCGAGGACATCTCCTACGACATGAACCTGCTCAAGGCCGTCGTCACGCTGCGCATCGATGGGAGGTACAACGCGATCCCGAACGACAGCGACGCGAGCATCTTCACGGCTGGACTGCTCGGCGGCCAGTACGTGGCCCTGACCCCTGGCGGCTCGGAAGAAGCGTTCAAGAACGGCGACCAGGTCGAGTTCGTGCAGGACGCGGTCGTGCTCGAGAACCTGATCAGCAAGTACCTCTTTGATTCGGCGGCGAAGAAATCGGGCGCGGCGGCTGCGCCCGCGCCGGCCCCGGCCGCGCAGGAGTGAGACTGGCCATGCGAGCAATTCGTGGTTTGCACGTGATCCTCGTCGCGCTGCTCGGCCTCGTGCCGGTCGCGCTGCCGGCGCAGACCGCGCCTGCCAGGGCGGCCGCGGCCGCGGCCGTGCCGGGCCCGGGGCCTCAGGAACTCATGCAACAGAGATCGCAGGACATGCTGCGCGAACTCGACGCGAACCGCGCAGCCATCAACGCGGACCCATCGAAGCTGCGCGTGCTGGCCGACAAGCACCTGTTGCCGCACTTCGACGCCGACTACGCCGGTCGCCTCGTGCTCGGCAAGCACTGGCGCACTGCGACGGACGTGCAGAAGAAGCGCTTCATTGACGCCTTCTACCAGTCGCTGATGCGCAGTTACGGCGACGCCGTCGCCGAGTTCACGGCCGACAGGCTCACCTTCCTGCCGTTCAAGGGGGACCTCTCGTCGGGCGTGGCCACCGTGCGTTCCGAGGTCAAGCGCAGCAACGGTACGCCGGTGCCCGTCAACTACAGCCTGCACGCAACGCCGCAAGGCTGGAAAGTCTGGGACATCACGATCGAAGGCATTTCGTACGTGAAGAACTACCGCACCGACTTCGGCGCCGAGATCGACCAGAAGGGCATCGACGCGGTGATTCAACGGCTCGAGGCGCAGAACGCGGCCGGCGTGCCCGATGCCCCGGGCACCGCGCCGGCAAAGCCCAGGCGCTGAGCCTGCGACGCAGACGACCGTGACCCAGTTCAGCATCCAGCGAGTGGCGGAAGGCCGCTTCGAAGCGAGCGGGGCGCTGGGCTATGAGAGCGCCGGTAAGGCATTGCCGGCCGGCCTGGCGCTGATCGTGCCGGGTCAACCCTGCACGATCGATCTCTCGCGTGTCACGGAAGCGGACAGCGCTGGGCTTGCCGTGCTGGTCGAATGGCTGGCAACGGCTCGTAATCGCGGCGCTCAGATCCGTTACCAGTGCATCCCGGCGCAGATCCTCGCCGTCGCGCGCATTTCCGATCTGGAAAGCCTGCTCGTCGATAGCCGCTGAGGATGAGAGAGGCGCGAGGCGGAAGCTGTGCAATAGCTCGAGGCCAGATGGCTGGGCCTTTCCCGGCGTTCCGTGTCGAACGCCGCAGCTCGAGCGCAGGAGCGAAGCGGCACTGAAGCCTTGTCGCCGCTGCGCTGGCACCATCGCTTCGCTCCCGGTCGAGCAAGGATCGCCGTGAATCGCGCGGTTCCTCCGCGTGATTCACGAAGCGCGTGAGACCTCGGAACGCCGGGGAAGGCTCAGCCGTCTGGACTTGGGCAAGCACATAGGCAGGCCGCGAGTCACTGCTTCTCGGGCGGACTCGCTGCGTCGGCAGGCGTTTCGTCGGCGGGCGCAGCGGCGTCTTCCCTGAGCGCCTCCTCGGTCCAGCTCGCCTCGTCGTCCTTTGGGTCGACGGGCGGATTCCCGTCAAAGACGGCGTACTGACGGCGCTGCAGATAGGCGTTGCGGATGAACGCGTACGGGTCGTAGGTCTGCGCGAGGGTCTTGTCGAGCGGCAGGTAGCGCGCGCGCCGGTCGACGAAGCTGAGGCCCAGCGAGAACCAGCGCTCCGCGCCGGAGTCGTACCAGCGGAAGGGCTGCGTGAAATCGTCGGCGATTCGCGCCGGCGTGTCGCGGACCGTCGCCGGCCCGAGGAACGGCAGCATCAGGAACGGTCCGGGCGGCACGCCCCACCAGCCGAGCGTCTGGCCGGAGTCCTCCTCGTGCTTGGGCAGCGAGGTGCCGCCAGAGGCCACGTCGATGACGCCGCCCCAGCCGAGCGTGGTGTTCATTACGAAGCGCGCGGTGTCCTGGCAGCCCTCCTTGAATTTTCCCTGCAGGAACTGGTGCAGGATCGTGGTCGGGGTGCCGAGGTTGAAGAAGAAGTTGCCGACGCCCTGCTGCACCAGCTTGGGCGTGTACTGGGCGTAGACCTTGGCGACCGGCCGTAGCGCATAGCGGTCGATCGTGTCGTTGAAGCGGAAGACGCCGCGATTGACCGGCTCGAACGGGTCGGGGTTCCTCTCGCGCGGCGTGCCGTCCGCATTGGTCGTCGCGCAACCCCCGAGCGCGAGTGTCGCCAAGGCAACGGCTGCAGCAAGCCATCGGGTCAGCGGCCCCGACGGGCAGCTCATGTTGCGGAACATAGAAGAAACCTTGCAGTGGTGGCGGGATGGCCGAGCCGGCCGTGCGTCAGACGTCCATTCTAACCGTTGGGCGCCCCTCAGCCCGGAGAACGCTGGCCTGACGGGGGCTTGTTCGCCCGGTGGCTTCGACGCGGTTGCGTTCTTTTGGCAACCATTCGCGCACTTCCTTGAGCCGGGCCACGAATTTCGAGCGCTGGACCTCGGTGATGCCGGGCACGGACAACGCGAGCTCGAGCTGGTTGATGGCCAGCATGAGATCGCCGCCCATGAGGTGGTACTCGGCCATGTAGGAATAGGCGTCGGCCACGTCGCCCGCCGCGTTGGCAGCCATCGCCGTCAGGCGAATCTGTTCCTGCGTCGGCGGCACGTTGTTGAAGAGGTCGAGCAGCACTTCGTGAGCCCGCTTCGGTCGGCCCGCCTGCATCAGCGCCTCGCCGTAGCGAACGGTCACCGGCACGTTGCGCGGCGCGAGTACGCGCGCCCGCTCGAGCGTTTCCAGGGCCGCCTGGGTATGACCGGCCGAGAGCTGCGCCTGGCCGAGCGCCGTGTGGAACGCCATCACTTCCGGGTACTCGTGGCGCAACTTCTCGAACGTCTTCTCGGCGGCCGCAACCTCGTTGCCGTACAGCTGGGCAAGTCCCAGGCCATAGGTCTGGGCGAGGGACAGGTCGGCCTGGTTGTCGCCGAGCGCCTTGTAGTACTCGCGCGCGTCGCCGTTGCGGTTGACCAGCAGCACGCGGATGCGCTCTTTCATCAGCGCGTAGCTCAGGCTGTCCTGCACGTTGGCCGGTGGATACTGCAATGCCCGGTCCTTGGACTCGGCGATGCGGTTGCTGGTGACCGGGTGGGTCCGCAGCAGTTCAGGGACGCGGTCCGGAGCCAGCTGCGTGCGGCGGAACATCGTGTCGAAGAACGCGGGCATCGCGTTGGGATCGAACCCCGCAGAGGCAAGCACGCCGATGCCGATCCGGTCTGCCTCGTATTCGTTGTCGCGGGTGAAGTTGATGCTGCTCTGCGCGGCCATGTTCTGCGCCGCGGTGATGGCGCCCATCGTCGCATCCGAGCTGCCGCCGCCGACGGCGCCGACCAGGATCGCGGCAAGCACGGCGGCAGTCGACATCAGGTTGGCCCGCGACTGGGCCTCGAGGCCGCGCGCGATGTGCCGCTGCGTGACGTGCGCGACCTCGTGCGCCAGCACACCGGCCAGTTCGCTCTCGTTGCGGGTTTCGAGCATCAGGCCCGAATGGATGCCGACGAACCCGCCCGGCAGCGCGAACGCGTTGATGGCGGGGTCGCGGACGACGAAGAAATTGAAGTTGCGGTTGCCGTCCTGCGCCAGGCTCGAGAGCCTGAGACCGAGCGACTGGATGTATTCATGGACTTCCGGGTCGTCGAGGACCAGCCCGTTTTCGCGCAGGTTGCGCATGACCATGCGGCCGATGCGGTTTTCGTCGTCGAGACTCAGGGCCTCCTGCGCGGCGGTTCCCATTTCCGGCAACTGGTCCTGGGTGGGTGCTTTCTGGGCGTGCGCCAGCGCGGGCAGCCCCGCCAGCAGGGTGAGGGCGGCCAGGTGTGGCAGCAGCCGGCGCATGGCGTTGTTGAGACTCATGTGCACCCTCTGACAGCCGGACCCGTCGAGGGTTCCTCGGACGGGCCTATAAGGTCTCGGACGCGAAATCCGCGAGCCGGGAGCGTTCGCCGCGCGTCAGCGTGATGTGCCCGTAATGCTTCCAGCCGCGGAAGCGATTGACGACGTAGGTGAGGCCGCAGGTGGTTTCCGAGAGGTAGGGCGAGTCGATCTGGGCGATGTTGCCGAGGCAGACCAGCTTGGTGCCGGGGCCGGCGCGGGTCACCAGCGCCTTCATCTGCTTGGGCGTGAGGTTCTGCGCCTCGTCCAGGATCAGGTAGCGGTTCAGGAACGTGCGGCCGCGCATGAAGTTGAGCGAACGGATCTTGATGCGGTTGCGCAGCAGGTCGTTCGTTGCCGCGCGACCCCAGCTGCCGCCTTCCTGGCTCTGCGTGAGGACCTCGAGGTTGTCCATCAGTGCGCCCATCCAGGGCTCCATCTTTTCCTCTTCCGTGCCCGGCAGGAAGCCGATGTCCTCGCCCAGCGGTATCGTCACGCGGGTCATGATGATCTCGGAATACCGATTCGTCTCGAGCGCCTGCGAGAGCCCGGCCGCGAGCGTCAGCAACGTCTTGCCGGTGCCCGCGGGGCCGAGGATCGTCACGAAGTCGATCTCCGGGTCGAGCAGCATGTTGAGCGCGAAGTTCTGTTCGCGGTTGCGCGCGCTGATGCCCCAGACGCCGTGGCGCTCGCTGCGGTAATCGCGGGCGACTTCGATGACGGCGGACTCGCCTTCAATGGAGCGCACGATGCCCTCGAGGCCGTGATCGTCCGGCTGGTACACGAACTGGTTCGGTGCCCAGTTGGCGACGAGCTTGCCGCGCACCCGATAGAACGTGCGACCGCCGCTCTCGTGCCAGGACTCGAGCTTGCGGCCGGCCTTGTCCCAGAAGTTCGCGGGCAGCTTCTCGACGCCGGTGTAGAGGAGGTCGGCGTCCTCGATCGTCTTGTCGCTGTAGTAGTCCTCGGCGCGCACGCCGAGGATCGCGGCCTTGATGCGCAGGTTGATGTCCTTCGACACCAGCGTGACGCGCGCGTCACGGTGTTCCTGCTGCAGCGCCAGCGTCTGCGCGAGGATGGCGTTGTCGGCACCGTGGCCGGGCAGGGTGGCCGGCAGGTTGCCGTTGAGCTGCTTGGTCTGGAAATACAGCCGGCCGGTCGGCGGCTTCTTGCCGCCGGGTGCGTACTTGGCCACCGGCAATTCGATGCCGCGGTCGATCTGCAGCTTGTCCGTGTTCGCCATCAGCTCGTCGAGGAAGCGGCTGACCTGGCGCACGTTGCGCGCGCCTTCCGACAAGCCTTTCTTGCCGGCGTCGAGTTCCTCGAGCACCGTCATCGGAATGAAGATGTCGTGCTCCTCGAACCGGAAGATGGCCGAGGGGTCGTGCATCATGACGTTGGTGTCGAGTACGTAGATCCTGCGCGGTTCGATCTGCTTCCGGGGCTTGGCCAAGTAGGACTCCGCAGTAGTCGGTGGGGGACGGGGAGGGTGGGCACGGCGTCAGAGTTCCGCCACGGCGGCGAGCACTTCTGCCGCGTGGCCGGGCACCTTGACCTTGCGCCATTCGCGGCGCAGCACGCCCTTGGCGTCGAGCAGGAACGTGCTGCGCTCGACGCCCATGTACTTCCGGCCGTACATGCTTTTTTCCTTCCAGACGCCGAAGAGCTGGCACACGGCTTTCTCCTCGTCCGCGAGCAGTGCAAACGGGAAGTCGTACTTGGCGATGAACTTGTCGTGCGAAGCGACGCTGTCCGGCGAGACGCCGACGATCTCGGTGCCTGCCTTCCTGAACTTTGCGTACAGGTCACGGAAGGCTTCGCCTTCCTTGGTGCAGCCCGAGGTGTTGTCTTTCGGGTAGAAGTAGACAACGAGGTTCTTGCCGGCGGCATCCGCCAGCTTCCACTTTTTGCCGCCACTGGCGGGCAACGCAAAGGCGGGCACCTTGCGGTCAAGGCTTGCGGTCTTGTCGGTCATGGACGGCTCAGGGTTTGACGGGTTCGAGGATGGCGTCGAGGTTCATGTGATCGCAGAGATCCATGAATTCCTCGCGCAGCGCGGCGATGTGGATCCGCGTCGGCACGTGAATGACGATGTAGACGGAGAACATCGGTGCGCCGGTGTGTGCGGCGTTGTAGGTGCGGGTGGTGATGTCGCCCACGTCGATGCCGCGCGAGGAGAAGAAGCCGGACAACGCATGCAGCACGCCCGGCTGGTCGAGGCAGACGACGTCGGCCGAGTAGGTGACCATGTCGACGCGGGGCGGACGCTGCTCGGTGCGGCGCACCGTGATCGTGAGGCCCGAGGCCTCGCCGAGCTTGGCGAGTTCGCCCTCGAGCTTGGCGAGCGTGTGCCAGTTGCCCGCGACCAGCAGCAGCATCGCGAACTCGTTGCCGAGCGCCGTCATGCGGCTTTCGAGGACGTTGCCACCGCATTCGACGACGACCCGGGTGAGGTCGTAGACCAGCCCGGTCCGGTCGTTGCCAATGGCGCAGATCGCGATCAGTTGCTTCATGGATGCTCGAGCCCAGTTTAGCGGCGCGGCAGGCGCGCGTGAACCACGATTGTGCCTTGCTTCGCGGCTCCGCGCTTCAGTAGCATGAGCAGTCATCCCACCGAGGCCGCAGAATGTTCAAGGGCAGCATCCCGGCACTCGTGACGCCCATGCGGGCGGACGGGTCCGTCGATTTCCAGGCCTGGGACCGCCTGCTGGATTTCCACGTCGCCGAGGGCACGGATGCCGTCGTGGTGGGCGGCACCACCGGGGAATCCCCCACCCTGGAGCGTGACGAAGTGGTCGAACTGGTCCGGCGCGCCAAGGCACGGGTCGCCGGGCGCATGCCGGTGATCGGCGGCAGCGGCACGAATTCCACGGCCGGCAGCATCGAATTGTCGCGCGCACTGTCGGCGGCCGGCGCGGATGGCCTGCTGACGGTCGTGCCTTATTACAACAAGCCGACGCAGGAAGGGCTTTACCGGCACTTCACGGCCATTGCGGATGCGGTCCAGATCCCGGTCATTCTGTACAACGTGCCTGGGCGCACCGTGTGCGACATGCTGCCGGAGACCGTCGTCCGGCTTTCCGGGCATCCGCGGATCGTCGGCATCAAGGAGGCGACGGGCGACCTGTCGCGGGCCGAGTCGATCCTGGGCGCTGCAAAGCCCGGATTCCTGCTGCTGAGCGGGGACGACCCGACGGCGGCCGAACTCATGAAGCGGGGTGCCTGCGGCGTGATCTCGGTGACGGCGAACGTTGCGCCGCGCGCGATGCACGACCTGTGCGTCGCCGCGATGGCCGGCCGGCACGCGGACGCTCTAGCACTGAACGAACGACTGATGCCGCTGCACCTCGCCATGTTCCTGGAAGCGAATCCCATCCCCGTCAAGTGGGCCGTGGCCCGGCTGGGACTGATGGAGCGGGGCATCCGGCTGCCGTTGACACCCCTGTCCGAACGGCTCGAGGACGAGCTCCTGGCCGCCATGAAGGCGTCGGGCGTGAGCTTTGCCTGATTGCGCAACAGCACCGGTCGCGACGGGCTAGCCGCGTGGTCGAGGGCCGTGTACCCTTGCGCCCCCTGTCCGGAGAGGTGGCCGAGTGGTCGAAGGCGCTGGACTGGAATTCCAGTTACATCTTAACGGGTGTACGTGGGTTCGAATCCCACCCTCTCCGCCAACATCGCCCAACGCCCCGCCCAGCGGGGCGTTCGCGTTTTGGCCATGAGGGTGGACGTGAGGACCCACGGGACGTGGGTTCGACTCATCCGCGAGGCGGATGAGCACGCCCTCGTCGCGCCAGCAGACGAGGGCGCCCCAATGGGGCGAGGCGCGCTACGGCGGGCCGAGTGAATCCCACCCTCTCCGCCAAAATCGACGGCGTCCCGCAAAGCGGGGCGTTCGCGTTTTCAGGCCGCCCATTGACGCGGAAGACCTGACGCCAGTCCTCTCCCGGCAAGCCGCGAGAGGGGGCATCATCCCAGCTTGGCCCGCCAGGAACGTTCCGCATGGAAACCGCCCTCACACCCCTCGACTTCCTGCGCCGCGCGCGCAAGATCCACGGCGCCCGTGAGGCCGTGGTCGACGGCGATCTCCGCCTCACGTACGCAGAGTTCGCGCAGCGTTGCGACCGATGGTCGGCCGCGCTCTCAAGACTCGGCGTGAAGCAGGGCGACCGGGTCGCGACGCTCGCGCCCAATACGCACCAGCACCTCGAGCAGTACTACGCGGTACCGCAACTCGGCGCCGTGATCGTGCCGATGAACTATCGCCTGGTCGCCGAGGACTTCGTCTACCTGGCGAACCACAGCGGCACCAAGGTGCTGTGCGTGCACTCGGACTACCTCGACACCGTGGACAAGGTCCGCAACCAGATGACCACGGTCGAGCACTTCGTTGCGCTCGAAGGCCGCAAGACGGGCTGGCTCGACTATGAGCAGTTGCTCGCCGCGAGCGATGGGCAGTTCGCAAGGCCGGACATCGATGAGGGCGACCTGATCTCGATCAACTACACGAGCGGCACCACCTCGCGCCCGAAGGGCGTGATGATCACGCACCGCAATGCCTGGGTGAACTGCGTTGGCACGCTGGCGCACGTTCCGTTGTCGCCGGCCGATCGCTTCCTGTGGACGCTGCCAATGTTCCATGCCAACGGCTGGACCTACACCTGGATCGGGACGGCCGCCGCCGCGACTCACGTCTGCCTGCGCCAGGTCGAGGCGGCCGCGATCTACCGGCTGGTCAATGCCGAACGCATCACGATGTTGTGCGCGGCGCCGACGGTGCTGATTGCGATCGCGAACGGTCCGGAGGCGAGTCGGCTGGGTGTGCGGCGTGGCGTGCGGGTACTCACGGCAGGAGCGCCGCCCGCGGCCGCCACGATCGAACGCATCGAAGGGGACCTCGGCTGGAACGTCACCCAGGTGTACGGGCTCACGGAAACCTCGCCGTTCATCTCGATCAGTGCGCCGCTGCCCGAGCACGCAGCGCTCGAGCCGGGCGAGCGCGCCCGCATCAAGGCGCGCCAGGGCGTGGAACTCATGACCTCGGGCGAACTGCGCGTGGTGGACGAGGCCATGCACGACGTGCCGTGGGACGGCGCGACGCTCGGCGAAATCGTCGCCCGCGGCAACGTCGTCATGAAGGGGTACTACAACGATCGGGAGGCGACCGAGAAAGCCTTTCGCGGCGGTTACTTTCACACCGGTGACGCTGCCGTCGTCCACGCCGATGGCTACGTCGAGATCCGCGACCGCTACAAGGACGTGATCATCAGCGGCGGCGAGAACATCTCCTCGATCGAGGTCGAAGGCGCACTGCTGCGCCATCCGGCGGTCCTCGAAGTGGCGGTCGTCGGCATGCCGCACGAGCGCTGGGGCGAATCGCCACACGCGTTCGTCGTGCTCCGGCCAGGCCAGACGCTCGACGCTGCGGCGGCGCGCGAATTCGCGCGCGGGGTGCTCGCGCACTTCAAGGTGCCCACGGTCTTCACCTTCGTAGACGAACTGCCGAAGACGGCCACCGGCAAGATCCAGAAGTTCGTCCTGCGCGGCGGCAAGGCGGCGATCGCGAAGCAGTGACCGTGTCTGCGCCGCATGGAGGTCATGGCCGGGCAGGGACGCGAACCGCGCGGTTCATCGCAGCCGTCGGGACGATGCTGGCGTTGGCGGCGTGTTCGCGGACGCCAGAGCAGCAACAGTTCACCGGTCCGACGATGGGGACGACCTATCACGTGACGGTGTCGGGCGCGGGCTCTGGCAATGCGCGCCAAGAAGTGCAGTCGATCATCGACCGGGTGCTGCTCGACGCCGACCGCCAGCTCTCGACCTACGACGAGGCGAGCGAAATCTCGGCGCTCAACCGCGACGAGACGCAGGCCTGGCAGGACGTGTCGCCCACGCTGTATGCCGTGTTGAAGGAAGCGCGTGACGCCAGTGAGCTCACCGGTGGCGCGTTCGACATCACGGTCGCGCCGCTGCTCGCACTGTGGGGGTACGGTCCCGGCGCAGTGGACGGGACCTTGCCGGTTGCCTTCAATCCACCGGCGGCCGCACAACTTGCGGCTGCGCGCCGCAGCGTGGGTTACGACAAGCTCGAGCTGCGCAATGCGCCGCGCGCGGCATTCCGCAAGCGGGCCGCGGGCATGCGACTGACGGTCGACGGGATCGCGCCCGGTTACGCCGTCGATCGCATCACCGAGGAACTGCTGGCGGCAGGCCACACGGACTTCATTGTCGAGATCGGTGGCGAGGTTCGAGCGCACGGGCAACGACCCGAGGGAGGCCCGTGGCGCATCGCGGTGGAAGCGCCGCTCGCCACGGACCGCAAGCCGCTCGTCGGCATCCGTCTGCATGATGCCGCGGTGTCCACGTCAGGTGACTACCGCGACACGCGCATTGACACCGCCGGTCGCAGCTATTCGCACACGATCGATCCGCGCACGGGAGGCACGGTGGAGGGGGTGCTGACGTCGGTCACGGTGATTCACCCGAACGCCATCCGTGCCGACGCCTACGCCACGGCCCTCATGGTGATGGGCAGCGAAGCCGGTCTCGCCTGGGCAACGCAACTGCGCGTGCCGGTGCTGTTCGTGGAGCGCACGGGCCGGCCGGGCGAGTGGCGTTTGGTGGAGTCGCCCGCATTCCGGGAATGGCGGGAGTAGGGTCCCGGCCCGATTCGTTATGATGCCGCGATGGACCCGCTGAACAAGCTTCGCCGCCGCCCGTTCATGGCACCGCTGCTGATCCCGCTGCTCGGGGTCCTGATGGCGGCTGCGGGCGTTTACTGGCTCGGCAATTGGGCGCGTACCACCGTCGTCGTGCTGGTGCGGCACGCCGAGGCGGGAGAAAGCGCCTCCGGCGATCCTGACCTGAATGCGGCCGGCGAGAAGCGCGTGGCGTCGCTCGGCACGTTGCTGGGCGACGTCCTGGCCGACCGCAAGGTCGACTATCTTTACGCGGCCGACACGCGCCGTGCCCAGCAGACGGCGGCGCCAGTGGCCAATGAATTCAAGCTGCCGATCAACGTGGTCGCGAGCAGCGACTGGCCCGGCCTTGCCGCACGCATCAAGCGGGAGCACCGGGGCAAGACCGTTGCGGTCGTGGGGTATGCGACGACGCTGCCAGGCGTGATCAGCCAGTTGAGCGGGACGGATGTCGCCATGCGCGACGACGAATTCGACGCAATCTACGTCGTGGTCATCCCGAGTCCGGGCGAAACCCGCGTGCTGCGGCTGCGGTATGGCCAGCCAACACCGCCACCGAAACCTTCCGACAAGTCGAAATAGTCTTCTTAATTAACTGAATTATAAGGAGATAAATTCAGGAAATTGGCAGCCTTCGACTGACCCCCACCCCTTCTTCAGACAGCCCCCGCCGCCAGGGCCTTCTGCACGAACTCCTCGTGGGCCCCGATCCGCAGGTCGGCCAGCACCGAGTCCTGGATCTTGCCGTCCTTGCCAATCAGGTAGGTGCCGCGACGGACGCCGAATCCGAGCGGCCCGTCCACGTCGTAGGCCTTGACCGCCTTCTTGTCGGGGTCGGCCAGCAGCGGGAAATTCAGGTTGTGTTTGGCGGCGAATTTCTGGTGCGACTCGGCGTCCTGCGGGCTGACGCCCACCACGCGCAACTTCGCCCGGACCAGGTCGTTCTGCAGGTCGCGGAACGTGCAGGCTTCCTTGGTGCAGCCGGGCGTGAAATCCGCCGGATAGAAGTAGAGGATCAGCGGCCCCTTGGCCAGCAGGGACTTGAGCGTGTGTCGCTTGCCTTCCTGGTCCTCGAGGTCGAACTCCGGCGCCTGGGTTCCGTTCTTCAGCACGTTCACTCTCCTTCCGCGCGACGGATCGCGCCTGAGTTGTCCACTTCGAAGACGCGGTAGCCCGCGTCGTCCATGCCGCACCGCTCGTACGTTCGCTGCGCGGCCACGTTGTCCGATTCGACGTAGAGCCGCAAGCCGATGACGCCCGGCGTGCTGCGGGTGAGCGCGTCCACATGGTTGTACAGCGCTCGAAAAACGCCTTGCTTGCGGGCGGCGGGCAGCACGTAAACGCTCTGGATCCACCAGAACTGACCGTTGCGCCAGTCGCTCCACTCGTACGTGACCATGAGCTGGCCGACGGGATGGCCCGCGTCGTCTTCGGCGACGAAATAGCGGCCGTGGGCACGATCACCGAGCGCAGCGGCCACGCCATGCCGGACGACCTGCGGATCGAGGCGTTTGTGTTCGGTCTCGAGCGCCATGGCTTCGTTGCCACGGGCGAGGAACTCCCGGTCGGCAGGCATCGCATCGCGGATTTTCAGGGTCATGCGCCGATCATACCGACCCCGCCCATCTTTGGTTGCGGTGCGGCAACCCGGTGCTACAATGCGCGCCCTCGTGTGGGGCGGTAGCTCAGCTGGGAGAGCGTCGCGTTCGCAATGCGAAGGTCGAGGGTTCGATCCCCTTCCGCTCCACCAATTTTTTCAGGCTCCCCGCCACGCCGCTCGCCCCGGTAGCTCAGTGGATAGAGCGACCGCCTCCTAAGCGGTAGGTCGCAGGTTCAACTCCTGCCCGGGGCACCATCTCATCCGCAGGGTTCTCCGCGAGCTTCGCCATCGAAGCCCGCTCTTGCCGCCGTTGATTGAGGCCATGTGCGTGAGCCCGGCATGGAGGCGAGGCTCGACGTCGCGCCGGACATGTTGTTGAATCGGCAGGCCGCCCGGGCTCTGCTGGCCGGGCATCGAGGGAGGAAGTCGCTTGGTCAGGACGTTGCTGGTGGTCGGTTTCGCGATGCTGGTCACTGGCTGCGTGGACGTCACGGCGACGGCTGGGACGGATGGCCGGCCGACGTACACCATCGACTGCGACGGTGAACCGGACGGTTGCTTCACGAAGGCGGGTGAGCTGTGCCCGCGTGGCTACTACCTCCTCGACCGCAAGGCCGGGACGTCTGAAGTTCCGTACACGGCTGGCGTCATCGCGGCGCCGCACACGCGGTTGCTCATCGAATGCAAGCAGCCATGACCACAGTCGGATCACCGGCGAGCGGCCGCCGCCGAGGACAATAAGGCGATCGCGGAACTCCGGGAAAACGTCGGCGCTCTTTACAACTGTCACCACGGCTCAATTCTCTTGTTCAGACGGGGCGAGGGAAATCAGAGCCTTAGACATGAGGGCACGATAGTTGCATTGACATAATGCCGGACATCGCTATTCGTACTGAGGTCACCAGAAACTGTTGGGGTGACGATCATGAGCACCTTGGGCCGCCGATTTTTCGGATTTGCTCGCCATCTGGTTCTGATTGGATGCCTGTCAGTTGGCGCGCAACACGCGCAGGCAGTCACGATTTGGACCACTCTTGGCACCGCCAGCAATAACTCGAATCCTTCCATCTGGACCGGCCAGAGTTTCGATGTGACTGCGCTGATCAGCGGCAGCAGCAGCGCCACACTCACGTTTGGTCTCCGCAACGACAACGACTCGCCGGGTCTGACGGTGTCGCGCGTGGAGTTCGGCGTTGACGGTGCCAACTACTTCGCGCGCTTTGCATACCTGAACGGGGACGACACCTCGCATTGGCGCGACGTGCGGCTTGACCTGGACGGATTGCTGTTCGTCGATCAGTACGGCGCTTTCTCCAACCATCTTGGAGAGGTGAACCTGGGCACGGCTTACGCGGGAGGCGCCGGGGTAACGAACATCCTCGGCGAGACCGGACCGGACGCGGCAAGATACGTGCTGCAACGCGCGTCACCACCGACACCGACCGTCCCTGAGCCGGGCACGCTGGCGCTGCTCAGCCTCGGCCTGGTGGCACTCGGTCTGAGCCGACGGCGCAAAGCGTAAGCGGCGCGCTCGCTGGAGCGAACGGGGCCGACGCCTTCGTGCGGGGCATTGCCTCCCCCGGACTCCGGCTTATTCTGATCCGACGGCAACGGAACAGGCCCCGGCACCGGCCGGCCGCTGCTGTCGGCCGGTGCAAGGGCAGATCGGTCAATTCTAGTTCGGTGCGACCTTGTCTCCACCGGCTCGCTCGGCGTCATCGCTCAAGCCTTCCGGAACGGGTTCGCCTGCAGGTGCGGCCATGTCCGTCGTGGCGCCCTCGGCTGCCGGGGCCATCTCGACCGGTGCAGTTTCGACCGGTGCGGTGGCCGCGGGCTCTGGCGTCGCAGCGGGTGCCGGCGCGGCTGCTTCTTTCTTGGCGCACGCGGCCAGCAGCAAAGCCGCGGCAACGACGGCAGTCAGTTTGATCGAGTCTTTCATGTCCCTTCCCCCATTGTGTTGGATGAGGCCCGGCGTCCCAGTCGCAAGGCTGCGCCGAGACTAGTCGAAGCCGACGCTCCTGAGCAACTGCGCGAAGCGCGGGTCGTCGCGCAGCGGATCGAGGAACGGGTCGTTGCGGGCGTAGATGAGGCCCGAGTCGCCGACACTGAGCGCGCGTTGCAGGCGCGCGATCGACGTGTCGAGTTGTCCCCACTGCGCCAGTACCTGCGCCTGCTGGTACAGCACCGCGTCACCGTCTTTCATGAGCCGCGCGAACGCATCACGCGCGCCAGCGGCGTGCCCAAGCTTGTGATGCACGATCGCAAGACCGGTATTGCCGAACAGGGCTGCGGGCTCGGCCTCGTACTCCCGTCGTGCCTCGTCGAGGCGTCCAAGCATCAACAGTGCGTCACCGATCGCGGCATGGGCGCGCGACATCTTGGGATTCATCGTCAATGCCTGGCGCGCCGGGGGAATCGACGCTGCATAGTTGCGGGCTGCAAATTCGATCGAACCCGCCGCGCGATGGATGAGCGGATTCAACTTGTCCAGCCGCAGCGCCCGCTGCATCGCTTCCGCTGCCTGCTGCTTGCGCCCAGTGCGCGCGCAGTACTGCGCGTAGCGTGCCATTACCGTAGCTTCGCCTGCGCCGAGTTCACGCGAGCGCTCGAACGGTTCGAGTGCCGCGCGCGCATCGAGCCGGCCCTGGAACAAAGTGTAGCCCAGGGTCGAATAGGCCTCCGCGAGCCCGGGCGCGATGTCGATCGCGCGCTGGGCCGATTCGATCGCCGCCGCGTAGAGTTCCGCCAGTTGCCCGGCCTTGCCGTACTGATTGGCAATGCTGATGAGGGCGCGGGCCCGAGCCGCGTGTGCCGGGGCAAAGTTGGGGTCCGCGGCGATCGCGGCGTCGAACTGCGCCAGTGCTGCGCGCTCCGACGCCTCGTCGGCACTCAGGTTGTAGAGGGCCTGGCCACGCAGGAAGGCGTCAAAGGCCGCCGCGTTGCGGGTGCCGCCCTCGGCCGCCAGCCTGCCTGCACTGCCGACTGGCAGCGCGTCGCCCGGAGCGACTTCTGCCGCGAGCGCCCTGGCGACTGTGCGGGCGATCTCGCTCTGCACGGCGAAGATGTCGTGCAGCGCCCGGTCGAACGTCTGCGACCAGCGACTGAAGCCGGTCTGGCCGTCGATCAGGTCCGCCGTGATCCGCGCGATCTCGCCGGAGCGCCGGACCGAGCCGTCGAGCAGGTACGCCACGCCGAGCTTCGAAGCAATGGTGACTGCATCGTCCGTGCGATCGCGGAACTTGGACGACGAGGCCTGCGCCATGACCAGCAGCTTCAGGTTGCGCGCGAGCGTGGAACGCAGTTCCTCCGACAAGCCGTCGGAGAAGTAATCCTGGTTCGCGTCGCCGCTCAGGTTCTTGAACGGCAGCACGGCCACGCTGTTGCCGGTGGTTGCACCGCGGCCGGACCAGAGGCCGCTGCGCCAGGCGAAGAACCCTGCGGCGCCGGCCAACGCAGTGCCCGTCGTGGCCAGCAGTACCGTGCGTCGCGAGATCGAGGACGAGGACCGCTTGCCTGCAGTGGCGACATGCGAGGGCGAGGCCGCAGCGACTGGAGCGGGCCGGCCCGCGACAGCAGCGACACCGCGCACGATCAGTTCGATCTGCGGGGCGTCAGTCTCGCCGCGCCAGCCAAAGAGGTCGACGGACAGGTACTGGCGGAAGCCGATCGGAGGCAGCGTGCCGTCCAGCGAGACGGGCACGAGCTTGCGGAGGTCGCGGCCCTGCGTCGCTTCGTCGAGCACCCAGTCGGACGTGACCGAGGCTTTCGACCAGGCCACGATGACGGCGTCGCAGCTGGCCAGGGCCGCTTCGACCGACTTGGCGAACACGGCGCCGCCCTCGATCAGCGTATCCCACCAGACGTTTACGCCTGCCTGCTCCAGCGCGACGGCAAGCTGGCGGGCCCGGTCCTTGTCCGCGTGTGAATAACTGAGGAATGCCGTGGGACGCGTTGCTGCGTCCTGCATGCCTCCGTCCTGCGACATCAGTTCAATTCCTCCTGCCATCCGGCGCTGAGTCTAGCGTGTCGGCGCACGAGTCGCTTACGGGCGATTGCAACCGTCGCGACTTACCGGGCAGGCTAGCGGCCAATGACCACCTGCCTGCATCGGTTCTTCGCGATCCTGTCTGCTGCGAGCCTGTTGCTCGCGGAGCCGGCCGCGGCACAGGAGCCGATCGAGGAGGTGCTGGTGACCGGCCAGCAACCTGGCCCGGGCCTGTGGAAGGTGACCCGCCCGGGGGATGCCGACGGCCACGTGCTCTGGATTCTCGGCAACTACAGTCCCTTGCCGAAGAACATGACCTGGCGCTCGACAGAACTCGAGTCGGTGCTGGCCGCCTCGCAGGAACTGCTCGCGCCAGTGTCGGTCAATGCGTCTGCGGGGCCCCTTGGTGGAATCACCCTGCTGCCATCGCTGATCGGTGTGCGGCGCAACCCGGCGGATGCGCGGTTGCAGGACGTGGTGCCGCCCGATCTCTATGCGCGCTGGCTCCCGCTCAAAGCGCGCTACCTCGGCAACGACGACGACGTCGAGGAGTGGCGTCCCATCTTTGCCGCGCAGGAACTCTATCGAGCCGCGCTGAAGAAGAGGGACCTCGTGCCCTACGAAGGCGTCTGGCCCCGCGTGGAGAAACTGGCCCGCAAGGCGAAACTGCGGATCACGGAGCCCGGCATCGAGTTGAAGGTCGAGAAGGCGCGTTCCGCCATCAAGGAATTCAAGACGACGCCGCTGGCTGACGTCGAATGTTTCGCGCGCACGATCCAGCGCCTGGAATCGGACCTGGACCTGATGCGCGACCGCGCGAATGCCTGGGCGGTGGGCGACGTGGCCCGGCTGCGCGCGCTTGCCCCTGTGGAACGCGCGAGCGCCTGCATCGGCGTGGTCCTGCAGTCCACGTTCATGCAGGAGCGCGGCTATGGCGACCTGCTCGAGCGCGTGCAGGCCGCATGGCTGACGGCCGCCGAACAATCACTGGCGCGCAATGCGTCCACGGTGGCGGTGCTGTCGATCGACGAAATCCTGAAGCCGGACGGCTACGTCGCCCGGTTGCGGCAGCAGGGCTACGCGATCGAAGATCCCTGACGGCGTCAGCCTACGGCACCAGCGACAGGAACAGGAACGCCGCGAAGATCACGACCTGCACGGCACCCTGCATCATGTTGGTGCGACCGTTGCCGAGACCGATCGAACAGACGACCAGGCTCAGGATCAACAGGATCATGTCCTTCGACGCGAGCCCAAGGACCAGCGGCAGGTCCAGCGTGACCGCCACCAGCACGACGACTGGAATCGTTAGTCCGATGCTGGCAAGAGCGGAACCGAACGCCAGGTTCATGCTGGTCTGGAGTCGATTTGCGAGCGCCGCACGGATGGCGGAAACACTCTCCGGCAGCAGCACGACCATGGCGATGACGATGCCGACGACGGCTTGCGGCGCACCCGCTGCGGCGACCGCAGCCTCGATCGCTGGCGAGAGGGCCTTGGCCAGCCCGACGACGACGATCAGCGAGATCAGCAGCAGCACGAAGCTCAGCCACGATTCGCGGTTCGAGGGCGGCGACGCGTGCACGGATTCGTTGGCCTGGTCGCTCGCAGGAAGGAAGTAGTCGCGGTGCCGCACCGTCTGGAAGAAGACGAAGGCGCACCACACCAGCAGCGAACTGACACCGACGAACAGGAGTTGGGTCGTCGAATAGCTCGCGCCAGGCGCGCTGACCGTGAAGACCGGCATGATCAGTACCAGCGTCGCGAGCGTGGTCAGTGCGGCCAGGGCCGGCCCGGCGCCTTCGATGCGAAACGATTGCTCGCGGTGGCGCAGGCCGCCGAGCAGCACGCAGACGCCGATGACGCCGCTGCTGATGATCATGACGGTGGCGTAGATCGTGTCGCGCGCCAGCGCGGCCTTGCTCCCGCCGACTGCCAGCATCAGCGACACGATCAGCGCGACCTCGATGGCGGTGACGGCAAGAGCGAGGACGAGGGTCCCGTAAGGTTCGCCGACCCGGTGGGCCACGATCTCGGCGTGGTGAACCGCGGATACGACTGCGGCCAGCAGCATCACCGTGCAGGCGACCGTCAGGATCGGGCCCGCGGGGAGCCACAGCGCGGCAAGCAGCAGCAGTGCTGCGGCCAACGGCACGAGCTTATGCCAGAGGGACATTACGGCTCCGCGAGACAGGTTTGGCTGCTACGGTCTGACCAGGGTGCCTGGTGCAAACGAGCGGACTGTAACTCGCTCGCCGGCCCCGGAGTGCAAAATCCGCGGGCCCGGGGCCGGTTTACTGTCCGCGGCCCCCAATTTGGCTAAACTACCGCGCCCACTTTCCTGGACGACATTCGTGGATCCGGCCACCTGCCGGGTCCGAACTTGGGAAGCGATGACTGAAAGCAAAGCAATGTTGCCGGCGACTCCGCTGGCCGCCGGCAATGACGCTTACGTTGAGGCGATGTACGAGGCGTACCTGTCGCGCCCGGACGCGGTGGACCCGAAGTGGTGCGAGTATTTCGCGAGCCTCGGATCGTCGGTCCAGGACGTTCCCCATGGCCCGTTGATCGAGGAGCTGGCGCGTCGCGCCAGGGCGCCACGCCGGGCCGTTGCGGCCGGTCCGGCGATCGGCAGCCCGGCCGGCTCGCCGCCCATGGGTGATTCCGTCGCGGCGAAGCAGGGCGCGGTCTCGCGCCTGATCCAGATCTATGCCAACCGCGGCCACCTGATCGCGGACATCGACCCGCTGGGCCTGACGGTGCGGCCTGTCCCGAAGGTGCTCGGTCTCGATTACCTCGGCCTCACCGAGGCCGACCTCGACACGGAGTTCCTGACCGGCAGTCGCAACGAAGCCATCAAGCCGCGATTGAAACTCCGCGACATCATTGCCCAGTTGCGGCACATCTACTGCGGCACGATCGGCGCCGAGTTCGCGCACGTGTCCGACGAAACCGAGCGCCTCTGGCTGCAGGAGCACTTCCAGGTCGGCCGCGTGCGGCAGCATTTGCCGGCGGAGACCCGCAAGGAGATCCTGCGCCACCTGACCATGGCCGAGGGTCTCGAGCGTTACCTTGCCACGCGCTACCCGGCGCAGAAGCGTTTCTCGCTCGAAGGCGGCGACAGCCTGATCCCGCTGCTCGAGGAGGTCCTGCAGAGTGGCGGCGCGAACGGCGTCGAGGACATCGTCTTCGGCATGGCACACCGCGGCCGCCTCAACGTGCTGGTCAACGTGCTCGGCAAGTCGCCCGAGGCGCTGTTCTCGGAGTTCGAGGGCAAGTACGACCTGCAGAAGCTCAAGGGCTCGGGCGACGTCAAGTACCACAAGGGCTTCTCGTGTGATGTCCGCACGCCTGCGGGCAACGTCCACGTCGCGCTCGCGTTCAACCCGTCACACCTCGAGGTCGTGAATGCGGTCGTCGAAGGGTCGGTGCGCGCCCGCCAGGAGCGGCGCGGTGACGCGCGGGGCGACCAGGTGATGCCGGTGCTGATCCACGGCGACTCGGCGTTCTCCGGGCAGGGCGTGATCCAGGAAACGCTGCAGATGTCGCAGGCGCGCGCGTTCTACACGGGCGGCACGCTCCACCTGATCATCAACAACCAGGTCGGCTTCACGACGCACGACCCGCGCGACACGCGCTCCACGCTCTATTGCAGCGACGTCGCCAAGATGATCGAGGCGCCGATCCTGCACGTGAACGGCGACGACCCGGAGGCGGTCGTGTTCGCCGCGCGCTTCGCGGTTGACTACCGCATGAAGTTCCACAAGGACGTCGTGATCGACCTGGTCTGTTATCGCCGGCTTGGCCACAACGAAGCCGACGAGCCTGCGGCGACGCAGCCGGTCATGTACGCAACGATCCGCAAGAAGCCGACGACGCGGCAGGTGTACGCGGACAAGCTCGTGGCCGAGGGTGTGCTTGCCCAGGCGGATGCCGACAGGATGGTCGAGGAGTACCGTCGCGGCCTTGACGAAGGCAAGCCGCAGACCAAGAACGTCCTCGGGCTGATCGGCAACAAGCACACCGTGGACTGGACCAAGTACCACGACGTGGACTGGTCGGAAGAAATCCGCACCGGCGTGAAACCGGCGTTGCTCAAGGACCTCGCGGCCAAGGTCACCACGTTCCCCGAAGGCTTTGCTTTGCACCGTCAGGTGCAGAAGATCATGGACGACCGCCGCAGGATGGCGGCTGGCCAGGTCATGGTGGACTGGGGATTCGCCGAGACCCTCGCCTACGCGAGCCTGCTGGAGGAAGGCTACGAGATCCGGCTCACGGGCCAGGACAGTGGCCGCGGCACGTTCTTTCATCGTCACGCGGTCGGGCACGACCAGAACACCGGCGCGACGTACATCCCGCTCAAGCACCTGAAGCCCGGCCAGCCGCGTTTCCGTGTGACGGACTCGCTGCTGTCGGAGGAGGCGGTGCTTGGCTTCGAGTATGGCTACTCGATCACCGATCCCAACTGTCTCGTCATCTGGGAAGGCCAGTTCGGCGACTTCGCGAACGGCGCCCAGGTGATCATCGACCAGTTCATCTCGTCGGGCGAAGCGAAGTGGGGGCGTTATTGCGGCCTCGTGATGTTCCTGCCGCATGGCTACGAAGGGCAGGGGCCCGAACATTCGTCGGCGCGGCTCGAGCGCTTCCTGCAGTTGTGCGCCGAGAACAACATGTCGGTCTGCGTGCCGTCCACGCCCGCACAGATGTTCCACATGCTGCGCCGGCAGATGGTCCGCTCGTTCCGCAAGCCGCTCATCGTCATGACGCCGAAAAGCCTGCTGCGGCACAAGCTGTCGGTCTCGTCGCTGGAAGAACTGGCCAAGGGCTCGTTCCGTAACGTGCTGAACGAAATCGACGACCTGGCGCCGAAAGACGTCACGCGCGTCGTGTTCTGCTCGGGCAAGGTGTACTTCGACCTGCTCGAGGCGCGCCGCGCCGACGAAGCCCGCAACGTGGCGATCGTCCGTATCGAACAGCTCTATCCATTTCCGGCCGAAGACTACGCCGCCGCGCTCGCGCACTACCCGAACGCGCGCGAAGTCGTGTGGTGCCAGGAAGAACCGCAGAACCAGGGTGCGTGGTACCAGGTCCGCCACCGTCTGCAGGATTCGCTCAAGGGCAACCAGGAGTTGCTGTACTCAGGCCGTCGCCCGGCTGCGGCGCCCGCAACGGGCATTCCACAAATGCACTCCACCGAACAGCACGGCCTCGTCATGGCCGCCATTACCGCCTCTACGCAGGAACCGTCCGCGCGCGCCACGACCCGTCTGCGCGCGACTGGCAGCACCAGGAAGAAGTCATGAGCACGATCGAAGTTCGAGTGCCGCAACTGCCCGAGTCCGTGGCCGACGCCACGCTCGTCGCGTGGCGCAAGCAGCCCGGTGATGCCGTCAGTCGCGACGAGAACCTCGTCGACCTGGAGACGGACAAGGTCGTGCTCGAGGTGCCCGCCCCGGCGACCGGTGTGCTCAAGGAGCTGAAAGTCCAGAACGGCGCCACGGTGACCGGCGGGCAGATCCTGGCGGTGATCGAGGAAGGTGCCGCTGTCGCCACCTCTCGCGCATCCGCCACCTCTCCCGCCTCCGGCACCTCTCCCGCATCTGCGGGAGAGGTCGGCCGCAGGCCGGGTGAGGGCTCCGCCACCTCTCCCGCAGGGGCGGGCGAGGTAAGGAAGGATGTGGACAAGCTGGCGCCTTCGGTGCGCCGCCTGGTCGAGGAACACAAGCTCGCGCCGGCCGCGATCGCGGGGTCGGGCCGCGCCGGCCGCATCACCAAGGGCGACGTGCTGACGCATCTCGCCGACAAAGGCGCCGCGCCTGCAGCCGCGCCAGCCATGGCCGCCGCGCCGGCACCGGTTGCTCTCACTGCGGGTGAGCGGGGCGAGCGTCGCGTGCCGATGACTCGACTGCGCGCCCGGATTGCCGAGCGGCTGATCCAGGCGCAGTCGACGGCGGCGATGCTGACCACGTTCAACGAGGTGGATCTCAAGGCCGTCAACGAGCTGCGCGCGCGATACAAGGAGCGCTTCGAGAAGGAGCACGGCGCGCGCCTGGGCTTCATGTCGTTCTTCGTCAAGGCGTGCGTCGAAGCGCTGAAGCGCTTCCCGGTCGTCAATGCCTCGGTCGACGGCAACGACGTCGTCTACCACGAGTTCTACGACATCGGCGTTGCTGTCTCGACGGAACGTGGCCTGGTCGTCCCGGTGCTGCGCAATGCGGACGGCCTGTCGTTCGGCGAGATCGAGAAGTCGGTGGTCGGTTACGCCAACCGCGCGCGCGAAGGCCAGCTCACGCTCGAGGAACTCACTGGCGGCACGTTTACCATCACCAACGGCGGCGTGTTCGGCTCGCTGCTGTCGACGCCGATCCTCAACATGCCGCAGAGCGCGATCCTCGGCATGCACAAGATCCAGGACCGCCCGGTGGTCGTCGACGGGCAGGTCGTCGTGCGCCCGATGATGTACCTCGCGCTCTCCTACGACCACCGGATCATCGACGGCAAGGAAGCCGTGCAGTTCCTGGTGTCGGTCAAGGAATCGCTGGAAGACCCGGCGCGACTCATGCTGCAGATCTGATTCGGAGTGCCCATGTCTGATACTTCCTTCGACGTTGTGGTCATCGGCGCCGGCCCGGCCGGCTATCCCTGTGCAATCCGCGCGGCGCAGAACAAGCTCAAGGTCGCCTGCATCGACGAGTGGAAAAACTACGACGGCACCCATGCCTTCGGCGGCACCTGCCTCAATGCCGGCTGCATTCCTTCCAAGGCGCTGCTCGAGTCTTCCGAGCTGTACCACCGCGCACATTCCGAGTTCGCCGCCCACGGCATCTCGGCGACTGGCCTCGCGTTCGACATCAAGACGATGCAGAAGCGCAAGGCGGGCATCGTCAAGGCGTCGACGCAGGGCATCACCGGACTCTTCAAGGCGGCCGGCGTCACCGCGCTGCAGGGCCACGGCAAGCTGCTCGCGGGCAATCGTGTCGAATACACGGCGGCCGACGGCAGCAGGAAGGAACTCGTCGCGAAGCACGTCGTGCTCGCCTCGGGCTCACAGCCGATGCCGCTCAAGTCGCTGCCGTTCGACGGCAAGCAGGTCGTCGATTCCTGGGGAGCACTCGAGTTCGATGCCGTGCCGAAGCGCCTCGGCGTGATCGGCGCGGGCGTGATCGGGCTCGAACTCGGCAGCGTCTGGCGCCGACTGGGCGCCGAGGTCGTCGTGCTCGAAGCCATGGAGCAGTTCTTGTTCATGGCTGACCAGGCGGTCGCCAAGGAGGCGCTCAAGCACTTCAAGAAGCAGGGTCTCGATGTCCGGCTCGGCGCCAAGGTGAGCGGTGCGGACGTCAGGAAGGACGGCGTGACGCTCAAGTACACGGACGCCAGGGGCGAGCAGAACGTCGTGGTGGACAAGGTGGTCGTCGCGATCGGCCGTCGTCCGTTCACGGACGGCCTGCTTGGCGAGGGCACCGGGGTGCAGCTCGATGAGCGCGGATTCATCACGGTCGACGACGAGTGTCACACCGGCGCCGGCAATGTGTGGGCCGTGGGCGACGTCGTGCGTGGGCCGATGCTGGCACACAAGGGCAAGGAGGAGGGCGTGATGGTCGGCGACCTGATCGCGGGCCTGCAGGCGGAAGTGAATTACAAGGCAGTGCCGTCGGTGATCTACACCGCGCCGGAGATCGCGTGGGTCGGCCAGACCGAGGAGCAGGTCAAGGCCAGCGGGCGCGAGTACAAGGTGGGTTCATTCCCGTTCATGGCCAGCGGCCGCGCACGGGCGATGGAAGCGCCGGCTGGGTTCTGCAAGGTCATCGCTGCGCAGGACGACGACGAGATTCTCGGCGTCCACATCATCGGTCCGATGGCGGGCGAACTGATCGCCGAAGCGGTGCTGGCGATGGAGTACTCGGCGAGCACCGAAGACCTGCAGCGCACGATGCACGCGCACCCGACGCTGAGCGAAGCGCTGCATGAAGCGGCGCTTGGCGCAGACAAGCGCGCGATCGATTTTCCGAATCGCTAGCCCGCCCGGTGCAGTCCGGCCCGCGGCGGTCCGCCGTCAGTTTCTGCGCCGGGCGTGGATCACGGTCGGCAACGACGAGAAGCGGGCCAGCAACCGGCTGAGTTCCTCGAGCCCGTGCACCTTCACCGTCACGTCGATCGTGGCGGTGTTTTCTCCGGCGTTGGTCACGCTGTGCATGGCCTCGATGCTGATGTGCTCGTCGGCGAGCACGCCCGAGATGTCGCGCACCAGGCCGCGCCGGTCGAACGCGCTGATCGTGATTGCCACCGGAAACGTCCGTTCCTCGGACGGCCTGCCCCAATCCACCGTGAGTACGCGTTCCGGACTCACTTCCCGCAGGCGCAGCAGGTTGGGACAGGTCGCGCCGTGGATGCTCACGCCGCGCCCGACGGTGATGTAACCGAGGATCGCCTCGGGCGGCACTGGCCGGCAGCAGCGTGCGATCGTGCTCAGCAGGTCACCGACGCCGTCGATGACCATCCCCGGCGAACTGCCATCGCCAGTGGGCTTGGCAAGGCGCGGACCCCGTGGCGTTTCCTGCTCGTGCAAGCGGCGATGCACTGCGCCCGCGACCTGCGCGACGGTGATGTCGCCTTCGCCGAGTCCCTGGTACAGCGCGTCCGCGTTCGGCAAGCCGAGGTCCGCAAGAATCTCCGGCAGCGGCGGAGCGCGCACACCCAGGCGGTCGAGTTCGCGATCCAGCAGCTGCCGGCCCTGCTCCCGGTTCTGGACCTCGTCCTGCTTGCGGAACCAGGAGCGCACCTTCGCGCGGCTGCGCGGCGACGCGAGGAAGCCGAGTTGCGGCAGCAGCCAGTCGCGGCTCGGGTGCGGGTGCTTGGCCGGGATGATCTCGACGGTGTCTGCGTTCGACAGCTTGTAATCGAGCGTCACCATCCGGCCGTTGACGCGTGCGCCCCGGCAGCGGTGGCCAAGGCTGGTGTGGACCTGGTAGGCAAAGTCGAGCGGTGTCGCGCCCCTGGGCAGGTCCACGACCTCGCCCTTGGGGCTCAGCGCGAACACGCGGTCCTCGAATACTTCGGCCTGCAGTCCCGCCAGCAGGTCCGGCTCGGCGCCTTCCCGCGGCGACGGTTCCAGCAGTTGCCGCAGCCAGGCCATTTTCTGCTGGAAGCTGGCCTGGACCTTGCGCCCCTCCTTGTACTGCCAGTGCGCCGCAACGCCGAGTTCGGCGTGCTCGTGCATCTCGCGCGTGCGGATCTGGATTTCCAGCGGGAGCGTGCCAGGCCCGATCACGGCCGTGTGCAGCGAACGGTAATTGTTGCCTTTCGGCGTGGCGATGTAGTCGTCGAACTCGCCGGGGATGTAGGGCCACAGCCCGTGGACGATGCCGAGCGCGGCGTAGCACTCGGCGATCGTGTCGACCATGACTCGGACCGCGAGCACGTCCATGACCTGTTCGAACCGCAGCGTCTTGCGCTGCATCTTGCGCCAGATGCTGTAGATGTGTTTCGGCCGGCCTGTCACTTCGCCGCGGATGCCGAGTTTCTCGAGCTCGTGGACCAGCTGGCGCTTGACGTCCTCGATGTACTGCTCGCGCTCGCCCCGCTTGGTCTTCAGCCAGCCGGCGATGCGCTTGTACTCCTCCGGCGCGCTGAACCGGAAGGCCAGGTCCTCGAGTTCCCACTTGAACTGCCAGATGCCGAGCCGGCTGGCGAGGGGCGCAAAAATCTCCTGGGTTTCGAGTGCGGCCCGGCGCAATTCGGCGTCGGGAGCCGCCTTCATCCCGCGCATGCGCACGAGCTGCAGCGCCAGGCGGATCAGGACCAGGCGCACGTCGGAGGCGAGCGCCAGCAGCAGTTTGCGCAGGCCTTCGGCCTGTTCCGGGCGCAGGTGCTGGCCCGGATTCCACTCCGCCGGGATGCCGCTGTCGCCGACACGCTCGAGCTCGCGCGCCAGCCTGACCGCCGGCTCGCCAAAGGTTGCGAGTGCATTGGCCTCATCGACGAGCCCGCCCTGGTGCAGGGGCACCAGCAGCCCCGCCAGCAGCACGTCGTCGTCAGCCTGCAACTGCGCGAGGGCGGCCATCAGCTCGACGCTGCGCAGGGTGTGTTCGTTCGGCGCGAGCGCGCTCACCGCCTCGAGTGCGGAGCGCACCCTGGGCGCTAGCGAACGGACATCGATCTCAGCGGGTTTCAATGCTCAATGTGCTCGGCAGGCGGTCGCGGGCGTGCTGCGCCCGCGGGAAAGACGCTATCATACGACGACGGATTTTCTGGCTCAGTGCCGGGTGGTTATTTGCCGAGAATCAATCGCGGCGGAAGGCGCTGGACGCTCGCATCGGGCGCGGCCGGGACCGCCGGCGAGACGATCCGCATCCTCGGCATCGATCCGGGTTCGCAGGCGACCGGCTTCGGCATCATCGACTGGCAGGACGGCGACGCGCGTTACGTGGCGAGCGGCGCCATCCGCACGCGCGGCGTGGCTTTCCCGCCGCGGTTGCGCCAGATCTTCGATGGCGTGCAGGAGCTCGTCCGGCAGTACGGGCCGCAGGAAGTCGCGATCGAACGCGTCTTCATGCACCGCAATGCCGACAGCGCCCTCAAGCTGGGGCAGGCGCGGGGAGCCGCCATCTGTGGCGTGTTCCCGGGCATTTCGTCGGTGCACGAATACGCGCCGCGCGAAGTAAAGCTGGCGATTGTGGGGCAGGGCGGCGCACAGAAGGAACAGGTCCAGTTGATGGTGAAGTCGCTGCTCAAGCTGCAGGGTGAAATGGGTCCCGACGCCGCGGACGCAATCGGGCTCGCACTGTGCCACGCGTATTCCCGCGGCACGCGGGCGGCAGTCGACGTTTCGATCGCCATGCTCGGACCCCGCACGTGATCGGCTTCCTGCGCGGCCGGCTCGCGGCGAAACACCCGCCCGTACTGCTCCTGGACGTCGGCGGCGTCGGCTACGAGGTCGAAGCGCCGATGTCGACGTTTTACGGCCTGCCCGCGGTTGGCGCCGACGTCATGCTGCACACGCACCTCGTCGTGCGCGAGGACGCGCACATCCTGTTCGGCTTCGGCACCGAGCGCGAACGCAGCCTGTTCCGCGAACTCATCAGGATCTCGGGCGTCGGCCCCCGCATCGCGCTCGGCATCCTGTCGGGCGCCAGCGTCGACGAGTTTCATCGTTGTGTCGAAACGCAGGACGCTGCTTCGCTGACGCGCATTCCCGGCATCGGGCGCAAGACGGCGGAGCGCCTGATCATCGAAATGCGCGACCGGCTGAAGGCGCTGGCGACCGGGCAGTCCTTCGAGATACGCGGTGCACCGGGATCCGGGGTGGGCGCCGGTCCGAGCCCGCAGGCCGAAGCATTCAGCGCGCTCGTCGCGCTGGGGTACAAACCGGCCGAAATCACGCGACTGCTGCAGAAGGTCGATCCCACCGTGACGACGACTGAAGAGTTGATCCGCCACGCCTTGCGCGCGGCCAGCGGTTGATGCGGCAGTCAGCCAGGACAGCAACGTGACGATCGAACCCGACCGAGTCATCTCCGCCAGCGGCCAGCGCGAAGAGGAAGTCTACGACCGCGCCGTGCGGCCGAAGACGCTCGCCGACTACGTTGGCCAGCCGGCGATGAAGGCGCAGATGGAGATCTTCATCGCCGCCGCACGCAACCGCGGCGAGGCGCTCGACCATACGCTGATCTTCGGTCCCCCCGGCCTCGGCAAGACCACCCTCGCGCACGTCATCGCCAACGAACTGGGCGTTGGATTCAAGCAGACGTCGGGACCGGTGCTCGAGCGCGCGGGAGACCTCGCGGCGCTGCTCACCAACCTGCAGCCGAACGAGATCCTGTTCGTGGACGAGATTCACCGGCTGAGCCCGGTAGTCGAGGAAATCCTCTACCCCGCGCTCGAGGACTTCCAGCTCGACATCATGATCGGCGAGGGTCCGGGCGCGCGCTCGATCAAGATTGACCTGCCGCCGTTCACCCTGGTGGGCGCCACGACCCGGGCGGGCCTGCTCACGTCCCCGTTGCGCGACCGCTTCGGCATCGTGCAGCGCCTCGAGTTCTATGGCCACGACGAGCTGCAGCGCATCGTGCAGCGGTCGGCCGGCATCCTCGGCGTCCCGACGGACACAGCAGGCGCCGCGCAGATTGCGACGCGTTCGCGCGGCACGCCGCGCATTGCCAATCGCCTGCTGCGCCGCGTGCGCGACTATGCCGAAGTGAAAGCGGGCGGGCACGTCACGCAGGAGGTTGCGCGCGCAGCGCTCGATCTTCTCGACGTCGACCCGCAGGGGTTCGACCCCATGGACCGCCGGCTGATGCTGACGATCATCGAGAAGTTCGACGGCGGCCCGGTCGGCGTCGACAGCCTCGCCGCCGCGCTCGGCGAGGAGCGCGGCACGATCGAGGACGTGATCGAGCCGTTCCTGATCCAGCAGGGCTACATCATGCGCACGGCGCGTGGTCGCGTCGCCGCGCGCAACGCCTACCTGCATTTCGGGCTCACGCCGCCGGCCACCGAGGCTCGACCCGGCAACCTGGGACTGTTCGAGGGCTGACGAGGTGACACGCGCATGATCGGCGAGCATTCCATCCTGGACCTCCTGCTGCAGGCGAGTTTCATCGTGCAGCTGGTCATGCTGCTGCTGATCGGCGCGTCGGTGGCGTCCTGGGCGATCATCTTCGGCAAGCGCAAGCTGCTGAACGATGCGCGGCAGGCGGCGGATCGCTTCGAAGGCCAGTTCTGGTCGGGCGGCGACCTCGCGGCACTCTACAAGTCGCTCGAGGGCGGCACCCACACCGGCATGGCCGACATTTTCGTCTCGGGCTTCCGCGAGTTCTCGCGCCTCAAGTCGCAGCACGGGTTGGCGGGGGCGCAACTGCTCGATGCCAGCCGCCGCTCGATGAAGATCGCGCAGCTCAAGGAGACCGACCGTCTCGAACTGAACCTGTCGACGCTCGCGACGATCGGCTCAACCAGCCCATACGTCGGGCTCTTCGGCACGGTGTGGGGCATCCTCACGGCGTTCCAGGCGCTCGGCAACGTGCAACAAGCGACGCTCGCCACGGTCGCGCCCGCGATTGCCGAGGCCCTGATTGCGACTGCCATGGGCCTCTTCGCGGCAATCCCGGCCGTGATCGCGTACAACCGCTATGCCGACCAGGTCAGCCGGCTCGAATTGCGCTACGACACGTTCATGGAAGAACTGTCCTCGATCCTGCAGCGCCATGCCGGCGGCGCGCAGGGCTGAGCGGGGAGCGCAACCATGTCGCGCAGGCGGGGCCGCAAGCTGATGGGCGAGATCAACGTCGTGCCATACATCGACGTCATGCTGGTGCTGCTCATCATCTTCATGGTCACGGCGCCGATGCTGAGCCAGGGCATCAAGGTTGACCTGCCCAAGGCCGCGGCCGAGCCGATCGAACCCGACGACCTCGAACCGCTGCTGCTGAGCGTGGACAGTGCGGGGGCGATGTACCTGAACCTCGGCGATCCAAAGCTGGCACTGGGCCCCGATCGGCTGCTCGAAGTGGCTAGCGCCGCGCTGCGCAGGGAACCCGAGCGCCCCGTATTGGTCAAGGCTGATAAGGCCGTGCCGTATGGGCGCGTCGTGGAGGGCATGGTGTTGCTGCAGCGGGCGGGCGCGAAGAAGGTCGGCTTCGTCACAGAGCCGTTGTCCGCCGAACGCGGATCCGGGTCGCGCTGACCGATGGTTCGCGCCGCGAGCGGCAACCTGCGCCCCTGGATCGGGTCGGCCATCGTCCATGGGCTGGTGGTCGTCGCGCTGGCGCTCGCTGCTGTTCAGTGGCGCACGGATCCACCGCCACCGCAACTCGCAATCAAGGGTAACGTCGTCCGTTATGAAGACCTGCCTGCGTCGGTGAAGGCGGGCAAGCCCATTCGCGAAGCCGCGCCCGTCGTGCCGTTGAACCAGGCGCCTCCGCCGGCACCCAGGCCCGAGCCGGTGCCGGAACGGAAGCCCGAGCCCGAGATCGCACCCAAGTCGGACCCGGTCGCGCTCGAACAGGAGGCGCTGTCGGCAGCAAAAGCAAAGGCTGACGCCCGGGCCAGGGCGGACGCGACCGCCGAGCGGCGCCGTGAAGAGCAGGCGCAGGCGACGGAAAAAAAAGCCAGGGACGCGGCTGCGCTCGCCCAGCAGAAGCGGGCGCAGGCCGACGAGCAGCGCAAGTTGGAGGAGACGCGCAAGGCAGAGGCGGCCGCGGCGAAGCAGCAGCAGGCCGCCCAGGAACAGGCAGCGCGCGATGCCAGGGTGAAGGCGGCGCAGCAGGCTGAACTGCGCCAGGCCCTGGAGAACGAGGAGGCGGGCGAGGCTCTCGCCCGCTCAGGTGTGGTCGACGAGTATCGAACGCTGCTGATCCAGACCATAGAGCGCAACTGGAACCGTCCGCCCTCGGCACGTGCCGGCCTCGAATGCACGCTTTACGTCACGCAGGCGACCGGGGGCACGGTGCTCGACGTGAAGATTGGCGCCTGCAATGGCGACCAGGCCGTGCGCGAATCCGTCGCCAATGCGGTGTATCGTTCCTCACCACTGCCCGCGCCGCGCGATGCGCGCGCCTTCGAACGCCGGCTGGTGATTGTTTTCAAGCCTACGGAGTGACGTGGAGATGACGTTTCAGCGCGCCCAGGCGCGTCCCACACGGATGAGTCTCGCCCGGGCATTCGCCTGGCTTTTCGTTCTCGCGGGCTCGCTCGCGACCAGCGCCCATGCCCAGTTGCGCCTCGACATCACCGAGGGCGTGCGTGATGCGGTGCCCATCGCCGTCGTGCCGTTCGGCGGACAGGCGGAAGGCGGCCCGCACGACGTGGCTGCGGTCATTGCCAGCGACCTGCAACTGAGCGGCCGCTTCAAGCCCCTCGAGCGCCGTGACCTCGTAGCGCGGCCTACCCGCGGCGCGCAAGTCCGGTTCGAGGACTGGCGGCTGCTCAAGTCCGACTTCCTCGTCATCGGGCGGGTCGAGCCCGACGCGAACGGTCTCGGGGTCGAGTTCGAACTCTTCAACGTGCAGACCGGCCAGCAACTGCTCACCCGGCGGCTGGTCACGAACGAACGCGGCTTGCGCGCCACGGCGCACCGCATCTCCGACCTGATTTTCGAGCGGCTGACCGGGATCCCGGGCGCGTTCGCGACCCGTATCGCCTACGTGTCGGTCGAGGGCCGGCCGCCGTCACAGCGGTACCGCCTCATGGTCGCGGACGCCGACGGCTACGGTCCGCGCATCGTCACGGAGTCGTCCGAGCCGCTCATGTCGCCGGCCTGGTCGCCGGATGGCCAGAGCCTCGCCTACGTCTCGTTCGAGGGCAAGGCCTCGGCGATCTTCGTGCAGCGACTGGCGACTGGCGAGCGCCGCCGCGTGTCCGCGCGGTCGGGCATCAATGGCGCGCCTGCATGGTCGCCGGACGGGCGCAAGCTCGCCCTCACGCTCTCCCGCGACGGCAACCTGGATCTCTACGTGCTGGAACTCGCGACGCAGGGCCTGACGCGCCTGACGACGGACGGCGCCATCGACACCGAGCCCGAATGGTCCCGTGATGGCTCGACGATCTATTTCACGTCGGATCGCGCGGGCAGCGCGCAGGTGTACCGCGTCGCGGCCGGCGGCGGGCAGGAAGCCCAGCGGCTCACCTTCGCCAACGGCTATAACGCGCGGCCGCGCATGGCGCCGGATGGCCAGTCGCTCGCGCTCGTCACGCTCGACCGCGGCGGTTACCGCATTGCCAGCTACGACCTCAAGACCCGCAACGTGCACGTGCTGACCGACGGCCAGCAGGACGAAGCCCCGAGTTTCGCGCCGAACGGAGCGGCCATCATCTATGCAACCCGTGCCGGCTCGAGGGGCACGCTAGCAATGGTCTCGGCGGACGGCCGTTTCCAGCAACGGCTGAGTTCGGACACCGGCGACGTCCGCGAGCCAGTCTGGTCGCCGTACCCACCGTCACAGCGGTGAAGCGCAGCCGGACGCAAGGTATCATCCACGAAATTCCGCCGGGCGCCGTCGCGCGGCCCAGCTACTTCAGGAGTTCGACCAACATGAAATGGACCCACGCCGTTGCCCTCGCCGTGCTCGCGGTAGGCCTTGCCGCCTGTACCAAGCCAAAGCAGGTGCAGCCGGAAGCGACGACCGAGGCCCCGGTCGACAGCGGGGCGCAGACGAGCGGCCTTGGCAACGAGACCGGTGCGGCGACGGGAGCGACGGCGGGCGCGATGAGCGCCGCGCAGCAGCAGGCGCTGGCAGCCCTGCAGTCCCGCAGCATCGTGTACTTCGGCTACGACAGCAGCGAGATCCGCGGCGAGTACGTCAGTGTCGTCGCGGCGCATGCCGCCTACCTGACCAAGTACCCGAACGCGCGCGTACGACTCGAGGGGCACACCGACGAGCGCGGCTCGCGCGAATACAACATCGGCCTCGGCGAGCGTCGCGCGCAGACGGTGCGCAAGGCGCTGATGCTGCAGGGTGTCGGGGACGCACAGATTGCGACAGTCAGCTACGGTGAGGAACGTCCAGCCGCCGAAGGTTCCGACGAATCCGCTTACGCGCAGAACCGGCGCGTCGAACTCGTCCAGGTGCAGTAGTCGATGAAGAGTTTTACCCGTGTCGCCGTCGTGTTGCCGGCGCTCCTGGCTGGTTCGCTGGCCCATGCAACCGCCAGCAACAAGGAGCTCGAGTCGCGCGCGGATGCCGCGGACCAGCGTCTCGGCACGCTCGAGGGCCGCGTCAACCAGTCGCTGCTCGACCTGCAGCAGCAGATCGAAAAATCGCAGCAGGAACTGCGCACTCTGCGCGGCCAGATCGATGAAGCGCGCAACGAGCTCGGCACCCTCCAGCAGCAGCAGCGCGATCTCTATGGCGACCTCGATCGCCGCCTGCTGGTGATGGAGAACGGCGCGGGAGGCGCGCCGGTGGCCGGCGGCGGCGCGACGCAGGCGCCCGATGTCGTGTTTGCCGACGAGTCCGCGGTCTACGGCGAGGCCTTTGCGGCGATGAAGGCCGGTCGCTACGAAGAAGCGACGAAAGGCTTCCAGACGTACCTCGCGAAGTATCCGCGCGGCCCGCGCGCTGACAGCGCCACGTACTGGCTCGGCGAAGCGCTGTACGTGCAGCAGCAGTATGAGGCGGCACTGAAGTCTTTCCAGGCCGTGAGCGCGTACACCGAATCGCGCCGTCTGCCGGATGCCATGTACAAGGTCGCGCTCTGCCAGTACGAACTCAAGGCCTTCCGGAATTCGCGCGCGACGCTGCAGAAAGTCATTTCGACCTATCCCGACACGGATGCCGCGAAGCAGGCGCAGTTGCAGATCGACAAGCTGAACGCCGAGGGGCGGTGAGCCGCCTCAAGGTCACCGAGACCTTCGTCTCGATCCAGGGCGAAGCCGATGCCGTCGGCTGGCCGACGCTGTTCATCCGCCTGACGGGCTGCCCCCTGCGCTGCGTGTATTGCGACACGCAGTACTCTTTCCATGGCGGCGAATGGCGCTCGCGCGAAGAGTTGCTGGCAATCGCCCGTGAGAGCGGCGTGCGCCACGTCTGTGTCACGGGCGGCGAGCCGCTCGCGCAGAAAGCATGCCTCGACCTGCTGACGGGCCTCTGCGATGCGGGTTTTGCGGTGTCGCTCGAGACCAGCGGGGCGCTCGACGTGGCAGCGGTGGATGCGCGCGTCAGCCGCGTAGTCGACCTCAAGTCGCCGGACTCGGGCGAACTCAAGCGCAACAGGCTCGAAAACCTCGACCTGCTGACGCAGCACGACCAGCTCAAGTTCGTGCTCTGCTCGCGGGCCGACTACGAATGGGCGCGCGACCTGCTCCGTGGACGTGCCGCGCCCGTGCAGGCGCAGGTGCTGTTCTCGCCGGTCTGGGGGCAGGTCGAGCCGCGCGACCTCGCGGAATGGATTCTCGCAGACCGTCTCCACGTGCGGCTGCAGGTGCAGTTGCACAAGTACCTCTGGGGCAGCGAGCCGGGCAGATGAACCAACTGAGGACCTCCGCAGCGGCTGGCGGCGACACGCCGCAGTCCGCCATCGTGCTGGTGTCGGGTGGCCTGGACTCTGCAACGTGCCTCGCGATCGCGCGGGCCGAGGGATTCCGCTGCCACGCGCTCAGCTTCCGCTACGGCCAGCGGCACCACGCCGAATTGCACGCCGCCGCTCGCGTCGCCGCCCAGCTCGGGGCGGCCGAGCACCGCATCATGGAGATCGACCTCGCGGCCTTCGGCGGTTCCGCCCTGACGGACGCCTCGATCGCAGTGCCCGAAGACGGCTCGACGGGTGCTGAGATTCCCGTGACTTATGTACCCGCGCGCAATACGATCTTCCTCGCCTTCGCCCTCGCGTGGGCTGAAGTCCTGCGGGCGCACGACATCTTCATTGGAGTGAACGCAGTCGATTATTCGGGCTACCCGGATTGCCGGTCCGAGTTCATCGAGGCTTTCGAACGCATGGCCAACCTCGCGACGCGCGCGGGGGTGGAAGACGAGGACAGGCTCCGCATCCGTACGCCCTTGATCGACCTGACCAAGGCCGAGATCGTCCGGCGGGGCACCGCCCTGGGCGTGGATTTTGGCGCAACCGTGTCCTGTTACCAGGCCGACGAGCAGGGCAGGGCCTGTGGCCGCTGTGACTCCTGCCGCCTGCGGCGAGCCGGCTTCGAGGCCGCCGGGGTGCCCGATCCCACCGTTTACCGGTGATCGGTTACTATCGACGGCTAGCCGCAGCGGGGCCGTTAGCTCAGCGGTAGAGCAGCTGGCTTTTAACCAGTTGGTCGATGGTTCGATCCCATCACGGCCCACCATCGCCGGAGTGCCGCAGGCACCCGACGGGGAACGCGGAGGACACATGAAAAATGTTTCATTTGCAGGAGTTCATTCCATGCGCATGCTCACAATTGCCCTGGCCGTCGCGTTGCTGGCCGGCTGCGCTTCGCAGCCTTCGGCGCCGACCGCTGCCTCGGCCCCCGCGCCCGTAGCCGCCCCGGCCCCGGTTGCCGTCGCTCCCGCCGCAGCTCCGACTGCTCCTGCAGCCGCGAAATCGGCGTATCCCGGCTACAAGACCAAGACGATCAAGGGCGAGACTGTTTACTGCAAGAAGGTCGCCAAAACCGGTTCGCGGTTCGAGGTAGAAACCTGCATGACTGAACCAGAGATGGAAAGGATGATGCAGCAGGCTGAAGCCGACAGGGATCAGTTCCGTCGCAACCAGACCCTCTGCGGGACTGGCGGCTGCGGCGGCACCTGACGCGGGTTCCGGCGGGCTACCGATCACCATGGCGATTGGTAGCCGCAAGGCCCTGAAATTCGGCGCAGGCGCGTTGTTCGGGGCGTATGCCCTCTACATAGCCATCGGCAACGTACTGCTGAATGCGCCGTTCGCAACGTCACTCGCCAACCGACAGCCGGACAGGTACAGGGCGCCGCGCGCAAGTGGCAAGACTCGCAACCGCCGTTGCATCCGCGCTGAGGCTTCCTGCCGTTCCAGCGGCCTGCGGGCGGTCCGGATTGAGGCGCGAGGGTGGCCCTGTTAAATTAGTGGTTCCCATCTCCCCACTGTTCCGAGAGGATTCATGAAGAACAAGATGTTCGCTTCCCTGGCCGCTATTGCGCTCGTGTTTACCGCACCTGCCATGGCACAGAAGTCGTCCGGCGAAAGGGTCGACGACGGAACCATCGTCACTGAAGTCAAGGCCAATCTGGTGGGCGCGAAGGGCGTGCCCTCGACCGACGTCAACGTCGAGGTCTACAAGGGCGTCGTGTTGCTGAGCGGCTTCGTCAAGACCCAAGCCGAGAAGGACGCGGCGGGCGCGGCTGCCAAGAAAGCGAAGAACGTCGCGTCCGTGCGCAACGAGATCGCGATCCACCCGGCCACGTCGATGGGCACCAAGCTCGATGACACAGCGCTGGTCAGCAAGGTCAAGGCCGCGCTCATGGATGCCGACGACGTCAAGTCGGGCCAGATCAACGTCGAGGCGCGCGGCGGCATCGTGCAGCTCGCCGGCTTCGTCACGGGCCCCAAGATGCGTGACCGTGCAATCGCTGTTGCCAAGGGCGTGTCCGGCGTGAAGCGCGTCGACGACGCGTTGTTCGTCAAGCCCGAATAACCGGCGAACGAAACCACGCACTTTGGTTGCGCGAAGAGGCCCCCAAGGTGGGGCCTCTTCTGCGTCTGGGAGGGTACTTGATGCGCCGCTTCTACCTGGTCCTGCTGGCCTTGCTGCCCTCGCTCGCCCTTGGGCTGCCGTTCTGGGGCGCGCAGCAATCGTCGCCGCCGCTCACGCCGCCAAACACCCTCAAGCCCGGTGAGTTCGTCTGGCATCCCGGCATCGCGCCGGAGGGTCCGATCGTCGTCGTGGTGAGCCTCGACGACCAGCTCGCCTTCGTCTACCGCAACGGCCTCGAGATCGGTTATACGACTGTCAGCAGCGGCAAGTCGGGTCACGATACGCCGACCGGCGTCTTCACCATCCTGCAGAAAGACCGGGACCATCATTCGTCGAAGTACAACAATGCTTCGATGCCCTATACCCAGCGCCTGACGTGGGACGGCGTGGCGTTGCATGCCGGCGGGCTGCCCGGGTATCCGTCCTCGCACGGTTGCGTGCACCTGCCGTCCGTGTTCGCCGAGGAACTGTTCAAGGTCTCGCCGATGGGCATGACCGTCGTCGTCGTCAACCAGAAGACGGCGCCGGCGGATGTCGTTCATCCGCCGGCGGTTGCGCCGGTGCTGGCGTCGACGGGTGAGGCGCACGTCGAGCCGCGGCTCACGGAAGACGAGATTTTCCGGTGGGAGCCCGAGAAATCGCCAACGGGGCCCGTGTCGCTCGTCATGAGTGCCGCGGACCAGCGCGTGATCGTGATGCGCAACGGCGTCGAGATTGGCCGTGCGAAACTCAAGGTGACCGAACCGCTGCGACCGCTCGGCGCGCATGCATTCATCGTCGCGCAGGGTGAAGGCCATGGCCAGAGCTTGATCGTCGCCGGGGCGCCGGCCCGTAACTGGGTCGCGGTCAGCATGTCCGGATATGCCGGTGCCGCGGGCACCGACCTGGCGTCGGTCGTCGGGGGGCGCGTGCGCATGCCCTACGCGTTCGGCCAGAAGGTGTATCCGCTGCTGGTGCCGGGTTCGACTCTGGTGATCGTCGACGCGCCGATCCTGGCGCAGAACACGGGGCTCGAGATGACCGTGCTGGCCAACGGCGTGCCGGATACCGCAGCGCCATGAGCCAGCGGGCGCACTCCGGTCTGGCCTGGATTGCGCTCTGCACGATATGGGTCGCGTTCAGCTCTGCAGCGCGCGCGGCCTCCACCGACGTCGAGGCCGTGCTCGAGTTGCAGGCACTTGAGATCGCGGGGCAGGTCGACGGGCGTGTTGCCGAGGTGCTGCCGCTGATCGACGGGTTGGGCGGCAAGCTGCTTGCACTGCGCTCCTACCTGCGCAGCGGTGAGCGACTGGCGGAGCGCTGGAGCTGGTCGCAGGAGCAGATCGCGGCGTACGAAGGTTCCCCTGAGCAGCAGGAACTGCAGGCCGAGATCGAACGGGTGCGCCAGGCATTTGCGCAGACCAGCCCGGGCTATGAGCTGTTCGTGAACCCCCAGGTGCGCAGCCTCGATATCCAGCTCGCGAACTGGAATCGCAACGAATCAGTGGCTGCTGCCTCCGCACGGTTGCTGGCCGACGCCCAGGCGCATGTCGCCAGTGCGGGCCCGGGCAAGGCTGCGCAGCCGGGGGCGCAGGCTCTCGCCGCCTTCCTCAAGTCATACGCGCCGGAGCCAGTCCCGACCGTGGCGGCGCCGGGCCTGTCCCCGCATGGCCAGATGCGAGCCATCGATTTCCAGGTCCATCAGGACGGACAGATCATTGCCGGGACGGATACACGCACGATCGATGCAACCTGGGAGCAGGGCGGCTGGGCGCTGAAACTGGATGCTGCGGTGCGGCAGGCGAGCAACAGGTTCGTCGGACCGCTCGTTTCCCCGCGGGAGCCCTGGCACTACACCTTCACGCCGGTCGCAGTCGCCAGCCAGTAGCGCTCCTTGATCCTGCTCGCCGGGCCGTCCACCTGGTTGACCCGGCGCGGCCTTCGGTTACCATTCGCGCCAACGGTTACATCTGCAACTAATTTCACTGGACGGGCAAGCCATGGCCGACCTCTTCGAGAATCCGATGGGCACCGACGGCTTCGAGTTCGTCGAGTACACCGCTCCCGACCCCGAGCTGCTGCGTTCGCTGTTCGAACGCATGGGATTCCCGGTCGCGGCCCGCCACCGCAGCAAGAACGTCACCCTGCACCGCCAGGGCGACGTCAACTTCATCATCAATGCCGAGCCCGGCAGCTTCGGCCAGCGGTTCGCGCAGAAGCACGGGCCGTCTGCGTGCGCCATGGCTTTCCGCGTCAAGGATGCCGCGAAAGCTTTCAAGCGTGCCGTCGAGCTCGGCGCCAGGCCGGTTGCGAATCCGGTCGGTCCGATGGAACTCAACATCCCGGCGATCGAAGGCATCGGCGGCAGCATCGTCTACCTGGTCGACCGTTACGGCGAGAACACCATCTACGACGTCGACTTCGTCCCGGCGCCGGACCGCGGTTCGTTGCGCACGACCGGACTGACGGTGATCGACCACCTCACGCACAACGTGCACCGCGGCAACATGAACAAGTGGGCCGGGTTCTACGAAAGCCTCTTCAATTTCCGCGAAATCCGCTATTTCGACATCGAAGGCAAGAAGACCGGATTGTTCAGCAAGGCGATGACCAGCCCCTGCGGCAAGATCCGCATCCCGATCAACGAGTCGCAGGACGACAAGTCGCAGATCGAGGAATACCTGCGCGAGTACCAGGGCGAGGGCATCCAGCACATCGCCCTGCACACGAACGACATCTACACGACCGTGGACGCGTTGCGCGCGAACGGCGTCCAGTTCCAGGACACGCCGGACACCTATTACGAGGGTGTAACCGGTCGCGTGCACGGGCACCAGGAAAAGCTCGGGGAACTGTCGAAGCGCCGCATCCTGATCGACGGCAGCGACAAGGACGGCATCCTGCTGCAGATCTTCACGACCAACGTCATCGGTCCGATTTTCTTCGAGATCATCCAGCGCAAGGGCAACGAGGGCTTCGGCGAGGGCAACTTCCGCGCGTTGTTCGAGTCGATCGAACTCGACCAGGAAAGGCGTGGCGTGATCTGAAGTAAGTCCGAGGCTCCTGGTCAATCGGTAGGTGCTGCCATGAAGAATTACATTCCCGTGTCGAGAGTCGAAGGCATCGCCTCGAGGCAGGCGCACTGCGACCTGCCCGAGGGCACCTACGAGCGCGAAATGAGCAAGGAAGGGTTCTTCGGTCCGGCCGCGTTCTTCCATCACCGCCATCCGCCGACGGGCTGGACCGACTTCGAAGGTCCGCTGCGGCCGCGAGCGCTGGACCTCACGCAACTCCCTCCGGCATCGACAAGCCCTTGGGCCGCGGCAGAGGTGCTCGCCAACGCTTCGTGCCGGGTGCGCTACTGGAGACTGACCCAGGGCATGGAACGGCTCGCCCGCAATGCGGACGGCGACGAACTCCTGTTCGTGCACCGGGGCGACGCGCGTCTCTACTGTGACTTCGGGCACCTCGCGGTGCAGGCGGGCGACTACGTCATGCTGCCGCGCGGAACGATGTGGCGACTGGAGGTTTCGGCGCCGGTCGACGTGCTGATGATCGAGTCGACCAATGCGAGCTACATGCTGCCGGACAGGGGGCTGGTCGGCCCGCACGCGGTATTCGATCCGGCAATCCTCGATACGCCGCGCCTCGACGACGTCTTCAAGGCGCAGCAGTCCTCGACGCAGCAGTGGCAGGTCGAGGTCAAGCGGCGTGGCGCTGTCTCCCGCATCACGTATCCGTTCAATCCGCTGGACGCCGTGGGCTGGCATGGCGAACTGGCGCCGGTACGCCTGAACGTGCGCGACATCCGCCCGCTCATGAGCCACCGCTACCACCTGCCGCCGTCGGCGCACACGACGTTCCTCTCCTCGCGCTTCGTGGTCTGCACGTTCGTGCCGCGGCCGTTCGAGACGGATCCGCGCGCGTTGAAGGTGCCGTTCTTCCACAACAACGACGACTACGACGAAGTCATCTTCTACCACGCGGGCGACTTTTTCAGCCGTGACAACATCCATCCGGGCATGCTCACGTACCATCCCGCCGGCTTCACGCATGGGCCGCACCCGAAGGCGCTCACTCGCATGTTCGAGCAGACGAAACCCGCCACCGACGAGTACGCGGTCATGATCGACACGCGCGACCCGATCGAAGTGACCGACGCGGGCCACGGCGTCGAGTGGGCAGGGTACGTGGACAGCTGGAAGGGCAAATGAAACTCGCGACGCTGCGCAACGGAACGCGTGACGGCCAGCTCGTCGTCGTCAGCCGTGACCTGGCGCGGGCCGTGCCCGTGCCCGCGATTGCGCCGACGCTGCAGGCCGCACTGGATGACTGGGCGCGCCTGGCACCGCAGCTGCAGGAAGTCTCGGACCGGCTCGGCCGCGGCGACGTGCAGGGTGCCGCGCCGTTCGATCAGCGTCAGGCGCTCGCACCCCTGCCACGAGCGCATCACTGGGTGGACGGTTCCGCCTACGTCAACCATGTCGAACTGGTGCGCAAGGCCCGCAAGGCCGACATGCCGCCGAGCTTCTGGACGGATCCGCTCGTTTACCAGGGTGGTTCGGACGACTTCATCGCGCCCACGGCTGACGTGCCCGTGCCGAGCGAGGACTACGGCATCGACCTCGAGGGCGAAGTGGCCGTCATCACCGACGACGTGCCGATGCTGACCGGCACCGCCGACGCCGGCAGCCACGTCAAGTTGCTGATGCTGGTCAACGACTGGTCGCTCCGCCACCTGATCCCGGCCGAACTGTCCAAGGGCTTCGGTTTCTACCAGTCGAAACCCGCAACCTCGTTCTCGCCGTGCGCGATCACACCTGACGAACTGGGGAGTGACTGGCGCGGGTGCAAGGTCCACCTGCCGCTCGTGTCGCACATCAATGGCAGGCTGTTCGGACAACCCAATGCCGGCGTCGACATGACCTTCGACTTCGCGCAGCTGATCGCGCACCTCACGAAAACGCGCCGGTTGGGTGCCGGCGCCGTGGTCGGTTCCGGGACGGTCTCGAACTACGACCGCTCGAGCGGGTCGTCGTGCCTGGCGGAGACGAGGGCGCTCGAGCAGATCGCGAGCGGCAAGCCGACCACGCCGTTCCTGCGCTTCGGCGATCGCGTCCGCATCGAGATGTTCGGGCGCGACGGCGGGAGCCTGTTCGGCGCGATCGATCAGCAGGTGGTCCAGGCGCGACCTGCGCAGGCAGGCGGCTGACCCCCGGGGCCGTTCTCGGGCATGATGCGGCGGTCCGCCCGCACAGGTGCCTCATGTTCGAAACGCTGGACAAGCTTCCGCCCGATCCGATCCTGGGCGTAACCGCGGCCTTCCGCCGCGACACCTCGCCGCTCAAGGTCGACCTCGGCGTCGGGGTCTACCGGGACGAGTCTGGCAACACGCCAGTGCCCGCGGCAGTGCGCGAAGCGGAACGCCTGTTGATCGATGCGCAGACGTCAAAGAGCTATGTCGGGCCGGCGGGCAACCTCGACTTCAACGAGCGGATCATCGGCCTGGCGCTGGGCCCGCTGACGCGTGGACTCGCTGACCGCACCGCGACCATCCAGACGGTCGGCGGCTGCGGCGCGCTGCGGCTCGGCGCGGAACTGCTCAAGGTGTCGCGACCGGAGGCGGTCGTGCATGTCAGTGACCCGACGTGGGCCAACCACGAACCCCTGGTCGGCAGCTCGGGTCTGCGCCTGGAACGCTATCCATATTTCGATGCGGCGCGACGCGACCTTGGGTTCGACGCGATGCTCGATCACTTTGGCCGCCTGCCGGCAGGAGCAGTGGTGCTGTTGCACGCCTGCTGCCACAACCCCACGGGGGCCGATCCGACGGCGGAGCAGTGGAACGCAATCGCCGAAGTCGCGGAGCGCCGTGGCCTCGTGCCTTTCATCGATCTCGCGTACCAGGGCTTCGGCGACGACCTGGAAACCGACGTTGCCGGCCTGCGGGCGCTGGCGCAGCGCGTGCCGGAGTTACTGGTGGCGGTGTCCTGCTCCAAGAACTTCGGTCTGTACCGCGAAAGGACCGGGGCGCTTGCCGTCGTTTCGGCCAATGCCGTCGCCACTGTGGCAGTCGCCACCCACCAGGCGCGACTGGCACGCCGCATGTACTCGATGCCGCCCGACCATGGCGCGGCCGTGGCAGCCCGCGTCCTCGGCGACGTGACCTTGCGGCAGGCATGGGAGCAGGAAGTGGCGTCGATGGTGGCGCGCATGAAGGCACTGCGCGCGCTGTTCGCGTCCCGCCTGGCGGTGCGGGTGCCCGGGCACGATTTCGGCTGGCTGACCCGCCAGCGCGGAATGTTCTCGCTGCTCGGGCTGACCGAGGCCGGGATTGCGCGGCTGCGCGATGAATATCATGTCTACGTGCCGCCGGACGGCCGGATGAACGTGGCGGGCATCAACGACGCCAACGTGGATTACGTGGCCGACGCCGTGGCGCAGCTGCTGGCCTGACGAGCGGTCAGTCGTCGCCGGGCTCAACCGGCAGCCGTCCACGTCCGACTCCGACTAGCCGGGCCGGTAGCTTTTCTATAGAATCCGGGGTCCGAGGACTCCGTGCCGCCCGATGGGCGCGGCGGGCCTTGGCCGGTCCTGGGCACCTCGCGGCGCCGTGGAGCGGCGGGAGATTCGCCAGTGAAGTCCCCGCAAGCGGGGATTTTTCTTTTGCGGCGGCCGGTGGGGCCGGGCGCGAGAAGAAGAAATGGGCCGCGGGCCCATTTTTCGTTTGTGGGGTTCGAGCGAGGCCGGACGATGCTCAGGGACACGCTGACGGCACTGTTGCAGCCGGTCATCGCCGGGCTCGGGTACGACCTGTGGGAACTGGAGTTCTCGCCGGGTCGAGGCAACGCGCTGCTGCGCATCTACATCGACACCGAGGCCCACGTGGGCATCACGGTCGAAGACTGCGAGCGGGCCAGTCGCGCCGCCAGCGAGGTGCTCGATGCTGCGGACCCGATCCCGGGCAACTACACGCTCGAGGTGTCGTCACCCGGCATCGAGCGGCCGCTGCGGCTGGCGCGTCATTTCGCGCCGTACGCGGGCGAGAAGGTTTTTGTGGAGATGGTGCATCCCATCGACGAGCGCCGCCGGTTCAATGGCCGGCTGGTCGCGGCGGGGGAGGACGCCATCGAGGTTGAAGTGGACGGCCGGCTGCACCGGCTGCCGATAGCGGGCATCAGGAAGGCGCATCTCGCGCCCGACTACTGACCGCGGACGATTCAGAGGACGACGAGCGATGAACAAAGAGATCCTGATGGTCGTGGATGCCGTCTCGAACGAGAAGGGCGTCGAGAAGGACATCATCTTCGAGGCACTCGAAGCCGCCCTCGCGTCCGCAACGCGCAAGAAGTACGGCGAGGAGATCGACGTCCGCGTGTCGATCAACCGCAAGACGGGCGACTACGACACGTTCCAGCGCTGGAAGGTCTTCGCCGACGACTCGACCGAACTCGAGTTTCCTGACAAGGAACTGCGGCTCGAAGACGCGCTCGACGTCTCGACCGACGCGGAGCCGGGCGGTTTCGTCGAAGTGCCCCTCGAATCGGTCGCCTTCGGCCGCATCGCCGCGCAGACGGCGAAGCAGGTCATCGTGCAGAAGGTGCGCGAAGCCGAGCGCGCGCAGGTCGTCGAGCAGTACAAGCTCCGCATCGGCACGCTGGTGTCGGGCCTGGTCAAGCGTGTCGACCGCAACGGTATCTTCGTCGACCTCGGCGGCAATGCCGAGGGCTTCATCCCGCGCGACCAGATGATCCCGCGCGAGCCGGTCCGCACCCAGGACCGCATCAAGGCCTTCCTCAAGGACGTCCGTTCCGAGCCGCGTGGCCCGCAGCTGTTCCTGAGCCGCACGGCGCCGGAATTCCTGATCGAGCTGTTCAAGCTCGAGGTGCCTGAAGTCGGCCAGGGCCTCATCAACATCCTCGGCGCCGCGCGCGATTCAGGCGCCCGCGCCAAGATCGCGGTGCGCAGCAATGATCCGCGCATCGATCCGGTCGGCGCCTGCGTCGGCATGCGCGGTTCGCGCGTGCAGGCGGTCTCCAACGAGATTGCGGGCGAGCGCGTCGACATCATCCCGTACGACGACAACCCGGCGCAGTTCGTGATCAACGCGATGCAGCCGGCCGAGGTGAGTTCGATCGTCATGGACGAGGAGTCGCACTCGATGGACATCGCCGTGGCGGAAGAGAAGCTGTCGCAGGCGATCGGCCGCGGCGGCCAGAACATCCGCCTCGCCAGCGAGCTCACCGGCTGGAAGCTCAACATCATGAGCGAGCAGGCCGCCGAGGAGAAGAGCGAGTCCGAGCAGAAGGTGCTGCGCGATCTATTCATGCAGCAGCTCGACGTCGATGAAGACGTCGCGGCGATCCTGGTGCAGGAGGGCTTCTCGAGCATCGAGGAGATCGCCTACGTGCCGCAGTCGGAGATCGCGTCGATCGAGGAGTTCGACGAAGCCATCGTGCAGGAACTGCGCAATCGCGCGCGCGACGTGCTGCTGACGCAGGCAATCGCGAGCGAAGAGACGGTCGCGGCCCCGGCGGCCGACCTGCTCGAAGTCGAAGGCATGGACGACACCATGGCTGCGGAACTCGCGCGCCACGGCATCGTGACTCGCGAGGACCTGGCCGAGCAGGCGATCGACGATCTCGCCGAGATCCCGAATCTCGACGAGAAGCGCGCCGGCGAGTTGATTCTCGCAGCGCGCAAGCACTGGTTCGAACAGGGCCAGCAGGCGTGAGCGGAGGTCTGATTACATGGCAGAAGTAACGGTCACGCAGTTCGCCGAGGTCCTGAAGGTCCCCGTCGACCGGCTGCTCATGCAGCTGGGCGAGGCGGGCATCAAGGTCGCCGGCGCTGACGACGTCATCAGCGAAGAAGCCAAGATGGAACTCCTGACCCATCTGCGGCGCTCGCATGGTCGCCAGGGCGAAGACGCCGCGGCCCCGCGCAAGATCACCCTGCAGCGCAAGTCGCAACAGGAGATCAAACTCGCGTCCACGCAGGGCCGCGCCCGCACCGTTGCGGTCGAAGTCCGGCGCAAGAAGACCTACCTGAACCGGTCGGTCATCGAGGAAGAGCAGCGCCATCGCCAGGAAGAAGTCGACAAGCTGCGCACGACAGAAGAAACCGCACGCCAGGAACAGGAACGCGCCGAAGCCGACCGCCAGGCTGCCGAGCAGCGCGAGCGCGACCGCATCGAAGCGGACGAGCGGCGCGTACTGGAGGAAGCTGCGCGGGTGCGCGCGGAAGCCGATGCGCGCGCGGCCGCGGAAGTGCAGGCGCGTGAGCGCACCGAGCGCGAGCGCCAGGAAGTCGAGCGCCGCGCGTCCGAGCCGCCGCGTCCGCCGAAGCCGACCCGTGCAGCCGAGCCGGCGCCAGGCCGCGCGGCACCGGCTGGCCCGACCAAGTACGGCCGGCAGGAGCTGCACGTCTCGGCCAACGCCAAGGCGAGTTACAAGAAGAAGCAGCAGCCCGCTGGACGTTACCGCCGCTCCGGCCAGGTGCAGGTCGAGGCGCGCCACGGTTTCGTGGAGCCCACGACCCCGGTCAAGCGCGACGTGCAGATTCCCGAGACGATCACGGTCGGCGAGCTCGCCAACCGGATGGCGATCAAGGCCAACGAAGTCATCAAGACGATGATGAAGATGGGCGTGATGGCCACGATCAACCAGCCTATCGACCAGGACACGGCGACGCTGGTGGTCGAGGAATTCGGCCACACGCCGGTCCCGCTCAAGGAAGACCAGCTCGAGCAGCAGTTGCTCGAGGCGTCGGCCGACATCGAAGTGCTGCCGCGCCCGCCAGTGGTCACGATCATGGGTCACGTCGACCACGGCAAGACCTCGCTGCTCGACTACATCCGCACCACCAAGGTGGCGGCGGGCGAGGCGGGCGGCATCACGCAGCACATTGGCGCCTACCAGGTGCAGACGCCAAAGGGCCTGATCACCTTCATCGACACCCCGGGACACGCGGCATTCACCGCGATGCGGGCCCGCGGCGCGCACGTCACTGACATCGTCATCCTGGTGGTGGCGGCAGACGACGGCGTCATGCCGCAGACGATCGAAGCGATCCAGCACGCCCGTGCCGCGGAAGTGCCGATCGTCGTCGCGGTCAACAAGATCGACAAGTACGGGGCGGACCCGGACCGCGTGCGCAACGACCTCGGCAAGCAGAACGTGATCCCCGAGGAATGGGGCGGCGACGTGATGTTCGTCAACGTGTCGGCACACACCGGCGAGGGCATCGACAAGCTGCTCGAGTCGGTGCTGCTGCAAGCCGAAGTGCTCGACCTCAAGGCTGCGACCACCGGCCTCGCCGTTGGCGTCGTGCTCGAGTCCAGCATCGAGAAGGGCCGCGGCCCGGTTGCGACCGTGCTGGTCAAGCGCGGCACGCTCAAGACCGGCGATCCGATCATCGCGGGCCAGGAGTTCGGCCGCGTGCGCGCATTGTTCGACGCTCTCGGCAAGCAGGTGCAGACGGCCGGTCCGGCGCAGCCCGTGCAGGTGCTCGGTCTGTCCGACGCACCGGGCGCCGGCGACGACCTGCTGGTCGTCGAGAGCGAGCGCAAGGCGCGTGAAGTGGCGCTCTATCGCCAGGGCAAGTACCGCGACGTGCGCCTTGCGGGCGCGACCAAGAAAGTCGAGGACGTGTTCTCGCAGATGGGCGAGAACGCGGGCCAGTTCGTCAACCTCATCGTCAAGGCCGACGTGCAGGGCAGCGCCGAGGCACTGCGCGACTCACTGTCAAAGATTGGCACCGACGAGGTATCGGTCAAGGTGCTGGCGAGCGGCGTCGGCGGCATCACTGAGTCCGACGTCTCGCTGGCCGCGGCATCGCGCGCCCGCATCATCGGTTTCAACGTCCGTGCGGACGGCGCGGCGCGCAGCGCGATCAAGGAGCAGGGCGTCGAGGTCAACTACTACAGCATCATCTACGAAGCGCTCGACGACGTGCGCAGCTGGGTGTCCGGTATGCTCAAGCCGGAGATCAAGGAGCAGATCGTCGGCCTCGCGGAAGTGCGCGAAGTGTTCCGCTCGAGCAAGTTCGGCACCGTGGCGGGCTGCCTCGTGACCGAAGGCGTGATCAAGCGCGGCAACCCGGTGCGCGTGCTGCGCGAGAACGTGGTCATCCACCAGGGCGAACTCGACTCGCTGCGGCGGTTCAAGGACGACGTCAGCGAAGTCCGCGCCGGCACCGAGTGCGGCATCGGCGTGGTCAAGTACAACGACATCCGCGCCGGCGACCAGATCGAGTGCTTTGCCCGGTTCGAGGTCGCGCGCAGCGCGTAAGGCAGATGCCACGCGAGGTTCCGCGCGCTCGACGGATCGCCGAGCAGGTGCAGCGCACCCTCTCGCAGCTTCTGCTGCGGGAGGTGCGTGATCCGCGGCTGAAGCCGATGACGGTGACGCACGTGAAGGTCTCGCCGGACCTCACGCACATCTGGGTCAATTACACGCTGCTCGCCGGCGATTCCAACGACGAGCTGCAGAAAGAGATCCTGGACGAAGCGGCGCTCTACCTGCGCGGCCCGCTCGGGCGTGCGCTGCGCCTGCGCCTCGCGCCGCAACTGCATTTCGCGCCGGACGCAGAACTCGAACGCGGCAACCGGCTCGACGACCTGATCGGGCAGGCGGTGCGCGACGACAAGGCGCGGCACGTCGATGACCCGCCGCCGGGCGATGACGACGACAGTCTCGCCCATTACGACAGTTCCGCAGACGACGACGAAAGCCAGTGAACGCGGCCGGGACGGCTGCTTCCGCCCCCGTGCGGCGGCGCTGGCGGGCGGTGGACGGCATCGTGCTGCTCGACAAACCGCAGGGGCTCAGTTCCACCCAGGCGCTGCAGCGCGTGCGCCGCCACCTCCAGGCCGAGAAAGCCGGGCATGCCGGAACGCTCGATCCCATGGCCACCGGCATGTTGCCGCTGTGCTTCGGGCAGGCGACCAAGGCCTGCGGCGCGTTGCTGGGCCGACGCAAGGCCTACCGCGCAACCGTCAGGCTGGGGATCGCGACCGACACGGGCGACGCCGAGGGCCGCCCGACCGAGGAGAGCCCGGTCGCGGAGTTCGACGCTGCGCGTCTGGAGCAGGCGCTCGCCGTGCTGCGAGGCGCAAGGCTGCAGGTCCCGCCGATGTACTCGGCGCTCAAGCGCGACGGTCGGCCGCTCTACGAACTGGCCCGGCGCGGCGAGCAAGTGGAGCGCGCGGCGCGCCCAGTCACGATCGAGTCACTCGTGGTGACGGGGCGGGGCGAGCAGACGATCGAAATTGACGTGGTTTGTTCGAAAGGCACCTACATCCGTGTATTGGCTGAGGAAATCGCGGCCGGACTTGGCACGTGCGGTCATCTCGCTGCCCTGCGCCGGCTGTGGATCGAACCGTTTGAGTCCGCCCGCATGGTGACGCTCGAGCAGATTGAGGCGACGCCCGCGGCGGACGCCGAAGAGCGCGCGCCCTGGCTGGATGCCGTTGACAGTGCGTTTCCGGACGTGCCGATGCTGACGCTGGACGAGGCGCAGGCACTCCACTTGTGCCAGGGGCGCATGCTTGCGCGCCCGGACGACCTGCCGGACGCCGCCCGTTACCGTGCGTACGGGCCGCAGGGACGCTTCCTGGGACTGGTCGAGCCGGGCCCGGCTGGCCGCCTGCAGGTCCAGCGTCTGTTCGTCCCTGGTGCCGGCACAAGCGAAGCCGGTTCAAAGGCTTGAGTAAAAGGGGGCGGTGCGGCTAAAATGCGCGGCTCAGTTCAAAGTGAATATCAAGGTTTCGAGGTCACTCACCGATGGCACTGTCCACCGAGCGCAAGTCTGAGATCGTAGGCGACTTCAAGCGCGGCGCCGCCGACACCGGCTCCCCCGAGGTCCAGATTGCGTTGCTCTCCGCCCGCATCAACGGCCTGGGCGAGCACTTCAGCGCGCACAAGCGCGACCATTCTTCACGCCGCGGGCTGCTCAAGCTCGTCACGCAGCGCCGCAAGTTACTTGACTACCTGAAGGACGCCGACCCGGCGCGCTATCAGGAAGTCGTCGCACGGCTCGGCCTGCGCCGCTAACCGTCGCCACCGTCTCCGGCCCGCATTGCGGGCCGGATTCGTTTTCGCCCTTCGCCGGGCTATCGCAGAAAAATCCGGACACCCCTCAACGTGAACGTCCACAAGACCAGCTTCCAGTACGGTCCCCATACCGTCTCGATCGAAACCGGCCGTCTCGCCCGCCAGGCCGATGGCTCCGTCCTCGTCTCCATGGGCGACACCGTGGTGCTCGTGACCGCCGTCGGCCGCCGCGAGGCCCAGCCGGGGAAGGATTTCTTCCCGCTCACGGTCAACTACATCGAGAAGACCTATGCCGCGGGCCGCATCCCCGGCGGGTTCTTCAAGCGCGAAGGCCGTCCTTCCGAGAAGGAAACGCTGATCTCGCGCCTGATCGACCGCCCGATCCGCCCGCTGTTTCCCGAGTTCTTCTTCAATGAAGTGCAGGTCGTGGCGACGGTCGTCTCGCTCGACCCGGAGATCGACTCCGACATTCCCGCGATGCTCGGCGCATCTGCGTCCCTCGCGCTGTCGGGCATCCCGTTCAAGGGCCCGATCGGCGCAGCCCGCGTCTGCTACAAGGACGGCCAGTACCTGCTGAACCCCTCGGCCAAGGACACCAAGGCCTCCGACCTCGACCTCGTCGTCGCCGGCACCGCCGACGCGGTGCTCATGGTCGAGTCCGAAGCCAGGATGCTCCCCGAGTCGGTGATGCTCGGCGCGGTGGTCTACGGTCACGAGCAGATGCAGGTCGCCATCAAGGCGATCCGCGAACTGGCCGCCAAGGCCGGCAAGCCCGCCTGGAACTGGAAGGCGCCGGAGATCGATCCCGCGCTGACAGCCGCAGTCGCTGCCCACGCCGAGGCGGAGCTCGGCAAGGCTTACCAGATCACCGAGAAGCAGGCGCGCCACACGCGCGTCGGCGAGATCAAGAAGGCGGTCGTCGAGGCGCTCGCCACTGGCGAAGCGCCGAAGTTCGACGCCCGTCAGGTGTCTGACGAGTTCGGCCGCCTCGAGTACAACATCGTGCGTCGCCGCATCATCGCCGGCGAGCCGCGCATCGACGGCCGCGACATGCACACCGTGCGCAAGATCACCGTCGAAACCGGCGTGATCCCGCGCACGCACGGCTCGGCGCTCTTCACGCGCGGCGAGACGCAGGCACTGGTGACGACCACGCTCGGCACCGGTCGCGATGCGCAGATCATCGACGCGCTTGCGGGCGAGCGCAAAGAACCGTTCATGCTCCACTACAATTTCCCGCCGTTCTCGGTGGGCGAGACGGGCATGATGGGTTCGCCGAAGCGCCGCGAAATCGGCCACGGCAATCTGGCCCGCCGCGGCGTGGCTGCGGTCATGCCGGACATGACGACGTTTCCGTACATCATCCGCATCGTGTCGGAAATCCTCGAGTCGAACGGCTCGAGCTCGATGGCCTCGGTCTGCGGCACCAGCCTCTCGCTGATGGACGCGGGCGTCCCGCTCAAGGCGCCGGTCGCCGGCGTGGCAATGGGCCTCGTGCTCGAAGGCGGCAAGTTCCAGGTCCTCACCGACATCCTCGGCGATGAAGACCACCTCGGCGACATGGACTTCAAGGTGGCCGGTTCTGCCGATGGCGTCACTGCCCTGCAGATGGACATCAAGATCGAGGGCATCACCAAGGAGATCATGCAGGTCGCGCTGGATTCGGCGCACAAGGCCCGCTTGCACATCCTCGGCGAGATGAACAAGGTGCTCTCGAGCGCGCGCCCGCAGATGTCGGAATGGGCGCCCACGATCATCACCATGAAGATCGACCCGGAGAAGATCCGCGAAGTCATCGGCAAGGGCGGCGCCGTCATCCGTGCAATCACGGAAGAGACGGGCACCACGATCGACATCGAGAACGACGGCACGGTCAAGATCGCGTCGGTCAGCGGCGCCGCGGGCCGCGAAGCCCAGAAGCGCATCGAACTGATCACGTCAGAAGTCGAGGTCGGCTCGGTCTACGAAGGCCGCGTCGTGCGCCTGATGGATTTCGGCGCGTTCGTGCAGATCCTGCCGGGCAAGGACGGTCTCGTGCACATCTCGCAGATCAGCGAAGAACGCGTCGAGCGTGTCAGCGACAAGCTCAAGGAAGGCGACGTCGTGCGGGTGAAGGTCCTCGAAGTCGACCGCCAGGGGCGCGTGCGCCTCTCGATGCGCAACGTCGACGGCTGACGCGCTTTGAGGCCTCTCCCGCACGCGCGGGAGAGGACGTGCAACCGGTGAGGGGTCCGCACCGGTCCTTCCTCCAGCCCCTCTCGCACAGCGTGCGAGAGGGGGCCGGACGTCACTCCCGGTCGTCGCGACTGAACGGTCGCGGCAGGCGCGAGAAGACCTCTTCCTGCAGCGCTTTCCAGCGCTGGTAGTTCTTCTGCGCAACCTGGCTGACGGTCTCGAGCGGATCGATGCCCACCACGTTCTTGAAGCGGTCGCGCAACTCGCGCTGTTCCTTGGCGAAGAGCTGAATGCTCTCGTCGAGGTAGCGCCCGACGAAATCCTGCAGCCCGCTGCCATAGCTCCTGATCACGTGCGACAGGAAGTCGCGGCTCATCAGCGACTCGCCGCCGCCTTCCTGTTCAGCGATCACCTGCAACAGGATGCTGCGCGTGATGTCCTGCTGCGACTTGCGGTCGAGTACCACGAAGTCGATGCGTTCGACGACGAGCCGGCGGATGTCCGTCAGCGTGACGTAGCGGCTTTCGACCGTGTCGTACAGGCGGCGGTTCGGGTACTTGCGGATGATGCGCGGCCCGCCCTTGCCGCCGGCACCGCCCTCGCCAGTTCCTTTCGCCTTTCTTGTTCTCGTCTTTGCAGCAGTCGTCGTCGCCATCTTGCAGTTTCCTCAGCCGGCGGTATTGCCGGCGCTTGCCCCCAGCGGTGCCGCGCGCGATGCGCGGCCCGCGAATCCCACGATACGCCAGTGTTCGCGTGCCCAGTCCCAGACATCCCGCAACGGTGCGCCCGCTAGCGCGGCCGGCGGCGACTGCCCGAGGAACTGCAACACCGCGACCAGTTGCCTGGCCGGCCCATGCCGGTCCGCGATCGCTGGCGCATCCCCCGATTTGGAGAGCTTACGGCCCCTGTCGTCCACGGCAAGTGGCAAATGCAGGTAGCGCACTGCCGGGAGGCCGAGTGCGCGCTGCAGGAGGACCTGACGGGCGGTGCTCGACAGCAGGTCGCAGCCGCGCACGACGTCGGTGATGCCCTGGTCCGCATCGTCGATGACGACGGCGAGTTGGTACGCGTACAGGCCGTCCCGACGGCGCAGCACGAAGTCGCCGACTGTGTCGGCCACGTCGACCGACTGCGGGCCCAGGCTGCGGTCGTCGAACGTGACGATGCGCCTTGGCACGCGCAGACGCAGGGCGCGGCCAGGCGCTGCGGACGCGGCGGATGCAAGGCATTGCGCGGGGTGAAAGAGCTCCTCGCCAGTACCGACAGGACGAGACTGATTCTCAGGCAGGCGCGCCAGGGCCGAGCGGCTGCAGCGGCATTCACGCAGCGCGCCAGCCCCGGCAAGGCGCTCCAGGGCGTCGGCGTAGCGCTCGAATCGTTCGCTCTGGCGCACGACCTGGCCGTCCCATTCCATCCCGAAGGATTCGAGGTCCGCCAGGATCTGGTCGGCAGCCCCGGCACGGGTGCGCGGCGGGTCGAGATCCTCGATGCGCAGCAACCACTCGCCGCCGTGCGTACGCGCGTCCAGATAGCTGCCAACGGCAGCGACGAGGGAACCGAAATGCAGGGGTCCGCTCGGGGTAGGAGCGAAGCGCCCGCGGTAAGGAGTCGTGCCCTCACTCGCGCTGCGCGCGACCTCTCCCGCGGCAGCGGGAGAGGCGGGGGACGGCTCAGCGGTAGAAGTCGTCCCGGTCGCCAAATTGCTTTTCGCGGCGCTCGCGGCGCTCCTGCGCCTCGACGCTGAGCGTGGCCACGGGCCGCGCTTCGAGACGCTTTACGCCGATTGGCTCGCCCGTTTCGAGGCAGTAACCGTAGCTGCCGTCTTCGATGCGCTTCAGCGCCTCGTCGATCTTGCGGATCAGCTTGCGCTCGCGGTCACGCGTGCGCAGTTCGAGGCTGAACTCCGATTCCTGCGTGGCGCGGTCATTCGGGTCCGGGAAATTGGCAGCCTCGTCCTTCATGTGCAGCACGGTGCGGTCGACTTCCTGCATCAGGTCCTGCTTCCAGCTGGAGAGGATCGTGCGGAAGTGCTCGAGCTGCTCCTTGCTCATGTACTCCTCGCCCTTCCGGATCTGGTAGGGCTGGACGTTGCGCGGGCCGGACAACAGGGCCGCATTCATTGCGAAATCGGTGTCTGCGGGGCGCGGCACGACCACGACAGGCTTCGGTGCGGCGGCTGTCTTGGTCTTCCTGGTCACGGGCTTCTCTGCTGCCGGCTTGGCGACGGCGGCGGCGGACTTGCGGGGCATGGCCTTTTCCTTGGCGGGCGGAGGCTTTGGAGTGGTCTTGACACCCGGCCTGGCAGCCGGCTTGGCAGCGGGCTTGGCAGCGGGCTTGGCAGCCGGCTTGGCGGCCTTCGCAGAAACAGTCTTCTGGGCCTTCGATGGCTTGGCAGACGGCTTCTTCACGGGCATCGACGAACTCCCCACTCCGGTTGGAGGCGCGGGATTATACAGGCGGAACCCCCTTCGTCCACCCCGGAAAAACAGGGCACCCGGCCCGCTCGCGCGGCTGGACCGGGCGTCGGGAAATGCTGTGACGGGAGTCCGATTCTTCTAGAATTCACGTTTCGCTCCGCCTCTGCATTTCCCCGGGTGAATGATGCGTCTGACCAAGATCAAGCTGGCCGGTTTCAAGTCGTTCGTGGACCCGACGTCAGTCGGCTTCCCGACGAACCTGGTCGGCGTGGTCGGCCCGAATGGCTGCGGCAAGTCGAACATCATCGACGCGGTGCGCTGGGTCATGGGAGAGATCTCGGCCAAGCACCTGCGCGGCGACTCGATGGCGGACGTCATCTTCAACGGGTCCGGCACGCGCAAGCCCGTGGGCACGGCCTCGGTCGAACTCATCTTCGACAACAGCGACGGCAAGCTGGGCGGCGAGTATGCCGGCTATTCGGAAGTCTCGCTCAAGCGTGTCGTCTCCCGCGACGGCCAGTCCTCGTATTTCCTGAACGGCGTACGCTGCCGGCGCAAGGACATCACGCAGCTGTTCCTCGGCACGGGACTGGGTTCGCGCAGCTACGCGATCATCGAGCAGAACATGATCTCGCGCGTGATCGAAGCCAAGGCCGACGACATGCGCGCCTTCCTCGAGGAAGCGGCAGGCATCTCGCGTTACAAGGAACGTCGCAAGGAATCGGAAAGCCGGATCGCGCAGACTCGCGAGAACCTCGCGCGCCTCTCCGACCTGCGTGACGAGGTCGAGAAGCAGCTGCGGCACCTGCAGCGGCAGGCGGCGACGGCACGCCGCTACCAGGCGCTGAAGGGAGAGGAGCGCCAGGCACACGCGGAACTGCTTGCACTCAAGCTACGTGAAGTGGAAAGCGAATCCTCGGCCCGCCAGGCCATCCTGAACGAACGCGATCTGGCGCTGCAGGCGGCGATTGCCGACCAGCGTTCCATCGAGGCCGCGATCGAGCGTGCCCGGCAGGAGCACGACGCGCAGGCGGCCGTGCTCTCGGAAGTGCAGGGTCGTTACTACCAGGTGGGCGCGGAAATCTCGCGCACCGAGCAGGCCATCGACCACGCGCGCGAGATCCGTGCCCGCCAGCGGCAGGAACTCGACCAGATCGCCCAGGGCATCCAGGACGCCGACCTGCACCGCGTGCGCGATCGCCAGCTCGCGACCGAACTCGCAGCCGCACTCGCCGAGATGGGCCCGGGCCTCGAGCAGGCGCGGGCCGCAGAGCAGGCGGCGGCGGCCGAACTGGCAGCTGCAGAAACCTCGATGTCGGGCTGGCAGGAAAACTGGGAAGTATTCAACCAGTCACTGCGCCAGGCTTCGTCCGCAGCGGGCGCTGAGCGCGCCCGCCTCGAAGTCATGGAGAACCAGCTGCGTGGATTGCTGAGCCAGCGTGACAGGGCGACCCAGGAGCACGGCACGCTGTCCGCGGCCGATGTCGCGGCGACCCTGGCGGGCCTCGACGCGCAGGAAGCGGATGCGCGGCGCGAACACGAAGCCGCGCGGCAGCAGATGGACGAACTGGTCGCCACGCTGCAGGCCGAGCGCGGTCGCGAGCGTGAGCTGGCCGCGGCCGCCCAGGCCGCGCGTCGCGAGACGCAGGAAGTCGAAGGCAGGATTGTCTCGCTCGAGGCGCTGCAGCGCGCGGCGCTCGGACAAGGCCAGGGCAAGGTGGTCGACTGGCTCAAGTCCCGCGGCCTCGAGCGCAGTCCGCGCCTGGCGCAGCAGCTCGCCGTCGACAAGGGCTGGGACCGTGCGGTCGAGACCGTGCTCGGCAGCTACCTGGAGGCGGTTTGCGTCGATTCGCTCGATGACGTTGCCGGCACGCTCGAAAGCCTGACCGCAGGCACCGTCACGTTTTTCGCAGGCGCACAGGGCCCGGCATCCTCGGGCCACGGTCCGGAAACGCTGCGCTCGCGGGTGAGGGGTTCCGCGGGACTCGACGCCCTGTTCGAAGGCATCGTGGCCACCGACACGCTCGGCGAAGCGCTGGGCCTGCGGCCGAGGCTGCGGTCCGGCCAGTCTGTCATCACGCGCGACGGCATCTGGATCGGACCGGACTGGCTCCGCGTCAGCCGCGACAAGGACGCACACGAAGGCGTGATCGAACGCGAAGAACGCCTGCGCAGCGAACGCTCGGCGCTGGAATCACAGCAGGTGAAGCACCGGACGGCCGAGTCCGACCTGGAAGCGCTGCGCAGCCGCGTGCGCGACCTCGAAGACCGCCTTGCCAGCCACCAGGCCGTCGTGTCGCGCAGCGGATCGAGCCACATGAGCCTGCGTTCGCAGATCGACAGCCTCCGGGCGCGCGCTGACCAGCGCAACCAGCGCATGCAGCAGCTGGCACTCGAGCTGTCCGAGGTGCAGAACGCGCTCGAAGCCGCGAACGCCGGCAGCCGTGCCGCGCGTGGCCGGCTCGAGGAAGCGGTCACCGCAATGGCCGAACTCGAGGACCGTCGCGTCGCGCTCGAGGGCGAACGCGAAGTCCTGCGCGGCCGCCTGGCGGAAACCCGCGAGCTGGCCCAGGGCGCGCGCACGGCAGCGAACGATGCCGCCATCCGTGTCGAATCGCGGCGCACGAGCTACCAGTCGCTGCTGTCGGGGCTCGAGCGCCTCGACGCGCAGGTCGGCCAGTTCGAGGCGCGCCGCCAGGACCTCGACGCGCAGCTTGCGGGCGGCGAGCAAGGCGAAGCGCAGCTGAAGGTCACGCTCGAAGAGGCGCTGCAGCGGCGTGTCGCGGTCGAGGCCGAGTTTTCGGCCGCGCGTCAGAAGATGGAGGAGGTCGACGCCAACCTGCGCGGCCTCGACGAACGCCGGCTCACCGCGGAAGCAGCAGTCGACGCAGCCCGGTCCGCGCTCGAAAACGTGCGCTTCACGGTGCAGGAACTCAAGCTGCGCCGCGAAACCTACATGGAGCAGTTCGCACAGACGCGCCTCGAACTGCAGGACGTCGTCGCAGCACTCGCCAATGATGCCAGCGTCCCGGTGTGGGAGCAGCGGCTGGCCGAGACCAGCGAGAAGATCGAGCGGCTCGGCGCGGTGAACCTGGCGGCCATCGACGAATTTGCCGAGCAGTCGGAGCGGAAAGAGTACCTGGACCGCCAGTTCGCCGACCTGAACGACGCGCTCGCCACGCTCGAAGACGCGATCCGCAAGATTGACCGCGAAACCAAGGCGCGCTTCCAGGACACGTTCGACCGCGTCAACGCCGGGCTGAGCCAGAAGTTCCCGCGCCTGTTCGGTGGCGGCCAGGCCTACCTGGAACTCGTCGGTGACGACGTACTCGAATCCGGCGTCGCGATCATGGCCCGCCCGCCCGGCAAGCGGAACAGTTCGATCAGCATGCTGTCGGGCGGCGAGAAGGCGCTCACGGCGGTCGCGCTCGTGTTCTCGATCTTCGAACTGAACCCGGCGCCGTTCTGCCTGCTGGACGAAGTCGATGCGCCGCTCGACGAGAACAACGTCGGCCGTTTCTGCGACATCGTGCGCGAGATGTCGGACCAGGTGCAGTTCATTTTCGTCACGCACAACAAGACGACGATGGAACTTGCCAACCAGCTGCTCGGCGTCACCATGAACGAACCCGGTTGCTCGCGCCTCGTCGCCGTGGACGTCGACGAAGCCGTGCGCATGGCCGCAATGTGAGGCACGCAAGGAAGCCAGGGAATCGATGAACGAACTGCGCTGGATCCTGCTCGCCGCCGGCATCGCGCTCATCGCCGGCCTTTACCTGTGGGGCATGCGCTCCCGCTGGCAGGGTCGCGGCGAGGCAGACGCCTCGCGCCGTCCGGCCGTGTTCACGGGTGGCGTGCAAGGCTTCGAGACCGAAGCCGAAGAAGCGGCGCCCGACCTCGAAGAGCCGGCTGTGATGCGCGCGGAGGCTCGGTTCGAACGCCGCATCGAACCGAGCTTCGGCGACGAGGACGTTTCGGGCGTGGTAGATCCGCACTTGCGGCGGGCTGACTTCGACGACGAGGACGAGTTCGAATCGCCGGCGATCGGGCGGCGGGAACCGACGTTCTCCGCACGGTCCGAGCCCGCGACACCGTCCGAGGAGCCGGCGCTCAGGACCGAACCGACCCTGCGGCCTGCGCCGGCGCCGGAGAGTGCTGGGCCAGAGACCCAGCCCGAACCTGTGGCGGAAGCCGTGGCTGTGAAGCCCAGGCGTGCCCAGAAGATCATGGCGATCCGCGTGAGTGCCCAGGCGCCGTCCCGCTTCGAGGGCCCGGAATTGCTGGCCGCACTGCGCTCGGAAGGCCTCGGTTTCGGCCGCTACGAGATTTTTCACCGGCTGCACGACGATGGCCGGCCGATCTTCAGCGTGGCCAGCCTGCGTGAACCGGGCACGTTCGACCTGGAGGAAATGCCGACGACGCATTACCCGGGCATCGCGATGTTCACGGTGCTGCCCGGGCCGGTGCCGGCAGGCGAGGCGTTCGACGAAATGGTTTTCACCGCACGAGCGATCGCGACCTACCTCAACGGCGCGCTGGCCGACGAGCGTGGCGTGCCGCTTACCGCCGTGCGGGTGGGCAGGCTGCGCGAGGAAGCGCTCGAGTTCGAGCGCACGGCCGGGTCGGCCTGAGGCGCGGATGGCGGCGTCGCGCGAGGTGGCGAGACGGGCGCGTGAGCTGCGCGAGCTGATCGAAACCCACAACTACCGCTACTACGTCCTCGACGATCCGGAGATCTCCGACGCGCAGTTCGACGCGCTCATGCGCGAGCTGCAGCAGATCGAAGCCGGGCATCCCGAACTCATCGAAGCCGATTCGCCGACGCAACGCGTCGGCGGGCTGCCTTCACGCGAGTTCCGCGAAGTCGTGCATGCGGTGCCGATGCTCTCGCTCGACAATGCATTCACCGGGCAGGACATCCTCGACTTCGACCGCCGCGCGCGCGAACGGCTCGACGTGGAGCAGATCGCCTATTCGGCGGAGCCGAAGATCGACGGTCTCGCGGTCACGCTGCGTTACGAACAGGGTCGGCTGGTGCAGGCGGCGACGCGCGGCGACGGCTCGCGCGGCGAGGACGTCACCGTTAACGTCCGCGCCATTCGTTCCGTGCCGATGCAGCTGCGCGGCAGGCGCCTGCCCCAGGTCCTCGAGGCGCGTGGTGAAGTGTTCATGACGCGCAAGTCGTTCGACGCGCTCAACCTGCGGCAGGCGGAGCGGGGCGACAAGACGTTTGCGAACCCGCGCAACGCCGCGGCGGGCAGCCTGCGGCAGCTCGACCCGGCGGTCACGGCCGAGCGCGCGCTCGATCTGTTTTTCTACGGTGTGGGTGCGATCGAAGGGTGGGTGAGTCTGTCGCGCCACAGCGAGGTCCTCGCCGCCCTGCGCGAGCTCGGCCTGCGCACGTGCCCGGAGACCGACGTGGTCGCTGGCGCGGCCGGATGCCTCGGGTACTACGAGCGCATCGGCAGCCGTCGTGACCAACTCGCGTACGACATCGACGGCGTGGTCTACAAGGTGGACCGGCTCGACTGGCAGCGCGACCTGGGGTTCGTCGCGCGCGCGCCGCGCTGGGCAGTCGCCCACAAGTTTCCGGCGCAGGAGGAAACGACCGTCGTGCACGACGTCAGGTTTTACGTCGGCCGCACCGGCGCGCTCACGCCCGTGGCGCACGTCGTGCCCGTGTTCGTCGGCGGCGTGACCGTAAGCAACATTACGCTGCACAACATGGACGAGGTGGCCCGCAAGGACGTGCGCGTGGGCGACACCGTCGTGGTGCGCAGGGCCGGTGACGTCATTCCCGAAATCGTGCGTGTGATCCCGGAGAAACGTCCGCGCGACGCGCGCAACGTCAAGCTGCCTGCCCGTTGCCCGGTCTGTGACTCGCACGTCGTCCGCACGGAAGGCGAAGCGGTCGCCCGCTGCTCCGGCGGTCTCGTCTGCGCGGCGCAGCGGCTGGCCGCCATCAGGCATTTCGCCTCGCGCCGGGCCATGGACGTGGACGGCCTCGGCGAGCGGCTCGTCGAGCAGCTGATCGAGAGCGGCCGCGTGACGACGCCGGCCGACCTGTACACGCTTGAGGCAGACGAACTCGCAGGCCTGGAGCGCATGGGGCCGAAGTCGGCCGCCAATCTCGTCGCGGCGCTCGAACAGAGCAAGCAGACGACATTGCCGCGGTTTCTCTACGCGCTCGGCATCCGCGACGTGGGCGAAGCCACGGCGCTTGCGCTGGCGGAGCATTTCGGCGACCTCGAGCCGCTGCAGGCGGCGAGCTTCGATGACATCCAGCAGGTGCGCGACGTGGGGCCGGTCGTGGCGGCGCACGTGCGCGAGTTCTTCGACGAGGAACGCAACCGGTCAGTCATCCAGAAGCTGCGCGCTGCCGGAGTGCGCTGGCCGGTCATCGAGCGGGCGGTGGCTGCGGGGGAGGGTCCACTGACGGGCGAGGTGGTCGTGATTACCGGCACGCTGAGTTCGCTGTCGCGCGAGGAGGCGAGGGAGGCCGCGCGCGCCGCGGGAGCGACAGTCACGGATTCGGTGTCGAAGAAGACGACGCTGCTGGTCGTCGGTGCCGAGGCCGGCTCGAAGCTGCGCAAGGCGCAGGACCTGGGCGTGCGTATCGAGGACGAGGCCGGGTTCCTCGCCCTGCTCGGCCGCGGCGGGCGAACCTGATGTCGACACGCGCTGGCTGACGCGATGCTGCGTTACGCCCTCGGCCGCCTGGCGGGTTTCGTGCCGACTCTGCTCGTCATCGTGACGGCTGCGTTCTTCGTGATGCGCCTGGCGCCGGGCGGGCCGTTCGACGAAGAGCAGGCCATCCCGCCGGAGATCGCGGCGAACCTGCAGGCAGCCTATGGTCTCGACCAGCCGGTGCTCGTGCAGTACGGCCGCTACCTCAAGGGGCTGGCGCACGGCGACCTCGGGCCGTCCTTCAAGTACAAGGATTACCGCGTTGCGGAACTCATCGCGCGCGGCTTGCCGGTGACGTTGACGATCGGTGCGCTGGCATTGCTGCTTGCCGTGGTACTGGGCGTCCCGCTCGGGATGGCCGCCGCGCTGCGTCACGACGGTCCCGTCGATCATGCCGTCATGGGTGTGGCACTCGCCGGCATCGCCATCCCCGGCTTCGTGCTGGCGCCCGTGCTGGCGCTGCTCTTTGGCGTGAAGCTCGGCTGGCTGCCCGTGGCCGGCTGGGAGCCCGGCAGCGCGAAGCACATGATCCTGCCGGTCGTGACGCTCGCGCTGCCGTTCGTCGCCTACATCGCGCGGCTCACGCGCGGCAGCCTGCTCGAGGTGCTGCAGGCACCGTACCTGCGCGCGGCCCGTGCCAAAGGCCTCGACCGTGGTGCGCTCATTCGCCGCCACGCCTTGAAGCCGACACTGTTGCCGGTCGTGAGCTTCCTCGGGCCTGCCGCAGCCGCGCTGCTCACGGGCTCGCTGGTCGTTGAGCAGGTGTTCGGGCTGCCAGGAGTGGGCCGCTATTTCGTGCAGGGCGCGATCAATCGCGACTACACGCTGGTCATGGGCATGGTCATCTTCTATGCGGCGCTGATCCTGCTGCTCAACCTCGCTGTCGACCTCGTCTACGGCTGGCTCGATCCGAGGATCCGGCATGGTTGAAGCCACGGTCGTTACTGCCACGGGCGGCCAGGGTCTGTGGGGCGGCGCGTGGCGGCGTCTCAAGCGCAGTCGTGCGGCGCTCGTTGCGGCGGCACTGCTGCTGCTGGTCTGCGTGATGGCGCTCGTTGGCCCGTGGTTCAGCGCCTAGTACCGTGGCGCAGGTGGACTGGTCGCAGGCCACGCTCGCCACGCCACCGTCGCTTGCGAACGGGCACTGGTTCGGCACGGATGCGAACGGTCGCGACCTGTTCGTGCGCGTGTGGATCGGCACGCGCATGTCGCTGCTCGTCGCGCTGCTTGCGACGCTGGTGAGCGTGGTCATCGGCGTGGCCTGGGGTGCGACGGCCGGCTACCTCGGTGGCCGCGTCGACGGCTGGATGATGCGCTTCGTCGACGTGCTCTATGCGTTGCCGTACATGTTCTTCGTCATCATCCTGACGGTGGTGTTCGGCCGCAGCCTGGTGCTGATTTTCATCGCCATCGGCGCGGTCGGCTGGCTCACGATGGCGCGCATCGTCCGCGGCCAGGCGCTCGCGCTGCGGCAGCGCGAATTCGTCGAGGCGGCGATCGCGCTCGGGCTTCCTGCGGGGACCATCATCGCGCGGCACATCGTGCCGAACGTGCTCGGCACGGTGATCGTCTACGCGACGCTCACGGTCCCGCAGGTGATCCTGTTCGAAAGCTTCCTGAGTTTCCTCGGTCTCGGCGTGCAGGAGCCGCTCACCAGTCTCGGCCGCCTGGTGGCCGAGGGCGCGCTGGAGATGGAAACCTCGCCGTGGCTGCTGCTGGCACCGTCGGCCGTGCTCGCGACCATCCTGCTGTGCCTCAATTTCCTGGGCGACGGCCTGCGTGATGCGCTCGACCCGAGGCAGCGCCGATGAGCGCCGACGCCTTGCTGCAATTCCGCAACCTCGACGTCGACTTTTCGACGTCGCAGGGCACCGTGAACGCAGTCGCGGGCGTCACGTTCGACGTGCGCGCCGGCGAATGCGTTGCCGTCGTTGGCGAATCGGGCTCCGGCAAGACCCAGGTGCTGATGGCCTGCCTTGGGCTGCTCGCGGCGAACGGAACGGCGCAGGGCTCGGTCAGATTTGCAGGGCGGGAACTCATCGGCGCAGGCGAGCAGGCGCTGAACACCGTGCGCGGCACGGGCATCGGCCTGTTGTCGCAGGACCCGCTCAGTTCGCTGACCCCGCACCTGCGCATAGAGACGCTGCTGACGGAAGGGCTGCTCGACCGCGGCCTCGCGAGCCGCCCTGATGCGCGGCAGCGAGCGCTGCAGGCACTGCGTGACGTGGAGATTCCCGACCCCGAGGCGAGACTGCGCCAGTATCCCCACGAACTGTCGGGCGGCATGCGCCAGCGCGTTGCGCTCGCGGCGGCCCTCATGTGCAACCCACAGCTGCTGTTCGCGGACGAACCGACGACAGCGCTCGACGTCAGCGTGCAGGCGCGGGTGCTCGAACTGCTCGCGGGCGTGCGCGACCGCGGCCTTGGCGTGCTCATCATCACGCACGACCTCGGCGTCGTCGCCGGGCTGGCGGACCGTGTCGCGGTGATGTATGCGGGACGCATCGTCGAAATCGCCACGACCGACGATCTATTCGCCACGCCACGGCATCCGTACACGGCGGCCCTGCTGGCGGCCGTGCCGCGCCTGCACGGTGCGGCACAAGTCCGGCTCGCTGGCATTCCGGGGGATCCGCCGCAACCCGCCGAACGGCCTCCGGGGTGTGCGTTTGCCGCGCGTTGCGAATTCGCGGACGACCAATGCACACAACGCCGCCCGGAACTGCAGCACGATCCGTGCCGGGTGGCCGCGGTTGCCTGTCATCGGCCGTTGCAGGCCGCGGCGGAGCAGGCATGAGTTCCACGCAACCCTTGCTGCGGGTCGAGCATGCGAGCGTGAGTTTTGCGCTGCGCGGGACCGGGCTCTTCGCGCCTTCCAGGACGCTCGATGCGCTGTCGGACGTTTCCATCGAGATTCCGGAAGGCGGCCGGCTCGGTGTCGTCGGCGAGTCTGGATCCGGCAAGTCCACGCTCGCGCGCGTCGTGCTCGGGCTGGTTCGCGCGAATGCTGGTCGCGTGCTGTGGGAAGGGCGCGCCGTCGACTACGATGACACGAGGGCGATGCGCGCACTGCGCCGCGAGATGCAGGTCGTGTTCCAGGACCCGTTCGGCAGCCTCGATCCGCGCATGACGGCCGGACAGGCGGTCGGTGAGGCGCTGCAGGCGCTGGCCGGCCCGGTGCCGTCCGTGGCCGCGCAGGACCGCATCCGGGCCGCGCTGTCCGAAGTCGGTCTCGGCGCGGCATTCGCGAACCGCTACCCGCACGAGTTGAGCGGCGGGCAATGCCAGCGCGTTGCGATTGCGCGGGCGACGGTCGCACGGCCGCGACTGCTCGTCTGCGACGAAGCCGTGAGTGCCCTCGACGTCTCGGTGCAGGCGCAAATCGTCAATCTGCTGCACGAACTGAGCGAGCGGCACCAGATGTCGCTGCTGTTCATCAGTCACAACCTGGCGGTCGTGCGTCATCTCTGCGAGGACATCGCGGTGCTCTGCAGGGGTCGCGTGGTGGAGCAGGGCAGCCGTGACGCGATCTTCGGCAGTCCGCAGGCGCAGTACACGCGCGACCTGCTGGCGGCTGTCCCCGAGCCGGATCCGGCGTTGCAGCGGGCTCGCATCGCGGCAGCCCGAGTGCAGGCGTAACAGGCGGCGGGTCCGGTGTCCTTGCCGTTCCGCGGGAAGGCCGATACGCGGAACGGCAAGGACACCGGACCCACCGCTCGAAACGCAGCGCCTGAGCGCGTTCTTGCTGCGAAGCGGGCTGCGACTGGCCCCGCGCCGGGGTTCAAGGTCCCATGACTCCCGCCGAACGGAGTAGCCTGTGGCCCGCACCCCGGCAGAGGGAGCCAGGTGCCCAACGACATAATGCACTCAAGGGGGATGACCAATGTTCACTCGAATGGTGGCCAAGGCCACGGCCGTGCTGGTGCTCTGCGCATTTGCTGGCACAGCGTCCGCAGAGGAATGGAGCGCCGAGCAGCAGGAGATCTGGAAGGTCGAACAGCAGCAATGGAAGATGTCGGCGACGAAAGACATGAGTTGGATCGACACCATGGTTCATCAGAACATGAGGTTCTGGGAAACTGGTGCGCCGATGCCTCGCGACAAGGCCTCGCTCAAGCACTGGAGCCGGTTCGATGCCGACAACGGTTCGACCCTCGAGCAGGAGCTGTTCCCAATCTCGGCGACCATCACCGGCAACATTGCGGTGGTGCAGTACAACTACATGGTCGCTCGCGAGAACTACAAGAAAGAACGTGAGACGGTCACCGGCCATTACACGGATGTGCTGGTCAAGGAGGGCGGCCGCTGGCTGTTCCTGACCTGGGCGGGCGGAGACGATCCGAAGAAGTGAGGTTGCTGGCCTCCAGGTTGGCTTGAACCAACGCAAACCTGACCCCGGCCCCGCGCCGGGGTCTCTGCTTCTGGTGGTGGTCCGCTCGCGGCGCCGGGTATCCAGCCTTCGACAAGCATGCCCGCAGCACAATCCGGCCAGGAGTCGAAAAAAATCCGAGGTTCCGTAGGGGATTCCCGCGGTTGGCAGGCCCCTGGTCCTGTGGTTATCTCCCCGTTCGATCGGGGCACGAACCGGCCCTGTCGGGAGAGGCGTCGACATGGACCTCGGGCTGCTGGTGCTGACTGCCGTATCGATCGGCTTCGTGCACACCGTGCTTGGGCCCGACCACTACCTGCCGTTCGTGGCGATGTCCGCGGCCCGTAACTGGACGCGTCGCAAGACGATGCTCGTCACCGCATTCTGCGGCGTCGGCCATGTGCTGGGTTCGATCGTCATCGGCTTCGTCGGCATCGCCCTCGGCGCGTCACTCCATCGCCTGCAATGGCTCGAGGGGCTGCGCGGCGACCTTGCGGCGTGGGCGCTGATCGCGTTCGGACTCGTGTATATGGCGTGGGGGTTGAAGCAGGCCTGGCGCAGCCGGGAGCATTCCCACGAGCACATCCATGCCGACGGCACGCGTCACCGGCATGCGCACGGCCACCACACGCAGGACGAGCATGCGCACGTCCACATCCAGCTCGACACCGACAACGTCCGCAGCATCACGCCGTGGGCGCTGTTCGTGATCTTCGTCCTCGGCCCGTGCGAGGCGTTGATCCCCCTGGTGATGTACCCGGCGTCGCAGCACAGCTGGTGGGGGCTCACGGTGGTGGTCATGGCATTCGCCGCCGCCACGATCGCCACGATGACGGTAATCGTCTACCTCGCCACGCGCGGCCTGGAGCGCTTCCCGCTGGCCTCGATGGAGAGGTACTCCCATGCCCTGGCCGGCGCCGCACTGAGCCTTTGTGGAGTGGGCATCGTTCTAGGCCTCTGACTGGTGCGATAATTGGCGGACGATCTCCGCCAGGCAGCGACGACCATGTCCACCCGTTCAGTCCGCCCGAGTCCCGGCCTCGCCAACGTCCGCTACGAGATTCGCGGCAAACTCGCCCGTCGCGCCCAGGAAATGGAACGCATGGGTTACGACATCGTCTCGCTGAACATCGGCAACCCTGGCGCTTTCGGCTTCCGCACGCCCGAGACCATGCGCCTCGCGATGATCGAGAACCTGCGCGCGGCCGAAGGCTACTGCCACCAGAAAGGCATCTTTCCGGCGCGCGAAGCAGTGGTCATGCAACAGCAGGACCGCGGCGTCCGTGGCGTCACGGCCGACGACGTGTTCATCGGCAACGGCGTCAGCGAACTCATCGACCTCACGCTGCGTGCGCTGCTCGCGGCGGACGAAGAGGTGCTCGTCCCGAGCCCCGACTATCCGCTGTGGACCGCCGCAGTGAACCTGAACCGTGGCAAGGCGATGCACTATCCCTGCCGTCCGGAGCGCGGCTTCGTGCCGGATCCGGAGGAGATCGAATCGCTGATCACCAAGCGCACGCGCGCGATCGTGGTGATCAACCCCAATAACCCGACGGGCGCCGTCTACCCGCGTGAAGTGCTCGAAGCCATCGCGCGCATCGCTGAGAAACATCATCTGGTGGTGTTCGCCGACGAGATCTATGACCAGATGACCTACGACGGCGCGGAGTTCGTGCCGATGGCCACCGTCGTGCAGCACACGCTGTGCTGCACGATGAGCGGCCTGTCGAAGGTCTATCGCGCGTGCGGCTACCGGGTCGGGTGGGCGGTCTTCTCGGGCGACATCGAGAACTCGCGCGAGTACCTCTCCGGCCTCGAGCTGCTCTCGTCGCTGCGTCTCTGCAGCAACGTGGCGGGACAATGGGCCGTGCAGACGGCGCTCGGCGGTTACCAGAGCATCCGGGAGCTGGTGCGGCCGGGCGGACGGCTGTACGAGTCACGCAAGGCCATCATCGAGGCCGTGGCACGCAGCAGGTACCTGACCCTCACTCCGCCGATGGGGGCGCTCTACGGCTTCGTGGGCGTCGACACGCGGCGCGTGCCGGGTTTCGACGACCGGCGGTTCGCGATGGACCTGCTGGAGCACAAGCACGTGCTGGTCGCTCCGGGCACGAGTTTCAACGTCTCCTACAACACGCATTTCCGGGTGACGAACCTGCCGGAGCCCGAGGTCCTGACGGACGTCTTCAACCGCATGGAAGAACTGCTCGACAACTATGCTGCCGGCGACGAGCCAGTCTCACGCCCGACCCCCCTGCGCGCGGTCGAGGGTTAATCAGGATTCTGCAAAAGAACGATAACGAACTGAAAACTAAGGAAAACAATAGATACTCAAAGGACGAGTTAAGGCCGGGTGTGGCTTACGTCACCCCGACTCGCCGTCTCGCGCACTTTCTGCGCGCCCGTCACGACATGGCATGCCAGGCCCGCGGACTGCGCGCCTGGGCGACACCCGACGTCGTTACCTGGCCTGAGTTGCTGCGCCGCCAGTTCGAGGCCGATCGCGTGGCAGGACGGACCTCTGCCCGCTGGCTCGAGCCTAACCACGGCCTGATCGTCTGGGAGCAGATTGTTCGCCGCGACGTGGACCTGCGGCCGGTGTTGCTGCCGGCGGGGCTTGGGGCCGTCGCCCAGCGTTCGTGGGCGCTGCACCACGAGTACCTGATTCCGGCCGCCGCACTCGCCGCCGACGACAGCCCTGAAGTCCGGGCGTTCGCGCGCTGGGCCGACGAATTCGGTCGCTGGCTGAGGCAGGGAGACTGGCTCGATCCCGCACTGGCTTCGCGAACGGTCGGCCCGTTCGCCACGGGCCTGCCGCTCGAGTTCGTAGGCTTCGACCACTGGACACCGGGGCAGGTCGCGTTCGTCGAGCGTCTGGTGCAGGAAGGCGTTCCGATTTCGCTGCGCGCAATGACGGCCGCAGACGACGCTATCACCGCACAGGTGGTCGAATGCGAAGATTCCGACGCCGAACTCGAAACGGCCGCGCGCTGGGCGGCCCAGCGGCTGCAGGCCCGGCCAGACGAGCGGCTGGCACTGATCGTGCCCAATCTCGGCCGCGAGCGTTCGCGTGTACGCCGCATCCTGGACCGCGTGCTGGTGCCAGGCGCGGCATTCACCGGTGGCCCGGCGCCTGAATCCACGGCGTACGAGCTCGCCGCTGCGCGGCCCCTGGTCGAACGTGCCGTGGTCTCGGCAGCGCTCGGTTGGCTCGAGGCGGCCCTCGCACCGCCGGACCTGGCCACCGCCAGTGCGCTGCTGCGCGGTCCCTACGATGGCGCCGCGGCTGACGAAGCCTTTGCCCGTGCAGAACTCGACGTGATCCTGCGCAAGGCGGGCGTGCCGCAGGCAGGACTCGATTACCTGGCACGGGCAGCGCGCGCCAACGGCTGCCAGGTGACGGCTGACCGGCTGGATGCTGCTGCGGCACGCGCGAAGCACTGGACGGCGCTGCGCCTGCCGAGCCTGTGGGCGCCCGAGTTCTTCGGCTTGCTCCGCGACATCGGCTGGCCCGGTGCGGAGCCGGGCAGCGTCGAGCACCAGGCGGTCCAGCGCCTGCAGTCGCTGCTTGGAGAATTCAGCGCAAGTGACGACGTCGCCGGTCCAATGCGGGCGTCGATCGCGCTGTCCCACCTGCGCGGCCTGGCCGCGGCGACCTCGTTCGAGCCGCAGGAAATCGCAGCACCGCTGCTGGTCATCGATCCGGATACCGCCGTGGGCATGCATTTCGATGCGTTGTGGATCTGCGGGCTCGATGCAGCGCGCTGGCCCGCGCCCGCGAGCCCCGATCCGTTCCTGCCGCGCGCCTGGCAGTTGCGGCAGGGCGTGCCCGGTGCGACGGCCGGGCTTGCGGAACAACAGGCACGCCGCACGCTGCAAAGGCTCTGTGCTGCAGCGGATACGGCGATCTGCAGCGTGCCCCGGTTCGAGGACGAGGCGCCGCTGCTCCCGAGCGCGCTGGTTGCGGGATTGCCGCGACTTGCGGAACCGGAGTTGTGGCCGGGCGCACAGGCGTCGCAGGCCTTGTTCGACGCGCGACCGGTGCTCGATACGCTGGTCGATGGCTGGATGCCGGCGTTTGCACCCTACGAAGTGGTCAAGGGCGGCGCGCGGCTGCTGGAACTGCAGGCGAGCTGCCCGTTTCGGGCCGCTGTCGAGCTGCGGTTGGGCGGCAGCGCACTCGAAGACCCGGTCGCGGGCATCGCGCCGACGGAACGCGGCAGACTGGCCCACGCGGTGCTGCAGGCGTTCTGGCAGCAGGTGCACGACCAGGCTCAGCTGCTGGCGATGACGCCCGCGGAGCGCGTGACCCGGGTGAGCGAAATCGTGGGCACAGGACTCGAGCCGTTGCGCCGGGTCGTGGACGCGGTCGGGCTGCGACTGCTCGATCTCGAAGCGCGCTGGCTTGCGGCGCGCGTACTCGAACTGCTCCAGCACGATGCCGAACGCACACCTTTCAGCGTCGACAAGGTCGAGGACGACCGCATCGTGGACGTGGGTGGTGTCCAGGTTCGCATCGTGCTCGATCGGGTGGACCGCCTCGCCGACGGGTCGTTCGCGGTGATCGACTACAAGACCGGAACGAGCGCGCAGCCTGCGGCCTGGATGGGGGAACGACCCGAGCTGCCGCAGCTGCCTTTGTACGTGCTTGCCGTGGGCCAGGATCACGTCAGTGCCGTCGCGTTCGGGATCGTGAGCAAGGGCAGCACGGAGTATCGCGGGTTCGCGCGCGACGGCGCGGACTTCCCGCAGCTCAGGACGTTTGACGCGGCCAAGGCGCCGTTCAAGGACTACGCGAGCTGGGACGATCTGTTGCTGGCGTGGCACCGCCGCCTGGAAGCGCTCGCGTGCGAGCACGCGCAGGGAGACGCGCGGTTGGCGCCGAACCCGGCCAGGGCGTGCCGTTACTGCCACCTGCCCGGTGTCTGCCGTTCGTCGCAGGCGCTCGTCGACGCGGAGGAGGCCGACGATGCTGCCGGCTGACCTGCTGCTGGCCGACACGCAGGCGCGCATGGCGGCGCTCGCCGTCGATCGATGCTTCATCGTCCAGGCGCCCGCAGGCTCCGGCAAGACCGAACTGCTGACGCAGCGTTTCCTCGCACTCCTGGCCGTCGTCGAGCAGCCTGAGGCGCTGCTCGCGATCACGTTCACGCGCAAGGCGGCGGCAGAGATGCGCAACCGCATCCTCGAGTCACTGCGCCATTGCCGAGATCCCGCGTCAGAGTTGCGTGCAGAGACACGCGCGCTGGCACTGCGCGTGCTCGCAGCCGATGCGGACAAGGATTGGGGCCTGCTGCGGAATCCGAGCCGGCTGCGCGTGCTGACGATCGACGCGCTCAACCAGTCGCTCTCGCGCCGGTTGCCGGTGCTCTCCGGCCTTGGTGCCGGGCTCGGCATCGACGAGGACGGGCTCGAGCTGCACGAGCTGGCCGCCGAGCGTCTGCTCGCGCACCTGCCGTCGGAAGACCCTCGCATCGCCGAGGCTGTCGGCATCCTGCTCGAGCACCTCGACAACAACGTGGGCAAGCTCGTCGCGCTGATCGCCGGCATGCTCGCGCGGCGCGAAGCATGGCTGCCCGTGCTGCCGGCCGACGTCGCGGCCTACGGCCAGGAAGGCGCGGCCCGGGCAGAACTCGAAGCGAGTCGAACGGAGCTGGTGCGGGGCCATCTGGCCGCCCTGGCCGGGGCGTTCCCGCCGTTGCTGCTCGAGGAAATCTGCGGCCATGCGCGCGGCGCGGCGCAGGTGCTGCGCGAAAACGGCAAGGACTCCCCGATCCTCGCGTGCGGTCCTGGCGTGCCAGGCGCCGACGTCGACGACGTGCCGCACTGGCAGGGGCTCGCCGAGTTCCTGTTGACCGGCAAGGGTGAACCGCGCAAGAGCTTCACCGTCAGTGTCGGCGTGCAGGCAGCCGACAGGAAGCGGCCTGAACTGGCGGCACTGAAAGCGCAGATCCAGGCGGCAACTGACCAGTTCGCGCGACACGAGGGTCTCTGGGAACCGCTCGACGCGACGCGCGAGCTGCCGCCGGGCGAATACCAGGACACCGAGTGGACGGTGCTGAAGTCGCTGCTGCTGGTGCTGCGACTGGCGGCGGCAGAACTCAAGACCGTGTTCGCCGACCGCAAGGCCGCGGACTATCCGGAGTTCGCGGCGGCGGCCAGGCAAGCGCTCGGCACAGCCGACGAGCCGACCGACACCGCACTCGTGCTCGATGCGCGCCTGCGACACGTCCTCGTCGACGAATTCCAGGATACCTCCGAAGCGCAGGTGCAGCTGCTGCAGAGCCTGACAGCCGGATGGGAGCGCGGTGACGGCCGCACGCTGTTCCTGGTCGGCGACCCGATGCAGTCGATCTACCGGTTCCGCAATGCGGAGGTCGGCTTGTTCCTCGACGTGCGCGACCGCGGGCTCGGTGAGATACAACTCGAGCCGCTCACGCTGCGCGTGAACTTCCGCTCGACCGAGCCGATCGTGCAGTGGGTGAACCAGTGCTTCACCCGCGTGCTGCCGCCGCGCGACGACGTGTTGCGCGGCGCGGTCCGATTTTCGGAGAGCGTGGCATCGCCCAAGGCTGGCAGCGACGGGGGTGTGCAGGTCCACGCGTTCCTGCGCAGCAGCCGGCGCTTCGAGGCGCAAACCGTGGCGGACATCATCCAGCGCCGGCACGCGGAGCAGGCCGACGCGCGTATCGCGATCCTGGTGCAGGGCCGCAGCCACCTGCTCGACATCGTGGCGGAGCTGGCCCGCCGCGGCATCAGGTTCCAGGCCACCGACATCGACCCGCTCGGTGCACGGCCGGCCGTGCTCGACCTGCTGGCGCTCACGCGTGCACTCGCGCACCTCGGCGATCGTGCCGCGTGGATCGGCGTGCTCCGTGCACCCTGGTGTGGACTGACGCTCGCCGATTGCCATGCTCTGTTTGGCGACGACCGGCGTGGATCCACCCTGCGGCTGCTGCGCGAGGCGCAGCGGCGGTACCAGCTCGAGGCGCCGGCACGTGCGCGGCTCGAGCGCTGCCTGCCGGTGCTGGAACAGGCGCTCGGCGAACGGCGTCGTTGCGGCCTGCGCGATACCGTCGAGCGTGCGTGGCATGCGCTCGGCGGCCCTGCAACCCTTGGCAGCGAGCGGGAACTGGATGAGGCCCGTGCCTACCTCGACGTGCTGGGCGACGTCGAGGCCGAGGTGCCGGGCGCGTCGGTCGACCTGGCGCGGCTCGGCGAGGCACTGCTGGAACTCTACGCGCCGGCGCATCCGCGGTCCGACACGTACGTCGAACTGCTGACGATCCACAAGTCCAAGGGTCTGCAGTTCGACACGGTGATCGTGCCGGGCCTCGAGCGTGTCGGAGCGGCCGATTCACCGCCGTTGCTGCGCTGGCTGAAAGTGCCTGGTCGGGGCGGGCATCGGCTCATCGTCGCCCCGGTCGCCGCCACGGGCGCCGAAGAGAAGAATCCTCTGTATCAGTGGCTCGGTCGCCTCGAGCGCGAGAAGCTGCTGCAGGAAAAGCGCCGACTGCTGTATGTGGCTGCGACTCGCGCCGAGCGCTCGCTGCACCTGCTCGGCTCCTGCGCGGTCGATGCCGACAAGAAGACCGGCGAGCTGTCGGTGCGCACGCCCGGGCAGTCGTCCGCGCTCGGGTTGCTGTGGGTCGAGCCTGGTGTCAGCAGCGAGTTCGAGCGCAGGCTCGCCGCGACCGGCAACATCCAGGGCGAGGAAGGTCACGTCATTCCCCGCGATCCATTGCTGCTGCGGTTGCCGGACGGATGGCAGCGGCCGGCGGCGCCGGCTGCGCCGCCCATCGTGGTCCGGGATCTGACGCGTGCGGCGGCTGCGACGGCCGTCGAATTCGACTGGGCCTCGGAAACGGCGCGCCACGTGGGCACCGTGGTGCATCGCGAATTGCAGCGTCTCGCGCGCGAAGGCGGCGGGATGCCGCCCGACGAGCGCGCTCACCGCGCGCTGCTGCGACGCTATGGGGCTGAGCTGGCCGAACTTGGCGTGCCGCACGACCGGCGTGAGACCGCGGCGGCCCGGGTGCTGGAAGCCGTGCGCCGTACGCTGGCGGATGAGCGCGGTCGCTGGCTGCTCGAGGCTGCGCACTGCGATGCCGAGTCGGAACTGGCGCTGACCGGCATCGTCGAGCGCGAGATCGTGAGTGTCGTCATCGACCGCACGTTCGTCGATGCTGCGGGCGTGCGCTGGATCGTGGATTACAAGACGAGCAGCCACGAGGGCGCCGGTCGCGAAGAATTCCTCGATCGCGAACGAGAGCGTTATCGCGGGCAGCTGGAACGCTATGCGTCGCTGGTGCGCGAACTCGGTGAAGAACCGATCCGGCTCGGGCTCTATTTTCCGCTGCTCTCGGCGTGGCGCGAGTGGGCGCCCGGCGACGCTTCGGCGCCAGCCTAGAGCGAGCCACCGACGCTGAAGGGTCGCCGTCCCGACGCATCGGCGGGACCGAGCAACTGCAGCGAGCGCTCCATTGCAGGCGGCACGGGCCCGCGCGGCGCAAGCGTTCCTTCGAAAGCGAAATTGCGCGCGCGATTCAGCGTGAGCTGCCCGTCCACCGCAAACGGCCCGTCTTTGTCGGCGACCTGCGCGGTGACGTTCGTCGGATCGAGCGGTACCGAGAGCGACGGCTTCGGCTGGCCTGCCGGAAACACTGCGCGAAAGCTGCCGACCGGTGCATTGCGCGGCGGCGGTGCGACGAGGCCGTCCAAGTCGAGCGTGCCTTGCAGCGCCGCGGGCCAGCCCTGCGCCACGTGAATCTTGTCAAACTGTCCGGCGAGTCTGCCTTTCCAGCCCTTTGGCATCCCGAGCGGCAAGGCATCGAGCGCAGCGATCGGCAGCGCGAGCCGGGTCTCGCTCAGGCGCACGTCCTGGCCCGACAACGAAACGTCGAAGTCGGTCTCGAGCGTGCCGTCGCTGCGAGTGAGCCTGGCATGCCCGGCCACGCGCCCCGTCAAGAGTCTTGCAGGAGCGAGCTTCCAGTCGACGTCGCCCAGCGCCGCGCCCCGCCACGCCAGTGCGGTGGCGCGGCCCGACCAGATGGAACCGCCGAACCCGCCGGCTTCGATGCCGGCCTTGCGCAACGGCCCCGCAGCGACGCCGGCGGGGAGCGTGGCGAACGCAAAGCCGAGCAGGGCGAGGACGCCTAGCGCGATGAGCCAGCCGGTGCGTTTCACGATAGGTGTACGGATGCCTTGGGGGGCAGGATCAGCCCGCAGCGCCGGCCTGCTTCAGGCTCAGCGTCGCGTTGACCAGCCCGGGCGCGGCCGCGTCGATGTTCGCCGATTCGATGCTCACGCCGTGCTGCTGCTGCAGGCTCGCGAGCCAGGTCACGAGCGTGTCGAACGACGCGCCTTCGATCCGCAGGCGCAGGCCTGAGTTGCCGTCCGGGCTCTGGTCGCGCAGGGACGTGCCGAGACCTGCCTCGCGCGCGGTGCGGTCGATGAGCACGACCAGGGATTCGCCGCCACTGGACCTGGTGACACCGGCGGCGGCCATGGCCTGTGGCGCCTGGGCGCGCATCCAGGCGAGATCTGCCGTCTTCTGCCCGACTCGCGACGCCATCCTGCTGCCTGACGTCTGCACCGGCAGCACCAGCACGAGGTACAGGAGCGCGACGGAAACCAGCGCGCCGGCTGCGTACACGAGGTTGCGCTCGCGCGGACTGCGGCTGTCCAGCCAGTCGCGGACGTTCATGCGGCCCCCAGGCGGACTTGCAGCCGACCTTCGACCTTCTGGTCGCGCGGATTCGCCGATTGCAGTTCGACGGTCGCGCCGTCGCGACTCATCGTCTGCTTGATGCTGTCGAGCGCCTCGACGTTCGGCGCCAGCACGCGCAGTTCGAGCACGCCCGCGCGATAGCTCATGCCTTCGACCCGGGTCGCCGGATCCTTCGCGATGGCCTGGGCCAGCAGCGACATCGCGGGCAGCAGCGAGTCGTTGCCGCCACCGGCGCGGGCGATGACGCCCTGGATCTGCGCGCGGGGATCGACGACGGGCTGGCCCGGCAGGATCTGCTGGAACGTCTCGGTGATCTGCGCGTCGAGCTGCTTCTCGGCCTTGTGCAGCTGCCAGAGTTTGAAGCCCTGCACGCCCACGAAAGTGAGCAGCGTGGCGGCTGCGAGCACGGCGGGCAGGCGCCACTGCTTCAGCTGCGAGCCGAACGACGAAGGGGCAGCGTACGTTCCCTGCAGCAGGTTGATCGGCTTCGCGGCCGGTACCTGCGCGGCCAGCAGCGGCAGGGTGCCGTCCGGCAGCAGTTTTACCTGCAGCGTGGCCGTGCGTGAACGCAGGCCTTCGATCGCATCCTTGTTGGCTTCGTACTCGGCCGGGGTCACGTAGAAGGTAACGTGTTCGCCGGCCTCGGTCCGTTCGCCGAGCGCCAGATCGAGTCCCAGCGGCAACGGCTCGGCGTCGAGGGCGTAGGCGGCATGCTCCGGCCGGCTGACGTGCAGCATGCCTTCGTCGAGCACGAGGACCAGTGCGTTCGGCGCCGAGGGAATCAGCGACGATTCAGCGTAGGCGGCATCGGGACGGATGCCTGCTGCGTCCCACGCCGCCTGCCAGCGCTCGAGCGTTGCCCGCGCCACGATCGCCACGGGAGTAGCGCTCGAATCCGGATCGCGTGGACCGACCGCAAAGTGCAGGTTCTCGAGGTCCGAGGCGACTTGTTCTTCGAGCGCGAACGGCACGGCCTGCGCGATGCGCGCGGCGCCACGCACAGGAGGCAGGTCAGGCCGGGCGAGGGTGACGTCGGCGGCCGGCAGCACGATGTACGTTCGCCGCCCCTGCGCCAGTCCGAGCGCATCGGCGATCGGGCCGCTCTGCACGGGGCCCGAGCGAGCGCCATTGCCGTCCACGATAAGCCAGGACGCAGGCGCGTCATCGGACGCCCGGAGACGGATCACCAGGGTTTCAGTCATACGGTCATTCGGCTCCGAAACTGCGCAGGACGGATCGCACCGATCCGCCCCCTCCGCGCGCGAGCAGACTGTACAGGGTGAACTGGGTAGTGCCAATAGTGACCCATACGGTCGAGCGGAAGTAAGTGCTTGATTCCGAAAGTGTGTCCTTGATCTGGTCGTACTCGGCCTGGTCGAGCGTGCCGCGCAGGTCCTCGAGCGTCGGGAAACAGGCATCCTTGCGGCGGCCGGCAAGGTCCTCCGGGTTCAGGCTGAACTGGCGCTGTGACTCCGACAGCGAGTCGAGCACGATGCCCGGCGCGGTGCAGACATTCAGCTTGGTGCCGACCGGCAGGGCGGTGACGTAGGGTTGCAGGCGGCGGAACCTCTCGACTCCGAATTCCGGCAGCACCATGAGTTCGCTCGCCCGCGTGATCGGCATGTTGGCGGCGAGGTGTGGCGGGTCCATGCCCGTGTACACGCTGTCTTCCGCGCCGTCGGGAAAGCCGGGCTGTGTGTCGGCATCGATCCAGTCGGCGATCGCCGTGGCCCAGGCTGGCTCGATGTCGAGCATCGACAGCATGCGCTCGAGCTGCTTGATGGCCTTGTCGTTGGCTGTGCCGTCCGCAAAGACCAGGTTGTTGAGGTTGAACCGTCCCTGCAGGTCCTCGAGGCGGCCCTGGACCGTGCCGACGCCTTCGTCGATCGGCAGCGCCGGGAGCGACTTCGCCCAGATTTCACCGAGGTGGTCGGTCTGCGATTCCTGGGCGTCCTGCCGCAGGATGTCGGCGGCCCAGGCTTCCGCACCGAGTGCCACCTCGTAGCCCTGGTCGAGCGCGAAGAGATTCGCACTGCGCCGCTGGTCCACCATGCCGCGAAACGTGACGTTGACCGCGAGGATCGTCGCGAGCGCGACGATGAGCACCGCCATGATCAGCGCGACACCACGCTGGCGCGACGGCGGCGAAAGATGGCGCCGCACGCGCATCAGCCCGCGACCTCGACGACGCGCTTGATCTGGCCCCAGTCCTCGAGTTCCAGTGTGACCTCCACCGCGGCCGGCCGCGCACGTTCCTGTTCCGCTGGATTGCCGCCGGGTTGGGGCCAGCGGTCGATCCACTCGCGCGAAGGTGACAGGAAACGGAACGTCACGGCGCGGACGCCGGAGAGCAGGCGCACTCGCACTGGCTCCGATGTCTGCGTGCGATCGAGCACGCGCCAGTGATCGCGCCAGAGCCCGTCCTGGTCCAGCCGGTACGCCACGCGCTGCAGGTTCGGCCGCGCCAGGCCCGCCGTATTGGTCCAGCCGGCGCGAGTGAACTCGATCTTGTATTCGACCGACTCCCCGGCCAGCACGGCGGGAATGTGCTGGTCGCCGATCGGCTCGCGGATGGAGCGGGGTTCGATCTGGGTGAGGTCCTGCGACAGCGTCTGCACCGCGCGTTGCACTTCGCGCACGCGCTCGAGTCGCTGCTGCTGGTACTCGGTCTGCTTCTGCAGCTGCGTATACCCCGACAGCGCCATGACGCCGACGAAGGCGAAGATCGCGATGGCGACCAGCACTTCGAGCAACGTGAAGCCCCGCGCAGGCACGGATGCACGATGCCGGGCCCGGCGCATTCCCGGCGCGCTCATTCCGGCTCCGCGCCAGGCGGCTGCACGGAATTCCGCTGTCGTTGCCGCTCCGCGCGCGTCTCGGGCGCATCGTCAGCCGGCTGGCCGCTGCCTTGCCCTGTCCCGTCGCCGGCGCCAGGCGCGCCGCTTCCTGACCAGGGGATGCCGCCGGCACCTGCGCCACCGATCGCGGTGCCGTAGAAACCCGAGACGTTGGCGAGCGCGGTGCCTTCGGGCGCGTCCACGCGCCGCACGGCGATGTCCATGCGACGCAGGCTCTGGACCTGCGTCTGCGTGACCCGCATCGTCCATTGCCATTGCTGGCCCGCGTACTCGACCCGTCCCGTGGATTCCGCGACGTCGGGCGGCGACCCCTGCAGGCGTCGCTCGGTCAGCACGTTCATGCCGATCCAGTGCGCCAGCGTCTTCTCGCGCAGGTAGGTTCCATTGCGTGCGGACTGCGTCACCGCCTGGATGGCGGCGATCATGCCGAGCGCGACGATGACGAGCGCGGCCAGCACTTCGATCAGCGTGAAGCCACGCTGGGGCGCACGACGGGCAGGGCATGGCGACAGGCGCATTCAGCGTTGCTCGCGTGTGTCGTCGTGCAGTTCGATCCTGCCTTCGAGCGTACCGCTGACCCGGCGCGTTTCCCTGGTGCCATCGCGGGTGAACTGCACGTCGAACGGTACCAGGTCGCCTGAGGCCTGCAGCACGACCTGCGGCAGGATGGGATCACGTTCCGTGGCCGGCTGGCGCGGTTTGAGCTGGACGTTGCGGTCCTCGAGGCGCAGCGACAATCGCAGGCCTTCGGGCAGTGCCCGGGTGCGCAACAGCGGGTCGTCCTGCACGGCGTTCCAGAGTTCGACGCGACCGTCGTACTCGAGGAACTCGTACCCCGTCTCGTCGAGGCGCAGGCCGATGTCACGGCTCTGCAGCATGGCGTCCTCGCGCGACTGGATCAGGATGGCCTGCAGGCGCTCGGCCTGCTGCTGCATCTCGTGGTCGCCGCCAAGGACGTTGACGGAGATCACTGCCATCGACGTGATGATGCCGATGATCACGACGACGACGAGCACCTCGAGCAGCGTGAACCCCGAGGCGCGGCGCGCGGCGCCCAGCCGCGGCATCGGGCTATTCGATGGTCCAGTTGCCGATGTCGGCATCGTTGCCTTCGCCGCCAGGCTGGCCGTCGGCGCCGAGCGTGTAGAGGTCGTAGTCGCCGCGTGTGCCCGGCGAGATGTAGGCGTAGTCGTTGCCCCACGGGTCCTTCTTGAGCCCGTCGATGTAACCGCCTTCCTTCCAGTTCCTGATGTTCGGGTCGGCCGGGCGCGTCACGAGCGACTGCAGGCCCTGTTCTGTGCTCGGGAAACGGAAGTTGTCCATGCGGTACAGGTTGAGCGCGGTCTCATACGCCCGGATGTCCTGCTTGGCCTTGGTCACGCGCGCGTCGTCGATGCGGCGGATCACGTTCGGTGCAACCAGTGCGGCGAGGATGCCGAGGATCACGACGACGACCATGATCTCGATCAGGGTGAAGCCGCGGTGGCGGCGCGAACCATTAAATGTCATGTGGGCAGCCGTGAGTGACGGTAAATTTGCGTGATCATAGCAAACCCCTGCTGCAGGTACCGGCGCGCGCATGAACCTGGGACGCTTATCGCAAGTACACGCCCGTGCATGGCGCGCTCCGATCGTGCTGGCGCTGGCGCTCGTCGCGTTCCAGGTGCTCGGTGCGCCGGCGTGGACGGTGCTGCGCTACGAACGCGCGGCGGTCTGCGCCGGCCAAGCCTGGCGGCTTGCGACCGCACACCTGATCCACGTCGACACTGTGCATCTTGCCTGGAACCTCGCCGGCCTCGCGCTCGTCGCCTGGCTCTTCGCGCGCGAATTCGGGGTCGGCGAGTGGATCGCTATCCTGACTGCTTCGACCATCGCAGTCGATCTCGGGTTCCTCGTATTCGAGCCGCAGCTCGAGTGGTACGTCGGGTTCTCCGGTGTGCTGCACGGCCTGATGGCAGCAGGCCTTTGCGCGTGGCTGCTGCGTTCACGCGATGGGCTGACTGTGCTGGTGGCGGGACTGTTCGCGCTCAAGCTCGGCTGGGAACATTTCGCGGGCGCGCTGCCGTTCACCGCCGCGACGCTGACGGTCCCGGTGATCCATGCCGCCCACACCTACGGGGCGTTGGGGGGCGCCGTGGCCGCAATCTGGCTGTTAAGGCGGCGGCACACCGCGACCCCATCGTTATAATCACGTGTCCGGCCGGCTGGCGGTCGCAGGGGATCCACCAACGATGTCACTGGCTTTCGTCTTTCCGGGACAAGGTTCCCAGTCGGTCGGCATGCTGGCCGAGTTGGGCGCGGCCGAACCCGTGGTTCGCGACACGTTCGCCGAAGCGAGCGAGGTGCTTGGGTACGATCTCTGGGCCCTGTGCCAGGACGGACCAGAGGCCGACCTCGGCGCCACGGAACGCACGCAGCCCGCGATGCTCGCGGCGGGCGTGGCGACGTGGCGCGTCTGGGTGAAGCAGGGTGGCCCGCGCCCCCTGGCGATGGCAGGGCACAGCCTCGGGGAATACACCGCGCTGGTCTGCTCGGACGCCATGGACTTCCGTACGGCCATCGACGTCGTGCGTTACCGCGGCCAGGTCATGCAGCAGGCCGTGCCGCTGGGGCAGGGCGCGATGGCGGCCATCCTCGGCCTCGAAGACGCGGACCTCGATGCGGCCTGCCGCGAGGCGGCCCAGGGCGAAGTCGTCGAGCCGGTCAATTTCAATGCACCTGGCCAGACGGTGATTGCTGGCAACGCTGCTGCGGTGGCGCGCGCCATCGATGCGGCCAAGGCGAAGGGCGCCAGGCGCGCGGTGTTGCTGCCGGTGAGCGTGCCTTCGCACAGCAGCCTGATGCTCGGTGCCGCGGAGCGCCTCGCGCAGAAGCTCGCGACGGTGGACGTCCGCATGCCGAATGTACCGGACGTCTACACCGTCGAGGTCCGCAAGCACGCGAGCCCGGAGGGCATCCGCCAGTCGCTCAAGGAGCAGCTCTTCAAGCCGGTGCGCTGGGCGGACACTGTGCGCGCCATGATCGCGGGCGGCGTGACGACTTTCGTCGAATGCGGACCCGGCAAGGTGCTGACCTCGCTCAACCGCCGCATCGAGCGCAAACCGGAACTCAGGATGCTGGCGCTTGAAGACACTGCCTCGATCGCGGCCGCGCTGGCCGCCTGTGGAGACAACTCATGAGCAGCCTCAGCGGTGAACTGGCCTTCGTCACCGGAGCCACGCGCGGGATCGGCCGTGCCATTGCCCTCGAACTGGGGCTGCGAGGCGCGCGCGTCGTCGGCACCGCGACGACCGAAGCCGGCGCGCAGGCGATCGACGCCAGCCTGAAGGCTGCCGGGATCACCGGGCGGGGCGTGGTATTGGACGTTGCGGACGGCGCTGCCGTGGAATCCTGCTTCAAGGCCGTCGACGCGGCGGAAGGCACGCCGTCGATCCTCGTCAACAATGCGGGCGTCACGCGTGATGGCCTGCTGATGCGCATGAGCGCCGACGACTGGCAGACCGTGCTCGACACGGACCTGAGCGCGGTGTACCGGACCTGCAAGGCGGTGATGCGCGGCATGATGAAGGCCCGCAAGGGACGCATCATCAACATCGCTTCAGTCATCGCCGTCATGGGCAATGCAGGCCAGTCCAACTACGCCGCCGCGAAGGCCGGCATGATCGGCTTCAGCAAGAGCCTCGCGCGCGAGGTCGGCTCGCGCAACATCACGGTCAACGTGGTCGCGCCTGGATTCATCGTCACGGACATGACGGACGCCCTTGGCGAGGCCCAGAAGACGGCTCTGCTGGCGCAGGTTCCGCTCGGCCGCCTGGGCTCACCGGAGGACATTGCGGCCGCCGTGGCCTTCCTGGCAGCTCCGCAAGCGGCCTACATCACCGGCGAGACCCTCCATGTAAACGGCGGCATGTACATGATTTAAAAGACTTTTTGTGGTCATTGGACCCTTGCCACGGCCTTAACATAGAATACGCGCCCCATGCCGTCCCCCTCAGGCCAGGACGGCGGCACTTGTTTCCTTCCAAAGGATCGCAACGACAATGAGCAGTATTGAACAGCGGGTAAAGGCGATCGTCGCCGAGCAACTGGGCGTCAAGGAAGAGGAGGTGACCAACGAGGCCTCTTTCGTGGATGACCTCGGTGCTGACTCGCTCGACACTGTGGAACTCGTGATGGCTCTCGAAGAGGAGTTCGAGACCGAAATCCCGGACGAGGACGCCGAGAAGATCACGACTGTCCAGCAGGCTATCGACTACGTGAACGAGCGCCGCAGCCAGGCCTGAGCTGCGACTCGTGCCGGGCTGCCACGGAGGGCGGTTCCGGCAACATTGACCGAATGTTTCTTGCGGGGGACCCAGCTTGTCCAGGCGAAGAGTCGTCGTCACGGGTTTAGGCATCGTTTCCCCGCTCGGCAGCACCGTCGCCACGGCCTGGGACGGCATCGTCAACGGCCGCAGCGGCATCGGGCTCATCACCAAGATGGACCTGAGCGCTTTCCCTGTCCGCATCGGCGGCGAAGTGCAGGGTTTCAACGCCGAGGAGTACATGGCGCCCAAGGACGTGCGGAAATTCGATCCGTTCGTTCCCTTCGGCTTCGCCTCAGCGGCACAGGCAATCAGGGACTCTGGTTTCGAGGTCAGCGAAGCCAACTGCGCGCGCATCGGCGTCGCCATGGGTGCCGGGATCGGCGGTCTCTCCACGATCGAGGAGAACACCGCGAAGTGGCTCGAGGCCAGGACGCCGCGCAAGATTTCGCCGTTTTTCATCCCGGGCAGCATCATCAATGCGGCCGCGGGGCACGTGTCGATCAGTTATGGCCTGCGCGGCCCGAACATCGCGCTGGTCACGGCGTGCACCACGTCGACGCATTCGATCGGCATTGCCGGCCGCCTCATCCAGTACGGCGATGCCGACATCATGGTGGCCGGTGGCGCGGAAATGGCGTTCACTCCGCTCGGCGTCGGCAGCTTCTGCCAGGCCCGTGCGCTCTCCCAGCGCAACGACGAGCCGGCACGCGCAAGCCGGCCTTGGGACAGGGACCGTGACGGTTTCGTCATGGCCGAGGGCGGCGGTGCCGTCGTGCTCGAGGAATACGAACACGCCAGGGCGCGTGGCGCGACCATCTATGCGGAACTGATCGGCTTCGGCATGAGCGGCGACGCGCACCACATCACGGCGCCGCCGGAAGACGGGGAAGGCGCCCGGCTCGCGATGACCGCCGCAATCCGCGACGCGCAGGTCAGTCCGTCGGACATCGATTACATCAACGCGCATGCCACATCGACCGAACTCGGCGACCGCGCCGAGACCGTGGCGATCAAGCGCACGTTCGGCGATCACGCCAGGAAGGTTGCTGTCAGTTCGACCAAGTCGATGACCGGCCACCTGCTCGGCGCCGCCGGCGTCGTCGAAGCCATCTTCTCGATCCTCGCGATCCGCGACAGCGTGCTGCCGCCGACGATCAACCTCGAGAACCCGGATCCCGAATGCGACCTCGACTACGTGCCGGGTGCGGCGCGCCAGGCCCCGGTACGCGTTGCGCTGTCCAATTCGTTCGGCTTCGGCGGCACGAACGGCAGCCTGATCTTCCGCGCACCCAACTGAGCGCGCGCGGCGCCACACGACCATGCGCGAAGCCGACCTGCTCGCGCTGCACGAGCGCTTTCCAGACCGCTACCCCGTCCTGCTCGAAAGCGTGAGCGGGGAGGAGCCGCTGGGCCGCCACGACCTGCTGTTCGCACTCCCGGGCGCGCGGTTGTCGCAGTCGCCCGACGGCGCGCTCACCGGCGACTTGCCGGAAGCCGGGCAGGGCGGCCGTTTCCTCGACGCTCTCGATCGCTGGGTGGTGCGTGAGCGGCGTGCGGGCACCGCAGGCTCGAGTGGCAGTGTTTTCGCCGACGGCTGGTTCCTGTACCTCGGCTATGAACTTGCGGCGGAGATCGAGCCGACGCTGCGGTTGCCGCCCTCACGGCTGCCGCGCGCAGTTGCGTGGCGCATGCACGGCGCGCTCATGCGTGAGCGGCAGTCGGGACAGGTCCGCATCGTCGCGCGCGACCCGGCACGGCTGGAGCAGCTTCGCACGCAGGTGCAGAACGATGTCGCGGCTGTGGCCGCTGTGCCCGCTCGCGTCGCGCCGGACAGACTCGCGACCGCCACGCAGGAGCAGGAACCGCAGGTCTTCCTCGACGGCGTGCGTGCAGTGCTGGAAGCAATCGCGCGCGGCGACGTCTACCAGGCCAACCTGTCACGGTCGTGGCGGGCGAGGCTGGCACCGGGTGCGACAGCCTGCGACCTGTACCGGGCCCTGCGCTGCGCCAACCCGGCGCCGTTTGCGGCGCTGGCGCAATTCGCGGATTTTTCGATCCTGAGTTCATCGCCCGAGCGGCTGCTGCAGCTGCAGGACGGCATCGCGAGCACACGGCCCATCGCCGGCACGCGCCCGCGCGGGGGCGACGATGCTGCCGATGCTGCGCTCAAGAGCGAACTGCAATTGAACGAGAAGGAGCGCGCCGAGCACATCATGCTGGTGGACCTCGAGCGCAACGACCTCGGCCGCATCTGTCGTGGCGGATCGGTCGAGGTCGACGAATTCATGACCATTGAGACGTACGCTACCGTGCACCACATCGTCTCGAACGTGCGCGGCGTGCTGCGCGACGATGTCACGCCGGGCCAGGCGATCGCCGCCGTGTTTCCCGGCGGCACGATCACCGGCTGCCCGAAGGTGCGCTGCATGGAGCTGCTGGCGGGCCTCGAGCACGAACCTCGCGACGCATACACGGGATCGCTCGGGTACCTCGACCTGAACGGCGCGATGGACCTCAACATCCTGATCCGTACCCTGACCGTCTGCGACGGTGAAATCGGATTTCGAACCGGAGCCGGCATCGTGGCAGACTCTGTACCTGAGGCTGAGCTGGCAGAGACCCGCGCCAAGGCGAATGGAATCCTGCGCGCGCTGGGAGAACGACGATGATTGGTCGCAAGTTCGTGAATGGCGTCGAAGGCGGCAGCGTGTCCGTGGATGACCGCGGCCTGCAGTATGGCGACGGCCTGTTTGAAACCATGGCAGCGTCGAACGGCCGCGTGCGGCGGTTCGCGCAACACATGGCGCGGCTCACCGAAGGCTGTCACCGGCTCGGCATGCCCACCCCACCCGTGGACCTGATCGAGACCGATTGCCATCGCGCGCTCGAAGGATTCGGCACTGCAGTCGTCAAGCTCACGCTGACGCGTGGTCCCGGTCCGCGCGGCTACCCGCCGCCGGCCGATCCCAACCTGACTCGCATCGTCGTCTCCACGGCCCAGCAGGTCTCGGAGTCCGAGGCTGCGCGGCCGCTCACGTTGCGGGTCTGCGAGACGCGCCTCGGCCGCAACCCGCGGCTGGCGGGCATGAAGCACCTCAATCGTCTCGAGCAGGTGCTCGCGGGCGCCGAATTGCGCGAGCCTCCGGTCGATGAGGGCCTCATGCGTTCGACCGACGACCGGATTGTCTGCGCCACGGCGGCGAACGTGTTCCTGGTGCGGCAGGGCGAGTTGCTGACGCCGCAGATCAGCGATTGCGGCGTCTCCGGCGTGATGCGCGAGGTCGTGTTGCGCGTGGCTGCGAAACTGGGCATCCACGTCGAAGTCGGCGATTTCACGCTCGACGACCTGGCGCGGTCGGACGAGTGCTTCCTGACCAATGCCGTGCGCGGCATCCGGCCGGTCGGCTGGGTCGCGGGCGTGAACAATTTCGAGCCGGGTGAAATGACTGCGCGGCTGCGCGAGGCGATCGAGGCCGCCGACGAATGAGGTCAGCCGGGCGGACGCTGCTCGCAGCGCTGGCCATCGCCGTGATCATGCTTGCCGGCGGCGCGCTCTATGCACGCCACTGGCTGTCGCAGCCGTTGCCGCTCGGTGCCGCCCCTGTCGTCATCGAAATCCAGCCGGGTCAGTCGCTCACTGCCGTCACGCGCGACCTGGCCGCGCGCGGGCTGGTCCGCCATCCGCGGCTGCTGGCGCTGTACGGTCGCTTCACCGGCGTCGATTCGCGCATGCGCGCGGGCGAATTCTCGATCAAGCCGGGCACGACGCCGCGTGGATTGCTCCAGGCATTCGTGAGCGGCGCGCTGGTGCAGCACTCAGTGACGATCGTCGAAGGCTGGACGTTCCGCGAGCTGCGCAATGCGCTCGCCGCCGAGCCGGCCCTCGAGCACGTGACCCGCGGCCTGTCGGACGATGCGCTGATGCGCGCGCTGGGGGAGGACGGCCGTCCTCCCGAAGGCCTCTTCTTCCCCGACACGTACCTGTTCGGCAAGGGCACGCGCGATCTCGATGTCCTGCGCCAGTCTCGCGAACGCATGCGCAAGGAACTCGCGGCCTCTTGGAGCACGCGCCACGATAACCTGCCGCTCAAGGACGAGTACGAAGCGCTGATTCTCGCCTCGATCATCGAGCGGGAGACCGCCCAGCCGGATGAGCGTACGCGCATCGCCGGCGTCTTCGTCGAGCGCCTGCGGCGCGGCATGCGCCTGCAGACCGACCCCACGGTAATCTACGGCCTCGGCGCGAAATTTGACGGCAACCTGCGGCGCTCGGATCTCGAGCGCGACGGGCCTTACAATACCTACACGCGGGCGGGCCTGCCGCCCACGCCGATCGCGCTGCCGGGGGCGGGTGCGCTGCGCGCCGCGGTGCAACCGGACGAGCGCGGCGAGTTGTACTTCGTCGCCACCGGGTTCGGCGACGGCAGGCACACGTTCTCGAAGACACTGGCGGAGCACGAGGCCGCAGTGAAGGAGTACCTGGTGCGCTACCGGCAGCAGAACCGCAAGGGTCGTTGAGCAACGTGCAGGGCAGGTTCATCACGTTCGAAGGTGGCGAGGGCGTCGGTAAGTCGACGCAGCTCAAGCGCGCGGCCGCCTGGCTCGAGAGCACCGGCTTGGAGGTCGTGTTGACGCGCGAACCAGGTGGCACGCCACGGGCCGAGCAGCTGCGTCGCATCCTGCTCGAGCGCGACCAGGAGCCCATGCCGCAAGCCTGCGAGCTGCTGCTGATGTTCGCGGCGCGGTCGACGCACCTGGCCAACCTCGTGGAGCCCGCCATCGCCCGCGGCGCGTGGGTGCTTTGCGACCGCTTCACAGACGCGACGTATGCCTATCAGGGCGCCGGCCGGGGCCTGCCTGAAGCCGACATCGATGCACTCGTGCGCATCGTGCATCCCCACCGCCAGCCCGATCTGACCGTGCTGCTCGACGCGCCGGTGGGCCTGGGGTTGGCGCGTGCGCGCGAGCGAAATGGGGCGGATGGCCCCGACCGCTTCGAGTCCGAGCGTGCCGAGTTCTTCGAGCGGGTGCGCCAGGGCTACCTCACGCGCGCGTCCCGCGAGCCCGCGCGCTTTCGCGTCGTCGACGCGTCTGGCGCCGTCGAGCAGGTCGGGGACGCCATCCGCGTGGCGATGCAGGGCCTGCTGGCGCGGGTGACCACCAGATGAGCCAGGACGCTGACGACGACACTGCCGGCGGCGGTGACGGCCACGACGACAGTTCGGTACCGCTGCCGATCGACCTGCTGCCGTGGCACGCAGGCGCTTGTGATCGGCTAAGCGCCGCAGTGGCGTCCCAGCGGTTGCCCCACGGCCTCCTGCTGCAGGGTCCCGCTGGTGTGGGCAAGGAGCGTTTCGCGTCAGCGCTGGCCGCAGCCTTGTTCTGCAGGGGACGCGGCGCACGGCTGGAGGCCTGCGGTGAATGTGCCGAGTGCCAGTTGAGCCGGGCCGGCACCCATCCCGACGTGCACTGGTTGCGGCCGCCGGAAGACAAGAAATCGATCGGCGTCGACCAGGTGCGCGAGGTCTGCGAGTCGCTCGCCATGACCAGCATGCGCAGCGGCTACCGGGTTGCGATCATCGTGCCTGCCGACAAGATGACGACGGCGGCGCAGAACGCGTTGCTCAAGACGCTGGAAGAACCGTCGCCGCGCACGTTGCTGGTGCTCGTGACCGCACGGCCGTCGGTGTTGCTGGCGACGCTGCGAAGCCGTTGCCAGCGCGTCGAAGTGGCGCGCCCGGAAAACGCACTGGCACTGCGGTGGCTGACGGAGACCCTGGGCAGCGAGGCCTTGCCCCGGCTGCTTGCGGTTGCCGGAGGCTCGCCGCTCAAGGCGCTGGCACTCGCGCCGCATTTCGCCGGTCTCGAGGAGCAGATGGTGGGGCTGCTCGAAGCGTTTCTCGACCGCCGGATCGAAGTCACGCGCGCAGCTGCCGACATGCTCGGAGATGGCCTGCCGGTACGCCTCGACTGGCTCGAAGCGTGGCTGGCAGCTGCCATTCAGTCGGGCGTGGGGGCGGTCAATGAGACTCCGCTCACGTTTCGGACCGGTTCTCTATTGCAAAGGGCGGCGGCCGAGTTGAACATAACCAAGGCGTTCCAGGTACTGGACCGCTTGCGCGAGGCCCGTCGCCTGCTCGATGGTTCGGCGTCCGCGCCTCTCGTGGTCGAAACCGTGCTGCTCGATTTTCGGGCGGCCGCAACGCCCCGCTGATGGAGCATACAGGTTCAATGGGTCCAGCCGCCGCGCGACAACCGAACAAGCCAGGGCTGCTGACGCTCACGATCAAGGATAAGAGCGCGCTCTACCTGGCGTACATGCCGTTCGTGAAGAACGGCGGCCTGTTCATTCCGACGAGCAGCAATTACCGCCTCGGCGACGAGGTGTTCATGCTGCTCAACCTGATGGGTGAAGACGAGAAGCTGCCGGTGGCCGGCCGCGTCATCTGGATGACGCCCAAGGGCGCGCAGGGCAAGCGCACGGCCGGGATCGGCGTGCAGTTCAGCGAACAGGATCGCGGCAACACCCAGCGCAAGATCGAGGCGTACCTGGCGGGCGCACTGGGCGGCGACAAGCCCACGCACACGATGTGAGAACCCGTTGGTACGCGACTGTTTCCAGCCGGAAACAGGTGAACGTCGCCTACCTGATGCCGGTGTTTCCCAGCAGCGACTCGGCGAGATCCTTGGCCGCAATGCCGCCGCGCAGCACGTGCGCATCGAATCCCCGTTCGCTGAGGATGTAGGCGGCCGCCGAACTGCGTCGGCCGTTGTCGCAGACCACGACGTAGGGCACCGACTGGTCGATCGTCTTGAGCTTGATCCGGATGAAGTAGAGCGGCACGTTGACCGACGGCTCGGGGTGCCCGTGCTCGTATTCGCTCGGCAGGCGCACGTCGAGCCACAGCCCGCCCCTGGCGATGATTTCCTTCGCCTGCTCGAGGTCGACCCACTGCAGCATCGGCTCGTTGAGCAGTGTGTTGAAGTCGTCCTTTGCCAGGCGCATCAGCACGCCGTCGGTGAGCATGGAGACCGTGGCGTTGCGCCCGGCTCCTGAAATCAGGGCTTCCTCGCCGAAGGTCTCGCCCATGCCGAGTTCCGCCAGCCTGATGCCTTCGCGGTTGAGCGGCGTCTCGCGGCTCACTGCGCAACGCCCTTCGACGATGACGTAGAAGTAGTCGCCTTCGTCGCCCTGGCGGATGACGACGTCACCGGCGGCATAGTTCATGCGCTGCATGCGCATGAACACGGCCTGCAGGTTCGCGGGCGGGACACGATGGAAGGCCCGGTTCTGCAGCAGCGTGGTCATCCAGTCGCCTGGGGATGCGCTCCCGGCCTGCAGTTCGCCCACTTCGTAGATGCCCGTCTGGTCCCAGGTGATCAGGACGTCGAGCATGTCGCTGTCGATGGCCAGGTATTCAATCCTGTCGGAGGCGACACGGGCGGCGCAGCGGCGGGGCAGGGTCGGCGCGACCGGGTGCCGCGCGTCCGGCGTGCCGCCGCGAATCGTGCCGACGATGCGGCCATCCGCGAGCAATTCGATGGCACCGCTCACGAGGTAGTAGGTGCGCTTGTCGGTATCGCCTTCCTTGAAAAGAAGACGGCCTTGCGGCAGTTCACGCAAGACGGTCTTGCGGGCAAGCGCCCGCAGGTTTTCATTCTTGAGGCCATCCAGCGGCGAGAAGGCGCGCAGGATGCTCGGTTCTACGTTGGGTGGGTCGCTGCTCATGAAGGCAATGGAAACAGGGGTTGCGGATGGTATCACGCCGCGCCGGAACGGCCGAAGCCTGCCCAGCCGGGATCGGGCCGGAAGCGATCGCCGTGACACGCGGCCAGCGCCTCGAGGCGCGACACGACCTCGGTGACGCCGCGCTCCTGCGCATAACGAAGCGGACCGCCGCGGAAGGGTGCAAAACCCGAGCCGAAGATGACTCCGGCGTCGATCAGGTCGGCATCGGCGACCACGCCTTCGCGCAGTACGGCCATCGCCTCGTTGACCAGCGCCAGCATCAGCCGGTCTTCGAGGTCAGCGGGGGCGCGGTACGCGGCGTCGACGGGAGGCTTGACTGCCTTGCCCTCGCGCCACTCGTACAGGCCCTGGCCGGTCTTGCGACCGAGCTTGCCGGACGCGACCAGCGGCGCGACAGCGTCCGGCGCCGGGCCGCCGAATGCCGATGACAGGATGCGGCCCACGTGCAGGCAGACATCGAGCCCGACGGTATCGGCGAGTTCGATCGGGCCCATCGGCATGCCGAAACGCACGGCCACCTGGTCGATCGTCGCGAGCGGCACGCCCTCGTCGGCGGCGAGCATCGCTTCCGTCATGTACGGCATGAGCACCCGATTGACGAGGAAACCCGGGGCGCTGCGACACGGCAGAGGCAGCTTGTCGATGGCGCGCGTAAATGCGAGCGCGGCAGCGCGAGCCTGCGGGTCGGTGGCCGCAGTTTCGATCACCTCAACCAGGGGCATCTGCGCGACCGGGTTGAAGAAGTGCAGCCCGACGAGCCGACCCGGGGCGGCCAGGCACTCCGCAAGCGGCTCGAGCATCAGGCTCGAGGTGTTGGTGGCGAGGATCGCCCCTGGCTTCAGCCGCGGCTCGATCCGCGCGTACAACTCGCGCTTCGCATCCGCGTCCTCGAAAATCGCCTCGATCACGGTGTCGGCGCGTTCGACGCCGCGTCCCTCGACGTCGCCCTGCAGGCGCGACATCTGCTCCGCCGACTTGCCCGGCACGCGGCTGCGCTTGTCGAAGAACGCGCGCGCACGATCGAGTGCAGGTTGCACGTACTGAGCTTCGCGGTCCTGGAGCGTGACGGTGAATCCGCGCAATGCACACCAGGCGGCGATGTCGCCCCCCATGACGCCGGCGCCAACGACGTGCACGTGGCCACCGGTCGGCAGGTCCTTGCCGCCGAGGCCCTTGAGCCGCTCCTGCAGGAAAAACACGCGCACCAGATTGCGCGAGGTCTGTGTGCAGACGAGCCTGGCTACGGATTGCGCCTCGGCCTCGTAGCCGGAGCGGGTGCTCGCGCCATGGCGCCGCCACAGGTCGACGATCGCGTAGGGGGCCGGGTAGTGTTCCGGCCGCGCGCGGCGGCGCACCTGCTGCTCGATCCTGCCCGCGACCAGCCGCCGCACGAGCGGCAGGTTCAGCAGACGCTGGCCCAGCGGTGCCCGCTTGCGCGGACGTGGCTGCAACGCCAGCTTCTTCGCGGCGGCGCGCAGCTGCGCGGCCGGCACGACCTCGTCGACGAGGCCGGCCCTGAGCGCCTTGTCGGGCCGCAGGTTCTTGCCTGTGAGCATCATGTCCATCGCGGTTGCGACGCCCACCAGTCGCACGGAGCGGACCGTGCCGCCGAAACCCGGATGGATGCCAAGCATCACCTCGGGCAGGCCGAGCGTTACCTTGGGGTCGTCCGCGCAGACGCGGTGGCGGCAAGCGAGGGCCAGTTCGAGACCGCCGCCGAGGCAGTAGCCGTTGATTGCGGCGATCGTCGGGAAGGGCAGCCGCTCCAGCCGCTCGAGTACGCCATGCGCCGCGCGGATCGACGGCACGGCCTCCTCGGGCGCGCGCACCTGGCCGAACTCCGCGACGTCCGCACCCGCGATGAAGCCGCTCTTGCCGGACACGAACACGAGGCCGGCGGGTTGCTGCTGCTCGACTTCGCGCAGCCGCTGGTCGAGTTCTTCCATGGCCGCGCGCGACAGCGAGTTCGCGCTCGCGCCGGGCTTGTCGAATGTGAGCCAAGCGACGCGGTCGGCATCGAGCTCGAGCGTCCATTGGCGCAGAACTCGCGGCAGGCGCGGAAGTGTTCATCGATGCTCCGGGGATCGGGTCGAGGCGTCAGCCCGTAACGTGGAAATCGCAGACCAGTGGCCGGTGGTCCGAGAACGTGACTTCTGGAATCGCGAACGAATCAATCTCGATGCCGCGCGAATACAGGATGAAATCCAGCTCGAGGCGCGGCTTGCGCGCCGGGTACGATGGCAGCCCGGCGAGGTTCGCGCTGCGGAGCCCGCTCGCTTCCATGAACAGCGCCATTTCGTGCTCACCCCAGAACGTGTTGAAGTCGCCCGCGACGATGACGGGCTTCTGTGAGTGTTTCACGAGTTCGAACACCTGGCGCAGCTGCGCGTGCCGATGGCGGAACTTGAGCGACAGGTGCACCAGGAACACGCAGACCTCGTCGAGCTCGAGCTCGATGATCAGCCGCTTGATGCCGGTGTCGAAGTAGTGGAAGCGTTCGCCCTCGACGCGCGGCGCCGCGAGAAACGCATTCCCCTGCTTGTTGACGATCGGCACGAACGTGTTGAGCGAGTTGGTGCCGTACTTGCACTGGTAGATGGAGTAATGGCCGAGCGAGTCCGCGATCACCTCGGCCTGGTTGACCCGGCCGGTCCGGATCGAGCCGGTATCGACCTCGATGAGCCCGACAATGTCCGGATCCTCGGACTTGATGAACCGGGTGATCCCGGCCAGGACCCGCTTGTCGCTGCGCAGATACCCTGCACCGGGCACCGGAAGGTGGAAAGCCGCGCCCGTGCCCGTGGCGTACCGGATGTTGTAGAGCAGAAAGCGCATCAGGCCCCAATTCTACGGGTCGGCGCGGCGAACCGGAAACGAATGCGCTACGCTAGGCTAGCCGAGCTTGTCGGTTGGCCAAGGACGTCGGCGGAGGCTCCGTGAGCAGCGTCACCCAGAAGAACCCGATCCGTCTGTTCGTCTGCCACGTGTGGACGGAGGACGACGATTACCACCGGATTTTCGAGTACATCGAAAGCACCTCCAATTTCTTCTATCGCAACACCAGCACCCCGGACGTCCGGCCCACGGGCGACAAGGAGGCGCAGCGCGAATCGCTTCGCAAGCAGATCACGGACGCGGAGGTGGTGATCGTGCCGGCCGCGCTCTATCGCCGGAACGTGGACTGGGTTGAGTTCCAGATGCACTGCGCTAAGGCTTTCGACAAGCCGATCATCGTGCTGGAGCCGTTCGGCGGCACCGACACGATTGCACCGGCGGTGCAGGAACTCGCCGACGACGTCGTGCCGTGGGATCAGCGGCAGCTGATCGATTCAATCAAGCGGCAGGCTCGCCACGAGGAAACGACGCGCTTCGACGTGATCGAGTTCAAGCTCGACTGAGGAAGGCCGGGACGTCGTGCAGCTCCGGCGCGGCGACATCTTCGCTGCCGACGATGCGCAGGCGCGGCGCGCTTTCGTGCTCGTCGAGCGCGGAGAGCGCCGCGAACATCTCGAGGATGCCCGCCGCATGCTCGGCCGCATCCTTCTCCGACATCTTGCGGACCGAGGCTTCCGGTGCCGACATGCCGCCGGCCGCGTGCACTTCATGCATCGCTGCCTTGAGCATCAAAAAACGTTCGCGAATGGACTCCGGCAGGTCCGGCTCGCGCAACGGCGCAAGGTGCCTGCGGTACGCGTCGAGCAGGCGCGGCTTGACGTGGCCCGTTCCAACGAGCAGCTGCATTGCCGCGTGAAATTCGTCCCAATATGCCGCCATTGCCGGCCTCTCACTGCGTAAAATTGTTCTTGTTCAATGCTTTGTAGCTGATTCTTAATCTTTTAGGTTACTAAAAGTGCGGGTACGTAAAAACCGAGGAGAATCAGCCTCCTACAGCTTGAATATACGCCTACGCATTAGAACTGCAACGGTGGATTGATTCCACTCCCCGGACACCGATCCATGGTGCTATTGCGGCAGGCGCCGCACCTCGCCCCTGCCACGGGGGTCTGACGCGGCGTCCCAGCCATCCGGCGTGCGCACGATCATCTGCACATCCCCCAGCGGCCAGTCGTGTGGTTCGACCCTGTAGCCGCGTTGCCGTAAGGCATCGATCGTGGCTGCAGGGAAGTCGCCGTCATACGTGATGAGGTCCGCCGGCACGCCCTGGTGGTGAAAACGCGGTGCTGCCACGGCCTGCTGCGTCGTCATCCCGTAGTCCACGACGTCGACGATGGCCTGGAACACACCGGTGATGATCGTCGAGCCGCCCATGGAACCGACCACCATTGAAACCTTGCCCTCTGGATCGAGCAGGATGGTGGGTGACATCGAGGACAGCATGCGCTTGCCCGGCTGGATCGCGTTGGCATCGCCCCCGAGCAGCCCGTACGTATTCGGCACGCCGGGTTTGGCGCTGAAGTCGTCCATCTCGTTGTTGAGCAGGAACCCGGCGCCCGTAACGACGACGCCGCTGCCGAAATCCCCATTCAACGTGTATGTGTTCGCGACTGCATTGCCCCAGCGGTCGACGATCGAGTAGTGCGTCGTGTGGCGCGGCTCGGCGAGACCGGGCCCGACGTTCGCGGCCGGAGAAATCGACTTCGGATTCACGCGAGCGGCTCGCTGGCGGATGTAGGCAGGGTCGATGAGGTGATTGATCGGTACCTGCACGAAATCCGGGTCGCCTGCGTATTCAGCGCGGTCTGCGTAGACGCGCTTGGCGCTCTCCGCGACCAGGTGCGCGTACTGCGCCGAGTTGTGGCCCAGGCCGGCGAAGTCCTCGGCCCGCGCGTCTTTCATGCCCAGCAACTGCAGCAGTGCGAATCCGCCCGAGCTGGGGGGAGGAGCCGACAGCAGTGACTGGCCGCGCCAGTCGGCGCGCAAGGGTTCACGCCAGACCGCGCGGTAGGCACGCAGGTCGCTGTGGGTTACCAGGCCACCGCCTCGCTGCATTTCGGCCACGACCAGGTCAGCGGTCTCGCCCCGGTAGAAGTCGTCAGGACCGGCCTTCTGGATGCGCCTGAGGGTTGCCGCAAGGGCCGGCTGGCGAAAAATTTCACCGGCCTGAAGCGTGCCGAAGTGCGCCACGAAATTCGTGCCGGCGAAACGGGCTTCTTCCGCTGCAGCCCGTTCGGCCAGCAATGCCGGAACGACGAAACCCTGTTCTGCCAGTTGCACCGCGGGTGCTACGACCGCGCTCCAGGATAACCTGCCAAACCTGCTGTGCGCCTCCCACAGGCCCGCGACAGTACCGGGTACGCCCACTGCGCGATGTCCAGTGAGGCTCAGGTCGTCGATCACATTGCCGGCCGCGTCGAGGTACATGTCGCGCGTCGCGGCGGCCGGCGCCACCTCGCGGTAGTCGAGGAACGTGGCAGCGCCGTCAATCCAGGCCAGCATGAACCCGCCGCCGCCGAGGTTGCCGGCCTCCGGATACGTCACCGCGAGCGAGAAGGCGCCGGCGACGGCCGCGTCCACTGCATTGCCGCCGGCGCCGAGGATGTTCGCGGCAACCGCGGCGCTGAACGAATCCGGCATGGCCACCGTACCGCCGCGGCCAGCCTGGGCGGTGGCCGTGGGTGCCTGAGCGGGTTGTCGCGCCGGAGCGCCGGCGCACGCCGACAGCAGCGCAACGATGACCAGCAGCAGGGAGCGGCGAAGCTTGTCCATGGGGTGGCTCGCTTGGCAGTGAACTCGCCCTGCATGCTATCGCAGGAAAACGCTCTGCAGTCGTGCGTGCCTATAATCGCAAACAGGGGACGCTTGCCGATTTCCGCACATGGGCGAGCGTGCCTATTTGTCAGCAGGCCACGCGCAGGAACCAGAATGACGAACGCAACCGCCGAATCGACCCCGTGCCGCGGCTACGCAGCGGCCGATGCCGGGAGCCCGCTGCACCCGCATTCGTTCGCACGCCGGGCGTTGCGGCCGAACGACGTCCGCATCGACATCCGCTACTGCGGTGTCTGCCACTCCGACCTGCATCAGGCGCGCAATGACTGGCGCAACACCGTGTACCCGTGCATCCCGGGCCACGAGATCGTCGGTCGGGTGGCGGCAATCGGGGCGTCGGTCACGGGATTCACGGTGGGCGACTGGGTGGCGGTGGGGTGCCTGGTCGACAGCTGCAAGGCGTGCAGCGAGTGCAACGAAGGGCGCGAGATGTTCTGCCAGAAGGGCGCGACACTCACGTACAACGGCAAGGACCGGCACACCGGCGAAATCACGTTCGGCGGCTACTCGTCGCACATCGTCGTCCGCGACGAGTTCGTGCTGCGAATGCCGGCAGGACTCGATCCCGCGCGCGCCGCGCCGTTGCTCTGCGCCGGCATCACGACGTATTCGCCGTTGAAACACTGGCAGGTGGGTCCCGGCTCGAAGGTCGCCGTGGCCGGGCTTGGCGGTCTCGGCCACATGGGCGTGAAGCTCGCGAGCGCCATGGGCGCCGAGGTGACGGTGATCACCCGTTCCGCTGCCAAGGCGGACGAAGCGCGGGCGCTTGGCGCTCAGCACGTGCTGCTGTCCTCGGATCCCGAGGCCATGAAGAAGTCAACGGGCAGGTTCGACTTCGTGCTCGACACGATTCCGGTCGTGCACGAACTCGACCCGTACCTGCGCCTGGTCCGCACGCACGGTGCGCTGGTGCTGGTCGGCGTCATCGACACGATTCCCGCCTTCAGCAGCCGGCTGGTCATCGGCGGCCGCAAGACACTGTCGGGCTCGGCCATCGGCGGCATCGCACAGACGCAGGAACTGCTCGATTTCTGCGCGCAGAAGGGCATTGTCGCCGACTGTGAGATGACTTCGATGGCGCAGATCAACGAGGCCTTCGAGCGCATGGAGAAGGGCGACGTGCGCTATCGCTTCGTGATCGACATGCAGACGCTGTAGCACCCGACACGGTGACGAAGCAATAACGGATTGCGGGCACAGACTGTTTGTGCAAACTGGCGCTGGGCAGGGAATCCGGCACCAGGCAAAGATGATCGTTTCGACGACGCTTACCGGCAGCAACGCCGACATCATTGGCGACGCACTCGCTTCGGTCCTCGAGCACGTGGACCGCTGCCTGGTGATCGACACGGGCGCCAAGGACGACACGATCGAGGTCGCGCGCCGCGTCGCGGGCGAGAAGCTGCTGGTCAGGGAATTTCCGTGGCAGAACGATTTCTCCGCCGCAAGGAATTTCGCCCTCGAAGCCGCGGCGCAGGCGGGCGGCACCTGGGCACTGACGCTCGACACGGACGAACGGATGCTGTTCGAGCCCCGCGTCGACCTGGCCCGCCAGCTCGAGAAAACCACTGCACAGGTCTGCATGGTGCTGGACGACCTGGGCACCTACGCCAAGGAGCGCATCCTGCGGCTGCCGGCCAAGGTGCGCTGGTCGGGGCCGACGCACGAGTGCCTCGAAGGACGGACGACGGCAAACTCGCACGTCCTCGAGGGCATGCGTTTTACCGAGTTGCCCAAGAATCCGGAAGCTGCGCGTGGCAAGTTCGAGCGCGACGTCGCGGTATTGAAGCGTTACACGAAGCAGCACGCGAAACAGGCGCGCTGGTTCTATTACCTGGGCGCCTCACACCAGCACCTTGGCGAGTACGCTGCGGCGATCGACGCGTTTCGCACCTGCGCGGAACTCAGGGGCTGGGAGGAGGAGGGAGCCTGGGCCTGCTACGGCGCTGCGGAGTGCTGCTGCAAGCTGTATCGCTGGAGCGATGCCGTCCAGTTCTGCGCCGCGGGTCTCGCAATCCGTCCAGCGACGGCTGAACTCGCCTGGCTCGCCGGCTTCGCAGCCTTCAAGGCGCAGCGCTACGACGACGCGATCGCCTGGTCGCACATGGCCGCGGCGAACGGTCTCTTCCGTGGCCGGGGAGCGCAGTTCGAGCGCATCAGCTTCCGCCATCCACCCGGTCTCTATGAAGGTCCCTACGACGTGCTGCGCTGGACCTACAAGGCGCTCGGCAAGGACAAGGAGTCGGCCGAGGCTGAGCGGGATTACAGGCTCGCGATGCGCGCCCGGGAAGCGGCGTCCATGCCGCGCGTGAAGACCGGCCGCCGCTGATCGCGCGAGGCCGCGTGAGCCACTTCAACTGGCGCTGGCACGGCATCGTCGGTGACGAGCCGAAACTGACGATGTCCATCCACTGGTACATGGAAACCATCCACCTTGACGCTCCGCGGCCGCCGTCGTGGCGCATCCACGTGCGGGGTCAGCCGGGTCTCCGTCTGTCGGTGGACTTGGAGAAGCGGGCTGGGGACACGTCGCCGACGTCCGCCGAGCAGATCGCCGTGGCTGGCTCGGTGATCAATGCGAGCCCGATCGTGCGCGCAGCCCAGCCGAGTATTATGACGGCCCGCTGGCAACGCCGTTTCGAGCGGAACTCTTGAGGGGTGAGCGATCGCCGAATCAGCCCTGATCGTGCTTTGCGCCCTGGCTCAAGTCATCGTGCCCACGCTCAGTAGGGCGTCCCGTCCTTGTGGCAGTAGCCGCCGCCCCCGGAATACCGACCTGCATTGAAAACCATGTCGATGTCCGAATACTCGCCATGGTCCTCGTCGCTGCGATTGCTCACGACCAGGAACGTGGCGTCGCTGGCAGACTGGTTCCGCAGGCAGTGGCCATTCCTTGCGCCGGCCGGGAATCCAGCGCTGTCGCCGGCGTGCAGGACTTCTTCGCCGGCATCGGTCACCAGCACGAGTTCGCCACTCAGCACGAAGACAAACTCGTCTTCGTGCGAGTGCCAGTGACGCTGGCTCGACCAGGCGCTGGGCGCAAGGCGCACCAGGTTCGCGCCAAGTTGCGTGAGCCCCGCCGCCTCACCCAACCGCTGCCAGCTTCGTTCGCGGCAGGGAACGTCGAAGGGTGACGGATAGCGCGACCCCGTGCCCGATGGCGCTGCCTGAGGATTGATCTTCGCCATGTGGTTTCTCCGGCTGCAGAGTGCCCGGCCATCATAGGCGACCGTATGGCACGTCGCAGGCAAGGACGCTGCTAACGTTGCATGAGTCCCGCGGCCTGTCCGGCCGGCGGCCACTGGCCAGGCCTTGCGCCGTTACAGACATTGCTGCGGATGAAGCCGCGACTTGGCGTCAGGCCGAGTTCGCAGCTGCGCACGCACAGGGCGCGAAATGCAGCGTCGTCGAGGCCGGTCGTCTCATGGTACAGGCGCATGAGGTTGGCCCATCGAGGTGCTGGAATCGGCCGGGCGCTGCTCGCGAACGAAGAGCAGTCGCGGCTGGAGGCGCAGGACTCCGCAGCCTGAATCACCGTCGCGCAATCCGCACGACTCAGCGGCCTGCTGGGCTCGGGTGTACGTGACACGACGATGTTGCCGGCGGCGGTTAGCGTCGCAGCGCGGCGTTCGCCGTTCCACACGCCGAGGTTGACCTGCACGCCGCTGTCTGCCGCGGTCACTGCGCCGGCGCCGGAGCTGGCCCACACTCCCGGCATACGCCGCAGTGACGGTCCTCCGGCGTCGGATTGCAGGTCCAGCCAGAAGGGTTGCTGCAGGCCGCAGGGGACCTCCCCCTCATCGCACCGCGTGAAGCCGACCACGACTTCCCGGTCCGAAAAGACAGCGCGATGAACCAGCGTCACTGCATCATCGCGAAGGTCCGGGATGGCAGCGCCATTCAGCAGAACGATGTTCCCCTTGCCACCGTCTGCGGCGGTCGCGATCGCCAAGGTCCCGAGCGAGGTCTCGAGCGGAACGGGCGTCTTGCGCAGGTCCTGCTGCGACACCAGACGGCCGGGGACCTTCTCCGTCACAGGACGCGCTATGGCCGCCGCAGCGGGGGCCGGTTGGGCGGTCGCCTCCGCTGTCGGGGCTCGCGTGCGCGAGGCCCAGCTCGCAACAACGGCATAGACAGCCAACGCAGCCAGCAAGGCCACCGGGACCCATCGCCAACCCGACACGCGAACCGACGGGCTGCTGGCCTTCGCGTGCGACGGCGCACTCTTTGACTCTGCGGCAGCGGGTGGCGGTGGCACAGCCACTTTTCGAGTGTGGCCATCGACCGGCAAACGCGAGGCATGCGCCAGAGGCGGTATGGAAACTTGCCGCGTGCCAGGTTGCGGCGGCACAGGTTCGGCGATGACCGGATCCGTCCTCACGCCAGCCGTCATGTCCGATATGGCGCCCATCGGCCGCCGTTGTCCGCGCAACCGGTACCGCGCCTCGGCCTCCGAGAGCCTGTGCAGCTGCGCCTGGTCCGTGACCGAGATGGCGACGTCCTTCTGGCGATGCGCACCACTTCCCGCGCTATGGACCGGCTCGACGAGACCGACCGTGCTGAGCCACTGCCCGACCCAGGACTGGTCCGGAGGCTGTTCCAGACGGGCAAGTGCGTCCGGCCAGATCTTCAGGCACACCATGTCATGCGAACGCTCTGCGAACTCGACGCGCAGGCAAGCCACGTCGGGATGCAACGCACGACTCTTGGCGACGCGGACGACCTTGCCGATCAGTTCGACCCGATCCCCGACGCGGGCGCAGCAGCGCGCGAAGTTCCTGGCGTCGACGATCTCGTGGACTGAGGTGTACTTGCTGCGCAGGGCTACGGACGCATCGCCCGAAAACACGACCGGGACGGCCGGGATGTTGCGGCCCTCGAGAAAATCCTCGAGGGCAGGAATCTGGTCGAATGGCGCCATGCAGATCGCGGCGAGGTCGTGCACGCGCTGTTCAAGTCCAGGCACCGAAGCCAGCAGGCTGAACACCGGCGAGTTGGCCGGGTCGGTGAAATCCGCCGCGCGTAACAGGAACGCGTCTGCGTCGCTTTCGGTCTGCTCCCAGAGGGCAGGCCGTCTGCAGAGCGCGTCCAGCGCAAGATCGATGACGGAGAACGAGAACCTGTCGAGTTCTCCGTCGAAATGCCACGCACGCCGCGCAGGGTGCTGGAAGTTTCGCTGCCCGAGTTCTGCATTGGGCAGTTGCGCAAGTTGCGGCACGAACATGCCGTCGTAGTCGATCAGCCGCAGGTGCGTGGCGTCCTGCACGATGATGTTGGCCGGCTGGATGTCGCCGTGCGCAATGCCGTGCTCCTGCAGGTGCCTGGCGAGCCCGCGCAGCGAAGCCCGCAGCGCCAGCAGTGCGTTGACGTCGTTGCGGTGATCCGACACGAACGCAGCGAGCGTCGGGCCCTCCGCCCATTCCATCCTGACGATCGGGTACGTGCCGCTCTCGGTCGTGATGCCTGCCGGCTGGAACCTGCATTCGACGAAATGGGGGCTGCCTATCGACTGCAGGCAGGCGTCGATTGCCGCGTAACGCTCGTGCAGGGAATCTGCCTGCTTGTGAAAACAGCGGACGGCGTAGCGCCTGCCGTCCACGACAACCTCGAAGGTCAGCGCAAAATTCCCGCTGTGCGCAACGGGCAGGCCGGGACCGCGCATGCGCAGTGTGCCCCGGCCGAGCAACGGGTCCGACAGCACGATGCCCAGGTTGAGCGAAAGCGCGTCGCAGTATTCGGCGAAAGAGGGGTATTGCATGTTCCGTGGCAGCTGCAGCGCAGGTTGCGGTGTTCCACCGCAACCCGCACCGCTGCCATTCAGGCGAGTTTCGTGCCCACCAGTGCGTTGAGTTGCGCGAGAAACTGCCGTTCGCCTTCACTCACCCGCTCGCCGCCGAAGCCGAGGAACCCGCCTTCGGTGGAAGCATTCGCGACCTTCTGGCCGATTCCAGCGAGCAGCTTGCGAAAGGCGTCAGCGTCGGCCGCGGCACCCTTGGCCGTCAGCGCCGCCAATGCTGCGGCAGTTGCATCAGTTGCGGCCTTCTGCAGCAAGGTGTTGAGGGACGCCCGGTCCGGCGCGGACTTGGCCATGCTCTTGATCTGATCCTGGGCCGCGCGCATCTCGTCCTTGCCGAAGATCTCTTTCAGCAGGGGTTGCTCGCCACGCAGGGCCTCCGCCATGGTCGAGGCCATCGCCATCCCTTCGGAAAGACTGCCAAACAAGCCGCTGTTGCCCGCGGTGGCGGTGGCCAGTGCGACTAGCTGTGGCGCATTGCGAAGTGCCTGCCACTGCTCGGGGGAAAAATCTGTACGGGTAGCCATGCGTTCGTCCTTGTGTGGTGGGTGTACCCCCCGTGAGAGTTTGGCAGGTCAGGGGCCGGTCGTGAATTCGATGTCATGGCAGAAGCCTGTCGAAGTCTGGAGAATGGCTGGATATGCTCATTCGACGTCCCCGACTGCGTGCGCTCTGCATCCTGACCGGTGCCGCAATGTTTCTCCAGGGCTGCGGCGGCCCGCCGCCGGAGCCGTGGCACACCGCGGAACTGACCGAGGAATTCCGCGCAGCCAAGGCCGACGAGGTTCGCGACTTCGAGGACTATCTGCGCCTGGAAGACCGGTTGTTCGCGCAACTCGACACCAAGGTGTATGCGCGCACCGAAACCGGGCCCGGCACTGCGCTCATGCGCTACAGCAAGGGCAGTGCCAGCGATCCGCAGGGTCGTGAGCCGAACTGGAACCGCAGCTTCGAGTTGCCAGCTGAAGCGCCGGTCGGCGCAGTGTTGCTGCTGCACGGGATGTCGGATTCGCCGTACAGCCTGCGGGCATTGGGCGAGGCACTGCACAAGCGCAACTACTGGGTCGTCGGCCTGCGCCTGCCCGGCCACGGCACCGCGCCCTCAGGACTGCTCGATGTCCGCTGGGAGGACATGGCCGCCGTCGTGCAAATGGGAGTCGAGCACCTCGCGCAGCAGGTCGGCAAGCGGCCGATCCACGTCATCGGCTACTCGACCGGTGCGCCGCTGGCCCTGGATTTCACGCTCAACGCGCTCGACGGGCGGACGGGGCCGGTGCCGGCCAGCCTGGTCCTGGTGTCACCGGCTATCGGCATCCACGCGGCCGCAGCAGCGGCCAGTTGGAAACGCCGGTTGTCCGTGCTGCCCGGGCTGGGCAACCTGGCGTGGCTCAACATCGAGCCGGAGTTCGACCCCTACAAGTACAACTCCTTCACGACCAATGCGGGCGAACAGGTGCATCGCCTGACGCAATCCGTGTCCCGGCGCATCGCGAGCCGGGCGCGCGCGCAGCGTGCCGGCGAATTGCCGCCAATCCTGGTGTTCAAGTCGAACGCGGACTCGACGGTGTCGACCGACGCCGTGGTTACGCGGCTGCTCGGACTGCTCGATCCTCACCGGCACGAACTCGTGTTGTTCGACGTCAACCGCTACGCGGCCAAGTCCATGCTGCTGGTCTCGGACGGGATGGCGTTGACCAACCGGGTGATGGGCGACAGCCGACTGCCGTTCGCCGTGACGCTGGTGACCAACGAAAACGACGAGAGTGCCATGGTCGTGGCCCGCCACCAGGCGCCATTTTCAGCCGAAGTGTCGCAGACCGAACCGCTGCACATGACCTGGCCACCCGGCGTGATCTCCTTGTCCCACGTGGCGCTGCCCATTCCGCCGGACGATCCGCTTTACGGCCAGCGGCCGCCCGGCAACGAGGAAACACTCTTCCTTGGCCAGATGGCCATCCAGGGCGAGCGGGGCACGCTGGTGCTTCCCGCCGAATGGCTGCTGCGCCTGCGGCACAATCCGTTCTATGCCTACCTCGACGCACGGGCGCTGGCGTGGATCGACAGCGCCGGTGGTCGCGGCAGCGAAGACCACGTCGAGTCAGCAGCGCACTCAGGGCAGGGCGCCGGCTCGCTTCACTGAATGGTCCGCGTCTCGATGATCAGGTCGAGCACGAAGTGCACCGCCGGTGCGCCGCCGGCAGCCCCGGCCTGCTCGAAGCGCTTGACTCGCACCACGTGTTGTTCGCCCGCTCTGGGCGTATAGCCCTCGATACCTTCGGGCAACGGCCGCCATTCGCCCGGTGTGCCGCTGGCGAGGCCATTCTCGTCGAAGTGGCGATCGCGCACCATCAGGCAGGGGGGCGTTGACGGGGCGGGCGCCACGCAAGGCTCGGTCGAGACCTCGAGGAACGCGCGCGTGCCGGGGCCGCCAAAGCGGGTTTCCGGCGTGGGCGTGCCGCTGAAGGTCAGGGTGCTGCCGTCCGCTGCCGCCAGCCGCAGTTGCGGCGCACCGGCCTCGCCTTCGACCGCAACCTGCAGGGTGCCGGAAAGGAACTTGGCGAATGCGGCATCGGCGTTCGCCAACGGCGGTGGGCAGGCCATCATCGTTGACATCCCCTGGCCGAGCTGCAGCTGCGTCGTGTCGAGCAGCTGGTAACCCATGCTGATGCGATTGCAGCCGCCGGTCACGCCGAGCCGGCCGTCGCCGAACTCGACGCCCAGCGGCTTATCCGGTGTCGGGAAGAACGCAGCGAGCGACTGGCCCGCGGCGTCGGTCGCCGACTTGAGCTGCCACTGGTACGCGACCAGGGTCGTCGCCGTGTCGGGGGTGGTCGAGGCAGCTGTGGGGGCGGCAGGCGCTGACGCAACTGCGGGCGCAGCCGCCGGTGCCGGAGATTCCGGCGGCGTGCTCCGGGCACAGCCGGCCACACACAGTGCCGTGACAACGAGAGCAAGACTATAGGGGCGATGCAGGGACATGGGCGTACTCCGCTCAAGGTTGATCATGGAAGCGCATCGGCTGCCACGCCGTACTACGCAACAGTGCGCGGCATCGCGCGCTTTGCAGTTTCAATGCGTCATTCCGGGCACAGACTCGCGAATGTGCTGCGCGAAATCCTCCACCGGCTCCGCTGCCTTCACCGACGGATCGACCCGTGATCGACGCCGCAGCTCAGGAAACGGGAAGGTCGAGTTCAGCAGTCGCACATCGTAGAAATAGCGGTCGACCCAGCCGTTGAGATAATGCCGGAAGTCGAAATCGCCGATCCGGCCCGCCAGGTTCGCGTAGCGCACGATGTTGATCGTGCAGCTGTTGCTCAGTAGATGGTAGAACTCCGGACGATCGGCCAGCTGATTGATGCGCTCGAGGTAGACCAGGAACAGCTGGCGCGCATTCTCGGCCGGTATCCGCAAGCGGTAAAAATACACGTCTTCGTTGCGGAAATTCGTGCGGACGCCGACGATGTCGCGCTCTTCGCCCACGACGTAGATCAACTCGTACTTCTTGAAGAGCGACGCGAGCGGGTCAAAGCCCTCGTGCACCTCCGGTCGCGTTTCAATGGAGATGTTGAGCGGGGGCGCGTTGTCGAAGATGAAACTCACGAAGGTGTGGCCCACGGGCCCCGGCATCCAGTAGGAGATGAAGAAATCGAGCCCGGTCAGGTGCGACAACGAGACTTCGCGTTCTTCGTACCGCGCCGTGAAATCGTCCCGGCTGCGATAGTCGAAATTGCGCACGCCGCTGATGCGCACGCGGTCACCGTCGATGGTGGCCCGGGGCATGACCGCGACGTCCGGCCGCCAGTCGCGTTCGTGCGAGGGCCGGATGAAGCTCCAGCCGACCAGGACGACCAGATACAGTCCTGCGAAGACCCAGCGCATGCGCGGCCTACGCGTCAGCCAGATTGCCCAGATGCCGAACGCCGCGAAGACGATCGCGAGCCCGATCCGCACCCACGGCCAGGGCAGTGTGGAAAAGTAAATGGCGAGCGTGGCCCAGCCGACGACCAGGGCGAGAAACAGAAACCGGGCTCCCTTCAACAGCCCACCCGGGATCTTCCGCAGCCAGCCCGGCTTCACGGTGTCCGTGCGGGATTCAGCGTCCGTCATAGGCGGGGCGCGACGGCATTCTGCGGCTTCGGCGCGATCGCGCTGGCGATGTCGACCCAGCCTCCACCCATGGCCTGGTACACGTTCACAACCTGTGCGTAGCGATCAGCCTGCAGGCGCACCGAGGCCAGTTCGGCCGCGAATAACTCATTCTCCGCCACCAGCACGTCAAGATAGCCCGCTACTCCCTTGTCGAATCGCAGTGTCGACAGGCGGGCGAACTCGCGCAGCGCATCGACGCGCCGCTGCTGCGCCTCGACCTCCGCGATCTTCTTCTGCGAGCCCGTCAGCGCATCGTTGGTCTCGCGAAATGCGTTCAGGATCGTCTGTCGATAGACCAGCTCCGCCTGCCGAGACAGTGCCTCGGCCGCATCGACCTGACCCTTGATGCCGCCGAAGGTAAAGATCGGGCCGGACACACTGCCTCCGAGCAGCAGCGTGGTCGCCGGGTCGGTCAGCAGGTCGGCGAATGCCGTGCTGACGGTGCCAAGGGCGCCCGTGATCGAGATGTCGGGATAGTAGAGCGCCCGCGTGGCGCCGACGTTGGCATTCGCCGCAACCAGGTTCTGCTCGGCCTGCAGGATGTCCGGCCGGCGTTGTAGCAGCGTCGCGGGCAGGTCTGCCGGGATCTGGGGCGCGACCAGCTGGTCAATGGTCTTGCCGCGCGGGATCGGCCCCGGATTTCGTCCGAGCAGGATCGAGATCAGGTTCTCCTGCGCGGCGATGGCCTGTTCGAAGGCTGGAATGGCCGCTTGCGCCTGCTCCTGCTGCGAGGTGATCTGCATCACTTCGGTTTTTGCGACGACGCCGGCCTTGAATCGCAGGTCGAAGATCCGCGCCGTTTCGCCAAAATTCCGGGCTGTCGCCTGCGCGATCTCGAGCTGACGGTCGAGGGCACGCAGCGCGATGTAGCTGGTGGTGACGCTCGCCACCAGCGACAGCACCACGCCGCGTTGCGCCTGCTCGCTGGCGTAGACCTGCGCCTGCGACGCCTCGGACAGGCGCCGCACGCGCCCGAACAGGTCGAGCTGCCAGGATGCGCCGAGCGACGCCTGGTACAGCGAGAAATAGTTGTCGGCACCGGCGGGGATCGGCGGCTGGCCGACCCGGCTCGCGCGCACCCGGTTGGCATCGGCACCGTAGCCGAACTGCGGATACAGCTGCGAACGCGTGGCTTCCAGTGCGCCGATAAACTGATCGACCCGCGCGGCAGCAATGCGCACGTCGAGGTTCTCGCGCAGCGCGGTCTCCACCAGCCCATTGAGCACTGGGTCGCCGAACTGCTCCCACCACTTGGTGTTGGCCACTTCGGCGGCCTGCGTGTAGTCGATACGCCACGCTGCCGGTGTATTCACCTCGGGCCGTACGTAGTCGGGACCGGGCATGCAGCCGGCTATGCCGGCTGTCGCGAACGCCAGGATCGCGTATCTCCTCATCTCGATGCATTCCTCTGGTGCGTGGCAGGCAGCAAGGCTGCGACTGCGCAAGCGGCGGGCTGCAAGTTTATCCTGCTTTCTGCAATCCTGTTTGCGCCGGGAAGCCTGCTGGACACGCGCCGGCGGCGGCGAAAATGAGTCTACTGTTTTCGCGGGCGCGGGCTCTGATAATCTACAATACGAATCGTTACTGGATCTCGCCCCGGCGTCCACGGTCTGGCGACCGTTTTCGCCATCCTCCGGCCGTTCAAGGTCACTCATGGCATACGCAGAACGCGTCAGTTGCGGCAGACATCCGGCAGCGGGCCGGTGGCCCAGGTTCATGGCCGTTGCCAGCCTGTTGCTGGCGGGCGCCGCCCAGGCCGCAGCACCCGACCTGGCCAAAGCCGAGCAGCTGCTGCAGGCGGGGCAGGCGGCTGAGGCCAAGGCGCTCTTCGAGCAGGCACTCGAGGCCGACCCCAGTTCGGTCGGCGCGCATCTCGGCCTCGGCCGCGCCTACTACGCGCTTGGCGAGTACGCGCGCGCGCGGATCGAATTCGAAACGGTGCTGCAGTACGACAACCTGCCGAACGACCTGCACGGCCTGACCGAGATCTACGACCGGGCGGCGGCGGACTACGCTGCCGGCAGGAACTGGCGGCCGTTCTACTACGGCGAGACCGGCATCGGCAATTACCGGGAAAACGCCTCCAGCGCGACGGACATCTTCGGCGGCGCTGGCAACTACGACACGTTCCTGCCCCTGCGCGTCGGCGGCGGCTGGAACAAGGGCATTTCTGAACGGCACTCGTTCAACGGCACGCTCGACTACCGCTTTCGCTGGTATGACGACAAGAACCGCCGCAACGATTCGGACCTGCGCTGGAACTTCAACGTCAGTCGCCCGGTGGACGACGACAACCTGCGCTTCGGCATTCGAGGCCGGGCCAGCTATCGTGGCGACGGCCAGTACCGCAACGACTGGGGCCTGTTCGCCGACTACCGCATCGGGCTCGGCGCCAACGACCAGGTCACCATCGGCGGCGAAGTCCGCGAGCGCAGGTACCCGAGCGGCCCGCTGCGTGACCGCACGCGCGACATTGCCGAACTCACTGCCGGCTGGACGCACTCGCTGCCGAACGGCCGAACGTCGCTGACCCTCGGCGGACAACTGACGCAGGAATGGGCGACGCAGGAACGTCCGGACGGCAATGCCTCCATGTGGGGTGTCAACGGCGAGGTCGATCATTCGTTCCGCGACACGCTCGACGGCTTCTTCTGGTGGTCCTACGTCAACGAGTCGTATGACGACGAGCGTCCGGACTTCACGTCGGATCCCGACTTGCTGCGGGTTCGCAACGACGACCTCTGGAATTTCGGCGGCGGACTGGTGTGGGGCTTCGCACCAGGCTGGTCGCTGCGCCCGACGTTCGAGTACAACTGGGAAGACAGCAACATCGACGAGCTGGCCTACAGCTCGACCGAACTCTGGCTGACGGTCCGCAAGTCCTTCTGACCTGCAACCGGGCTCATTGCGGCTCGTCGGGTGCCGTCGGATCGCGGTCGACCAGATCTACGTCGTGCAGGTCGCGTTTGGATTCCTTGACGACCCGGGTGTTGAGCGGCCGGATCGTGTCGATCCGGCACGTGCTCCGGCTGCCGGCGACGCCACTTCTCTGGACCACGACGCTGTCGAATCCCGCCGCGACCCGGCCGCTGCGAGTGGTGAGGCCGATCGACGACGCGAACGCCATGTCGGGACATGGATTCGTCAGTTCCAGCAGGAACCCACGATTGCTGCTGGGCCAGACCGTCAGCGCGCTGTCGCCGATCGCTCGCCAACCCCACAGCCGCCCGGGGCTGTGGAAGCTGCGGACGGGCTCGCCGGCGTTCGCTCGATAGAACTCCAGCCGCTCGGCTGGTGTCGTCCGGGACGACGTGGCGCAGGCGGCCACGAGGACCAGGGTGCTCAGCAACGACAGCGTCTTGCGCAGGCCCATCCGTGTTCTCCTTCGATAAGGCTGCGCGAAGCAGCTTAACATTCGCGCCCAGACTCGACAGCACACCGCGGGCAGCCGGGAAAGCCGTCGCGTTTCGGCACTTGGCATGATCCAGGAACAACATTCATGAGCAGCCGCTCGAGCGTGGGCGTCGCGACCGAGACGAAAACCTCGTGGTGGCCGATGGCGGCCATCGCGCTGGGCCAGGCGCAGATGTCATGGAACATCAACGCCCTGCCAATCTCGATCGGCGGCATCAGCGCCGAGTTCAGCACGCCCCCGACCACGGTGGTCACCGCAATCGTTGCGTATTCGCTCGGCGTCGCCGGCTTCACCATGTTCGGCGCCAGGCTCGGCCAGCGGTTCGGTCCGCTGCGCGTGTTCCGCTGGATGACCGCGGTATTCCTCGCCGCCATGGTGGTCATGACGTCGAGTGGCAGTCCGGCAGTGATGATCGCGGCGCAGACCGTGGCCGGGTTGGCGTCCGCGGCGATCATACCGGCGCTCGTCGTGCTGACGGCACACCACTACAAGGGCAAGCAGCAGGCGACGGCCCTCGGCGTGCTCGGCGCCGTGCAGGCCATCGCCACGGTCGTCGCCTTCTTCGTGGCGGGCGTCGTGGGTACCTACTTCGGGTGGCGCTACTCGTTCGGGCTGCTGATCCCGCTCTCGATCGGCGTGCTGCTGTTGAGCAGGCACCTGACGCCGGTCCAGAAAGCGCCGGCCGTCAGGATCGACCGGCTGGGTGTCGTGCTCGCCGCCGCGGCGGTCATCCTGATCAGCGTCGGGTTCAACTGCCTCGACGACTGGGGCCTGCTACTGGCTGGTGACGCCGCGCCGTTCAGCGTGCTCGGCCTGTCCCCGGCGCTGGTCATGATCGTCTGCGGCGCGGTGGGCGTGCAGTTGTTCATCGCCTGGACGCAGGGCCGCCAGGCCGCCGGACAGACGCCGCTGCTGGCGCTCGTGGTCATCGAATCGCCGCCGGACCGCGCGGCGGTGATTTCGATGATGGCGATCACGATGCTCGGTAAGGCCATCACCTTCATGATTCCGCTTTACATCCAGGTGGTCCAGGGCAGGACCAGCCTGGACACGGCCATCGCCATGATCCCGTACCAGCTGGCGGTCATGGCTGCGGCGATCCTGGTCGTGAGGCTGTTCGGACGGCTGACGCCGCGGCAGATTGCGCGCTGCGCCTTTGCCGTCGTCACCGCAGGGACGCTGCTGCTGGCGGTCGTGATGCGCAACGACTGGAGCAACATCACCGTCGTGCTGGGGCTGATGCTGGTCGGTCTAGGTCAGGGCGGGCTGGCCACGCTGCTGTTCAACGTACTGGTCACGTCCTCGCCGAAAGAATTCGCCGCCGACGTTGGCGCATTGCGCGGGACCGTCAGCAACCTCGCCGGCGCGGTCGGCACGGCCGTCACCGGCGCGCTCGTGGTCGGCATCCTCAGCGCGAACATCCAGCGTGCCCTTGTCGATCATCCGACGATCCCGCCGGGGCTCATTTCGCAGGTCGACCTCGACAACGTCACGTTCGTCAGCAATGACCGGCTGCGGGACGTGATGTCGCGCACGTCGGCGTCACCGGAGCAGGTCGACGCGGCGTTGCAGATCAACGCGGACGCGCGGCTGCGCGCGCTGCAGCTCACGTTCCTGCTGTTGACCTGTCTTGGCCTGCTGGCCTTCGTCCCGGCAGGGCGGCTGCCCGGATACAAGCCTGACGAAGTGCCGGGCTGACTCCGCGACGGCGTGCCGGGTGTCATCGCCGCGGTCCGCGGATTCCGGGTTAAGATCGCGACGCAGTTGCCTGTTGCAGTATCAAGGGAGACGACATGCGTTACGTCTACATGGCGCTGATCGCCATCTTCGCGGCCATCATCATCCTCTTCAAGTTCCAGAACCTGGAATCAGTCACGGTCTCGCTGTTCTCGGCCAGTGTCTCGATGCCGGTCTCGGTGCTGGTCCTGCTCATCTACGTACTCGGCATGTTGACCGGCGGCCTGCTGCTGGCGTTGTTACGCTCGTGGGTGCGCGGCGCCACGCGGCGCAATTAGGCCGCATCGGGCATGGCGACGCGCACGCGCTACATCATCGGGTTCACGGTGCTGAGCGTGCTGGCGGCCTTCCTGCTGCCGGCCATGCCCCAGCCCGTCTCGTACCACGATTTTGCCGATCACCGGGAAATGTTCGGGGTCGCCAACTTCCTCGACGTGGCGTCCAACACGGCATTCGTGCTGGCGGGCCTGGTCGGTATTGGCGTCGTGCTGCGGCCACGCACGGAATTTGCGTCGAACAGTGAGCGCTGGCCTTACGCGGTGTTCTTTGCCGGCATGGTGTTGACCGGGCTGGGCTCCGCCTACTATCACCTCGTGCCCGACAACGAGCGGCTGTTCTGGGACCGCTTGCCGATGACCATCGCCTTCATGTCGCTCATCGCCGCCCAGGTCGTCGATCGCATCGACACCAGGACCGGGCTCGCCCTGCTGGTGCCGATGCTGCTGGTCGGTGCGGCCTCAGTCCTCTACTGGAGGGCGACGGAGCGGGCGGGCACCGGCAACGTCATGCCGTACGGCGTGCTGCAGGGATACTCGGTGGTGATCCTGTTCCTGCTGGCGTGGCTGCAGCCCTCGCGCTACACGCGGGGCAACGACATCTACTGGGTGTTCGCGGGTTACGTGCTGGCGAAGCTGCTGGAAACGTTCGACCGGGAGCTGTTTGGACTCGGCCACGTGGCCAGCGGTCACTCGCTCAAGCACCTCGCGGCCGCCGTCGCGGGCCTGTTCGTCTGCCGCATGCTGTGGCTGCGCAGGCTGCGGCCGGGAGCCCGGGCGGTTCAGCCGTTCCGGCGCTTCTCCTCCTGAGCCATGTCGTGCTCGAGGAAGAAATTGACGAATGCGCGAATCGCGGCGATGGCAGCAAGTTGCCCGATCTCATCCCAGCTCGGTGCGAAGGAAGTCTGGATGATGTCGGCCGCAAGCTGAAAGGTCAGGCCGACAATCAGCCAGCGCGCATATTGAACGTAGCCACTGTGGAAGTTGTGGCCAGACCCCGACGGGTTGACCATCGCGCGCAGGCTGTGGACGAAGGCCTGGATCGTCCCGAAGGCCACGACCAGCAGCGCCATGATCTGGATGATCGTGACGACGTTGAAGGCGATGACAGTCAGCCAGTCTTTCATCAAGTTCTCCTGTCTCGCTCAGGATAGAAGGGCCTGCGAGTAAAGGGTGTGCGATGGCTCATGGTGACCGCCGCTGCGAGGAGGTGTCAAACACGACCTGACGAAAGGGCTCGGCAGGTCAGAACAGGCAGGCATCCACGCGGCGACGCTGCCTCAGCGCTTCAAGCCCATTCATGGAGTTTCTTCGCAGCGGTGCCGAACTGACCCAGCTGGTAGACGGCTGCGCCTGCCGGCGAGAACGTGAACGGCTCGAACGGTTCAGCGAGCATCTTGTCGAGGTAGTCACGCGGCGCAATGCCCGTGGTGACGTGCGGACTGAAGTGTTCGCCGGCCGACTTCTGCACGAACGTCGACACATAGTCGATCAGAAGCGGGTCGATGACTGGATCCTCCGGCGTGGTGGCAAAGGCGTCCGAGCCACCGGCTGCCACGGTGAACGGAGCCACGGCATCGATCAAGTCCCGCTGCAGGTCGCGCAGTTCAAGGCTCGGTCTGGCGACGATGCCCGCCAGTCCGACGGCGCCGCTCGGGATGTAGTAGTACTTGAAGGCCTCCATCCGCACGCCCGGCACATCGACGCCGGCAAAAACCTTGCCGGCGGCAGCGAAGACCTTGTCCAGGTCCGCCGTGCGAACGAAACGCTGGAGGAGCGTGACGTGCGGACGGTGCGTCGCATCCAGCGCGAACCCTTTGGGGAAGACCTTCAACAGCCGGGCGTTGTTGGCTTCGGCACGCTGCAGCATCGTGGCGTCGGGCTCCAGCAGGATGTTTATCGCGGTGACCGCGCTCGACTCGAACGGGAACACCTGCTTCCAATCGTCCTTCATGCTGACTACGGTCCAGCCGGCGCGCATCGCCTGCTCGTGAAGGGCCGGCGTGAAGGCCCCGAGCTGCGGCTCGGGTAAGCCCTGTGCCGGGCCGTAGGCGTATTCGCGTGCCGCGTCATCGTGCAGCACGAGCAGTCCGAAGCGAGCACCGCCGCTGCCCAGTGTGTATTCCAGCATCTGCTGGTCACCGACGGAGTTGCCGAAGGCTGCAGTGGGCGCGCGACCGATGTGCTGGTGGATCGTGACCGGCTTGCCGGCCTTGTCGTTGTTGAAGTTCAAGTGCGGCAGGCGCATGAGAACCGGCTTTCCGTCGCGCAGCTCGAATTTGGTCTTGATGCTGCTGCCAATGACCTGCTCGGGTGTGACGCCGTAGATGCGCTCGCCCCATTGGCGCACGAACTCGATGCCGCCTCCCGTGACGATGTAGTTCCTGAACCCGTTGGCGCGCAGGTAGGCGAGCAGTTCGAGCATCGGCTGATAGGTCATTTCGGTGAAGAGCCTGCCGGTCTGCGGATGCTTCGCCGTGGCAATCCAATCCTCCACGATCCGCCCGAACTCCACGGTGGTCATTCCCGCGTGGGTGGCCATGACTATTTCGAGCAGCGCCTCGTCACCGCCGGCGATCGTGGCCTTCAGATCCCCCTTGAGCAGCGAGGCGAACGGTTCCGTGCTCTTCCATTCGGGGTGCTGCGACTCAAGGGCCTTCACACGGTCGAGTGCGAAATACACTTGCACGGGAACCGGCGTCTCGCACCAGAGCGTCCCGTCGTTGTCGAAGGTGGCGATCCGTTCGGGGACGGGGACAAAAGATGGCGAACCTTCCTTCGTCACCTTCTCGACGAAGCTGACGATGCTCTGCTTGGCCGACCCGTCGTTCCAGGATGGCAGCGGGTCGGTGGCCGCTGGCCGCGTCCGCAGACGCCGGCGTGCCAGAAATGACATCAGCAGATGAATCGTTGGTCACGGCAGCCTCCCAGGTATGTCGGCATCTACGCCGGGTACAGCGAAAAAGACCCGGGCGACCGATCAATCGGTCGCCCGGGCCTGCTGAGACACCGCGCCAGGTCGTCCGGCCGGGCGCGGCCCCATCGCTGCGGGCGATGGAGCGGGCAGATCAATCGCGCCGCTGGCTGCTTCCAGGTCACGCATTACCGCGTCCAGGTTGAACGAGGCCGGCTTCTGCCGCGGCGGGAACTTCGTGAAGTTCTCGATCTGGCTGGCGACCACGCCCTGCATCAGGTAGATGATGTAGGCGTGGGAGATGATCCAGTCGTAGTAGGTGTTCGAGTTCTCGTCGGCCCGCTCGAACGGGTCACGCCGCAGATGGAACATCTTCGGGACCCGCAACTTCACGAACGGCTCTGCCCAGCACGCCAGTTGCTTGGCGCGCTGCTCCATCAGCACCACCTTCCAGTCCTGCATGCGGATCGCCATGATGTCGCCGTCGTCGCTGATGTAGAAGAAGGAATTGCGCGGGCTCTCCTTCACCTCGCCCTTGAGGTACGGCAGCATGTTGTAGCCGTCGATGTGGACCTTGTAGGTCTTCTTGCCGACCTTGTGGCCCTTGAGCAGCTTCTCCTTGATGTCCGGCACGCCGGCGGCGGCGAGGAAGGTGGCCAGCCAGTCCTGGTGGCGTGACGATGCCGTTGAGCACCGTGCCGGCCTTGAACTGGCCCGGCCAGCGCACGAAGCACGGCACGCGCCAGCCGCCTTCCCAGTTGGTGTTCTTCTCGGAGCGGAACGGCGTGATGCCGGCATCCGGCCAGGTGTTGTAGTGCACGCCGTTGTCGGTCGAATACATGACGATGGTGTCTTCGGCGATGCCGAGCTTGTCGAGCTTGTTCAGCATCATGCCGATGTTCTCGTCGTGCGCGACCATCACGTCGTTGTAGTCGCCCTGGCCGCTCTTGCCCTTGTGCTTCTCGGCGCAGTGGGTGCGGAAGTGCATTGCCGTCGTGTTGTACCAGAGGAAGAACGGCGTCTTCGCCTTGTGCGCCTCGTCGATGAAGCGCAGCGCATGCTTGGTCACCTCGTCGTCGATGGTCTCCATGCGCTTCTTGGTCAGCGGCCCGGTGTCCTTGATCGTCTGCCCGCCCTTGCCGTCTGACTTGCAGTGGAGCACGCCGCGCGGCCCGAACTTCTTCTTGAACTCCGGGTTCTTCGGGTAGTCCGGATCCTCCGGCTCTTCCTCGGCATTGAGGTGGTACAGGTTGCCGAAGAACTCATCGAAGCCGTGCATCGTGGGCAGATGCTCGTCGCGGTCGCCGAAGTGGTTCTTGCCGAACTGGCCGGTGGCGTAGCCCAGCGGCTTGAGCAGCTCGGCCATGGTCGGGTCTTCCGCACTGCAGGCCGTTGGGGGCGCCGGGCATGCCCACCTTGGTCAGCCCGGTGCGGATCGGGTTCTGCCCGGTCATGAACGCGGCGCGACCCGCCGTGCAGCTCTGCTGGGCGTAGTAGTCGGTGAAGGCCACGCCCTCGTTGGCCACGCGGTCGATATTGGGCGTGCGGTAGCCCATCTGGCCGCGGCTGTTGTAGCTGATGTTCCACCAGCCCACGTCGTCGCCCCAGAGGATCAGGATGTTCGGCTTTCTTCGCTGGCATGGTCTCTTCCTTACTCACTTGTCTGTGCTGACGCTAAATCCGGAGTGGCTCAAAGCAACCCGGTTCCAAGAAATCTAGGGGCCCGGCGGAGCGAGCGATGCGCGATCGACCCCGCTGAAGGGCGACAGCGCGGCCTTGTCGCCGTGGCAGAAGCGGAAACTCTTGCCGCTGCCGCAGGGGCAGGGCTGATACGCCCCACGCCGGTTGTCCTGCTCAGCGACCGAGGCCATCACGTCGGCCGGCGGGCGGCCCTGCCGCAGCAACTGCACCATGACGTTGAAGGTCGGGCCGGTGTGGAGGAAGAACAGCTCCAGGCCCGGGCACAGGTAGTTCTGGCCCGGCTCACCGTCGCGGGACAACGCGAACCGGTCCTTGGGGCAGCCGCCATTGCACCAGTTGCAGCACCTTGCAGCCCCGGCATTGGGCCGTCAGCGTGTCGCGCTTGTCGTTGCCGAACTTGCGCTGCGCGGGCGATGCCACCAGCTCGAGCATGTGCGTCTGGTGGATGTTGCCGAGCTTGTACTTCGGCTCGACGAAGTGATCGCAGGAGTAGAGGTCGCCGTTGTGCTCCAGCGCCGGGCCGTAGCCGCAGGTCGGCGCGTGGATGCAGAGCAGGTGGCGGCCGAAGAAGGCTTCCAGCGTCACGTCGAAGAGCTGCACGTACACCTGGCCCACGTCGTGGCGCACCCATTCCTCGAAGATGTCGATGAGGAAGCGGCCGTATTGCTCGGCGCCGACCGTGCGCTCGGTGACCAGGTTGCCAGTCTGGGTATACAGCAGGCGCTTCTTGCCGGCCTGCTCGCTCCAACCCTTGTTGGCGATGTCGATCGTCTGCTCGGTGGCGCGCTCGATGATCGGGATGAACTGTATCCACTTCGCGCCCAGTTCGTCGCGGAAGAAGCGATAGACCGTGCGGCCGTGCTGCTGGTTGGCGGCGTTGACGGTGCACAGGATGTTGAAGTCGACCTCGTGCTTGCGCAGGTAACGCCAGCCGCGCATCACCAGGTCGAAGGTACCCTGGCCGCGGCGGTCGACCCGGTAGGTGTCGTGCAGCTCGCGCGGGCCGTCGACGCTCAAGCCGACGAGAAAATTGTGCTCCTTGAAGAACGCGCACCAGTCGTCGTCGATCAGCAGGCCGTTGGTCTGGAAGGTGTGCTGTACGGTCTGCCCGGGATGGCGGTGCTTCTCGACCAGTTCGACTGCGCGGCGAAAGAACTCGAGCTTCATCAGCGTGGGCTCGCCACCCTGCCAGGCCACCGTGACCTGCGGCGTGCGGTGCGACTCCAGCAGCTGGCGCAGGTAGGCCTCGAGCGTGGCCTCCGACATGCGGTGCCTGTCGTTCGGGTACAGCGATTCCTTCGACAGGAAAAAGCAATAGGTGCAGTCGATGTTGCAGGTCGACCCGCTCGGCTTGGCGAGCAGGTGGAAGCCCGGCGGGGCGTTCGCCGTCAGCGGCGGGATCGCAACCGTGGGAGTGGCGGGAGTAGTCACTCGACGCTCAGCAGCACGGAGAAAAAGGCAAAGACGCCGATGACGATCAGGACGCCCGTAATCGCGTAGAGTGGCGTCCTCCTCTGCATGGTGGCCACGCCGGCGATGGCTGAATACCCGCCGCTTCTCAGGTAGCTGATCAGCCGCTGATACTCGAACAGCGAGGTGACCGCCGCCGCCACGCCGCAAAAAATCAGTGACAGGCTCAAATACCACGCCGCGCGCGGAAAGTAGACAGCCCTGCCGGGAACCTCCTGGACTCTCTGCAGAAACTGGAAAATCGTGAAACCAAACCCGATCAGCGCGACGGCCGTGCGCATGTAGGCCAGCATCGTGCGTTCGACGGCGAGCCGCGTGCGCAGCCAGGCGAAATGGCTGTCGGAGGTGACGCGGACTTCAAACCGCTCAGGCTGGCCGCTGGCCTGCGGGTCACTCATCGCTGGAAATCCCCTTCACGGTTGAACCACCAGCGCGCGGCGCGCGCGAACAGCCCGCGCAGCAGCAGGTAGGGCACGAAGGCGAGCAACAGCGCGATGATCACAGCCTCGGCCGGGTGGAAGGTCTTGAACTCGATCGCCTGGTAGATGCCGTCCATCACCAGTCCCAGCAGGATGATGCGCGCGGTGGCCACCAGTGCCTCGTTCAGGCGGACAGCGCGTTGCGCCGGGTCCCGGAGGGCGCCCTCGAAAAAAGGCGTGCGCCGGGCCCGGGCGTCACTGAGCCCATCGCGCCACGCGGCGAGCGCCGCCATGGTCGGCTGCAGGAAGAAGCGGAAGACCATCGGCCCACCCGGTCGATCGAACAGGTTCTGCCACAGCCGCGCGCGCTCCTCCGCAGCGAAGCCGTACCAGAGCAGGCCGCCGACGACGAAAGCGGCCATCAGGCCGACCACAACTCGAGCCAGCATCACCTGCGAGTTCGATACTGCCTTGGTCATCTTCTCTGTTCCACCTCTGCCGCACAGTGCCGTGGCCCGCCACCCCAGGCGCACGCGCAGACGGACGCAAGCCGGGCGCGGATTCGAGAAACGTTTGTTGGCGTCACCGTGGTGGCAGCGCCACGTTCATTGTCACGATCTGCGCCGGACATGTCCATTTCGTTACAGGCATGCCCTCTATAGCAATAATGCATACCGCTGCATCCTCTGCAGATCGGCCATGTTCCAGTCCCGGCCGAGCACGGCAGCATCGCCCGTGCCGCCATGGCGGTGCGCCTGAGCCGGTCCTTGCTGCTGTGCAGCAAACGGTCGCTCGACCGGCAGGTCGGTGGCCCCTGGTCATGACTAAATGACGATCGCGCCGGAGGCGAGCGCGGCCAGCGCCACGATCGCCGCGCTGGCGACGACGCCGAAGACCATCATTTCGGCCACGGGTAAACAGAGCGCTGCCGCTGCTCGCGCCGCGCGTAGAAGTAGAGCCAGGTGCCGGGCGCGTACAGCAGCGCCGCCAGCAGCATGAACTTCGCACCGCCGGCGTAGAGCATGCCGGCCGCATAGACCGTGGCGATGGCGCCGCGCAGCCCGTCGCGGCGGCGGTCGTGTCCGTCCATGGCCGTAGGTCTCGCCGGTCCACGCGAGCTTGAGGCCATAGGCGGCGACCAGCAGGTAGGGCACCAGTGTCATGGCACTGGTCATCTTCAGCGCGATGGTGAATGCGGACTCGGCGAACCAGGTGACGAGCACGAAAGCCTGGATCACGACGTTGGTCAGCCACAGCGCCGCGAACGGCACGCCGTTAGGGTTCTCCCGCGCGAGGAAAGACGGCATCGTGTTGCTCTTGCCTGCCGAATGCAGCACCTCGGCGGCGAGCAGCGACCACGACAGGTAGTTGCCGAGGATCGAGATCAGCAGGCCGATGCTGACAAACACGCGGCCCCAGGGCCCGACGATCGCCTCCATCACCCCCGCCATCGACGGGTTGGCGAGTGCCGCAAGATCCTCTCGCAGCAGGATTCCATAGGAGAACACCGTGACCAGGACGAGCAGGCACAGCACGCCCAGGAAGCCGAGCACGGTGGCGATACCGACGTCGTTGCGATCCTTCGCATAGCGCGAGTAGACGCTGGCTCCCTCGATGCCGACGAACACGAACACGGTGACCAGCATCGTGTTGCGCACCTGGTTCGCCACGCTCGTCAGGCTGTGCTCGGCGTCACCCCAGAAATTCAACGCGAAGACGTCCGCCTTGAATCCCGCAATGACGACCACGATGAAAATGACGATCGGGACCATCTTGGCGACGGTGGCGATGGTGTTGAGCGCCGCAGCCTCACGGACGCCGCGCAGCACCAGGACGTGGACGCTCCACACCAGTACGGATGCCGACACGATCGCCACGGCGGTCGAGCCGTCACCGAACACGGGGAAGAACTGCCCGAACGTAGCCTTGATCAGGATCAGGCACGCGACGTCGGCCAGGCAGCAGGCAATCCAGTAGCCGAAGGCCGAGACGAAGCCCAGGTAGCTGCCAAAGCCGGCCTGCGCGTACGCATAGATGCCGGCGTCGAGGTCGGGTCGCCTCCGCGACAGGGTCTGAAACACGAAGGCGAGCATCAGCATGCCGGACCCGGCGATACACCAGGCGATGAGCGCACCGAGGACACCCGTGGTACGACCGAATGCGGCTGGCAGCGTGAAGATGCCTGCGCCGACCATCGAGCCGACCACCAGCGCGACCAGCGCGCCGCGCGAGAGCTGCCGGTCTTGCGTGGAGTTCACTGTGGCGATTCCTGGTTCCATGGCTGGATGCTAGCTGACCAGCACCAGGGCTGGTTCAAACTCCGCGATCGAGAGAAAATCTCGATCCTCCTGCAACAGCGGTTCGCGGGCCTCGATCGCGCAGCAGGCGATCAGGCAGTCGTTGCCGCTGCGGGGCGTGAAGCCAGCCCAGCGGCAGCGCGCGTAGAGGTGCGCGGCGTTTCGCGCCAGTTGCCTGGGGTCGGCGGGTACGAACCGGGGAAAAGTGAGGAGGGCCCGCTCCAGTTGCAGAAAGGCGCTTACATCCCGCGCGCCGCGCAGGACTTCCATCAGCACGATGTCAGGCAGCACGATGGGTTCCTTCCTGGTCAGGGCTGAAGCGAGCCGGCGCGCAGCAGGGGAGTTCGTGCCGCGCAGATGAGCAATCCACACGGAGCTGTCGACAATCACCGGCGTGTGGGCCGCCGCCGAACCGGCTTACCGGAATGATACGTGGCCGTCGCTTCGGCTACCTGCACTGCCGGCTGATCCCCCGCCTTTGGATCGTAGTCGGGATCAATCGCGCCCATCCCACTCAATTTCAGGAGTGCGTCGTAGTCCGGCTTGCTCACGTACTCGCGCAGTGCGATGTCGATGGTCTCCCGCATGGTGGTCGCGCCGGCTTTCTTCATGGCCCTGGCAATCAGCGCGGGGTCGAGAACGATATTGGTGCGCATAAGTCATACACCTTGTATGTGTATGAAAAGAATACCTTCAGTCGGGGCGCTTCACAAGAAGCCATCAAGCGCCAAGAACGCTCAAACTCGACGTAGCGTTCTGCGCTCACGGCCGAGACCTGGCGATGCAGGGCCGGAGTGGAGCCGGGTGGTTCGCGGGCCTGAGAGTCCTCAATAGGCTGGAGTTTCGTCCGGCATATAATCGACGCTGCGGCTTGGCTCGTTTCACGGAAGCAATGCAGATGGGTCTACCACGGGTTCTGAAGTGGCTGTTGATCGCGATCGTCGTGGTCGGGGCGGCCCTGTTCACTTTGCGCTCGTATCGCGCCCTCAGCGGGCCGCCATTGCATCCCTGGCATACCTTCGTGCCGGCTGAACTGCGCCAGAGTGAGCTCGATGTGGCCGACTGGCCTCGCTATCTCGCACGGGAAGGACAAGTCTTCGCAAGCGTTCGCGCTGAAGTCAGCCAGAAGCTCGATCCGGACGAGCGCGTGCCGATCAACCGTTATTTCGAGGACAGCCCGGTCTATCCAGCTCACTTCGCCCAGGACTGGAACCGATCGTATGTCATGGAACCCGACGGCCGGCCGATCGGGGCCGTGGTGCTGCTGCACGGGCTGACCGACTCCCCCTACAGCCTGCGGCACATTGCGCAGCTCTATCGTGATCGCGGCTTCGTCGCGATCGGCATCCGCCTGCCAGGGCACGGCACGGTGCCGGGAGGACTGAGCAATGTGCGCTGGGAGGACTGGATGGCAGCCACGCGGCTTGCGGTTCGCGAAGCACGCCGCCGTGTTCCCGCTCCCGGTCCCTTGCACCTGGTCGGTTTTTCGAATGGCGGCGCGCTTGCCATGAAGTATGAGCTCGACGCGATCGAGGATCCGAAACTTCTACGCGCCGACCGCCTGGTACTGGTCACGCCGATGATCGGAATCACGCGCTTTGCACGCTTTGCGGGTCTGGCCGCCCTCCCAGCCGTGCTGCCGCCGTTCGCGAACGCGGCATGGCTCAGCGTCGTTCCGGAGTTCAATCCCTTCAAGTACAACTCGTTCCCGGTGAATGGCGCGCGCCAGTCCTATCGCCTGACCGATGCGCTGCAAAGCCAGATTCAGCGCCTCGCCCGTGCCGGCCAGCTCGGCAGCCTGCCGCCGGTGCTGACCTTCCAGTCAGTCATCGATTTCACCGTCAGCACGCCGGCGATCCTGACGGCTCTGTATTCGCTGCTGCCTGACAATGGCAGTGAGATTGTTCTTTTCGACGTGAACCGGACCGTGAAGTTCGGTCCGCTGCTGCGACCCGCCGCCTATGTCGCGCTCGATCGTCTGACGCCGACGACTCCGCAGCCGTATCGCTTCACGTCAATCATGAACGCGACCGACAGCAGCGATGCCACCATAGAGCGCAGCATTGCTCCGGGCCAGTTGCTGGCAGTGGACCGCGCACTGAACATGCGCTATCCACCCGGGATCTTTTCGCTGTCACACCTGGCGATCCCGATCCCGATGGACGATCCGCTGTACGGGCTGCAGCCCGATCCAACGCCGCAGCCCGAATTCGGCTTCAGTCTTGGCTCGATGGGCGCACGCGGCGAGCGTGGCGCCCTGGTCGTCGATCAGGATTTCATGACGCGCCTGTCGTCCAATCCATTCTTCCCGTATCTGCTCGAACGGGTCGATGAAGGCATCACTCGACCCTCGGGACCGACTGGACGCAACCTCTCCTCGAGCCCGGCGCCAGGCATCCCGGTGCGCCTGGAAGCCCTGCTGTCCACGTTCCTCACTGACGATACGCAGCCGCAGCCGTTCGCCGGTCCTTAGCAGGCAGGCTGGAGCCTGAACCGGCCTACAGGTTTCGGCTCAGCATCGACCAGCCGAACAGGGCCACCAGCACCAGCAGGGCAAGACCTGCCGACGGCCAGCGCCGCAGGAACGCGTCGGCCTGCTCAAAGCCCTTGCCCGCGGCCAGCGAGGCACGGCGCATCGGTCCGTCGTGCGCGGTGGCGCCGAACAAGGGTCGGCGCGACAGACCCAGCGTCAGCAGCGTGCCGCCCAGGACCACCAGCAGCGTCGGCCCGAGTTCCTTGGGAAGCAACGGATTCGAGACCAGGTTGCCCGGCACGGGACCGAGTGCGGCGAATGCCAGCAGCATCGAGCAGAGCGCCAGCGCCAGCGCCGCGAACTCGGCGAGCCGGGAAACCTGCTTTACCAGCTTGACCGGTGTGGCCGTGCGGCGCAGGGCACTGGCGAGCACCAGCACTACATACCCGGCCGTGAACGCCGCGCCGCCCTGCAGCACGACGGTCCACCACCACTGTCCCGAACTGTCGGCTGATTCCAGCAGCAGCTTTTTCGCGAGGTACGCGCCGCTCGGCACCACGCCCATCAGCGCCAGGCCGGAGATGCCAAACGCGAGCAGGGTGACGGGCATCCTGCGCGCCACGCCGCCGAGGTCGGCGATCCGGTCGTGGCCGAGCGCGGCGTAGACCAGGCCGGCCGCCATGAACATGCCGGCCTTGGCCGTGGCATGCGCAACCGCCTGCAGCAGCCCGCCGGTCAGGACCGGGCCATGCACCAGCATGCTGCCGCTGGCATCGAAGGCCAGCGGGAACATCAGGAACAGGTAGCCGATCTGAGCGATCGTCGAATACGCGACCAGCAGCTTCAGGCGCTCCTGCCGCAGTGCGACGACGCTCCCGACGACAATGGCCGTCGCACCCAGGCCCGCCAGCAACTGCGCAGAGGGCAGCGTCACCACGCCGGGCAACACATCGAACCACAGTCGCACCACCAGGAACCACGAGCCCTTGATGACCAGTGCCGACAATATCGCGCTCGCCGCGGCCGGCGCGCCGGCATGCGCAGGCGGCAGCCAGATGTGCAGCGGGAACAGCGCAGTCTTGGCCAGCAGGCCGACCGTCATCAATGCGGCGGCGGCCCAGGCGATCGGCTCGGGCTGGATGCGTGTGGCGAGCAGCGGGATGTCGAGCGTGCCGTAGCCGCCGTACAGCAGCACCGCTCCCAGCAGGTACAGCAATGAGCCGGCGAGCGCGAACAGCAGGTAGCGCAACGCGGCGCGCAGCGTCTCGCCCTTGCCATCGAGGCAGACTAGCGGCACGCCCGAGAAGGTCAGCAGTTCGAGCGCGACGTACAGCGTGAACAGGTCGCCGCTGACGAACACCAGGTTCAGCGATCCCCACACGGCCAGCAGCAGCAGCCAGTAGACGACCGAAGCGCGCTGCGCGGGCTCGCCGGCGACGGCGCCGAAGTCCGCCCGCGCGTAGGCACCGATTCCACAGACGACCACGGCGATCGCCAGCAGCATCACCGCCGACAGGCCGTCCGCCCGCAGTGCAATGCCGAGCGGCGGGGCCCAGCCACCCAGCAGGTAGACCACCGTGTCGCCGGACTGCAGCAGCGTCCAGCCGATGCCACCTGCAGCGGCCAGCCCGATCGGCAGGGTGAGCATGGCCACCCGCTGCGCATTGCGTCCGCCCAGCGCCAGCCCGGCGAGCACGCCTACGAACGGTGCCAGCACCGCAATCAGCAGCAGCCAGCCGCCGGAGGTCGTCAGCATGGTTCGAGCCGGCCCGTCATGCGCAGCTCAATGGGCATCGGTGTCGTTGCCGGCCTTAGCCGGCGCGTCGGAGGAGAGCGTGACCGAACCGGACACGTCGAACAGCCGCAACAGCAGCGCGACGGCCAGCGCCGTGGCCGAGAACGCCACCACGATACCGGTGATCAGCAGGGCCTGCGGCACCGGATCACCGCCCATGCCGGCCGCGGCCCCCCGGCGTGCAATGGCGCCGAACATCAGAAATACACCGCTGCCAACGACGTTGAAGGCCAGGATCTTGCGCAGCGGGTGCGGGTTGACCATCAGCCCGTACAGGCCGACGCCTATCAGCACCGCGGCACACAGGCCGAACAGCGTCGCCGCGGTCACGGCGTCTCACCACGCAGCGGAGCGCCCAGCAGCATCAGGCCAAGGACCAGCGTGAGCGTGGGCATCAGCGCGAACTCGATGACCAGGATCAGCGTCTTCGCATGGCCGAGCGGGTAGGAGAGAAACGCGCCCGCCGTGATCGCACCGAGCACGCCAACGGCGATGAATGCCAGCGGTCCCGCCACCAGCAGCCAGCGAAGCCAACGTCGGCTGATCGGCGGTGCATCGGCCAGGCCCGCCATCATGACCAGCAGCCACATTGCGGCCAGGATGGTGGCGCCCTGGAACTTGCCGCCTGGATGGTCGGCGCCGATCCAGAAGACATACATGCCGGCGACGACACCGATTGGTGACAGCGCGCGCGCGGCGAAAGCCAGCATGCCGTTCGGGCCGGCAGACTGCAGCAACCCTGGACGCCCGCCCCACGCGCGGTCCGGCGCCAGCGACCAGACCCCGATCAGCGCGAACAGCAGCACGATCGCCTCGAGCAGCGTGTCCATGGCACGAAACGCGAGCAGCACGGCGGTGATCGGGTTGCCAACCTCGGTGACGGCGATGTTGGCGAGAACTTCCGGCGCCAGCGTTGGCGCAGGCTCTGGCAGTGCAAGCACGCAGATCGCGAGCGCCACGGCAACGGCGCAAGACACGCCCGCTGCCAGCCAGCGTGTCGCGGTCCCAGGGCGTTCGGTACGGGCGGTGGTTTCGGAGCCGCGCAGCCGCGCGGCGGCGCCGATCAGCAGGGCTCCGGTGAGGCCGCCACCGATCGCCGCTTCGGTCAGCGCCACGTCGATCCCGTGCAACTGCACCCAAACCAGCGTCAGCAGCAGTCCGTAGGCGATGAACCCGACGACGGCGGCGTAGGCTTCGCGGGCGACGATCGTCCACACTGCCAGGCCGAGAATCAGTGCCGACAGGCCGATGTTCAGGACGTCGGTCACGAACGCGATTCGCCGCGGCGAAGGGTGCGTGCGATCAACTGCCCGGCGGTTGCGCCCGACAACTGCACCAGCAGCCAGATGCACACGAGCTTGAGACCGGCGCTGACGCTGTCTACTTGCGGCAGCAGGCCCAGCACCACGAGACCGAGGCCGAGGTTGTCGGCCTTGGTCAGCGCGTGCAGGCGAGTGAACGAATCGGGAAAGCGCAGCAGTCCGACGGTGCCGGCGAAAAAGAAGAACGCACCCGCGCCAACCGCCACCACCGTCCACAACTGCATGATGAGGCTCACGTCTCGTCCCCGGGCAGCGCTCGGTCGTCGGCGTTCGCCGGGTGCGCTTTCACGAACGCGAACGAGGCAAACGCCGCGAGCAGCGACAGCGTCAACGCGACGTCGACCGCCGCCGCTTCGCCGGTCGCCTCGCCCAGCAGCAGCACCACCGCGATCCCGCCCGTGCCGAGCAACTGTGCTGCCATCATGCGGTCCGCGTCGGTCGGCCCGCGCAGCACGCGGACCAGCCCCAGCGCGACCATCGCCAGGATGAACGCAGCGGTACCGAGCAGGAACTCAGCCATAGCGACGTCCGGCGACCAGCGCACGGGCCAGCAGGCGTTCTTCCTTCCAGAGTTGCTCCACCACCGGTGACGTGTCGTCGAGACAGTGATAGACGAGTTCGCCCTCGGATTCACCGGCTGACACCGAGCCCGGCAGCAGGCTGGTGATCGTCGCGAAAATGTTACGCGCAAGACCTGGCGGGAAGGACAACGGGCAACTGATGAAGCCGGGGCTGAGCGGCATGCTCGGCTGAAGCGCCCGGCGGGCCACGTCGACTCCTGCGAGCACTGATTCCCAGAAGAAGTGCGGCAGCAACGAAAGAAACTTGCCGAAATGCATGCGGCCGGAGGCGGGCGGCATCAGGCGCAGGCTGGTCCAGGTTGCGCCGACACAGGTGAGCGCGCCGACGGCGAGATCGGCCGACTTCATGCTCTGGATCAGCAACGTCCACAGCAGGAAGAACGAGACGCCCCGCGACAACGCAGCCGACCACGTCGCATTCAATTCAGCGTCCGCCGCAGGCGCCGGATCCGCGCTCACGTTTTCGACCCGTCGACGTCGTCACGCTTGCCCGACGGGGCACTGATTGTGCGTACTTCCATCTGGCTCAGCCGGTCGAACAGCCTGGCCTCGGCGCGTATCGGCCACCAGTCGTACAGGAAGATCTCGATCGGACGCCAAAGTGCGACCCAGGCGCCGATCACCAGGCTGTTCTCGATCAACGCCGCATAGCGCTCCGTTTGCACCATTTGCGCGGCCGACTCGGCAATGACGATGATGGGTCCGAGAAACAGCAGGGCGGCGAGCAGGCTGTAGCGCCCCATCCGCAGCAAGTCGCGCAGGTTACGGCGAGTCGCTGCTGCCCTGCGGTGAAAGTGATCGCGGACCGACCTCTCGACGGCTGCGGAGGTGTCTTCGGCGCCGAGTGGCGTTCCCAGCTTGACCACGAGTGCCAGCGGACCCTTGCCCGGCAGTTCCTCGGCCCATTCGCGGATGTAGTCGGCCGCGTTGGGATCGAGGTCGCGCTCGTGGAACGGGGCGGGGTCCATGGAGTTGAACAGCCGCCGGATATCGGCCAGGTAGAGTTCGAGCACGTCGGCAGCCATGTCAGGTCAACCTCCCGCGGCCTCAGTCGCAGGTTCCGGCTGCGGCACGGGCGCCGTCTCTTT
>CAVOSA010000028.1:0-191391 GCA_963698735.1 uncultured Gammaproteobacteria bacterium | reverse complement strand
TCGTTTTTCCCCGTTGACCGTCTGCTATCGGGCGCACGCAAGCGACCTCAAGCCTAGCCCTGAACGTCCTTCACCTCGAGTCGCCGCAGCCGCACGCCGGTCGTGATCGACGGGTCCCAGGTGATCATCCGGTTTCGCCCAGCCGCTTTCGCCAGCGTCAACGCCTGGTCCGCCCGATCGATGGATTCCAGCGGGTTCACCTCCGGGTCCAGCTGCGCGATGCCGAACGACGCCGTCGCGTGGAAGGCAACCCCATCCGCGGCGACCGACGTGAGCCCATGCGCGACGGCTTCGCGGAGCCGCATGATCACTTTCTTGCCGGGCGCGAGATCCGTCCCGGACAGCCGGATGAGGAACTTGCTCCCGTCGTAGCGGAACACCTTGTCAGAGAGCCGAAGGTGCGCCGCAATGATCTTCACCGCCGTAACGAGCACCTGCGCGCCCACGGAGTAGCCGTGGGTCGCGTTGATCTCCCGGACGTCGTCGAGTTCCATGAGGGCGATGCAGCATTGCCGGCCGGGCTGCCTTGCCAGCGCATGCCACTCGCGCAGGTCTCGCACCATCGCCCCGGAGCTGTGCGCGTCGGTCAGCGTATCTCGACTGTGCAGCGCACACTCGATTTCTCGCCTGATGAAGTACAGCGCGTAACTCAGCCGCTCGCTGGCGTCTTCCAACTCTTCGATGGCCATCCGCCCGACTGGCAGACCTGCCGCCAGGTCTCGGACCAGCCTGGCCGCGATTCGATGCTGATTCTCGTGCTCGGCACCGATCATGGCGAATGACGGCAGTTCCCGGAGTTCGGGAAGCGTCCGTTCGAAATACCATTGACCAAACAGGCAGTGACGGTGCGCATCCGCCGCCAGGTCGTTCGGATCATACGGCTGCCGTCCCGAGATCACGCGCAGCAGATGATCGCGCCACACGGCATGGTCGAGCGTCGCCTGTTCCAGTTGCTCCAGTGCCTTCTGAAGAACGAATGGGTTCGTCCTGAGCATCGGCGTTCCTCGGTATCAAAGTTACCAGAAGCCGCAGCATCGTCGACCTCGATGCACTCGATGGGCGTGCAATCGACGTGGGAACCACGGTCGCTCTGCATCCTGCTCCACAGGCTGCCTCCCAAGCTTCCGGATCCGCCCGGGGCAGCGCAAGCCCTGGATCAAGATCCAGCCAAAGTCGTGTGTGCCGTCACAATTCGACAAATTTGGCACATAGAAACACCGCGCCGACTTGGCGAGGAGGTCGCATGAAAAGAATCGCGTTCTTGATCACCGTACTCGGTGTCGGCGCCTGTTCGCCTTCCGCACCGCCCACGTCGACTTCCGAGGTGCCGGCCGCAGTGCTGTCGTACTTCGACAGCACAGGGCGCGACGATGTGCTGTCCGGCGGCGTGAAGATGGTCCCGATAACCACGCCCAAGGGAAACTTCAAGGTCTGGACGAAACGGGTGGGCAACAATCCCAGGATCAAGGTGCTTCTCCTGCATGGCGGTCCTGGCGCCACGCACGAGTACTTCGAAGCCTTCGACAGCTATTTTCCGAAGGAAGGCATCGAGTACTACTACTACGACCAACTCGGATCGGCATTCAGCGACCAGCCGAAGGACCCAAGCCTCTATCTGCAGGGCCACTCATGGGGCGGCATGCTGGCCATGGAGTACGCACTCAAATATCAGTCGAACCTCAAGGGACTGATCGTCTCCAACATGATGGCCAGCATTCCAGCCTGCGTCGACTATGCGCAAGGCGCTAGACGTCCCCGATCCTGAGCACCGCGATCGCGACCCGCACCTCGATCAGGAAGCTGACGAACGCCGCGACCAGCGCGGCCATGGCCAGGACGAACAGCAGGGCGAGCGGTGGCGCCAGGTTGAGCGGGATGAACGTGCTCGAGAACAGTAACGCGATCACCAGAGCCACCAGCAGTGCGGCGACGGTGCCGAGCGTGATCGCGATGTTGATGTAGCGCGCGCGTTTCGCCAGGGCCTGCAGCTGTCCGCGCAGGCGTTCTGCATCGCGCGCTTCCGGCAGGCGCAGCTCCTTTTCCATGTTTCGCGCGCGGTCGACGATGCGCGCGAGGCGGTTCGCGAGCACGCCGAGGAACACCCAGATGCCCGAGAGCAGGAACACGGGCGCGAGCGCGAGCTGGATCGCGTGGGCAATGTCGACGACTTCGATTCCATCCACGGCGCGGCTCCTCGGGTGACGACGCGCGCAATTCTAGTGGGTCGCCGATTGCCTCGTGTCAGGGATCACGCGCACCATTGCGGCGCATGACGACGCCCGCGTTCAAGGACCATTTCTCGCGGCAGTCCGGTGACTACAGCCGCTACCGTCCGAGCTATCCACCCGAGTTGATAGCGTGGGTCGCCGCCCGCGCTCCCGATCGCGCGCTGGCCGTCGACTGCGCCACGGGCAACGGCCAGGCGGCGATACCGCTGGCCGAACACTTCGACGCGGTCATCGCCGTGGACGGCAGCCGTGCGCAACTCGAGCGGGCGCAACCGCACCCAAGGGTTCGCTACGAGCTGGCCGTGGCGGAACACCTGCCTGTCCCGGATGCATCCGTGTCACTGGTTGCGGCCGCCCAGGCCGTGCACTGGTTCGACTTCAACCGCTTCCACGCCGAATGCCGGCGCGTGCTGAAGCCCGGCGGCGCCATCGCCGTCTGGACGTACGAGAAGTTCCAGGCCGGTCCCGCGATCGACGGCGTCGTGGACCGGTTCTACGAAGACGTGGTCGGCGACTACTGGCCGCCGGAGCGCCGTTACGTCGAAGAGGGGTACCGGACATTGCCTTTCCCGTGGGCCGAGGAGCGGCCGCCACCGTTCCAGCTGGTCACCGAGTGGTCGCTCGAGCAGGCCATGGGGTACTTCGCCAGCTGGTCGTCCGTGCAGCGTTTCAAGGACGCCCATGCCGGCCAGGACCCGCTGCCGGCCCTCGAGTCCGGGCTCGCCACGCTCTGGCCCGCCGGCAGCACGCTTCGTCTCAACTGGCCGGTCCACCTGCGGCTCGGCCGAGCCTGATTCCTCTATACTCGCCCGCCTTGCAGCCCACCGCGGCCGCGTCCCGCACTCACGGAGTCCTGACGATGAAGTTTCGTTGGTCCTTGCCTGTCGCCCTGACCCTGACGACCCTCGCCGCCCATGCTGCGCCAGCGGCACCTGAGCCGCCGGCCGCCCCGGTTGCGCCGGCCGCTGCCGTTGCCCCGGCTGCCTCCGCGCTCACGTCCGGGTTGTTCCTGAACAACTTCGACCGCACCGTGCGTCCGCAGGACGACCTGTACCGGTTCGTCAACGGCACCTGGCTCAAGAACACCGAGATTCCGGCAGACAAGTCCAACTACGGCGCGTTCACGCTGTTGTCGGACGAGGCCGAGAAGAACCTGCGCGTGATCGTCGAGGAAGCCGCCGCGGCCAACGCCGCCGCGGGCACGGATCAGCAGCTGATCGGCGACTACTACTCGAGCTTCATGGACGAGGCGAAGGTCGAGCAGCTTGGCATCAAGCCGCTGCAGCCCGAGCTGGACCGCATCGCGGCGATCCAGGACCGCAAGCAGCTCCTGGATTACCTCGCCCGCGCGCAGCTGCTGATGATCGACAACCCGGTCGGCGCGCAGGTCTTCGCGGATGCGAAGAACCCGGACCTCAACACGCTGTGGGTGACGCAGTCGGGCCTCGGCCTGCCGGAGCGCGACTACTACTTCTCGGAGGAGAAGCGGTTCGTCGAGATCCGCGCCGCCTATGAGAAGCACATCGACAACGTTCTCAAGCTGGCCGGCCGCAAGGACTCCGCGGCAGTCGCCAAGGAAATCATGGCGTTCGAGACGCGCATCGCCAAGGCCTCCTGGCCCGCGGTGCAGATGCGCGACATCGAGAAGCTCTACAACCCGGTGACGGTGGCAGACGCCGAGAAGGCGACGCCGGGCATCGACTGGTCGACGTGGCTCACGCAGATGACGTTGCCGGGCTCGGGCCAGATGGTGCTGACGCAGCCGGATTACTTCCAGGAAGTCGGCAAGGCCGTCAACGACGTGCCGCTCGCGACGTGGAAGGACTACCTGGCGCTGCGCGCTATCGACACGTATTCGCCCTACCTGAGCAAGGCGTTCGTCGACGAGAACTTCGATTTCTACCAGCGCACGCTCTCCGGCACGCCGCAGATCAAGCCGCGCTGGAAGCGCGCCCTGGGGGAACTGGAGGGGTCGACGGGCGATCTGCTCGGCAAGGAGTACGTCAAGCGTCACTTCCCGCCGGAGGCCAAGCAGCGCATGGACGGCCTGGTCGCGAACCTGCTCAAGGCCTTCGACACGTCCATCGACGAACTCGCGTGGATGGGTCCGGAAACGAAGCAGGAAGCGCACGACAAGGTCCGCAACTTCACGGTCAAGATCGGCTACCCGACCAAGTGGAAGGACTATACGGGCCTCGTGACCAGCAAGGACGACCTGCTGGGCAACGTACTGCGCGCGCGTGAGGTGAACGTGAAGCGTGAGCTGGTCAAGGTCGGCCAGCCCGTCGACAAGACCGAGTGGGGCATGACGCCGCAGACGGTCAATGCCTACTACAACCCGCTCGCCAACGAGATCGTGTTCCCGGCCGCGATCCTGCAGCCGCCGTTCTTCGACATGAAGGCGGACGATGCCGTGAACTACGGCGGCATCGGCGCCGTGATCGGCCACGAGATCAGCCACGGGTTCGACGACCAGGGCCGCAAGTTCGACGGCAAGGGCGTGCTGCGGGACTGGTGGACCGACAAGGACAATGAACTCTTCATGGCGCGCGCCAATTCGCTCGTGAAGCAGTACAACGCGTTCAGCCCGATTCCTGGGATGAACGTCAACGGTGAGCTGACACTCGGCGAAAACATCGGGGACTTGTCGGGCCTCGCAGTGGCCCACAAGGCCTACCAGATTGCGCTGGACGGCCAGCAGGCGCCGGTGCTCGACGGCTTTACCGGCGACCAACGCTTCTTCATGGGCTGGGGCCAGGTCTGGGCCCGCAAGTACCGCGAAGACGAACTGCGCAAGCGCCTGTTGACCGACCCGCACAGCCCGAGCGAGTACCGCGCGAACGGCATCCTGCGTAACATGCCCGCCTTCACCAAGGCGTTCGACGTGAAGGAAGGCGACAAGATGTACCTCCCGCAGGACCAGGTCGTCCGTATCTGGTGAGGAAATTCTGGTAAATTCGCGGTCGATTCGGGGTGGGCTGTCGGCAACCAAGGAGATAGATCCGATGCGAGCCTTGCAAGCGCTATTGCTGGCGGCGGCGGCCATGCTGCTGTCCGGCTGCGGTTACAACACGATCCAGGTGCAGGATGAGGCGACGAAGTCGGCCTGGTCCGAAGTCGTCAACCAGTACCAGCGCCGCGCTGACTTGATTCCGAATCTCGTCAACACGGTGAAGGGTTTCGCCGCGCAGGAGCAGGCAGTGCTCATCGGCGTGACCGAGGCCCGCGCCAAGGCGACGCAGATCAAGGTCGACGCCAACGATCCCGGCTCGCTGCAGCAGTTCCAGGCTGCGCAGGGCGAACTGTCGAGCGCGCTGTCGCGCCTGATGGTCGTCGTCGAGAAGTACCCCGAGCTCAAGTCGGACCAGAACTTCCGCGACCTGCAGGCGCAGCTTGAAGGCACCGAGAACCGCATCACGGTGGCCCGCAACCGTTACATCCAGGCGGTGCAGGACTTCAACGTCACGGTGCGCAGGTTCCCGACCAACCTGACGGCCATGCTGTTTGGGTACAAGGTGAAGCCCAACTTCGCGGTCGAAAACGAGGCGGCGATCGCCAAGCCGCCGACCGTGGACTTCAGCACGCCGGCGGCCGCTCCGGCCACGACGCCGGCACCTGCGACCAACTAAGGCATTCCTCGCGTCTCGCCCGCAGCGGGCGCGGCGCGAGGCAATTCCACTGGTCGCCGTGGCTCACTCGCTCGTTTCGCGTCCGCTGCTGCGCGGGGTCATCCTCGGCGCATTGCTGTGGCTGGTCGCGGCTCTGGCGCCCGCGTTCGCGCAGGCGCTGGCCCCGGTGCCAAGTCTCACGGCGCCCGTCACCGATCTCACTGGCACGCTCACGCCCGACCAGGCCTCCGCGCTCGAGGCCAAACTGCGGGCGTTCGAGCAGGCCAAGGGCAGCCAGGTGGCGGTGCTAATCGTGCCCACTACGCAGCCCGAGGAAATCGAGCAGTACTCGATCCGCGTGGTGGACCAGTGGAAGCTCGGCCGCGGCAAGGTCGATGACGGCGTGCTGGTGCTGGTTGCACTCAACGACCGCAAGGTGCGCCTCGAAGTCGGTTACGGCCTCGAGGGCGCGCTGCCCGACGCGACGGCCAACCGCATCATCCAGCAGGACATCCTGCCGTCGTTCAAGCGTGGCGACTATTACGGCGGCATCAACACCGGCGTCGACCGGGTCATGCGTGTGATCGACGGCGAGCCGCTGCCGGAACCCGAGTTCAGTCCGCCAGCCGCGGGCATCCCCGGCCTCTTCAACCTGTTGCCGTTCCTGTTCATCTTCGCGATCGTCGGCGGCTCGATCTTCCGCCGCATGTTCGGCCGCGTGGGTGGCGCGCTTGCCACCGGCGGTCTCGTCGGCTTCCTGACCTGGATGCTGATCAGTATCCTCGGCATCTCCGTCGTCGCGGGCATCGTCGCCTTCGTGTTCGCCCTCATGGGCGGCATGGGCGGCGGCGGGCCGCGCGGCGGCAGCAACGGCTGGTACAGCCAGCGCCACGGCAGCGGCTGGGGCTACCCAGGCGGTTTCGGTGGCGGCGGCGGGTTTGGCGGTGGGGGCTGGAGTGGCGGCGGCGGCGGCTTCGGAGGCGGCGGCGCCTCCGGTGGATGGTGATGGCCATGGACTGGAGTCGCTGGTTCCGTCATGTTTTCTCCACCCGCGCCAAACTTGCGCGGGCGTTCCCGGTCCAAGCCCTCGTTGCGATCGAGCGGGCCATCACCGAGTCGGAACTCACGCACAGTGGTGAAATCCGGTTCGCGATCGAAGCGGTCTCTGGAGCCCGGCGAGATCTGGGCAGGCAAGACGCCGCGGCAAAGGGCGCTGGAAGTGTTCGCGGCGCTCGGGGTCTGGGATACCGAGGCGAACAACGGCATCCTGATCTACGTGCTGCTGGCGGATCGCGACGTCGAGATCGTCGCCGACCGCGGGTTCAACGACGGCGTTGCCCACGCGGAGTGGAACGCGGTCTGTAACGCGATGGAAGAGAAGTTCCGCGCGGAGCAATATGAGCAGGGCGCGATCGAAGGTGTGCGCGAGGCCGGCCGCCTGCTGGCGCGCCAGTATCCGCCGCTGCCCGGCGGACGCGACGAAGACGAACTGCCGAACCGCCCAGCCATACTTTGAACGGCTGCGGGCCGTTCGGCGCGGACGAGGGGTGGGACGTGAACGGAGCCGGAAAATCCATGGGAATGAGTCGCATGTCACGCGTGGCGATCATCGCCGCGCTGGTCACGCTGTCTGGATGCAGCATCTTCCAGCCGCGGCATGAGCCGCCACCGCCGCCGCCCGAGCCGCCGAAGCCGCAATACGCGGAGCCGCTCGCGACGCACACGTTCCCCTACGACCCTAAGACCACCGCTGTCGTCGGCACGCTGCAGGCGACGATTGCGCGCGAAGAGGACACGCTGCCTGACATCGCGCGGCGGTTCAACCTCGGCTACGACGAAGTGGTGAACGCCAACCCCGGCGTCGATCCGTGGCTGCCCAAGGAAGGCACGCGCATCGTGCTGCCCACGCAGTTCATCCTGCCGGAAGCGCCACACGACGGCGTCGTGGTCAATCTCGCGGCGCTGCGGCTTTACTATTTCCCGAAACCGGCGAAGGGCGAGCAACGCGTCGTCATCACCATGCCGATCGGCATCGGCATGGTCGGCTGGGCAACTCCCGAAGGTGCGACGAAGATCGTCTCGAAGCGCAAGGACCCGGTCTGGACGCCGCCGGAATCCGTGCGCAGGGAGCACGCAGCCGAAGGCGACATCCTGCCGGCACGGGTGCCAGCCGGCCCCGACAATCCGCTGGGGGCGTTTGCGATGAACCTCGGCTGGCCGAGCTACCTCATGCACGGCACGAACAAGCCGGCCGGCGTCGGCATGCGCGCGAGCCATGGCTGCATCAGGCTCTATCCCGAGGACATCGCGACGCTGTTCCCGCAGTTGCCCGTCGGCACGAAAGTCACCGTCGTGAACCAGCCGCTGCTCTTCAAGGCGCAGGATGGCCAGTTCTACGTGCAGTCGTATCCGCCGCACGAAGAGCACCCCGAAGCCAAGGCGGCGGCGAAGGGCAAACGGTTCAACAAGAAAATGCAGGACCGCATGACGCAGCGCGCCAAACCCTCCGGCGTGACGCTCGAGTGGCCGCTGGTCGAGCAGGTCGTCAACGCGTCGCAAGGCATCACCGTGCCCGTGTCGCAGCCGGCTACGGCTGTCGAGCAGTTCCTCGCGTCCGCACGGCTCGTCGAAAACAGGATTCCAGCAGGCGCCACCTGGGACGGAAGTGATCGTCCGGTGCCGATCCGCGACGCGGCTGCATCACCCGTGGCCGCAGCCGACGGACGCTAGGCGCCCGTGCTAGGCCTCCCGGCCGGTTCGTACGTCGATGCCACGCGCGCAACGCTGGAGTCTGCACGGATTTTCGCGGGCAGCTGGCAGTTCGTCTGTCACGTGTCGGACCTGCCCGCACCGGGCACCGCCGCACGGTTCGATTGCGCAGGACGCTCGGCAGTCGTGCTGCGAACGCGCGCTGGCGACCTGCACGGATTCCGTAACGCCTGCCGTCACCGCGGCACCCGTCTCGTCGAAGGTGATCCGCACACCGGGCTCGCGTTCTGTGTCGATGGCCGGTTCCGCTGTCCCTATCACGGCTGGACGTACGACGAAGGCGGCGCACTGCTGAGCATCCCGGAGGCGCAACGCTTCGACGGGCTCGACTTGGGGACCCATGGGCTGCATGTCATCGAGGTCGCGCAATGGCGCGGTCTCGTTTTCGTCGCGTTCGAGCGACCGGAGCGGCCGCTCGAACGCATCCTGGAGCCCTTCGCCGGCAGCTGGCCGGACATGTCGTCGATGCGCAGGGTGATCGAGCCAAGGATGACGGCGTGCGCGGCAGACTGGAAGCTCGCCTGCGAGCACGTGCTCGACACGGCGCACCTCGAGATCGCCCGGCCGCTCCTCAAGCCGCGGCTGTTCGAGCCGCCCGCGTTCGCACTGCGTGACGGCGACGCGTTGCATGCCTCAGCGCAGTTCCCGGCCACTGACGGAGGCACGTGGTCGTCCCGCGTCTACCGTCAACTGCTGTGCGACAGGCCGCCGGCGGCGGTGCAGGCGGAGTACGTCTATCTCTGGCCCAACCTGCTGCTGCAACGTGCGCCTGACGGCCTGTCTGCGTTGCAGGTATTGCCGGGACCCACCGGGCACTGCACGTTCCGTGAGTCGAGTTACGCCGCGCCCGACTCGAGCCGGGAGATGAAGTTGCTGCGCTACGCACACGGCCGCGTGCGGCGACAGGCGAGGGCGGCCGACGTTCGACTGCTCGAGCGGGTCCAGCAGGGGCTCGCGAATCTCGAACCCGTCGAGACCTGGCCGATGGCTGAGAATGAATCCGGCGTGCGCTGGTTCGTTGAGCGCTGCGCCGAGCGATGCCCGAAGCCTGGCGGTGGGGCTGGACCGCCCTCAGCGCGGAACCACGCCTCGAAGAAAGCGACCCGGCCGGCTAGGGCATGACGCGGCGGGACCGCAGCGCAGCGGGGCTGCGGTGGCGTCGAAGCCCAGGCAGTTGTGATATTTTAAGATAATTTTTTCAGTCAGGGCGCGGCGTTGCGCAATATGGCCCAAGGCGGCATGACGGTGACGGAGGCGGCGGGCGCGGACCAGCCGATCATCCGCCTGCCGACCGCGACGACAGGATTCGTCGGCCGCGCCCTGCGCGGGCCCGTAAACCGTCCCGTGCGCGTGGGCAGTTTCGCCGAGTACCAGCAGGTGTTCGGCGGCCTCTGGCAACCGAGCATGCTCTCCTACGCGGTCGAACAGTTCTTCGACAACGGCGGCCGCGAAGCGGTCGTCGTGCGTGTCATCAACGGCGGCGCACCGGCAACCATCAGCCTGCCTTGCGGCAGCGAGATCCTGCAGCTCGAGGCGCAGAGTCCCGGGTCGCGCGAAGTGCTGCGGGCTTCGGTCGACTACGACAACATCGCACCCGGCGAGGATGACCGCTTCAATCTCGTCGTGCAGCGTGTGCGCACGCTCGGTTCGGAGCACATCGAGGACCAGGAAATCTTCCGTCGGCTCTCGACCGAGCCGGGCACGACTCGCTACGTTTCCTCCGCGCTGCAGGAGTCGATGCTGGTGCGCGTTCGCGGCGCAGTGCCGCGAATGCGCCCCGATCGCACGTTTCGCGCGGGCGCGCGGCATCCCATCGGGTACATCGATTCGAATCCGGACGGTGACGATGGCGCGCCGCTCACCGACTACGACCTGATCGGCTCCGCCGAACGCGGCACCGGCCTCTTTGCGCTGCGCTCCGTCGAAGACCTGCACTTCGTCTGCATCCCGCCCCCGGCGCGCGACCGCGACGTCGGCCCCGGCGTGCTGCTGGTTGCGGAGCAATTCTGCCGCGACCACCGCGCGTTGCTGATCGTGGATCCGCCTGCGGCGTGGCAGACGTGCGACGAGGTGCTGCGAGGGTTGCGGGAACTCGCGTTCCAGAGCGACCACGCGTTGATGTGTTTCCCGCGCGTGCAGGCGTTCGACCGGCTGCGTGCCCGCCACGAGTCTTTCGCCAACTGCGGCGCGGTTGCCGGCGGACTCTCGCGCATGGATTCGCACCGCGCGCCATGGGACGGCCTGCCGGACGAACAGATCCTGCTGCGGCCCGGCACGCGGCCGTTGCGCCTGTTGACCGACACCGAATGCAGTCGTCTGGCGGCGCAGGGTGTCAACCCGCTGCACGCCGTCCGTGCGAGCGTCGCAGGCGTGGCGCCGCTCAAGACGCTGGCGCGCGGCTCGGGCTCCGGGACGGAAAGCTCGCTGCTGACATTCCGTCGCCGCCAGCTGCTGACGATCAACAGCGTCGAACTCGGCACGCGCTGGGCCCGTTTCGAAGGCCGTGACCGCAACACGTGGCCGCGGCTGACCCGCCAGGTGCGGGCTTTCCTGCTCGGGCTCGCCGCGAGCGGCGCGTTCGGCAAAGGTGCTGAGATGCAGCAGTGCGAGGTCGTGTGTGACCAGCGGATCAACACCGCCGACGACCTGGCCGAGGGCGTGGTCCACTGCCTGATCTCGCTGCCGGCGCTGCGCGCGGGTGAGGTGCGCTCATTCATGCTGACCCATCGGCTCGAAGGCAGCACCGTGCGGCAGGTGCGGTGGCGCCGGCTGCCGGCGGGCACGCGGCTCACGGTGGGGGAACCGCCGTCGTCGCTCGACGATTCGCTCGAAGACACCGCGCCGCGACGCACGCTGGCACAGGAACTGTTCGCATCCGCGCCGGACCAGCGTCCGGCTGCGCCGTCAGACACGCTGCGGCCCGAAGCCGCCGCCGCCCGGCGTCTCGATCTGAACCTCATCGCCCGGCTCTACGGCGAGCCTGGCCGTCGCGGCGAGCGTTTCTGACGCGGCCGCCCCGCGTCGCCTGACCGAATTGCGCCCCGGCAGGCCGGGAGCCCCGCCCTCCAGTCCGAACGGTGCGATGCGGCGATGGTTCGCCAGCACGTTCGCCGTCATCGCCTCGCGAAACTCGACGCGCCGCACGAGTCCGTCGCCGCCGCGATGTCGTCCCGCGCCGCCGGAGCCGCGGCGGATCGAGAACTCGCGCAGCAGCACCGGAAACCGCGATTCGAGCACTTCTGGATCGGTGAGCCGCGAGTTGGTCATGTGCGTCTGCACGCCGCTCGCGCCGTCGAAATCAACGCCCGCGCCCGCGCCGCCCGCGATCGTCTCGTAGTACTGGTAGCGATCGTTGCCGAAGGTGAAATTATTCATCGTGCCCTGCGCTGCCGCCTGCAAACCGAGCGCGCCGTAGAGCGCGTCGACGATGCACTGCGACGTCTCGACGTTGCCCGCGACGACCGCTGCCGGCGCGACCGGATCGAGCATCGACCCCTGCGGCACCATGATCGTCAGCGGACGCAGGCAGCCCGCGTTGAGCGGAATCGGTTCGTCGATCAGCGTGCGGAAGACGTAGAGCACGGCCGCGATGGTCACTGCGCGCGGCGCGTTGAAGTTGTTCGGCTGCTGCGGTGACGTGCCGCTGAAGTCCACCGTGGCTGCGCCGGCCGCCGCATCGACGGCAATGCGCACTGCGATGGCCTGCCCATTGTCCATCTCGTAGCGGAAGCGCCCGTCGCGCAGGCGCTGGATCGCGCGGCGCACGCAGCGCTCGGCGTTGTCCTGCACGTGACGCATGTATGCGAGCAGCGTGTCGCGACCGTGGTCCGCGGCGGCGCGCCGCAGTTCGCGCTCGCCTCGCGCGTTGGCCGCGAGCTGCGCGCGCAGGTCCGCGAGGTTCTGCGAGAAGTTGCGGGCCGGCCACGCAGTGCCGCACAGCAGTTCGCGCAGCCGCGCCTCGTCGAGCACGCCGTCACGCATGATGCGCGTCGGCGCGATCAGGGCTCCTTCCTCGCCGATGACCCGGCTGTCCGGCGGCATCGAACCGGGCGTGATGCCGCCGACGTCGGCGTGGTGCGCGCGCGAGGCGGTAAAGAACTCGATGCGTCTGCCGTCCACGCCGAAGACCGGCGAAACGACCGTCATGTCCGGGAGGTGAGTGCCGCCCGCATAGGGCGAATTCACCAGGCAGGCGTCGCCCGGGCGCAGGTCCCGGCCGTGTGCTTCGAGCACCGCCGCGACGCTTGCGCCCATCGAGCCGAGGTGGACCGGCATGTGCGGCGCGTTCGCCACGAGGTTGGCCTCGCCGTCGAAGATCGCGCAGGAGAAGTCGAGCCGCTCCTTGATGTTGACCGAGCTTGCCGTCTGCCGCAGCACGGCACCCATCTGCTCGGCAACGTGCATGAACAGCGCGTTGAACACCTCGAGCCGCATCGGGTCGGGTTCGGCGTCCTTGGTTCCTGCTGGCCGGCGCCGTGCCGGTCCATGCCTGCGCAGCGCCAGCAGTCCGCTCGGCGCAACGCTGCCGTTCCAGCCGGGCGCGATCCAGCTTGTCGCGCCGTCCTCGCACAGGAGTAGTGGGCCAGTGACCGCCATGCCGGGCTGCAGTGTCTCTCGCAACACGACCGGCACGTCGTGCCAGGCGCCATCGATCCACACCTTCGTGGTTGCAGCTGCTGCTGCTGCGCCAGCATCACGTGTGACTGCGGCGACAGTCGTTCGTGCAGCGGGTTCGATGCGCTCGATGGCCTCGGCCATGACCGATGCAATGACCAGCGCTGCGGACTCGTCGGCGAAACCATACAGCTGCCGATGTGCCGCGAAAAACGCCTTGCGCGCAGCCGCCGCCGGCTGCCAGGACAATTCGAGCGTCGTGTCGGAGCCGGCGAGGCGCACCTGCACGCTGGATTGCAGGTCGATGTCGGAGGCGGCCACGGATTGGCGGATGAGGTCGTCGCGTGCTTCCGCTTGCAGCAGCGCGAGCGTCTGTCCCGCGGCCGCTTCGCCGGCTGCGTCGAGCGCGCGTTCGACCGTGCGCCGCCGGATCGCGCGACGGCTGGTCAGCCCTATGCCATAGGCCGACAGCACGCCGGCGAGCGGATGCAGCAGCACCTCCCCGGCGCCGAGCAGCTCGGCGACGGTGCAAGCGTGCTGGCCCGCGGCGCCGCCGAAACACAGCAACCCGAAGCGGGCCGGATCCTCGCCGTGGTGCAAGGCGAGTTCGCGAATTGCGTTCGCCATGCGAGCGCAGGCCACCTGCAGGAAGGCATCGGCCAGCGTCTCCGCGGTGTAGCCGGGCCCGGACTCGTCGCCGGCGGCCGTCGCGAGGTCGGCGAGGCGTGCGCGGGAGGCCAGCGGATCGATCGGCTCGTTACCGGCCGGGCCGAAGACATGGGGAAAGCGCTCGGCCGGAATGCGTCCGAGCACGACGTTGCAGTCGGTGATCGTCGCGGGTCCGTTGCGTCGATAGCATGCCGGCCCTGGGTCGGCGCCCGCCGAGGCAGGACCGACCTGCAGGCGGCCATCGGCGAAACGCAGCAGCGAGCCGCCGCCCGCCGCGATCGTCTCGATGTCCACGAGCGGCGTCTGCAGCCGGACGCCGTCGATCTCGGCGGCGAAGCGCCGCGGGATCGCGCCAGTCGAGAGACTGACGTCTGTCGACGTCCCGCCCATGTCGAAGCCGATGAGTCGGCGCGCACCGTCCGCCGTGCCGGCCGCAATCATGCCCACGACGCCGCCCGCGGGCCCGGACAGCACGCCGTTCACGCCGCGGAAGCCGTCCGCGTCCACCAGGCCGCCATTGCTCTGCATGAACGAGACGGCGGCCTGCCCGTGCGCCAGCCGCAGGCTCGCGCAGAATGCCCGCGTATAGCGCAGCAATACTGGCGACAGGTAGGCGTCGGCCACCGTGGTGTCGCCGCGGGCCACGTACCCGAGCAAGGGTGCCGCTTCATGCGAGGCGATGACTTCGTCGAAGCCGGCTTCCCGCGCGATGGCGGCGGCCCGGACCTCGTGCGCTGGATGACGAAAGCCGTGGAGGAAGGCGATCGCCACCGCTTCGATCCCGGACTCGCGCGCCGACCGCAGGGTGCGGCGCAGCGCGTCCTCATTGAGTGGCGTCAGCACGCAGCCCGCCGCATCGACGCGCTCGGGGATCTCGGCCACATCGCGATACAAGGGCGGCGGACGGCGGATCGCGCGCGCGAAGATGTCGGGGCGTTCCTGGTAACCGATCAGGAGCGCATCCCGCATTCCCTGCGAAGTGACGAGCAGGGTCGGCGCGCCCGTGCGTTCGAGCAGCGCGTTGGTGGCCACGGTGGTTCCGAGCCGGACCGAGTCCACGCGGTGGCCGTGCGCGTCGCCGTGCTGCCCGAGCAGCATCGAGATTCCACGCAACGCCGGGTCGCCAGGCTGGTGCGGATCGTGCGAAAGCACCTTGCACGTGAACAGCGTCCCGTCGGGGGTGATGCCGACGACGTCGGTAAAGGTCCCGCCCCGGTCCACCGCGAACCGCCAGCCGTCTGTCACGCGTTCTTCAATGTTCGGCAATCGAATCCGACTCCGGTGCGGCGAAACCTGCGGCGTACCCGGCCGTGAGCGGCCATTGCGCGCCTGTCGAGCGCGCCGCCACTGTTGGAAACATCACGCGACTCAACGACTTATTCTGTCAGATTGGCAGACAACCGCGCGCCGGGCGGGCCGCGCCCGGACGCATGGCATGATGTCGGCCATCATGCCGAAGCCTGCAGTTCGCATCCGGCCCGCGCTTTCGTCCAAGCCTCGCGCCGACGTTGCCGAGCGCGAGCGGCGGACCGCCGCGATCCTGGCGATCGTGCGTGAAATCCCGCGGGGCCGGGTCACGACGTATGGGTCGGTCGCGGCGCGCGCCGGACTGCCGCGGCAGGCACGCCTGATCGGCAAGGTGTTGTCCGGGTTGCCGCAGGGCAGCGGCGTGCCGTGGCACCGTGTGGTCGCCGCCGGCGGGCGCATTGCATTCCCGGACGGGTCGTCCTCGCGCGATCGTCAGTTGTCCCGGCTGCGAGCCGAAAGCGTCGACGTCACGCGTGGGCGCATCGACCTGGCCCGCTACGGCTGGGGCGCGCCGATGGGCGATCTGGACCAATGGCTGTGGTCGCGGGGCGATTGAGACTCAAGGCCCGTTCCGGCGGCATCGAAAGCCGTATCATCCGCTTTATGCGGACTGGAGCACTCCCCACATGACCGAGCGCTACGTCGTCTTCTCCCACGGCAAGGACAGCGAACCCTGGGGCAACAAGATCGCGGCGATGGCCGAGATTGCCCGGGAGGAAGGGTTCCACGTCGAATCCGTCGACTACCGCGGCATCGACGATCCGCAGGCCCGCGTCACGCGCCTGCTCGCATTCTGCAAGGACCTGCGCGGGTCGCTGGTGCTCGTTGGCTCGAGCATGGGAGGCTACGTCTCGGTCGCCGGTTCTTCGCTGCTGCAGGCTCGCGGCATGTTCCTGCTGGCGCCGGCGCTGTACATGCCGGGTTACGACAAGATCAGTCCGCGGCCTGCCCACTGCCCGACGACGATCGTCCACGGCTGGCGCGACGACGTGATTCCGGTGGACAACAGCATCCGCTTTGCGAAAGAGCAGAAGGCGACGCTGCACGTCCTCGATTCAGACCATCAGCTGCTGGACCAGATTCGCGCGATCAATCATTTCTTCGCGTACTTCCTGTTCCAGATCGACGAGTTCCTCTGAAGCAGGCCTCAGGGGTCAGTCGGAGGTGCGGCTGTGGCACCCGGTTCACCGACACCTCCGACTGACCCCTGACCCCTTCCTCATTTCTTCTGTGCGATCGCCTTCGCGGCCATCCGGTCGATTGCGCCCGGCGCGAGTACTTTCAGCCAGCGCGCAAGACGGCCGCGTCCCGAGGTCACCAGCAGCCGTTCCCTGCGCTCGATGGCGCGAATCATCAGCGCGGCGCACTGCCCGGCAGTCATGATCTTCGAGTTCGCCATCGGGTTTTCGCCGAGCGGCCGTCCATCCGGACCGAGCGCGCGCTTGTGGATTTCGGACACCACGAAGTCAGGGCAGATCAGCGTGACTGAGACGCCGGAGTCCAGCAGTTCGATGCGCAACGAGTCAAAGAACCCGATGACCGCGTGCTTGGCCGCGGAGTAGCCGGTGCGCGTCGGCACGCCGATGAGGCCGGCCATGCTCGCGACCGCCACGATCCTGCCGCGCGAATGCTTCAGGTGCGGCAACGCGTGAAACGTCGGGTACACGCTGCCAAGGTAATTGAGTCGCATCAGGCGCTCGAAGATCGACAGGTCGCGGATCTCGTCGAGACGCGTCCACATGGTCCCGCCTGCGTTGTTGACCAGTACGTCGATGCGGCCGAAAGCGGCCACGGCCGAGTCGATGAGCATTCGGCAGGAGTCCTCGTCGGTCACGTCGGTCGGCACGACACGAGCCTGGGCGCCCAGCCTGCGGCACTCCTCGGCCAGGGACTCGAGTCGCTCGCGGTTGCGCGCAGCGAGCACCAACTGCGGCCTCTGCGGGGCAAGCGCGATGCAGAAAGCGCGGCCGATGCCCTCCGACGCCCCCGTGACGACGACGACCTGGTCCGCGAACGCTGCCATCGATTCAGTTCCCTTGCGCTAGAATCCCGCCAGGGCCTGTACCCGGGGGAACCATCATGACTGTCGCTGCCAGATTACCCCTCGTTGCCTTGGCGTTGCTAACGCTCGCTGCGTGCGGGTCGCCCGCGCCGGAACCGGCGGCCGAAGCGGAAGACGAGGCGGAGGCCGAGGCTCTCGGCCGGGACACCGACAAGACAGTGCTGGACGACATGATCCAGACCCAGGACAAGGCGCGCGCCGTGGAAGGCGTGACCATGGACGCCAAGCGCGACCTCGACGAGGCGATCGACGCCCAGACGGGTGACGCGAGCGACGAGTCGGGCGGCAATTAGCCCCGCGCCGCGACCGCGGCGGGAGCGAGACGATGCAGCGCATTCCCGAACCTGAACTCATGGACGAGGCCGAGCAGGCTCGCGCGTATGCGCTGGCCGACTTCGCCGAGCCCAACGAGCGTTTCGTCGGTTACTTCGAGGCGGAGTACCCGACGCTGCAAACGGGCTCGGTGCTCGACCTGGGCTGCGGCCCAGGCGACATAGTGCTGCGCCTGGCGACGCGCCGCACCGGGCTGACGGTGCATGGCATCGATGGCTCGGCCGCCATGCTCCATTTCGCGAGCGAACGGCTGCACGAAGCGCCGGGGCTCGGCGGTCGCGTGCAGTTCATCGAGGGCGTGCTGCCGGGCGCGACGCTGCCACTGCCGGGCTACGACGCGGTCATCAGCAACAGCCTGCTGCACCACCTGCACGATCCCGGCGTCTTCTGGCGCGCGGTGTGCGAGGCCGGTAAGCCCGGTGCCGCCGTGCTGGTCATGGACCTGTTCCGGCCCGGGTCGCAGGCTGCCGCACGCGGCATCGTCGAGCAGTACGCAGCGGGCGAGCCCGAGGTCCTGCGGCAGGATTTTTTCGCGTCGCTCTGTGCCGCGTTCGAGCCTGACGAGATCCGTGCGCAACTGCGTGCGCATGGCCTCGAGGCGCTGTCCGTGAGGACCGTGTCTGACCGGCACCTGCTCGTCACGGGTCGCCTGCCCGCACGATGAGCGATTTCACCGCCTTCGAGCGGCTGGCCCTGCCGATTGCCCGGTGGCTCGTCGCGCTCTGGGTGCGGCCGTCCGTCCTGCCCGACGACGTCAAGGCGCGCCTCGACCCCGGCCGTGTCACCGTGTATGCGCTCGAGAAGCGCAGCGTCGTCGACCTCGCGGTGCTCGAGTACGTCTGCCATGAGCGCGGCCTGCCCGATCCGCGCGCACCCGTCGGTGCAACGGGTGTGTTGCAGAATTCCCTGGTATTCCTCGAGCGGCGCACCGGGTTCTTCGGTCAGCGCATCGACCGCCGCATGCCCGAAGCCCTGCGCGCGCTCACGGTCGCGGCTGGCAGCGACAGCCTCTTCGATCCGGAGATCATCTCCGTCAGTCTGTTCTGGGGCCGCGCGCCTGACCGCGAGCGCTCGTGGTTCCGGCTGCTGGTGGCCGAGGACTGGGACATCGGCGGCCGCTTCCGCAAGCTGCTCTCGCTGCTGCTCAACGGCCGCAACCTGCTGGTGCTGTTCGGCGAAGCGCTGCCGCTGCAACCGACGTTGTCGGAGACGCGGGGAATGCCGCGGGGACCGCGCCGGCTGTGGCGGCAGCTGCGCGTGCAGTTCCGCAACCAGCGTGCGGCGACCATCGGGCCGGACCTTTCCCACCGCCGCACGATCGTGGCTGAAGTGCTGCGCACGCAGGCGGTGCGCGATGCCGTGCGCCAGGACATCCGCGACAAGAAGCTCTCCCGTCGCGACGCGCTGAAGGTGGCGCGCGGCTATGTGTACGAAATCGCGTCGAACTACTCGCACGCGTTCGTCGTGTTCATGTCGGGAGCCCTGGGCCGGCTCTGGAACCGCCTCTACGACGGCGTCGAACTCGCGAATTTCTCGAGCCTGCAATCGGTCGACGAGGGCAGCGAGATCATCTACGTGCCCTGCCACCGCAGCCACATGGACTATCTGCTGCTGTCGTACGTCGTGTACCACAAGGGCTACGCCGTCCCGCACATCGCCGCCGGCATCAACCTCAACATGCCGGTGATCGGCTCGTTCCTGCGGCGTGGCGGGGCGTTCTTCCTGCGCCGCAGTTTCGGCGGCAATGCGACGTACTCCGCGGTGTTCTCGCGCTACCTCGGCGCCATGATGGCCCGCGGCCACTCGATCGAGTACTTCATCGAGGGTGGCCGCAGCCGCACGGGCCGGCTGCTGCAGCCCAAGACCGGCATGCTCGCGATGACGGTGCGCGCCTACGTGCGCAATCCTGCGCGGCCGGTTGTCTTCGTGCCGATCTACATCGGCTACGAGCGGCTCGTCGAAGGGCGCACCTACATTGGCGAGCTCTCGGGGCGGCCGAAGGAAAAGGAATCGATCCTGGGCATGCTGCGGACGCTGCCCGAGTTGCGCAGCCGATTCGGCAAGGTGTACGTGAGTTTTGGCGAGCCGCTGCCGCTCGACGACCTGCTGACGCACCACGTGCCCGGCTGGGACCGGCAGCAGGCGGTGACGGACGAGAAGCCGGCATGGCTGTCGCCGTTGTGCGCCGACCTCGCGCACCGGATCATGGCGCGCATCAACGCGGCGGCCTGTGTCACGCCGGTGAACCTCCTGGGCACGGTGCTGCTCGCGACGCCGCGGCAGCGGATGGGGGAGGGCGACCTGGTGCGGCAGCTCGAGCTCTATGCATCGCTGATGCGGCAGGCGCCGTACTCACCGCAGGTCTGGGTCACGCCGCTCGACGGCCAGTCGATGATCCGGCACTGCGATTCCCTGCGCATGCTCTACCGCCAGGCTCACCCGCTCGGCGACGTCATCGGCATGACCGAGTCGAACGCGGTGCTCGCGAGCTACTACCGCAACAACGTCCTGCACCTGCTGCTGATGCCGTCACTGCTCGCGTGCGCGTTCCTGAACAACGCGTCGGTCACGCGCGCCGACCTGCTGCGCCTCGCGGGGCGCGTCTATCCCTACGTCGCCGATGAATACTTCCTGCGCTGGCGGGACAGCGAGCTGCCGGCAGTGGTGGACGAACTGCTCGAGGACCTGCTCAACCACGGCCTGCTGACGGCGTCGCCAGACCGTAAGGAGTGGTACCGGCCGCCGGCCGAGTCGAGCGAGGCCGTGCAACTCTCGGTGCTGGCACGGCTCAGCGTGCCGATCCTCGAGCGCTATTACCTCGCGATTTCACTGCTGCTGCGTGCCGGCAGCGGCAAGCTGACCCAGGAGGCGCTCGAGCTGCAGTGCCAGCTGACCGCGCAGCGCATGGCGATGCTGTACGAGCTCAATTCACCGGAGTTTTTCGACCGCGCGCTGTTCGGAAATTTCGTCGTGCGCTTGCGCGAGCGCGGCGTCGTCGACGAGGGCGGGGACGGCAAGCTGGTCTTCAACCCGGCCGTGCTCGAGGCCGTCGCGGCAGACGCGCAGCTCGTGCTGCACGAACAGATCCGCAACAGCATCCTGCAGGTCGTTCACCGCTGAGCGCGGGGCTGCTGCGATCGCCGCCCGGCTTCCTCACTCGTCCCGCGGGACTCGTGCAGTCGCCTATCGGCTTCCTTCACTCGTCGTACGACTTGCGTCGCAGTACCTTGACCTTGCCGCGCTGCGTCTTGCCCTCGAGCCGCTTCACCTTCGACGCGCGCGTCGGCTTCGTCTTGCGGCGCGGTTTTGGTTCGACCAGTGCCTCCGCGACCATCGATCGCAGGCGTTCGAGCGCGTCGGCGCGATTCTGCTCGAGCGAGCGCAGGCGCTGCGCATCGATGACGATCAGGCCTGCTTCCGTCATGCGGCGTCCGGCGAGCCGCTTCAGGCGCGCGCGGGCACTCGGCCACAAGTCGTCCCAGCGCGCGGAATCGAAGCGCAGTTCCACGGCGTTCGACACCTTGTTGACGTTCTGGCCGCCCGGACCGGAGGCGCGCACGGCGCGGAACTCGAGCAGGTCGTCGGGGATGGCGAACGAGCCCTGGATTGCGACGGGCACCGCGCGGACTCAGTCGTGCGTCGCGACCGGAGGGGCGGGCGCCATCTCGACGCGGATCTCGCGCTGGGCCACGGGTATGGTCACGCCGTGTTCCTTGAACAGCTTCCAGATGCGGCGATTGACGTCGGATCGCACGTTGTTGACGCCTTCCTGCGGGTCCGGAATCCAGAACCGGAGTTCGAGCTCGATGCCGTGGTCGCCGAAGCCCATCAGGCGCGCGACGGGCGCTGGATCGCGGATGATACGGGGATGGCCCTCGGTGGACTGCAGCAGCAGCTGCATCGCGAGCTCCGGGTCGTCCTTGTAGCTGACACGGATCGGCAGCTTCAGCCGCACCTTCGGGTCCGTGTAGCTCCAGTTGATCACGGGGTTGGTGATCAGGTTCTGGTTCGGAACCAGCGTCTCGACGCCGTCGCGGTCGCGCACGACGACGTACCGCCCGCGCAGTTCCTCGACCCAGCCGAAGCCTTCGGTCGCCGTGCCCGTGGTGCCGGTGAAGCTGATGACGTCGCCTGGCTTGATCGAACGGTCCATCAGCAGCACGAAGCCGCTGACGAAGTTGGCCGCGATGCTCTGCAGGCCGAAGCCGAGGCCGATGCCGATCGCGCCGGTGAGCACGTTGAGCGTCGTGAGGTCGAGGCCGGCGGCGTTGAGGCCCACCAGCACCGACAGGCCGACCAGGAATGCCTGCGTGAATTTCGCGATGCCGATGCGCATCGTCGGCGCGAGCGCGTCGAGCCTGAGCACGTGGCGCTCCAGCCAGCGCGAGGCCCACAGCGCGATCAGCACGAACACGCTGACCGTCACCAGCAGCTTCATCACTGACCAGACGGAAATGCGCGTCTTGCCGGCCTGCATGCCGATGCTGTCGAGGACGCGGATGACCTCGTCGCCCCAGCCGAGCAGGTGGAGCGCGAGGAAGAGCCAGATCACGCCCGTGATCGCCGGCCCCCAGCCCTTGAGTCGCGCGCGCGTGCCGAGCGACACCCGCAGGATGTAGATGACGACCCTGATCAGCAGCAGCAGGCCGATGAGCTGCACCGCGACGTCGACCATGCCCGCCTGCAACCCGAAGGCGTGCAGGAAGCCGTCGATCGCAGCCAGGATGGCGAACGTGAGCGCTGGCGGGGCGCCGATGTAGAGCAACTCACGCAGGCGGTCGTGGAGGTTCTCGGGCTCGGGTACGGTGACGATGCGTGCCCGTGCGAAACGTGCTGTCCACCAGCCGAGCACCAGGGCAGCCGCGATCAGCGCCACCTGCAGGAAGTTGTCGGGTTCCTGCAGGGTCGAGAGGGCGTCGCCGATCGCCTGCAGCTGGGTCCTCATCCCGTCACGCGTTCAGGTCGGGGATCAGCTGGCTCTCGAGGCGCGCGATCTGGTCCTTGAGCAGCAGCTTGCGTTTCTTCAAGCGCCGCAGCTGGACCTGGTCGACGTATAAGTCGAGTTGCAGGCGGTGGATCACGTCGTCGAGGTCCCGATGCTCGATGCGCAGGCCGCGCAAGCGCTGCAGGTGCTGGAACGTCTCGGTGTCGACGTTGTCCTTCTGTTCGGCCATCGCGGACGGTATTCGCAGGATCCGGTACGGGACCGATACTTTAGCCCCCGGCCATGCAAAAAGGGAGCTACTGGAGCCCGATGCTCTCCACGCGCCGCCCCTGGACCACGACGAATCCCTGTCGCCGGGACTCGCCGTCAGGTGAATAGTCGAACACGTAGGTGCGCTCGAAGGCCGGGCGTCCTTCGTCACCCCGCACGACCCGCAGCGAGCGGAAGGCCACGGTGCCGTCGAGCAGGATCCCCCCGGTTGCGTCGCAGGTCTCCCGCGCCGCGTCGTTGGCGCGCTCGCGGGCGCCGAGCGCGTCATGCCAGAACACGGCAAACGCCGTGCAGGCCATCAGCAGGAACAGCAGGCTCCAGGTCAGCTCCACGCGGGGTGCGTCAGAACAGCCCGGGCCAGTTACGGGAGGCGTCGCCAAACGCGAGGAAATGCGGGTTCAGCAGCGTGTCGCGCTCGTTATAGCGCAGCGGCCGTCCGTCCAGGGTCGTCACTGCGCCACCCGCAGCTTCGACCACTGCCTGCGCTGCGGCCGTGTCCCATTCGGAGGTCGGGCCCAGACGCGGATAGAAGTCCGCCGTGCCCTCGGCCACCAGGCAGAACTTGAGCGAACTGCCCATCGGCCGCATCTCGTGCGCCCCGATCCGGGCCAGCACGCCTTCGAGCGAATCGCCCCGGTGCGAACGGCTGCCGACGATCACGAGCGGGCTCGCTGCCGGCCGCCGCACGTGGATCGGCCGTTCGGTGCCGTTCGCCTGCGCAACGAACGCCCCGAGGCCTGCGCCGCCGTAGTAGACGAGACCCAGCACCGGTGCCCCGACCACCCCGAGCACCGGCCGATGCTCGCGGACCAGTGCGACGTTGACCGTGAACTCGCCGTTGCGGCTGATGAATTCCCGGGTGCCGTCGAGCGGGTCGACCAGCCAGAATTCGCGCCATTGCCGCCGGATCTGGTACGCGTGCTCGTCGGCCGATTCCTCGGAAAGCACCGGGATTTCCGGCGTCAGTTCGCGCAGTCCCACGCTCAGGATGTCGTGCGCCGCCCGGTCCGCGCGGGTGATCGGCGAATCGTCGGACTTGTATTCAACTTCGTGGCCCGTCGCATACACCTCGAGGATGGCGGTGCCAGCGGCATCGACCAGCCTGCGGACTTCGGGCAGCAGCGACGCGAGGTCGCGGGTCACGGCGGCGTTCAAGCGCTTCTCCCAGCAGAGGACCGCCGTATCATACCGGCCCTGTCCCCCTGCCAGCGTTGCCGCAAGCGCCCGCGCCGATGCCCGATTTCCCGCTCCCCGACTGGTCCCGTGTCGACGTCGTGTGCCTGGACATGGACGGCACGGTCCTCGACCTGCACTTCGACAACCTGTTCTGGCTGGAAGTGCTGCCCCGACGCTGGGGCGAAGCGCGGGGGCTCGACTACGCCGCGGCCATGGCGCAGCTGAAGCCGCGATTCGACGCCAAACGGGGCACGCTCGACTGGTATTGCGTCGACCACTGGAGTGAAGAACTGGGACTCGACATTCCCGCGCTCAAGCACGCAATGCGCGAGGAAATCCGTTACCTCGACGGCGCGGCCGAATTCCTCGACCTGCTGCGGGGCCTCGGCAAGCGCGTGCTGCTGACGACCAACGCCCACCCGATCAGCCTGCGGGTCAAGGACGCGCAGACCCAGCTGTCGCGGCATTTCGACGAACTGGTGTCGTCGCACGAGTTCGGCGTGCCGAAGGAGCATCCGGAATTCTGGGCAAGGCTTGCACGCGCGCACGGCGTGGACGCCGCAGGAACGCTGTTCGTGGATGACAGCGCGGCGGTGCTGCAGGCAGCGCGCTCCGCGCGGGTGGCGTGGATCTACCAGGTCCTGCAGCCCGATTCCACGCGGCCGGCACATCCGCCCGTCGACGGTATCGCGGGCGTGCGCAGGCTGGCGGACCTGCGCGATTCGGTCGTGGCTCAGGCGTCGGCGGGTGCCGGGCCTGTGTCCCCGCCGCCCTGCGGCGCGGGTGATCCCGCGCCCTGAGCGCCACCCGAGCGGCCACGGCCACCGCGACGGCGACGCTTGCGCGGTGCACCGTCGGCACTACCTGCCCCGTCACCCGCATTGGCGGGAGAGGGTTGGGGTGAGAATCTGGCCCCCTCTCCCGCATTGGCGGGAGAGGGTTGGGGTGAGAATCTGGCCCCTCCCGCATTGGCGGGAGAGGGTTGGGGTGAGGGCCTGCTTTCCCTTCGCGGACCACCGCCGCCACCACCGCTGCTGCTGCTGCGACCGCGACCGCCGCCGCCGCCGCCACTGCGTGGAGGACCACCGCGTGAACCACCACGCCCGCCGCTGCCGCCCCGCGAACCACCGCCCGGGCCGCTGAAGCGCCGCCGCTCGTATCGCGGCACGGTGATTTCCGCCAGCAGCTCCTGTGCCACGGAGGCCACCGGAATCTTGCGGCCGATGTAGTTCTCGATGTCCGGCAGCGACTGCACGTAGTCCTCGCAGCCCAGGCTGATGGCGTCGCCTTCGGCGCCTGCGCGAGCCGTGCGGCCGATGCGGTGCACGTAGTCTTCCGGATCCTGCGGCAGGTCGTAGTTGAAGACGTGGCTCACGTCGGGAATGTGCAGCCCGCGCGACGCGACATCGGTGCCGATCAGGATCGCGAGCTCGCCGCTGTGGAAGTCGCGGATCATGCGCAGGCGCTTGTTCTGCGGCACGTCACCAGAGATGGCTTCGGCGTTGAACCCGTTCGTCTTGAGCAGCGTCTCGAGTTCTTCCGCGCCGCGCCGCGTGTTGACGAAGATCATCGTGCGGTGCGGGTCCATCTGCTTCAGCAGGCCGACCAGCAGGCGCGGCTTCTCGTCCATGGACGGGTAGTAGATGACCTGGCGGACGCGGTCGACCGTCATCTTGTCCGGCTCGATGCGGACGAGTTCCGGGTCGTTCATGTGCTCGAACGCGAGTTCCAGCACCCGCTGTGCGAGGGTCGCCGAGAACAGCAGGTTCAGCCGCTGGTCGGGCGCGGGCAGCCGCCGCATGATGTAGCGGATGTCGGCGATGAAGCCCAGGTCGAACATGCGGTCGGCTTCGTCGAGGATCACGACCTGCACCGAGTGCAGTTCGAACACCCGCTGCTTGAAGAAGTCGATGAGCCGGCCCGGCGTGCCGATCAGGACGTCGACGCCCTGTTCGAGGATGTGCCGCTGCTTTTCGTAGTCCACGCCGCCGAACGCCAGGCCGAGCGTGAGCCCGGTGTACTGGCCGAGGATCTCGGCATCGTGGTGGATCTGCACCGCGAGTTCGCGCGTCGGCGCGATGATGAGCGCGCGCGGCGCGTTGACTGGGCGGTCAACCGGCGGTTCCTTGCGCAGCAGCATCGAATACATCGCGACCAGGAACGCGGCTGTCTTGCCCGTGCCGGTCTGGGCCTGGCCTGCGATGTCGAAGCCGGCGAGGGCGCGCGGCAGCGTCTGGGCCTGGATCGGAGTGCAGCGCTCGAAGCCGGCATCGGCGATTCCGCGCGCCAGTGATTCGGGCAAATGCAGGTGGGTGAAGGAAATGTCGCTGAGGTGATTGTCTGACATCGGTCCCGGATCGGCACACGTGGCCTTGCAAATTACGGAAAAGCGGGTTCAAATAACCGGTAACGCGGATCTATCCGCTCCCGCCATAAAACGTCGCCGGCCGATCGGGCATGAGTCCCGGTCCCCTCTGACCGGCGGACCCGGCACCACGGAATCCCTTTAGAACTCCATTCAACGGCCAGCAATCTCGATAGTTTGCCCTACGCGAACCCTGCCGTCACCCGATTCCGGGGACGCCACATCACCCCTTCAAGAAAGAAATCAGTGTTCAAACACCCCTATATGCCAGCGGAGGTAATCTCTGGTGAGCCAGCAGATCGTTCACGTCTCGGACTCGAGCTTCGAGCAGGACGTGCTCAAGTCGAATCTTCCCGTCCTTCTGGACTTCTGGGCTGAGTGGTGCGGACCATGCAAGATGATCGCACCGATACTGGACCAGATAGCAACGGAGTACGCGGGGAGGGTGGTCGTCGCGAAGATGAACGTCGACGAGAACCCGAAAACCCCAATGAAGTTCAACGTCAGAGGCATCCCAACTCTGATCCTGTTCAAGAACGGCCTCCTGGAAGGCCAGAAGATCGGCGCGGTCCGCAAGGCCGACGTCGCGGCTTTGCTGGACAGCAAGCTGTGAGAGGTTACCTGGGCAACCAGGGCCGCAATAACCGCCAGGGTGGCAACAAGCAGCGTGGACGCGGCGGCCCCGACGGCAACCGCGGCCCGCGTCAGGATGAGCTGCCGCAGGACGATTTCCTCGAGGGGGATGATCTCGACATCATCAGCCCGGCCGAGCTGGAGGCCAGCCGGAAGTCGATGAACCTGAGTGCGCTCAAGCACAAGCCGATCCCGCAGCTGCTCGAACTCGCCCAGACGATGGGCCTCGAGAACCTCGCCCGCTCGCGCAAGCAGGACATCATCTTCTCGATCCTGAAGGCGCATTCGCGCAACGGCGAAAGCATCTACGGCGACGGCGTGCTCGAGATCCTGCAGGACGGCTTCGGCTTCCTGCGCTCGCCCGAGCAGTCGTACCTGGCAGGCCCCGACGACATCTACATCAGCCCGTCGCAGATCCGTCGGTTCAACCTGCGCACCGGCGACACCATCTCGGGCCTCATCCGCCCGCCGAAAGATGGCGAGCGCTACTTCGCGCTGCTCAAGGTCGGCGAGATCAACTTCGATTCGCCGGACAACGCCCGCAGCAAGGTCCTGTTCGAGAACCTCACGCCGCTGCACCCGACGCGTCGCTTCAAGCTGGAGCGCGGCACGGGCAGCACCGAGGACCTCACCGCGCGCATGATCGACCTGATCGCGCCGCTCGGTAAGGGCCAGCGCGGCCTCATCGTTTCGCCGCCGAAAGCCGGTAAGACGATGCTGCTGCAGAACATCGCCAATTCGATCACCGGCAACCACCCCGAGGTGTACCTGATCGTGCTGCTCATCGACGAGCGGCCCGAGGAAGTCACCGAGATGACGCGCACCGTGCGCGGCGAAGTGGTGTCGTCGACGTTCGACGAACCGGCCAGCCGTCACGTGCAGGTCGCCGAGATGGTGATCGAGAAGGCCAAGCGCCTGGTCGAGCACAAGAAGGACGTCGTGATCCTGCTCGACTCGATCACGCGCCTCGCGCGCGCCTACAACACCGTCGTGCCGAGCTCCGGCAAGGTGCTGACGGGCGGCGTGGACGCGAACGCGCTGCAGCGGCCGAAGCGATTCTTCGGCGCCGCGCGCAACATCGAGGAAGGCGGCAGCCTGACGATCCTCGCCACGGCGCTGATCGACACCGGTTCGCGCATGGACGACGTGATCTACGAAGAGTTCAAGGGCACCGGCAACAGCGAAATCCACCTCGATCGTCGCATCGCCGAGAAGCGCGTCTACCCGGCGTTCAACATCAACCGCTCCGGCACGCGCCGCGAGGAGCTGATCACCTCGCCGGACGAGCTGCAGAAGATCTGGATCCTGCGCAAGCTCCTGCATCCGATGGACGAGCTGGCGGCCGCGGAGTTCCTCATCGACAAGATGCGGGACACCAAGACCAACGGCGAGTTCTTCGAGGCGATGAAGCGCTGACCGCGCAGTCGGAGCGCGTCCGGGGCATCGTCGCGATGCTCGTGTCCGTGGCCTGTTTCTCGGTCATGGATGCGATGCTCAAGCTGCTCTCCGAGCACTACCCTTCGCTGCAGGTGGCGTTCCTGCGCGCGGCGGCGTCGCTGCCCTTCGTCCTTGCTGTCATCGCGATCCGCGGGCGGCTCGGGCGGCTCCGTCCCGTCAACATCCGCTTGCACCTGCTGCGCGGCGCCCTCTCGGTGCTGATGCTCTACAGCTTCATCACCGCGGTGCGCGAGTCCTCGCTCGCCACCACCTATTCCATTTTCATGTGCGCGCCGCTGCTGGTGGCGGCGCTGTCCGTGCCGATGCTGAAGGAAAAGGTCGTCAGCGGGCAGTGGGTTGCCATCGCGATCGGCCTGTCGGGCGTGCTCCTGATGCTGGGACCGGTCGATGGCAAATGGCTGTCGACGGGCTCGCTGTGGGCCATCGTTGCGCTCTGGACGTATGCGTTTGCGGTGGTCTCGCTGCGCCTTCTTTCCCGCACCGACTCCACCGAAAGCATGGTGCTCGGGTTCACGCTGCTGCTGATGGTCGGCGCGGGCCTGCTGGCCATTCCGGGCTGGCATCCGGTCCAGTGGGGCCGGGATTTCCTGCTGATCCTCGGCGTAGGCGTCATGGGCTCCATCGGCCAGAACCTGATCACGGTCGCGTTCCGCAGCGCTCCGGCGGCTGTCGTCGCGCCCTTCGAGTACACGGCGATGTTGTGGGGCGTGCTGCTCGATATCGCCATCTGGAGTGTTTACCCGAGTGCGCTCACGCTGCTCGGCGCTTCCGTCGTCATCGGCGCGGGGCTGTACCTTGTCCAGCGCGAGCGGCGGCAGTCAGCGGAGAGGTCTGTGCCGCACTAGTTTGTCGTACGCCGTGAGGTTGCCGAAGGCGCCGTACAGCAGGCAGTTGATCCGGGTCTTTCCCCGAGCTTGGAAAGGCAGGCACGCGCTCGGGGCAAGACCCCGGATCAACTGCCTGCTACGACACCCGCGCCCTATCCGGGCGAGCCCCGCGCAACCCGTCGGCGCTACGACTCCCGCGCGATCGCGCGGTAACCGATGTCCTTGCGGTACTGCAGGCCTTCCCAGCAGATCGCGCCGGCCAGTTCGTAAGCCTGCTTCTGCGCGGCGCGCACGGTCTTGCCGAGGCCCACGGCGCACAGCACGCGCCCGCCGTTCGTCACGACCTTGCCTTCGGCATTCAGCGTCGTGCCGGCGTGGAAGACCTTGCCCGGCATCTTTGCCGCGGCGTCGAGGCCGTGGATTCCATCGCCCTTACGCACGTCGTCCGGGTAGCCACTGGCGGCCATCACGACACCAACTGCGGCGCGCGGATCCCAGTCGACTTCCACGCCTTCGAGCCTGCCATCGAGCGCGGCTTCACACAGTGAGGTGAGGTCCGAGCGCATGCGGCTCAGGATCGGCTGCGTCTCGGGATCGCCGAAGCGGCAGTTGAACTCGAGCACGTTCGGCGTGCCGTCGGGATGGATCATGATGCCGGCGTACAGGAAGCCGAGATAGGGCGTGCCTTCGCGCTCCAGCGCCGCGACCGTCGGCAGCATGACTTCGCGCATGATGCGATCGTGCATCTCGGGCGTGACGACCGGTGCGGGCGAATACGCACCCATACCGCCGGTGTTGGGACCTTCGTCGCCGTCGCGAAGGCGCTTGTGGTCCTGCGACGTGGCGAGCGGCAGCACGGTCTTGCCGTCCACCATTGCGATGAAGCTGGCTTCCTCGCCTTCGAGGAATTCCTCGACGACCACGAGATCGCCGGCCTTGCCGAAGCGGCCCGCGAACATGTCCTCGGCCGTCTGCACGGCTTCGTCGGTCGTCGCGCAGATCACGACGCCCTTGCCGGCGGCAAGGCCATCGGCCTTCACGACCAGCGGCGCCTTCTGCGCGCGGACCCACGTGGCGTCGAAATTGTCCCGCGTGAACTTGGCGTACGCCGCGGTAGGAATCCCGTGGCGCTTGAGGAAATCCTTGGTGAAGGCTTTCGAGCCTTCGAGTCGCGCAGCGAGTCTGCCCGGCCCGAAGCAGCGCAGCCCTGCGGCCGCGAACGTGTCGCACAAGCCGATCACCAGCGGGCCTTCGGGACCGACGATCGTCAGGTCGATCTTCTCGCGCTGTGCGAAGGCGAGCAAGGCCGGGACGTCCTCGGCGGCGATGTCGACGTTGGCAGTGTTCGGTTCCAGCCGCGTGCCCGCATTGCCCGGTGCGACGAAGATCTGCGAGACGCGCGGCGACTGCGCGATCTTCCATGCGAGCGCGTGCTCGCGGCCGCCTGAGCCAATGATGAGGACCTTCATCAGTGCCGGAAGTGCCGCATGCCCGTGAACACCATCGCGATGCCGTGCTCGTCGGCCGCGGCGATCACTTCGTTGTCGCGCATCGAACCGCCAGGCTGCACTACCGCCTTGATGCCGTGCTCCGCCGCGGCATCGAGGCCGTCGCGGAACGGGAAAAAGGCATCTGACGCCATGACCGAGCCCGCCGGTTCGAGGCCGCCGTCGCGCGCTTTCATTGCGGCGATACGCGTGCTGTAGACACGGCTCATCTGGCCTGCACCGATGCCGATGGTCATGCCGTCGCGCACGAAAATGATGGCGTTCGACTTGACGTACTTGCACACCCGCCAGGCAAAGGACAGGTCCTGCAGTTCCTGTGCAGTCGGCGTCCGCTTCGTGACGACCTTGAAATCGGCGGCCGGGACCACGCCTAGATCGCGGGTCTGCACCAGCAGGCCGCCGTTGACGCTGCGCATCTCGACGCGGCTGTTGCTCGGCGTGAGCGGGCCGGTGACCAGCAGGCGCACGTTCTCCTTCTTGGAGCAGACCTCGCGCGCCTCCGGCTCGACCGACGGCGCAATGATGACCTCGACGAACTGCCGTTCGACGATCGCCGACGCGGTCGCCGCGTCGAGCGGGCGATTGAACGCGATGATGCCGCCGAACGCCGATGTCGTGTCGGTGCGGTACGCGCGGTCGTAGGCCTCGCGGATGGTCGCGGCGACGGCTGCGCCGCACGGATTCGCGTGCTTCACGATGACGCAGGCGGGGCCTTCGAACTGGCGCACGCATTCGAGTGCCGTGTCGGCGTCCGCCAGGTTGTTGAACGAGAGTTCCTTGCCCTGCAGTTGCGAGGCCGAGCCCACGCTGGCGCCCTGGGCGTCGCTCGCGACGTAGAACGCCGCCTGCTGGTGCGGGTTTTCACCGTAGCGCAGGTCGAGCCGCTTGCGGAACTGCAGCGGCAGCAGGTCCGGGAACTCGCCGGCTGCAGTGCCTGCGCTGCCGCTCGAACGGACTGCCTGCGACAGGTACGAAGCCACCATCGCGTCGTACTGCGCCGTGTGTGCGAATGCCTTGGCGGCGAGTCGCAGCCGGGTGTCGTCGCCGATGCCGCCGTCTGCGCGGTCCATCTCCGCGAGCACCGAGCCGTAGTCGAGCGGGTCGACCACGATCGCGACACGGTCGTGGTTCTTGGCGGAAGCGCGCACCATCGCCGGGCCGCCGATGTCGATGTTCTCGACTGCGTCGTCGAACGTGCAGCCCGGCTTCGCGATCGTCGCGGCGAACGGGTAGAGATTCACGACGACGAGGTCGATCGCATCGATGCCGTGCTCGCGCATCACTGCGTCGTCGACTCCTCGCCGCCCGAGCAGGCCGCCATGAATCTTCGGATGCAGTGTCTTGACGCGGCCGTCCATGATCTCGGGAAAGCCGGTCACCGCTGACACGTCGATCGCATCGATGCCTTCGCCGCGCAGCAGTTTGGCCGTGCCGCCGGTCGAAACGATCTGCACGCCGCGGCGTGCCAGTTCCTGTGCGAATTCGAGCAGGCCTTCCTTGTTGGAGACGCTGATCAGTGCGCGCTGGACGGGCGGGTTCACGGGCGTCAGCCTGCGATGCCGTAGACGCGCAGCTTCTTGCGCAGCGTGCCGCGATTGATGCCGAGGATGTCGGCCGCGCGGCTCTGGTTGCCGGCCGAGTAGTCGAGCACTGCGCGGAAGAGCGGTTCTTCGACCTCGCGCATCACCAGGTCGTACAGCTGGCCGGGCGCATGGCCGTTCAGGCTGGCGAAATAGCTGTCGAGGGCCTGCTCAGTAAGCGAGCGCAGCGGCACGCTGTGTCCGTTGGTGGTGTGGCTGGCCGGTTTCGGTTCGCGTCGGGTATGGGTTTGTTTGCTGCGCGCCGCCATGGCGGGGCTTCCTCTCGTTCGGTTCGTCTTGCCGCGGCGCGGAGGAGGAGACCTTCAGGCCGCTACGGCGGCTGCGGAGTCTTCCAGCGCGTCGAAGTATTCCCGCACCTGCGCGAGCTGCGTCTCGACCGAGACCGCCTGCATGATGGACTGACGGAACGCCTGCGAGTGCGGGCGTCCCGAGCAATACCATCCGATGTGCTTGCGCGCGATCCTGACGCCGGGCTCGGCGCCGTAAAATTCGTACAAATCGCGCAGGTGCGTGAGCATGATATCACGCACCTCCGAGGAAGGCGGCGGCAGGGGCTCGCGCCCGTCCAGCAATGCCTCGATCTCGCGGAAAATCCACGGCCGGCCTTGCGCGGCGCGGCCGATCATGATTCCGTCGGCGCCCGTCGCCCGCAACACCACCAGGGCCTTGGCGGGCGAGTCGATGTCGCCATTGGCGAACACGGGGATGCGTACGGCGTGCTTGACCGCCGCAATCGTTTCGTACTCGGCCTCGCCATTGAATCGGCACGCCCGCGTCCGTCCATGCACGGCCAGCGCCTGGATCCCCGACAGTTCGGCAATCCGCGCGATGGTCACGGCATTGCGCTGGTCGGGTGCCCATCCCGTGCGGATCTTCAACGTCACCGGCACGTCGACCGCACGGACGGTCGCCTCCAGGATCGCCGCGACGGTGCTCGCGTCGCGCAACAGCGCCGACCCGGCATCCTTGTTGCACACTTTCCTGGCCGGGCAACCCATGTTGATGTCGATGACCTGCGCGCCGGCGTCGACGTTGCGTCGCGCAGCGTCGGCCATGAACGCCGGATCACCGCCCGCGATCTGCACGACACGGGGTTCCGGTTCGTCGGTGTGATCCCGTCGGCGCCGTGATTCCTCCGTATCCCAGAGCCGCGGGTCGGCCGCGATCATTTCGCCAGCCGCCAGCGCGGCCCCGAGCCGGCGGCACAGGCGACGAAACGGGAGATCCGTGACGCCGGCCATGGGCGCGAGCACTGCATGGCCGTCGAGCCGGTAGGGCCCGATGAAGATGGGTGCCGGCGCGGGCGCCGGCCCGCGCGTGCTGGCCGCGGGCGCGCTCACTGGGAAGCCTGTTCCGAGCCGGCAGGAACTGCGGCCGGCTGCGCGCAACGCACTGCGCCGGATTCTTCCCGCATGCAGACGTCGAGTCGATAGCCGACGGCATCGGTGGTGGCGTCGACGATCGCGAGTTCCGCTTCGGTGGCCGCACCCGCCGCCAGCAGGCGCGTGGCCTGCGCGGGATCCTTGAGGTACTCCCCCGGCCGGAAATCGCGGCGGGCAACGATGCCGCCGAAGCGGTCGTCCAGTTCCAGCCGCAGCAGCGGCAACGGCTGCGCGAACGCCGCGCCGTTCCTGATGCTCGCCCGCACCGTCATGCTGCCCGCGGCACTCGGTGCCGATTCAGTCGCGCCCCATTGACGCAATTCGAACGCGCCAAGGTTCCAGCTCGGCGCGAGCGGGTGCCCAAGGCGCGAGTAGATTTCGCGCAATACGGGACCGACGCTTGCATCGCGAGACAGCGGTTGCCGGAAGTGATGGGCGAGCTGGGCGGCGAGCAGCAGCCCCATCAACAACGCGCCGCCGCCCCAGGCCCAGCCGACCCTGCGTTCGCGCGCACCGGCCGCGAGTTCTTCGGCCAGGCGAAAATCGTCTTCGTCCAGCGCAGTGAGTTCGTCGTCGGCCGATGGCGCGGGTCTCGGCGCGGCGGGACGCTGCCAGCGGTCCGCAGCACGCGCGATCGGGACGACGGACTCCGACGGTTCGGCGGTCGTGATCGGCGTAACGACGGCCGGTTCCTCCGCCGGTGCCGCGACGAGGGCCTTCTCATCGAAGGCTTCGAAGTCATACACGACTGCCGGCGTATCAGCGAGGGCCGGCGTCGAGTCCGTCAGCTCGATGTCCGGCTCCTCGCGCGGATGGGCGGACTCTGGAACCTCGCGGATGATTTCGAATCGATCGGTCGAATCCAGGTCGTGCGCGGATGCGTCCTCCGGCACGGCTTCCGGGGGGACTTGGTCGGCAACCACGGCACCGAGTTCCGCTGCAGCCGTTTCCGCGCGGTGCTGCTCCTCCAGCGCGTTCTCGATTTCGCGCTCCAGGTAATCCTCTTCGAAGTCGCCGAAGTGCTGGATCTGGATGCGCTCGCCCTCGAGCGTGATGTCCTCGACGGTTTCCGGTTCGTGCACCCATACCGGCGATTGCGCCTCGTCGCTGGCCGGCGCATTGCCATCGCTCACTTCCGCGCCTTCTGACAGGTCCGCGGTCGTTGTGTCGCCCATGCGTCCTGCGCGATCGCCCGGCGAGGAGGACGTGCCAAACCGGCTCTGCCAGTCGCGCGCGTCGATGAATACCTGCTCGATGTCATCCGCAGAGAAATGGAACTCCGGAGCAGCGGGCGCCTCGTCGGCGGATGGCAGCCCGCCGCCCGCCGCAGTCAGTCCCGCGGCGTTGCTGAACTGCAGCGCCGGCGGCTGCGCAGGCCCGGCCGTGTCGTCCTGGAGGGTGTCGCTGAGACGCGGCAAGGCGTCGAACGCGCTGCCGCAGCGGCCGCAGCGCACGGTGCCATGCGCGGCGCGCAAGACGGCCGCCGTCACGCGAAAGCGCGTCAGGCATTCAGGACACTGGGAATACATTGGTCGTTCGTTCTAGCTAGTCCCGGACGTCGTCGTGCGCGTGCCGGCAGCCTGTCAGCAGCCCCCACCCGTCGCGCGCGACGGTCAGGCCGATATCAAACCACGGCCGGTAAGCGGCTGCCACTGCATCGGCCTGTTCGACCAGCAATCCGCTCAGTGCGATGCGGCCGCCGGGGCGTGTCCGCTGTGCGAACAGGGGTGCCAGGTCCACCAGCGGCCCGGCGAGGATATTCGCCAGGACGACGTCCGCCTGAACCTGGCCGAGTTCCCGGTCGGCGGTGACATGGACACGGTCCAGCACGCCGTTGCGCTCGGCATTCTCGCGCGTGGCAAGCAGCGCCTGCGGATCGATGTCCATGGCCACGGCCCGCCTTGCACCCAGGCGCAGCGCAGCGATGGCCAGGATGCCCGAGCCGCAGCCGTAGTCGATCACGTCCGCGCCCTCGAGCCATGCTGTCCCCGGGCCATCCTCGATCGCGGCCCCCGAATCGAGCCATTCCAGACACAGCGCCGTGGTCGCATGCGTGCCGGTGCCGAAGGCGAGACCGGGATCGAGCTCAAGCAGCAAAGCGCCGGTGGCGTCGATCTCGTCGGGACCCGGAGCCTGCCCGCCCGGGCAGACCCAGAGACGCCGCCCGAAGCGCATCGGCCGGAAGTCCTTGAGCCACTCACGTTCCCAGGCGCGATCCGCGACAGGCTCGAACAATGATTTCTCCGCAACCAGCGCTGGATCGAGACCCGCAGCGGCGCCCAGCGTCGCGCGCACGTGCCCGATATCGGTGTCCGCCGGAAAGACGGCTCGAACGACGACGGTCGGCCACAGCGGCATGGCGCCGGGCGCGGGTTCGAGCACCGGATCGTCGGCCGCGTCGAGCAGCGTGACGGAATGCGCGCCCAGGCCGAACAGCGCATTTTCATACGGCTCGGGATCGCGCGCGCCGATGTCGAGCGTGAATTGCAGGAAGGGCATGTGCCAGTCTAGTGCGTTTTCCCTGAGCCGGGCACGGCGCCGGCAATCCGGCGGTCAGGTCGCCGCTGCCTGCAGCGAAACACGCTTGGTGCCGTTTGCCACCCACTGCGTTCCTTGTTCCCGGAACCCGAACTTGTCGTGAAACATGCGCGATGCTTCGTTGGGCGGGACAATATTGTATTCGCACGTCACCAGCGCGATGGCGTTGTCCCGGGCGTAGCGAAACAGGTCTTCGTACAGCAGGGACCCCAGCCGCAGGCCGCGAAATGCAGGTGATACAACAACCCGGTCGATGTAGATGAATCGCGCGTAAGTGCGAGCGAACCATTGAAAATTGTCGTTCTCATAGGGTGCGCCGCTGCACACTGCGAGAAGAAATGCCGTAACGTTGCCATCCACGCAGCCGACCTTGTGATAGCAGCACAAGTCGTCCAGGGCGACCAATCGAGCGACATCCATCGGGCTCGTGTGTTGGACCTCGGCGCAATTCAACGCGCAAATGGTCTCGAAGTCGCCTGGCGCAGCATTCCTGATGACGACACTCTGCATGCCGGGACCTGCCTGAACCGGACGACTGAACAGTCGTGCAGTGCGGCGACAATGCCTACTTGAGCCCGAGCCGACGCTCGAGGTAGTGGATGTCGGTGCCGCCCGCCCGGAACGCCGCATGCTGGAAGATTTCCTGGTGCAGCGGCGTATTGGTCTTGATGCCCTCCACCACGATTTCGTTCAGCGCATTGCGCATGCGCGCGATCGCGGTGTCCCGGTCTTCGCCGTGTGCGATCACCTTGGCCACCAGCGAATCGTAGTACGGCGGCACCGTGTACCCCGTGTAGAGATGGCTGTCGACGCGGATCCCCGGGCCGCCCGGCGCATGCCAGAGCCTGATCGGTCCCGGCGAGGGCGTGAAATTCTTCGGGTCCTCAGCGTTGATGCGGCATTCGATCGCGTGGCCGCGGATCTGCACGTCGTCCTGCGTCCACGGCAGTCGCTCGCCCGCGGCCAGGCGCAGCTGCGACTTCACCAGGTCGATGCCCGTGATGAGTTCCGTCACCGGGTGCTCGACCTGGATGCGGGTGTTCATCTCGATGAAGTAGAACTCTTCGTCCTGGTACAGGAACTCGAGCGTGCCTGCGCTGCGGTAGCCGATCTCCACGCAGGCGGCTGCGACGCGTTCGCTCATCGTGCGCCGCTGCTTGGCCGAGAGACCTGGCGCGGGCGCTTCCTCGATGATCTTCTGGTGACGGCGCTGCATGGAGCAGTCGCGCTCGCCGAGGCAGATCACGTTGCCGTAGTGGTCGGCCAGCACCTGGAACTCGATGTGGCGCGGCTTTTCCAGGAATTTTTCCATGTAGACCTGGTCGTTGCCGAACGCTGCCAGCGCCTCGGCCTTGGTCACGCCCACGGAATGCAGCAGCGTCGCGTCGCTGTGCACGACACGCATGCCGCGACCGCCACCGCCGCCCGAAGCCTTGATGATGACCGGGTAGCCGATATCGTTGGCGATGCGGAAGAGTTCGTCGGGTTCCGGGCCGAGAGGGCCGTCGGAACCAGGCACGCATGGCACGCCGGCGGCCTTCATGACCTTGATCGCCGAGACCTTGTCGCCCATCAGCCGGATGGTCTCGGGGCGCGGCCCGATGAACTTGAAGCCGCTCTTCTCCACGCGCTCGGCGAAGTCCGCATTCTCGGACAGGAAGCCGTAGCCGGGGTGGATCGCGACGGAATCCGTGACTTCGGCCGCGCTGATGATCGCGGGCATGCTGAGGTAGCTGTCGCGCGACGAGGGCGGTCCGATGCAGACGGTTTCGTCCGCGAGCAGCACGTGCTTGAGGTTGCGGTCGGCCGTGGAGTGCACGGCGACGGTCTTGATGCCGAGTTCGCGGCACGCGCGCAGGATCCTGAGCGCGATCTCGCCGCGATTGGCAATGACGACCTTCTCGAGCATCGTCTGGCCTGCTTATTCGATGACGAAGAGCGGCTGGCCGAACTCGACCGGGTCGCCATTCTTCGCCAGCACCGACACGACGCGGCCTGCCTTGTCCGACTCGATCTGGTTCATCATCTTCATGGCTTCGATGATGCAGAGAACGTCGCCGGCCTTCACCTCCGAGCCGATGTCCACGAACGCCTTCGCTCCCGGCGCGGGCGCCGAATAGAACGTGCCGACCATTGGCGCGGTCACCGTCTGGTCCGCAACAGCGGCGGCGGCAGTGGCGGCGGCCGCAGCGGCCGCAGCAGCGGCGGCAGGTGTAACGGCGGCCGCGGCCGGAGCAGCCGCGGGCGCTGCGGCCGGAGCATAGGACATGTGCTGCGGCATCATCGCAAACGTGGTGCCGGCCGGGTGCCGGCTGATGCGGACCGATTCCTCGCCTTCCTTGATCTCGATCTCGGCGACGCCCGTTTCATCGAGCAGTTCGATCAGTTTCTTGACCTTGCGGATATCCATCTTGGAGTGATCCCCCCGGATCTCGTATCAGTTGGGCAGGGGCGGGCCGCCAGACTTGCCAGCAAGCAGCTGGCTGGCGGCGCGCAGCGCCAGTTCGTAGCCGACGGCGCCGAGACCGCTGATGGTCCCGACCGCGATGTCGGAGAAGTAGGAGTGGTGCCTGAACGTCTCGCGCGCATGCACGTTGCTGAGGTGCACTTCGATGAAAGGGATCTTGACCGCCAGCAGCGCATCGCGCAGCGCGACGCTCGTGTGCGTGAAGCCGGCCGGATTGAAGACGATGAAGGCCACGTGACTGGCCGGCGCCTGGTGGATGCAGTCGATCAACTCGGCTTCCGAGTTGCTCTGCATCGCCGTCAGCCGGTGTCCCGACTCCGCCGCCAGTTTCGTCGAGTGCTCGTGGATCTGCTCGAGCGTGACCTTGCCATAGACGCCCGGCTCGCGATTGCCGAGCAGGTTCAGGTTGGGTCCGTTGAGGAGCAGGATGTGCGCCATGGCCTTAGGCACGGAGAAGCGTGGGGGCGCAGTCTACCTCCGTCTGTCGCCAAATGGCGACGGTTTTTTACCCCGGTTCGCTGCAAATGGCCCCGTTTTCGCGCCTATCCGCCGCTTTTCTCTTCTGAATCGTGCGGCAGCGCGGCCAGGCCGGCCTCGATCACCGCCCTCGCCTGGACCGGGTCGGTGCGGCCCGCGTTCACGTCGGCGACCGCCTGCAGGATGAGGTCCGCCTCGGCTGCGGTCAACTCGCCCATGTGCAGGGCGATCACCCGGCCTTTTGCATCCGTGAAGATCGTGAACGGCAGCCCGACGGCGTCGACCCCGAACGCGGTCGCCGCGTCGAGCGCGTCCTGTTCCCCGATCAGCATCGGGTAGTCGATCTTCATTTCGTCGGCGTAGGCAATGACCTTATCGCGGAAATCGGCGGCGATGCCGATGACCTGGAAGTTTTCGCCGGCGCGGTCGCGGGCGATCTGCTTGAGCAGCGGGATCTCGCGGCGGCAGGGCGCGCACCACGTCGCCCAGAAGTTCACGATCAGCGACTTGCCGGCCCAGTCGTCCTTGAGCGAGCGCATCTGCCCGTCGCGGTCCGCGAGCTTGAACTCCGGGATGACGGTCGCGAGCTGCGCCCTGGGCGCGGCGGCGGGTTCCTGCGCCGCCGTTGCGGGCTCAGAACCTGGCGCCTCTTCGACCGGTGCGCTGTCTGGCCTGGCCAGCAAGTAGTAACCAGCCGCGCCCGCCAGGCCGGCGAGGAGGGCGATGACCAAGAGCGTCCGGCTGCTCACGACGACGAGCCTGCGAAGGCCTGTTGGACGTGCGGCGCGAACTCGCCCGCCGGCTTGAAGCCGACCACGCGGTAGTCGGTCTTCTCGGCCCCATCGAGTCCGAAGAACAGGATCGAAGGCGGGCCCAGGATACCGAAGCGTTGCATCAGGGCCTGGTCGGTCGTGTCGTTGGCCGTGACGTCGGCCTGCAGCAGCAGGGTGTCGCGGAGCGCGGCCTGCACCGCCGCCTCGGGGAACGTGTGTTTTTCCATCTCCTTGCAGGACACGCACCAGTCCGCATAGAAATCGAGCATCACCGTCTTGCCGGCGGCCCGAGCCGTCGCGATTTCACGGTCGAGGTCCGCAACGCTCTTGATGCGCTTGAAAGGGATGCCGGCATGCTCGGCCCCGCCGTTCGCAACGTCGCCGCCGCTGGGCGCGGAACCCGCGACGCCTGCGAGCGGCTGCAACGGATCGCTGCGGCCCGCGAGCGCGCCGATCAGCAGCAGCACGCCGTAGGCCATTGCCAGTGCACCGAAGCCGCGGCGCACGGCCGTCAAGCCATTGCGCATGCCGCTGTCTTCCTTGGTCAGCAACCAGTAACCCGTGACGAAGGCGAGCGCGGCCCAGAGCCCGAGCGTGACCGGTCCCGGCAGGATGCGGCCCAGCATCCAGATCGCCACGCCCAGCAGCATGACGCCGAACACTTGCTTGACAGTGTCCATCCATGCGCCTGCACGAGGCAGCAGTTCGCCGGCCGAGGCGCCCACGACCAGCAGCGGGGCGCCCATGCCCAGGCTGAGTGCAAACAGCGCCGCGCCGCCGCGGAAGACGTCGCCGCTCTGGCCGATGACGGCGAGCGATGCGACCAGCGGTGGCGCGACACAGGCGGTGACGATGAGCGAAGACAGCGCGCCCATGATCGCGGTGCCCAGCAGTGTGCCCTGCTGCTGGTTGTTGCTCAGGCGCGAAACGCGGTCCTGCAGCCAGGCCGGCATCTGCAGGTTGAAGAGCCCGAACATGCCGAGCGCGAGCCACACGAACAGCGCCGCGAACAGGGCGATCATCCACGGTTTCTGGAAGAACGCCTGTGCCTGCTGCCCCGCGGCGGCGAAGGCCGCACCCGCGATCGTATAAGTGAGTGCCATGCCGAGCACGTAGGCGAGCGACAGCGCGAACGCACGGCCCCGGGAGACCGGTTTGCCGTTGCCCGCGCCGACAATGATGCCGGAGAGGATCGGCACCATCGGCAGCACGCATGGCGTGAACGCCAGCAGCAATCCGAAACCAAAGAACGTGGCCAGCACCGCAAGCAGGTTGCCGTCGCGGATCTTGTCGGCCAGCAGGTCCTGTTCCGAACGCATGGGCCTGACGACGTCATCGTCCGCCGTGGCGGCGGCACCCGCGGTCGATGCCAGCGTCACCACGACCGTTTTCCGGGTCGGCGGATAGCAGAGCCCCGCGTCGGCGCAACCCTGGTAGGTGACAACGAGGGGCACTTCGGTCACGCCGGCCGCTGCGGAGACGGCGATGTCCGCGATCATCTCGCCGTGGAACACGACCTGTTCCCCAAAGTACTCGTCGTGCTTGGTTTCGCCCCCGGGGATCGAGGGCTTGCCGAGCTGGACGTCGGCCGCGGTTGTCTTAACCGTGACCTTGTCGCGATAGAGGTAGTAGTCGTCCGCGATGTTCCAGCGCAGTTGCACGCGGTCGCGCGAGGGGCTCTGCGTCGAAAAGACGAAGGCCTGGTCCACGGGCAGGAAGTCCGCATCGGATTTCGCGCCGCTGCCGAGCAGCGAACGCAGGTTGAAGCCGCCGCTCCCTTTGCCCGGGGCGGCCGCGGCCGAAGTTGCGCGCTCGGCGCTTGCCGCTGCCGCCGCGTCGGCCGTTGCCCCCGCGGCCTTTGCCCACACGACCCGCACGGGCCAGGTCTGCGGTGGATAGCACAGGCCGGCATCGGCGCAGCCCTGCAGCTTCAGGCGCAGGTCGAAATCCTGCGGGTCGCCGCTGAACGTGACGGGGACGCCGACGTTGGCAACTTCGCGATAGATGACCTGCTTGCCGAAGAACTCGTCCTCGTGGTCGAGGCCGACGGGCAGGGAGGGTTTGCCGAGAGTGACTCCGGGGGTCGCGGATTCGAACCCGAGCCGGTCACGATAGAGGTAGTACCCCGGCGCGATCTCGAAATGCACGACGAGTCCGCCGCTTTCGGCCGAGGTCGCGACCTTGTAGGCCGAACGCACCGGCAGGAAGTCGTCCTCCGCGCGCGCTGTGGTCCACGCGGCGAACAGGTTCAGCACGAGCAGCAGGAAGGGCAAGCGCGAGAACCGGCGGACCGGCTGGTCGATGGGCAGTCGCATGAGTCGGTGTAGGTCCGTCTGTTGAGTCGGAACAAGCGATCGTGGGCCGCGCGATGATGCCCGTCGGCGGTGCCCATGGCGACCATCGCAGCATCTCATGGACCCGATTTCCGGGCCGGCGTTCACGCAGCTTGCGTGAACGGCATCAAGAATCGAGCGCGCAAGGGATTTCGTCGGCGCGTGGCGGAGGCGCAACACGGATTTCAATTTAAACTATATTAATCATAGTCTTATGTGGCAATCAAAGGCGTCTGTCGGTGGCCCATCCCGCGCCTCGGAGGGTCTGCGGCAGACATTTCCCTTGAAATACGGGGCATCCTCCCTATCATTAGCAGCCAACGCGGGTGAGTGCTAACACTGGCACCCTCCCGGTTTCCCCCCAACAGGCTGAACAAACCTTCCACGGAGTTTGCAGCAATGGCTGATAAGTTGAAGATTCGCCCGCTCCATGACCGCGTGATCATCCAGCGGCTGGATGCCGAAACCCGCTCGCCGGGCGGCATCGTAATCCCCGACAGCGCCGCCGAAAAGCCGATCCGCGGCAAGGTCGTCGCCGTGGGCAAAGGCAAGATCCTCGAGAACGGCAACGTTCGCGCGCTCGACATCAAGGTCGGTGACCACATTCTCTTCGGCAAGTACAGCGGTACCGAAGTGAAGGTGGACGGCGAGGAATACCTCGTCATGCGCGAAGAAGACGTGATGGCCGTCATCGAGAAGTAATCGGAGAACATAGACATGGCAGCAAAAGACGTACGTTTTGGCGATGACGCCCGTCAGCGGATGGTCCGCGGCGTCAACATCCTGGCCAATGCGGTCAAGGTGACCCTCGGCCCCAAGGGCCGCAACGCAGTGCTCGACAAGAGCTTCGGCGCCCCCACCGTCACCAAGGACGGCGTGTCGGTCGCGAAGGAAATCGAGCTCAAGGACAAGTTCGAGAACATGGGCGCGCAGATGGTGAAGGAAGTCGCTTCCAACACCTCTGACGAAGCCGGTGACGGCACGACGACCGCCACGGTTCTCGCCCAGGCGATCGTGCGCGAGGGCCTCAAGGCCGTCGCCGCCGGCGCCAACCCGATGGACGTCAAGCGCGGCATCGACAAGGCCGTGATCACGGCGACCGAAGAGCTGAAGAAGCTCTCCAAGCCGTGCAAGGACCAGAAGGCGATTGCCCAGGTCGGCACCATCTCCGCCAACAGCGACGAGTCGATCGGCAAGACGATCGCCGACGCGATGGAGAAGGTCGGCAAGGAAGGCGTGATCACCGTCGAAGAGGGCTCGGGCCTGCAGAACGAACTCGACGTCGTCGAGGGCATGCAGTTCGACCGTGGCTACCTCTCGCCGTACTTCATCAACAACCAGACCAGCCAGTCGGCCGAACTGGAAAACCCGTACATCCTTCTCTATGACAAGAAGGTGTCGAACGTGCGCGAGATGCTCCCGCTGCTCGAGGGCATCGCGAAGTCCGGCCGTCCGCTGCTCGTCGTCGCCGAAGACGTCGAAGGCGAGGCGCTGGCGACGCTGGTCGTCAACACGATCCGCGGCATCGTCAAGGTCGCGGCCGTCAAGGCCCCGGGCTTCGGCGACCGTCGCAAGGCCATGCTGCAGGACATCGCTGTCCTGACCGGCGGCGAAGTGATCGCCGAGGAAGTGGGCCTGACGCTCGAGAAGGCCACGCTCGCCAACCTGGGCCAGGCCAAGAAGATCGTCGTGGAGAAGGAAAACACCACGATCATCGACGGGCACGGCAAGGCGGCCGACATCAAGGGCCGCATCGCCCAGATCAAGCAGCAGATCGAGGAAGCGACGTCCGACTACGACAAGGAAAAGCTGCAGGAGCGCATGGCGAAGCTCTCCGGCGGCGTTGCCGTGATCAAGGTCGGCGCTGCGACCGAGATCGAAATGAAGGAAAAGAAGGCCCGCGTCGAAGACGCGCTGCACGCGACCCGTGCGGCCGTTGAAGAAGGCGTGGTCCCGGGCGGCGGCGTTGCACTGATCCGCGCGCAGAAGGCTCTCGCGAACCTGGCCGGCGCCAACGAAGACCAGGTGATCGGCATCAAGATCCTCTCGCGTTCGATCGAGGAACCGCTGCGCCAGATCGTGGCCAACGCCGGTGAAGACGCTGCCGTGGTCCTGGCCAAGGTCAAGGAAGGCAAGGGCACGTACGGCTACAACGCCGCGACGGGCACCTACGGCGACATGCTCGACATGGGCATCCTGGACCCGACGAAGGTCACCCGTCTCGCGCTGCAGAACGCCGCCTCGGTGGCGGGCCTGCTGCTCACGACGGAAGTGATGGTCGCCGAGTCCCCGAAGGATGACGACCACAAGCATGGCGGCATGCCGGACATGAGCGGCATGGGCGACATGGGCATGTAATTGCCTGCCCTCTCACCTCTCCCGCTCCGGCGGGAGAGGGCGACCGCAAGGTCGGGTGAGGTGTTTGGAGAGAAGGCCCCGCACTGCGGGGCCTTCTTTTTTTCGGCGCAACTCGCCAGCGCGTCGCACGCACACACCACAAGCGACCCGGCTCGGCCGGCGTCACCGTGCAGCGCCGCGGTACGAGCCTGTCAGCGTTCTCGCTCCCCGTCCCGCCGCTGCGGGTTAGGGTCGGCGTGAGTTTCGAGTCGCTCTGCTATCCTCCGCGACTGCTCCGCTCTACGCTTCAAGGGACCATGGACGCCAGCGATCTGCGCCGCGGATTCAGGCTGGGAGACTGGCTCGTCGAGCCGCATGAGTTGCGGATCACGGGACCAGCGGGACCGCGGGCAGTGACCCAGTCCCAGATCGACCTGTTGCTGGCCCTCGCCGAGCGCCCTGGCGAGACCGTGAGCCGTCGCGACCTCAGCGAGCAGATGTGGCCGGGCCAGGACGGCAAGGATGTCCTGCTGGATGACACGGCGCGGTCCCTGCGCGAGTTGCTGGGTGGGTCGACTCAGAACAGGCCGTACATCGTCAGCGTCGACGGCGGCAGCTTCATGCTCGTCGTGCAGCCCAGGCAGGCGGAGTCCGCCGCAGCACTGCAGCCGACGGCAACCGCAGCTGTTGGTCAAGCCGTGCCCGCGGCTGGGTCGTCGAGGTCGCTGGCTGCCCTGTTCCTGGAACTCAAGCGGCGCAACGTGCTCAAGGTCATGGGCGCCTATGCGGTCGGCATGTGGCTCGTGCTGCAGGTGGCCCAGACGACATTCGAGCCGCTGCAACTGCCGGCCTGGTGGATGACGGCGCTCACGATCCTTGCGGTCGTCGGGGCGCCGATCGTGTTCGTCCTCGCGTGGTCCTACGAGATCACGCCGGGCGGCATCGTCCTTGACGAGGGCGTGCCTGGCGGCTTCAAGTTGCCGCGGGCACGTCGCGCGCTCGCACCCGCCCTCGTGGCCGGCGTCGCGCTGATGGCGGCGGTAACCGGCTATGCCTGGTGGCGCACGCTCGGCGGTGAAGCAGCGGGCAGTGAACAAGCGCGCGGATTCGAGCCGAGCCCGGAATCGATCGCCGTGCTGCCGTTCGTGGACATGAGTCCGCAAGGGGAGTCGGCCTACCTCGGCGATGGCCTGAGCGAGGAACTCTCGAGCGATCTCGCCAAGCTGCCGAAGCTGCGCGTCGCCGCGCGCACGTCGGCGTTTGCCTTCCGCGGCAAGGACATCGACGTGCGCAGGATCGGCGAACAGCTCGGCGTCCGGTACGTGCTCGAAGGCAGCGTCCGCCGCGAGGGAAATCGCGTGCGCGTAACCGCGCAGCTCATCGACGCGGTCAGCGGCTTTCACGCCTGGACCCAGAGCTACGACCGCCCATGGCAGGACCTGATCGGGATCCAGACGGAAATCTCCGGCGCAATTGCACAGCAGCTGCAGACCGTACTGACGCCCGAGATCGCTCAGCAACTCAAGGCTGCCCGGACCCTGGACTCGAAGGCCTATGACTTCTACCTCGCGGGTGTGTCGCAATTACGGCAAGCCGGGACGGCGAGCAACCTCGAGCAGGCCGAGAACAACTTCCGGCGAGCGCTCGCCGCCGATCCAGGCTTCGTCCGGGCCCAGGCCGGCCTTTGCGAAGCCATCATCTCTCGTTACGACCGCACCAACGACGTTAGCCTGGTGGCGGCGGCGGAGGCCGCCTGCCGGGCAGCGCTCGAGGCCGACCCAACGCTCAGGGAGACGGAGCTCGCGCTTGGCAGGCTGTACCTCGCCAGCGGGCGGCTGGAACAGTCCGAGGCTATCTACCGCTCGTTGCTCAAACGCGCGCCGGGCGACGCGGAAGTCCGCATCGGGCTCGGCCGGGCACTGGCGCGCTCCAACCGCACCGCGGAGGCCGAGAAGAGTTTCCGCGAGGCCATCATGGTCGAACCCAGCTACTGGGGCGCATACAACAGCCTGGGTAATTTCCTCTTCAACCTGGGTCGCAGCGACGAAGCTGCGGCGGCCTATGCGCGTGTCACGGAACTTGCGCCGGGCAATGCCACCGGGTTCAACAATCTTGGTGCGGCACGCATGACGGCGGGCGATCTTGACGGCGCGGCGAAGGCATTCGAGCAGTCGCTCAGGATCGAGCCCTCGCGGGGCGCATATTCGAATCTCGGCACCGTGTATTACTCCGTCGGTCGATTGGAGGAGGCCGCGAGGATGTACACGCGCGCGACCGAGCTTGCCCCCGAGGACTTCGTCACGCGCGGGTCGCTCGGCGACGCGCACTGGTTCCTGCCGAATGGCCGTGATCGAGCCTTGCAGGAGTATCGGCGTGCCGCAGCGCTGGCGGAAAAGGCTTTGGCCGTCGACGCGACCAATGCCGAGACGTGGTACCTGCTTGGCTACTATTACGCTCGGCTGGGCGAGAATGAACGCTCGATCCGCTACCTTAAGCGTGCCTTGGAACTCGCCCCCGATTCGCCACACGTAAGCTACTTTGCAGCCGTTTCCGCGGCAGCCCGGGGCGACAAGCAGGAGGCGTCCCGCATGATCAATCGCGCGCTCGAACAGGGCTACCCGAAGGCGCTTGCCGTTTCCGATCCGGCGCTGCGCGGTGTCACGATCCGCTGAGTTTCCATCCGCATCGCGCCGAGATTCATCAATGGTTCCATTTCGGCCTTTCCATCATCCGCGGCGGCATGGCCCGCACCGTCGCGCGTGCTTGGCTTGTCGCCACGTGCCTTTGCGCGCTGGCGGTCCACCGCAGCCGCTGCCGACTACGTGCCTCCGCGTGGCACGTGGGCTGCGCGCACGCCGGCAGAAGCGGGTTTCGATGCCGGCAGGCTGGCCGCCGCCGTCGAGCTGGCACGGCAGAAGACCGTGGCCGAGCCACAGGACCTGCGCGCGGTGATCGTGAACCACTATTCCGGACGCGAACCCGGCTATCGCGTGCTCGGCCCGACCGGCACGCGCGCCGGCGGCAGTGGGCTCGTCGTGCGCGGCGGATACGTCGTCGCGCAGTGGGGCGACGTCGAGCGTCCCGAGATGGCGTTCAGCGTCGCCAAGAGCGTGCTGGCGACGGTTGCCGGCGTGGCGTTCGCGGACGGCCGCGTCTCCAGCCTCGACGACCGGGTCGCCCGTTACGTCCCCGAGCCGTACTTCACGGGCGACCACAACGGCGCCATCACCTGGCGGCATCTGCTCGAGCAGAGTTCAGACTGGCGCGGCACGCTCTGGGACGTACCGGACTGGGCTGACCGTCCGGTCGGCGCGACACCCGATGAATGGCGTAACCCTGTACCCGTGCAGCCCGGCACCGTGCATGAATACAACGATGTGCGCGTGAACCTGCTCGCACTCTCGCTGCTGCACGTGCTGCGCCAGCCCCTGCCGCAGGTGCTGCGCGAACACATCATGGATCCCATCGGCGCCTCGTCGACCTGGCGGTGGCTCGGGTACGAGAACTCATGGATCGAACTCGACGGGCAGCGCATGCAGTCGGTGTCGGGAGGCGGGCATTTCGGCGGCGGCCTGTTCATCTCGACTTCGGACCTGGCGCGTTTCGGCCTGCTCATGGAACGCGATGGGCGCTGGGGCGAGGGGACCGTGATCGATTCCGGCTGGATCCGGCAGATGACGACGCCTTCCACGCCGCGACCCGACTACGGCCTGCTATGGTGGTTGAACGTGGATCGCAAGGAGTTTCCTGCGGCGCCCGTTTCGGCATTCTGGGCAGCAGGGTTCGGCGGCAACTACGTGTACGTCGACCGCGAACACGACCTGGTGGTCGTCCTGCGGTGGGTGCCGGACCAGGGCGCCGCCGAGGTGATCACCGCAATCCTCGCCGCGCTCAGGGGCTGAACGACATGCAGCTGATCTGGCTCACCCTCGCCATCGTCGCTACGGTCGCCTACCACGTCGTCCTGAAGATGACGCCCGCAGGCGCCAACCCGCTGTTGTCGTTGATGGTCACCTACGGCGCAGTGGCACTGCTGTTCGCGGGCGCGCTCGTCCTCTCGCCCGGCGAGTTCGCGTGGCGTGACGAGATCCGCCAGTTGAACTGGACCGCAATCGCGCTGGCGTTCGCGATCATCGGCCTCGACCTCGGCTTCATCCTGCTTTATCGCAGTGGTTTCGAGGTCAGCCTCGGCGCGCTGGTCACGCAGACGGCGGCCGCGATGCTGCTGGTCGGAATCGGCGTGCTGGTCTTCCGCGAAAAGCTGAGCCTCGCGAACGGGCTCGGCATCGTGTTGTGCCTGGCCGGTCTCTGGCTCGTCAATCGACGCTGACCCGGCAACCTGGCCGAGCACGTGCAGCGGACGATCAAGACCCGTCTGACCCGCCGTCTTGTCCCGACCGCTCGAGTGCGCGCTCCTGGTGGATGCGCCGCACGGTCCACCAGACCAGCGTTCCGACGACTGCCAGCATCACCGCCATCAGCAGTGCCATCTTCGGTCCGGCGAGCCGCCAGGCTTCGCGCAGGCCGAAGATCACGCCAAGCGGCGTCGTGACGAGCAGGATCGGCCGGGCGGTGCGCAATGGTCGGCCGTTCTACTTCTCGCGCTTTTCCCAGCCCGACGACGGCATCGCGTCGAAGAACATCTGGACCCGGTGCAGCAACTGGTTGCGATCTGCCCACGCGACCTGTTCGTCGAGCCGTTCCATGCGGTCGGCCTCGGTCGGGTCCGATTCCAGTCCGTGGACCAACGGGGCAGGCGGAGGCGTCTTGCCGCGCTTTTCGGCTTCCTCGAGCAGCATCAGGTGCAGGCGCTCCCAGTAGCGCATCGACGGGTAGGCGCGGCCACGGATGCGGTGGTGTTCGAGCAACCTGCGCCCCCGACTGGTCGATTTGAATGTTGGCATGGATATGGACCTGCTTGCCAAGAGTAGCGGCTCGGCGGCCGACTGCACAGTCGGAACGGCCCCAACCGGCGGGCATCGGCTATGCTCCGGCTTCAGTTCCCTGGGCGAGGCATGATCATGACCGTGGCCTTCTGGTGCGTGCTGGTGGCGGGCTTCCTGCCTTACATTGGAACCCTGGCCGCCAAGATCGGTGGCCAGCGCTTCGACAACAGTAATCCCCGCGACTGGCTCCTCGCGCAGACGGGCTTTCGCAAGCGCGCGAACGCCGCGCAGCACAACAGTTTCGAGGCGTTTCCGCTGTTTGCCGCTGCCGTCATCATCGCCCACCTCGCCGACGCGCCCCAGGCGCGCGTCGACCTGCTTGCGGTCGTGTTCGTGGTGGCGCGACTGTTCTACATCGGGTTCTACGTCGCCGACATGGCGACGCTGCGTTCCCTCGCCTGGTTCGTGGCCATCGGCAGCGCAGTCGCAATCTTCCTCGCGGCAGCCTGAACGAGACTGGACCGAGTGACGTCGGCCGCTGAGAATCCCGGGGTGGTTCGCGCCTATCGCGAGGAATACCGGCGCGACCACGTGCCGCCGCATTATCGCGGCGCGCTGCACCTGCTGTTCACGTTCGGCATCGGCAGCAGCGCGCTCGTGCTGTGCATTTCGCAACTCGCGGACGTGCAGCCGCTCGAATGGCTGGCCGTGCCGCTCACGTTCCTGTACGTCAACCTGGCCGAGTACTGGGGCCATCGCGGGCCGATGCACCACAAGCGGCGCGGTCTCGGTCTGGTGTACGAACGGCACACGCGGCAACACCACCGGTTCTTCACCCATGTCGCCATGCCGCTCGACAGCCTGCGCGACCTGCGCGCCGTGCTGTTCCCGCCGTTGCTGATGATCTTCTTCCTCACGGCGTTCGCACTGCCGGCCGCGCTGCTGCTCGCGAGCTTCACCAGCAGCAACGTCGGCTGGCTCTTCGGCGCGACTTCGCTCGCGTACTTCCTGAACTACGAGGTCCTGCACCTCGTGTATCACCTGCCCGCACGCTACGCGGTGGCGCGGTGGCCGTTCGTAGGCAGGCTGCGCCAGCTGCACCAGGATCACCACGACCCGCGGTTGATGGCGCAGTACAACTTCAACATTACGTACCCGATAGGCGACCGGCTGTTCGGCACGCTTTATCGCGGGCAGCGGTGATCAGCGTCGCCAGGTCGGCATCTGCCGGCGATTGCGCCAGAGACCGTCCGCGGCGTACACGGCCAGCGCCGCCCAGATGAACAGGAAGCCAACGCCGCGCTGCAGGGTGAACGCCTCGTGGAAGACCCACACGCCGAGCAGGAACTGCAGCGTGGGGCCGATGTACTGCACCAGCCCGACGGTCGAGAGCGGGATGAGGCGCGCGCCGTAGGCGAACAGGGCAAGCGGCAGCGCGGTGACCAGTCCGCTGCCTAGCAGCAGCGCGTTGATGTGCGGGGCGGAATGACCCATCGCACCCGTGCCCCGCATTGCCATCCACAACAGGAAGCCCAGGGCGAAGGGTGCGAGCAGCAGCGTTTCGGTCGCCAGGCCGGGCACGGCTTCGACATTCACGACCTTACGGATCAGGCCATACCCGCCAAAGCTGGCGGCGAGCGCGAGCGCAATCCAGGGCGGCCGGCCGGCCACGACCGCAAGGTAGACGACACCGACGGCAGCCAGCCCGACTGCGAATTTCTGCGCACTGTTGAGTCGCTCGCCGAGGACCAGCACGCCCAGCACCACGTTGAGCAGTGGGTTGATGAAGTAGCCGAGGCTCGCGTCGATCACGTGGCCGTGGCCGATCGACCAGACGTAGATCAGCCAGTTCACGCTGATCAGCGCGGCCGAGGCCATCAGGCGATACCGTGTGCCGGGACTGGCCAGGGCCGTACGCACGGCCCGGACGTCACCACGCAGGGTCAGCCAAAGGAAGACGAGCAGGCAACACCAGACGATGCGGTGCGCCATGATCTCGAGCGCCGGCAGGTGTCCGAGCGGCTTGAGATAGAGCGGCAGCACGCCCCAGATCGTGAACGCGGCGATGGCGGCCGCGAGGCCTGCTCCAGCGCGCGGCGAGGCGGGAGCGGCAGGCGCTGCGTTCTGGCCGGTCATGGGGCGCGCATTGTGGCAAATCCGGGTCCTGGCGACGCGGAATCTTCGATTTGAGTCGTGGAAACTCCGGAGCGCCGTGCATCCGCGGGCCCGGCATGCTGACGGCATGGATCCACGCTTGGAAAGCGGCAGGCTGCGACGGGAATGGCGCACCATGCAGGTCATGGTGGGCATCTACTGCCGTGGGCACGAACACGCGGCCAAGGGTGACCTGTGCGCGGATTGCCAGGGCTTCCTGGATTACGCGGAGCGCCGGCTGGAGAAGTGTCCGTACGGGCCGGAGAAGCCCACCTGCGCCAGGTGCCCGATCCACTGCTACAAGCCACAACCCCGCGAGCTGGCACGCGACATCATGCGTTACGCGGGCCCGCGCATGATGTGGCGGCATCCGTGGCTCACGGTGACGCATTTCATGGACAAGGCGCGACGCGTGGAGCATCCCATGGCGGTGCGCCGCAACCAGCGCCCGCCGGGTTGAGGGCGGACTGGTCAGGCCGCGCGGTCGGCCTGTTCCTCGCAGTCGTTGCGTTCGTCGACTTCATCCTTCAGGAAGCCGTTCTGCGGGCGCCATTGCAGCGCCTCGCGCTTGCGCCGCAGCACTTCCGCATCGAGGTCATCGACGAGGCGGGCTCGCGGCGACATTTCGAGGCTGCGATTGCGGCCGATCCAGCTCAGGCTCATTGACGTCGTCTCCGTGGCGCGGTGCGCAACTTGATGCCTGCATACGTGCATGGGTCGTGCCAAGCGGAGGCCGCCGGGTGTTTTGCCAGCAACGGCGCGGGTTGCAACATAAGTCCCACCGGCGCCGCGCGTGCCGGCGCTCGATGTTGTCAGGTTCCCCGACGGCGTCAGGCGGGTTTATGTCGCGTCGAATCCCCGCAGGCTCGAGAACTCCTCGAGCGTCGCGCGTTCCGTGCGCAACGTATTGATGGGGTGCGACGGATCGGCGTGCCCGAGCGCCATGCCCGAGAACAGCACCAGGTTCGGCGGCGCATCGAGGAACTTGCCGACCGTGGCCGGCACCAGCGACCAGATCTCCTGCGCGCACGTGTGCAGGCCGCGCTCGCGCGCGAGCAGCATCACCGTCTGCATGTACATGCCGACGTCCGACCACTGCGGCGGGCCCAGGCTGCGGTCGAGGTAGAAGAAGAGGCCGACCGGCGCGCCGAAGAAATCGTAATTACGGGCGAGCTGCATCAATCGTGACATCTTGTCTTCGCGCGGGATGCCGATCGTGGCATAGAGGTCTTCGCCGGCCTTGAAGCGGCGCGTGCGATACGGCTCGCCGAGACCCGGCGGGTAGATGTCGTACTCGTGCGACCCGTCACCGCGCGGGTTGGTCATGATCTGCGTCCGCACGACGGAGCGCAGTTCGGCGAGTGGTTCTCCCGTCAGTGCGTATACCCACCACGGTTGCAGGTTGCCGCCGGAAGGTGCGCGACGCGCGGCGTCGAGTATCGCCCGCACCGTGGAGCCGGGGACCGGGGTGTCGAGAAACGCGCGGCAACTCATGCGGCTCGAAACGGCGTCGCTTACGTTCACTTGTGTTCCTCCTCCCGGCGGGCGATTCTGCCAGAAGCGCAGCGGGCAGCGGCGATTCCGTTGCCTCGACCGTGTCGCGGCGGACGGCGATTTTCGCTACGCTGCGCGCGCGTTGGCCGAGGTGTGCATGCAGGACCTGAAGCAGTTCGTCGTCGACATCCCCGACTTCCCGAAGCCGGGCATCCTCTTCCGCGACATCAGTCCGCTGCTGCGACGGCACTTCGGGGCCACCATCGAGGCGATGGAAGGCCTGTTCACGGAGCGGGAATGGGACGCCGCCGACGCGGTCGCCGGCATCGAGTCGCGCGGCTTCATCCTGGCGTCCGCACTGGCCGAGCGTCGCGGCAAGGGCTTCGTGCCCATCCGCAAGAAGGGCAAGCTGCCGCCTCCCGTCGTCGACATCGCCTACGACCTCGAGTACGGCACCGGAGTGCTCGAAATGCAGGCCGGCCAGGGCCGGTTGTTGCTGGTGGACGACGTGCTGGCCACGGGCGGCACGCTGACCGCGTCGACGACGCTCAGCCGGCAGGCGGGCTATGTCGTGCAGGGTGTCGGCGTGCTCATCGACATCGGCATCGCGCCGGGCTTCCGCTGCGAGGAGCACGTGCCTCGCATCGTGCTGCAGTACGGCTGATTCCACGCCATGAGTGAGCCCGGCACGCCGCAGCCACCGCGCCGCGCAGCGCTCGCGTTCATCTTCGTCACCGTGGTGCTCGACATGCTCGCGCTCGGCATGGTCGTGCCCGTGCTGCCGCACCTGATCGAGGATTTCCTCGGCGGCAACACGTCACGCGCAGCGCAGATGGTCGGTTACTTCGGCACTGTCTGGGCCGTGATGCAGTTTTTCGCGATGCCGGTGATGGGTGCCTTGTCGGACCGCTTCGGCCGCCGCCCGGTCATCCTGCTGTCGAACCTCGGGCTCGGCTTCGATTACCTGCTCATGGCGCTGGCTCCAACGCTGTGGTGGCTGTTCGTCGGCCGGCTGATTTCCGGCGTGACCGCGGCCAGTGTCAGTACTGCGATGGCCTACGTGGCCGACGTGACGCCACCGGAGCGCCGCGCACAGAGCTTCGGCCTGGTCGGGGTCGCCTTCGGCGTCGGCTTCGTGCTCGGTCCGGCGGTCGGCGGCCTGCTCGGGTCGGTCGATCCGCGGCTGCCGTTCTGGGCGGCAGCCATGTTCAGCCTCGCGAACGCGGCATACGGCTACTTCGTGCTGCCGGAATCCCTCGCACCTGAGCGCAGGCGACCGTTCGAGTGGCGCCGCGCGAATCCGCTGGGATCGCTTCGATTCCTGCGCTCGCATCGCGAGGTGTTCGGACTCGCGGGCGCATCGTTCCTGAGCAACCTCACGCACTCGGTCCTGCCCGCGGTCTTCGTCCTGTACGCGGCCTACAGGTACGACTGGGACGCGAAGGCAGTCGGGCTCGCGCTCGCGGCCGTAGGGTGTTCATCCGCGCTGGTGCAGGGCCTGCTGGTGGGGCCGACGGTGCGACGCTTCGGCGAGCGGCGGGTGATGATCGCCGGGCTGTTGGCCGGCGCGGCTGGTTTCCTGCTGTATGCCGTCGCCCCGACCGGCCTGTTGTTCCTGGCCGCGATCCCGGTGGTGGCGCTGTGGGGTCTCACCGGTCCGGCCGCGCAGGGCATCATGACCAGGGTGGTCGGCAGCTCGGCGCAGGGCGAACTGCAAGGCGCGATGGGCAGCCTCTCCGGCATTTCGATGATGATCGGGCCGACCCTGTTCGCCAGCGTGTTCGCCTGGTCGATCCGCGACAGCGCGGGCTGGCACTTTCCAGGCTCTGCCTATGCACTGGCGGCGCTGCTGCTGGTGTTCGCGGCGGTCATCGCCGAGCGCGCCACGCGTCCGCCGGGTGCCGTATGACGTCGCGCGCATTCGCAGTTCCGGAAGTGTTGCTGGCGACGATCGCCGACAAGCTCGCGCGACTGGACGAGCGGCCGCGCCTGCCGGCGACGGCGGCGGCGCAGGCGATTGCAGAAAGCCTGCCGTACGTCTGGACCTGCAGTGCTTTCGTTGCGGATTCCTGCCTGCGCGATGCGGGACTGCTCGAATGGCTCGCCACCGACGGCCAGTTGCTCGAAGGGGTCGATGCCGGTTCCTTCGTGCGTGCCGTCGACGACGCCACGCGCCCGGGCAGCGCGGCCGATGCAACGTTCATGGCTGCGCTGCGCGTGTTTCGCCGCCGCCACCTGGTGCGCATCGCGTGGCGCGACCTCGCCGGACACGCGCCGATCGAACAGGTCCTGGCGGAGCTGTCCTGGCTTGCGGACGCCTCCATCGGGGCCGCGTGCCGTCATGCAGCGGCGACGCTCGGTGCGCGCCACGGCGTGCCGCATGGCAAGGACGGCCGCGAGCTGCCGTTGCTCGTGCTCGGCATGGGCAAGCTCGGCGGGGGCGAACTCAACTTTTCCTCGGACATCGACCTGGTGTTCCTGTTCGGCGAGCACGGCGAGACGACGGGTGCGCGGCCGCTGGAGCACGAGGAATTCTTCATCCGGGCCGGCAAGCGCGTGGCGCAGCTGCTCGGCACGCCCACGGACGACGGCTTCGTCTACCGGGTCGACCTGCGCCTGCGCCCGTTCGGCGACTCGGGTCCGGTGGCCGTGAGTTTCGACGCGATGGAGGACTACCTCCAGCAGCACGGTCGTGACTGGGAACGCTACGCCTACGTCAAGGCGCGTCCGGTCTACGGCGCCGAACCCGGGTTTGCCGAGCTCTACCGTAACGCATTGCGTCCGTTCGTGTACCGGCGCTATCTGGACTTCGGCGTGTTCGAGTCGCTGCGCGCCATGAAGGAACTGATCGCGCGCGAAGTCGAGCGTCGCGAATTGCAGCAGAACGTGAAGCTCGGGCCCGGCGGTATCCGCGAGATCGAGTTCATCGTACAGGCCTTCCAGCTGCTGCGCGGCGGCAGCACGCCGCGCCTGCAGACGCGCAGCCTGCTCGAGGCGCTGCCCCAGCTGGCCGGGCAGAAGCTGCTGCCGCAGGAGACCGTGACCGAACTGCAGGCGGCCTACCGGTTCCTGCGGCGCGTGGAGAACCGCCTGCAGGAATGGAACGACGAGCAGACGCACGAGTTGCCGGTCGAGCCCGTGGCGCGCGCACGCCTCGCACTGGCCATGGGGATGGCGGACTGGCCGACGCTGGAGCGCGAACTGCAGGCGCACCGCGACCGTGTCAGCCTGCACTTCCAGCGCGCGGTGTTTGCGCCGGGCGCGACGGCTGACGACGACGCGGCAGGCACGGCGCTCGAACACGTGCTGGATCCCGAGCTCGACGCAGCCCGGAGGCGAGAACGGCTGGCGGCGCTGCAGGTTCCGGCACTGGTCGAGCCGATGCTGCGGCAGCTCGACCAGCTGCGCGAGAGCGCGTACTACCGCCGGCTCGACGAGACTGGCCGGCGCCGGCTGCAGGTGCTGCTGCCGCGGCTGTTGCGCGCTGTCGCGCGCCTGCCGAATGCGGAAGCGACCCTGGCCCGCGTGCTGCACGTGCTCGAACGCATCGGCGGGCGGACGGTCTACCTTGCGCTGTTGAACGAGAACGCCGTCGCGCGCGAGCGGCTGTTCGAACTCTGTGCGCACTCGCAGTTCCTGTCCGACCAGATCGCTGCCTTCCCGCTGCTGCTCGATGAGTTGCTCGATGACCGGCTGTTCGTCGCGACGCCCACGCGGGACGATCTCGCGCAGGAGCTGCGCAACCGCATGGCGAATAGCGGCGCGGACGATCCCGAGGAGCAGGTCGAGGCGTTGCGGCAGTTCCAGCGCGCGGCGATGTTCCGCGTGGCGGTGCCCGACCTGACCGGCCGGCTGCCGCTGATGAAGGTGAGCGATCGCCTGACCGACCTCGCGGAGCTGATCGTCGAGGAGGCGCTCGAGCTGGCGTGGCAGCAGATCGTCGCACGGCACGGCGTGCCGCTGTTCGGCGAGTCGGAAGGCGAGCTGCGCCAGGCCGGTATCATCGTCGTCGCCTACGGCAAGTTCGGCGGCATAGAACTCGGCTACGGCTCCGACCTCGACCTCGTCTTCCTGCACGACTCGACCGGCGACGTACAGCGCACTGCCGGTCCGCAGGTCGTCGACAACGGCGTGTTCTTCCTGCGGCTGGTGCAGCGTCTCGTGCACCTGCTGACCGTGCACTCCGCGGCCGGCCGCCTGTACGAGGTCGACACGCGACTTCGCCCCAGCGGGAAGGGCGGGCTGCTGGTGCAGAGCATCGACGGCTTCGCGGAGTACCAGCGCACGGACGCGTGGACCTGGGAGCACCAGGCGTTGCTGCGTTCACGCGCGGTGGCTGGCATCGGGAGCCTGCGGGCCCGCTACGAAGCGCTGCGCGTGGAACTGCTGCGCACGGCCGTGCGCCGGGGGACGTTGCGTGACGACGTCCGGTCGATGCGCGAGCGCATGCGTACGGAGCTGTCGAGGTCGAAGGCGGGCGAGTTCGACCTCAAGCAGGATGCCGGCGGCATCACCGACGTCGAGTTCCTCGCACAGTACTGGACGTTGCTGTGGGCCGGGCGCCATGCCGAGCTCGTGACGTACTCGGACAACATCCGGCAGCTCGAAAGCCTGGCCTCGATCTGCCTCGTGCCGCAGGAGACGGTGGACGTGCTGACGGCGGCCTACCGCACCTACCGGCAGCGGCTGCACCACCTGTCGCTCGAGGGCAGCAACAACGTCGCGCCCGCGGCCGAATTCGAGTCCACGCGGGAAGCCGTCACGGCGATCTGGCGGGACACGATGGAAAACCACCTATAATCCAGGCTCATCAACTACCAGCCACTTCTCCCATGGCCGAACTCCTCGTCCCGATTTCGCCCGGCGAACTGATCGACAAGATCACGATTCTCGAGATCAAGTCGGCGCGCATGACCGATGCCGCGAAACTGCAGAACGTGCGCATGGAACTCGCGCTGCTCAACGAGACCTGGCGTGCCTCCGCGTATTCGGCGGTCGACATCAGCGCGGAGTGGCAAGGCCTGCGCGACGTGAATGGCCAGCTGTGGGATATCGAGGACGAGATTCGCGACCGGGAGCGCGCTGGCGCGTTCGACCAGAAGTTCATCGAACTCGCGCGGGCTGTGTACGTCACCAACGACGAACGCGCGGCGCTCAAGCGGCGCATCAACACGAAACTCGGGTCGACGCTGGTCGAAGAGAAGAGCTACAAGGACTACAGGAAGTAGAAGAGGTGGCGGAAGGGGCCAGGGTCAGTCGGAGTGCGCATCGCTCGGATCACCTCTCCCATTGCGATGGGAGAGGTCGGCCGCGGGCCGGGTGAGGGTTCCGCACTCCGCATGCTGCTACTAACCGCTAACCCCTAACCCCTAACCCCTCTTGAGGGTGTACTCCGCGCTGCAGTACGGGCACTTCGCCCAGCCGGTGCCCTCGATCGCCAGGAACACTCGCGGGTGTGAATTCCACAAGTGCATGCCGGGCATCGGGCAGGCCAGCGGCAGGTCGGCCAGGGTCACCTCGTACTGGTGCTGGGCATTCGGCTGGATTGGCTTCTCGCTGCGTTCGGCCGTCACGGTGCTGCCTCGTCGAATGGGGTTGACCCGGCTGGGGCGCGCATTATCGCGCAGTCGCCCTCACTGGCGCCATGCGCGACCTTTCCTGCAGGTGCGGGAGAGCTGCGGAATCAGGTATTTGTCGGCGTGCGCGGCGCGCCGGCCCGCATCAGTTCGTCGAGTTTTTCCACGGCGTCGTCGATCTCGATCAGGTCCATGACACCCGGCAGCTCGATCTTCTCGGTCCAGGCAACGCTCTTGGCAGAGCGATTCAGGAACCGCGTCGCGGCACGGTCGTAGCGGTCCACGCACCAGCGCCGGCTGAAGTACGGGCCGCTGCGTTCGGGATTGGTGGCGGCGTAGAGGCCGATCACGGGCGTGCCGACCGTCGTCGCCATGTGCGCGGGCCCGGAGTCCGGTGCAACGAGCACCGTGGTTCGCTGCAGCGTCGCCAGGAACTCGAGCAGCGTGTCGCGCCCGATCAGGTTGCGGCACGGCTGCCGCATGCATTGTTCGATCGTAGCGCCGTACTCGAGTTCCAGCGCGCTGCGCCCGCCGCAGAGCAGCACGTCCATGCCATGACTGACGACGGCATGGTCGGCCAGCGCCGCGTACCGCTGCGGGCTCCAGTTGCGCAGTGCATGGCTCGAGCATGGGCTGATCACCAGCGTTGGTCGGGACGCGTCCGGGATCGCATCGGCCGCGTACGCCAGCGCGGAATCGGGCAGGGGAATGTCCCAGCGCAGCGAACGCGTCGCGACGCCGAGACGTTCGGCGAACCCGAACAGGCTGTCGAGCACGTGCTGGCGCGACCGCGGCTCGATCTTTGCGTTCGTGAACAGCCACTGTCCTTCGCGCGCGCGGGCGCGATCAAATCCCAGCCGGTGCCGCGCCGGGACGAGCGTCGATGCAATGCTCGCGCGCAGCGCGAGCTGCATGTGCAGCAAGGCGTCGAAGCGCCGGCCCCGCAACTGCCGGCGCAGGTCGCGATAGCCCTGCGCGCCCGCCTTCTTGTCGAAGACGATGAACTCGACGTCGGGGATGTGGCCGAGCAGCTTGTACTCGAGCTTGCCCAGGATCCAGGTGATCCTGGTCGAGGGCCAGGCGTCCTGCAGCGTGCGCACCACCGGCAGCACGTGACAGACGTCGCCGAGCGCCGACAGGCGCAGGACGCAGATCGACGCTGGCGGCGTGTTGAACAGGGGCGGCTTCATCGTGCGCCTTCGAAACGGTAGGCAGCGGGGTCCGGATCGTGAACAATCCGCACCGATGAACGAAGCAGCCGCCGCCGGGGAGGAGGCGCTCGCGCGCGGGGCGGGCGGCGCGATGCTATACGATGCTTCCTGCCTCGGCCAATCCGCAGAGTCCGTGTTCGATCCCGCGCACTGGCAGGCCCTCGGCGCGCTGGAGACCATGCGCGGCGGCCGCGGCACCGTGGCATTCGTCCGCACCACGCTCGGTCAGCATTGGGTGCTGCGTCATTACCGCCGCGGCGGACTGATGGCGCGCATCGCCGACGACCTCTACTTCTGGACCGGCGAGGACCGCACGCGCTCGTTCAGCGAGTTTCGGCTGTTGCGCCAGTTGCGCGCGTGGGGGCTGCCGGTCCCGCAGCCCGTTGCCGCGCGCTACCAGCGCGTCGGGCTCGTCTATCGCGCCGACCTGCTGACCGTCGAACTGCCCGTGCGCCGCACGCTCGCGCATGCGCTGCAGGAAACATCACTGGCGCCAGTGGCCTGGGAGGCCATCGGCCGATGCGTCGGCGACCTGCATGCGCACGGCGTGCAGCACGCCGACCTCAACGCGCACAACCTGCTGGTCGGAGCAGCGAATGCCGTCTACGTGCTCGATTTCGACCGCGGACGCATCCGCGCGCGCGGCGCCTGGGAAGAATCGGTGCTGGCGCGTCTCAAGCGGTCCCTGGTCAAGGTGACTGCCGGACTACCGCGCGACCGCTTCGGCGACGAGCAGTGGCGGGCGCTGCTGTCCGGTGTCGAAGGCTGAGGACACGGCATGCGCCTGCTCTACGTGCTGCTCACCTACCTGCTCGCGCCGCTCGTCATCGCGCAGGAAGCGTGGAAGTCGCTGTTCAACCATGAGTATCGTGGGCGACTTGGCCAGCGTCTCGGCTTGGTACCGCGCCAGGCACAGCCAGGCTGCATCTGGGTGCACGCGGTGTCGGTGGGCGAGGTACAGGCGGCGGCGGGACTCGTCACCGAGCTGCGCCGACGGCATCCCCGCCTGCCGATCGTCATCACGACCGTCACGCCAACCGGCGCGCAGCGGGCGAAGGCGCTGTTGAAGGACGGCGTGCGGCACTGCTACCTGCCCTACGACCTCCCCGGCTCGGTCCGCCGCTTCCTCGACCGCGTGGCGCCGCAGGTTGCCATCATCCTCGAGACAGAGATCTGGCCGACGCTCTATGCGGAGCTGGGCCGCCGTCACATTCCGCTGATACTGGGCAGCGCGCGCGTATCGACGAGGTCGGTCGATCGCTATCGTCGCATGGCCTCGCTGTTTCGCGACACGCTGTCGCACGGCATCCTGATCGGAGCGCAGACCGCGGCCGATGCCGAGCGCTTCCGTGCGATCGGCGCAGCCCCTGGCCGCGTGCAGGTCACCGGCAACATCAAGTACGACATTGAAATTCCCGCGGCAACGATCGCGGCGGCAAGGTCGCTGCGACAGCAGTGGGGTGCGGGACGCCCCGTCTGGATCGCTGGCAGCACGCACGAAGGCGAGGAGGAGGCTTCGCTCGCAGCGCATGCGGCGGTGCGGGAGCGCTATCCCGATGCGTTGCTGGTGCTGGTGCCCAGGCATCCGCAGCGTTTCGAGTCGGTGCGCACGCTGCTGCGCAGGCGTGCGGTGCGTCATGCACAGCGCAGTTCCGGCGCACTGCCGGCGGCTGACGACGCGGTGTTCCTGGTCGACACGCTCGGCGAACTGCAGATGTTTTATGCGGCGGCGGACATCGCTTTCGTCGCCGGCAGCCTGGTGCCGATCGGCGGCCACAGCCTGCTCGAACCCGCGGTGCTGGGCCTGCCCATGCTGTCGGGCCCGCACACGCAGAACTCCCAGGACATCGCCGACCTCTTCGAGCAGGCCGGCGCCCTGCGCATCGTGCGCAGCCAGGACGAGCTGGGCTATCGCTTACTGGACTGGTTCGGGAACGCAGAGCAGGCCCGCGCGGATGGCTCCCGCGGCCGCGATGCGGTGGCGGCCAACCGTGGCGCGGTCGACCGCCTGGTCTCGATGGTCGAGCCGCTGCTCAGCTCTTCGGCCTGACCACGGGCAGCGTGGTCGGCTGCGTCAGGAGTCCGTTGATCGCGTCGAGGTCATCCTGCTTGAGGCCGCCGGACGCCGATTCCAGCCGCACGATGTTGATCAGGTAATCGTAGCGGCTGCGCGCGAAGTCACGCTGTGCCTCGAACAGGCGCCGGCGCGCATCGAGCACGTCTACCGTGGTGCGCGTGCCGACTTCGAAGCCCGCCTCGGTGGCCTCGAGCGCGGTCTGGCTCGACTTGACGGCCTGCTGCAATGCCTGCACGCGTGCCTTCTCGGCCAGCACCCCGAGGTAGGCGTCGCGGGTCTGGCGCTCGGCCGAACGCATGGTGCCCTCGAGTTTCTCGCGGGCCGCGCGGTGCAGTTGCACCTGCTCGCGCACGCGCGATTGCGTCCCGCCGCCACTGAAGATCGGGATGTTCAAGCGCAAGCCGATCACGTCGCTGGTGGTGTTCGAGTCGGCCGAGCCGCCCACGGGGTCGCCCGGGTCCAAGGTGCCAGACGGGTCGAACGACTGGTTGGTCTGCGTTGCGTCGCGGTTGCTCTCGTTGTACTGGGCGAAGAGATCGACCGTCGGCAGGTGGCCGGCTTGCGCGATCTTGACGTTGGCGCTCGCTACTTCCGAACCCAGGCGCGCGGCGACCACGTCGAGGTTGTTCTGCAGTGCGAGATCGACCCAGGCCTGCTCGTCGGCCGGATCCGGCTTGTCGAGGGCCATCTGGTCCGCCGGCTTCACCAGCGAGCCGTAGCTCTCGCCGGTAAGTTCGCGCAGCGCTTCCTGCGCAGTCGCCACTGCGCGTTTGGCCGCGATGACGCCGGCGGTCGCGCTGTCGTGCGCGGCGCGCGACTCCTGCACGTCGGTCACCGCGATCAGGCCGACTTCAAAGCGTTTCTCGGCCTGCTCGAGCTGGCGGCTGAAGGCGTCGAGCGTCGCCTGCGCCGCGCTCAGCGTGTCTTCGGCGGCGAGCACGTCGAAATATGCCTGCGAGACGCGCACGAGCAGATTCTGTTGCGCAGCGCGATAAGTCGCCTCAGCCACCGCCACCTGCGAATCGGCGCGCTTCAGTTCCTGCCACTGGTCCCAGCGAAACACGCTCTGGGTCAGTTCGGCCCGGTAGTCCCAGTACTGGCTGACGTCGGTCGAACTCTTGTTACCGACCGTGACGATATTGCCCGTGGTTGGGTTCACTTGCGGAAAGGTCGACTCGCCATCGGAATTGGCCGTGTAGATCTGGCCGCCGAGGTTGATCTGCGGCAGCAACAGCGCACGCGCCTGCGGCTTGAGCTCGAGCGCTGCTGCGCGCCGGGCCTCAGCCTCGCGTACCAGCGGGTCGCTGCGGACCGCGTCCAGGTACACCTCGATCAGGTTCTCGGCGCGAACCGGCGCGCTGCCCAGGAGGGCGGCCGCGACGCTGCAGGCGAGAAGCAGAGATTTCGTCGTCATGACTCCACCGTGGCGGCCGTAGCCGCGCAATTGGTCAACTAGTGTTGTACTAGACTATATCACCTATAGGCCGGTTGGCTAGCCCCCGCACCGGCCCAGGGCTCAAAACACGAACTTCGAAGGCTCCGGCGCGTGGATGAGGGCCGGCATCCCGGCTTCGAACAGACTTTCGCGGGACCAGTCGGACGGCCCCGTGCGTGTCACCCGCAGAGCCTCGAGCATCGGCCCGTTGCCGACCATCACGAACAGCCTGCCGCCGACCCTGAGCGCCCGTTCGAACCGGGCGTCGTACACAGGCAGGGACCCGGTCAGGGCGATGACGTCATAGGCATCGCGTTCGGTGAGCTGCATGGCGTCAGCAGTCTCGGCGACCACGTTGTGCGTGCCAGTGCGGGCGAACACGTCGGTGGCGGCCGTCGCGAAGTCCGGGAAAAGGTCGATCGTGCGCACGCTGCGCGCGAGGCGGCCGATGCACGCAGCGAAGAATCCGCTGCCGGTGCCGACCTCGAGCGCGTGCTCGTGCGGCTGGATCTCGAGCGCCTGGAGGATGCGGCCTTCCAGCTTCGGCGGCAGCATCGACTGGCCGTGGCCGAGCGGCACGCCGGTGTCGGCGAAGGCGATCTCGCGAAACGCGGCTGGGACGTATTCCTCGCGCGGCACCTGTTGCAGGGCGTCGAGCACCTTGAGGTCGAGGACTTCCCACGCGCGCACCTGTTGCTCGATCATCTGGCGGCGGGCGAACTGGACGTCGAACATACGGGTAATTCCAGGCGTGAACAACGGGGATCCGCGCGCGCGGCCGGCGCGAAGGTTAAGGTCTGCGCGCCGCCGCGACAAGGCAATCTGCCTGCGGATTATGGTGAATCCCGCGGGCGCGCGCGACCCGTTCCTATATGCTGCGACGGCAAGGCTTGGGCGTGGACGAAAACAACTACAAACCTCGCTGGGACGCGAGTGCCCGCGGCCCGCGGGGACATGGCCAGTCCGGAGAATGACACCTTGATGCTCGCGCTGATCCTGCTGGGTGCCGTAGCGGCCATGTTGGCCGTGGCGCTGCTGCAGCGTGCGCGGGAACTCAGCCGCCTGCGCGAACTCGGCGAGCGGGTGCAGGCCGTCGCCGACAGCGGCGACCTGGCCGAGCGACTCACGCCCCACGCGGGCGAAGGCAGTGCCGGCGAGATTGCCGAAGGCATCGATCGCCTGATGCAGCGGCTGCAGGTCGAGAGCACCGCGCGGGAGGAGCGTGAGACCCTTTACCGTCGCCTGCTCGAATCAATGCACGATGCGATGCTGCTCGAGCGCGACGGCATCCTGCTCGCGAACGCGCGCTTCGCCGCGCTCTGCGGCGTAGCGAATCCGGGCAGGCTCGGCGGACGCCGACTGGCGGACCTCGTCCATGCCGACTATGCGGAACTCGTCACCGAGTACCTGCGCCGGCACGCCGCGGGCGAGCCTGCGCCCGCGCGGCTCGAGGTCGAGCTGCAGCCGGACCCGGAAGGCCGGGTGCACCGTCTCGAACTCAGCTTCGCGCGCACCACCCTGGATGCCCGCCCCGCCGTCATGGTCACCGGTGTCGAGATGGCGCCGCAGCAGGCGCAGGCTGCGGCGCCCCGCAGTCACGCGGCCGCCTGGGAGGCGCTCGACTCGCTGGCGGAGAGCGTCCTGACGACAGACGTCGAAGGCCGCATCGTCTACATCAACTCGGCCGGCGAGCAGCTGATGGGCAAACCTGCCGCCGAGATCCTCGGGCGGACGCTGGGCGACGTCATCGAACTCGTCGACGAAGGGGACCGCAAGGCGCTCAGCGATCCCGTGCGGCAGAGCCTCGCGACGGGCACGCGCGTCAACCTCGGCCGCCGCGGCATGCTGGTGTCGGCCGAGAGCAACGGCGAACGCTCGATCGAGGTCACGGTTTCGCCACTGCGAGATGCCAAGGGAAGGGTTGACGGCACCGTGATCGCGCTGCGCGACGTGAGCGACCTGCGTGGTCTCACGCGCACGATGTCGTACCAGGCGAGTCACGACGCCCTTACCGGCCTGGTGAACCGCCGCGAGTTCGAGCGCCGTCTCGAGGAAGCGCTCGAGGCGACGCCTGGCGGCGCACGGCACGTGCTGTGCTATCTCGACCTCGATCGCTTCAAGTCGGTCAACGACGAATGCGGGCACGTGGCCGGCGACAGCATGCTGCGCGAGGTCGCGGCACTCATCAAGGATGCCGTCCGCGACTCGGACACCGTCGGTCGCCTGGGCGGCGACGAGTTCGGCGTCCTGCTGTCGGGCTGCCCGCTCGAAAAGGCGCGGCAGATCGCCGACGACGTCGTGCGCGCGGTCAACGATCACCGTTTCGTCTGGAAGGACAAGATCTTCAGCATCGGCGTGAGCGTCGGCCTGGTGGAGGTCACCGCGGAGAGCTCGTCGCTCGAAGACCTGCTGCACGCCGCGGACTCGGCGTGCTATGTCGCGAAAAACCAGGGCGGACACGTGCACGTGTACTCGGCACGCGACGAAGCCGCGGCACGCCAGCGCGGCGAGATTCTCTGGCTGCAGCTGCTGCAGTCGGCGCTCAAGGAGAACCGGTTCGAGCTGCACGCGCAGCCGATCGTGCACGCCTCGATGCAGCCACAGGAAGGCGGGCCGGGACTCGAGATCCTGTTGCGCCTCAAGGACGACAACGGCGTGTCGATCCCGCCGTCCGAGTTCATGCGCGCAGCCGAGCGCTACCGCCTCATGCCGCACGTCGACCGCTGGGTCGTGCAGACCGCGCTCACGGCGCTCGGCCGCGGCGCCGTGCGCCTCGCGGCAGACCGCAGCCTGTGCATCAACCTCTCTGGCCAGACCCTCGGCGACGGGGCCTTCCTCGAATTCGTCGTCGACTGCCTCGACCGCACGGGCGTCGCGCCCGACCGCGTCTGCTTCGAAGTCACCGAGAACTCGGTGATCACCAACATCGAGCACGCCCGTCGCTTCATCGAGGTGCTGCACGGCATGGGCTGTCGCTTCGCGCTCGACGACTTCGGTCGCGGCCTCAGTTCCTTCGCCAACCTCAAGAACCTGCCGCTCGATTACCTGAAGATCGACGGCTCCTTCATTCGCAACCTCGCCTCTGACAACGTGAACCAGGCGATGGTGACCGCGATGATCAAGCTTGCGCGGTCGCTCAACTTCCAGGTGATCGCCGAGCAGGTCGAGGACCTGAGCGCGCTCGACTCGGCCCGCCGCATGGGCGTCGATTTCGTGCAGGGCTACCAGGTCGGGCGTCCCGTTCCGCTGCCATTGGCCAGCTGACAGCCGGGCCTTTCCCGCCAGCGCGGGAGTCCTCGCGCCGGGCGCGGGTGCAGGCTAAGCTCCCGGCGTGATCAGGATCGCGTCGCTGCTCGTCTATCCCGTCAAGTCCTGCCGCGGCATCGCACTGCAGCGCGCGCAGCTCACTCCGCGTGGTCTGCAGTACGATCGGGAGTGGATGGTGGTCTCGCCGGACGGGCGCTTTCTCACGCAGCGGGAAACGCCTCGCCTGGCACTCGTCGCGCCGGCGATCGGGATTGATTGCCTGGCATTGTCTGCTCCAGGCCGGCCGACGCTTGAGGTGCCGCTGGCAGGAATGCCGGGCGACGCCGTGGAAGTGACAGTCTGGCGCGATAAAGTGCTCGCGAGCGACGAAGGCGACGCAGCGGCCAGCTGGTTCGGCGAACATCTCGGCCGCGACGTGCGGCTGGTGCGCTTCGATGACGCGCGGCCGCGGCCGACCGATCCGGCGTGGTCGCAGGGGCTCGCTGGACAGAGTGCGTTTTCCGACGGGTATCCCGTGCTGGTGCTGTCGCGTGCCTCGCTCGACGACTTGAATGCGCGCCTGCCAGCGGCGCTGCCGCTTGATCGCTTCCGCCCGAACGTGCTGCTCGACGGGTGCGCTCCCTACGCCGAGGATTCGATCCGCGCGCTCGAGAGCGCCGGCGTGAAACTTCGCCTGGTGAAGCCCTGCACGCGCTGCATCATCACCACGACGGACCAGCAGACTGCCGTGCCCCAGGGCGACGAGCCGCTGCGGACTCTCAGGACCTACCGCTGGGACGCGGAGCTGCGCGGCGTCACGTTCGGCCAGAACGCGATCGTCGAGCGCGCAGGAGCACTCGCGGTGGGCGATCTGCTCACCGTCGAACAGGGATGAGTCGGGGGCTGCCGCAGTTGCGGATCACCAGTCAGCACTGACTTCCGCGGCGCGTACTGCCGCGGGCCTTGCCAGCAGACGCTGCAGGTACGCCGCGAGCTTTGGCCGTGAATCCAGCAGGCCGAACTGCTGCGCCCACTGCAGGCCATAGGCCATCATGATGTCGGCCGCCGTGAACTCGTCGCCAAGCAGGTAGCTCTTGTCGCCGAGCTCGCCCTCGAGCACGTCCAGCGTGCGGCCGGTGCGGGCCCGGCCGTCCGTGACGACCGCGGCAATGCGCTCGGCCTCGGGCTTGAGCAGGGTGTGCCGCAGGACCTCGAGGACTGGCGGCAGTAGCGTCGCTTCCGCGAAGTGCAGCCATTGCAGGAACGCCGCGCGACCGGGCTCGCCCGCGCGCGGACCTAGGCGGCCTGCGCCATATTGCTCGAGCAGATACTCGACGATGGCGCCCGACTCGATCATGACGATCGGTCCATCCTCGAGCGCCGGGAACTTGCCCATTGGCGCATCCTGCGCGAAAGGCAGCACAGGCGGCTTGTAGGCGCGCTGGACCAGTTCGTACGGCAGGCCGAGTTCCTCCAGCAGCCAGCGGACGCGCACCGAGCGTGAACGGGGCGAGTGGTACAGCTTGATCACGGGGCGGGCCTCCAGAGCGCAGGGCTGCGATAGGCGTAGAAGTAGGCCGCCACGTAGGCGGGCACGATCAGCAGCGTCAACGCCCCGGTGAAGAGGGCGATTTCGCCGCCGACAAGCAGCACGGGCACGAGCATCACTGCGTTGGCGACCAGCACGAGCCAGAACACGATCCGCCAGTACTTTTCGTTGCCGATCCGCCGCTGCAGCGCGTAGCCCCACAAGGCCGTGAGCAGCGCAGCGCTCAGGATCCAGTTGGCCAGCGTCAATGCGCCAACCTCGCCGCTTCGCGACACGTTGGCGGCCTCGCCGGCCAGCACGCCGAAGGTCAATGCCGCCGCATAGATGACCCAGCCGGTCCTGGCCCCGCCCAGCATCGCGGCGCCGCTCAGTAGTGCGGCGGAATCTCGACCCTGTTCGGGTCGCCGCCGCGCTCTTCGAGCTGTTGCAGCTGTTCGACGAGCTGCTGGTTGCGGTCGCGCAGCGCATCAAGTTCGCGCTGCTGCCGGTAGAGAACGTCGCTCAGTTCCTGCAGCGCCCGCTCCAGGTGCGCCATCTTGAACTCGAGTGCCTCGACGCGGTCGCTCATCCCGCGTCCGCCGGCACGCGGTAGTCGGCGATGATCGTGCCGGCCTGCAGCACTTCGGCTTCGTGGTCCGTCTCGCGGAACGTCTCCCGCAACGCCGCGGCTTCCCATGCGCGCATCGAGGGCAGTTCCAGGAGGCGCGTGGCGTACCGGGCCGCCGTATCGCTCAGCTGGATGCCGTACGTCCGGACGCGATAGGCCACCGGGCAATAAAAGGCGTCGACGATCGTGAATTCGGCGCCCGCGAGATACGGGCCGCCGAAGCGAGTCAGGCCTTCGCTCCACAACTCGTCGATGCGGCGGATGTCGGCCTGCAGTGCCGGCGAGTGCGCATGCAGGCGCACGCGCAACCCGACGTTCATCGTGCAGACCTGGCGCAGCGCGCTGAAGCCCGAGTGCATTTCCGCCGCCGCACAGCGTGCCCAGGTGCGGCCCGCCGACCCGGTCGGCCAGAGCCCCGGGTGACGTTCCGCAAGAAATTCGGCGATGCCTAGCGAGTCCCACACGACGGTGTCGCCGTCGCGCAGGCAGGGCACCTTGCCCGAAGGTGAAAACGCGCGAAAGGCCTCCCAGTTCGAGCCGTGACGGAACGGCTGCATGTGCTCCCGGAATGCAATGCCGCGCTGCTGCAGCAGCACCCAGGGCCGCAGTGACCACGAGGAGTAATTCTTGTTGCCGATGAAGAGCTCGTACATGGGGTCTGCCTCGCGGTCCAGGGGCCAGATGATACAGCCGGGCTGGTCAGTACTTGTGCGTCGAGAGCAGCAGGTTGGTCTCGGAGTTGGCGACGCCTTCGATGCGACGGATCCGGCTCAGCACGCGGTCGAATTCCTCGAGCGTGTCCGCGTGCAGTTCGGCGATGATGTCCCAGCGGCCATTCGTCGTGTGCAGCATCGCGACGGCCGCGTCCCCGCGCAGCGAGCGCAGCACCTTTTCCACGTTGTTGCCTTCGACCGCGATCAGCATGAGCGCCGTGATGCGCCGTCCCTCGTCGGGCGTGGCAAGCCGCACGGTGTAACCGGCAATGACGCCGTCCCGCTCCAGCTTCGCGATGCGGTTCTGCACCGTCCCGCGCGCGACGCGCAGGGATCGCGCAATCGTCGCGGCCGGCAGACGGGCATTGCCGCGCAGCAGGGCGACCAGTTGGCGGTCGAGGTCATCCATGGGAGGTGTGCTCAATTCTGACGATATGATCAGTATGGCTGACTATGTGATCGATTTACAATGCAGATAGGTTGCTTTGCTGGCTTCCTGTTGGCCCTGAGGTCCCGGATCATGGCTCGGTCGGGCCCCGTCACTAGCAGCGGCAGGCCCTTGCAGGGGAACAGGTCATGGTCGACTACATCGGCGTCAGCGACATCCAGCGCATCGTGCGCGCGCTCGGACCGGCGGAGTTCATCGCGCGGCTGGCCGCGGAAATCGAAGCCGACTATCGGCGCTGGCCGGAGTTCGAGAAATCCCCGCGGCTTGCCAGCCACTCGCCCGTAGGCGTGATCGAGCTGATGCCGGCGACCGACGGCAAGCTCTACTCGTTCAAGTACGTCAACGGCCATCCCAAGAACACGGCCGAGGGTCTGCTGACCGTCACCGCATTCGGCGTCCTCGCCGACGTCGACACGGGATACCCGCTGCTGCTGTCGGAACTCACCGTCACGACGGCGCTGCGCACAGCGGCGACTTCGGCCCTGGCCGCTCAGAAACTCGCGCGACCGGACTGCCGCGTGATGGCGCTGATCGGCAACGGCGCGCAGAGCGAGTTCCAGGCAATCGCTTTCCATCGCCTGTGCGGCATCCGCGAGCTGCGCGTATTCGACGTCGACGCGCAGGCGACCGCCAAGCTCATGCGCAACCTCGCGGCAATGCCGGAGCTGGCGGACTTGCGCGTGACGCGCGCGGATTCAGCGGCCGACGCCTGCCGGGGCGCCGACATCGTCACGACGGTGACGGCCGACAAGCGCAACGCCGTGATCCTCACGCCGCCCATGATCCGGCCCGGCATGCACATCAACGGCGTCGGCGGTGATTGCCCGGGCAAGACCGAGTTACACCCGGACATCCTGCGCATGCCGGACATGCGCGTGGTGGTCGAGTTCGAGCCGCAGTCGCGGATCGAGGGCGAGGTCCAGCAGATGCCGCCGGACTACCCGGTGATCGAACTCGCCGCCGTCCTGCGCGGCGAAGCGGTCGCGCGCCGCACGGATCGCGACGTCACGCTGTTCGATTCTGTCGGCTTCGCGCTGGAAGACTACTCGTCGCTGCGTTTCCTGCACGGGCTCATCTCGCAGCAGCGACTCGGCCGCCGCGATCTCGACCTCGTGCCGTTGCTCGACGACCCGAAGGACCTGTACGGCGGCACGCTCGCGGGGCAGGGTGCCGCCCGTTCGCGTCGGCGCAAGACGGCCTGAGGCTGCGCGATGGATGGCGGGACACTCGCCTTGATCGGTGCACCGACGGATGTCGGTGCCGGCGCGCGTGGAGCCTCGATGGGGCCCGAAGCACTGCGTGTGGCGCAACTGCAGGCAGTCCTCGAGGCCCAGGGCCTGGAGGTGCTCGACCGCGGCAACCTGAGCGGTCCGCCGAATCCATGGTTGCCGCCGGATGGCGGTTACAGGCATCTGCGCGAAGTCACGGCCTGGAATCAGCTGGTGCACGAGGCCGTGCTCGCCGAACTGGCCGGAGCACGGCTGCCGATCCTGCTCGGTGGGGATCACAGCCTCGCCATCGGTTCGATCAGCGCGGCCGCGAGGCACTGCCGGGCGACCGGCCGTCAGCTGCGGGTGCTCTGGTTCGATGCGCACGCCGATTTCAATACCAGCGTGCTCACGCCAAGCGGCAACGTCCACGGCATGCCGGTCGCCTGCCTGTGCGGTCACGGCCCCGCCGAACTCGTGACGCTCGGCGGACACACACCCGCGATCGATCCGTCGCAGCTGCGGCAGATCGGCATCCGCAGCGTCGACGCCGGCGAGAAGCGCTTCGTGCACCAGGCGGGCATCGAAGTGTTCGACATGCGTTACATCGACGAGATGGGCATTCGCCACACGCTCGAGCAGGCGCTGCTGGGCGTGGACGGGAACACTCACCTGCACGTGAGTCTCGACGTGGACTTCCTCGACCCCGGCATCGCGCCAGGCGTCGGCACGACCGTCGCCGGCGGGCCGACGTATCGCGAAGCCCAGCTCTGCATGGAAATGGTGGCAGACACGGGCAGGCTCGCCTCGCTGGACATCGTCGAGCTGAATCCGGCCTTTGACGTCCGCAACCGCACGGCCGAGGTCGCGGTGGACCTCATCGGTTCGCTGTTCGGCAAGAGCACGCTCATGCGCAAGTGATGCTTCCGACGGCAGGAGCGGCGAGGTAACCTGCGCGCGTCATGCGCTGGATCCGTATTGCACTGCTGGTCGGGCTCGCCGTGGCCGCCGCGAGCGGCTGGCTGTCGCGTGAGAGTGCGCGCGTGCCGGGTGTCCACCCCGATGTCGCGGCGAGCGGCGATTCGACCACGGGGCAGCCGCGCTTGGCAGGACTGCCGCCCGAGGCTGTCTACACGCTGCAGCTGATCAGGGCCGACGGCCCGTTTCCATACGACCGCGACGGCGCCGTGTTCCAGAATCGCGAAGGCCGCTTGCCGGACCGACCGCGCGGTTACTACCGCGAGTACACGGTGCAGACGCCCGGCTCCCGTGACCGGGGCGCACGCCGCATCGTGAGCGGTGGCGAGCCGCCGACAGAGTTCTATTACACGGACGATCACTACCGTAGTTTTCGGCAGATCGAGGTCGCGCGCCCATGAGCGAGTTCGTGCGTTCCGCCGTCTTGAGCGACGACACCGTGCGGGGCATCGAGCTGCTCGCGCAATCGCTGCAGCGACCCTGCTTCGTCGTGGACCTTGGGGGCTGCGTCGACAAGGCGGGGCTGCTCGAGCGCACGGCGAGCGCACTCGCGTTTCCCGACTGGTTCGGCCAGAACTGGGACGCCTGGTTCGATTGCCTCGTTGACCTGGGTTGGCAGCCACGCGCCCAGGGCTACGTCATCGTGCTGCGCCGGGTTGCGGACCTGCGGGCCGCATTGCCGGAGGCGCTGGACACCGCGCTATCGATTCTCGGGGATGCCGCAACGGTCTGGAGCGAACGCGGCGTGGAACTGCGCGTGTTCGTCGAGGCCGGTTAGCGCGAGTCGGGCGGTGCGGGCACCAGGGTGGGATCGCCAGTCAGCTGCCAGTGAATCAGCGAGACCGGCATCATCCCGGCGGCATTGAACTCGTCGAAGAAGCGGCGCAGCGTGAAGGCGTCGCCGAGCTGGTGGGAGCGGCTCTTGATGAGATTGTCGACCAGGTACTTGCCGGTCACGTAACTCGTGCCGTAGCCCGGCTGCCGCAGGTAGAGCTGCTGCTCGAAGCCGAGCAGGTCGAGGTCTGGTCGCATCCAACCGCGCGGCGTCCATTCCACCTGGAAGGCTTTCGCCTGCTGCAGGTCGAACAGGTTGGCCTGAGCGTACAGCGACGCCAGTCCCCGGGCGCAGCGTTGCGCCAGCATGATCCACACGATTTCGCGCGCGCGCGGATTGTCGTCGTAGTAGCCCGCATGCAGGATGAGCTCCTCCATTGCGGTCGCCGTGCCCTCGGCGCGCGTGTCCCAGACGTTGTTCAGCCACGCTTCACGGCGGATCGGGCTCGGGTTCGGCGCGTTCTTGAGCCAGGCGTGGTCGAACCAGTGCTGGAAATGCGCGAACAGCGTGATCGGTTCATAGTGGCTCGCGATGCCGAAAAAGTTGCGCGTTTCCGGCGGCGCATAGGGCCCGATGTGCGAGCGCAGCGCCGGATCGAGGTAGTCGTCTACGGCAAAGATGTCCTGCGACTTGAGCCATGCCATGTACCTGGTCACGGCCGCGTTCGCGCGCCGGTCCCATTCCTCCGGGCTCGACGCTGCCGTCAGCTGCGGCAGTCCGCGATTGCGCTGCTCCTCGAAGCGCAACGATGCGTGCGCACGGGAGAGTTCACGCTTGAGCAGCATCACTTCGTCGTCCCACGTCAGCGGCACGAGGTGCACGTGGCGCAGGTTCCAGTCGTAGGCTTCCTTGCCGACACCCGACGGGCCGTTCTTCGACGGCGCCTGCGCCTGGAGCCAGGTGACGAACTCCGTGGTCGCCGACCTGGCGGCCGCGATCGCGCGACGCAGCTCGGGTCCCGAGGACTTCGTCCTGCCGGCGAGTTCATCCAGGCTCTCGACCTGCCACTGCATCGTGCCAATGCCCGTGAGCCAGAGGTCGCGGGCGTTGCCGGTGAGGTTGCCGCGCGCCTGCGCGAGCAACGGCGGCACGACCTGCAGTTCGCGGGCCAGCTTCTGCTCGTCGGCGCGCGACAATGGAAACGAATAGGTCCAGAGCTCGACCAGGCCGTGGTGCGCGGGCCCCTCGTGTTCGGGTGTGTCGCTCATCTCCGTCCAGACCGTCTGGTAGTAAGCCGGGTCGCGCGCCCAGGGCTGCAGTACGCGCAGATCGAAATCGAGGCCGTTCATCTGCGCGCGCACGAGTTCGTAGTCGATGCGCTGTTCCTGCGGCCAGGCGGTCGGATCGAGCGCTGCGAGTCGCGACTGGTAAACGCGCAGTTCGGCCTGCCTTCGCACCAGCGTGGGCGCGGTGTAGTCGGGCGCGCCGTCGCGCATCGGCGGCCGTTCGAACGCCTGCCATTCGCGGAACAGTTCGAGCAGCTCCGGATAGGTGCCGGCAGCGCGCGCCGATGCGGGTGCTGCGATCAGCAGGACCAGCGACAGCATCGCTCCGAGAAATCGCACAATGCCGGTCGAGGGCTGCATCCCGTCTCCTTGGTCGAGCGCGGGTTCACCGGACCCCGCAGGCCATGAAACCAAGCCGACGGGCCCTTTTCAAGGATTTCGACCGTCGCGCCGGTCGCTTGGACGTTGGTCTAACGACAGGAGCCGCGGGTTTCGCTACCTTTCCCGGACCGGGGCGCAACACGCCGCGGCGACACATCGTCCACGGCAGCGGGGAAGACAACCGAATGGAACAGCGCAAGCGCATCGCCTATGTCACCGGCGGCATGGGTGGCATCGGCACGGCCATCTGCGAAAGACTCTACCGTGACGGCCACATCGTGGTCGCAGGCTGCGGGCCCGGGTCGCCGCGCAAGCAACGCTGGCTCGCGGAGATGAAAGAACGCGGCTTCGAGATCCACGCCTCGGAAGGCAACGTCTCCGACTGGGATTCGACACAGGCCGCGTTCGCGAAGGTGCGCGCGGAGATCGGCGAGATCGATATCCTGGTCAACAACGCAGGCATCGCGCGCGATTCCGCCTTCCGCAAGATGTCGAACGAGAAGTGGCACGTCGTCATCGAGACGAACCTCAACAGCCTCTTCCACGTCACCAAGCAGGTCATCGACGGCATGATCGACCGCGGCTGGGGTCGAGTAATCAGCATCTCGTCCGTGAACGGGCAGAAGGGCCAGTTCGGCCAGACCAACTACTCGACCGCGAAGGCAGGTATCCATGGGTTCACGATGGCCCTCGCGCAGGAGGTCGCCGCGAAGGGTGTGACCGTCAATACCGTCTCCCCCGGCTACATCGAGACCGACATGATGCGGGGCGTGAAGCCCGAAATTCTCGAAAAGATCGTCTCGACCGTGCCGGTGGGCCGCCTGGGCAAGCCGTCGGAGATCGCGTCGATCATCGCGTGGCTGGCCTCAGAGGATGCAGGTTATGCGACGGGTGCGGACTTCTCGCTCAACGGCGGGTTGCACATGCATTGACGACCTGCACGGGACTGCCCGCGCCAAGGCGCGCGGCCAGCTCACGTGGCCGTTTGACGCGGTTCAGCCAGACCTCATGTGGATCCCACGAAACGGAGGTCGCGCTGCGCGCTGTGACTCGGTCATTGGAATCGTCGCTTGTCGCCGGACCAATCGTGTTGTCAGCCATGGTGTCGGTCAAGCCTTGCCCGCATGGGCCGATGCGCCGTGGCGCCATTGGCGAAACTGGTCGCGCTGCCGACGGACGTCCTCGTGCCACGAGCGGAAGGTGATCGTAACCCCGAGCGCAGTCAGGATCAGGATGATCGCCACCGGCCCGACGAATGCCAGCGACTGCAGCTGGCGATCACTTTCTTCCAGCAGCTGCCGCGTTGGTGGTCCCGCAACCGGGCGCACGTCGGCACGGTGGAACAGGGTCGATGGCAAGTCCGCCGGCACCTCGCTGGGCCCGACGGGAGCGTCAGGCGCGGCGGAGGCGACCGGCAGCACCATGAGCACAACCGCGGCGATGGCCGTTGCACAGGCAATTCGGAAACTCATGTAACTCTCCCGGGGCGCGCAAGCAGACATGGCGGCGGAAGTGTCGACTGCGGACGAGATCGCCGTCTGTACGCCGGCGAACAAAGAAAACGGATGTGGGCTGGTCGTCAGCGGCGCTGATTGAGAGGCCGGATGCGCCGATCGCCCGGGTCAGGAGCCGCGATACCCGGTCAGGGCCTCGATTCTATCCGATTCCTTCTTGACGACCGAATAGCATTCGCAACACAGCACTTCGAGCTTCGGCCGGTCGAGCACCGTGATCCGGCCGCGGCCATAGCTGATGACGCCCAGCTTCTGCAGCTTGCCCGCGGCATCGGTCACGCCCTCGCGGCGTACGCCTAGCATGTTGGCGATGAGTTCCTGCGTCATGACCAGCTTGTTGGACGTCAGGCGATCGAGCGACAGCAACAGCCAGCGGCACAGTTGCTGGTCCACGGAATGGTGCCGGTTGCATACGGCGGTCTGTGCCATCTGCGTGATAAGCGCCTGGGTGTAGCGCAACAGCAGGAGTTGCAGTCCGCCACTGCGGTGGAACTCATCCTTGAGGCGGTGGCCGGCCAGCCGGTAGGCGTGGCCGGCGCTCTGGACGATCGCGCGGCTCGGAGTGGTATCGCCGCCCATGAACAGGGCGATGCCGATGAGGCCTTCATTGCCGACGACCGCAATCTCCGCCGAGGCGCCGCTTTCCAGCACGTAAAGCAGGGACACGATCGAGTTGGTCGGGAAGTAGACGTACTCCAGCGCGTCGCCGGACTCGTACAGCACCTTGCCGAGCGGCATCGAGACGAGACGCAGGTGTGGGTAGAGGCGTTCGCGCTCGTCCGGCAACAGCGCCGCGAGCAAGTGATTCTGCTGCGGGGACTGCGGACTGGGCGTGGCGGTGGGCTCCGGCATGGCGGCCATCCACGGCTTGGGGCTGTTCTCAGCATACACCCGTCGGCACCGGTTCGTACCTTACCGTACGCAAGGTGTCGCGCAGGATTCCACTCCGGCGCCCGTCAATCCATGATGCTCGCGTAGGTTTCCAGGTCGGCCGCGTAGCACACGCAGGACGCGCGCTCCAGGCCACGGCGATCGATGATCGTGATGTCGCCACGTCGGTATCGAATGAGCTTGCGTTGCTGCAGGGCACTGGCCGCCCGGGTCACGCCGGCACGGCGCACGCCAAGGATGTAGGCCAGGAATTCGTGCGTCACGTGGAAGCCGGCAGAGTGCGCGCGATCCATGGTCATCAGCAGCCAGCGCGCAAGTCGCGCCTCGACGACATGGAATCGGGTGCAGGCCGCGGTCTGGGCCAGCTGGCACATCACGACGTGAATATAGAGCTTGAGTTCCCGCTGCAACGCGGGGCTGTGCTTGAGTTCGCGGCGAAACGGATCGACCTCCATTTTCAAGGCCGGGCCCGCGCCCTGTACCAGCGCAAGCGTGGGAGAGGTGTCAACTCCGAGAACGATCGATGTGCCCAGCAAGCCTTCGTTGCCGACCAGGCCGACTTCGAGTCGATCGTGGCCGCTGATCGGCGTGACCAGTGAGACGAAACCGCCCGTGGGGAAGTAGACGTGGCGAATTCGCGCGCCTGCTTCATACAGCACGTCGGCCAGCACGAGTTCGACGGGCGTGCAGCGTGCCAGCAGGTGGCGGCGGTCCCGGTCGGGCAGGCGCGCCAGCAACAGGTTGTCTGCCGATACCCGCTTCAACGTTGACATGTCGGATCCAGTCGGTCACGTGTGCTGTGGGGTCATCCCGATGGGATCAGCATGACCAGGTGACGAATCGCGGTCTGTTCGGTGGAGCACGCACGGACCGGACCGCGCCGGGGCAGTGCGCGACTGCTCGACGACTTCGACGTAACTCACCGCGCCGACGGAAGTGGCGCCGCGGAACCCCCGGGCACCAGCAACACGAGTCGTCCGCTCGTGAACGAATCCTGCGCCCTGCCGCTTGGTTCGGCACCGCACCGACCCGCCGCGGCGAAAGCCCTAGTCTGGGCATGTGACGTTCGCAAGGTCGACGGCGTGAAGTCCGTCAAGAACGAGATCACCGTCCGCACCGGAGCCCTGAGCGCTTGGCTCGAGCGGGTGATGACCCCTCCCACTACCGAAAGGAGAAACCTATGAATTGGGATCGCATCGAAGGTAACTGGAAGCAAGTGACGGGCAGGGCCAAGGTACAATGGGGCAAGCTGACGGATGACGACCTCGACGTCATCGCCGGCCGCCGGGATGTAATGGCCGGCAAGATCCAGGAGCGCTACGGCGTCGCCAAGGATGAGGCCGAGAAGCAGCTCGTCGCCTGGGAGAAGAAGGCCGATGACTCCTGGTTCTCGTAGAACGAGATCAGGATTGATTCGCGCCTGAGACAGGCCTGAATCTGCAGCGCCCCGGGTTCGCCAGCGAATTGCGGGGCGCTATTTCTGGGGCCTGTCGGATCCTTCCTTGCGAAGCCGGAGAGTCCGATGACCGAGCGCGCAGCGCAGCCCCTGGCCGTGAGCATTGTCATTGCACTGCTCGGGATCCTCGCGAGCGGTTGTGTCTGCGTCAGGCACGAACCGACGAAGGAGCCCGTCGTCGCGACCGCCCCGCCTGCCGCGCAGGTGGCCGTCGTCGATGTGCCCTCGCCCCAGGCGGAAATCTCCGGTGGCGCCACGGCCGCAGCCCCGAGGCCCGCGCCGTCCGTGGTACAGGACAGCAAGCCAGCACCGATCAGGCCGCCTGCTGTCATCAAGACGGCACCCACGCCTGCTCCGCAGCAGGTGCCGAAGGTTGAGCCGATCCTGCCAGCCCCGCGACCGATCGCAGCGCCACTGGACCTCGGTTCCCTCGGGACCAGGCTGCGACAGACCAAGGCCATAGGGGTGATGACCAAACTCTCGCTCAAGAACCAGGTCGACGACCTGCTCGACCAGGCTCGCGCGTACCACAAGCGGCAAGGCACGACGACGATTGCGGAGTTGCGGCGCAGCTTCGACATGCTGCTGCTGAAGGTGCTTTCGCTGCTGCAGGACAGCGACCCGCCGCTGGCGCGTGACATCGTCAAGTCCCGCGCGGCGATCTGGAGCATCCTCGAGGATCCACGAAAATTCGACGAGTTCAATCGCATGGCAGGAGCAACGCCGTGAAGACATACGTACGGACACTCGCCCTCGGGTGCGTGATGAATGCAATGTGCGCGGGCAATGTGATCGCGGAGGAAGCGACATCCAGCGAAGTCCCGGTCGTCAGGGATCTGACGGCCGTGATCGCTCTGCAGGGCCTGCCCTGCGGGAAGGTCGTCAGTGCAACCCAGGCGGGTGAGGACGATTACATCGCCTCGTGCCAGGACGGCAATCGCTACCGGGTGTACGTCAATGCTGACGGACGGGTCGTCGTGGAGAAACTCGACTAGGGCTTGCGACCGCCGAGCAGCAACAGCGCCGCCCCGATCGCGATCGCACCCACGCCCGCCCAGACCGGGACGTTTACCGTCTCCTTTTCCTTCACCGACATTTCAATCGGCCCCATTTTGACGTCGTGGGTCTGCTTCGTGTAACTGAAGCTGCCGTAGGCGAGCCCGAGGACACCGGCCACGATCAAGGCCAAAGCTGCGATCTTGAAGGCGTTCATGTTCTCTCCAGGTGCAATGTTCCGCCAGGTGCTATGCGCGTCGACCCTGGATCACGTTGATCAGGACCACGATGATCGCGAGGACCAGGAGGATGTGGATGAACCCGCCCATGGTGTAGGAGCTGACGAGCCCCAGCAGCCACAGGACGGCCAGTACGACTGCAATGGTCCACAACATTTCACTTCTCCTTTGGACAACGTTCGATTGACACGGCGATCAGTCGCGATCGTTCAGGTCGGTCAACACCAGCCTGCCGTCTTTGACGGGAATCGTGCGACCCGGGGCATGGTCCATTCGCACCGTGCCTTCGTTGTCGCCGATGCGATAGCGCACTTCGTATCCATTGGGCTTTTCGGCCGAGTCGTAGACGGTGCGGCAGCGCTGCTCGACCGTCTGCGTCGTATTGCCGTCCTGCAGGTGCTTCTGGACTTTGCTGCCCGCATATCCGCCAGCGGCTGCGCCCGCGACTGTGGCCACCGTCTGGCCGTCGCCGTGCCCGATCTGGTTGCCGAGCACGCCACCCGCGACGGCACCGATGATTGCGCCCGTGACGCGCTTGGAATCCTTGACGGGTGCCTGGTGAGTCACCACCTGGTCGGAGCAGACCTGGCGCGGTGTCTTGACCGTGCGGGTCAGCGGCTCGACGTTGAGCACTTCGGCGGAATTGCGCTGGTCCATCGCCTGGTACCCGGCGAAGGCGCCGGCCGCGGTGACCGCTACGCCACCAACGATCAGTCCGGTAATCAATGACTTGTTCATCTGGGTTCTCCACTCGACGGCACCCGTCGCACGGAGAATTCCCGAAACGGCATAGCGTGGTCGATGTTCAGCAGCGTACCCGGTCTGGCGGTGCGGTCTGTTCGGTATCGCACCGATCGCGCCTGATCGGCCGCGGCTGCACATGAATCCCTATGTGCCCGAGCGCACCGACGGACTCCTCGCGGCGCGTGACCATGACCTCGTGCGATGCATGTTCCATGTCGTGGCGTTGCTGTTGAGTCCGCTCTCGGCCTGCGCGGCATTGCCCGTCGTTGCGCCTGGCACGACGCCCGCGACTTCACCGACGCAGGTCGAGGGCGCAAAGGGACCGCTGTCGCCAGCTCGCAGCCGCGCGATCATGACGGAGCTCGAACGCGGCGCCGACGAGACCAATATCTTCCAGCGCCACCTCGCGCTGGAGCAGGCGGTGACGGGAGCACCGCTCGTCAGCGGGAACCGTGTTCGCCTGCTCGAGGACGGGCCGGAGACCTACCGCGCGATGTTCAAGGCCATCGAAGCCGCCCGCGACCACATCAACATGGAAACCTACATCCTGGAAGACGACAAGGTCGGTCGGCTCTTCGCGGATGCCTTGATCGAAAAGCAGCGCCGGGGAGTGCAGGTGAACGTGCTCTACGACAGCGTCGGCACGCTCGGCACACCGGTCGAGTTCTTTGAGCGTCTGCGCGCGAGTGGTATCCGCACGCTGGAGTACAACCCGGTCAATCCGGCGACGGCAAAGACCGGCTGGGACTTGAACCAGCGCGATCACCGCAAGCTCCTGATCGTCGATGGCGAGATCGTGTTCCTCGGTGGCATCAACATCAGCAGCGTGTACTCGGGCGGTTCGTTCCGCCGGCCAGCGGGTACACGTCCGGACGGGCAACAGCCGTGGCGGGATACGGACCTCCAGATCGAGGGCCCGGTCGTGGCTGAGTTCCAGAAGCTGTTCCTGGAAACCTGGAGCACGCAGCGGGGCGAGGCGTTGGCGCCGCGGGCCTTCTATCCGGCGCTGCAGCGGCAGGGCGACGAGGTCGTGCGCGCGATCGGCAGTTCGCCCGACGATGAGTTCAGCCTGATCTACGTGACGCTGCTCTCGGCAATCGCCAGCGCCGAGACGGAGATTCTGATCACGAATGCCTACTTCGTGCCCGACCCGCAGCTGCTGGCCGCACTGAAGGCGGCGGCCGCGCGCGGCGTCGACGTCAAGCTCGTGCTGCCGGGCAGCACTGACTCGGCGCTGGTGTTCCATGCAGGTCGCTCCTACTACGACCAGATGCTGCAGGATGGCGTGATCATCTTCGAACGCCGCGACGCGCTGATGCACTCGAAGACCGCGGTGATCGACGGCGTCTGGTCGACTGTGGGCTCGACCAACCTCGACTGGCGCAGCTTCCTGCACAATCAGGAGGTCAATGCGGTCGTGCTCGGCACGGAGTTCGGCGACCGTATGCGTACGGCCTTCGCGGACGACGTCGCGCAATCCGAGCAGATTACCCTCGAGCAGTGGCGGAAGCGTTCTTTCGTCCTGCGCATCGAGGAATGGTTCGCCCGTCTCTGGCAATATTGGCTGTAGCCAGCTGCGCGTGATGGGCGGACTCAACGCGCTGGCACGGCGGAGGTAACTCGCCACACGGTGTTCCCGAGGTCGTCCGCGACCAGCAAGGCTCCCTTCGCGTCGATTACGACGCCGACGGGCCGACCGCGTGCGTGGCCGGCTGCATCGACGAAGCCCGCGAGCACCAGGGCGATTCCTGCAACCCGATTGCGATGTCTGCGCATACGTTGCATGGGAATGCGCATACGACTCGTAAGTTTTCCAGCAGTGCACCCTGGGGCCTGCGCTGCCGGACGTCGGTACGCTGACGCACAGACTGAACACCGCATGACCCCTACTGTCTACTGTCAGGTCGAGTGAGAAGCATCGACCCCTGGCTGGCTGAACCGAGGTGGGGCATGGGACTGTTGACGACCGAGCACGCGAAAGCGGGGTATCTCGCTGATTTTGTGCTCTATGCCGTCGCTTCCGCGGCGTTGGCCGTGGTGCTCGCCGTCGTCGCGCCGTACGCGCGTCGCACGGAACTACTGGCATTCTCGTTGCTGGGCCTCGTGTCCTGGACGCTCGTCGAATACGTGCTGCATCGGTTCATACTGCATGGCATCCAGCCCTTCAAGGCCTGGCATGCCGAGCATCACCGACGGCCGCGAGCATTGATCGGCACGCCGACGATCATGAGTGCCGCGCTGATCGCCGCGCTCGTCTTCCTGCCTGTGCTGGTGCTGAGCGACCTCTGGCGCGCATGCGCGCTCACGTTCGGCCTGCTCACGGGCTATCTGGTGTACGCAGTCGTGCACCACGCGACGCATCACTGGCGCGTCGACAACGCCTGGCTGCGACAGATCAAGCGGCACCATGCATTGCACCACAGCCTGATCGCGGCTCGGGGCCGCTACGGTGTGAGCAGTGCCTTCTGGGACTTCGTCTTCGGGACGAACGGCCGGTCGGACAGCGTGCGCCGTCGGACGGCGACGACCGGCGCCGACGCCGGTGCTGACGCGCGGGGCATTGCCGTCTGGGAGAACGAAGGCGGCGCTTCGGCTTGTCACGTTGCCGTTGGGCCCCACAGCGCGTCCATCCCGCACGCGACGAGTTGATGCGTTCTATCCTGAGTCACATCGTAGGATCCGACGGTGAATCCGCCTTTGAATTCGCCGAGGTCATCCGGGCGGAAATTTTCAGTGCCGAGCGTCTGGAGCAGCATGCCGCCAGCCTGGCTGCCGCCCAGACTGTCACGACGCGGCCGGTCGCGGTCCGGCCATTGACCGCGCGCCTGCGCGACAACCACCGGGCGCTCCTCGACGCCCATCGGGCCATTGTCCGATCCATTGCCGCTGGCGGGGCTATTACGCCGGCTGCCGAATGGCTCGTCGACAACTACCACGTCGTCGAAGCGCAGATTCGCCAGGTCCGTGACGACTTGCCGCCCGGTTACTACCGGCAACTGCCAAAGCTGGCCGACGGTCCGCTGGCGGGCTATCCGCGCGTGCTCGGACTGGCGTGGGCCTTCGTCGCGCACACCGACAGCCGCTTCGACACGCACCTGCTGCGTCAGTTCGTGATTGCCTATCAACGGGTACAGCCGCTGACGATCGGTGAACTGTGGGCAATCGCGATCACCCTGCGGATCGTGCTGATCGAAAACCTGCGTCGCGCGGCCGAGTTGATTGCCAGCCGACGCGCTGTCCGACAGCACGCGGACCGCATCGCGGACCGACTCCTCGGCGCCGGCGGCCGGGAAGCGCAGTCGCTGGCAACGTTTCTGCCCGAGCTCGAGGGCGTCCAGTTGTCGACGACCTTTGCCGTCCAGTTGCTGCAGCGGTTGCGCGACCAGGATCCGGAGGCAACGCCGGCACTGACGTGGCTCGAGGGTCGTCTAGCGACCGCTGGCACCACGGCGGATGAGGTCGTCCGCGACGAGCACCAACGGCAGGGCGCCTCGAGCGTGACCGTCCGCAACGTGATCATGAGCATGCGCTCGATCTCCGCGGTCGACTGGGCGGACCTGTTCGAATCCATGAGCCTCGTCGACTCCGTGCTGCGCGCAGAAGTGGATTACGCGCAGTCGAATTTCTCGACGCGCAACCGCTGTCGCCACGCGATCGAGGAGCTGGCGCGCGGATCTCGCCACACCGAGCTGGACATCGCCGAGTGCGCGATGCAGGTCGCGGGCTCGGGTGGCACCCGGCGCGAGCGCAATCCCGGCTACTACCTCATCGCGGGTGGACGCCGTGGGTTCGAGAACCGACTCGACTATAGGCCGGCGCTGCGTGCGAGATTCACCGGGTTCATCGCCCGCATGGGCATACACGGCTACATTGCGGGCGTTGCGTTGCTCGCACTGGTCACGCTGGCGTGGCCTTTGTCGGGGCTGCTGAGCGGCGGCATCGGGGCGCTGACACTCGCCGTGCTCGGGGTGTCCGGGCTCGTTCTCGCGGTGGACGCCGCGATGGCCGTTGCCAATAACAGCATCACGAGTCGCTTCGCCGCCCGGCCGCTCCCCGAAATGGAACTCGCGGAGGGAATCCCCGCTGACCTGCGAACGCTCGTGGTCGTGCCCGTCATCCTTACGACTCGCGAGGCGATTGCCGAGCACGTCGAACACCTGGAAATTCACCACCTGGCGAGTCTGGACGGTGACGTCAGCTTCGCGCTGCTTGCGGACTGGGCCGATGCGGCGTGCGAACAGGTCGCAGGGGACGAGGTGCTGCTCGAGCATGCGGTCGAGGATATCCGGCGCTTGAACCTCAAGTACGGTCCCGGTCCGGCGGGCGATCGCTTCCTGCTCCTGCATCGCCGACGGTTGTGGAACGAAGCGCAGGGCGTCTGGATGGGTTGGGAGCGCAAGCGCGGCAAGCTGCACGAACTGAATCGCCTGCTGCGCGGCGCCATCGACACGAGCTTCCTGGCCGTCGGCGGCAAGCCGCCCACCGTTCCGGCCGGCGTGCGCTATGTGGTCACGCTCGATGCCGATACGCGGTTGCCGCGAGACACCGTGCGCCGGCTGGTCGGCAAGATGTGGCATCCCCTGAATGCGCCGCGCTTTGACGAGCACAGCGGGCGAGTCGTCGAGGGTTACGCGGTGCTGCAGCCACGAATCGCGTCGTCGCTGCCGCTTGGTTACGACGGTTCGCGCTACCAGCGCCTCGTTTCCGGCGCCGGCGGCATCGACCCGTATGCGTCCGCCGTATCCGACGTGTACCAGGACCTGTGCGGCGAGGGGTCGTATGTCGGCAAGGGCATTTACGATGTCGACGCGTTCGAGGCGGCGCTTGCGGGCCGAGTTCCCGAAAACACCCTGCTGAGCCACGACCTGTTCGAAGGAATCTTCGCTCGGGCCGGGCTCGCGTCGGACATCGAACTCGTGGACGAGTATCCCGCGCGTTACGCAGCGGCGACGGCTCGCGCCCACCGGTGGGTGCGCGGGGACTGGCAGTTGCTGCCATGGGTCTTCGGTTGTGGTCCCGACGGCATCGATCGGTCCCGTCGTGCCATCCCCCTGCTCGGTCGATGGAAGATGTTCGACAACCTGCGCCGGTCACTCATGGCCCCGGCAAGCGTGCTCATCCTCGTGATCGCGTGGACCCTTCCGCCGCCATATGCGGTGACCTTGACTGCATTCGTCGTCGCAATGCTCGCGATTCCGAACTTGCCGCCATTGCTGGCCGGTCTCGTGCCGCGTCACACCGGCATTGCATTGCGGAGCCATGTGCTGGCGGTCGCGGCCGACGTCCGGCTGGCAGCGGCCAGGACGGCGCTGACGCTGGCGTTACTGGCGCACCAGGCATGGTTGATGTGCGATGCCATCGGGCGGACGCTGTACCGGCTGTTCGTCAGCCGACGCAATCTGCTCGAGTGGGTCACGGCGCAGGAGCAGAACAGCAAGCGCCTGGACGTGGCCGGTCACTACCGCCTGATGGCCGGCGCGCTCGTCATCAGTATGGCGGTGCTCGGGCTCGTGGCGGCGGCACAGGTCAGCCCGCTGTTCGCGGTCCCGTTCCTGCTGCTCTGGTTGACGTCACCCCTCATGGCGTGCTGGGCAAGCCAGCCGTCGCGTGTCGCCGAATTGCAGCCCGTGTCGGACGTCGATGCTCGTGCACTGCGCCTGGTGGCGCGGCGCGCCTGGCACTACTTCGACACGTTCGTCACGCCCGCGGACAACATGTTGCCGCCGGACAATTTCCAGGAGGAGCCGTGGCCGGTGCTGGCCCACCGCACTTCACCCACCAACATCGGACTGTACCTGCTGTCGATCGTTTCTGCGCGCGACCTTGGCTGGGCCGGGACCGTCGACGCCGTCGAGCGGCTCGAATCGACTCTTGCGACCATGAGCCGCCTCGAGCAATGCCATGGGCACTTATTCAACTGGTACGACACGCAAGACCTGCGGCCACTCGAGCCACGTTACGTCTCGTCGGTGGACAGCGGCAACCTGGCGGCGCACCTGCTCACGCTGGCCAATGCGTGCGACGGAATGAGAGCCGGTGACCGCGGACGCTGCGCGGGTCCTCGCCGGGATCGGCGACGGGCTGGCGCTGGCCCGCGATTCGCTCGGGACGACCGCCGACGAGCGGCTCGTTGCAGCAGTCAGCGCACTCGGTACCGAGTTATCGGACCGGGCGTCGGGGCCCGAGCCGCTTTCCGCAAGGCTGGACGCGCTGGCGACGCGGGTCGACGCGGTCGTTGCACTTGTTGCGCAGCTGGCCAGCGAGGGGGGCGACGGAGGAGGCGCGGAGACGGCCGTGTGGGTCGATGCCACGCGCCACACGATCGAGAGTCACCGCCGCGACATGGTGCCTGCGCCCACGGCGAATGCCGATTCATTGACGCAGCGCCTTGAAGCGCTCGCGGCGACATCACGCCGCATGGCTGCGGCGATGGGCTTCGGCTTTCTCTTCGACCACGAACGCAAGCTGCTCTCGATTGGCTACCGCGTCCTCGAGGGCAGCCTCGATTCGAACTGCTATGACCTGCTCGCGTCCGAGGCGCGACTGGCGAGCTTCGTCGCGATCGCGAACGGCGACGTTCCCGCGCGGCACTGGTTCCGTCTCGGGCGTGCCGTGGTCCGCGTCGGTCATGGCGCAGCGCTCGTCTCCTGGTCCGGCTCGATGTTCGAATACCTGATGCCGTCGCTCGTCATGCGCGCGCCCGCTGGCAGCCTGCTCGAGCAGACCAGTCATCTCGTGGTCGATCGTCAACAGGCGTACGGCAGGAAACTCGGCGTGCCCTGGGGGATCTCGGAATCGGCCTACAACGCGCGCGACCTCGATCGCACCTACCAGTACTCTAGCTTCGGCGTGCCTGGACTCGGCCTGAAACGCGGGCTCAGCGAGAACACCGTCGTCGCTCCGTACGCGACCGCGTTGGCCGCGATGGTCAGGCCGCACGCGGCCGTCCGCAACTTCGCGAGGCTGGAGCACATCGATGCGCGGGGCCTGTACGGCTTCTACGAGGCGTTGGACTACACCGCGCGACGCCTGCAGGCCGGTGAGCCGTTTGCCATCGTGCGTGCCTACATGGCGCACCACCAGGGCATGACGATCGTGGCGCTCGCCAACACGTTGCTCGACGGACTGATGCGCAAGCGATTCCACGCGGAGCCCCGCATCAAGGCAACCGAACTGCTGCTGCAGGAACGGACGCCGCGTGAGGTGTCGGTCCCCGTCGCGAGCATCCCGGAGAGCGCAACGTCGGAATGGTCCGACGACGTCATGCCGGTGCTGCCTCGTACGATCGATACGCCGCACCACGTGACGCCACGCACACGTGTGCTGTCGAACGGCCACTATGCCGTGATGCTTACGGCCGCCGGGTCTGGTTACAGCCAGTGGCACGATCTGGCGGTCACGCGCTGGGCGGCCGACGTGACCTGCGACGCCTCGGGGTCGTACCTCTTCCTGCGCGACGTCGACGACGGCGAGGTCTGGTCCGCTGGATATCAACCGACGGGAGTTGAACCTGACGCCTACGAGGTCACGTTCAGCGAGCACCGGGCCGAGTTCGTCCGTCGCGACGGCGACCTGACGACGACACTGGACGTGGTCGTGTCAGCGGAGTGCGACGCCGAGGTGCGCCGCGTCAGTCTCTCGAACATGAGTGATCGCTTCCGGACGATCGAAGTCACTTCCTATGCGGAAGTCGTGCTGGCCCCGCGCGCTGCCGACGAGGCGCATCCGGCGTTTTCCAAGCTCTTCGTGCAGACCGAACACCTGCCATCGATCGGCGCGCTGCTGGCGACACGACGCCGTCGCTCACCGCTGGAGCCGGCCGTCTGGGCCGCGCATGTTGCGGTCGTCGAGGGCGATGCCATCGGGAGCGGTCGCTTCGAAACGGATCGCGCGAGCTTCGTGGGTCGTGGTCGGCAAGTGCGCGCGCCGGTCGCACTTGCAGTCAATGCCCCCGCGACAGGCAAGGCGGGGACGGTGCTCGATCCGATTTTCAGTCTCACGCGCTGCGTGCGACTGGCGCCGGGCGCTACGGCGCGCGTCGCGTTCTGGACGCTGGTTGCGCCGTCGCGTGAGGAAGTGCTGGACCTCGTGGACCAGCACCGGGACGTGCCGGCTTTCGACCGCGCCGTGACGCTTGCCTGGACGCAGGGCCAGGTGGAGCTGCACCACCTGGGGATCGCCCCGGAAGAGGCAATGCTCTTCCAGCGCCTGGCCGGCCACCTGCTCTACAACGACCCGGCGTTGCGGCCGTCGTCCGACGTGCTGCGGCGCCGCAACGGCGGACAGCCGGCACTCTGGGCCCATGGCATTTCGGGCGACCTGCCGATCGTGCTCATTCGCATCGACGACATGGACGATCTCGGCATCGTGCGGCAGCTTTTGCGTGCGTTTGAATACTGGCGTCTGAAGCAGCTGAACGTTGATGTCGTGCTCCTGAACGAGCGTTCGTCGTCGTACGTGCAGGACCTGCAGTCGGCGCTGGAGACGCTGACCCGTGCCGGCCTGTCACGGACGAAGATCCACGGCGAGTCCGTGCGCGGCGGCGTGTACATCCTGCGCTCGGACATCATCCCGAGTGAAACCCGACTGGCCTTGCTCGCAGCGACGGGTGCCGTGCTGCTCAGTCGCCACGGTAGCCTCGCGGAACAGCTCGACCGGCTGGAACAGGAGCCGCCGGCCGCGCCGCCCCCGGTTTCCGCCGTGCGCTCACGCCGCGACTCGACGGATGCCTCGCCCGACGTGCCGACGCTCGAGTTCTTCAACGGTTTCGGTGGCTTCACGCCCGACGGCGAGGAATACGTGACGGTGCTGCGCGACGGTCAGCGCACGCCCGCGCCGTGGGTCAACGTGGTTGCCAATGCCGGATTCGGCTTCCACGTGTCGGCCGATGGCAGCGGCTGCACCTGGGCTGGCAACAGTCGTGAGCATCGACTCACGCCCTGGTCGAACGATCCGGTCGAAGATCGGTCGGGAGAAGCCATCTATGTACGTGACGACGATTCCGGCCTGCTGTTCGGGCCGACGGCACTGCCGGTTCGCAAGGCAAGTGGCGACTACCTGGCGCGGCACGGGCGGGGATACAGCCGGTTCGAACATACACGCGCCGATATTGCGCTCGACCTGTTGCAGTTCGTTCCCGGCGACGAATCGGTCAAGGTGTCACGCCTGCGCATCCGCAACCTTTCCGGTCGTACGCGTCACCTGACCCTGACGGCCTATGTGGAATGGGTGCTCGGCACTTCGCGCAGCAGCACTGCGCCTTTCATCGCGACGGAGATTGATCCGGTGACGGGCAGCATGCTGGCGCGCAACCTCTGGGGCGGCACCGACACTCGCGTTGCGTTCACCGATCTGGGCGGTCTACAGACGGCGTGGACTGGCAACCGGATGGAGTTCATCGGACGCAATGGCACGCTCGAGCGGCCCGCGGCCCTCGCGGCTGGGGCGAGGCTTTCCGGCCGAACCGGCGCTGGCGTCGACCCCTGCGGCGCACTGCAGGCCTCCGTTGTGCTCGCCGCGCATTCTTCCGTGGAACTCGTGTGGCTGCTGGGTGAGGCAGGCACCACCCAAGCCGCCCAGGCAATGATCGCGCGCTGGCGCCGTGAGGACGTGGACGTCGCCCTGCAGTCCGTGCGTGCGGACTGGAGCTCAGTGCTCGACACCGTCACTGTGCGGACGCCAGACCGCGCGTTCGACGTCATGCTGAACGGCTGGCTGCTGTACCAGGTACTCGCGTGCCGCGTCTGGGCGCGCAGCGCGTTTTACCAGGCCAGCGGCGCCTACGGCTTCCGCGATCAGCTGCAGGACACGATGGCGCTCATCCTTGCGAAGCCGGCCCTCGCGCGCGAGCACCTGCTGCGAGCCGCCGCCCGGCAATTCCCCGAGGGCGACGTGCAGCATTGGTGGTTGCCGCAAACGGGACGCGGTGTGCGCACCCGTGTCTCCGACGATCGTGTCTGGCTCGGCTATTGCGTCGCTCACTATGTCGACACGACGGACGACGCGGGTGTTCTCGAAGAGGTGGTCCCGTTCCTGGACGGGCCGGCACTGCAGCCCGGCGAGACCGACAACTTCTTCCAGCCAACCGCCGGCGAGCAGTCGGCGACGCTCTTCGAACATTGCGCGCGCGGCCTCGACGGCAGCCTTGCCGTCGGGTCACACGGCCTGCCGCTGATCGGGACGGGTGACTGGAACGATGGAATGAACGACGTCGGCGTCGCGGGACGGGGCGAGAGCGTCTGGCTGGGATGGTTCCTGCACTTCGTGTTGTCGGCATTCGTGCCGCTGGCGAAGGCGCGGGGCGAGGATGGACGAGCTGAGATCTGGCGTGCACACGCTGCCGCCTTGCGGTCGTCGCTCGAGGAACACGGCTGGGACGGCGACTGGTATCGACGCGCCTACTTCGACGACGGCACGCCGATGGGATCGGCAGCGAACGGCGAGTGCCGCATCGACTCGATCGCGCAGTCCTGGGGCGTACTGTCCGGTGCCGCGGACCGGGAAAGGGCCGGGCGCGCCATGGTCTCCCTGGATCGGCATCTGCTGCGCCGGGAAGACGGGCTGGCCCTGCTGCTGACTCCGCCGTTCAACCGCTCGGTGCCGGATCCCGGGTACATCCAGGCCTACCCGCCTGGTATCCGCGAGAACGGCGGCCAGTACACGCACGCTGCCGCATGGGCGGCGATCGCGCTCGCGCAACTCGGTGACGGCGACAAGGCAGCCGAGCTCTTTGCGATGCTGAACCCGATCAATCACGCGCTCACGCACGACGATGCATTGCGTTACAAGGTCGAACCCTACGTGGTGGCGGCCGACGTCTATTCTGAGACGCCGCACGTCGGACGCGGCGGCTGGACCTGGTACACGGGCTCGGCCGCCTGGATGTATCGCGCAGGCCTGGAATGGATTCTCGGTTGCCGCATTCGCGGCGCAGGCCTCCTGCTCGATCCGTGCGTGCCGCGGAGCTGGACGGAATTCCACGTCAGTCTTCGCTACCGCGGAACCCGCTACGAGATCGAGTTCGAGAATCCAGGAGGCGTCAACAAGGGACTCGTCACGCTGCAAATCGATGGCGCCGAACTGGCATCGCGCCCTGCAGTCGTTCCGCTCGTCGACGACGGGCTGACGCACCGGGTGCGCGCCGTCCTTGGATGAGGGCAGCACCACGCCGTCCGACCGCGGTCGACGGCACCCACAGGAGAATCCACGTATGACAACCCAGACCTATCCTTTCGAGCTTCCCCCGCTGCCGTATCCAACGGCTGCCCTGGAACCGCATTTCGATGCACGCACGATGAGCATTCACCACGACGAGCATCATCGCGTGTATGTCGAACGGTTGAACGCCGCACTGCGGGACCATCCGGAACTGCACGGCAGGACCATCGAGCACCTGCTGCGGAACCTGAACAGCATTCCGCCGGACATCCGGACCGCGGTGCGGAACAACGGCGGCGGGCACCTCAATCACGCGTTGTTCTGGAGTCTCGTTGGGCCGCCCGGCAAGACTGTACCCACGGGCCCGCTGCTCGACGCGTTGACGGATAGCTTTGGTTCGCTCGAAGCCTTTCGGTCGAAGTTCGGTGCAGTCGCGACCGGGCACTTCGCTTCAGGTTGGGTGTTCCTGGTCGCCGACGCCAGCAAGAACGCGCTCGAGGTGTTGTCGGTGCCCGATCACCATTGCGTGCTCGGCACGCACCAGACAGTGCTTCTCGTCTGCGACGTCTGGGAGCACGCGTACTACCTGAAGCACCAGCAGAAGCGTGCGGACTACGTGGATTGCTGGTGGCAGGTCGCCAACTGGCAGGAGGCGGCGCGGCGGTTCGACGCTTCCCGGCAGGCCGCCGCTTGACGCTTTGCACGCATCGCGGCAGGCGTCATGCGCCTGTCGCGGGTGCGAATCCGCCGGCCTACTCCGAGGTCTTGCCGTCGAAGTGCTCGTCGTCGGTTTCTGCCTCGGCGCGGGTGTGGTGCACGACGCGGTCGCGGTGATTCGGCGGCGCGTAAACCGTGTAGAGCTTGAGCGGCGCGGCTCCGGTATTGATGATGTTGTGATTCGCGCCCATGGGTACGACGATCGCGAAGCCGGCCTTTACGGGGGTTCGCGTGCCGTCCATGACTACCACTCCAGACCCTTCTTCGACGCGGAAGAACTGGTCGAGCTTGTGGACTTCGGCGCCGATCTCTTCGCCTGGTGCCAGCGCCATCAGCACGAGCTGGCAATGCTTCGCTGTGTAGAGAACCCTGCGGAAGTCGTCGTTGCCGACGGCCAGTCGTTCGATGTCCTGTACGAAGCCTTTCATGGCGCTTCCTCTTGTTGTTGCTGGAATCTACAAGAAATCCTAACGAATCAGGTGCTGGCGATCTGTACGCCAGGGAACAGACCACTCGGCGGTGTTTACCTGGTACGGCACGAGCGCAGGTCCTTCGCCGCCTGGAGGCGAGGCGAGGTCGGTTCGCCGGTTCGCGCATGCCTGACTTCTACGTAAACATTTGTGGTCGCCCGGCTGACAAAATGTCAGGCATTGGGAGGGAATCCGACCCACGACCGTGCATGCGCCGACTGGCGTTGTCCCTCCCTGATCTGTTGCAGTCGGATGCTGCGCGAAACTCACCCGGTCGGGCGAAAGGAGATGCGAAAATGCTGTGGACCGTTGCAGTTATCCTGATCATCCTCTGGCTCCTGGGCCTGGTCACGTCCTACACGATGGGCGGATTTATCCATATCCTGCTGGTCATCGCGATCGTGGTCGTGCTGCTCAACGTCATTCAAGGCCGGCGCGCCTAGCACTCGTCGGGCGGGGTTGGCGCTGAAGTCATTGGCCGGCGGTGATGGCTGCAGGCCGCCATGGGCTGCGTTCGGTAGAGGAGTGTCCGCTGACACACATACCGGCACCTGCGGATGTTCGACAGAACAGGCTTCTGGCGGCACTTCCGGAAGCCGATCTGGAGCGTGTGCAGCGCAACCTCCTGCCGGTATTCCTGACCGCGGGCGAGACGCTCTACGATCCGGGTTCCGTTCTCGACTGCGCCTACTTCCCTGCGACCGCGATCGTTGCGGACGAATACCTGATGGCCGACGGCAAGTCCGCCGAGGTCGCCATCGTCGGCAGCGAAGGGATCGTGGGCATTGCGTTGTTCATGGGAGGCGAGTCCCGGCCGAACCGCGCGGTCGTGCAGGCGTCGGGTTGGGCCTATCGCCTGAAGCGTCAACACCTGCACGAGGAATTTGCCCGGGGTGGGGCCTTGCAGCATGTGTTGTTGCTATACACGCAGGCGCTTCTCACCCTGACGGCGCAGACAGTCATCTGCAACCGGCATCACACCATCGACCAGCAGCTCTGTCGCTGGCTGCTGCTCAGCCTCGACCGCTCGCGGTCGAGCGTCCTGGCGACCACGCATGAGCACATCGCGCACATGCTGGGAGTCCGGCGCGAAAGCGTAACCGAGGCGGCTGGCAACCTGCAGCGGCTCGGCCTGGTGCACAACAGTCGAGGCCACATCACGGTGGTAGACCGAGGTGGCCTCGAGGCGCGCAGTTGCGAGTGCTATCGCGTCGTGAAGCGAGAGTACGACCGACTGCTGCCGGACGTGACGATGGACGCCGCTGCAGCCGGCTGACTGTGTCTGATCGCGACGGTCCAGTCGCCGGACGTTACAGTCGTCCCAGCAGGAACAGCACCAGCACGATCACGAGCAGTACGCCGACAATTCCGCTCGGCCCGTAACCCCAGCTGCGCGCGTGGGGCCATACCGGAATGACACCGACCAGCGCCAGGACGAGAAGAATGAGAAGGATCGTGCCGATGCTCATGTTGCTCACCTCGAAGTCTTAAGGTCGATGCCAACCGTCGTGGATGGACGGTGGGTGCCGGATTGAGGCTAGCCCGATCAGACTTCCTGAACTGTGCGGTCCCGTACGGACGGTGTCGGGCCCGTAGATGTCGCTGGTGCGGGTTGCTGCCGCCTCGGTCGGCGGCCGCGGCCGGGTGAGCCGGGGCGGCCTCAGGAGACCGTCCTGCGGTGTTTACGCATGGACCGCCGACGAAACCCGACCTAGAAACGTCCCACCATGCGCGCCGAAATAGAACACAGCCTCTACGACGGGATGAAGCACGAGCAGGGCCGCGAAGCTCCGCCGCCCGGCTTCCCCGAACTTCCACTGATCCCGGGTGGGCGCTACACCGACCCCACGTTCCTGGAACTGGAGCAGCGGTACCTTTGGCGGCGCTCCTGGCTCTACGCGCTGCACGCCGACGAACTGCCGCGTCCCGGCAGCTATCATCTGTGGCGCAAAACCGGCGCGCCGATCATCATCGTGCGCGACAAAGAGAACCGCATCCGCGCCTACTACAACACCTGCCGGCACCGCGGCGCGCCCCTGGTCGAAAAAGAACAGGGCGAGACCAAGGGGTTCTTCTGCCGCTACCACGGCTGGACCTATGACCTCGCCGGTCGACTGACTGCAGTGCGCGAGAAACGTGATTTCCCGGGCATGGACACGTCGTGCTTCGGCCTCAACGAAGTGCGCTGCGAGCAGTTCGGCAACTTCGTGTTCATCAACGAAGACCCGCAGGCCCCGCCGCTGCTTGAATCGCTGGGCCCGATCCCGAAGCACCTCGAGAACCTGGGCTTCGACAGCATCCGGCACATCGCGAGCTCGAGCTTCGAGATCGCGTGCAACGTCAAGATCCTGCTCGACGCTTTCCTCGAGACCTATCACCTGAAGTCGATCCACCCGCAGACGGTGGACCGCTTCCTCGATTCGCGCGGGACGCACATCGTGCTCTGGCCGCGCGGCAACTCGATGATGTGCACGCCGCACCGCCGCGCGGAATGGCGCGATCCGGGCGCGGTCGGCATGCCGGAGGTCACGACGGCGGAGCAGATTTTCCAGAGCCAGAACCCGTCCTACAACTTCTACCCGAATCTCATCACGCCGCCCGCGGCGACCGGAACGCCGTTCATCACGTTCTGGCCCAGGACCGCGCGCAGCATGACGGTGGACGTGCACTGGTTTGCCCCCGAGGGGGCCGAGGGCCACGAACTCTGGCCCACGCGCATGGCGAACTTCGAACGCATCCTCGAGGAAGACACGCAGTTTGCACCACGCATCCAGGAGTCCGTCGAGACGGGGGGCTTCAGGGGCATTTACCTGTCGTACCAGGAGCGGCGCATCTACCACTGGCACGAGGAGCTCGACCGTCGCATCGGTGCGGAACACGTGCCACCCGAGCTGCGCGTGCGACCGATGCTCGACCCGTGGCTCGCCACGGACTGATGGCGGGCGACGGTCGTGACTGAACGTGACGCCGGTGCGACCGGTGCAACACCGAGTTACCAGGACTATCTCGCGCAGGACAGCCGCGTGGTCCCGCGATCGCTGCTCGAGCGCTCGTGGCGTGACCTCGGCAACACTCCGCTCGATGCGTCGCGTTACACCTCGCAGGCGTTCTTCGATCTCGAAGTCGAGCGGATGTGGACGCGCGTCTGGCAGATGGCGTGCCGCGAAGAGGAACTGCCCGAGGCGGGCGACACGATCGTTTACGACGTCGTCGGTCGGTCACTGCTGATCACGCGCCAGGCCGACGGTTCGATCCGCGCGTTCCACAACTCCTGCACGCATCGCGGGCGCAAGCTGCTGCTCGCGGATGGCCGGGTCGAGCACTTTCGGTGCCCGTTCCACGGGTTCAGCTGGCAGCTCGACGGCAGCGTGCGCTCGATCCCGTGCCGATGGGATTTCGAACATGTCGGCGACGGGGACTTTCGGCTGCCCGAAGTGCGCGTCGGCACGTGGGGCGGCTTCGTCTTCGTCAATCTGGACGCCGGCGCCATTCCTCTCGAGCGGTACCTCGAAATCGTGCCAGAGCATTTTGCACGCTGGCGTCTCGAGGACTGCTGGAAGGCGGTGCACGTCGCGAAGGTCATCCGCTGCAACTGGAAGGTGGCGCAGGAAGCCTTCATGGAGTCGTACCACGTCATCGCGACGCACCCGCAGATCCTGTCGATCATCGCGGACGCAAACTCGCAGTACGATGTCTATGGCGAACACGTCAGCCGCAACCTTGCGGCGTTTGGCGCGCCCAGCCCGCATCTCGGCGTCGGCACTGTCGATCCGCAGCAGACGCTCGACGGCATGCTGCAGCTGATGGGTCGCAAGCCGGGCGCGATGAATGCGGCGGACGCGCCTTCGCCCCGCGCCGCCCTGGGCGAATTGAACCGCCGCGCGTTTGCGCGGGCCTTCGAGGGCGATTTCAGTCAAGTCACCGACGCCGAAACGCTCGACGCGATGGTCTACAACATTTTTCCGAATTTCTCGCCGTGGGGTGGTTTCGCGCCGAACATCGTCTATCGCTGGCGCCCGAACGGCCGGGACGTGGGCTCGTGCGTGATGGAAGTGATGATCCTGAAGCGCCGCGATCGCGGGCAGTCGCGGCCCAGACCGGTGCCCGTGCACTGGCTGCGTGAAGATGAAGCATGGTCGGACGCGAAGGAAATCCCGATCCTGGGGCCGGTCATCGACCAGGACATGAGCAACATGCCCTACGTGCAGGAAGGCCTCGTGGCTTCCGGCACCGGACGCGTCCAGCTCGGCGCGTACCAGGAAATCCGCATCCGGCATTTTCACCGCACGCTCGACGCGTATCTCGCCCGCGATTAGCCCAAGGGACGGCTTTACGCCCCTGACGCGGACATGTGGGCGTCGGCTCATTCCGGTATCGTCGGAACTCCTTTCAGTCCAGGGGCGTCGCGCGTGGCCATCCGTTCAAGCAGGGCTGTTCTCCACAAGGCTGTCCGCGGCATCGGGCTGCTGATCTTTGTTGCGCTGCCGCTCGTCGCGTCGGCGCAGGACCTCGACCTGGTTGGCGCGACGCTCGTCGACGGCACTGGCGCCGCTCCGCGTAAAGGCATCGCGGTCAGCGTGCGCGGTGGCAAGATCTCGGCCATCACCGAGCGCACGCCACCGCCTGTCGCCGGGGTGCGCCGGATCGACCTGGGCGGCCGCCACCTGTTGCCCGGTCTGATCGATGCCCATTCGCACATCGAATCGCCCGACGCTGCCCTGCGCGCGCTGAAGTCGGGAGTCACGACCTCACGCGTGCTGGGTGACACGAACCTGCAGGCGTCAGGTACGCGGGACCTGATCCGGTCGGGCTACGTCCCTGGGCCGGAACTGCTGGTGTCGCCGGGCCACATCCGCCCGAAGCCGGGCATCGCGTTCTACATGGTGTATCCGCAATTCGGCGACGCCATCGAGGGCGAACTGCGGGGACCCGCGCGCATTGCCGAGGCCACCCGTGCCTTGATCGCCAAGGGCGCCGACGTGATCAAGGTCGGTGCGAGCGAGCGTGCCGGACTGGCCACCACCGACCCGCGCAGACCCGAACTCACGGAAGATGAGATCCGCGCCGCAGTGACGGAAGCCACCAAAAAAGGCCTGTTCGTGGCGGCTCACGCCCATGCGCGCGAAGGCACAGCGAATGCAGTACGGGCCGGGGTACGCAGCATCGAGCACGGCACCTGGGTCGACGACGAGACGCTCGCGGAGATGAAGCGCCGCGGTACCTACTTCGTGCCGACGCTCGCGGTCATGAGTCCGCTCGGCGATCCGCAGGGGAATTCAGCCGACGACGTCGCCCTGCAGTTGCGCACGCAGTCGATGATGGGTCCGCTGCGTGCAGCGGTGCGCAAGGCGCATGGACTGGGCGTGGTCATCGCGACCGCGACCGACGGCAGCTATGCCGACAAAGACGACACAGGTCGCATCCGTATCGCGCACGAAATTGCGATGCTGCGCGAGCACATCGGTTTCACGCCGCTCGACTCGATCACGGCGGCGACGCTCAACGGCGCGCGCGTGCTGGGCATCGAGAGCCGCACAGGCACCGTTCGGGTCGGCATGGAAGCCGACCTCGTGGCCTTCGACGGCGACCCGCTCACCGACAGCAAAACGTTCTTCGAGCCGCGACTCGTAATCAGCGACGGCAGGATCGCGTTCGAAGGCGCAGGACTGTAGGAACTCCCGCGATGTCGAGCGATACCGGATATCCGAGTGATGTTGCCTTTACGCCCTCGGTCAAGGCGATCCAGAGCCGCAAGGGCTCGCGTGAGAACTACGCCCGCATGGAAGAGGGCGAAGGCTGGGCGACGGAGATTACCCCCGCACTCGCGGCGTTCATCGCCGGGCAGAACAGCATCTACGTCGGCACGTGCAACGCGGCGGGGCAACCTTACATTCAGCACCGCGGCGGACCGCCGGGCTTTCTGCGAGTCCTCGACGAGTCGACGCTCGGTTTCGCCGACTACAGGGGTAACCGGCAGTACATTACGCAGGGCAATCTGCTCGAGAATCCGAAGGCCTTCATCTTCCTGATGGATTACCAGCGTCGGCGGCGCATCAAGCTCTGGGGCACCGCGCGCATCGTCGAAGGCGATGCCGAACTCGTCCGCTCGTTGATGCCGGAAGGTTACCGTGCGCACCCGGAGCAGGCGTTCATCTTCGAAGTCGTTGCCTGGGACTCGAACTGCCCGCAGCACATCCCGCAGCGCGTCGAGGCGCCCGACGTGGACGCGGCGATCGCCGCCAGGGACCGGACGATCCTGGAACTCACGGAGCGGGTGGGCGAGTTGACGCGCCGGTTGCGGGAGTCCGGCGTCGATCCGGGCTAGGACGCTGAACGATCCCTGGTCGCGCGGCCGCGTTGCGGAGGCAATCCCGGCTGCGAATGGCCGCCATGCTAAAGTCAGGAAAAATCACGGGGCAAACCGCTGGCCGAAATCTTCGGTCGGGCGACGCAGCCTGACCTAGACGTTGCCCCGGCCACACGGAGCCCGCCCGAGCCAATGATCGAAAACGTTCCATCGTCGCGCCGCCGCGGACCGGCCCGTGCCCCGCGCGCGACTGGGGCGACGCTTTCCCCGCTGCCCCGTCTCGAAGTGCCGTGGTCGCCGCTGGAAGTCCTGAGCGCGGACCAGGTGGAGCGCATCCTCGTCGCGGCCTGGCGAGTGCTCGAGGAGGCGGGGCTCGAGATTCGCAGCCCGGCGGCCCGTGACGTGTTCCGCAGGGCCGGTGCGGTCGTCGATGACGAGGCGCAGACCGTGCGCATCGGACGCGAGATCGTCGCGGCGCAGCTTGCACACGCGCCGGAGACTTTCGTGCTGCATGCACGCAACGCCGCGCGCGATCTGCACGTGGGCGGCAGGACCGTGAATTTTGGCCCCGTCAACGGCGCGCCGAACGCCAGCGACGCTGAGCGTGGCCGCCGCTTCGGTGACCTGGCGGCATTCAAGGACATCCTCCGCCTCACGCACACGCTCGGCGTGCTGCACTGGCAGGGCGGCATCGTCGTCGAGCCTGTCGATGTGCCGGTACCCGTGCGTCACCTCGCTGCCTACCGCGCGCACATCGAGTGCGCCGAGACGGTCTGGGCCGCGCGCGGCGTCGGCGGCGTGCAGGCCGAGGACGCGATCGCGATGTCGGCCATCGAGCACGGGTGTTCCGTCGCGGACCTGGCGGCACGGCCAACGCTGATGACGGTGACCAATGTCAATTCGCCGCGCCGCGTCGACGAGGAGATCCTCGACAACATCATGATCATGGCGCGCCACGGGCAGTGCGTCGTCATCACGCCGTTCACGCTCATGGGCGCGATGGCGCCTATCACGCTGGCCGGCGCGCTGGTGCAGCAGACCGCGGAGGCGCTCGGCATCATCACGCTCTGCCAGCTGGTGCGGCCGGGTGCGCCGTGCGTGATGGGCGGTTTCACTTCGAACGTGGACATGCGGACCGGTTCACCCGCATTCGGCACGCCGGAGTACGTGCACGCGGCGCTTGCCACGGCCCAGCTCGGACGCCGGCTGCAGATTCCGGTGCGCACCAGCGCGGTCAATGCGTCACCCGCGGTGGATGCACAGTCGACCTACGAGACGGCGTTCTCGCTGCAGGCCGCGATCCTGAGCCACAGCCACCTGATCAATCATGCCGCGGGCTGGCTCGAGGGCGGCCTCGTCGCTTCGCTCGAAAAGATCATCGTCGACGCGGAGTTGCTGCGGAGCTGGGCCGACATCCTCAAGCCGATCGAGTTCGACGACGACGATCTCGCGGTGGAAGCGATCAAGGGCGTGGATCCCGGCGGTCATTTCTTCGGCACCGCACATACGCTCGCGCGCTACGAGAAGGCGTTTTACCGCCCGCTGCTGTCGGACTGGTCGAACTTCGAGAACTGGACGGAGGCCGGCGCGAAGGACGCGACCCGACGCGCGACCGACGTCTGGAAACGACTGCTCGCGGAGTACTCGCCGCCACCGCTCGACCCGGCCGTCCGCGAAGCCATCGTCGACTACGTCGCGAGGCGTTCCGCCGAACTCGGCTGCGACGCGCCATAGGCCGGTCACGTTTTCCGAGCCGCCGCATGACTGACCCGATCATGAATGCCCGCATGTACTCGGTGACCCCGGCGGTCGAAGCGCTGTGGCGGTCACTGCTCGAGCACGTCGCGGCCGAGGCGGGCGTTGCGCTGGCGTACGTTCCATATCCGGCACCGCAGCCACTCGAGACCCTGTGGGCACGGCCGGACCTCGGCTGCGTGTTCATGTGCGGTTACCCGGTCGCGTTGCAGCTTGCGGCCGTCGTGCCGATCGCGGCTCCCGTGCCGCACGCGCCCTGGGCTGCAGGGCGGCCGGTCTATCGCTCGGACCTGATCGTTCGCGAGGAAGCGCCGTACCGCACGCTTGCAGACACGTTCGGGGGCCGCGCGGGCTGGACGGTCGAGCACTCGCACTCCGGGTTCAACGCGTTCCGCCACCACTTGCTGGGCTATAGGACGGACACGCGGCAGACGCTGTACGGCTCGATGACCCCGAACCTGGTAACGGCGCGCGCCATCCTCGACGCCGTGCGCGACGGCCGCATCGACGTCGGCCCGCTCGACGCGTACTGGCATTTGCTGATGGCAAAGCACAATCCGGAGCTGACCCGGGGCGTCCGCGTGCTCGACGCGACGGCAACTGCAACGCTTCCCGCGTTCGTCGCGTCTGCCTCGACACCAGCGGAAACGGTTGCGGCGCTGCGTGACGCCTTTGCGGCTGCCGCGCGCCGAGCCTGGTTCGGGCAGTTTGCCGACGAGTTGCTGATCGAGGGGTTCGAGCCGGTCGACGCCTCCGACTACGCGCGGACCCTCGAATGGGACCGCGCCGCGAAGGCGGCCGGCTATCCGTATCCTGCGTAGCCGCGCTGCGCCGCCGATGAATTGCCCGTTCGTTGACCGGCCGGACGAAATCCACACACGCTAGACTCGCGCGATGTCCATCGAATTGCTCGTCGCGCTTGCCGCGGCCGTTTTCCTGATTGCGGTGCTGTACTCGTCCGTCGGCCATGCCGGGGCGAGTGGCTACATCGCCGTCATGACGCTGTTCGGACTGGCGCCGGCTGTGATCAAGCCCACCGCATTGGCGTTGAACATCCTGGTGGCCTCGATCGCCACCCTGCAGTTCGCGCGGTCGGGGCATTTCTCCTGGAAACTCTTCTGGCCATTTGCGCTGCTGGCCGTGCCCGCGGCCTTCGTCGGCGGCTACATCGCACTGCCGGCGCACGTCTTCAAGGTCGTGCTGGGCCTGGTGCTCCTGTACTCGGCTTTCCGCCTGCTGGTCACGGCGGGCGCTGAGAAGCCGGTGCGGACTGCGCCACTGTGGCTCGCTGTCGCTTGCGGAGCCGTCATCGGTCTGCTGTCCGGCCTGACCGGCACGGGCGGCGGAATCTTCCTGACTCCACTGCTGCTCTTCATGGGCTGGGCCAGTCCCAAGCGGGCGGCCGCCGTTTCGGCCCTGTTCATACTGCTCAATTCCGCTGCGGGCCTGCTCGGCAACGTGTCGAGTACCCGGCAACTGCCTGCATACCTCTGGGTGTTGCTCGTCGCCGCCGGCATCGGTGGCACCGTCGGTTCCTATCTCGGCAGCAACAGGGTTCCAGTGACGGCCATCAAGCGGTTGCTGGCCGGCGTCCTGCTGATCGCGGGTGGGAAGCTCGTCCTGGCGTGAGTGCGGCGCGGGGTGTTCCCACGCTGCAGGCTTACAGCGGCAGTTAGGCGGTGGCGGTCCAGGCCGCGCGCCGTTACGGCGCGCGCACCGTCGGGTGCTCCGGCTGGTCGTGTTGCCGGAACAGGAAGCGCCGCGCAACGTCGAAGTACGTCGAGTAGACCTGGTTGCCGTTTTCGGCGAGCAGGTGTTCGCGTCGCGCCCGGTAACGTGAGTTGTAGCGATACCAGGGCAGTCCGGGTTCTGCATGGTGCAGCGAGTGCAGGTTATTGAACAGGAACAGCGGCCCCAGGACCCACGAGCCCTCGACCGTCGTCGTGCGTTCGGGCACGTCGGCGCGCGCCCGATGTTCGGCAAAGGAACGGATCAGCAGGATGCCGTTGCCCGGAACAACCATCGCGACGACGTACAGCCAGAAGGGGATGCCGCAGACGACGGTGACCCAGTAGACGACCGGCACGCACAGGACCAGGTGCGCTGTCCACGTGGCGCGGACACCGGGCTCGTTGCGCGCGAACGCCTGTGCCTCGTGCGCCAGGAAATGCCCGATCCGCCACCAGGAACCGATCAGCACGCGACCGGCGAGCGTCAACTGCAGCGCGATCATGCGGCGCTGGAATGCCGAAAGACGCTGCCAGGTTTCGGGCGTCCAGTAACTGGATTCCGGGTCGTCGATCGGGTCGGTCAGGCGCTCGTTGACGTGGTGGGTGAGGTGCAGCGCGCGGAAACGATCGTAGGGAATCCACAGCGACAGGGGCCACATGCCGAACAGGCGGTTGACGGCGACCGATCGCGTGGGATGCCCGTGCAGGATCTCGTGCTGCAGCGAGCTGTGAAACGTGAGCAGCACGGCGATGCAAGGCGCAAGCGCCCACAGTGGCCAGTCGCCGTACTGGAGCGTGAGCGCCAGCCAGCCGCCATAGACGATCGCGACCAGGGCGAGGGTCGGCCACTCGACGGCGGGCACCGGCGCTACGGTGTCACGCGACGCTGCATCGGACGATCGGGGTACGCTCATCGGGCCTGGTCGGGGCGAGGTAACGGCGGCCGAATATTAGCAAAGCGGCCTTCGCGCGAAAGTCCGACTGCGTTCAGGTGCGTGCAGTCGGCACGAAGCGCCGCTCCAGCAACCGCATGCCGTCGTACAGCAGGATCGCCATCAGGCCGGTCACGAGGCCGCCCTGCAGCACGAACGCCGTGTTGTTGGAGAGCAGTCCGGCGATGATGACCTCGCCCAGGCCCTTGGCCGCGACGGTCGAGCCGATGGTCGCGGTGCCGACGTTGATGACCAGCGACAGACGAACGCCCTCCAGGATCAGCGGCATCGCGAGCGGCAGTTCGACCTGCATCAGGCGCTGCCAGGGGCTCAGCCCCATGCCGTCCGCGGCCTCGAGCACTGGCTTCGGGCAGCTCTCCAGGCCCGCGATCGTGTTCTCGAAAATCGGCAGCAATCCGTAGGCGAACAACGCGATCAGGGTTGGCTTCTGGCCGAACCCGACGAGCGGCACTGCGACGGCGAGGACGGCGACCGGCGGAAACGTCTGGCCGATGTTCACGAGCGTGCGCGACAGTGGCAGGAACTGGGCGCCGGCCGGCCGCGTCACGAAGATGCCGAGGGCGACGGCGACCAGTGTGCTGGCCGCGGCGGCCACGAGCACAGTGACGAGGTGGGAGAGGGCGAGCGACAGCAGGTCACCCTGGTCGTAAATCGCTGGCGCGCCGTAGTCGTTGAGCGGCGCGAACAACGGCGCAAAGCCCTGCGGCGCGACGAGAAAGGCCACCAGCACGCCGAGGACGGCGAGCCGCGCAGCGACTGCGACAGGCTTCATGAAGCCTGTCGTCCGCGCGCCAGGATCGATGCGAGCCGAAGATGGCCGATGATCGTGCCGTCCGGGCCGGTAACGTTCGCGCTGGATGCGCCGTTCCACACGAGTTCGGCCAGCACGTCACGCAAGGACACTGCAGCCGAAACCGTGGGTCCCTCGGCGCTGCCAGGTTCAATGGCCTCGCCAGCGGTCGTCAGCGACAGCAGGCGCAGCGACTTGTCGCCCGACCCGATCAGCTGCGAGACGAACGGATCGGCCGGCCTGGTAATCAGGGCCTCCGGGCGGTCGTGCTGCAGCAGTCGTCCCTGGCTCATTACCGCCACGCGGTCACCGAGCCGGAAGGCTTCATCCATGTCGTGCGTGACCAGGATGATCGTGGTCCCGAAGCGTCGTTGGACGTCGAGCAGGTCATCCTGGGCTTTGCTGCGGATGATCGGATCGAGCGCGCCGAACGGCTCGTCCATCAGCAGCAGGTTCGGCCTGGCCGCGAGCGCGCGAGCGACGCCGACGCGCTGCTGCTGGCCGCCCGAAAGCTCATGCGGAAACTTGGCGCCGTATTCGCCCGGATCGAGCTGGAACACGGCGAGCAATTCAGCGACGCGCATCCGTACCTGCTGCTCGTCCCAGCCGAGGAGCCTGGGTACCGTCGCGATGTTGTCCGCCACGGTCCGGTGTGGAAACAGCCCCAGGCCCTGGATCGCGTAGCCGATGCGGCGGCGCAGCAGGTGTGGCGGTTCCGCGGCAGTGTCGTTGCCGTCGATCAGCACGCGACCGGAAGTCGGTTCGACCAGGCGGTTGATCATCCGCAGCACGGTCGATTTGCCGGAGCCGGACGTGCCGACAATCGTCGTGATCGTGCGCGGCTGCGACCACCATCGACACGTCATCCACGACGGTGGAGTCGCCATACCGCTTGCTGAGGCGTTCGAGCGTGATCACTGCGGCACGCGACGCGTCAGGTCGGTCAGTGCGTCGAGCACGACCGCGGCGGAGAAGGCGAGCACGACCGTCGGTATCGCGCCGAGCAGGACCAGGTCGATGGCCGTCTGCCCGATGCCCTGGAACACGAATGCGCCGAAGCCGCCGCCGCCGATCAGCGCCGCAATGGTGACGAGACCGATGTTCTGCACCAGCACGATGCGGATGCCGGTCAGGATCGTCGGCAGCGCGAGGGGCAGCTCCACTTGCCGCAGGGTCTGCCAGTCCGTCAGGCCCATGCCGTGCGCCGCGTCCACTGCGGCGGCATCGACCCGCGCGAGCCCGATGACCGTGTTGGCGACGATCGGCAACAGCGAGTACAGGAACAGCGCAATCACCGCGGGCGCCGTGCCGATGCCGCTGACGCCGATGGCTGCCAGTGCCGGCAGCGCGGCGGCCAGCGCCGCCAGTGGCGCCATCAGGATGCCGAAAAGCGCGATCGATGGAATCGTCTGGACGAAGTTGAGCGTGCCGAGAACCGCAGCCTGCAGGCGCGGCTGGCGGTGACAGATCACGCCGAGCGGCAACGCGACGATTGCCGCCCCGGCGAGTGATCCCAGCGCGAGCATCAGGTGTTGACGCGCCTCGCGGGCAAAGCGCGTCGCGTTGACGGCGTACTCGCGCATGATCGAGAGATCGTCGAAGAATCCAGAACCAAGCGCCGCCAGGACGGCTGCCAGGAACGCGACGAGCGTGAGGACACGAAGCAGTGGCCCGGGACGCAGCCGCGTCAAAGCGTCGGTCGCGAGCAGGCCGAGCGCGATCATGACTACCCAGAATGCCGCGCCGGGCGCGACGCGCACGACGCGATTGCCCTCTGGCGTAAGTGCATTCGCCGCGGCAGCCACGCTGACCACGACGACCACGATGCCGGTGAGGGCCGCAATCAGCCGCGTGCGTGGATTCGCAACGCTCAATGCAACCACCGCCGCAGCGGCGAGAACGCCGTAGAACACCATTGCCGCCCAGGACGGCAGTACCTCGAGCAGTGCACGCGGCTCGCCAGGCACGATGCGGTTCGCCTTGAAGACCACGAGCGGCAGGAAGGCGAGTGCGAGGACGCCTGCCAGGCTCAACAGCACGCCAAGGCGATCGATGCGTTGCATTCCCAGCGGTCTCCTCGGCTCAGCGGTCGGTGGCCAGGCGCACAAATCCTTTTGACTTCAGGTAATCGGTGGCCACTGCTTCGCCCGACTCGCCGTCGATCTGCATGCGTGCATTGAGCGTCTGCAATGTCTCGCGGTCGAGGCTCTCCATCAGCGCCCTGACGATGCCGCCTATCTCCGGGTGCGCCTTCAGCACGGACTCGCGGATGATCGGCACCGGAGCATAGACCGGCTGGTCCCGCTTGTCGTCTTCGAGGACCACGAGGTCCGCCGCAACGATGCCGCCGTCCGTGCCGTACACCATCGCGGTGTTGATCCCATTGGTGCGAGCCGCGGCTGCGCCGATCGTCGCCGCGGTTTCGCCGCCGGCAAGCACGATCTTCTGCCGCGGCTCGAGGTGGAAATCGTAGGTCTGCTCGAGCGAGCGCAGCGTGCCGGCGTTGGCGAACTCCGCCGAGCAGGCCAGCTTGACCGCGCCGCCCTCGCGCACCCAGCGGGCGAAATCGCTCATGGTCCTGAGCCGCTGCGTCTGTGCGACATCACGACGTACGGCAAGCGCCCATGCGTTGCTGGCCGGAGCCGGTGTCAGCCAGACGATGCGATTGGCGTCGTAGTCGAGTTCCGCGCCGGCTGCATAGCCACGCTGCAGGTCCTTCCAGACCGGATCGTTCGGTCGGTTGAAGAAAAACCCGGCGTTACCCGTGTACTCGACATAGATGTCGATCTCGCCGGCGAGCAGCGCCTTGCGCACGATAGGTGTCGCGCCCAGGGCCATGCGATCCACCGTCGGGATGCGATTGGCCTCCAGCAGCAGGCGAATCATCTGGCCGATCATCGCCGACTCGCTCGACAGCTTCGACGAGACCACCACCGGCGTGGCTGGCGATGCAGCAACCGACGTGCCTGCGTCCGCGAGCAGCAGTGCGGCGAGTGCGAATGCCTGCAGGAGCCGAGCCAACCAGTCTCTCCGCAACGTGGATCGGTGCCACGACCGTACCCACGTTGTACGGGAGTCGCTCCGGCCGTCAAGCCCGGCAGCGCTGCCGGTGCTGCCAAGTCCCGCGTCCTACCCGTGCCGTGCGGGCGGCAGCCCCGAGTCAAGGCCCGCGTCGGCACGCTGCACGGCCAGCAGTTCACCTGCCGCATCGAAGTCCCGACAGGCCCGGAGATAGACGAGCGTCGACACCGGCAATCCCACGAGCATGGAGACGTCCGCGCCGCCCAGCATGTGCGCGATGGGTCCGGTGTACAGCCCGGTGCTGAAGAACGGGATCATTGCCGCGAAGCCGACCGCGTAGGCCAGCAGCCCGCGCCAGTTCCACTTGCCGTAGAGGCCGTCGGGATTGAAGATTTCGCGCACCGAGTAATGACCCTTGCGCACCCAGAAGTAGTCGACGAGATTGATCGCCGTCCACGGCGTGAACAGGTAGAGCAGGACGGCGAGCAGGTCCTCGAACCGGTGGACGAAATCGGCAGATGCCGCGATCGCGATCGTGCACGCGAGGGCAACCGCGACCGCCAGGCTGACGATGCGAGCCTGCGCCCCGGCACGGGTGCGGCGAAAGCAGTCGGCGATGCTCAGCAGGGTGAGCGAGGCGCCGTAGAAGTTCAGCGTGGTGATCGTCAGCAGCCCCAGCACCGCGACCGCGAGCAGTGCCGTGCCGAGACCAGGCCAGACGGCGTCACCGGCGGCCTGCAAGGCGGCCGGAATCTCAGCCTGCGGGCTGAACGCGGCCGCCAGCGTGCCGACCAGCATCATCCACACGCCGCCGATGAAAGCGCCAATGCTGGTCCAGAAGAACGATGAGCGAACGCTGACATCCGGAGGCAGGTAGCGCGAGTAGTCAGAGACGTAGATTGACCAGCTCAACTGATAGGCCGCTGCCGCGAAGAACTGCACCAGGAACGGAATGGCCGGAAACTCGCCGAGCAGCCACGCGTCATCCGGCAGGTGCAGGGCCTTGCCCGCACCTGCAGTGAAGACCAGCAGCATTGCGATCGTGACGTACGCGACCCAGCGCTGCGCCCGGTGGATCCAGTGGTAGCCGACCGCCGCGATCGCCGCGGCCAGCAGCGCAAAGGCGACCATCACGACCGGGTCGCTGGCGACCTCGCGCCCGGCCAGCTGGCGGACCGCGCCGGACACGAGCACCTGGTTGAAGGCGTTGTAGCCGATGTAGGCCACCAGTGCGACGACCCACACCAGCAGGGCGCCGTAGTAGCCGAACTGTGGCCGCGACTGGATCAGCTGCGGCAGCCCGAGCTGCGGCCCCTGCGTCGAGTGGAAGGCCATGAAGACCGTGCCGAGCGCGCAGCCCCCGACGACGGCGAGCGTCGTCCACAGCAGGTTGGCCCCGAGGGCGAGTCCGATGACGCCGACGGCGAGCGTCGCGAGGTGCGCATCGCCCGCAAACCAGATCGGCCACAGGTGCCAGACCTTGCCCCGCCGTTCGGTGAGCGGGATGTAGTCGATGGTGTGCTGCTCGAGCAGGCGACCCTTGTCCATTCGGCACCGTGGGTTCTTTTAGTGAGTCGGGGCGCAGTCTAGCGCAGGCCGTGCACCGCGACCCGGCTGCAGTCCCGGCGGCACGCGGCCATCCGTTGCGATCTCCGGCGTGATCATCCATTCTCCGCAGCCTCGATTTCCGCGGACGCAACGGACGGTTCTTGATGGCGATCGCTTCACGTGGCCGGCGGGGCCCGCAGGCCGGAGGGTTCCACCACGTAGCGTGCGGAGCCATCGCGTGCGTGCTGCTCCTGGGGTTCCTCGGCACGGCACAGGCCGAGGAAAAGCGCCTGAACATCTACAACTGGGCGGACTTCATCGGCACCCGGACGCTGCAGCGGTTCGAGCGCCAGACGGGCATCAAGGTGGTCTACGACACCTATGATGCCGAGGAGACGATGGAGGCGAAGCTGCTGGCGGGAGGGTCCGGTTATGACGTGGTGAGTGCGTCGACCAACTTCTTCAGCCGTCAGATCAAGGCAGGCGTCTATCGCCCGCTCGACAAGAGCAAGCTGCCGAACTGGAAGAACCTCGACCCGAAGGTGCTGGCGCTGCAGTTGCCGGCCGACCCGGGCAACGCGCACGCGGTCCCTTACCTGCATGCGATCAACGGCTTCGCCTACAACGTCGACATGATCCGGGCACGCATGCCGAACGCGCCGCTCGACAGCCTCGACATGATCTTCAACCCTGACGTCGTGCGCCGCTTCGCGGATTGCGGCGTATCGCTGCTCGACTCGCCCGACGACACGATGCAGCTCGGGCTGGTGTACCTGGGACTCGACCCCAACAGCCGCAAGCGCGAGGATTTCGAGGCGGTGCAGAAGATGCTGGCGCGAGTGCGGCCATACATCCGCAAGTTCGATTCCGTCGAGTACATGAACTCGCTCGCCGATCGCGACCTCTGCATCGCCATGTCCTGGTCCAGCGACTACGCGAACATCATGGCGCGCGCGCGGGAGGCGGGCACCAATGTGAAGCTGGCGTTCACGATCCCGCGGGAAGGCGCGAACCTGACGTTTTCTTCGCTGCTCGTTCCGGTTGACGCGCCGCACCCCGAGGCCGCGCACAAGTTCCTGAACTTCATCCTGCAGCCGGACGTCATCGCGGAAATCACCAACGAGATCTACTACGGCAACAGCAACCGTGCCGCCAACGCACTGGTGCGGCCCGAGATCCTGAACGACCCGGCCATCTATCCAAACGAGAGCGTCAAGGCGCGCCTGTACACGACCGAAGAGATGGACATGGCGACGCAACGTGTACGAACCAGGGTATGGACACGGATCACGACCGGCTCGTGAGCTTCATGCCGCGCTCGGAGCGGTTGGCGACGAGCCACGGCGTCGTCCGGCGCCTGCCTGTGGTCGTAGGTCCAGCAGTGGCAGGTTCGCAATGAGTCGCAGTGCGAAAAAGAACAAGAAGACGGTGACCGCCAGCCAGGAGGTGCTCCGTCAACCGCTGCCGGTCCGGCAGCGCCAGCGCCTGATCGACGCCTGCATCACCGCGCTGCATCTCTATGGCCCGACCGGCACCACCGTGGCCAGGGTCGTGGCGATCGCGAAGCTGTCGCCCGGCATCGTGCGGTTCTATTTCCGGTCCAAGGCAGCGATGCTGGTCGCGTCGCTGCAATTTCTCGCCACCGAATTCGAGGATCGTGTCGTGACCCCGGTCGCGGCCCTGCGCGGACAACCCGCGCTCGCGCTGCAGCGCCTGGTCGACTTGTATCTCGCCCCGGAAATCGCCAGCCCGCGCAAAGTTGCAGTCTGGTACGCGTTCTGGGGCGAGGCGAGTGCACGCCAGGAATACCTGGCCATTTGCGGACAGAAAGACGCGAATTTCGCCGCGCTCGTACACGACCTGATCGAGCGCATGATTGAGTCGAGCGGGCGGCGTCACCTGGACAGCGAAGCCGTGGCCCTGGGGCTGATCGGCGTGCTCGAAATGCTGTGGCAGGGATTCGCCTTCGAGGAAGAGGCCAGCATCGACCGTGCACTCGCCCGGCGCCGCTGCATGGCGTATTTGCGTTCAGTGTTTCCGCGCGAGTTTGCCTCGCTGGACGAAGGCGCCGGCGCACGCGGCGTGACGCGCGGGATGCACGGCGACCCGCTCGAGGAGCGGGAAAGGTTCTTTCGCGGCGCCTGGCAGTTCGCCGGCCATGAGCAGGAGGTTCCCGGGAGCGGCGACTACGCCGCGTTCGATCTCGCCGACACCCGCGTACTTGTCGTGCGGGACGCCGCAGGCGCGGTGCGGGCATTTCGCAACGCCTGCCGCAGCCTGCCGCACGCACTCGTATCGACGCGCCGCGGGCGGTTCGCCGATGGCTGCATCGCCTGCGAACTGCATGGCCTCTCCTACGGGCTCGACGGCCGTTCTGTCCAGCCGCCTGAAGGCGCGGGGCTGCTGGAGTTCGAGGTGTACCGTTCGCGTGGACTGATCTTCGTAAGATCGCCGGGTGCGGCTCGCCCTTGGCCGGAGCCGGACCTTGCAGGTCTCCGCGATGTCGGCGATTGCCTGCCGGTGCCGGATTCCGCAGGCTTGCCGTTGCCGGTCGAGGCGGACTGGAAGATCGTCATGATGCAGCTGCTCGAATCGCGCCCGCCCGGCGCAACGACCAGTCCATGGCGTCGACAATTCCTGCGGCCCAACATGCTCGTCGAGCAGCGTCCGGGCGCCTTGTCCATCCTGCAGGTACTGCCAGCCGGCGCCGGCCGCAGCCGCGTGCAGCAGTTCGAGTACGCGGCGCCTGCTGCCGGCCCGCAGGCATTGGCCAGCGCCGAAAGCGCGCGCAGCCTGATGCGAGTGCAGCTCGAACGCGAGCTGGCGATTGCCGCATCGACGCAGCAGGGTGAGGCCGATCCGGACTACGAGGCGGACGCCAGCGCGGCGCCGTCACCGGCGGTGTCGGCATTCCGCCGCATGCTGCTCGACGCGGAATATTGATGCACCGCCGGGTTCACGCGAACCTCGCGGGCGCCTGCGCCTGCCGGGTCTCCGGGATGCGTTCGCGCAGCAGGTCGTGGAACTCGCGCATCCAGCCCTCGAGTTCCGACAGCGGCCCCGGCGTGTAACTGCTCGAGGCCAGCCCGCGCTGCACGCGCGCGCACAGCCACTCGTCCTCGCTGTTGACCTGCTGGTTGATCCTCTGGCCCAGGTAGCGCACGACTTTCATCCCGCGACTGGAATCCGGCAAACCGTAGATGCCGCCGCGAATGGTGCACTTGCCGGGTCCGGCCGGCAGCACCTGGAAGAAATCCATCTGCTCGGGAAAGACGTCGATGCCGAGGTTCGGCAGCATGCTGTAGAAGCGCCAGCAGCGGCGGTTGGCCTCGGGCAGGTGGCCGGTGACCTGGCCTACGAACTGCTGGTACTTGCGCTCGGCCCAGCGCGGCGACGGTTGCTCACGAAACCAGCTCACGCCGCGCGCCACGCCGGGGACGCCCACCTGGTCGTCGTAGTCCGGTGTGAACATGCGATACAGGCCCGGATGTCCGATCGGGACGTGATAGGACTCCAGGTAGTTGTCCATCGCGATCTTCCAGTCCACGTTCCACGTCTCGGTCGAGACGGGCCCGAGCGGCACCATGTCCTCGAAGCGGTAAGGCTTGATCTCATCTGCGAGCGTCCCCCACACGCCGGAGACCGGCGGCGGATCGCCGGCCAGCGCGATGAAGACAAAGCCGAACGCGATGTCGACCTTCACCGGGCGCAGCGCGTGTTCGGACCGGTCGAGTCCGGGGAAGGTTTCCCGTGCCGCGACCCCCTGCAGCGCGCCATCGTGGCGGTACGACCAGCCGTGGTACGGGCAGGTGATGGGACCCGCGCAATTGCCTTCGCCGTCGAGCAGCCGTGCGCCACGATGACGGCAGACGTTGTGGAAGGCACGGATCGCGCCGTCGCGATCGCGCAGGCCGACGACGCTCTCCGAGCCGATGTCGAGCGTGACGTAATCGCCGGCCTGCCTGAGCTGGCTGACGTGGCAAAGCATTTGCCAGCTTGGCAGCAGGATCCGCTCGACCTCGAGCCGCGTCATCTCAGGGTGGTTGTAGATCCAGGCGGGCATCGCCCGCGCGGGCGCGGACACCGTGGAGCGACGGTCGCTGCGGTCGGCGGAATTGCTCGTCACTTGGCGTCTCCGGAGGCCGGCGGATCAACGACGAATTATATGGTCGTTTAATCTACGCCTCGACACGAAGGCTTGGCAAGTTAGGCTTTTGAGCGCAAGTTGATTCAGGGGCACGGCTTCTCAAGAGTGTTGTTATATGGTCATATAGGTGCCGTTGCCGGCCCCGCGATTGGCGCGAACGGCGAGTCCTGTGTCTTGCACGCCTGAAGGGGGGCCGTGACATGGCTCGAGACCTGACCAAGAGCAATGCTCACTTCCAGAAGGCGGTCAAACGCCTGCCGCTCGGGGTCGCCTCGAACTTCCGCTTCTGGGGCGAGGAACGGACGATTTACGTCAAGCACGGCCGCGGCGCGCGCGTGACCGACATCGACGACAACGAATACGTCGACTACCGCCTCGGCTACGGCCCCGCGATCCTCGGCTACGCCGATCCCCGCGTCGATGAAGCCGCGCGGAAGGGCATGGAAGTCGGCGGTGTGTTTGCGCTCTCGACCGAGCGTGAGCTCGCCGTCGCCGAGCGCATCGCGCGCATGGTGCCGGCCGCCGAACTCGTCCGCTTCTCGAACTCGGGCACGGAAGCCGTGATGGCCGGCCTGCGGCTGGCACGCGCCTACACCGGCAAGGACGACTACGTCATTCTCGAGGGCAGTTACCACGGGCTGTTCGATGCAGCGATGTGGTTCACGCCGATGGACAAGTGGAACGAGGTCGGCGAGCCGACCGTGTATCCCTACAGCGAAGGCGTGCCGGTTGGACTGCGCAGCTTCGCCCACTTCGTGCAGGCCAACGACGCCAACCAGCTCGAGGACGTCTTCAAGCGCTCCGCCGGGCGCATTGCCTGCATGCTGATCGAGCCGATCATGGGCAACTGCCTCGGCATCGCCGCGGAGCCCGAGTACCTGCGGGCCGCGCGCAGCCTGTGCGACAAGTACGGCGTGGTGCTGCTGATCGACGAGGTCAAGACCGGCTTCCGCGTCGCGCGCGGTGGCGTCCAACAGCTCTACGGCGTCAACGCCGACCTGTGCACTTTCGCCAAGGCGGTCGGCAACGGTTATCCGATCTCCGTGCTCGCCGGACGCGAGGAGATCATGCGCAAGCTGGGCCGTGGCGTCGCACATGGTGGCACCTATACCGCGCACTCCGTCGCGCTGGCAGCGGCCGAGAAGACGCTGGAGATCCTCGAGGAGACCGATGCGCTCGAGCGAGTCGCGGCTTACGGCACGCGCCTGCGCGACGGCATGCGTGCAGTGCTGCAGTCGCGCGGTATCCCGCACAGCTTCGTCGGCCATCCGTCGATGAGCGGGCTCTACTTCGCCCAGGAGCCGCCGCGCAACTACCGCGACTGGAAGCGCAGCGACTACTCCTTCTACGACGCGATGGCGCGCGTGCTGCACGATGAGCGGATCCTCTGCGAGCCGGACTCGCGTGAACCGTGGTTCGTGTCGGCCGCGCACGACGATTCGTGCCTGAAGGACACGTTGCGGGCCTTCGAGGTCGCGGTCGATGAGACCTTGCGCAAGGGCGGTGCCGGACACCGCAGGCCGGCTTGAGCGCAGAGAAGCTCGACGCGATCGTCGTCGGCGCCGGCCACAACGGGCTGGTCGCCGCCTGTTACCTCGCGCGCGCCGGCCTCAAGGTGCAGGTCCTCGAACGCAATGACTACGTCGGCGGCGCGGCCGTCAGTCGCCAGTTGTACGAGAATTTCACCTACTCGAACTGCTCATACGTCTGCAGCCTGCTGCGCCCCGAGATCATGCGCGCCCTCGAGCTGCCCAGGTACGGGCTGCAGATCATTCCGTACGACGGCGGTTGCACGATGATGCGCGACGGCGGCCACCTCGCCATCTATGACAACCACGACGCGCTGCGCCGTGAAATCTCCCGGCACTCGAAGCGCGACGCCGAAGCCTACGACCGCTATTCGCGTGACGTGATGCGGCAGTGCAAGTTCATCAAGCCCCTGCTGCTGCGCGAACCGCCGGACCCCACCTCGTTCCGGCCACGCGACATCCGGTCATTGCTCGACCTGGGTTTTCGCCTGAATCGCCTCGGCTCCGAGCGCATTTACGACACGCTGCGTTTCTGGACCATGAGCGCGGCGGATTTTCTTGACGAGTATTTCGAGAGCGAGATCGTCAAGGCGCACTTTGCCGGCAGTTCGATCATCGGCACGGCGCTCGGCCCGCGCTCGCCCGGCACGGCCTACGTGCTGCTGCACCACTACATGGGCGAGATCGACGACACGGTCGGCGCCTGGGGCTTCGCCCGCGGCGGCATGGGTGCGGTGAGCGCAGCGCTGGCGGCGTCGCTGCGCGCGAGCGGCGGCACGATCCGCACGGACGCCGGCATCGACAGGATACTGGTGCGCGGCGGCCGGGCCGTTGGCGTCGTGCTGCACGATGGCGAGGAGATCCGTGCGCCGCTCGTGCTCTCGAGCATGGACGTAAAACGGACGTTTCTGGAATCGGTGCATGCGCAGGAGCTGCCCGGCGAGTTCGTGCAGGCGGTTCGCAACTTCAAGATCCGCGGCTCGTCGGGCAAGCTGAACATCGCGCTCGACGGGTTGCCGGTGTTCCCCGCGATTCCCGCTGGCGCGCCGTGCTCGCGTGGCGACATGCACGTCACCGACACCATCGAGATGATGGAGCGCGCCTACGACGACTGGAAGGAGGGCACATGGTCGCGCGCGCCCTACATCGACATGCTGATTCCATCGCAGATCGATCCGACCATGGCGCCCGACGGCAAGCACTACATGTCGGTCTTCGTGCAGTACTGCCCGTACGAGCTGGCAAGCGGTCCGTGGGACGCGCAGAAGCGCAAGGCGTTCGGCGACACCGTGATCGACACGATCGCGCGCCACAGTCCGAACTTCAAGAGCCTGATCCTGCATGCGGAAGTGCGCACGCCTTGGGACATCGAGCGCGAAGTCGGCCTGACCGAGGGCAACATTTTCCAGGGTGAACTCACCATGGACCAGTTGCTGTTCAACCGGCCGATTCCGGGCTATGCCCAGTACCGGACGCCGTTGCACGGGCTGTACCTGTGCGGATCGAGCACGCATCCGGGTGGCGGCGTCATGGGCGCGCCTGGCGCGAACGCTGCGCGCGTGGTGCTGCGCGACCTCGGCCGGGCGGTGGCGCAATGAGCGCCGTGCGGCCGACGGCGGCAGCAGGTTACGACTGCGTCGTGATCGGTGGCGGTCACAACGGCCTGGTCTGCGCCGTGTACCTGGCGAAGGCTGGCCGGTCGGTGCTGGTATTGGAGGCTGCGACGCAGGTGGGCGGCGCGGCGGTAACGCACGAATTCGCGCCCGGCTATCGCGTTTCCGCCTGTGCGCACCTGCTGAACCAGATGTCCGCGCAGCTGATTGACGATCTGGCGCTCGAGAAACACGGCCTGCGCTTCGCGGCGACGCAGATGCCGACGGTCGCTCTGTCCGGCGACGGCGGGTCGCTCACGATCGGCGCCACCGGATTGTCCGGCCCGGCCCGGCTGTCGGCGCACGACGTAGACGCATATCCGCGTTTCGTGGAGCGCCTCGCGCGATTCGCCGAAGTGCTCGGCCCGGTGCTCGAACAGGTTCCGCCCGAACTCGGCACCAGCGCGTGGGCGGACCGATTCGCGCTGCTCGGTCTCGGCTGGCGCGTGCGACGTCTCGGCCGGCGCGACATGCGCGAGCTGCTGCGCATTGGCGCGATGAACGTGTATGACCTGCTCAACGAGCAGTTCGAGTCCCCCTTGCTCAAGGGGGCGCTGGGGCTCGACGCGGTGCTCGGCACGAATTTAGGTCCGCGTTCACCGGGCACGGTGTTGACTCTGCTGTACCGTCTGGCAGCGCAGACGGGCGCCGGCCAGCGAGCGACTGCTCAGCCGCTCGGTGGGATGGGTGCGGTCTGCGCTGCGCTGGCAAAAGCCGCCGTCGCTGCCGGAGTCACGATTCGCACCGCAGCGCCGGTAAGCCGGGTGCTGGTCGCCAACGACGCGGCGTGCGGCGTCCTGCTCGAATCCGGCGAGCGCATCGACGCGCGGACGGTGATCTCGAACGCCGATCCGAAGACGACGCTGCTCAAGCTGCTAGGGGCGGAACATCTGGACACCGGTTTCGTGCGGCGGGTCAGCCATCTGCGCACCAACGGCCTTGCTGCCAAGCTGCACCTGGCACTGGATGCCTTGCCGCGGTTCAGCGGCCTGGACGCGGCGGCGCCGGGTGGACGCCTGCTGGTTGCGCCTTCGCTCGACTACATCGAGCGTGCTTTCAATCACAGCAAGTACGGCGAGTACTCGGACGCACCGGCGATCGAGGTCACGGTGCCGACCATCCATGACCCGGGCCTGGCCCCGGCGGGAGGGCACGTCATCTCGGCGGTCGTGCAATACGCGCCGTACGCGCTTCGCGCAGGATGGGACGTAGCACGAGAGCGCATGGCCGACCGGGTCGTCGATGTGCTGGAGCAATACTCTCCAGGGCTGCGCGGCATGATCCGGACGCGCGAACTGCTGACGCCGCTCGACATCGGGCGGCAGTTCCGGATGACCGGGGGGCACTGGCACCATGCTGAGCTCGCGTTCGACCAGTTCTTCATGCTGCGGCCGGTGCCAGGCGCCGCGCAGTACAGCACGCCGCTGCCGGGGCTGTTTCTGTGCGGGGCAGGATCACATCCGGGCGGCGGAGTGATGGGCATGGCCGGTCGCAACGCCGCGCGACGGATCCTCGCCGGGGCAGCCTGAGATGAATGACGAACGCCAACCACTGCCGCACTACCAGCAGCCGTTGCTGCAGACGCCGTTTCATGACCGCGCGCGCGCCCTGAGCCAGCTCGACAGCTTCATTCCCTGGAGCGGGTACACCACGGTCGACGTCTTCACGACGGTCGAGCAGGAGTACTTCGCCATCCGCAACGCGACAACGCTGTACGACCTGACGCCGATGGTGAAGTACCGTGTGGCCGGGCCGGACGCGCAGCGCTACCTCAACCGCCTGGTCACCCGCGACGTCGCCAGGCTCAAGGTCGATCGCGTCTGCTATTGCGTCTGGTGCGACGACAGCGGCCAAGTGATCGACGACGGCACGATCTTTCGTCTTGGGGAAAACGAGTACCGGCTGTGCACGGCCGAGCGCCAGATCGACTGGCTGCTCGACTCGGCCCGCGGCTTCGACGTGGCAGTCACTGAAGTCACCGAGCAGATCGCCGCGCTTGCGCTGCAAGGTCCGACCTCATGCGCGGTCCTCAAGCAGCTCGGACTGGTCGGTGTTGAGCGGCTGAAGCCGTTCGAACTCGGGTCGTTCGCGGCCGGCGGCCTCCACGTTACTGTTTCGCGCACCGGGTTCACCGGCGACCTGGGCTACGAGCTGTGGGTTGCGCCGCAGGACGCGACCGCGCTCTGGGATGCATTGCTGATGCACGGCAAGTCGCGTGGCATCCGACCGATCGGGTCCCGCGCCCTCAATCTCGCGCGAATCGAGGCCGGCTTCCTGGCGCCGAACGTCGATTTCGTCTCTGCCGAGCGCACGCTGCGCGTCGGCAGCTCGCGCTCGCCGTTGGAGCTCGGCCTCGGCTGGCTGGTCGACTTCGAAAAAGGTCACTTCACCGGCCGGCGGGCATTGCTCGAGGAGCGCCGCCGCGGTCCGCGCCGCCAGTTGGTGGGGCTCGACATCGACGGCAACAAGCCGGCAGTCAATGCGCTGCTGTACGCGGACCGCTCCGCGCGCAACGAGATCGGCAGCGTGTCGTCTGCGATGTGGTCACCGACATGCAAGCGCAACATCGCGCTCGCGATGGTCGACGCCCCGCACATCAAGCCAGGGAGTTCCCTCTGGGCGGAGGTGTACCTGAACCGGGAGCTGGTCTGGGAACGTCGCATGTGCCGGGCGCGCGTCGTGGAGCGGCCCTTTTTCGCCCCGGACCGCCGGCGCGCGACGCCGCCCGCCGACGTCTGATCAGGCTGAAAGCAATCGCGTGAGCGAAGGTCCGCGACGAGTCACGTCGCGGCTGGTGACTGTGCGCGGCGAGGCGACGAGGCAGGTGGGGCCGCGTGTTATATTATGGCTGTGACAAAACGCGTCGCCGCGGGAACCGCGGCGGGCGCGGTCGTGATTGACGGCAACGGGAGCCCAGGATGCGTGCAGTAAGGACCCTCGGGTTGCTCGGAACGGGCGTGATCGGTGCGGGCTGGGCCGCGCGCGCGCTGCATTTCGGCATCGACGTCGTCGCGGCGGATGTGAAGCCCGAAATGGAAGGATGGTTGCGCGATGCGGTGGCCAACGCCGAGCCGGCGCTCGCGCGCCTGACGCTGGCGCCACTGCCACCCAAGGGCGTGCTGTCGTTCACGACGAGTCCCGCCGAGATGGCGGCCCGGGCGGATCTCATCCAGGAGAACGTCCCGGAGCAGCTCGAGCTGAAACAGAAGGTGCTGGCCGAGATCAGCCGGCACGCGGCGCCCGACGTGATCATCGCCTCCAGCACCTCGGGGCTGACGCCGACCGACCTGCAGCGCGACCTGCGCGCGCCCGAGCGGTTCTGCGTCGCGCATCCGTTCAATCCGGTGTACCTGCTGCCGCTCGTGGAGCTGGTGGGCGGCCAGAAGACGGCGCCGCAGACGATCGAGGCGGCGAAAGAGTTCTTCCGCTACATCGGCATGCACCCGCTGCACGTGCGACACGAGGTGCCAGGGCACCTGACCGACCGACTGCAGGAGGCGCTGTGGCGCGAGATCCTGCACATGATCAACGACGGCGTCGCGACCACGGGCGAGCTCGACGAGTCGATCGTCTACGGCCCGGGCCTGCGCTGGGCAGGCATGGGCACGAACCTGATTTACCACCTCGCCGGCGGCGAGACCGGCATGCGGCACATGCTGGCGCAGTTCGGGCCGTGCCTGAAGTGGCCGTGGACCCGGCTCGAAGCGCCGGAGCTTACCGACACGCTGATCGACCGGATGGTGGAAGGCACGCAGTCACAGGCCGCAGGGCGCTCGATCCGCGAACTCGAGCGTCTGCGCGACGACTACCTGGTGGCGATCCAGCAGGTGTTGCGCCAGTTCGACGTCGGGGCCGGCTCGACGTTGCGTGCGCTCGAGGAACGGCTCTACGTGGATGCCGGGCGCGGCGTGGGCGGACAACTCGGCGTGGACGCGCAAGCGCTGCGCACGTTCAGGACTCAAGTGCGCCCCGAGTGGATCGACTACAACGGCCACATGACCGATTCGCGCTACGTGCAGGTGTTCGGTGACGCGATGGACGCGCTGTACAGGAGCGTGGGTATCGACGAGGGCTACCGGGCCACGTCGCGGATGTTCTACACGGTCGAATCCCACGTTGTGCACAAGGCCGAGGCGCGCGTCAACGAGCCGATCGAAGTCGAGACGCAGATCCTTTCGCTCGACGAGAAGCGACTGCACGTCTTTCACCGGATGCTCCGCACCAGCGATTCGACGCTGCTCGCCACCGCGGAGCAGATGCACCTGCACGTGGACACTGCGCACAACAAGGCGGCGCCCATCGACGGCGAGGTTCGCAGCAGGCTCGAGCGTCTGGCCGGATTGCACGCGTCCCTGCCGAGCCCCGCCGCAGCCGGCCGGCGCGTCGGCCTGCGAGTGCAGTAACTAGCCATGCCGAAGGCAGTCGATCATGACCAGCGGCGCGAGCAGATCGCGCAGGCCGCCTGCGTCGTGGTCGCGAGTCACGGCTTCGAGCAGGCCACGGTGGTCCGGATTGCGCGCGCCGCGGGCTACACGACGGGCATGCTGCCGCACTACTTCGCGTCCAAGCAGGACATCATCCTGGCGGCGCTGCGGCTCAGCCTGATGCGCATTGAAGCCCGGCTGGAGGATGCAGGCAGCCACGGGCAGGACCTGCTCGCGGTCCTGACCGAGACGCTGCCGATCGACAAGCCGCGCTTCACCGAATGCGCGTTCTGGACCGCCTTCTGGGGCCAGGTGTCCACCGATGCCGAGGCGCGACGGATCAACGCCTGGGTGCACCGCGAATACGCGAAGCTCTTCCGCAAGTGCATCGCCACGCACTGGCCTCAGTCCGCGCAGTGGCCGCCGGCCCTGCGGGCCCAGGTGCTGGTCTCAATCATGACCTTCATCAACGGGCTGACGGCCAGCGCCGTGACGAGCCCTACAGACTGGCCCGCAGCGCGACAGGTCGAGCAGTTGGCCCTGCAGCTGCAGATGCTGCAGTCCTGGGCGGAGCGCGCAGGTCGCACCGAACCGACCGGGCTGCCGAAGCGTCAGCAGCGCGGTGCGCGCGCAGTTTCCAGGTCACGCTGAAAAGTGGTTACGCCCATGAACTTTAGCCTCACCGACGAACAACAGCTGATCATCAGGACGACACGCGAGTTCGTCGCAAGGGAACTCTACCCGCACGAGGCCGAGATCGAGCGCACCGGCGTTCTGCGCGACGACCTGCAGCGGGAACTGAAGGCCAAGGCCATCGATGCCGGCCTGTACGCGGCCAACATGCCGGCGGACGTCGGCGGCGGGGGGCTCGACACCGTAACCTGGGCGCTCTACGAAAAGGAGCTGGGCCGGACCAGCTACGCATTGCACTACAACTGCGTGGGCCGGCCGTCGAACATCCTGCTGGCGTGCGCAGGCGAGCAGCGCGAGCGCTACCTGCTGCCTGCCGTTCGTGGCGAACGCGTCGATTGCCTGGCGATGACCGAGCCGGGTGCGGGGTCAGACCTGCGCGCGATCAGGACCACGGCCGTCGAGAAGGGCGGTGACTTCGTCATCAACGGCACCAAGCACTTCATCAGTCACGCCGATCACGCCGATTTCGTGATCCTTTTCGCCGCCTCGGGCACGACACCGGACGCCCGCGGGTCGCGCGCGACGCTTACCGCGTTCCTCGTCGACATGGGGCACTCGGGTTTCACCGTGCGCGACGGCTACAAGAACGTCTCGCATCGCGGTTACAACAACTGCATCCTCGAGTTCGACGACTGCCGCGTGCCGCGCTCCGCGGTGCTCGGTGAGGTGCACCAGGGCTTCGAAGTCGCCAACACATGGCTCGGCGCGACGCGCCTGCAGGTGGCGGCGACCTGCCTCGGCCGTGCCGAGCGGGCGCTCGACCTCGCGAAGCAGTGGGCGGTGGATCGCGTGCAGTTCGGCCAGCCGATCGGCCGCTTCCAGGGCGTGAGCTTCAAGCTGGCCGACATGGCCGTCGAATTGCGCGCCGCAGAACTGCTGGTGCTCGAGGCGGCCTGGAAGCGCGATCAGGGCACCGCGACCGACATGGACATGGCGATTGCCAAGCTGAAGGCAACCGAGATGCTGGCGATGGTCGCCGATGAAGCGCTGCAGATTCATGGCGGCATGGGGCTGATGACCGAACTGCCGCTCGAGCGCATCTGGCGCGACGCCCGCATCGAGCGCATCTGGGACGGCACCAGCGAAGTGCAGCGGCACATCATTTCGCGCGCGCTGTTGCGGCCGCTCGGCGGCTGATCTGCGGCCACTCGCGATGATGGAAAAGCCCGACCCGTGGCGCGGTAACAGCCGAGCGTCTATCCGTGTACAGGTCGAGACCACATGCGTCGGCGCACATCGGCAAAGACGGCCAACGTGCTCTTACGGAATTTCGCTTTGCTGGCCGGATCGAAGAGCTGCCAGGCGTCGCTGTCGACCAGCATCATGGCTTCCAGCAGCGGCAGCAGCGTCGGGCGGATGCAGAGTGACAGTTCCGCCTCGGTCAGGCTGCCGGGGTTCGGCCATTCCGGCACCACGTTCAGCGACTGGTGCAGCAGCACGGCCTGCACGATGAGCGCGGCAGCAGAGTCGGCGCCAAACAGCTCTTCGATGCCCTGCAGGATTTCCGGCAGCGCGCGATTGTCCTGGATCAAGCCTTTGCCGTCGGGCGAGGCAACGGACGCGCCCAGCACCAACCGGGTCCAGGGCTCAAGCGCCGCCGGGTAGGCATCGCGGGTGGGAAAGCCCAGCTTGGGCAGCGTCCGCGTCGCCATCGTCGCGGAGCGAAACGCGTGCAGGGCATCGCGCTGACCGTCGATCACCTGCTTGCCCAGGTCGTGGTAGAGCACGATCCATTCCAGCAACGCCTGTTGTTGCGTTGACGCCTGCCGGTACTCCGGCAGCAGCTGCAGCGCGATCAGCACCTGGGTGATGTGGTTGAGCGTGGCTCGATCCGCGTAGGCGGCCATGTCCTGCCAACCCGGGGTCACGGTCTCGATGGTCTGCATCCGCTCGGCCGTGTAGAAATCACGCATTCGCAGGTGAAGTTGATCCCGGTCCCGCAGCTCACCCGCGTCGATCTGCCGGGCCAGGGTTCGAACGAATTCGAGTAAGTCCGGCAGGTGGTCATGCAGAGTCGGGTGGGTTGCCGCCATTGGGTGAAGTCCTGTGATGGCTGCGCATCGAAGGCGGGACGCAGTGTCCAAGTGAACGTTTAACGGGCAGGCATGTTCCTGTCGAAGAACGCGACGACGTCGGCATTCATCGCCGCGTGAAATGCCTTTCGATCGAATTGCCCCGGATCCGAGCACAGGCCGGTCGGCTTCAGCAGGCCGCAGGGCGCGAGAAACGAGAAATGGCTGGCGCCGGCCGCCGGATGGAACTCAACCCGCGAACCCAGTGCGTCGCGAACCAGCTTGGCATTCGTGGCATACGGCACGTTGGTGTCCAGATCGCCGCTCCAGAGTTGAACGGGTACGCGCACCTGGGCGAGTCCATTCGGACTCAGCGTAAATCCCAGGCCCGGTGCCGCCACCGCCGCCGCTTTGATTCGGGCATCGGGCAGGAAGGCGTCTCCCACGGTCGGCGCAACGGGGTTCAGCAACGGAGAACGGGCGTGACGGAGCATGTCGCAGACAAACTCCGGCGACTCGGCACACTGCCTCGCCACCATGCGCAGGTCCGGCTGTGCGCCGACCGCGGTCAATGCCGTGAATCCACCAGCAGAGAATCCGAACACTCCGATCCGCTCCGGGTCGATGCGGTCACGACCGTCCCACGTCTTGAGCATGTGATCGACGGTGGCGCGCAGTTCCCGGTTACGGTCGTTGAACAATGACACTGAACCGGTGGCGCTCTGGTCCGCATAGTTGTCCCCGGTGTGCATGGGTGCCGCGACCACGTAGCCGGCGTCGGCCAGCGCCATCGCCAGGTCCGCGTGGCTGCCAGGCCCGCCGCCATTGCCGTGCGAGATCACCACGAGTGGCAAGCCCCCTCCTGACAACGGGCCGTCGGGCGCCACGTCCAGCAGCAGTGGACCCAGCAGCGTCGTAGGCCGGGGTCGCGCCTCGGTGGGATACCAGACGCCGACAGCGACGGGCCGCCCGCCCGTCACGCTCGCTCGAACGACCTCGAATCCCACGGGGTGCTCGGTACGCAGCGCTGTCAGGTATGCGATGCCGACGAGTCCGCCGAGCAGGATGGCGATCACCACGACGACCCGACGAATCCACTTCACGGCCTGACCTCTGAGGCACGCCATTGGTGATGCATGATGCAGCGAAAGGATGGCTGCCGCACCCAATTTTGGGTTCGCGGACCCTGCGCCAGATCTGACCGTCTTCAGGTCCCGCTCTGTGCGCGAAAGCCGTACGAACCCTTCAATCCGGCGGCGTCGGCAGTCGACCGCGTGTCAGTTAGCGTCCGCTCCAGCGCGGCTTGCGCTTCTCCGTGAAGGCGCGCGTGCCTTCTTTCAGGTCCTCGGAGCGGACGACCTGCTGCACCAGGTGCAGCGAGTCGTGCAGCTCGAAGGCTTCGTGCTCGGGCACCATTTCCGTGTGGCGCAGCAGCTGCTTGATGGCCGGGAACAGCAGCGGCGGGCCCTCCGCCAGCTGCTGCGCGATCTCGCGCGCCTTGGCCAGGCCTTCCCCTTTCGGCACGACGTGATTGGCCAGGCCCCAGTGCTTCGCCTCGGCCGCGTCCATCCAGCGGCCGGTCATCAGGAACTCGACCGCGACATGGTAGGGGATACGCCGGCGCAGTTTGATAGTCCCCGCGTCGGCCAGCACCGCGACGTTGATCTCCGGCAGCGCAAAGCGCGCGTGCTCCTCCATCACGATGATATCCGTGCCGAGCACGATCTCGAAGCCGCCGCCGCAGGCGATGCCGTTGACCGCGGCGATGATCGGCTTGTTCAGATTGCGTGGATAGTTGAGGCCGCCGAAACCGCCAGTGCCCCAATCCGAATCCGACTCCTCGCCGCCGGCCGCCGCTTTCAGGTCCCAGCCTGGCGAGAAGAAGCGGTCGCCCGCGCCGGTCACGATCGCAACGCACAGGCTCGCGTCGTCGCGGAACTGCGTGAACACGTCGTTGAGGCGGCGGCTCGCGGCCAGGTCGATCGCATTCGCTTGCGGCCGGTCGATCGTGACTTCGAGGATCGCCCCGTTGCGATCGGTCTTGATTCCGTCTTGCATGTCAGGATTCCTCTACCTTGCGGATCAGCACGTCGACGGCGATGGCGCCCGCGCCGCGCGGCCGGACGATGACTGGATTGACGTCGAGTTCCGCGAGCGTGTCACGATTTGCCGTCGCATAGCGCCCAATCGCCAGGATTGCATCGATGAGCGCCTCGACGTCGCCCGGGGGTTTGCCGCGATAGCCCTCGAGCAGCGCGGCCACTTTGAGCCGGCACAGGGCGGCGGCAACGGATTCGCGTGTCCACGGCGGCAGCATGCTCACGGTGTCCTTCCAGACTTCCGCCTGCACGCCGCCGGATCCGATCAGCAGCAGTTGCCCGAACTGCTCGTCGATCGTGACGCCGACCAGGATCTCGGCGATGCCGTCGTCGATCATCTGCTCGACGAGCACTTCCCCGGACAAGGCCGCGAGCTGCGTTCCTGCCGCAGACGCCTGCTCAATGGTCCGCACGCCGAGCACGACGCCGCCGAGCTCAGTCTTGTGCTCGAGTCCGGCGCCGGACGCCTTGATCACCACCGGAAAACCTATGGCGGCGGCGGCCACGCCGGCCTGACCGCACGGCACGACTTGCGAGCGCGGCACCTGCAAGCCGAACGCTGCGAGCGCTGCCTTGCCAGCATGCTCGCCGATCGTCACAACCGGGCCTCGCGGCGGCTGCGGAATCGACAATGCTGGTGAATCACTGCTCCGCCACGCAACGCCGACGGCACCTGCGAGATGAAGGGCCTCGAGCGCCTCGCGCTGGCCCTGCAACGGAACAACGCCGCCCTGCAGGCACAATTGCCGAACCGTGCGCCCGGTCGTTTCCGGCAGCGACGAGATGAAGACTGCGCGCGGCCTTGCGCCCTGGGACGCAGCGGCAAACTGCTCGATGACCGCGGTGTAGGCCGAATCGTCCGCACTTGCAGCCGGCGGACAGTCGAGCGTGAAGCCGACCGCGTCGACGTCACTGCGGAACACCTCGTCGAACAGCTGGCGCAGCGCCGCGTGCTGGAACCAGAGGTAAGTGTGCATGTCGAACGGATTCGAAACCGTCACCCGCTCGCCGACAATGACGCTCATGCGTTCGGCCGCGGCCGGCGGAAACGGCGGGAATTCCAGGCCCAGGTGGCGCGACACGTCCGCGGTCATCGCCATGTCTCCGCCCGAAGCGCCCATCACGACCACGCGGCGTCCAGCCAGTGGCCCGCCGTTGTGAAAGATCTTCAGCGTTTCGCAGAGCGTCGACAGTGTCTCGCAGCGGGCGATACCCGCCTGCGCGCAATAGGCGTCGAAGACCGCGTCGCTGCCGGACAGGGCGCCCGTGTGGCTGCGCGCCGTGCGGCTGGCGGCCTCGGTGCGGCCGGACTTGACCACCGCGATCGGCTTGCCGCGCGCCCGGGCCTTGTCGACCGCGCGCGTGAATTTCGTCATGTCCTTGATGCCCTCGAGGTACAGGCCGAACGCAGTGACACGTGGATCGTCGCAGAGCACGTCGATCAGGTCCTCAGCGGCGAGGCGGGTCTGGTTGCCGACGGTGATCAGGTAACCGATCGGCAGCGACCGGTCGTTGAACATCAGCGTCAGCGCAATCGTGCCGCTCTGGGAAATCAGGGCCACTCCGCGTTCGGGCGAATCGCCGACGACCTGGTCAGGCCACAGCGCGACGCGATCGAAGAAATTGACCATTCCGTAGCAGTTCGGTCCGAGGAACGGCAGCCCACCCGCCGCTTGTTCGAGCTCACGGGTGAGTCGCTCCCCGGTCGGCGTCGCGGTTTCCGCAAAGCCGGAACTGAAACACACGAAGCCACCCGCACCGCGCCGGGCAAGCGCCTCTGCGATGGCCGGCACCTCGTGATTGGGAGCGGCGATGAAGGCCGAGTCCGGCCCTGCCGGCAGTTCGTCGACCGAACGGAAATAGCGCGCGTTCGGCTGTGAGGAGCGCGTCGGATGCACGCGCCAGACCTCGCCGGGGTAGCCGAGTGTCCTGGCCCCAGCGGCGACTGCATCCGTCCACGCGCCGGAACCTATCAGCGCGACCGTGCGCGGGACGAGCAGGCGCTGCAGGGTGGGTGGGCTCATGAGGATCCTGGCGACCCTGGCGCGCTCAGCGGCGGGGGAGGGTCATCGTGCGCGACCCGAGCGCCGGCAATGGGGACTGCGCGTCCAGAGCGAGCCAGCCATCCAGCCGCTGCTGGATCTCAGGCGGGAACACCATGCTGCGCGCCTTTGGGGCCTGCTGGACATGCAGCAGCATGAACTCGCCCAGCGCAGCGGGCGCTGCAAGGCGCGTACAGTGCAGCGCCAGCGCGAGGTGGATGCGCTTCGTGTCGACGCCGATGGCCCGCGCGCTCACGCTGATCTCGTCGGTCGACTTGACCTCGTTCAGGTAGTGCACGTGCATTTCGAGGGTGTACAGCGTGCAGCTGGTGCGCGCGCGATAGCCGGGATCGAGGCCGGCCTCGTCCATCAGCGCGTCGATTGCCTGGCTGAACACCAGCGTGTAGTAGGCATCGCGCAGGTGCCCGTTGTAATCGATCCACTGCGGCTCGATGTCGCAGCGGTAGATCGATGGACGCCAGCTCATGCCTGGTTCAGCGCAGGCGCAGGCGTTCCCGCGTCTCGGCGGGCGTCAGGATCCGGGCGCCCATCGCCTCGATGATCGTGCGCGCTCGTTCGACCAGCTGCGCATTGCTGGCGTAGACGCCCTTGCTCAGGTAGAGGTTGTCTTCGAGGCCGACGCGGACGTTGCCGCCGAGCAGCACCGACTGTGCCACCCACGGCATCTGCATGCGGCTGATGGCGAACGAGCTCCAGACGCTGTTGGCCGGCAGTGAGTTGACCATGGCCACCAGGTGCCCCGTGTCGGCCGGCGTGCCGTAGGGGATGCCCATGCACAGCTGGATCAGCGTCGGGGCGTCGAGCAGTCCTTCCTTGACCATCTGTTTCACGAACCAGAGGTTGCCGGTATCGAAGACTTCGAGTTCGGGCTTCACGCCGAGGTCGCGGGCGATCTGCGCACCCTTGCGCAGGTAGTTCGGCGTCGAGACGTACGCGCGGTTGTCGTCGCCGAAGTTCAGGCTGCCGCAATCGAGCGTCGCGATGTCGGGCCGGTACAGGCCTTCGTGACACAACTCGATCACGTGCTTCATGCGCTCTTCCTGCGTCACGAAGTCGCTGCCCGGCGCCGGCGTGTCCTGGAGACCGTTCTCGCCGATGACGATGTAGCCGCCCATGCCGCAGGTCAGGTTGACGATGACGTCGGTCCCGCTCTCACGGATGCGCTTGACCACTTCGCGGTAGTGGCGCGTCTCCATGCTGAAGCCGCCGGTCTCCGGATCCCGCACGTGGATGTGGACGATGGCCGCGCCGGCCTTCGCCGCTTCGATGGCGGTCGCCGCGATCTGCTCCGGCGTGATCGCACAGTGGGGGCTCCTGGCGACCTTGGTGTCGTCGCCAGTCACGGCACAGGTGATGAAGACTTCAGGGTTCAAGGCGGTTCCCCTTGGTGTGTCGATCGACAGCGCGGGCCCGGGAGCCGCCGGCATACTATAACGACGGTAATAATAAAGTCACCGCCGTGTCTGCCCGGGCGCACCGCGTGGCGCTTGTCAATCCTGGGTCGGCATGGTCACATCGCCTGTCCGCTCGGAGAACGAACTGAATGAAGGCTTCTGCCAGGGCTGTGATCGTCGGCGGCGGCGTCGTTGGCGCCAGCGTCCTGTACCACCTCGCCCGCGCCGGGTGGGCCGATGTGCTCCTGATCGAAAAGAGCGAACTGACGTCTGGTTCCACCTGGCACGCCGCCGGCGGCATGCACACCTTCAACGGTGAGGCGAACATCTCGCGGCTGCAGAAGTACACGATCGACCTCTACCGCGAGATCGAGGAACTGTCCGGCCAGTCCTGCGGGCTGCACCCCAATGGCGGCCTGATGCTGGCCGCGACGCAGGGCGAACTCGACAGCCTGAAACTGATCTGTTCGCGCGCGCGGTACCTCGGCATGGAGACCGAGATGATCACGCTTGCGGAGGCGCTTGAGCTCAATCCGCTGATCGACACGCAGCATTTCATCGGCGCGCTGTGGCGGGCGGACGGCGGGCATTGCGACCCGTCCGGGACCACGCACGCCTACGTCAAGGCAGCGCGCAAACTGGGTGCGTCGGTCGAGCGGTTCACGCGCGTCCTTGAGCTCAACCAGCGCGCGGATGGCACGTGGGACGTCTTGACCGACAAGGGCACCGTGCACGCGGAGCACGTCGTCAACTGCGCGGGCCTCTGGGCGCGCGAGGTCGGCCAGATGGCCGGCATCGAGTTGCCCGTGCTGGCGATGGAACACCACTACCTGTTGACCGAGGACATTCCGGAACTCAAGGGCCGGTCGAAAGAGATCGTCAACACGACCGACTACGCGGGTGAGATCTACTTGCGCCAGGAACGTGGCGGCGCCCTGATCGGCACCTACGAGCCACACGGCAAGGTCTGGTCGCCGGTGCGAACGCCGGACGATTTCTCGATGCAGTTGTTGCCTGACGAGTTCGAGCGCCTCGCGCCGTACTTCGAGGTTGGGTTCGAGCATTTCCCGGCGCTCGGCCGTGTGGGTATCCGCAAGGCTATCAACGGCCCGTTCACCTTCGCGCCGGACGGCAATCCGCTGGTCGGACCGGTACGCGGCCTGCGCAATTACTGGGTGGCCTGCGCTGTCATGGCGGGTTTCAGCCAGGGCGGTGGCATCGGCCTGGTGCTCTCGCGCTGGATGACCGAGGGCGATCCGGGGCAGGACATCCTGTCGATGGACGTCGCGCGGTTCGGCCGCTTCGCGACACCAAAGTACACGTCGATCAAGGTGCCCGAAAACTACGGCCGTCGATTTCGCCTGGCGTATCCGAACGAAGAGTTGCCCGCAGCGCGCCCGGTACGGCGCTCGCCGATCTACGACAAGTTGCGCGAGGCGGGCGCGGTCATGGGCGCCAACTTCGGACTCGAGCACGCGCTTTGGTTTGCACCCCCGGGTGTCGCGCCCACCGAAACGCCGACCTATCGCCGGTCAGAGGCGTTTCCTGTCGTGCGCGACGAGTGTCTTGCCGTGCGCAGCACGGCGGGTCTCTACGAGACGACGAACTACGGCAAGTACGAGATCACGGGTCGCGGCGCACGGGCCTGGCTCGATCGCGTGTTCGCCTGCAGGATCCCGCAGCCCGGACGGCTCGGCCTGGCGCCGATGTTGAATCCGGCCGGGCGCATCGTCGGCGACCTCTCGATTGCCTGCCTCGCCGAGGACCGTTACTTCATCGTCGGCTCCGGTTTCGCCGAGGAGTTTCACCTGCGCTGGTTCTGGGCCGCGGAGCCGCCGCCGGATGTCTGCGTGCGTTCGGCGGCTTCGACGCTGTGCGGGTTCTCGCTCGCGGGGCCGAACTCACGCGAGATCCTGCAGCGCCTGGTGCGCAGGGATCTCTCCGCCGCCGCATTCAGGTTCTTCGACGTCACCGAGACGGCGGTCGGTTATGCGCCTTCCATCGTGACGCGCGCAGGATTCACCGGCGAGCTCGGCTACGAGATCTGGACCACGCCCGACTACTTCGCCTCGCTGTACGACGACCTGCGCGAGTCAGGACACGGTTCTGGCCTCGCGCTGTTCGGGGGCCGCGCATTGTCCTCGTTGCGGCTCGAGAAGAACTACGGTTCGTTCAACAAGGACTTCCGTCCGGACTACACGCCGGGCGAGACCGGGCTCGATCGCTTCGTCGACTTCAGGAAAGCGGATTTCGTCGGCCGTGCCGCGGCGCTCGCCGAACGCAGCGCTGGGCCGCAGCGTCGGTTCGTGGTGATGGAAGTCGAAGCGCGCGATGCCGATGTCGTCGGTTACGAGTCGATCATGAAGGACGGCAAAGCCGTGGGCTACGTGACGTCGGGCGCGTACGGGCACTGTGTACGGCGCAGTCTCGCGGCCGGATACGTGCCCACGGCGCTGGCGCGTGACGGCGAGCGCTTCGAGATCGACATCCTCGGCGACCTGTGTGCAGCGACGGTCAGGCTGCAGCCGCTGTACGACCCGGACGGCAAGCAGCTGCGCAGCTGAAATCACGACGCGAACTTCGCCGCACTGAGTGACGGGTCGGCCGTCTCGCGCGCCGAGGCTCACTTCACCGCGGTTTTCGCCTCTGCATGCATCAGGCTCAGGCCGTCGGCATGCCGGCGCTGGAAACCTTTCCAGAGCGTGATGCCTTCGCCGCCCGGGCTGCGCGCGCCCCACGGGATCGGGTCCTTCGAGATCCAGTCGCCCTTGCTGGACTCGACGATGAGCCCGTCGATGTACGAGCTGCGGCTGGCATCGTCTTTCACGTAGCGATCGAGGAAGGCAGTGATGAAGTGCAGGCTGACGCCGATCAAGCGGTCCTTGCGCCACACCGGATCCTCGAACCAGTCCTGGTTCCACAGGTCCGTCTGCATCTCGGGCGGCGCCGGACCGAGGCCGAGTGCATGGCCGCCGCCCAGGAACGTCAGCAGGTAGCGATTCGAGTTCGTCGCCTGGTCGAAAAACGCGCGCGCGCCGGTCTTGTAGTCGACCGTGCGGTCGTGGTCGCCGGCAATCAGCAGCAGGGGTGCCGTGATGCCCTGGAGGCCGTTCGGGCCCCAGGCTCCAAAAGCGCCGCCGGCGGGCGCGATGGCGACGACCGCCTTCACCGATGGCGCGACCATGTACCCGCTCGAAGCGCCGTCGCGTGCGTACGGTGTCAGCAGCCCACCAGGCACCCTGGTCACCAGCGCACCTGCCGGGTCCAGCGCGGCGCCCGCGGCAGTCAGCACGCCGTAGCCACCCATCGAGTATCCGATCAGCGCTGTTCTCGACGGATCCACGGCGCCGGATTCGCCGAGTGTTCGCTGCAGTTCCCGCGCGACGAACGCGATGTCGAGCGGCCGACGCAGCACGGCGTGCGGGAAACCCGCGGGCGACAGGTACAGGTCTTCATGACGGATCGCAGCGACGACGTAGCCCTTGGAGGCGAGGTTCTCGGTGAGCCAGCTCATCGCCACCGGCACGTTGCCGTAACCGTGAGCCACGATCACCAGCGGGAAGCGCCCGCCGTCGGCAGGCGCGTCGCGCACCGCCAGGCCCTGGATCCTGAACTTCGCGGGCGGCGCCGGCGGCTCCGACTCCATGCTGTCCGCGTACACCGCCGGCGTTGCACCCGGTGTCGGCTTGGAGGGATACCAGATCTCGACCTGCAAGTTGCGGTCGCCCCTTGGAGCAACACCTGTCTTGGGATCGATCGACCGGAGGTCGAGCTGGTCGCGCTGGACCAGCGTGATCGACCGGACACCCACTGCGAACTTGCCGAGCGCCGCGAGTTCGGGCGCATCGATGCCCGTGCGGCTGGGCGCTTCGCCTGCCATGGCGGCGGCGGCGACGACGAGGTTCAGCGCCAGGAGACCGCTCGACAAGCGCCGGGCCAGGGTTTTCATTGTTCGCTATCGCCTCTGGAGCGTGATGCGGGATCGATGCCGCGACGAAAGGCCGTGATGGCCCGCCGCCCGGTACTATAGCGGAGCGGATCACAATGCCAAGGCGGCCTCGCAGGCCCCGATCGACTTCGACTGCAGGGGGTACGCGTGGACTCAACGCCGCTCGACCGGACGGACGCCGACTACAAGCGGCTGCGGCGCCAGGTTTTCGTGGCGATCTTCGTCGGCTATGCCGCGTACTACCTTGTGCGCATGAACCTGTCGCTCGCGATACCCGACATCCTGCGGGAGTTCCCCGGGTACACCAAGGCGCAGCTCGGAACCGCGATGACGGCGCTCTCCATCGCCTACGGCCTGTCGAAGTTCCTGATGGGTTCCGTCTCGGATCGCAGCAACCCGCGCTGGTTCATGCCGCTGGGGCTGCTGCTGTCCGCGGCCGTGACCGCCTCGTTCGGCCTGTTCAAGGGCATCTACGCCTCGTTGACGCTGATCATCCTGCTGCAGGCACTGAACGGCTGGTTCAACGGCATGGGCTGGCCGCCGTGCGGCAAGACCATGGTGCACTGGTTCAGCGGGAAGGAACGTGGCCGCGTGGTCTCGCTCTGGAACACGGCGCACAACGTTGGTGGCGGTCTCGTCGCGGCCCTGGCCGTGGTCGGCGTCGGTATGTTCGGCGACTGGGGCGCCAAGTTTTATTTCAATGCGCTGGTCGCCGCAATGGTCGCCGTCTTCGTCTACATCCTGCTGCGCGACTCGCCGCAGACCTGCGGGCTGCCGCCCATCGAGGTGTATCGCAATGACATGCCGCCGAATTACTCCGCACATGCGGAAAAGACGCTGAGCTTCCGCGAGATATTTCTCGCCAACGTACTCAACAACCGGTTGTTGTGGGCCATCGCCGTCGCCAACGCGTTCGTGTACTTCGTGCGCTACGGCGTGCAGAACTGGATTCCGACGTACCTCGAGACGGCGAAGGGGTTCTCGTTCCACCAGTCGAGTGCTGCGTGGTTCATGTTCGAGTACGCGGCGATTCCCGGCACACTGCTGTGCGGCTGGGTGTCCGACCGCGTCTTCGGTGGTCGCCGTGGTCCGGCCACGATCCTGTTCATGGCGCTCACGCTGCTCGGTCTGGCGGTCTACGGGCTGAATCGAAACGGGCCGCTGTGGATCGACATGGCGTCGCTGATCGTGATCGGCTTCTTCGTCTATGGCCCGATCATGATGATCGGGTTGCACGCGCTGGAACTGGTGCCGAAGAAGGCAGCAGGCACGGCCGCCGGGTTCACCGGCTTCTTCGGCTACGCGTTTGGATCTGCGATCGCGGGCACCGGAGTCGGCTGGATCGCCGACCACTGGGGCTGGGGTGGCGTGTTCGCGACCATGATCGCCTGCTGCGTCATGGCGATGGCGTTCGTCTCGCTGACCTTGAAGCAGCGCGCACCCGTTTCGATCTAGCGCGGAGCAGCGACATCGGGCCCGATGTTCTCCGGCGCAGCGCCGGTCAGGGCGCAGGCGGGAACGTGGGCAGTTCGACGACGTCGATCCAGATCGGATTGGAAAACGCCTTGCGCCCCGCAGTGTCCTCGACCTCGATCGAGTACCAGGTGCGTTTGCTGGCAGTCAACGGGAATTCGACGCTCGTTTCGCGCGGCCCGTCCGCAAACGTCCTGATCGCGGCCACGGATCCCGCGCCGATCAGTTTCGCCTGCTTCAGTCCCGTCACCGACCTGAGCGCGAAGGCGAGGTTAAACGTCCCGCCGGACTTCACCTTCAACTCGCTGCCGAACATCATGGAAGGCCGTATCAATGGGCCGTAGCTCACGTAGGCGTGACCGGACTTCACGGCTTCGGCGAAAGCCCGCGGGGTCGGCGGACCATCGACGTGGGCAAACGTGCGGACGCGGCCGGATTCGTGGTTCCAGACGTCGTGCACGTCCGTGCCACCCGACAGGTAGTAGCGGTGCCCGTCGTTCCAGAATCGCCAGACCGCCTGCAGCACTTTTTCGTCGAACGGCACGTCGGCGTTGAGCTCGACCGTGTCGAACGCGGGATTGAACCCTCCCGGTACGAGCCCGGCACCTAGGCTCGCCAGGTAGCCATAGGGGATGAATGGGTGATTGGATTGCACGACGATCGCGCCCTGGCGCCGCGCTTCGCCGAGCACTTCGTCGATGGTGGCAGTGCTCGTGTCGATGGCGAGCCGCAGGCCCGGTTGCAATGGCCAGGCGTTGAAATGGCCCCACGACGGCGACAGTTCCAGCGCAGGAATGAACGGCACGCCGCGTCGATCGGCAATTTTCTGCAGCGATGCGTGGTTCGCGGTCGAATCGTGATCGCTCACGAACAGCAGGTCGAGCCCCGCCGCCAGCTGCGAGCGTGCGAGGTATTCCGGCGGCGTGACGCCTTCGGCCTGGTCTGCGTGGTGGTGCAGGTCCGCTGAGTACCAGCCTTCGGCAGCCGGGTCGAACATGCGTGTCAGCGCCACCCTGGTCTGTGTCGCCTTTCCCGGTCGCACGTCGAGCGTCACGTCCCGGCTGGGTGCGACGAAGCGGCCGCCCGCCGAGACCGTCAGGCTGTAGGAGCCGGGCGCCATGGGCACCTGCAGCTGGCCCTTCCGATCCAGGTCCGTGAAGAACGTATTGCGGCCTAGGAACTCGACCAGCTGCTGCTGGCCTTCGGTGATGCCGATGCGCGCGTCGAGCGCCTGGCCGGAGCGCGAGTCGACCACTTCGAATTCGACGCGGCCGGGCGGGTCGAGGTCATGGAAATCGGCAACCACCTTGCCGCCCGCGCTGACCTTCACCGGCACGGGCTTGCTCTGCGAGTATCCCTCGCCGGTTGCATAGAGTTCGTAGTCGCCTTCCGGCAGCGGCACCCAGTACTTGCCGCCCTGACCGAAACTCCACGCGTAGGGCGTGCCTTGCTTCGCGATCACGATCACGGGTTCGTCGACAGCCTTGCCGTCCCGTGAAGACACCATGCCCTGCACGGTGCCAGCGGCGACCTGCTTGCGCTCGATCTCCGCAGCCAGCACGGGACCAAAATCGCCTCGCGTACCGACCTGCAACCAGGCGTCGAAGGTGCGCGACTCGCCCGGACTGAGCGTGTGCTGCAGCAACAGGTCTTTCGAGCGTGAGCCGATGAAATCAAGGTAAGGCGCGTGCAGCGTGATGGACCAGTCTGCGTCGTAGGCCACGGAGCGATCCGTCAGCGCGCGCGTCGACTTGCCTTCCTGCAGTGATCCGAGCCCGGGCACGCCGAAGAAATAGCCGGCGCTTGGCCACAGCGTCTGGCCCGACAGCAGACCGGTGAGCGACGTGTCACCGGTGTTCGTCATCGTGGTCTGCATCTCGATGCGGTCCGCATTCGCCCGGAGCGTGTACTTCGTCGCGATCGTGACCTTGCCCCAGTCGCGCGTCGCCTTGATCACCGCCTGCTGCGGACCGCGCTCGACGATGTCGACCTTCTGGTAGGTGTTCGGCCAGGCCGACCAGTTGTTCGGGATGAAATCGGCGAACACCACGCGGTCGCGACCCGGCTTGCCATCCGCGACCGGTGCGACGTCGATGATCGCGCCGCGCGGCACGCCATAGGGCACGGACGTGTCTACGGCGATGGCGAACGCGAGCTTCTCGTTGAACACCGTGATGTCATGCGTGGCGACGGCCTCGCCATCGGGGATCGGCGTGGGCCCGACGATCACTTGCACGGCCGCGTGTAGCGGGTTCGAGAGCGATGCCGCGACCAGCAGCGCGACAACCCCCGCGCGCCTGCTCATGCCTGCAGCGCCGCCGGCAGCGCGGCGAGGAACCGGTCGACTTCTTCCCGTCGGCCGATCGTGGTGCGCGACCACGTGTCGTAGCCGTCGAACGGGCGTCCCACCTTGATGCCCTGCGCCAGCATGCGCTCCCTGAACTGCTGCACGGGAATCCTGGTATCGAAGAACACGAAGTTGCCCTGGGCGTCGGTGTGCTCCAGGCCCATTCGGTCGAGCGTCGCGTGCACGCGCGCGCGGTCGACAAGGATTGCTGCGCGGGTCGCTGTCAGGAACTCGTGGTCGTTGCAGCTGGCGAGCGCGGCATCGAGTCCCATCGTGTTCGGCCACACGAGCGAGAGATCGGCGAACCGCTTCGCCAGCGCCTCGGAACAAATCGAGTACCCGATCCGCAGGCCCGCGAGCCCGTGGATCTTCGAAAACGTGCGCAGCACGATGAGATTCGGGACCTTATGCACGAGTCCCGCGACCGTGCCCATGCCCGATCCATCGACGAAATCGATGTAGGCCTCGTCGACGACCACCGTCGTTGCGGCGGGCACGGAGCGCACGAATGACTCGAGCGCGTCGCGTGAGACCGCGGTGCCGGTCGGGTTGTTCGGGTTGCAGACGTAGACCAGGCGCGTCCGTTCGGTGACGGCGGCACGCATTGCCTGCAGGTCGTGACGGTGGGCGGAATCCGGTGCGACCCACTTCACCTGCAGGCCCATCCGGCCGGCGAAGTCCGGCAGTTCCTCGTAGGTCGGCTTCGAGGCGACGAGTTCGCTGCCCGGCAGCGAAGTCGACGCAAGCAGTGCGGCCATTCGCAGCAGTTCGCCCGATCCTGAACCAATCAGGACCTGCGCGGCCGGCACGCCCTCGCGCCCGGCGAGTTGAGCCACCAGCGCGTCGATCGACGCGTAGGCATACCGAGGCGCTTCGCCTGTGCTCGCCAGGATCGCCTGGCGCGCAGCCGGGGAGGGGCCGTAGGGGTTCTCGTTGCCGTTGAGCAGGATCGTGCCCGGCGGCGGGGCCGCCGGTCTCGTCCTTGCATGGCTGAATGTCGGAACGAGCGGGGCGAGGAGGGCGGCAGCACCGAGCAATGCGCGGCGTCGCGTCAGGCGTGGCGGGGCGAAAGCGACCGGGTCGTCGCTGATGGCGCGCGGGTCGGCGGACATGGTCGTCTCCTCGGGGGACGCACGGACGCTAACACGCTTGATGGCTGCGTTGGAGCAACCACTGCGGTCAGACCGCCGGGGCCGTGCTGCTGCGTCGCAGCAGAAACCGCCGCCGGGTGTGTCGGCGATTACGTCGGCGCGCTTCAGTATCTGGCGACGACCGTACGGCGATACGCATCGAGCTCCGCCTGGTAACGGGCGCGCTCCTTCTCCAGTTCGGTGATTTCCGACTTGAGCCGGCCGATGCGCTCCGCGGCCTGCTTCGTGTCCAGCACGGCCTGCGTCCGTTCCTCGGCAGTAGACGTGGCATCGATCACGTCGAAGGCTGATTCCGCCACTCGATCCTCGAGCCGGCGAATTTCGCTGCGCTTCTCCTCGATCAGTTCGTCGGTCTCGGCGACGCGGCGTTCCCGCACGTAAAGCGCGCGTCCTTCGTCATAGGCCTTCTCGAACTGCTCGGCGAGGTCGGCGGGGCAGGTGTCGTAATACGTGTAGCCGTTGACACCGGCGCGATAGCCATTGTGCGGCTGGCAGTACTCGCGCAGTCCCGCTGTGCGTCCCGCCAGGTACGCGTTGAGGTCCGGAGTGACCCCGTACTCCGCGCACGCGCGACGGTGCTCGCCGATTCTATCGCCCGGCCGCCCGGCGACGCCGTCCTCGTAACCCACGGTGCGCCAGTCGACGGTGCGGCATTCGTCCTTGCTCATCTTCGAGGCGCAGGCGCCGAGGAGCAGGGTGACGACAGCGACCAGCAGTGCTTTCGATTTCATGGGGTTCCTGTCTCCAGACGTTCGCGGGACACGCGGACGAACGCAAAGTGCACGTCTGCCGACTAGCGCCGGTGCCGCCGCAGCATCCTGACCGAACTCGTGAGGTCGTCCTCGGCGGTTTCCGCGCGCTCCATTTCCGCAGCGTCCAGCAGCGAATCGAGATGGTCGCGCGTCGCGTGGACCAGGCGGACGATCTCAGACGCTTCGACGGGCCTCGCAACGAGGAAGCCCTGGACCGAGACGTCACCGCACGCCGCGAGAAAGTCGAGCTGGGCGAGTCGCTCCACGCCCTCGATCGTTACCTGCAGTCCCAGGTTGCGGCAGAGGCTGATCATCGAGTGCACGATCGCAGCCGAGCGCGGGTTGCTGTCGACGCCCGCGATCACGCTGCGGTCCAGCTTGACCCGGCTGAGCGGCAGCTGCTCGATGGAGGTCAACGACGAAAATCCGGTACCGAAGTCATCGAGCGCGGTGTCCACCTTGAGCATGCGCAGCCCGTGCAGTGCATCGACGGTCACCGCGCCGGTCTGCAGCACGGTCTCCGTCAGTTCGAGTTCGATCGCTTCGGGCGGTAAACCATGCCGGGCGAGCAGGCTCTCGATGTCCAGCAGAAAGCTGCCGGCCACGAACTGCTGGGCCGACACGTTGATCGCGACACGCGCTTCGGGCCAGCCTTCACGGCGCCAGCGGCTGACCGCCGCGGCTGCCGTGTCGAGGATCCAGTCGTTCAGGTCGAGCATCAAGCCGGACTGTTCGGCGATCTCGATGAAGTCGCCGGCCGCAATGATCTGGTCGTCGCCGCGCTTCCAGCGCAGCAGCGCCTCGACCGAAGTCGTGCGTCGCCCGCCCAGCGATATCTGGGGCTGGTAGTGGAGCACCAGTTCCCCACCCTCGATGGCCTTGCGCAGCGCCTGCTCGGCGCGGAACCTGTTTGAAGCCTGTACCAGCATGGACGGGTCGTGAATGCACAGGCGGTTGCGGCCCAGTTCCTTGGCGCGGAACAACGCCACGTCTGCGGCCCGCAGCAGCGACGTCGCGTCGCGGCCGTGCTCGGGGAACGTGGCCACGCCACAGCTCACGCCGACGGATACTTCGCGCCGGTCGATGAGCAGTGGCCTCTGGAAGCCGCCAACCAGGTGTTCGGCACGCCGCTCGACTTCGCTGGCGTCGCCTGAGTAAGAGAACACGAGCGTGAACTCGTCGCCACCCAGTCGCGCGATGAATCCGGTCTCGCCGGCGATCTTGCGCAGCCGCTCGCCGATCTCGGCAAGCACGCGGTCCCCGAACTCGTGGCCCAGCGTGTCGTTGACCGTCTTGAAATTGTCGAGATCGAGGAACAGCACGGCAATGTGCGATCCCGCCGTACCGACTGCACCTGCAGCGCCAAGCATGTCATTCAGGCGCTGGAACAGATGGCGCCGGTTCGGCAGGTTCGTGAGCGGGTCGTGCTCGGCCAGGTGCCTGAGCTGCAGCGTGCGTTCCTCGACGCGATGCTCGAGCTGCGTCTGGTAGGCCTTCACCGCGTGCTCGGCTTCCTCGAGCTCGGTGGCCATGTGGTTGAACGCGTTGGCGAGTTCATCGATCTCACTGGCTCCGCCACGCGTGACGCGGGTCGCGAGGTCGCCGGCGGCCAGGCGGCGAGTCCCGGCAGTCAGCCGGCGCACGGGCCAGGTAATCGCCCACGCGGTGGTGAGCAATGCGAGCAGCGTCAGCAGTATCGCCTTGTAGGTCGCGGTCCTGATCGTCTGTTCGGAATGCTTGACCGCCTGTTGCGCGCCTGCCGCCGCGGCGGTGAACTCCCGCCAGGCGGGCGCCTCGACGTTTTGGCGGATGTGCATCGCAAGCGCATCGCCGTCCGCGGCAAAGCCTGCTTGCCGCGCTTCGATTTCGGAGCCGAGCCGGAGGGCGACGCGCCGCAGCTTGACCGCCTGGCCAAAGTCTTCCATCTGCATCGCCAGCCAGTTGCGGCCGGGCGAGACCATTAACTCCGAGCGGTATTTCTCAATAGTCCGGCGCAGACGTGCTTCGCCGCTGCCGGGTCCGGCGGCAGGAGTGCCGCCGCGCGTGAGTTCGCTCGATACGTCGAGCCGAGCCGCCTCCAGGGCGCGCGCCATTTCCGCGAGCGACGGCCGGGCCATCATGTTGTCGCCAACCACGATGCCCGCGCCACCCGCGCCCGTGAGGCGGCGGTCCAGCGAGGCAAACGCATGTTCAAGTCCGGCTATGGCGCGTCGACGATCTTCCTGCATGCTCAGCAGACGAAAACCTTCGGCCTGGTGATCGGCGATCCGCTGTAACAGCGGTGCCACGGGCGACGCGTCTCCGGTTGCGCTGACGTCGAGCGTCCTGTTTGCCGCGTGCGACAAGCGCTCCGCCGAATCGGCCACGGCGGCCCGGTTGTCTCGGGTGTCCGCACGAAGATAGGCGAGCACCGCGCGGTCGAATGTTGCCAGTCCATCGCCGAGGTCACGCACGCTGCGCGACAGAGGTTCGAACTGCTGCTGCATCCTCGCGAGGTCGACCGTTGCATGCCGGGTACTGCGCAGCGAAACGACGCTGGCCACGGCGAACGCACCGATTACCAGGGCAAAGCTGAGCAGCAGCCACGCGCTTATGGTCATGCCGATCAGGCGGGTCGGTCGGCCTGGTGGCGTTGGCGTTTTCGTCAGGGGCACATTCAACTGCCGTCCGGCTCCGGACATGAATCGAATTCCAGGGATACTGCGGCCTGGAGGCAGGATCTGGTGAGGCCCGGCGGTAAGGATCTTGATTCAAGTCACAGATTCCGCCGGCTGCGATCAGCGCAGGGCGCAAACGTTGCTGCCCAGGCCGCCGAGGTGGGTGGGTCCACCGGCCAGCACGGCCAGGGATTTGCAGCCGGTCCCTGTTGACCCCGCCAGGACGCGGCAGCCGGCGGGAAGGTCGGCGGACTTCAGTTGCCGCGTCGGCGATTCGGACGGCGCGCGCGCAGTGTCTCGCGTGGCCCGCCTGCGGGCGGCGGCGGTAACTCGGGCAGCGGGGCCTCGGCCGTCATGCCCGCAACGATCATGCGGCGCATTTCGGTGTCGAACCGTGGATCGGTGTCGATCGGCGTGTACGCGGCGAGTCGCGTCTCGACCTCGTCACAGGCGCGCTGGTAAAGCTCTTTCGATCCGGCCTTCTGCCAGGTCTCGCGGTTCTCGCGATCGATGACGGCGTCCGTCAGATACAACTCCTGCGGCCAGTGCTTGAGCGTGTGCGGCGACGTGATCAGGTGATCGTTCGCGATCACGTCGTCCACCAGTTGCTGCGAGGGCAGGTCGTCGATCACGCCCAGATCGCGAACGAAGTGCAGGCACTGGCCGCACACCTCGTTGTCGAACACGAGTTTCGGCAGGCTGAAGGTCAGCACGAAGTCCAGCATGCCTGGTCCTGAGACCGAGTTCACGCCGGCAATCGCAGCGAGCAACGCGCTGCTGAAGGTCTCCCCGCCGGCCTGCGCGTCGAGGAACTTGCCGTCGCTGAGCGCCATGTAGGCCTGCGTCGGCAGGCCCAGCGACTTGGCCACCGCGACATACGCCACGTTCAGGTGCTGCGCCTCGATCGCCGCCATCGGCGAGCTTGCGGACTTCATGTGGAACGTGGCGGGTGCGCCGCCGAACAGCACCGGGGCGCCCGGACGGACGATCTGCGCCATCGTGATGCCAGTGAGGACGTCGACGACGTGGAACACCAGTGCGCCGACGAGCGTCACCGGCGCGATCAGGCCCATCAGCGTGACCGGTACTATTTCCACGGGGATGCCGGCCTCGACGCAATCGAGCATGTTCTGGCAGGAATCCTCGCCGAAGCGGAAGTTGCCCGTCGCGGTGATGGTGAAGATCGACATCGGCCGTGCGGCGAGGTCGGCAGGGTCGCGCCGGAACATCTGCATCATGTCGCGCATGCGCGGCACGCCATGCTCGGTGAAGGCACCGGAGACCATCGGCTTCTTCGACGTCGTGAGCAGCATGTACAGGCGCCAGGCGTCGGACACCTGCGACTCGATGTCCTTGTTGGTCGAGAATGCAGTGGCGAGATAGGCGATGTGCTCGAGCCCGTCGCAGAGGCGCGCGTACTCGATGAAGTCGGTCGAGTTGGAAAGCCGTGTCTCCCCGGTGCGATGGTCGAGGATCTTGAGTCCGCTCGAACCAGGCACGTAATGCACGTTGTTGCCGCCCAGTTCGGCGTGCGGCAGGCCATCACGGTTATAGAGCGTGAACGACTTCGGCGCGGTTGCGATCGCGCGCTCGACGACTTCCGGTGGGAACAGGACGCGGGCGCCGTTCGCCGTGGTCTTGAGACCGGAGTCGAGCAGCCGCTGCCGCATCCCGGCGCCGCGGATGTCCATGCCGGTTTCCGCCATGATGCGCTTGGCTTCTGCGATCACGCGCGCGCAGAGCTCGGGGGTTATCACGTTCAGCGTCGGTCTCATCCAGCTTCTCCAGGGGTCCGGCGGGCGGACCCGGCATTTTCTTGCGTGTTTTCGGCTGGCGATTATCCGGGTGCGCGGCGTGCGCGGCTACCCCCGCCACGGTCAGCGGCCGCTCAGGACAATATCGCTGCCAGCGCTTCGAGCAGCCGATCGACTTCCTCGCGCGACGTGTAATGGACGAACGATGCACGCACGACGCCGTCGGTGGTGTCGATGCCGAGTGCCTGCAGCAGGCGGTAGGCATAGAAGTTGCCAGCACCGACGCCGATGTTCCGCTGCGCGAGCCGCTGGGCGACGTCCGTCGATGACCTGCCGGCCACCGTGAACGCGACCGTTGGCGCGCGGGCGGTCGCGCGGTTCGAGCCGATCAGGCGGACGCCGGCGTGCTGCCCAAGAAAATCCAGCAGCGGCTGCAGCCGTTCGGTTTCGGCTTCGCGGAACAGGTGCCGCACTGCGGCGGCCTGGGCCTGCACGGGCTGGTCCGCGTGACCGTGTCGAGCCGCGACGGCTTCCATGTAGTCGATCACGCCATTCACCGCGGCCACCTGGGCGTGGTCGGCGCCCGCTGGCGTGAAGCGGCCGGCGAGTGCTTCACCCTTGAAGAAATGGGACTGCGACGGCAGCTCCGTGGCGAGGTCCGCCCGCACGAACATCGCGCCGAGGTGCGGGCCGTAGACCTTGTAGAGCGAGAAGAGATAGATGTCTGCCCCGAGCGCCGCGATGTCGGGCAGGCCGTGCGGGCAGTAGGACACACCGTCGACCACCGCCCAGGCACCGGCCCGGTGCACGAGGTCGGTCAGTTCCCGGACCTGGTGGATACTGCCCACGACGTTCGAGCAATGGGTGAACGCGACTACGCGCGTGCGTGGGCCCAGCAGCGCGGCGAGGTCCGCGGCGCGCAGCTCGCCTGTGGCGTCGACCTGCCAGGTCCGAACGACGATGCCGTCGTCCTGCAGGCGGCTCCAGGCGCCGATGTTGGCTTCATGGTCCTGGTTCGTGACGATCACCTCGTCGCCCCGCCGCAGGTGCCGGCGAAACGCCTGCGCCAGCACGTAGGTGTTCTGTGACGTCGACGGTCCGAAATGCAGCTCCTCCGGGGCGACGTTGAGCCAGGCTGCCAGGCGCTCCTGCGCGCGGTCCATCTGCACGCCGGCTGCCGCCGAAGGTTCGAACGCGTAGTAAGGCTGCACCTTTGATTGCCGGTAATAGCGGTCGAGGGCATCGATCGTCTGCCGGCACGCGAACGAACCGCCGGCGTTCTCGAAATGCGCAAACCCGGCGAGTCCTGGTTCGGCAAACGCGGGGAACTGTTCGCGGACGAAGGCAAGGTCTAGCGACGTCATGAGTTTGACCGTTCTGGGGGCCGGGCACGATTGCGGGCGGTCGGCGTATTCTGGGGCAAAAGACGGCTAATGTTGCGAAACTGCAGGCACGACGCAGCAGGCACGGACTTTCGGGATCGACCTCGGCCAGACCAGGGAGCAACGCCATGACCAAGACTCTGAATGTCACGTTGCAGGTGAACCGCGCCGCGCACGGCGATTCGCGCGTGCACGAGGCAGCGATGCCGGATCTGACCGCCGGACAGGTGCGGCTGCGCATCGAGCGCTTCGCGCTGACCGCGAACACCGTCACCTACGCGACCACGGGCGACACCCTGGGCTATTGGGACTTCTTTCCGACGGGCGAGCCGGGCTGGGGCTGCGTGCCCGCCATGGGCTGGGCGGAGGTCGTCGAGTCACAGCATCCGGAAGTTGCCACCGGTGGCCGCTATTACGGCTGGTATCCGATGGCGCGCTGCGTGGACATGACCGTGACGCCGACAACCGACGGTCTGCGCGACGATGGTCCGCACCGCGCGACACACGCGCCCGTGTATCGCGCCTACACGGCGACGGACCGCGACGCGCTCTACGACGCTGGCACGGATGCGGAAGACCGCCACGCTCTGCTGCGCGGGTTGTTCATCACCGGCTGGCTGGCGGAGGACTACTTCGCCGACAACGACTGGTTCGGTGCCCGGCGCGTGCTGGTGCTGTCTGCATCGAGCAAGACTGCAATCGGGTTTGCGCACTGCGCGGATGCCCGCGCCGGCATCGAAGTCATCGGCGTAACTTCAGCGCGCAACCATGCGTTCACGCACGGGCTCGGCTGCTATGACGAGGTGGTCGCATACGACGACATTGCGGCCATTCCAGCCGGCGCGCCGATCGTCTCGATCGACATGGCAGGCAGCGGTCTGGTGCTCGCTGCCGTGCACTCGCACTTTGGCGACCGGTTGCAACACTCGATGGCTGTCGGTCGCAGCCACCACGAGGCGCCGTCACGCGCCGCTGCACTGCCCGGGCCGAAGCCTGCGTTCTTCTTTGCGCCCACGCAGGTCAAGAAGCGGGTACAGGAGTGGGGACCGCGCGGCTACCAGGAACGAGTTGCGGCGGCGCTGCGTGGCTTCATCGCCAGGAGCCCCGAGTGGCTGCAGGTGCGGCGCTCGAACGGTGCGGCGGCTGCCGCCGCGATCTGGCGCGAGGTGCATGCGGGACGGGTGGCGCCCGAGATCGGGCACGTGGTTTCGCTGTGGGATTGACTTCGCTGCCCCGGGTGACAGGAAAGCAATCGGGCCTGCAGTCAGTTGCGAGTGTGCGTCCAGGACATCCAGAGTCAGGCGCCAATGTCGCGCTGCGACCAGCGCCTGGTCAGTGCCGCTACGTAGGCGGGACTGGTATCGCAGCAGCCGCCGATCCACGTGGCTCCGGCCTCGACCCAGCGCTCGCTGGCGGCCACGTATTCCTGCGGCGACAGTGTCGGCACGGTGAACTTATCGAGAGCCGCCTGGTCCGGCGCTTTCTCGCAGCTGTTGGCGTAGGCCCCAAGCGGCCGGTCGGTGCAGCGTCGCATCAGCTCGAGTGCGGGCGGCACGAGCCCGGTCGGCACGCAGTTCACCATGTAACCGTCGACCGGCAGCGACTGCAGCGCGGCGATGCCTTGTTGCAGAGATTCGCCGCCGCGGATGAGCGGCGCGTCGAGGCGGAGATTCCATGACACCCAGACCCTCAGTCCGCACTCGGCGGCGGCGCGCGCGGCGGCCACTGCTTCGCGGACGGTCGTCAGCGTTTCCGCAATGACGAAGTCGACATCCGCAGCGAGCGCGCGCGCGATGCGGAGATACGTTTCGTAGAGCTCTTGCTCCGATCCGACGAGATCCGCTTCGTACGTGGTGTCGAGCGGAGGCAACGAGCCGGCGACGCGAACCTCCGGCCGGCCGGAGGCAGCACGCGCCTCGAGCGCCAACCGGCATGCCGTGCTCGTGAGTTCTTCGAGCCGGTCCTCCATCCCGACTCGCGCGAGCAGCTTCGGCACGACGGCATAATTGTTGGCGGTGATGACGTCGGCGCCTGCCGTGATGTAGTCGCCATGGACCTGTCGCACGGTCGCGGGATCGTGTAACAGCGCCATTGCCGACCAGGCGGAACTCCGGTAGTCGGGCACGACGGCGCCGCGAGCCCTGAGTTCGGTACCCATTGCGCCGTCGAGGATGGTGATCCGGGACATGCTGCCACCCGTTGGTGAATTCCGCAGGCACACATGGCGTGGTGCAGGAAACCACGTCACACCGGCACGCTGCCGAAGATCAGTCTACTCATTTCGTCAGCCTGCGCGAGTCCCCGGCGGCGACACGACGAACAGGGATCGATTCCGCTGCATCCGTGCGAGCAGGTTGATGGCAAGATACGAGCCAGGCGAGCGGGGCACAGCCTGGTAATCGCTGGCTCTGCCACGGCCGTTCAGGAGTAGCGATCTCATGATCATGAAGTTTGTCCTGGCCGCCTCGGCGGTCGTCATGTCCGCATTCCCGGCCGCGGCCCAGGACACCGGCGACCCATTCACCTGGCTCGAGGAAATCGAAGGCGCGCGGGCGCTCGACTGGGCGCGCGCCGAGAATGCGAATTCGCTGCCCAAGCTCGAGAGCGATCCGCGCTTTGCACCGATGCGGGCCGAGGCACGCGCGATCCTGACCTCGCCGGCGCGCATTCCGACTGGCTCGATCCACAACGGTGCCGTGTACAACTACTGGCAGGACGACGTTCACGTGCGCGGGTTGTGGCGACGCGCCGGCGTCGCGAGCTACCGGAAGGGTGCGCCGGACTGGGAGACCCTCATCGATTTCGACCAACTGGCGAAGGAGGAGGGCGAGAACTGGGTTCACGACCAGATCGTCTGCCTGTCGCCTGAGTATCGCCGGTGCATGGTCGAGCTGTCGCGTGGCGGCGGCGACACGTCGACCTGGCGCGAATTCGACACCTCCACGAAAGCGTTCGTCAAAGGCGGGTTCGCGCTGCCCGAGGCGAAGTCCGACGTCTCCTGGGTCGACGCCGACACTCTCATCGTCGGCACCGACTGGGGTCCGGGATCCCTCACGAACTCGGGCTATCCGCGCACCGTGAAAGTCTGGCGGCGAGGCACGCCACTGGCCGCCGCATCGACATTGTTCGAAGGCAGGAAGGAAGACGTCGCGGTCCGCTCCTACGTCGATCAGGACGGCGGCGCACAACCGTTCGTGGTGCGCAACGTTTCATTCTTCGAGAACGAATACTTCTACGTGCCTGGTCTCGCTGCAACCGCAAAGCTGCCGTTGCCGCTGAACGCGGACATCAAGGGCGTGCTCGACGGCCGGGCGTTCTTCTTCCTGCGTGAGTCATGGAACTACCGAGGCAAGGACTTCGCGCAGGGCTCCGTCGTCGCGTATGAACTCAAGAGCGGCGCGGTGGAAACCGTGTTCGCCGCGAACGAAACACAGTCGGTCGAAGCCGTGGAAGTTGGCAAGTCCGGCCTCGTCATTCAGTATCTCGAGAACGTGTCGGGCAAGGCGGCACGCGTAGCGCGCAGCAAGGAGGGCGAGTGGCGGGCGACCGGGATTCCGCTGCCGGCCAACGGAGTCCTCAAGATCGCGTCCGCCGGTGGCGGCACGGACGACGCGCTGCTCTCGTTCGAGAGCCTGACGTCGCCACTGGCGCTTTACTACGTGACCGAGTCCAACGCGACGCAGCAGATTTTCGCCACACCCGCGGCCTATGACGCCTCGGACGTCGTCGTCGAACAGCGCTTTGCGACGTCCGCGGACGGAACGAAGATTCCCTATTTCGTCATGGGCAAGAGGGCGGTACTCAAGCGGGGCAATGCCCCGACGATCCAGTACGCCTATGGCGGGTTCCTCAGCGCGACGCTGCCGATCTATTACGAAGATCCATCACGGCCGCAGCACGGCGCGCTCGCCGGCAAGCTCTGGGTGTCACGAGGCGGGGTGCTGGTGCTCGCCAACATCCGCGGTGGATCCGAATACGGACCGCGCTGGCACCAGGCGGGACTGCAAGAGAACCGGCAGAAGGTCTTTGACGATTTCATCGCGGTATCGGAGGACCTGATCCGGACGGGCGTGACCTCGAAGGGCAAGCTCGGAGCCATCGGTCGCTCGAACGGCGGCCTGTTGATGGGCGTCGTCATGAATCAACGCCCGGACCTGTACGCGGCCATCGTCAACGGTGTGCCCCTGCTCGACATGCAGCGCTACACGAAACTCGGCGCAGGCGCGTCGTGGGTCGCGGAATACGGCGACCCCGACACGGACGACTGGTCGTACATGTCGAAATGGTCGCCCTACCAGAACCTGCGCGAGAACGTCGCGTACCCGCCGGTCTTCTATTACACGTCTACCAGGGACGATCGCGTCCACCCCGGCCATGCGCGCAAGGCCGCGGCGAAGCTGAAGTCGTTCGGCCGCGACTATTTCTACTACGAAAACATGGAAGGCGGTCACGGCGGTACGGCAAACCAGGACCAGCTCGCATACCGGATCGCGCTCGAGTACGCCTATTTCGCGCGGCTGCTGATGGCCGGCAGTGGCACGCCCTAGGACGATGCTCGAGGCAAACGCCGCCTGACGAACTGTGACGCGGCCCGGCCCCGCCTCCTGCCTCAGCGGCGCTCGGCTGCCGCTTCGACCTTGTCCATCAGCCGCAGGACGTTGCCGCCCAGGATGCCGCGCACGTCGTCGGGCGAGTAGCCGCGCTCGAGCAGCGCGGTCGTGAGTTTCGGCAGGCTCGACACGTCTTCCATCCCGTACGGCATGTTCGCGCCGTCGAAGTCCGAGCCGAGGCCAACGTGAGCGGGGCCCCCGATCTTCGCCGCGTACGCGATGTGGTCCACGATTTCCGTCCATTCGACGCGCGGCAGGCGCCCCGCGGCGACACGCTCGCGCGTGAGCTCGCCACCAGCCAGCACCAGGCAGGCCTCGTCCTTGCCGCAGCGCTCCTCGGACTCTGCGTCGATCGCTTTCTCGATGCGCGCATCGTCCGCCTTGAGCGCGGTGGCGTGCGGCTGCGAGAGGAAGGTCATGTGATAGTTGACGTTCATCACGCCGTCGTGGGCCGCCAGGTCGCGGATCATGCGGTCGTTCATGTTGCGCGGCACGCGGGAAAGGGCGCGCGCCGAGGAGTGCGAGGCGAAGACCGGCGCCTTGCTGAGCGCGAGCACGTCGTCGAACGTGGCGTCCGACACGTGCGAGATGTCCACCATCATGCCGAGACGGTTCATTTCCCGCACGACGTCGCGGCCGAAGTCACTGAGGCCGGCGTTCTTCGGCGCATCCGTGGACGAGTCCGCCCAGTCCACGTTCACGCCGTGGGTGAGCGTCATGTAGCGCACGCCGAGGTCGTAGAAACGGCGCAGGTTGGCGAGGTCATTGCCGATCATGTGGCCGCCTTCAACGCCCATCAACACCGCGATGCGCCCCTCCCTGGCAGCGCTGCGGATGCCGTCGGCAGTTGTCACCAGCACGAGGTCGCCCGGGTGCGCAACGACCTGGCGACGGACAGCCTCGATCTGGGTGAGTGCCTGGCGCACGGCTTCTTCGCCGGTAATCGTGCCCGGGATCCAGATCGAGAAGAATATTGCGTCGAGCCCGCCCTCGCGCATGCGCGGGATGTCGATGCTGCCGTCTGCATGGCGCGTACCGAGGTCGAAGGCCGGATCGAGCAGGCGCTGCGTCGTGTCGTCGTGCGTGTCCACGACGACGGCGTCGAAGTGCAGCTTGCGCGCGACGGCCGGATCGACGGTTGCGGCGCCGGCCACGAACGGCAGGCAGGCAAGACAGGCGGCGATGGCTGCGGGTTGCTTCGGCAATTGCGTCTCCGGTGCGGTGTGCGGCGCGCCCGTGCGCGCTCCGGACGGGATGTCCGGGGACAGCGCGTCAAACAGGGATGATACGGGATGGCAATCCGTCAGCCGAGACTGCGTGCGGAGTCCTCGAGGGCGCCGCGCACGTACTCGCCGGCGCGGTCTAGCCATTCGCCCGGCGTGCCGCCATCCGGCTCGGAGGCACGCCAGACATAGATCTTGGCGCGTGTCGCCGCGCGGTGGCTGCGATAGAAGTGGAGCAGGGCGTCCGTCGCGTGATCCGCGAGCTGTGCCAGGCAACCACGCAACAACGCGCGCCCGGTTGCCTCATGGCCCAGCCGCGTGCACTCCAGGTGCAGGAAGCTCAGCTCCTCGGCGCGATCCAGCACGCGCAGCTCGCGGTCGAATTCCAGGCAGTCGATGATGGCCGGCGAATCGTCGAGGAAGACGTGTTCCGGTCGCAAGTCGCCATGCGCCTCTACGACGCAGCCGTCGGCGGCCCGCTGCGCAAGCAGCGTCGAATTCCTGGCGATGAACTCCCGCTGCCGCGCAAAGATCATGTCGACGCCAGCGATGCCCGCAGTGGCAAGGATTCGATGGTTGGCCTCGACTTGCCGTTCGACGCGAGCCACGAACGTCGGCCCATCGCTGATCGCCGGCGCGGCGGCCCGATAGAAATCGGCCAGCAGGCGCACTACCGGGCGCAGCGCTTCCGGGTCGACCGGTCCACGCGCGAGTTGCGCGTCGAGCAGGCGGGCGCGATCGAGACGCCGCATGCAGACCAGCCAGTCCACGATCTCACCCGGGCCATCGATCGCAAACTGGCCATCCGCGGCTTGCGTCAGGGGCGCGAGGGCGAGATAGACGTCGGGTGCGAGCCGTCGGTTGAGGCGGAGGTCGGCGAGGGAGTCGAGGCGGCGCGCCTCGAGCGAGCGATAGTCCATCGTGTCGCGGACGACCGGTTTGCGCAGTTTCCAGGCGCGGTCGCCGATCAGGAATACCCAGGCGAAGTGAGTCTCGATCGCTTCGTCGTGACGCCCGCAAAGGCCGCGCAGGAACGCGACTTTTGCCTCCAGGCTCAGGGAATCGGCCAGCATCGGGGTTGAGCATAGCACTAGGCAAAACTGCGAATGGTCAGCTGGCGGCCGTGGCGGAACATGAACCTCCTGGGCAGGGTGACCAACGATGACGCGCAGGTTCCTGGATCGAACGGACGCCGGCAGGGCGTTGGCCGGCTTGCTCACCCGTTACCGGGGCGACACGAAAGCAGTCGTGCTGGCCTTGCCGCGTGGCGGCGTGCCCGTGGGTTATGAGGTGGCGTCAGCGCTCGGCTTGCCGCTCGACGTGCTGGTAGTGCGCAAGCTTGGACTGCCGTCGCAGCCGGAACTCGCGATGGGCGCAGTGGCCAGCGGCGGCGCGATCGTCCTGAACGAGGACGTCGTGCGGTACCTGCCGCAGGGCAGCGACGTGCTCGAGCAGGTCACGGCGCGCGAACTGCAGGAGCTGGCCCGGCGCGAAAAATCGTACCGCGGCGATCGGCCTGCGCTGCAGATGCGCGGTCGCACGGGAATCCTCGTGGATGACGGGCTCGCCACCGGCGCGACGATGGCAGCCGCCGTGCGCGCCCTGCGCAGCCTGGAGGCGGGGCGCATAGTAGTGGCGGTTCCGGTCGCGTCCATCGAGGCCCGCGAACGCATTGCTGCCCTGGCTGACGAGGTCGCCTGCCTGCAGGCCCCGCCGTTCTTCAGCGCGGTCGGCCAGTGGTACGAGCGCTTCGACCAGACAGAAGACCAGGAGGTCCGCGAGTTGCTGGCCCGCTCCAGGGCAGCATCCCCCGGTGGCGGCGAGACGTAACCGGCGCGGTGAGCTGCATCACGCAGAACATGACAGGCCCGTTGCGGGGTCCTGCGGAGCTCGTCACTCCACCACGAAGACCACCGCTGTCCGTGCGGGCACCGTGAAGCGTCCGGTCGCCGCATCGTAGCGGGAGTCCTCCGCTGCCCGCCGATCGGCCGCACCGGGCGCGCGGTGCACGGGATGCAGCACATAGCGCTTGCCACGCTCGCCGTCGAACTGCAGCGTGTGCGGTGCGATGTCGACGTTGACCAGGTACAGCACCTCGCGGAATCCTGCCCCCGGATAGTCCCCGCCCCGCAGCTGACCTGCGATCACCTCGGGTACCTGGTCGGGACCGGTGTTCAGGAAGTGCAATCGAGACTCGACGTCAGTCGCGCTGCGCAGCCGGAACAGGGTCGAACTCGAACGGATCCGCAGCAGGTCCTCGAATGCGTTCCGGGTCCACTCGATGTCGGCGGGCGACGGTCGCAGCCGCGCATCGGCCAGGCGCGGCCCCATCAACGGCCAGCTCGTCGCGTTGTCCGGTGCCGGCGGCAAACCGGTCCCGAAGTGATTGACCGTGCCGGTCCAGTCGATGCGGTTGAACCAGTCGCCCGAGTCGAAGCTGTTGCGGTCCATGGACTTGCTGCGCAGCAACTCGACGCCGGCGTGGTAGTAGGTGATGCCCTGGCTGAATGCGTTCAGCGCGGCAGCGAGAATCTGCACGCGGGCGCGCTCGGCGCCCGGGGTGGCGAGCGGCAGCTTGAAGGCATTGAGGTCGTAGAGCGTCTGGTTGTCGTGATTCTCGAAGTAATTCACGACCTCCCCGGGCGACGTCACGTACCCGGCGGGCTGGCTGCCCGCATAGGAAATCTTCTCGAGTGGCAACTCGCGACCATCGAAGGTAACGAGGCGAAAGTGGCGCAGCGATCCCGCCAGGCCCACGCGCACCATGTCAGCCGTGCGCATCAGGTCTGCCGCTTTCACGCCTGGCGGCGCGTCGGCATTCGGGGCGTAATGCAGCCCGTTGATGTAACCCTGCGCGCTCACCTGGCGCGCATCGCTGTCGCCGGCGCTGCCGCCGCGGATCGCATCGCGCGCGCGGTCGCTGAAGGTGCCGATGCCGCTGCCGTTGAGCGAAAGCTGTGACGCCTGCACGAACCGCGCGCCGTCGGCCACTTCGCCGAAGTTCCAGCCCTCGCCGATCAGCAGCACGTCGCGACCGGTCGCGGCGTTGACGCGAGCCTGAAGTTCCTCCATGGCCGCGCGGGGCTGGTGACCCATCAGGTCGAAGCGGAACGAGTCGATGCGATAGTCGCGCGCCCAGGTCACCGCCGAGTCGATCATCAGCTTCGCCATCATGCGGTGCTCGGTGGCGGTGTTCGCGCAGCAGGTCGAGCTCGCGACGCGGCCGGTCTCGTCGAGGCGGTGGTAGTAACCGGGCACGATGCGATCGAGCACCGACCAGCGGTCCTGCCCGGCCGCGTAGGTGTGGTTGTAGACGACGTCCATGCCTACCCGCAGGCCGACGCGATGCAGTGCCTGGACCATGCTCCGGAACTCGACGATGCGTACGGCGCCGTCGGCCGGATCGGTGGCGTAGCTGCCCTCCGGGGCCGTGAAGTGCACCGGGTCGTAGCCCCAGTTGAAGCAGTCGTGCTTGCTGACGGCGGTCACGGCCTGCTGCTGCGACTCGCCGTCGGGCGGGCCAGCCGGGGAGGGCGTCACGCAGCCGCGTTCCGGTACCGAGCCGAAGTCGAATGCCGGCAGCAGGTGGATTTCGGTGACGCCGGCCGCGGCGAGCGCCTGCAGGTGGCGTAAGCCGTCCGTGCCGTCCAGCGTAAAGGCGAGGTACTTGCCGCGGTAGTCGGGCCGCACCGTGGCGTCGTTGATCGAGAAGTCGCGGACGTGCAGTTCGTAGATCACCGCGTCGGTGGGCGCCTGGACGCGGGCAGGCGCCGGCGCCGGCTCCCAGCCCGGCGGCTTCAGTCTGGGCGAATCCAGGTTCGCAACGTAACCGCGACGGGAATCCGTCGTCAGGCTGATCGCGTAGGGGTCGGTCACGCGGTTACGAACCAGTCCGACGCCGTCCACGTTCACGTCGACGAGGAACGTGTAGTAATCGCCGGCGAGATCCCGCGCGATGGCGGTCGACCAGACACCGGTCTGCGCATTGCGCTGCAGCGGTTCCAGCGATTGCGCGGGCCCGTTGCCGTCGCGGTACAGGCACAGTGCGACGTTGCGCGCGGTCGGTGCCCACAGTGCAAACGTCGTGCGGCCAGGGGCAACCGTCGCACCGAGCTCCGCGTTTGCGCCCGCGGCATACAACTCATCCAGCGCTCCGGGTGACTGCAGGCGCGTCGCTCGCAGCACGCGGCCATTTTCGTCCTCCTGCACGAGCAGCAGTTGCTCGCGGTGGAGTTCGCGCAGTTCTGCCGCGGCAGACGACAGACGCAGGGTGACCCCGGCCGCGACATGACGGAAGCGTGCGGCGACCGCGGGTGGCAGCGCGTCGGTGTGAACCTGCAGCTCCAGCGCGCCATCCGCGCCGGCAACCTGGGCGCCTGTTGCTGCGTTCGCGCGGCCAGCGGCCGAGTGATACAGGCGGAAGCGGCCACTGGCTTCGACACCTGGCCAGCGCAGCAGCCACGGATCGAGCCAGACTGCGCGCGCCTCCAGCGGCGGCGCCGCGACCACCGGATGCAGCACGGTCGCAAGACTTTCGCCGTCACAGTCGGCGAGGGACGGCGACGCCGTCGCCGGCATGGCCAACGCGGCGCACAGCGCGCCACAGGCGAGCATCGGTCTCAACGTCTTCTCCTCGACCCCGTGTCGGGCAATGATGCCACGGGTGAGGGCGGCGCCTCGCTACCTGCGCCGCCCCCGGCGTCAGGCCTGCTGCGCCGGGGAAGCGGTCAGCAGCTCGCCCACTTCCTGGTCCGACAGTTCTTCCGCTGGAGCGTCGGGCGGGCCGAGGTTCAATGCGTCGATCTTTGGCACGGTCGGCGCGTTGTCCATGTCGACACGACCGGTGAGGCACGCGCCGGACTCGATCGAGATGCGTCGCGCAAAGAGGTCGCCCTGCACCACGGCGCCAGTCCGCAACGTCGCGCTCTCGAGCGCGTGCACGTTGCCATTCACGTGCCCGTCGATGATCACGCGTCGCGCACGGATGTCGCCGACCACGTGTCCAGAGCTGCCGATCGTGAGGCTGCGCGTGTGCAGCACGGAGCCCTCGATCTGGCCCTCGATGACGAGGTCCTCGTCGGCGACCAGGTCCCCCTTGAAGCGCAACGATGCGCCGAGCACGGACGGCTTCTGCCCAGGTGCGGGAGTCGGAATCGCGGCCGGAGCGACCGGCGTCACCGCGGGCTCGATCGTTCGCTGCGGCGCCACGGGCACGCTGAGCGGCGCGGCCTTCAGCACTTCCTCGATGTCGACACGCTCGTTACGTTCACGCTTCCACATGTGCCGATCCCCCGCCGGTCATTCCGCGGTGCCGGTGCGGGCGAAGGCCGCCTGACCAGCAGCGCCGGCCGCATGGCCATGGGTGCCCGCCCGTCGCGGCTCCATCCTGATGCTGCCGTTGAGCGTCGCGCCTTCGGCGACATTGATCGCCGGCGCCGTGAGGTTGCCGCGCACGTCGGCCTTGGCCGAAATCGTGATGGAGACCTGGGCTGTCAGGTCGCCATCCACCCGGCCTTCCACGACGATGACGTCCGCCGTCACGCCGCCCTTGATGTGTGCTTCGGGGCCGATGGTGACCCTTGGGGCAGGGCCGACGGTCCCTTCGACCTGGCCGTGGATCACGAGATCCTCCTCGGACGACAGCTCGCCCTTGAACTTCAGGGATGGGCCCAGGATGGATGCCTTGGCGGATGCGACGCTAAACGATGCGCTCATGCGGTTCGGTCTCCGGAATTCCGTTCGCGAGTGGTTGCGTTCCTCCGGAAGCCAGCCTCATGCAGCGCCCGGGGTCCGGGTGCCGACGGTACCGAAATGCACAAAAAAGATGATGACGCGCGTCTCAGTCATGAGACGCGCTCCGGGGGTTCGTGCTCCCGCGGGGCAGGGTGGGCGTCGGCCGGTGACGATCCCGCTACGCCCGGAAGTCGAACTCCGTGTTCCCCGGTGCGCCTTCGATCGCGAGCAGGCGCAGCTTGGTCGCTACGCCGCCGTGCGCTGAGAAGCCGCCGGGACGGCCCGCGGCCGCGAGCACCCGGTGGCACGGGACGATGAGCGGGAACGGATTGCGGCCCAGCGACTGGCCCACGGCACGTGCAGCGCCCGGGTCGCCGAGCGCGGCGGCGATCTCGCCGTAGGATCGCGTCTGCCCGCGGCGAATGGCACGGGTGATCTCGAAAACGCGGCGGTCGAACTCCGGCACACCTGTCATGTCGAGTTCGATGGAGTCGAGGTCGGGCGACTCGCCGGCGAGGTGCTGCGTGATCGCGGCAATTGCGTCCGCAACGATCGGGGGCGGCTGGCTTTCAAGTGCATCCGGGAACCGGCGCAACAGCCGGGCGCGCTCCACGCCGGCTGCTTCCGGCAACTGCACGCCGACGATACCCTGCGCTCGCCAGGCGAGCCCGCAGCGGCCGATGGGCGTGTCGAACAGCGTGACGCCCGTTGCGGTCATGGTGGCGCAGGCGCTGGCGGTTCATCCCGCCACGGCGCGCCCCTTGTCGCTTGCCCTGGTCTCCCAGCCGTCGAGCTGGCGTCCCACCGGCAGTTCGCGCACCCGCACGCCCGTCGCGGCGAAGATCGCATTCGCAATCGCCGCGCCCGCAGGCGGCACGCCAGGCTCGCCGATGCCGCCGGGCAGCCCCTCGCTCTCGACCACGTGCACGTCCACCACGTGTGGCGAGGCCCGCATGCGAGCGACCCGGTAGTCGTTGTAGTTCGACTGTTGCACCTTGCCCTCGGCAAAGGTGATCCCGCTGTAGAGCGTGTTGCTCATCCCCATGATGAGCGCGCCTTCCATCTGCGCCTTCGCGCGGTCGGGATTCGCGACGAAGCCCGCGTCGACTGCGACGGTTGCGCGCGGTACGAGCACGGTACCGTCCGGGCTCACTTCGACTTCGACGACCATCGCGACGTAAGAAAGGAAGCTGCGATGCACGGCGATGCCGCGACCACGGCCGCGGGGGAGGGGCGTGTCCCAGCCGCTGCGTTGCTTCACTGACTCGACCACACGACGCACGCGCGCGGTGTCGAGCGGATGCTCGGCCCATGGCGCGCCGTAATAGGTGTCGCCCGCGCCGACCAGCCCGGCCTTGGACAGGTCGACCTTGCGGTCGGGGCCGATGAGTTCCAGCAGGAAGGCCGCCGGGTCCTTGCCGGCCGCGCGCGCGAGTTCGTCGACGAACGAACCGATCGCGAAGCCGTGATGGATCGCGTTGACGCTGCGATACCAGCCGATGCGCGCGTGCGCGACGGCTGGGCAGACTTCGACGCTCATGTTCGGGACGTCCCAGGGAATGTCGCTGGCGCCGTTGGTCAGTTCGTCCGGCGTGGGTCCCGTGACGTTCGGCCCGAACGTCGCGCTGATCGAGGGGTACGCGGAACGATGCAGCCAGGCGGTCACCTTGCCCGAGGCATCGAGCGCCGCCTCGAGGCGGTGCGCAGCTACAGCGTGATAGTACGAGTGACGCAGGTCGTCCTCGCGGCTCCATTGCACGCGCACCGGCGCGCCGACTTCGCGCGCAAGGAAGGCGGCCTCGCAGATGAAGTCCGGCTTGGACTTGCGACCGAAGCCGCCGCCGAGCAGCGTAACGTTCACGGTGACCTTGGCCGCGTCAACCTTGAGGTACTCGGCGAGCGTGTTGCGTGCGTCGTTCGGGGACTGCGTCGGAGCCCAGGCTTCGACCTTGCCGTCCTGCACGCGTGCGATTGCCGCCATCGGTTCCATCTGCGCGTGCGAGAGGTACGGAACGTGGTACTCGGCACTCACTTTGCGTGACGCGGCGGCAAGAGCCGCTGCGGCATCGCCGTTCGTGCGACCAGGCTTGCCTGGTGCGCGAATGCTCGCTTCCAGTGTCGCCTTGTAGGCTTTCGAGTCATGCGTACCGTTCGGTCCCGCGTCCCAGGTGATCTTGAGCGCGTCGCGCCCACGCAATGCCGCCCAGGTGTTCTTCGCGACCACGGCGACGCCGCCGAGCGGCAGAAACGCGCCTGGAATCGGCGTCTCCGGGATACGCACGATGCGTTCGACGCCGGGCACCTTGCGTGCCTCGGCTTCGTCGACACTCACGGCCTTGGCGCCCCAGACCGGGGGCCGTGCGATGGCGGCCACCTTCATGCCGGGCAGCGTCACGTCGGCGCCGTAGACCGCGGTGCCGGTGGTCATCGGCACCAGGTCGATCGACGGCATCTTCTTGCCCTGCCACCGCCGCTCGCCCGGGCGCTTGACGCGCACGCTTGCCGGCGTGGGCATCGCGATCGTGCGCGCGGTCGTAACGAGTTCGCCGAATGGCTTGGTGCGGCCGGTCGGCCGATGCACGACCTCGTGCTGCCTGGCGAAGACTTCGGCTACGTCGACGTTCCATTGACTGGCCGCCGCTGCTTCCAGGAGCGCGCGCGTCGTCGCGCCGGCCTCACGGTACTTGTGCAGGAAGTCGCGGATGCTGGTGGAGCCGTCCGTGTTCTGCGAGCCGTACTTCGGGTCGCCGACGGCCTGCTCGACGCGGCACCTCGCCCAGTCGGCTTCCATTTCGTCGGCGATGATCATCGGCATCGTGGTGCGGATGCCCTGGCCCATCTCCGAACGGTGACAGACGATCGTCACGGCGCCATCGTCGTCGATACGCACGTAGACGTGCGGCGACCACGGGTCGGCGGCGGTGCCCGGTGTCGGCTCCGCCGCCTCGAGTCGGCGCACGCCGCCGGGCCCGAACGCCATGACGAGACCCCCGAGGCCGAGCAGCTGGATGAACGTGCGGCGCTGCAGTTCAAACGCGGAATCTGTGCTTGCGCCTGCAACGGACCCCGTCGCACGTGTCTCGACAAGGGCCTCGGGCCTCGTCGCGCGCCGCACCCACGGCAGAAACTCGTTCGCGCTCATGAGCTTTTCTCCGCCGCAGCCTTGATCGCTGCGCGAATGCGTGGATACGTGCCGCAGCGGCAGATGTGGCCGTTCATGGCGGTGTCGATTTCCTGGTCGGTCGGCTTCGCAGTGCGTTGCAGCAGACCGGCGGCCTGCATGATCTGGCCGGGCTGACAGAAGCCGCATTGCGGCACGTCGATCTCGCGCCAGGCGACCTGCAACGGGTGCTCGCCCTTGGGGTGGAGACCTTCGATCGTGGTCACCGCCGCGTCCTGGAGATCCGACATCGGCATCTGGCAGGCGCGGGCGGGTTTCCCGCCCACGTGCACGGTGCAGGAACCGCACTGCGCGACGCCGCAGCCGTACTTGGTCCCGGTCAGCGCGAGCTCGTCGCGCAGGAACCAGAGCAGGGGCATCGTGGGGTCGCCGTCGAAGGTGCGACGGGTACCGTTGACGGTCAAGGTGATCATCGGGGGCTCCGTGGCGGACGCGGGGGCGTGCAGGAGTCGGAGAATGGCACCGAAAGGCCAGGAGTATCAAACGGCGTTTTCCATGTTGCGGGTGGGCTGGCGCGCGCCTGAACCCGGATATGGGCCGGGCAATGGAGCGTCGACAGACATCACCCACGCCGCGCCCCTTGCCGGGGTACGATCGCGCTGCGTAGCCGAGGGGGAGTCGACATGCCTGACGTTCCGGTTGCCAGGAATCGCCTGGGCTGGCAGCCGTATTACACGGTCGTCCTGTTGCTGTTTGCGGCGGTGTTCATCTCGTACATCGACCGGACCAACATCTCGGTGGCCGCCATCGCGATGCAGGACGAGTTCGGCTGGACGGAAACGGACAAGGGCGTCGTCCTGTCGTCGTTCTTCGTCGGCTACCTGCTGCTGATGGTCGTGAGCGGGGCACTCGCCAACCGCTACGGCGGCTGGCTCGTGCTGGGTGTGGCGGTGATCTGGTGGTCGTTGTGGACAATCCTGACGCCGCCCGCGGCGATGATGTCGCTGACCGCGCTGGTCGTCGCGCGCATCGCACTCGGTCTCGGCGAGGCGGCGGTGTTTCCGGCCTCGATCAACATGATTGGCCGCTGGGTCCCGCCGGAACGTCGTTCGCGCGCAACGGCACTGATCGTCAGCGCGATCTCGCTTGGCACGGTGTTCTCCTTGCCAGTCACGGGCTGGCTGGTGCGTTCGTATGGATGGCACCTGCCGTTCTACCTGTTTGGTGCGGTCGGGCTGGTCTGGTACGTCGCGTGGTTCGTGCTGGCGCGGCAATCTCCCGCGCGGGTGGAATCGACCGTCGCTGCGTCCGGGGAGCGGGCCATTCCCTGGCGGCGACTGCTCGGCTTGCCCGCGGTGTGGGCCATCATCGTCAGCCACTTCGCGAGCAACTGGTCGCTGTACATATCGCTCGCGTGGCTGCCGAGCTATTTCAAGACGACGTTCGGGGTCTCCCTGGCCAACGCGGGACTGATGTCCGCCGCGCCGTGGCTGGTGAGCTTCGTCATGGCGAACATCGCCGGCGCGTGGGCCGATCGGATGCTGAGGGGCGGGCGCGACGCGGGGTACGTGCGCAAGCTCATGCAGACCATCGCCCTGGTGGGCGGTGCCTGCTTCCTCCTGTTGCTGACGCGGGCGACGACGCCCACGGTCGCCGTGGTGCTGCTGTGTTGCGCGACCGGTTCGTTCGCTTTCGCCATGTCCGGCTTCGCGCCGAACTGCTTCGACATCGCGCCCCGCTATGCGGACGTCATCTGGGGGCTCAGCAATACCGTTGCGACACTTCCAGGCATCGTCGGTGTGTACGTCACCGGCTGGCTGGTGGACCGGACCGGAACCTTCGTCGCGCCGTTCCTGCTCACGGCAGGGATCTCATTGTTCGGCGCGGTGTTCTACCTGGTGTACGGATCGGGCAAGCAGCAGATCGAGTAAGCGGCCAGCGCGGCCGCAGGTCCAGCACACCGGCACGGCGACGCCGGCGGCGGGATCGTTCAGTCCCGCGTCGTGTAGGTTTCCAGTGCGCCGTAGCCGCGCTGGTCGATGCGATCGATCCGCGCATCCAGCGGCGGATGAGACTTGTACAGCTGGGCCAGGCTCGCCGATTCGCTGCCGAGCGCGGTGAGTTTCTGCAGCACCGCATACAGCGCCAGCGGATTCATCCCGGCACGGGCAAGATAGAATTCCGCGGCTTCGTCCGAGCGAAACTCGGCTTCACGATCCAGCGACGTCAACATGATGGCCGCGCCGTTCTGTTCCGCGTACCGCCGGGCATAGCTGCCGGCCACGCTGTCGTTTCCGGTGTTGACCTCCTGCAGCGCCAGGTCCTTGCCGGTGGTCGCCAGTTCCTGCTTGTGGATCACGTTGTAGTGATCGCGCTGCACGCAGTGGCTGACCTCGTGGCCCAGCACCGCCGCGAGCTCGGCTTCGGACGACAGCAGCTCGTACAGGCCGCGTGTAATCAGGACGAAGCCGCCGGGTGCGGCGAAAGCGTTGACTTCGGGCGTGTCGATCACGCCAAAGGTCCACGGCAGCTCGGGACGACTGGATTGCGAGGCAAGCCAGCGTCCGACCAGGTTGACGCGGCGTTGTGCGCCGGCATCGTTCCACAATGGACGCGCACCGAGAATGCGCCCGGCGATTTCCGGGCCGAGCGCGATCTCCTCGGCCGCAAGCTCACCGTCGAACCTGGGCAATGCCTTGGCTGCCGTGTCGACCATCGGGTCGACGGAGACGCCCAGTGATCCGAGCAGGCCGCTGACGGACTTCGTCAACGCAGCCTTGGACGGCGCTGAATTCGCCGTCGACTTCCCCGCCTTCCTGGAACCCTTTGCTTCACCGGCATACGCCACGCTGGTCGCTTGCCAGCCCTGCGCACGCGCGTACTCCGCCGCGGCCGCGGCGTCCACTCGATAACCGATCATCGTGTCGAGCTGCGCGCGGTCGAGCGTCGCGGCTCTGAGGTCGCTTTCCTCGATTCCGCGGACGCCCGCGGTCTCGGTGACGCGGCCCTGGCCGGCCTTGCCACCCATCAGCACGCGGAGATTGGCCGCGCTGTCCTCGGCGCTTGCATAAGCCATGCGCACGTCGTTGACCCGGACGAAGCCCGGGGTGCCGGCAGGTAGCTGCAACTGGTACCACAGGCCTTGCTGTGCGGAAATCCTCACCTGGGCGTTGCGCTGCAGCGTCGTGACCTTGGGTGCGTCGAACCTGGGTTCGGCATACACGTCGACGGCCGGTTTCTGCACGATGGCGGGCAGCTCGGCCGCACCGGCGACCGACGCCATCAGCACGACCGCGACCAGGGTGCCTGGAATGGTGCGCATCACGATCCTCCCGACGAAACGTCAGTACGACTGAACAACTGTGCGCGCTGCGCCAGCGGCGAGTCGGTCGCGGACGCCACCAACTGGCCGACGAGCTCACGCAGGCGCCGACGCTCGCCGCGATCGCAATCCTCGATGGCGTCGTCAATCTCGGCGCACGCGAACGCCAGGCGCACGCTGCCATCGTCGGGCAGGCGATCATCGAGTTCGGCCAGGTGCCGTTCGAGCCTCGCGAGGTCGTGCGTAGCGGCGGCGCGCGCCGCGGTCTCGTTCTCGCCGTGCCAGACCAGCACCATCAGGTCGCTCATGGCGTCGTGCAGCCAGCTCTTGCGTTCAACCACTCCTTCCAGCATCACCGCATCGCTGCCGGCATACAAGAAGCGTCGCAGCCGGCGGTTGTATTCGCGGCGCCGCCGCGCCATGGACCTGACGTCGAGTCCCATGTCAGGCACGAATCGCAGGCGCGCGATCGCCAGCCAGCGATCCCGGCCCGGGACGAACTCCGCCAGGAAGTCGCCATTGCCGACCGCGCGCCCGCGTTGTACCCCGGCGTAAAGGCGGCACAGGCCGAAGACCAGGCTCACGAAACCGACGCTGGCGAAGATGTCGAAGAAGAACCCGAAGAACGTGAGACCGACGAAGGCCGCGCTCAGCAATGCCAGGTTCGCGGCGACGAAGGTCGAATCGATATCGGTGGCCGGCTCGCCTCGGAAAAAGGCGAATGTGGTCAGTGCGACCAGCAACATGGCAATGACATACTTGAGCCACGCTGGCGGCGCACGAATCGCGCTGCCGGCGAGCAGTGCTTCGGTGGCTTCGGCCATGACTTCCACGCCAGGCATCACCGGGTCGATGGGTGTGGGTTTCGCGTCGTTGAGTCCAGCGGCCGTGTAGCCGATCAGGACCACGCGATCCTTCAAAGCGGGCGGCGCGGTCGTTGCGTCCCGGCACACGGCCTGACCGCCCGTCAGGAGATCGGCCGCGCTGATGCTCGGCAGCCGCGTATGCCGTCGCCAGTTTGGTCGCAGTGCGGCGGCAAGGTTCTGGGGTGATCGCGGCGCGGCGGTCATTGCCAGGCGCAAAGGCAGTGAGGGCAAGGCCCAGTCGCCGACGGCTTCGCGCAATGGAATGTCTCGCAGGACGCCGTCCACATTACGGGTCACGTTGGAGACCGCGCTGAAGGTGGCCATCGCCTCGCCGTACGGCAGCAGCAGCGCGACCTTCGGATCATCCTGCGGTTGAGGTTTGAGCGGAAACGCCGCTGGAGCCTGCGAAGCCCGCATGGGCGAACCCGCGTCATAGTCCGGATGCAGTCGCGTGGAATTGAACAAGAAACGGCCGGCACCGCCCCTGGCCATGGCTTCCAGGGTTTCGTCGCCGAGCGGATCGTTTGGCGACGGGTCGGCAAACAGCACGTCGTAGCCGACGGCGCGTACTCCGGCACGGTCCAGCTGGTCGAGCAGGTCGGCATGCCGCTGTCGGCTCCACGGCCAGCCGCCTTCCTTGCGGGCACGGAAGTACTCGATCGAGCACTCGTCGATTTCGACGACGACGACTCGACCGGAAGGCCTGGGCTCAAACGGGCGCCACTGCACCACGCGATCGAAGATCGCGTCTTCCGCCGCATTGAGTGAGCGAGCGTGGCTCCAGTCCCAGCCGAGCCAGGCGATTGCGCCGATGGCGAGCAGGGGATAGAACGCAAACTTCAGCCGAAATGCCGCCCACGCCAGCGGCCGCCGGTAGCTGCGTTCGACTTTGGTCCACGCGTGGATGAAGCCGTGGCCCAGTGCAGCCAGGCTCGCGTCGATCCAGGAGAGCAAGCGGTCCGTCAGCCGGCCGAACATCGACGATCCCCCCTCGCACGGATGATGTCAGGTTTGATGCGCCTTTGGGGAGGGTTGCAGGGGAGCGGAGACGCATCAGGCGAGCGACGGGCTGCTCCGCCGATTTTGACAGGCAGCTTCGTATCGTTAAGTCTTCGTGAGGTCCTGCGGCGACCCTCGAAGCTTTCCGGAGTGGGCACATGTTCGACACGGCCTGGTGGCAACGCGACGACCTGGGTTACCGCAACGGCCGGCTGAATTTCGCCGGCGCGGATCTTCAGGCGCTGGCGACGACGACGGGCACACCCGCCTTTGTCTACAGTGCAGCGCGCGTGCGCGCGAACCTGGAGCGCCTGCAGGCCGCACTTGCCGTCGCTGGCGTAACGCACCGCGTGTTCTACGCGATGAAGGCGAATCGGTTTGGTCCGCTGCTCGCCGCGATGCGGTCGTGGAACCTTTGCGGCATTGACGTCTGTTCGCCTGCGGAGATGCTGTACGCGATGCAGCATGGATTCGACGAAGCGGACATCTCCTTCACCGGCCACGCCGTCTCCAACGCCGATCTCGAAGCCTTTGCGCGACACCCTCGCGTGCACGTCAACTGCGACGCGCTCTCCACGATCCGTCGCCTCGGCGAGCGCTGCCCCGGCCGTTCGATCGGCATCCGCGTCAACCCCCGCGTCGGCGCGGGCTACAACGAAAGGCTCCATTACGCGGGCGCGCGGCCCAGCAAGTTCGGAATCTATCGCGATCGCTTCGACGAGGCGCTGGCACTCGCGGCCTCGTTCGGCATGAAGGTCACACAGATCCACTTTCACTTCGGCTACGGCTACCTGACCCGCGATCTCGATCAGTTCGACCAGGCGCTGGAGAACGCCGGATGGTTCATCGATCGCTGCCCGGACGTCGACACGCTGGACATCGGCGGCGGCATGGGCACGCCAATCACGGCCGAACATCCCGCGCTCGACCTGGCGGCCTGGGCGGCGATGATTGCCAGGCGCGTGCAGGGCCGTCGCTTGACGGTGCACCTCGAGCCGGGCGACTACCTGATGAAGGACGCCGGCGCGTTGCTGTGCGAAGTGAATACGGTCGAGAACAAGGGTGGGGTGAACTTCGCGGGCGTGAACGCGGGTCTGAACCTGCAGAACCTCTGGGCCTACTACCAGACGCCGTTCATCGTCGCGCCCCTGGCCTTGCGCGATGATGGCGACCGCGAGACTTACACTGTGACCGGCAACATCAACGAAGCCATCGATCTCCTCGCGGAGGACGTCCTGCTGCGGCGGCTGCAGGAAGGCGACTTCGTGGCGCTGCTCAATGCGGGCGGTTACGGTTCCGCGTCCGCGTCGAATCACTGCATGCGAGGGAGCTTCAACGAGCACCTGCTCGACTGAGCATGAGGCGCGGTGCCGCCCGACGGATCAGGCGGCACTCACTTCAGCGTGACCCACGCCACGACCGGCAGGTGGTCGCTCGGCCATTGCCCGCCGTCCTGGAAGGTGACGACCTCGGTCGCCCGCACGTCCATTGCGCCGCGCGCGAGAATCCAGTCGATCCGCTGCCCCTCACGCCGCAACGGGCTGAAACCGGTGAAGGAGTTGACGTCCTCGTTGCGTCGCTCCCGCGCCGCAAACCATGTGTCGGCCAGGCCGGAGTCCTTGGTCAGGATGTCGTAGGCCCGGTTTGCGGTCGCCACCGCGTTGAAGTCACCCACCAGGAACACCGGCAGGCCCGCCGGCAGCTTTGATATCCGCTGCCCGATCAGCCTCGCCGACTTCTCGCGTGCGAGCTGCACCTCGTGGTCAAGGTGGGTATTCCAGAAATAGAATTCATGCCCCGTCATCCGGTCCCTGAAGCGCGCCCACGTGACCATGCGCGGCACGCCGTTGCCCCAGGTGCTCGATGCGATTGCTTCCGGCGTGTCGCTCAGCCAGAAGTGGTCGTACTCCAGCGGCTCGAAGCGATCCTGCCGGTAGAAGATCGCCATGAATTCGCCGTGGCTGCCGCCGTCCCGGCCGACGCCGATCCATGCATAGGCCGGCTGGTCGGCAGCAATGTCTTTGAGCTGCTGGTACAGGCCCTCCTGCGTGCCGAGCAGGTCGGGCTGGTACCGGTCCAGCAGCGCTTTCACGGCCGGACGCCGGTCGGGCCAGGCATTGGGCGACTCGTCACTCGCGTACCGCAGGTTATAGGTGGCAATCACCAGTTCGCCGTCACTGGCGCGAGCCGGTTCCGCAGCGTGCGTCGCAGGCAGCAGCGCGGTCGCCGCCAGGGCTCCGAGCAACATCCGACGGGGGTTCATGCGTCCCACGGGTGATTCCCCCGTCCCGGGTCAGTGCTTGGGCTTGACGAACCTCAGCGTCATGCGATCGCTTTCGCCGATCGCCGCGTATTTCGCCTTGTCGGTGTCGCCCATGGCGAATGTCGGCGGCAAGGTCCACACGCCTTCCGGCCAGTCAGCCGTGTCCTTCGGGTTGGCATTGATCTCCGACGACCCTGCAAACTCGAAACCGGCCTTTTCGGCTAGCGCGCGGACCGTCGAGAGCTTGATGTAGCCGCTCGAGCGTTCGCGCTCTGCGCTCGCGGACTCGGGCAGCCGGTGGTCCTCGATGCCGAGCACGCCGCCCGGCTTGAGCATGGCGTAGATCTCGCGGAACGCCGCTTCGCTGTAATCGGTCTTCTCGGCCTGCATGTAACCCATCTTCCAGTTGTGCACGTTGCGGAAGGTGAGCACCACATCGGCCGTCCCCGGCGCGACGCCCGTGCCGCCGAGCACGGTCGGGAAGTTGGCGCGCCCGACCTTGCCGTACAGCGCCGGGTTGGCGTCAAGCCGCTTGGCCATCGAATCGGCGCCCTTGCCGGCCGGTGCGGCGGCAATAAGCTTGCCTTTCCCGGCCAGGTACGGCGCGAGGATCTCCGTGTACCAGCCGCCGCCTGGCCAGAGTTCGACGACCGTGTCGGTCGGCTTGACGCCGATGAAGCTGAGCGTCTCGGCCGGGTGGCGGTACTGGTCGCGCGCACGGTTCGCGTCGCTGCGCTGTGTGCCGGCGACAGACTGCGCGAGCGCCTCGTGCGCGGCCTTGTCCAGCACCGAAGCTTCCTTGGCGTGAAGCGTGACGCTGGCGAGCATGCCAAGGCCGGCGAGCACGACGACGACGGGATTGCGACGCATGGTTTTCTCCTGCTGACGAGAAGTTCGAGGCGGGCAGCATGGGTGGCGATTCCTTCGGATGCAAGAGGCTGTGCCGGTTGCAGCAATGTGTTTGAGGATGGCCGTCAACCGATCATTGGGAGTAGATTGATTCCCATGAAGCATTCGATAGTGCCCCCTGCCGTGCCAGCCCGAGCCACGTTGCGGAAACACGCACTGGCGACACTGGCTTTGCTGGCCCTCACTGCTTGTGGCGGCGCCGGGGACACGGGTGATGCCAGCCCGACGCAAGCAGAACCGCCGGCGAGGGCCCAGGCAAACATTGCGGAGACTCCTGCGCAGCCTGCGCCGGACGCGGTGCCGGCCATGCCGGCGATGTTGTCGGAAGTTGAGCAACGCTCATTGCTTGAAGACATGGCCCGCAGCTATCCCGCAATCGAGCAGCTCCGGCACAAGGAAGAAACCGGCGAAGTCCGCGCGCTGAGGCTGGCCCGTGAAGCGAAACAGCTCGAAGCCAATCTGGAACGTGCCCGGGTGGACCTCGATGGCATCAAGAAGAATCTCGCGGGGCTTTCTCAGGGCGGACTGCAGACCTATGCCTTGCTCCACTTTGTCGGCACGGATGGCAGGCTGAAGGCCTGGCTCATCTTCCCGGATGGCGGGGTGGTCGCGGGCGCGACGAAGGATCCGTATTCCGGCCTGGGTGAGCTGCAGGGCGGGCTGGGCGTCGAGCGGATTGCCGAGACTCGCGGGCCCCAGCTGAAAGGCCAGGAGAAGCAGCGGCTGGATGCCGATGAAGATGTCGAGCGCGGTGCGTCAGGCCCGCGCGACAACTCGCCTGAAGCGCTCAGGAAACGCCAGGAGACGCTGTCCGACGCCGTCCAGACGCTGTTGCCCGGCGACGTTCGCCAGGTGCTCGCGGCGGGCCAGGGGCGCCTGCTGGTCGTGCCGACCAGGGATACCGGGACTGCGCCGTATGCAGCGCTGCCAATCCGCAGTCACGATGATTTCGCCGCGCGCAGGTGGTCCTTCGTCGTGATGCAGGACCTGGACGTGCTGGCCGGGAGCAAAAGCGGCGTCGACCTGGGCCACCTCGATTTTTCAAAATCGGTGATCGTCGGCGATCCCGAAGACATGCGTGACGTGCAGTACACCTTTCCGGCTCTGCCCGGGGCGAGAGCTGAAGCGAAGGCGATCGCCGAGAAATTCGGCGTTGATCCGCAGCGCGTCTTCATCGGCGCAGACGCGACGCGGAAGAATGTCGTCCGTGCCCTCGAACGCAGCAACGGCCAGGGCGTCATCTTCATGGCGACACACGCCATCGCCGATCCGGAGCATCCGCTGACACGCGGTTTCGTCGTCCTCAGTCAGCAGAACCTGTTTGCCGGTGAGCTTCGGTACCACAAGTTCAGGGGATGGGACCAGCACCCGCCCCTGGTCGTGATGAGTGCCTGCCAGACAGCGCTGGGTCGCGTCTTCGATGGCGGAACGTTCGGTGTCGCGCGCATATGGACCAATGCCGGCGCTGGCCAGGTCGTCGCCAGCCTCTGGAACGTGAGCGACAAGGCAACGTACCTGCTGATGACCCGCTTCGTGACCCAGCTGCAGAAGGGGATGGCGCCCGAGCTTGCCATGCAGGCGGCGCAGCTCGAGACGATCAAGAACTATCCGGACGATCCGAAAATGTGGGCGAGCTTCACCATCATCGGCAAGCCGACGAATGTGAGCGGTAACCTGGGGCAAAGCGAGGCGCCGACGTCCTGAGTTGGGCGGCGATTCCCGGCGGAGTTCGCATGCGTTCCTCGTCTGCCCTGCGGGCCGACTGCCCGACAGGGGCCAGGCCGCGTTCTGTCATTGTCCTTGCTTGGCGAACCAGCCTGGGGCACCTGTGATGCGTCACTCCATTCTTTTCATTGCTGCCGCGCTGAGCCTGCTGGGCTCGCACATCGCGACTGCCGCGGAGCCCGCCTCCTGGCCCGCGCAGGACGGCACGCACACGATTCGCGACTTCCGCTTCGGCACGGGTGAAACCCTGCCCGAACTCAGGCTTCATTACCTGACTCTCGGTACGCCTCACAAGGACGCTGCCGGACGCATCGACAATGCCGTGCTGTTGCTGCACGGCACCGGCGGCGACGCCCGCTCGCTGCTGAACCCGATCTTCGCGGACGAACTCTTCGGGCCTGGGCAGCCGCTCGACATCACCCGCTACTTCATCATCCTGCCGGATGACATCGGCCACGGATCCTCATCGAAGCCGTCTGACGGTCTGCGCGCTCGCTTCCCGCAGTATGACTACGACGACATGGTGCGGAGCCAGCACGCCATGCTGGTCGACGGTCTTGGCGTCGATCGCCTGCGGCTGATCCTCGGTACCTCGATGGGCTGCATGCAGACCTTCGTCTGGGGCGAGACCTATCCGGGATTTGCCGACGCGCTCGTTCCGCTGGCGTGCCTGCCCACGGCCATCGCCGGCCGCAACCGCATGCTGCGGTACATGGCGATCGAGGCCATCAAGCTCGATCCCGCCTGGCGCAACGGCGAATACACGACGCAGCCCGCGCAGGGCCTGCGCGGCGCGAACGAGATGCTGCTGATCATGGGCCTGAGCCCGCTGCAGGCCCAGAAGGCGGCCCCCACCCGCGCCGCAGCCGAGGCGTATGTCGACCGATACCTCGAGCGCGCGACGGCGCGGACCGATGCAAACGACATGATCCGTTACCTGGACGCCAGCCGGAACTACGACCCGAGCCCGCATCTCGACCGCATTACGGTCCCGGTGCTCTACATCAATTCCGCGGACGACTTCGTCAACCCGCCGGAACTCGGCATCGCCGAGAGCCTGGCTTCGAGGATGCCGCGTTGCCGCTTCGTCCTGCTCCCGATCAGCGCTGCAACACGTGGTCACGGTACCCACACTGCCGCCGCCGTCTGGAAGGACTACCTGGTCCGGTTCCTGAGGGAATTGGAGCAGACGCCGCCCGCACATTAGTGCGGAGTTCTCCCGGCCCGCACCAACAGACGGTCCGGCCTTGACACAGATCGCCGTCTGGATCTTTCATCCGTTCCTGCAGCGAGTCCGACGTCCCACCTTCAATCGCGGGGCCAGACCATGAAGATCCACGCACTCACCGTGCACGCGATTCCAACCGCACTCATGCTCGGGCTGGCGGCCATTGCGCAAGCGCAGTCGCTCGACATCAAGCCCGGGCTCTGGAAGAAAACCGTGAAGATGGAAACCGGTGGCCGTACGGTGCTGGACTCGACCGTCGATGCCTGCCTGACCGCCGACGACCTCGACCTGCAGAAGACGGCCACCAAGCTGGCACAGGCGCCTTCGTGCAAGGTCCTGCAGCAGGATCTGTCGCCGAAGAAATTGAAGGTGGTACTTCAGTGCAAGGAGCTGTTGGCCGAGTCGACCACGGAGGTCAGGAGCCGCGACTCCGTCGTCGTGGCCGCGACCATGAAGCCCGTCGATGGCAGCGCAGAAACGCACACCACCGAGCAGTGGACCTTCCTGAAGGCCGACTGCGTCAAGTAGGCGCCGGACCAGGGCATCAGTAGGCCAGTCGCCCTCGTTGCCCGAACCACTTGGCTTCCGCACGCCATTCACCTACCGTGCGCATCGCGGCCGGAATCATCCGGCCGCGCATTCGTCCACTTACGAGGTTCAACGACCCCCGATGGCAAAAGCGAAGAAGTCCGTGAAAAAGTCTGCGCGGAAGCCTGCGAGCAAGCCCGCCCGCAAGGCAGCCCCGAAGGCCCCGCAATCGATCAAGAGCGTGCTGACCAAGTCCGCCCTGGTCGCTCACCTCGCCGAGGCAGCGCATGTCGCCGCCAAGGACGTGCGCGCACTGCTCGCCGCCCTCGAGCAAGCGATCCACGCCTCCATCAGCAGGAAGGGCGCCCGCGTGTTCGTGCTGCCGGGACTGCTGAAGATCACCGTCACCAACGTTGCGGCGAAGCCTGCGCGCAAGGGCGTCAATCCCTTCACCGGCGAGCCCACGACCTTCAAGGCCAAGCCCGCGACCGTGAAGGTCAAGGTGCGTCCGATGAAGAAGCTGAAGGACGCCGCGAGCGCCTGAGCCTCGACCAGGGCGGCCGACCCGCGGCCGCCCTGTTTCCGCGCCGTCTCCCCACGCCGAACCCTTCCGAGGACGTCCGCCACCACGCGGGCGTCGAGGCCCACGACCCCCAATCCCGCTACACTCGGTCCCAGCAGGGAGCGACCGACGTGACCGATCCGACCGGTGGGGAAGGGGAGAGCACCTGGACTCGACTGACCCGCCGCAAGGTGGCGCAGTGGGGCATTGCCTATGCCGCGGGCGCCTGGGGATTCCTGCAGGGCCTCGCGTACGTCACGGACACCTTCCACTGGCCGGAACAGATCCAGCAACTCGCCACCCTCGCACTGCTGATCGGCTTGGCCGCCGTCCTGATCCTCGCCTGGTACCACGGCGACCGCGGCGAGCAGAGCGTCACCCGCACTGAGCTTGCGATCCTCACGCTGCTGTTCCTGCTGGGCGGCGGACTCTTCTGGCGCTACCAGCACGCGAGCGAGACGGCGAGTGTCACAACACCTGCAGTCGCCGTTGCACCGGCGGCCGTCATTGCCGACGACAAGTCCATCGCCGTGCTCCCTTTCGTGAACATGAGTCCGGACCAGGACCAGGAGTACTTCGCCGACGGCCTCTCGGAAGAGCTGCTCAACCTGCTGACTCAGCTCCCGCAGCTGCGCGTCATCGCCCGCACCTCGAGCTTCTCGTTCAAGGGCAAGGACGCCGATATCGCTGAAATCGCACAGAAACTCAACGTCGCCCATGTGTTGGAAGGCAGCGTGCGCCGATCCGGTGACACGCTGCGCATCACGGCACAGCTCGTGCGGGCGTCCGACAGCTCGCGCTTGTGGTCGCAGACCTATGAGCGCCCGATGACCGACGTGTTCAAGGTGCAGGATGAGATCGCGGCGGCGGTCGTCACGCAGCTGCAAGTCAAGCTTCTTGACGTGGTCCCAAGAGCGCAGGTCACGGACCCGAGGGCCTTTGTCCTGTTCCTGCAAGCGCGCCAAATGATGAGGCAGGGAACAGTAGTCGCCGCTGACAAGAGTGCCATGGCACTGCTGAAAGAAGCGCTCGCGCTGGATCCGGGTTATGCCGCAGCGTGGACGAGCCTTGCCGTCATTTACGCCAACAGCGCCGGGGACGGCGAAGATACCTACGCCGAAAACCTGCGACTCAGTCGTGCGGCCATCGGGAAGGCGCTGGCGATCGATCCACAGTACGCGCCCGCGTACGCTCTGCTCGGTGCGATCGCTGTCTTTCAGGACCGCGACCTGGCGGCGGCCGCGACGCTGATCGAGCGCGCGTTCTCTCTGGCGCCGACCGATCCCGACGTCATCGTTGCCGCCGCCATTCTGGCGCGGCGCCTCGTGCGGCTCGACCTGGCGATCGCGCTCGGCGAGTACGCCATTGCCCGAGACCCGACCAACCCGGGTGCTCACATTCATCTGAGCTTGGTCTACCGCTACGCCGGACGCCTCGACGATGCCATCGGAGAGCTTCGCACCGCGCTTGAGCTGGCGCCCGACATTCCCGAGGCGCACGGCTGGGTGGGACAGATATTGCTGCAGCGGGGCGAAGCCACCGCAGCCCTCGCGGAGATACTTCAGGAACCCGACGATTTCGCACGCCTGAGCGCGTTGCCAATGGCCTATTGGGCGTTGGGCCGGAGGAAGGAATCCGACGCCGCCCTCGACGAGCTGATCAACAGGTACGGGACCCTGACGCCCAGCGCAGTTGCGACCGTGCTGGCCTTCCGCGGCGAGGCCGACCGTGCCTTCGAGTGGCTGGAAAAGGCTGCACGGCAGCGCGATACAGGCCTTGGCTCAATTCCTGTCTACCCGATGTTGGCCAATATCCACCCAGACCCGCGCTGGCTGCCTTTCCTGCGCAAGGTCGGTATGGCGCCTGAGCAGCTCGCGGCGATCAAGTTCGACGTCAAGGTACCGCAGTAGCTGCGCGCTGCTCAGCCGAACTGCTGCCGCCACTGCCCGAGCAGGCCGAGGTACGGCCCGAACTGCGGCCGCGGCTGCCGCTCGCGCCGACAATCGAACGGCTCTCCGCCCGTGCGCAGCGCCCTTTTCACCGTGTTGCGCGACAGCCCCAGATCGCGCGCGATGCTGCTGATCGAGTCCTGCTTCACCAGCCGCCGCCGGCGAACCTGGTCTAAATTGCACGCCTGTCCACATCTAAGAAATCTATCCAGGTACCAGGACTGAATCTCGCGTGCTTCTTCACGAAGATGGCCGCCGATTCATCCGTTTGGAGCGTCGCGTTTTCTTACATATTGCAGAGCAGCAGGCTCGCATCTGTTCCGGCTGGGGCATGCAAGTTGTTGATCTGATTAGACCCACTGCGTCTGGCCCAAGAAATGCATCGTTATGGTAAAGACGGCTCGAAGTTCCGAGAACCAAAAAGGACAAGGGGGCGACATGAATACGGCACAGAAGCGACCACAAGGTCAGGGGTGGATTGCGAAACTTTCGCAAGCGGCCGCATTGATTGGATTAACAGCCGCGCAGAGTAACTTCATCGCTCCGGCCAATGCGCTGACGATATTTGCTCAATCGGCCCTGACCCCTACGACGCAGTTGTACACGGACACGATCGGCGGCGGAATCGGGAACATCGTGGTGATGACCGGCGGCGGCAACGCCAACGGGGCCGGCAATGCCTCCGGCCGCAACGACGATGGGTTCAGCGGGCCCATCAACTTTGGGTTCACGGGGGCGGGCACGCTACCGTTTTTCGGTCAGAACTACAGTGCGTTCTTCGCCAACAACAACGGCAATATCAGTTTCACGGGCGGCAATTCCTCCTATATACCGACTGGCCCCCTCGGCGCGACCGTGCCGACGATCTCGATCTGGTTCGGCGATGTCGATACGCGAGGTCCCGCGAGTGGCGTGCTTCATATTCGCCAGGACATTGCGAACCAGACCATTCTGACCTGGGATCGCGTCGGCTATTACGATTCCAATGCCGACCTCCTGAATACTTTCCAGATGGTGGTGAGAGGTCCGGACTACTCCATCCCTGAGGGCGAGGGAGCGATCGGATTTTTCTGGCTCGGTATGCCGTGGGAGGTGACGGAGACAAGCACGACGGCGGCGGTCGGGTTTGGCAACGGCGCTGGCGATGGCGTGGTGCTGGAAGGGTCGAACACAGCTGGACTGCACAATGTCGTCGCCTTCCATCAGACCTGGTTCAACGCGAATCTGACGCCCGTGTGCGGGGTGCCTAACACGCCACCCTGCACGTCGGACGTTCCCGAGCCCGGCACGTTCGCGCTGCTCACCCTTGGCCTCCTTGGTCTCGGACTGACGCGACGCAAAGCGTAAGCGATACGCTCAATGCGACAACGGAACCCGGCCTGGTGCCGGGTTTCTTGTTTGTGCATGATTCGAATTGCAGCTTGGCGGCGGGTGAGTGGCGCGCTCGGAAATCTCGGGCAGTGGAATGTTCACGCTCCCGACCGCCGCCCGGCTCGATCAATCGATCGGCCACGGCAGGCTTTTCGGCGCCGTGCCCTCACTCGGGTGCTGGCTCGTCTCGCGTAGTTCCACCGCAATCTCGCGCTGGGGCCGCCGTGCCGCCGCGCGCCACCACGGCGACACCTGCTCCACGTGTGCCGGCTCGACGGGTTCACCGAGTCGCGGCATCACGAGATCGAAAGGACCCAGCCGCCGCAGAATCTCGGCATATTCCGTAGTGAGTCCCGTATCGCCGCTGAAGAACACCGCGTGCCGCCGCGATCGGATCACCATCGACGACCACAGCGTCGAGTTGCGGCTGCGCAGCCCTCGCCCCGAGAAATGCTGCGACGGCGCGGCCGTCACCGTCAGACCTACCTTCGGCAGCGCGTACGATTCCCACCAGTCGAGTTCGATGATGCGATGGGCCGGCACGCCCCAGGCCTCGAGGTGCGCACCCACGCCGAGCGAGGTGATGAACGGCACGTCGCGCTGCGCCAGCGCACGAATCGTCGTGTAGTCGAGATGGTCGTAGTGATCGTGCGAGATCACGACCGCATCGAGGGGCGGCAGCGCGCGGATCGGGATCGGCACAGGCTGAAACCGCTTCGGGCCCGCCCACTGTGAGGGCGAGGCGCGCGAACCCCACACCGGGTCCGTCAGTACGCGCATCCCGTCTGGTTTCCTGCCGAGTGACTTCATTCTGGCGCGGGGCAGGGTAGGTCAACTACGCGTCGCTTGCAGCAACTGCCCCCGCAACCACCGCGCTACCTCCGCGAGTTCCTCCGCGCACACCTGGTGCTGCATCGGGTACTCGTGCCACTCGACCGCGTAGCCAGACGCTTGCAGCGCGTCGCGTGCTTCGAGTCCCATCCCGATCGGCACGATCGGGTCCATCCGACCGTGACACATCAGGATCGGCACGTCCGAATTGGCGCCTGACTTCTCTGCCGCGAGCGTTTCCGGAAACGGCAGGTAGCTCGAGAGCGCGAGGAGGCCCGCCAACCGCTCCGGAAACCGCAGCCCTGCATGCAGCGCCACCGCACCGCCCTGCGAGAACCCGGCCAGCACGATGCGCGAGGGCGCAACCCCGTGCGTGGTCTCGTTGCGAAGGTAGGCGTCGGTACGCCGGGCGGACTCGTCGAGTCCCGCGGCATCGGCACGTCCCTGCGGCGTGAATGCCTTGATGTCGTACCAGGCCCGCATCACGTAGCCATTGTTCACCGTGACCGGGCGCTGCGGCGCGTGCGGGAACACGAAGCGGACGGGCAGCGTGTCCGGCAGCCCCAGCTCGCCCACGATCGGCACGAAGTCCCAGCCATCGGCGCCGAGCCCGTGCAGCAGGATGACGGACGCCACGGCCGGTGCCGCGGGCTGTAACGTGACCTCGAACTCCGTCTCGAGCTGCGTGTATTTCATGCCCGCGTGCCTCTGAGGGATGGAAAATCCAGACGCCCCTTTCTGCTCACTGACGCGAGGCCTGGCCGCTGCGCGCCGGCGCAGATCCGAGCAGCCGTTGCTGAACCTTGCCCAGGCAGGGCGCTTCGCGCAGGGGATCCATCGCCGGATCGCTGGCGAGAAATCCCAGCAGCTGCGAGTGATCATCTACCGCGCGCTGCAGGGACTCGCAGGCGCTGGCCACGTCGCCCAGTGCTGCATAGATGCCCGCGATATCGTACGCGACGCCATAGCCTTCGTTCGCGCGCAGCTGCAGCCGCTCGATCTCGGCCTGCGCGTCCTCGACACGGCCGGCGTGCGCGTAGGCGCGGCCGAGGTCGCCATCGCCGCCCGGCACGGGTCGCCGCTGGCGCTGGAACTCCCGGATCGCCCCCTCGGCGTCGCCCTGGGCCAGCAAGACGCGTGCAAGCAGCGCGCGGGCTGAATCGGCAGCCGGGTCGAGTTCGAGCACGCGGTTCAGCTCCTGCGCCGCTGCCGCGTAATCGCGCTTCAGGTACAGGATGAGTCCTACGTTGGTTGCGTAGGCCAGGTTCATCGGTTCGAGGTCCCGGGCATGCGTCATGTCCGCCTGCGCTTCATCCAGCCGGCCAAGCATGGCGCGGACCAGTGCGAGACGCATCCAGGTGTTTGCATCGGCCGGATCCAGGCTGACGACGCGCAGGTACTCCTGCTCGCCTTCCCAGTAGCGCTGCTCGTACTGCACGAGGACGTGCGCCAGCGCGCCGCGCGCCTGCGCCAGTGCAGGATCGAGTGCGATGGCCTGCAGGGCGGCCTGTTTCGCGCGTGGGAACACGGCCTGCGGCGGCGCGTAGCCGTAGACCGCCTGGGCCGCCAGAGCTCCCGCCAGCCCCGACCAGGCCTGCGCGTATTGCGGGTCCTCGCGCAGCGCGGCCTCGAACTGTGCGGCGGCCTCGGGCGCGCGCCGCTGCCAGAGGTACAGTCCGTTCACGTAGTGCTGGTAGGCCGCCATGCTGCGCGTGGCCGGGCGAGTTACGCGCTGCGCCTGGTCGGCCGACAACTGGAGGGCCAGGGCCATCATCACCTTGCGAGCCACGGCGTCCTGCAACTCGAACAGGCTGGTTATCGGCTCGTCGAAGTCACCCGACCAGAGGGCATGACCGTCCGCGACCCGCAGCAGCCGGGCGCTCACTCGCAGGCGCTGCTGATCAACCTGCAGCGACCCTTCGAGCACGGCGTCGACGCCCAGGGCGCGGCCCGCTGCCAGCGGATCGCGGCCTGGCTCATCGAACGACCTCGCAGCAGTGAGCGGAGTGACGCGCAGTCCCGGAATCCTGCTCAGCTGCGTGATGAGTGTGTCGGCCATGCCGAGTTCGAGGGCCGGATCGGCAGCCTCGGGCAGCAGCGGCTTGAACGGCAACACGGCGATGGATTCGGCGACGCGCGTCTGCTGCGGCCGCAGTGACCACGTGCCGAGCGCGAGCGCAGCCAGCGCGAGCAACGCTCCCATCCAGACCCACGATCGCCGACGTCGCGGGTGCGCCGCGGCTGCAGCGGGCACCGTCGCCACGGGTTCGGCAGCCAACGCGGCTTGCGGCGTCGGCGCGGGCTCCACTTCTGGCGCGGGAGGCTCCGGGCCGGTGGCAAGCGTCAGAGCCTCGGGCGCCTCGATCGTGCCGATGAAGCGGTAGCCGCGTCGCGGAATCGTCTCGATGTAGCGCGGCTCGCCGGCGTCGTCCCCAAGCGCCGCGCGCAGCTTGCGCACCACCGTATTGAGGCCGGTCTCGTAGTCGACAACCCCTGTGGGCCACAACCGCGTGATCAGCTGTTCGCGAGCGACCATGGCGCCGGGCCGGTCCAGCAACGCCAGCAGCACCTGCAGGGGCTGGTCCTGCAGCCGGACGACCGTTCCGTCACGGGTGAGCTCGCCGCTGTCGGTCCGCAGCACCCAGCCGTCGAAGCGAATTTCGCCTGGAAGTGTCATCGCTGGACCGAGATTACCCAACAAACAGCCAGTTCAGGAACGAATCAGGCACAAGTCAGGCTCCGTCCATGGTCACGCTCCGCCACCTCGCCGAACCTGTCCGCGGCCCAGGCCACTTTCCAAACCATTTTCTGAGGAGACTCGACGATGAACAACACGATGTCCGGACGGCGGTCGTTGCTGCGGGTGACCATGGCAGCAACGGGTTTCGCTCTGCTTGCTGCCGCGACCGTGGCCCCGACGGTTGCGGCGGCCAGGAATGCGAACGGCACCGACGGGGTGGGCGCGAAGGCGCTGGTGGGCACCTGGCGAGTGACCGTCACGACCTTCCCCTGTGCGAACCCCCAGGCGACCAACCGTCCCTTCGTTTCCCTGCTCACGTTCAGTGAAGACGGCAGCCTGATCGAGACCACCTCGAGCCTGCAGTTTCTGCCTGGCCAGCGCAGCACCGGACACGGGTTCTGGGAGCGGATCGGCCCGGGCGCCTATCGGGTGATCTCCGAGGCGTTCATTCAGCTGGCGTCGAACCCGCCACCGCCCGCACCGGCACTGCAGGTCGGCCGTCAGCGGCTCGACCAGGGCATCCAGATGAAGTCGCGGGACAGCTTCGTCTCGGACGCGTCGGTTGCGTTCTTCAACAGCACCGCACCCAACGGTGTTGCGCCGTATTTCACCGGCTGCGCCAAGGCGTCCGGCGTACGATTCGAGTGATGTTGCGCACTGTCGCCCGCCGCAAGGCGGGCGACGGTCACCCTGAGGTACCCCGACATGCGACAGCTGTTCGTCCTGCTTACGGCTGCGAGCCTCGTGGTGCCCGCCGCGCAGGCCCGCGAAGTCGACCCGGCTCGGCAAGCCGTGCTCGCGGCCATCCACACTCTCGACACCGCGCTCCTGGCCAAGGATGCCTCTACGCTGAGTGGGTTGCTCGAGCCGGATTTCATCGGCACGGTGCCAAGCGGCGTGGCCCTGGTCAGGGACGCGTACATCGCGTTCCACACGCGAGCTGACGAAGGGCTGGTGTCGATCGAGCCGGCGGCCGGGACCGAACCGACGGTGCGGGTACTGGACGGCCGGTTTGCGGTGGTCAACCGCAGGGTCGCGGTGCGCCGCGCCGACCCGGCGGGCAAACTCGATGCGTTCGAGGTGCAGCGCATCGAAGTGCTTCGACTCGACGACGGCCGCTGGCGGATCGTGTCGGGCCAGGGCACGCGGGTGCAGCACTAGGTTCGGCGCCTGAGGCGGACCAGGCATTCGAGCAGGCGATCCGCCGAACGGCGGACGCGCAGCGCACCGCCCAGGGCTAAACCGAGGGGGTCGCGCGGAAATAGAGGAAGGGACAGTCTTCGCGCGATTGCGACTCGAAGACCACGTCGCTGCGATGCCGCAGTGCCTGGTAGAGATTCTCCGTCACCAGCGTCTCGGCGCCCCGCGCGGTGTCCTCGCCGAGCCGGGAGGCACGGTTCATCTCGTCGCCCATCGCGAGATTCGGACCGATCGAATACACGTTGCCGTAACCGATGCCGACGGAGCACTGGGCCGGATCCTCCGTTGCCAAGGCACTGTCGTTGAACAGCGCGATCCGGCGATGCATCTCCAGAGCCGCATCCAGCGCATTGCCAGGGTCGTCGAACAGTGCTACCAGGTCGTCGGCAAAGGCACGGATCAGCCATGGGTCGTGCTCACGCAACACGGGGACGCAGACTTTCTGTGCGTCCAGGATCCGCAGAAACGCGTGCGCGTGCCTGCCGTCGAAGCAGTTGACCGTGAAGCCGGTCAGGTCGAGCACCAGGATGGCCTTGCGGTGCAGGTATTTCGCATCCAGCTCGGCGCGGCTCATGCGGCCGGCCTGGAATGCCAGGAGGTCGCTGTAGACTTCCTCGGTCCAGCCGTTGTGACGGGCGAGTTCGGTCGGCTGATCGAGCAGCGGGAACGGATAGGCCCGGCGCATGTCCACCTCGCGATCGCAACCCAGGTCACGACATGAAAGACGCACGACTGTCCGTCGGTCGCCTCGAGACTTCCCAATTCCGCAACCAGTGCACCTCGGTGCGGATCGAGCCATCGGCAAGCAGTTCGAGCCACCGATAGCCAGGGGGCCGCAGGTCCATGATGCAATCCTCGGTGTCCGGCGTGAACTGCGCGCAGGTCGAAGGCGTCGTCAGGATTCGCAGCCCGCCAGTCCGGGTATCGAAGGCCTGGTGCACGTGACCCGCAAGCATCGCCCGGACATTCGAGAAGCGCTCCGCCACGCGGAGCACTTCGGCGCCGTTCTGCAACCCGACGGCGTCGAGCCAGGCGCTGCCAACCGGCACCGGCGGGTGGTGCAGGCACACCAGCACGTGCCGTTCAGCGGCATCGCGCAACTCTGCCTCGAGGCGCTCCAGTTCAGGCGCCGCGACGCGCCCGGACGGGTTGCGCGGCAAGTGACTGTCGAGCAGCACGATTGCCCAGTCGCCAAACCCGGCGCGGCCACAGTACTGGAACCCGTCGGATCCAAGCATGCTTGCCATGAGGGCGGGCGCATCGTGGTTGCCCGGCAGGCAGAGGATGGGCACGTCCCAGCCCTGCAACTGGCTGCGGAGATGGGCGTAAGCCGCGCTGCTGCAATCATCGGCAATGTCACCCGTCACCAGGATCGCATCGGGCAGCGCCGCACGGTCGCTGCGCGCCTGCTGCAGGACGCTGCGCAGGGACAGCGAGGTGTTGACGTCGTAGATCTGGCCCGACTCGTCGCCGAGCAGGTGCGGGTCGGTCACGTGCAGCAGCCGGACCACGCGGGAGTTCATCGCGATCCAGCGGACCTTGCGGCCGCCCCTTTGCGCCAGCGATTCGAGCAGCGCACCGGGCACTGCCGCAAAGTCGGTGTAGCGATCCGCATGGGTTCCCCCCGTCGCGAGTGTCTGCGTGCACTGGCGGCATGCGCTGCCGCAGCGCGCCTCACGTCCCGGCAACGATCAATTTTCTTCTTGCCTGCCAGTGTACACACAAACAAGAGCAGCGCTCAGCAGCGAAGATCGTGTAAAAGCAGTCGTCGTGGAGCATCGCGACCCCCGTCGACCCATGGCTGACTATTCGCTGAGCGAACCGCTGCTGGCCCTGCGCACCGTGCTGGCTGCGGGTCCGCTGCGTCGTTCGTTGCTGGCCTACCTGATGTTCAATACGGCTGAGTGGGCGGTCTGGGTCGCGGTGCTGGTATTCGCCTACGACTACGGCGGTACGACCGCGACAGCCATCGCCGCGGCAGCGCAGTTGCTGCCGGCCGCGATCATCGCGCCGCTCGCCGCGTCGCTCGGCGATCGTGCCCCGCGCGAGCGACTGCTGTCCTGGACCTACCTGCTGCAGGCCGCAATGATGGCGTTGACCGTCCTGCTGTTCATGCTGGATGCGTCCCCGCCGTTGATTCTGGTCGGGGCGGTACTGGTCTCCGTGTCGATCAGCCTGAGCAGACCGGTCTACCTGGCAACGCTGCCTGCCTTTGCCGGCAATGCGGCTCAGCTCACCGCGGCGAACAGTGTCTCGACCATGGCCGAAAGCCTGGCGTTGCTGGTCGGCCCCGCGATCGCCGCCGCGGTCGCCGCGCTTGCAGGCACGTGGCAGGTCTTCGGGCTGTTCGCCGTCGGCCAGCTGATTGCCGCGCTGCTCGTGCGTCGCCGAACCCATGCCCGCCCAGGGATGGTCAATACTGCGCGTTCGCGAATCAGGCTGTCGGACGCGACGGACGCCCTCGCGGAACTGCGTGCGTTCCCCAGCGGACTGTTGTTGATCGGTTACGTCGGCGTTGCCTGTCTGCTGGTCGGCATGGCGGACGTGCTTGCGGTGGTCCTCGCATTCGAGATCCTTGCTCTCGGACCGTCCGGGCCGGGAGTGCTGATTTCGGCGATGGGTTGCGGCGGCATCGCGGGAGCCGCAGCGTCGATCATGCTGGCAGGCCGGCGCCGGCTCGGTCCGGCGCTGGCCGGGGCCTTGCTGCTTGCCGGCGCACCGTTCGCACTGGCCGGCCTGTCCACGCAGCTGCTCGCTGTCGTGCTGCTGCTGGCCGCGGCAGGAGCTGGCAAGAGCCTGCTCGACGTCGCTGCCCGGACTCTGCTGCAGCGATCCGTGGACGAGGACGTCCTGGTGCGCGCCTTCGGCTTGCAGGAAGGCCTGATGATGCTCGCGCTGGCCGTCGGCGCACTGGTGGTGCCCTTGCTGGTCGGGCTGTTCGGGCCGCGCGGGGCGTTCGTCACTGCGGGCCTGATGTTGCCCGTGCTGGGTGCATTGACCTGGCCGCGCCTCAGGTCCATCGACGCCGCAGCCCAGCCGCCGCCACTGGCACTCGCGTTGCTGCGGCGTGTGCCCATGTTCGGGTACCTTCCTGCGCCGGTGCTGGAGCGCGTGGCGAGCCGGATGCTGCCGGTCGAATTCCAAGCGGGCGATACCGTCATCCGGCAAGGCGACAGCGGCGAGCACTTCTACGTCGTCGAATCCGGCCAGCTCGAGGTCACGGTCGACGGGCAGCCGCGGCCGATGCTCGGTCCGGGCGATTCGTTCGGCGAGATTGCCATGATGCGCGACGTGCCGCGGACAGCCAGCATCTTCGCGGTGACCGCAGCACGACTGTGGGCACTTGATCGCGAGACCTTCCTCGCTGCAGTCACCGGTTCCCGCCGTGCGGAAGCGGCGGTAGCGCGGGTCGCCGACACCCGTCTTGCTGCTACTCAAACCACCGGAATAGACGCTCCGGGCTACCGTAGCCGGCGCCGCTGAAGCTGGCCGCACTGGAGGCAGCCGCCGTGCGGCGCTTCCTGTTGCAGCGCAAGGCACGGGAACGTCACGCTGCGCACGCGGCGTCTGGACAACCACGTCCCGCCGGGTGCAGTGTCGCCACTGAACAACGACCCGACGCCCCGGGGCGGTCTGCGCAGGAGCAAGAGCCATGTCGACGTCTGATCACTACGTCTGCCATCTCGACTCGATGGACTGGCAGGTCGCGCAGGAGTTCGAGGCCAACTTCCGCTGGGAGTACGACGACGGCCGCGAGAAGCTGCTGAACCTCTACCGCAAGGGCAAGCGCCAGCAGTGGGACTCCGACACGCGCATCGACTGGTCGCAGGACATCGATCCCGAGAACCCGGCGGGCATGCCCGACGAGATGATCGCGATCTACGGTTCGCCCGCGTGGCACCGGATGAACGCCAGGGAGCGCAGCCGGCTGCGCCACCACGTGCAGGCGTGGCAACTGTCGCAGTTCCTGCACGGCGAGCAGGGCGCGCTGGTGTGCACGGCGAAGATCGTGCAGCAGGTGCCGGGCATGGACGCCAAGTTCTACGCCGCCACGCAGGTGATGGACGAGGCGCGCCACGTCGAGGCGTTCTCGCGGCTGCTGCACGAGAAGTACGAACTCGTCTACCCGATCAACCCCTACCTCAAGTCCCTCATCGAGGACACGCTGCGCGACTCGCGCTGGGACATGACCTACCTTGGCATGCAGGTGCTGATCGAGGGCGTGGCGCTCGCGGCGTTCGGCCTGATCCGCGACTACGCCCGCAACCCGCTGTCGAAGTCCGTCACGGCCTACGTGATGCAGGACGAATCGCGGCACGTGGCCTTCGGGCGCCTCGCTCTGCGCGACTACTACCCCCAGCTCACCGACAAGGAGCGTGACGAGCGCGAGGAATTCGTCGTCGAGGGCTGCTACCTGCTGCGCGACCGCTTCCTCGCCGACGAGGTCTGGGAGTGCATGGGACTGCCGGTCGCGGAGTGCAAGGAGTGGGTGGACCATTCCGAGCTCATGCGCGTGTACCGCACGAGCCTGTTCACGCGCATCGTGCCGACGATCAAGGACATCGGCCTGTGGGGTCCGCGCGTGCGCAAGGCCTACGCGGACATGGGCATCCTCGGCTTCGCCGACGCGGACGTCGAGGGCATGGGGCTCAGGGACGAAGACGTCGCGCGCGACCTCGACTCGCGGATCGGGGAGATCCGCCGTACGGCGGAGGCAGCCGCAGGCTTCATGACCATGACGTCTCCCATATTCAGGCTACGCGGATGGTCCAGGTTCGGCGCTGCGCTGCTGTTGGCGCTCATTGCGCTCGAGGCGCCGGCCCAGACTTACTCGGTCGAGATCCGCCCGGTGCTGAATGACCTCGACATCAAGATCGAGCAGATTCCGCAGTCCACGATGCTGATACTCAGGCTGACGAACAACACGGACACGCGCGTGCGCTGCCAGCTCGTCTTCGACGCTGCGCCCCAGCGGCCGAAGCGCAGCACCCGCTCGATCAGCCCGGGCCGCACGATCTCGAGCGAGCTGCGAGCACAGCGCACGTGGTTCCGGGTGATCGTGGACGTGACATGCACCGCATCGTCGAAGTGATTCCGGTCTGGCGCAGAGTGGGGCATTGACGATCGGCAGCAGAACGCGCGCTTTGCGCCCGTGCTGCGCTGCGGCGCCTGCCTGCTCAGCGGGATCAGCGCCGAGGCGAACGGGCTTCACTTCCGTACCCAGACCGACTTGCCCTCCTTGATGGTTTCGAGGACCTGGATCCTGTTGATGTCCTGCGGATCGATCGTGACCGGGTTGTCGGAGAGGATGACGAAGTCCGCGAGCTTGCCTTCCTTGATGGAACCCTTGGCGGCCTGTTCGCCGAACTGCTCGGCGCCCCAGATCGTGATCATCTGCATCGCCTGATAGGGAGTCACGCGCTCGTCGGGACCGATGACCTGGCCCGAACGCGAAGTGCGGTTCACCGTCGCCCAGGCGACCTGCATGAGGTTGGGCAGTGCAACCGGCGCATCGGTGTGGCTGGTGGCGTGCAGCCCGGTGGCGAGGATCGAGCGCATGGGCGAGATCTGGGCTGCCTGTTCCGGGCCGACGATCTGCTGGTACCAGTCGCCCCAGTAGAAGGTGTGCATCGGGAACATCGAAGGGAAGATGCCGAGCGACTTCAGCTCTTTCACCTGGTCCGGGCGGATGAACTGGCCGTGGACCAGGATGGTCTGTCCGGGCTTGACGCCATGCTTTGCGACCACCGGGCGCAGCGCAGTGAACAACTGGTCGATAGCCGCATCGCCGTTGGCGTGAACCTTGACCGGCCAGCCCTTGGCATAGGCCTCATCGAGATAAGCCTCGACCTGCTTCGTGTCGGGGATCGCGGGATAGCCCAGGTAGCCGGGCTTCTGGCCATCGGGCGGGATCAGATAGGGGACGGTGCGCCAGGCGGTGCGGCCCTGTGGGGAGCCGTCGAGCGTGATCTTGAGGCCGCCGAGCCGATAGTGATTGGAGTAACTGGTGCTGAACCCCTTGTCGAGCTCGGCGCGGCCCGTGTAGTCCATCCAGCCGATGAAGTCGATGTCGACGAGGCCGCGATTGGCGGCGTCCACCATGACCGAGTGCATGGGGCCGAACATACGGCCCTCGTTCGCGGTCGTGTACCCGTAGCTCTTCGCCATCTCGAGCCCGCGCTTGAGGAAATAGTCCTTGCTCTCCTGGGTGGTGGGTTCAAGGGACTTGACCATGTGGGGCATGGCCGCCAGCTCTTCCAGCACTCCGTTCGGGGTCTTGCCGTCAGCCTCGCGGCGGATGACGCCGCCTTCGGGATTCGGGGTCGTGGCGTCGTACCCGATCATCTTCAGGCCGAGGCTGTTCACGGCCGCGAAGTGGCCGGAGATGTGCGTCGCCATGACCGGTACCGTGGTCGACACCTTGTCGAGATCCTCGCGCGTGGGGTGACGGCCCAGCAGCGCGTCGTCGTAGCCGACGCCGAAGATCCAGCCGGTGAGCTTCACGTCAGGGCCCTGCGCGAAGGACTTCAGCTTGTCGACCACGTCATCGATGGTGTCGACATCCCCATCGGGCGGGGCGAGCAGGTTGGCGCCCACTGCCTGTGCGCCGAACTGCTGGGCATGGGCGTGCCCGTCGATGAAGCCAGGCATCAGCGTCTTGCCGGCGAGGTCCTTGACGACGGTGCCGCCGCCTTTCCTCTTCAGGGCATCGGCCTTCGAGCCGACGAAGACGATCCTGCCGGCATCGACAACGACGGCCTCGGCGGTGGCGGGCTCGGCGCCCTCCATGGTGAGGATGGGGCCGCCGGTGATGATGAGATCGGCGTCAGGATGTGCCGGGGGAGTCTTGCTGCAGGCAGCGAGCGCAAACACAGAAACCGTCAGCAGGCTGGCGACGCGGCGCAAGATCATTATTGGTGCTCCTTCCTTTGCGGCCCCCAATCTTGCCATGCCGGAAATCGCAAGTCAGGACGCCAACGGTATCGAGGGACAGGAAATCGAGTTGGTCTTTCCGTAGCGCAACAAGCGCTCGTCGGACAACGCCATCATCGCCATCGTCCATTGCGGCAGCTCTCGACGTGAGGTCTTGTCATCGAATCGACGATCCGTGCAGGCCGCGCGCCGGGACGGATCGCGTTCCGGACCCCGCCCCTGCATGATTCGCGCTTCGCGCCGGCGGGCCTTGGGCCCGCCGGTCACCGCTCTCCCCGGGGAACACACGAGATGCTGAGATCGATCTGGAAAGCGGCCGCCGTGGCGGCCCTCGTATTTGCGACGACTGCGCAGGCTGCAGAACCCGCATGGATCGCCGAGAGCAACGCGAATGCGCAGCCGCTGCTCGAACTGCTTGCCAAGTACGTTCCAGAGGCCGCTTCCAACTGGGGCGTGGACGGCCACGACGCGGAAGTCACGGACCTGAAGCCGGGGGTCGACCAGCGGTTCGAAGCGGATGCCGAACGGGTCGCCACTGCGCTTGAAGCGAAACTCCCAACCACCACCGACCGCCAGGTGAAACAGGACCTGCAGATCCTCATCGCGACGGCACGCGACCAGAAAGCGACGAGCGAACTCACGACTCGCCTGATGCTGCCGTACGTCGACGTGCCGAACATGCTGTTCGGCAGCTTCCAGGCTCTACTCGACCCGCGGGTCGACCGTTCTCGTTACCCTGCCGCACTCGAGCGGCTGCGCAAGTACACCGGACGCGAGCCCGGCTACGAACCGATCACGAAGCTGGCGATGGACCGATCGACCGAGCGGTTCGGCGAGACGGGCCTGACCGGTCCGTGGACGGCAGAAGTCGAGCAGAACCTCGGCAACTCACAACGCTACCTGCAGGGCATCCGCGACCTGTTCGTGAAGAGCGGGCTCAAGGGTTATGAGAAGGACCTCAAGACGCTCGAGAGCCAGGTGACCGACTATGACGCCTGGGTGCGCAAGGAGATCCTGCCTCGCGCGCGCAAGACGAACCTGCTGCCGCCCGAGATCTACGCGGACAACCTGAAGAACGTGGGCGTCAAGATGGAGCCGCAGGCGCTCATCAATCGTGCCGTCGTCGGCTTCATGCAGACGCGCGACGAGATGCAGTCGCTCGCCCGGATCATCGCGAAGGAACGCGGGCTTGCGTCGTCCGATTACAAGGACGTGATGCGCGAACTGAAGAAACAGTCGATCCCGAACGACCAGCTGCTGACGACCTACAATGCGCGCCTCGCAGCCATCGAAGAGACCGTGCGTCGCGAGCGCCTCATCACGCTGCCGGACCGCAAGGCGGTGATCCGCCTCGCCACCGAGGCGGAATCGGCGGCGCAACCGGCGCCACACCTGAGCCCGCCGCGCCTGATCGGCAACACCGGCGAGCCCGCCGAGTTCATCCTGCCGCTCGAGAACCCGAACGCGGCGCCGGGCTCGAAGATGGACGACTTCAAGTTCGACGCGATCACGTGGACGCTGACCGCGCACGAAGCGAGGCCGGGTCACGAGCTGCAGTTCGCCAAGATGACGGAAGCCGGCGTGTCGATCCCGCGTGCCGTGTTCGCGTTCAACAGCGCGAACGTCGAAGGCTGGGCGCTGTATGCCGAATCGTTCCTCAAGCCATACCTGCCGCTCGAGGGGCAGATGGGCACGCTGCAGATGCGACTGATGCGCGCCGCGCGCGCCTTCCTCGACCCGATGGTCAACCTCGGCCAGATCACGCCGGACGCCGCGAAGCAGTTCCTGATGGACGAAGTGCTGCTCTCCGAGCCGATGGCCAGGCAAGAGGCGGATCGCTACAGCTTCCTGGCGCCGGGCCAGGCGACGTCGTACTTCTACGGCTACGAAAAGCAGCTGGGTATCCGCGCGCGCGCGGAACTCCAGCTCGGCGACAAGTTCGACGTGCAGTCGTACCACGACTTCGTGATCAGCCAGGGCCTCGTGCCGCCCGAGTTGCTGGAGCAGGCCGTGATGGAACAGTACGTGCCCTCGCGCAAGGCGGCGCACTGACGAACGCGACTGCCGGAAGCGGTGTGCGGGGAGGCGCGTGACGGGACCGCTCCTCGCCGGCTCGGGAGGCCTGGCGGCGCCGCATGGTGCCGGCTGCCGCAGTTCCAGGGCGTCAGCGACTGCGCGACGATGTTTCCCGCCGCTGCCAACCTGACCCGCGCCGCGCTGGCCAAGATGAATGCTGATCGCAGCACGCAGCCTGCGGACTCGATGCCGGTCGTCGATCCGGACCGCGTGCCGCAGACTGCGATCGAGCCGATGGTGCAGTTCCTGCAGACCCTGACCGACCCCTGCCTGAAGAACCGTGCCTGCTTCGGTCGCTGGATCCCGGGCGCCGCCGAGGCTCCTGATGCGCACCAGTTGAACGCGGTGGACGCCGCCGGCCGCCAGCTCTGACGACGGGATACGGTCAGACCCCTGAGGGGCGCTGCTTCTCGCTCCGACCTGGCACCTGGATTGGTGCCAGGTCGGGGTATGGCTCCCTTCCGAGGCCTGTCTCAATCGCTGCGTCGCCTGTCACCAGGGCCTTCTGCTGGCGCGCCAACGACCAGCCCGTGAACGCCCACACCAGGGCGAGCAACGCACCGGCCACGGCCACCACGGCCGGATTCGAAGCGATGGCATCGATGCCTGTCTTCACCCAGCCGCTGACTGCGTCCGCGCCACGATAGACTGCGGTGTCTATGACATTCTTGGCCTTGTACTTGGCCTCGGGCGGGACCACGGTGAACAGCATCTCGCGGCCCGGTCGCGATAGCGCGTATTCGCCGGCACGCCGCACGACCATCACCACCGCAAACACCGCGAAGGTTGGCGCGAGCGCGAGCCACAGGAAGCCCAGGGTCATGACCACGGGTACCGCCGTAAGCAGCACGACGATGCCGAGCCGCTGCACGATGCGTCCGGTCAGGAACAACTGGGCGAGCAGGGCCAGGCTCTGCACGATGAAGTCGAGCGTGCCGAACACCCGCGTCTGGTCGGTACGGTCCGGGAAATGCAACTCGACCAGCCGTGCCTGCTCGAAGTAGAGAAAAGTCGTGACACTCGCGAGCAGCACGACCAGGGCGGCGATGCCCAGCAGGTAGCGCGAACGCAGCACCGTGCCGATGCCGGCGAATGGGTTGCCACCGAGTGGCTGCTCGCGTGCAGCCCGGTCATCAACGCGCAGCGGCCGTTGATCACGCCATGCCTGCAGCGCGTGAGCTGCTGCCGCCGAAGCCAGCAGCAGGGCTGTGCTCAGCAGCATCAGTCCCGGCAGGCCGAGCGAACCCACCAGCAACACGCCCAGCAGCGGGCCGACCAGGCCGCCCGCGCTCGCGCCCGCCGCCATCACTGCGAACAGCCGCTTGGCCTGCGTCACCGGGAACAGATCGGCCAGCACGCTCCAGGCCACCGAGATCGCCAGCAGGTTGAACACGGACAGCCAGATGTAGAAGGCACGCGCGATCCAGGGATTATCTGGCTGCGCGGCGATCGCCGCCGCGAAACCCAGCAGGTTCAGTGCGAAGAAGCCGTAAGTCCAGGGCAGGATGCGACGTCGTGGTGCGCGCGCGGCGATCCAGCCGAACAGCGGAATCGCCGCAAGAGTGGCTATGAAGGTGCCGGTGAACAACCACTGCAGGTTGCCCACGCCACCGGCGATGCCCATCGTCTCGCGCACCGGCCGCAACAGAAAATAGCCGGCGAACAGCAGGAAGAACAGCAGCACGCCGGCCGTTACTGCCGGCGCTTCTTCGGATTCGATCCCGACGAGCCGGGACAGGAAGCGGATCACCGGCCCCGGCTTGTCCATCAGGCGAACATCGCCACGAGTTCGGCGCGTTCGGCCGCGCTCAGGTCACGGCCCAGGCCGGCCTTGAGGTTGTCGCTCTGGCGGTCGGGTTTACCGGTGGCCGGGATCACCACAGTTACCGCCGGATTGCTGATGACGAACTTCAGGAACATCTGCGCCCACGACGTTACGCCCGCCTCGGCGGCCCAGCCCGGCAGCGCCTTGTCAGCTACGCGTGCGAACAATCGCCCGTCGTCGAAGGCCCGGTTGATCATCACCGCCACGCCGGTGTCCCTGGCCAGCGGCAACAGGCGCTTGTCGGCATTGGTCGCGCTGACCGAATAGTTGATCTGGATGAAGTCGGGTTTTTCCGCGACCATGATGTCCGCGAGCTCGTCGTGCTTGCCATCGACGTAGTGGGTCAGGCCGACGTATCTGGTCTTGCCCCGGGCCTTGAGTTCGCGCGCATAGGTCAGTTGAGTCTTCCAGTCGCGCAAGTTGTGCACGGCGAGCAGCTCCACCTTGTCGGTGCGCAGGCGCTTGAGCGACTGTGCGAACTGCGCCTCGCCGGAGGCACGATCGTCCGCGGCGAGCTTCGTAGCCAGCCAGATCTTGTCGCGCACGCCGAGCTCGGCCATCAGGTCGCCCAGCACGTCCTCGGCGTTGCTGTAGTTGGGCGAGGTGTCGATGACGCTGGCACCGCCGGCGACAAAACGCCGCAGCACTTCTTTCAGCGGTTCGCGTCCGGCCGCATCCACCTCGAAACTGCCCGATGTGCCCATGCCGATCACCGGGATGGTTTCGCCGGTGGCGGGGATCGCACGTCTAGCCATGCCGGATGTCGCAGCGGGCGAGGCCGCCAAGGCGGGCAGGGAATCCAGCGCGGCGGCCGTGACGGCGAGCGTGGCGGCGGAGAGGAAGGAGCGGCGGCTGGTCATGGCGGCACCTCGTGGCAGGGGCTAAATGGCGATGATGCTTGAGCCC
>CAVOSA010000027.1:0-40923 GCA_963698735.1 uncultured Gammaproteobacteria bacterium | reverse complement strand
TCCGCGACGGCGATTCACCGAACGCCGCACAGTAGGCGCTGGAGAAGCGCCCAAGGTGCGTGAATCCGAGGCTGGTGGCAATCGCCGTGACATCGTCGTCCGGCCCGGTCCGGAACAGTCGCCGCTGGGCCGCGGCCAGACGCCGCTCGCAAACGAAGCGCATGGGTGACATCCCGCGCCGCACCTGGAACGCGAGTTGCAGGGAGCGTTCGCCGAGCTGCGCCACTTCGCAGAGTCGGCCCAAAGTGATCGCCTCGCTCACGTGCGCGTCGATCCAGTCTTCGAGATGCTTGAGTCGCCGGATCGCCACCGGCGTGATTCACCACTCATGGGCCTGTCAATGTACCGGCCAGCGCGGACAGCACGCGACTCTCGCCGTGCATCCTGGCCGTTCCTGCAGCACCGGGAAGGTGCGCATGCACCAGGGCTGCGATCGCCTCGGCGACCTCGCGCTGCTGCGCCTCCGCGAGGTCGAGCGACTGCGGCACTCGTGGCCGCTCGATACGATCACTCGCGCGGCGACCGCGCACCTCGGACTCGAACTTGGAACCGTCGAGTTCAATGGCCATCACGGGATCGCCGTCGCTGTGGCGCGTCACCTCCGTATCCGGAGCGATGAACACCAGCCGCCCCATGGCAGCCTCGACGCGGCGCCGGCCGTACGCGTACCGCTGGACCCCGCCTAGCGGGACATGAAACGTCGGCTGTCTGAAGCGGGCGCGCAGCGTGTTCGCAAGCCGCGTACTGGCCCAGGCGATCTGCACGCTCAGCGTCTCGATGCGAGCCAGCCGGAACCCGTACGGTCCCGTGCCGTGGACGACCCGCGAATGATGGCCATCACGCCTGGACACCCACGAGGTGATCTCGTCAGGGTCGTCGCTGCCCATGCATTTCGCACCGGGCGGCGGAGGGGGAACGGCGAGCACGGAAACGGGCGTCATGATGGCTCGAGCGGCGTTTCAGGACAGCGTGACAAGTAGTTCGCTATTCGACCAGTGGCGATACCCCGGATTCGCCGACGTTCATCCCGCCCCGCCCCACCGGAGCCGCCCTGGCCAGAGATCCTCGGCTGGTTCGTCCAAGCCCCTGGGAATCCTTGCGCCTGGAGACGCTTACGCCCTCGCGGGGAACCCAGCAGGGCGCCGGCCGACAACAGGTGGGTTTTTCGCATTTCGGCTAGCCGGTCCCACGCGACGCGCGATACCGTCATCGGCTGTCTCAGCCTCTCGGCGCAAGGTCGCCCCACCCACCATGACCAAGCCAACTCCGATTGCTTTCCGCTGCCTGCTCCTCGTCGGCCTGATGTCCGGGATGCTCGGACAATCCGCGTGGGCCGAGGACGGCATCCGCACCCAGCGCGTCCAGTTCGCCAAGGGCGCGAACAACGCGATAGTCAACGGCACGATCAAGGGTTCGGAGACCGTCGATTACGTCCTGCACGCTGCCGAGGGACAGTCGATGAACGTCAGCATGGCGACGAAGAACACCGCCACGTACTTCAACATCCTCGCGCCCGGCGAGACCGACGTTGCGTTCTTCAACGGCTCGGTGAGCGAGAACCAGTACGAGGGCCAGTTGCCCGCGACCGGCGACTACAAGATCCGCGTCTACATGATGCGCAGTGCCGCACGCCGCAACGAGGTTGCCAACTACCGCCTCGAGATGGTCGTCTCCGGCCCGACAGCGATTCGGCGAGTCATGATGCGCTGGTACCCGGCACCGGCTATCACGCGACCGCTAAGATCCCTTGCGTCGCCGAACCGAACAAGCCGATGAGCCAGTGCGATGCCGGCGTGAAACGCGTGGCGGGCGGCGGAACCGTTCACGTTACGACACCCGACGGCGGCAGCCGCGTGATCACCTTCCGAGACGGCAAGGTCGCAGGTACCGACGCGGACGCATCGTTCAAGCTTGAGCGCCGTGACGACTGGACCATCGTCCGGGTTGGAGCTGTCGAGGTTTACGAGATTCCCGACGCATTCGTTTTCGGGGGCTGATCAATTTCACGCGATCGCCCCGCCCTGCAAACACATACCTGTAGAGGAAGCACCATGAATAAGACTGCACCGTTTTGCGCTTCATTGGTCATGCTCGCCATGGGCAGTTGGGCCTCGTCGGCACATGCCGACTCCAACGAGGCCACGTGCCAAGTGCGAAAAGATGGCGAGACGAAGCAGGGCCAGTCGGGCCCGTGCACCTTCTCGCAGCGCCAGGGCTACATCGACCTCGACATGCGCAATGGCGAAACCTACAGCCTCGCCCCGGGCAACCAGGCCAACCACTTCAAGGACCAGAAGGGCAATAAGGTCATCCGAACCCAGGCCGGCGGCAACACACAGGAATTCAAGTGGGAAGGCGGCAAGAAGATCGTCGTGACCTTCGGCGCTTCGTCGTCGTCGAGCAGCGGCGGGGGCGGCGCCAGCGGCGCCATTGCCGTCGCCGATATGTCGCGCTACTGCGCCGGTGAGGCGTCGGCAAAGTTCAAAGTCAGCCCGCGCGACATCACCACGCAGAATGCCAAGCAGACCCAAGGGATGTACGAGGTCTGGGGCCAGTACGGCACCAGCGCCCAGGTGTTCATCTGCTCGTTCAACGCCGAACGGCAGTTCCTGAGCGTCGACCTGTACCGTCCGTAATCATGCGCTCCGGCGGGCGGTGGGTGGTCGTCGCCGCACTGCTCGCCGGGGTCCTCTACGCGTGGCCGACGTACGTCAGGTATTTCGGCCTCCAGCCGGGGGCAATGCTCGCGGCACTCCTCATCGCCTTCGCGATGTACCTGCCCAGTCTCTGGGCCATCCGGTTTCTCGACCGCCACGAGCCTGAGCCGCCACCGTTGGTCTGGGGCAGCGTCGCGTTCGTCATCCTGTTCGCGCCGATCACGTCGCGCGTCATGCACTCGATCATCGACAGCGGACTGCTGCCGTACTGGGTCGTGGTCGGACCGCTCGAGGAACTGACCAAGCTATTGCCGCTGCTCTTGATCGTCGCCCTGGGGCTGCGGTCCAGCCCCTCGATGCGGGACGGCATCGTCTACGGCGCGCTCGGCGGACTGGGTTTCGCCGTCGTCGAGTTCGCGGCCAACTTCGCGACCAGCGGCTTTCCGGGAAACGGCTGGGCCGACCTGCGTACCGCCATACCAGGGCGCTGGGCGCTCGGCACCGAAAGCCACGTCATCTGGGGAGCAACTGCCGGCGTCGGCGTGGGCTACCTCCATAGTCGTCGAGGGAGGGGATGGAGCGTTCCCATTGGTCTCGCCATAGTGGCGCTGGTGATGGCGACGCACGGAATCAACGACCTGTATGGCAAGTACATCGGCCCGCTCGCCATGGTGCTGCTCATCGAGCCAGCCCAGGCCTTCGGCATTGATCTCGCGAACCTGCATGATGAGTCGCCGCTGGGCGCGGTCCTGCTCGTCTATAGCGCAGTCGTCAACACGGTGGTGATGAATCTGCTCGTATGGCCAGTGCTGGCCTGGGGAATCCTGCATTCCCGCAACCCGGAGATCCGACGATGAACCGATATCCAGGCATTCTCTTGTCAATTGCGGCGCTGGCGCTGGGGGCATGTGGCGGCGGCAAGCCGGCAGGTTCGCCGCCCGTTCGACCCGCAATCCCGTCGGCCGACACTGCGCCGCGCGATTCGGCTGCTGCAACCGATGCGACAGCGCCGTCGGCGGTGTACGGCGACGTCCAACTGCCGGTCGCGGGCGAGGTGCTCGGCACAGTCATCCACACGCAGGATGCTGAAGAACTGCAGTACATCGTCCTGCAAAAGCTGACCGACCGATATGCCGCCGAGAAGGGCATCGCCGTCACGAACGCGGAAAAGGCCGCCTACATCGCACACATGCGTGCGGCCCTGAGCAAGGACCCAAATTACTCCGGCCCTTTGCCGGGTAGCGACGAGTCGGCCGAGGACAAGGCTGCGCGAGATGAAATCGCGACAGCCTTCATCCGGCAGTGGAAGATCAATCGCGCTCTTTACCAGCAGTATGGGGGCAGGATCGTCTTCCAGCAGGGCGGGCCGGAACCGCTGGACGCCTATCACAAGTTCCTTGACGGGAGCGCGGCGCGGGGCGACTTCCGAATCACGAACCCGGACCTGGACGCGGGCTTCTGGCGCTACTATCGCGACGAATCAATTCACGAGTTCTTCAAGCCTGGCAGCGCGGAAGAGGCAAAGGCATTCGCCGATACGCCATGGCTTGCTGATTAGCCTTCAGCGACCGACGTGACTTCACGTTGGCCGTTGGCACCTTTGGACTCGGAGGAGATGGAGCGGGTGATGGGAATCGAACCCACGCTAGTCACCGGCCTCCGTTCGCAGAGTCAACCACTTACTGACGTTGGAAAGTCGGCGTGTGATTGACGTGTGAAGCTTCTCTGGATTCAGTTGGGGACACCCGCTCCCATGACCGTCATTCGATCGCTGGTGTTCTGCGCCAGGACCGGCGCGTCCATGATCAGTAAGGTCGTTCCCGGCTCCAGTAAGGCATACAGCTGCCGTGCAAAATCCTGCGGCAGGTGCATGCGGCCGCCCACCACAGCCGACAGCCCGGCACCGGCATCGTCGGCATAGCCCGGCACGGCCACGGCCATCCAGTTGCGTGCGGGGGCCCCCTTGAGAATCGCGCTTTCACCCGCGCCGCTGCCAGCCTTGACGATAAAGGCGTGCGTGCCGATCGGTTGGTCCGCATCCGTGATCACGATACGCGAGCGACCGATCTCGACTCCGTTACGCAGGACGATGACTCGCTGGTCGGCCACGCTGGCGACGATCGACACCGGGCCCTCCGGTGCCTTTTCCGGTTGCCAGCGCCACTTCTCGCCCGCCTGGAGGCGGGCCTGGATTTCCGGGGTTCCTGTGCCGGCGTCCACCGGCGCCAGCGCCGCCGGATGCACCACGTCCACCGGAGCGGTGCGGCCGTTGACGACGACCACCGTCATACCCATGTGCGAGGCGCCAAACAGTTCTTCAGCGAACTTCGACGGCAGGTGCACGCAGCCGTGCGACTCAGGGTAGCCGGGCAGTCCACCTGCGTGCAGCGCGACGCCGTCCCAGGTCAGCCGCTGCTGGTATGGCATCGGCGCATTGTTGTATTTCGACGAACGGTGGTCCTTGTCCTTCTGCAGGATCGTGAACACCCCGGTCGGCGTCTCGTGGCCGGGCTTGCCCGTGCTGACCGTCGTGAAACCGATCTCGACGCCGTTGCGGTACACGTAGGAACGCTGCTCGGTGAGACTGACCACCACCACGATCGGGCCTGCGGGCGCCACTCCCGGGTTCCAGACGAACTCGCCGGGCTTCAGCGCACCTGGCGCAGTATCTGCCGGACTCGACTGCTTTGCGCCCCAGAACGGCACGGCGGCGGCCGGCAGCGCGGCGACGAAGAACAACATGAGCGCAAGCAGTGGTCGAAGCATGGAATTCTCCGAGGTAACTATTTGCGGCGGCGTCGACGCGCTACTGCACGGCAACAAAGTCCGCGCGGCCCGCGAACTCTAGGTGATGGCACCACCACTCTCCCGTATCGACCGAAGAAGCCAATTCAACCTCCATTCGATTGGAACCGAGCCCGCGGTTTCACGGTATCCAGAATGCGTCCCTGAACACGGCCAGGAGCGGTCAGATGCGCGGGACCCTCGACCATAGGGTGTTTGCTTCGATTCGATGGTAACGGGGGCCGATCACGGTGCGGTCGTCTCGAGCGCCGTGACTACCAGCTGAACTCTTGGCACACTGAAGTCGCTCTGCTGTCCTGCGGCGATTGAGAGGATCATGATCATGCGCACCAATGTCCAGACCGGTCTGATCGTATTGAGCGCAGCCCTGGCGTTGTCGGGTTGCCAGAAGGCGGCCGACAACTCCACTACGCCCGCCGCTGGTCCGGGTGACGCGGCTGCAACGGCCACAACGCAGGCCACGTGGCCAGCCAGCCTGAACGTGTTTGGAGACGGCTTCCCTAACCCCGGCGATCCGTGCCGCAGGATCGGAGAGAGCGCCGCGACGGTCGATTATCTTGATCACACCGCGACGCTTGCCGGCTGCCTGTCGGCTGCCGACGCGGCGGCGTTGGGTGGAACGGTGGTGGCCACGATCGATGGCGTGACGCTGGTTTCCGTACCCGCGGCTGCGGCCATGCCGGGCGACGGCGACGGCCAGGGCGATGCCATGGTCGCCGGAACCAAGTACAACGCCACCGCGCAGATTCCTTGCTCGGGCTATAAGGGCGCGGCAGCGGGCATGTGCGATGCGGGTGTCGTGCGCGGCACCGAGACTGGAACCTACGTCGAGGTGACACTGCCCGATGGCGGCCAGCGCACTCTCTTCTTCAACCCGGACGGCAGTTTCCTCGCGTTCTCGACGGCCGAAGCGGATGGCACCGCTGCCATGCGGAGCGGCTCGATGCGCAAGGGCGACGCCACCATCGCGACGCTGGGGACCGAGCGCTATGAAATCCCCGACGTGTTCGTGAAGGGCGATTAGCTCGCGCTCGTCGACGTGATCAAGCTCACTGGATGGCAACGTGAACACAACGAATAAGCGACTGGCGATTGCCCTCGTTGCCGTCGCCGTCTGGGTGGCAATCACCATGGGGGCCGGATTGCTCCAGGTGGCCCCGGGCACATCGCTGGACAAGTTTGCATCTGAGCAGCTTGTGTGGGGACCGCCCGCCGCCGCGGCGTTCATGCTGCTCGTTGCCTGGGTGATGGGCTGGCGGGACCTCGGGTTCAACCGTGTTCGGCCCGCCGGTTCATGGCGCCTGCTGTGGCTGCCGATGTTGTTGGTGTGTGGCTTCATTGCGTTCGCGATCCTGATGGACAGGCCGGTTCCAGCATCGGTCGTGCTCACCGTCGCAATCAACACGATGATGGTCGGCTTCAGCGAGGAATTGGCGTTTCGCGGCGTCTTGTGGGGTGGCGCTCGCAAGGCGATGCCGTTCTGGGCAGCCTTCTTCCTGGTGACCTTCCTGTTCGGGATCGTGCACGTCCTGAACGCTCTCATGACGGGGCAGTTTGCCGGGGCGGGGGTACAGGCATTCAATGCGATGCTGAGCGGTGCGGCGTTCCTCGCACTGCGCATACGCACGCACTCGCTCATTCCAGTCATGATCGTGCATTGGCTATGGGATCTCGCCGTCTTCCTTGTTGGGGCGGGTCGAGTTGGACCGGCTCCGGTCGCTGATCCAATGGACCAATTGACGGGCGCGTTGTTGATCGTTGGCCCCATGGCGCTGTACGGCTTGTACCTGATTCGCAACGAGCGGGTCAGACAGGGCTGGCAGGACGATTTGCTCGAAAGCACTGCAAGCAACGAGACGGAGCGACTGGCGGCCAGAATGTCCGCCTGAACTATTTCGACATCGGTAAGCCCCATCGCTGACGGGGCGTACCTATTTTTTACCATCCCGTTTCCGCGGCGGAACAACCGCCACATCAACCGAGGACCCACACCATGCACAAGTATTTGAAACTCGCCGCCAGCGGTGCGGCCATCGCACTGCTGTTGCCCCTGGCCGCGAACGCCACCAATGCGAGCTATGCGAAGAAGCTGGAACGCTCTGGCTGCACCCAGGCGACCGAGCTGCAGGGCTGCGACATCAACAAGACCAAGGCCGAGAACGCCAAAGCCGGGTTTGTTACGGCTCCGGCCTCATCCGGCAAAGAGAGCTATCAGAGCAAGCTCGAGCGCTCCGGCTGCACCCAGGCGACCGAACTGCAGGGCTGCGACATCAACAAGACCAAGGCCGAGAACGCCAAGGCCGGATTCGGCGCGGCGAAACCCGCCGCCGCCAGCAACCAGGCACCCGCGGCTGCAATCAAGGCCTGCAACCAGTTCGCCAATGAAGGCTACGACGGCACCATCATCAGCCAGAGCGCGATGAAGCCCGGCTATTGGAAGTGGTGATGCGCTTCGAGCAGTATCAGTACGTGTGCAACGTCAGCAGCAGTGGAAAGGTCGAGTCGTTCAACAAGATCAACTGATCCAAGGTCGCGGGCCGTCAACGGCCCGTGCGGCCACAGAAGGCAACCGCGGAATGAGTCATGGCCACGCAGCATTCTGCTGGCCGAATCTATTCTGCTAATGGCACCGGCCACGGTGCTGGTGACGCTGGGCTTCGCTTGGTCGGCGCGGTTTCTTGCCGTGTCGGTACGCGATGGTAACTTGCAGGATCCGACTACCTGGATGTCGATAACAGGCAACGGCTTGATTTTCGCCGTCGGCTTGCTTGCGCTATTGCCCTGGCACACTTGTGGAAGCTGCGCAATGGATGCGGAGCCTGACCTGGCTCCAAGCCGCGAATCAATCCAGCAGCATCACCAGCAATATCGCATCGCCGCCATCGCGTAGAGCGGCCACCTGCAAACCCGCCATCTGCTCCCCGTCACCCAGCGAATAGATTCGCAACTCGCTCACGCCGGCGCCATCGAAAGTCTCAGCCAAAGCTGCACGCGCAGCGGCCGGATCTTCCATTTCATCCACCATCATCTGTACCACCCCGCGCAGCCAGGTGCCATGCAATGCATGCAACTCGGCATCGATGCCACGGGTATCCCGGGTGCACGTAGGTAAAGCTCTTTGAAACCCGCCTCCCAAGCGTTCTTGCGCTTGTCCCAGTTCTCGCCGACAAAGTGTCGGTAGGCCGACATCGCCTCAGTCATCAGGCTATCGGCGGTTGCACCATGCACGGTAAACACTGCGCTGCCCATGCCACTGGTGGCGGCAGGCCCATAAAGTGCGGTCAGGTTTTGCATGGTGCCTCCCTGATCTATAAGAACAGAGCCCCAGTAGCGGACGCTGTAAGCCCGGGATCGACCCGAAGCAGTCACTTGTCGAGCGCGGTTCGTCGCCGCCATTAGGGCCTTTGAAAGCACTATCCGCCATCGGACGGCAGGCGGTCGTCCTGGAGGCCATGTTCTCCTTCCGGAAGCCCGCGAATCCAGAGCCGTACGAGGAGTTTTTCGGTGTCCCCGTTCGCTTTGACCAACCCCGGACAGGCGTCAACCTGGCGAATTCGAGCCTCGCCAGAAAACTTACTGCATCCAAACGTCGCGCAGAGCTGGCTCTACGCTTTGGCCATGTCCTGTTTGCCGACGTCCTTCAGCACCAGATACCAGAGTACGAGGCCGATGACGATCTCGATGGGGGCTTGAAGGTAGTCGTGGGCCACGATGGCAACGTCCTCTGAGATCAACGTGGAGAACTGCACAAAGTCCCACAGCCAGTGAACGATCATCAGCGGAATGATGTTCTTCAGCCGCAGCATCAAGGGTGCAAACACCATGCCCCACCGGAACGTGTAGACCAGTTGCCTGAGCATTTCGGGCAAGGACTCCCCGCCGAAATAATTCACGGAGTGCAGGAGCGCGAAACCAACGGCACTGACAAGCATGGCCAGAGCGACACGCGTCCGGCTCGATTGTCTGCCGAGAAATGAATGTAGGAGGATGCCGCGGAAGGCAAGCTCCTCGCCGGTACCAATCATCAATGTCACGAAACCGAAAAAGGCAAAGGTGCGCCAGTTCGGGCTGTCGGCAGGAAAGGCCGACATGGCTCCAAGGCTCACATACCATTTGTAGCCAAGAAGGATCAGGAACGGCAGGAACCAGATCAGCTGCTTTGCGTCAAGCCTGCCAAACCCCGCATTGCGCCAGCCAAAAAAGCGCATGACGACGAAAATGTTGACGATGTTCAGCACTATCAAGATCGGCCAGAACACATCGAACATTTCAGGCGAGCCGTAGGTGATCCCCTGAGAGGTCAGGTAGATCATGCCAACGCCCATGATGGCGATGTAGACCAGAGCTGCGATGATTCCGATCAGCGGCTTGTTTTCAGATGGTGCATTCATATGGGCGCTCTGGCTCATTGCGGGAGAGGACACTATTGCGTGATTGATCCGTCTTCAAAAAGGTCAATCGTTCGGTAGGGGACTAAGGGGATTGGGAATACTGCCTCGCCAGCCTGCAAGACTTGCGAACGGTGCCGACTTCAGGCGTGTCGGTGCCGCTGCGCAACCTACTCGTTGAGGTTCACCTGGGCTCTCCGACGCTGAACGCCCCCACGGGCTTAGCGCTCAGGTTCGGCGTGGGTTTCATGAGATCTCGTTCGATAGAGGTGCGAAACGCGCTGCCAAGCAAGCATCCGCGCTCGTGCCGGGTAATCAAGCGAGTTCCAAGTGCCGGTCTCACCGCGGCGGGCTGTCCGGAGCGCGGCCGCTGATGAGTTCGGAGCCAGACGTCGAGTTCTGCGCAAGGATTGGCGCGTCGGTGACCAGCATGGTCGCGCCGGGCCCGAGCAACAGGTAGATCGCTCGCGCGAAGCCCTCAGGAATGGCAACACCCGCCGCCCCGTCGAACGACAGCTCGCGGCCCGCTTCGTCGGAGTGGCCCGGCACGCCGATGGCGAGCCACTTGCCCTGACGTGCCGCAGGCAACGTCGGATGCGGGGCGTCGAGGTACTCTGAGGTCAAGACGAACGCGTGGGTCCCTAGGGCCGTCTCCGAGTTACGGAGGGAGACGCGAGCACGACCGATTTCGATGCCGTTACGCAGCACGAGGGCGCGGCGGTCACCGGCGCTGATCACGATCGAGATCGGTCCGTGCTCCGATTTCTCCGGCTCGAGCCTGAATTCCTGAGTCGGGCCCAGTCGGTCCGGTATGCGCGCGATACCGGTTGACGCATCGACCGGCGCGAACGCAGGTGGATGCACAACATCGGGCGGTGCGGTCCTTTCGTCCACGACGACGACGGTCATCCCCATCGGCGAGACGGCGAACAATTCCTCCGAGAACTTCGAGGGAAGGTGCACGCATCCGTGGGATGACGGATACCCGGGCAAGCCGCCGGCATGCAGCGCCACGCCGCCCCAGGTGAGCCGCTGCGTGTAAGGCATTGGCGCATTGTTGTAGATCGAGGAGCGATGGTCCTTGTCCTTCTGCAGGACGACGAAAACGCCGGTGGGCGTCTGGTAGCCACCCTTGCCCGAGCTGATCGTGGTGTAGCCGACCTGCACGCCGTTCCGGTAGACGTAAGCACGCTGCTCGCTAAGGCTCACCAGCACGACGATCGGCCCATCCGGGACGACCCCGACATTCCAGACGTATTCCCCGGGCTTCAACTCGCTGGGCGCGGTCTCGACCGGCCGCGACTCCTGGGCGCCCCAGAAAGGGGTCGCAAAGGTAGAGAGCGGCAGCAGCGCCAATAGCAGCGCCGCCCAAGTTCTGCGTTTGATCATCGTACTTCTCACCAGTTTGATACTCCATCCAGCGGTTTGTGCATCAGAACACTGCGAACTCGGCCCTGCATCCGTCCTCCACCCAGACGCCAAAGGCGTCATACCAGGACACGTCAGCGCCTTCTCGATCGGATCGTCGCGACAACACTCCAGGTGACACCGAGGATGACAAGCAGCCAGCCAACGGGGAGAAGCGCGAATGGTTCGTGCAGAAAGCCGTCCTGATCAATGGACGAGCCGATATATCGAAACGCGGTCAGAAGGACGAATCCGAGCAACAGCAGCGTCAATCCGATGGTCAATTGCTTGTTCAAGGATGGATTACCAGATCTTGACGCGCCGCTCAGGCGGCAGATACAGCTTGTCGCTGGGCTTCACGCCAAATGCGTCGTACCAGGCATCGACGTTTCGCACGATGCCGTTGACCCGGAACTCACCCGGACTGTGCGGATCGGACAGCAACCGGCGCCGTTCCTCGCTTTCGGTCACCAGGCTGCGCCAGACCTGGCTCCAGGACATGAAGAAGCGCTGGTCACCGGTGAAACCATCGATCACGGGCGCCTTGCCGCCCTGCTCATCGTCGACATACTTCCGATAGGCTGCATAGGCGATCGAAAGGCCGCCGAGGTCGCCGATGTTCTCGCCCAGGTTCTGCCGGCCATTGATCTTCGCGCCCGGCACTGGCTCGTACTTGCTGAATTGATCGACGAGTCCGGCGGTCCGCTTTTCAAACTCGGCGCGCGAGGCCGCGCTCCACCAGTCGCGCACCCTGCCATCCCCATCCGAACGGCTGCCCTGGTCGTCGAAGCCGTGGCCGAATTCGTGACCGATCACGGCCGCCACGGCGCCGAAGTTCACGGCCGGATCCGCGGCGGGGTCGAAATAGGGTGGTTGCAGGATCCCTGCCGGAAAGGTCACCGAATTGAGCGCTGCGATGTAGCCGGCGTTGACGTCCTGCGGGTTCAACGGAAATTCCCAGTCGCGCGTGCCTTCCGCCAGTTTCTTCAATCGATCGGCGCGGTTCCAGTCCAGGATGCGCTTCTGGTTGCCGAGCAGGTCAGTGCGGTCGATCCGGATGCTTGAGCGGTCATGCCAGCGTTCGGGGTAGCCGATGTGGCTGACCACCTTGTTCAGCTTGGCGATGGCTTCGGCCTTGGTCGGCGCATCCATCCAGTCGAGCTTCGTTATGCGTTCACGGAACATGTCGCGCAGATAGCCGACCAAGGTGTTGACTTCAGCGCGGTGTGCCGCCGGGAAATACTCGTCGACATAGATGCGACCGATCTCCTCGCCAAACATGGCATTCACGTCGCCGACGGCTTCCAGCTCGAACGGGCGGCGCTCGCCAACCCCCATCAGCTTGCGCCGATGGAAATCGAAATAGGCGTCGACCCACTCGTCGGACAGCGAGCCGGACCAGTCATCCAGCGCGTGGAACAGCATGTACGACTGAAGGTCGGCCACCGGCGTTTGTGCGAACAGCTTGGCGCTGTCGCGAACGGCCGTGTCGGACTTGACCTTGATCTTCGGCTGCTTGTCATAGCCTATCTCGCCCAGGAAGGCGTCCCAATCAAAGCCGGGCGCCCACGCCTTGAGTTCGGCCAACGTCATCACGCGGTTCTGGCGGACCACGTCGCGCATTTCCGTCTGCGTCCAGTGGCGACGGGCGAGTTCGGTTTCCAGCGCGACCACCTTCGCGGCCCGGGCGTCGGCATCAGAAACGCCAGCGCGGCGGAACGTGCTCGCGACATAGTCGCGCAGGGCGGTACGCACGCCCTCGTAAGGCTCGCCCGATTCCAGGTAGTAGTCTCGTGACGGCAGAGTGAGTCCGCTCTGGACCACCGAGGGGATCTGGCGGCGCGGATCGTTGGGGTCGGACTCGATGCCCGCCGCCACCACGCCCGCCGTCCAGGTGAAGCCCATCGCCCGCGCCAGATCGCTGTGAGTGTTCGCGCCCATCAGCAGCCCTAAACTGGCGGCAATCGGCGTCAGGCCCAGCTCATTGCGTCGCTCACGATCGGCAAAGGAGCGATAGTAATCGGCGATCAGCTGCTCGGGCGTGCCCGGTGCGTCGTTGCCTTCCCGCGCTTCCTTGATGATCCCCAACACACGCTGTTCGGTGGACAGGTACAGCTCCGTCAGCGCATCGGTCGCCGGCAGGCCCTGGGGGATCTTCGCCTGCTTCAACCAGCCTTCGTTGACATAGCGATAGAAGTCATCGCCGGGCCGAACCGTTTTCGACAGGCCGGTCGTGTCGATGCCCCATTCACCGATCGCGGCCTTGAGTGGTTCGGCCCGCGCTGCCGCAGGCAGCAGCGCCATGCCGGCCACCACCGTGACGACGCTCCATCCCATGTATCGCTTCATTGTCTCGGATTCCCGTTGCAAGGATCAGCCACCGACCACAAAAGCGTCGGGGATTTCGTAGACCTCCACCGTGCCGATGCGGATGATGTTGGTGTCGCCCTGCCGCGTCGCTTTCATCGGCGCGTTGGCATCGCTGCTGTCGGGCCGGCCATTCTTGAAGTAGATGTGGCGCTGACCGCCATCGGGCGTCGCGAGTTCGACGGTTGCTTCGCCGCCCGCCATGCGCATCACGCCCGCTTTGCAGCGGCCTTTTGCCGCACCCGCGGATGTGACGCACGGAACCTCTGCCGTCGCGTTGTAATTGGTCCCCTTCACCAGCGCATCGTGGCTGGGCCGAGGTGACGACGCTGCAGCGCCCGTACCCGTCACCCCGATTGTGAGGGTGTAATTTGCCGTCTCATTGCGCCGTGCCGCGTTGCGCATCAAGTAGACCTGCACCACGTGCCTGCCACTCACCGTCAGCGGCCCCGAAAAGCGGTTGCCCGAGGTCGACCCAATGAACATCGCCGAGTCAGCGCCGGGAGCCGTGACGTTGAAATAGGCCGAAGCATTGGTCGGCTTGAAATCAACCGTCAGCGTCTGCCCGGCGCGGGCGTCGACGACATATTTGTGGTCCTGATCGCCCTTGATGCTGCCCTTCAGGGTCTGGGAACTGGTCCCCTTGGCAAAGGCAACGACGGTCTGCTGCTGCGCGCTGACCGGCTGGCTCAGCAGGAAGCCGGTGGCGACGAGTGCAATAATGATGCTCTTAGTCATGGGATGCTCCGGATGATGTCCTGGTGAGAGAAGTGACGGTGTGTCGCCCCTGCGATCATTGCCAGCGGCAGGCTGATCGCCGATGCTCGACGCCATGCTGAATCGATATTCCCGGCACCGTGTGGCAGTGTCATGGCTGCTGCCGCTGCTCATTGCCGGCGCCAATCCATCGGCCGCTCAACCAGCGCCAGTCCCACCCCCGCTCGGACAACTCCAGGCCGACTGCGCGCGCCCGCAATATGCATCCGACACTTTGGTTTGCGGCGACGCCGAGCTCCGAGCCGTCGATGCCCAGGTCGCCGCACTGGCCAGTACCCCGCCGGCGCTCGCTGCCGATGCCATCTGGGAAGACCAGGCGGGTTGGCTTCGGCGCCGTAGTCTCTGTGCGTTTAAGACTGACCATCGCGCCTGCCTCGTCGCGGCCTATGCCGATCGAGGCGCCGTGCTGATTGCCAGCGCGCGTGCTGAAACCCAGCCTATACGGTGCAATGGCGTTTTGAATGGCCGCACGCTCGCCAGCAGCACGGTGATTGCCGGACAAGCATTGACGATCGCCGAGAATGGCCAGCTCGTTGCGGTCGCCACGCCGTCGGGCACAGCCTGGCAGCCATGGCTTGCCTGGCGTGCGGCAGGGAACCGCATCAAGCTGCAGCCACTGGGCGGCAAGTCGATCACCTGCCGCCTGCATCCGACGCCACGTTAACGGGGTACCGCGAGCCGATTGGGCCGCAGCAACCGCGCCGCCAGCTCGACCACGCCCGCTCACCGTCTGCGCGGGAACCATCATGGACGACTAGAACTCCGAGGTCCGATCGGGCTTCAGGGTCCACCCGGCTTCGCCGGCCGCAAGCCTGTATTGCATCTGTCGCGTCTTGCCGGTCAGGGCGCCGCCATCGCCATGAATCGGGAAGCGTCGACCGAGGACGCCTTCGAGTACCGCGAACTCATCCTGACCCAGGTAACCGTCAGCGGCGCCCGGTGTGTCCGACAGCGGCGCCATGTAGGCAATGCTCAACGACTTGCGATTGTTCGCGACGTAGGCGACGACCGATCCCTTCTCGTCTGCACCGTTCGATTTGACGTACACGTATACCTCGGGCGACCCGTCCACATTGAGGTCGGCCACCTCGGCACCGGTGACGATGCCATCCACCTCCTGCGACCAGGCCGAGTTGTCGATCTCGAGGCCGGCCGTGCTGACGGTGACGGTGTTGGAGGCCGTCGCATTCGGGGATATGACGTTGAAGGTCACGCCCTGCAGCTGGAGGACCTGTGCATAAGAGATTTCTACTGTCTCGACCTCGCTGGTCGCTTGCGCCGTCGTCACGGGTTCGCCTGTGGCGGGACTCGCAGGGGGTTCCTGCTGCTTGCTGCAGGCGACGATCAGGGGCAGGAGCGCAATGGCACCGATCAGGTGACGAAACACGGGCCTGCCCTCATTGCCTGGTGACGCGACGATTGAGTCGACAAGGCCGGCCCCGAAGGCCAAAGCCGGCCCTTGGTGGAATTCAGCAGCCAGAGCCTTCGTCGACCGACGTGACGCGCTTTTCGGTGTCGAGATTCACGATCACGCACTTGCCGTGACCCTTGTAGACGCTGGTGACGTAGCCACCGGCTGCCTCTTCGCGGACGCTCTTGTAGCCGCGACGAGCCATTTCCTCTTCCACTTCGGCGCCGACCCAGCGGCCGTTGACCATGTCCTGCAGGCCTCCAACCCCTCCCGACGACTGCGTGGACGCACCGCCCCCGAATCGCACAGTGATCGTCTTGTTCGGCCACTTGTAGACCTGGTCCTGCCCCTGCATCGTGCGCACGACCTTGTTGCCCTTCTGGTCCCGGTAGTGGTTCGCCTGGTTCGCCGGGCTCAGGCTGATGGTGTCGCCGTTTTTCAGGTCGATGTCGACGTAGCCCTGGCGCTGGCCGAACGTGCACGGGCCGGACTTGCCGCCCTGCTTATCGCCGTCCTTACGCACTTCACAGTTGGCGTCGGCGGAGTCGGCCCGCGCGGTCTGCGGCACGACCACCGCGCCGAGCAGCAGCAGTGAGGTCGAAAGTGCAAGCAGTGTCTTCATGTCATCTCCATGTCGGGGTCAGGCTGTGTGGAAATAACCGCGACGCATCGTGACGGCGCGACGCCGTGGGGGGGGGTGGGGTCATGGCTCCGCGCGCCACGAGCGTCGGGTTATCCGTGAAAACATATTGGAGCCCTATTCGATTCTGCCCAATCGCTTGGATTCACGGTATCCAGAATGCGTCCCTGAACACCCCGGGAGCGGTCAAATCGCCAAGATCGCCCCGCCTGTTATGTCGCGCCCTGGCTGGTCCCAGCGTCAAGGACGGCAGTTCCCATACGTATGAGCAGTCGCGGGGCCCTCTGGGCGACTTCGGAGTGGATTTCGTAGGGGCATGCCAAAGATCGTCCCCAGGGACGCTGCAGCCCACGGCGCCGACGAGAAGCTCGACGGTCTTCCACGTCTCGCGGCCAAACCGATGCGCTAACCGACCCCGGCGATCCCGGATCTCGAGCAGTGCCTGAATCGGATAGTCCCGGGCTCACAAAGACCAACCGCACCATAGGGTGTTTGCTTCGATTCGATGGTAGCGGGGGCTCGATGCCGATCATGGTGCGGCCGTCTCGAGCGTAGTGACTACCGACTGAACTCTTGGCACACTCAGGTCCGTCGGCTGTCCTGCGAAGACCGCTGGGTCCTGTCATCACCTGACAAGGCGGGAGAACTCGAGCATGAGCATCCGTCCATAGGTTTCAGTGGCCGCGACCCTCGTCGCTGTCGCTGCCTCACCCACCGCTTTCGCCAGTTCGGCGATGGCCGCCGCCGAATGCGAGGCTGCGGTGCAGAACGATTCCCGCTTCAGCGGCGCAGGACACTCGGGCTACTCGTCTTACGATAACAACGGCAATCGTGGCAGCAGCAACGAATACAAGCGCGGCTGCAACGACGGTCGCAACAGCCCGCGAATGCGATACCTACAAGCACCCGCAGGACTACAAAGACGGTTATCGCGACGGCGATCTGGCGCGTTGGAAAACTGATTTTCGGTCTTGGAGCGACTGCGATTACTGGCGATTGGGAGGATCACGATGATGCGAACGAATGTCCAAAGAGGTCTGATCTTTTTCGGCGCAGCCCTGGCGTTGTCGGGTTGCCAGAAGGCGGCCAACAACTCCGAGACGCCTGCGGCAGCTGGAGGTGACGCGGCCGCAACGGCCACAACGCAGGTCACGTGGCCAGCCAGCCTGAACGCATTTGGAGATGGCTTCCCCAACCCCGGTGATCCGTGCCGCAAGATCAGAGAAAGCGCCGCGACGGTCAGTTATCTTGATCACACCGCGACGCTTGCAGGCTGCCTGTCCGCGGATGACGCGGCGAAGTTGGGCGGTACGGTTGTTGCCACGGTCGATGGTGTGACGCTGGTTTCAGTACCTGCCGCCGCGGCCATGCCGGGCGACGGCGACGGCCAGGGCGATGCCAAGGTTACCGGAACCAACTACAACGCCACTGCGCAAATTCGTTGTTCAGGCTACAAAGGCGCGGCAGCCGGGATGTGCGATGCGGGTGTCGTGCGCGGTACCGAGACTGGCGCCTATCTGGAGGTGACTCTTCCCGGCGGCGCCCAGCGCACCATCTTTTTCAACAAGGACGGCAGCTTCCTCGCGTTTTCGACGGCAGAAGCTGATGGCACATCTGCAATGCAGAGCGGTTCCAGCCGTGAGGGCGACACCACCATCGCGACGCTGGGTACCGAGCGCTATGAAATCCCCGATGCTTTCGTGACGGGCGATTAGTTCAGGCAGCGCACCGCCGTTGATCAAGCTCCCCGGAAGGCAACATGACCAAAACGAACAGCCGTCTTGCAATTGCCCTCATTGCGGTCGCCCTCTGGGTGGCAATCACCATGGGGGCTGGATTACTCCAGGTAGCCCCGGGCACATCGCTGGCCAAATTTGCATCTGAGCAGATTGTGTGGGGTCCGCCCGCCGCAGCGGCGTTCATGCTGTTCGTTGCCTGGGTAATGGGATGGCGGGACCTGGGGTTCAACCATGTCCGGCCTTCGGGTTCATGGCGGCTGCTGTGGCTCCCGATGCTGCTGGTGTGTGGCTTTATGGGGGTCGCCATCCTGCTGGACAGGCCCGTTACAACATCGGTTGTGCTCATCGTAGCAATCAACACGATGGTGGTCGGGTTCAGTGAGGAACTGGCGTTTCGCGGCGTCTTGTGGGGCGCCGCCCGCAAGGCGATGTCGTTCTGGGGAGCCTTTTTTTTGGTGACCTTCCTGTTCGGAATCGTGCATGTCCTGAACGCTCTCATGACGGGGCAATTTGCGGGGGCGGGGGTACAGGCGTTGAATGCAATGCTGAGCGGTGCGGCGTTCCTCGCCCTGCGCATACGCACGCACTCACTCATTCCAGTCATGATCGTGCATTGGCTATGGGATCTCGCCGTCTTCGTTGTTGGGGCGGGTCGAGTTGGGCCGGCTCCGGTCGCTGATCCAATGTCACAATTGACAGGCGGGCTGATGATCGTCGGACCCATGGCGCTGTATGGCTTTTTCCTGATTCGCAATGCCGGGGTACGACAGGGCTGGCAGGACGATTTGCTCGCAAGACCCTCCCGCTAAGGAATCTGCGGAGGTGGCGGCGGCCCTTGAGTCCCTCAGCACTCTTGTCCGTAGAGTGGCGCCATGTCAGGCTCATGTTGACGCAGGTCCCACTTCTGTGGGGCACACGATCTTTCGCACTATTACATGTCCGTTACTAACATTCGCAACATCAACCGAGCGCCCATACCATGCACAAGAAAGTGAAACTCGCCGCCAGCAGCGCCGCCATTGCACTACTGTTGCCCTTGGCCGCCAACGCTATCGATGACAACTATGCCAAGAAGCTGGAGCGCTCTGGCTGCACGCAGGCGTCTGAGCTGAAAGGCTGCGACATCAACAAGACCAAGGCTGAGAATGCCAAGGCCGGGTTTGTTGCGGCTCCGGCCGCGTCCGCCAAGGAGAGCTATCAGAGCAAGCTCGAACGCTCCGGCTGCACCCAGGCGTCCGAGTTGCAGGGCTGCGACATCAACAAGACCAAGGCCGAGAACGCCAAGGCCGGGTTTGGCACCGCCGAAGCGTCCGGACACAGCGAGGGTGCACCAGCGGCGGCAATTCAGGCTTGCAACAAGTTCGCCAACGAGGGTTACGACGGCACGATCGTGAGCCAAAGCGCAATGAAGCCCGGCTATTGGGAAGTGGTGATGCGCTTCGAGCAGTATCAATACGCCTGCAACGTCAGCAGCAGTGGAAAGGTCGAGTCGTTCAACAAGATCAACTGATCGAAGGCGCGGGCCGTCAGCAGCACGCGCCAGGGTGTACGGGCGTGACGACAGCGGCCCGTGAGACCACCTGCGGACACAGAAGGCAACCGCGGAATGAGTCGTGGAACCCGCAGGCTGCTGCTGGCGGAATCTATTCTGCTGTTGGCGCCGGCCACGGTGCTGGTGGCGCTGGGCTTCGCTTGGTCGGCGCGGTTTCTTGCCGCATCGGTACGTGATGGCAACTGGCAGGATCCGACTACCTGGATGTCGACGGCGATCGCCGCCGGCTTGGTGGGCACCCTGTCGGGCTGGTGGCTGCTGATTCGGTACCTGCGCGGCGGCCCCGCCGCGCTGGAGCGGGGTGCCGGCTTGGCATGGGTTGGCTCAGCAATAGGCTTGGTCGCTGCTCTCGGCGGCGCCTGGATGTCCTTGACCGGCAACGGCTGGATTTTTGCCATTGGCCTGCTTGCGGTATTGCCCTTGGCGCACTTGTGGAATCTGCGCAAGTCTGAAGATTGAGGCTGCCCTAGCTCCAAGCCGCGAATCAATCCAGCAGCATCACCAGCAATACCGCATCGCCGCCTTCGCGTAGAGCGGCAATCTGTAAGCCCGCCATCTGCTCCCCGTCACCCAGCGAATAGATTCTCAACTCACTCACGCCGGCGCCATCGAAGGATTCGGCCAAGGCTGCACGAGCAGCGGCCGGATCTTCCATTTCATCCACCATCATCCGCACCACCCCGAGCAGATCAGGCGACTGCAATGCATGCAACTCGGCATCGATGCCACGGGCATTGCTGGGTGCACGCCGGTAAAGTTCTTTGAAACCGGCTTCCCACGCGCTCTTGCGCTTGTCCCAGCTCTCGCCGACAAAGTGTCGGTAGGCCGCCATCGCCTCGGTCATCAAGCTATCGGCGGTTGCACCCTGTGCGGTAAACACTGCGCTGCCCATGCCACTGTTTGCGGCAGGCCCATAAAGAGTAGTCAGGTTTTGCATGGGGCCTCGTTGCTTGTGATTGTTGATCGTCGGGATAGGAATTCGTTAGCCCTTTCGCATCCGCAGGATACGACGGCGGGTCCGCCCGGCGCTCGTTCGGCCAGCAGCGACCCTCGGTGATCCCCGTCTTGTTGCTGGTCTTCGTAGTCGGGCATGGATCGTCAACGAGCCCCAGAATCTGCGTCGGCCCCATGGCCGCGACGTCACCCGCCCTTGCCAGCGCCAACGCCGTCGGGCGCCAGGAAGATCCGACACGCCAACTCCGCCCGAGAAAGCTTCTAGCGAGTGCACATGCAGGCAATCGCCTTGGCCCACCCACGCGACGATACGCAGAGTGGTCGCACGCCCTGGAGAATCGACGGACATAGTCTGTCGCGATCCTCTTCGAGCGTTGGTTTGAACCAGGCGTGCTGCAAGTTCCAAGCAGGCCCGACGGGTTCCGCCAGACTGGACTCAGGCGCGGACGTCAGGAGCGTCAGCAACCACAACGCGAACGTCCATCGCAGAGCAATTCGCTCATGTGTCCGTTACCGTGAATTTGGCGTCATCCCTTACACCGGACTCCATTCGAGCGGCTGCTTCTGGCCGGTTCCTGCCGTCGGCGAATGACTGCTTTCTACCTGAACTCGCAGTAAGGACCAACATGTTTCGGAGACAGAGTCCAAAGCAAAGTCAGGCACGCCGCACGGGCTTCGCGCCGAGTCAATGGGTCGCGCGCAGCGACACCTTGCGCACCCGGGGCGTCGACGCTCGGTCGGCGTGAACTCGCGCCGAAGGGCAAACGTCCCGACGCAACGAATCAAACGGACGAATCAGCGCTCCAACTGCGCCGCCGCCATCGCCGCACCGACGATGCCGGCATCGTTGCCGAACGCGGCCGGCACGATCTCCGCGCGACTGTTGAGCAGCGGCCCGAAATGCTGCCAGTTCTCCGTTACGCCGCCGCCGATGACGAACACGTCGGGCCATAGCAGCGAGTGATACGCCTCGAGCACGGCGTTGACCTCCGTCGCCCACTCGACCCAGTCGAGGTCGAGGTCGGCGCGCACCTTCGCCGACGCACGGTGTTCGGCCTCCTTGCCGCCAACCTCCAGGTGCCCGAGTTCGGTGTTCGGCAGCAGCCGGCCGTCGACGAACAACGCCGTGCCGATGCCCGTGCCGAGCGTTATCACCATCACCGTGCCGTCACGCCCGCGACCGGCCCCAAGCGTCATCTCCGCAAGGCCAGCAGCGTCCGCATCGTTGAGGAACGCCACGGGGCGCTGCAGACGGGCCTGCAGATGGGCCTGCACGTTCATGCCGATCCAGCGCTTGTCGATGTTCGCCGCCGTCCAGGCGACGCCCTGCTTCGCGACTGCCGGGAATGCGAGTCCCACCGGTCCGGAAGACGGCAGGTCCCGCGCCATCGACACCAGCAGTTCAAGTACGGCTTCAGGTGCCGCACCGGCCGGCGTGGCGCGGCGCATCGTCTCGCCCAGCACCAGACCCGACTCGATGTGGACCAGGCCGGCCTTGACGAACGAGCCGCCGACGTCGAACGCCAGCCGCAACGTGGGGTCGCCCTCTTTCACGTCGAACTCCTCGGCGTCGAAGCCAAAGTCAAATGCCGGCGCTGCGGGCGGCGGCGGATCGTGGCGCGCCGGCGGCATCCGGTTCAGCTCTTCTTCAGGCTGTCGATCATCTGCTGGTTGGCGGCCAGGGCCATCTGCGCGTCTCGATCACGGATCTTCTGCTGCCGCGACATGACGACGCCGGCGATCACCACGCCGACGGCCACGACCGCCACGAGGATCGTCGCCAGCGCATTGATGTCCGGGCTCACGCCCAGTCGCACCTTCGAGAAGATCACCATCGGCAGCGTGCTCGATCCCGGGCCCGCGACGAAGCTGGTGATCACGAGGTCGTCGAGCGACAGCGTGAACGCCAGCAGCCAGCCCGACATCAGCGCGGGGAAGATGATCGGCAGCGTGATCAGGAAGAAGACCTTGTGCGGACGCGCCCCGAGGTCCATCGCCGCTTCCTCGAGCGAGTCGTCCATCTGCGCCAGGCGCGACTGCACGACCACCGTGACGAACGCCATCGTGAACGTGATGTGCGCAATGATGATCGTCGTCATGCCGCGGCCCTTGGGCCAGCCGATGATCTGTTCCATCGTGACGAACAGCAGCAGCAGCGACAGGCCGGTGATGACCTCCGGCATGACGAGCGGCGCGGTCGTGAGGCCCGACAGCAGCGTCCGGCCCTTGAAGGGCCCGAAACGCGCCAGCACCATCCCGGCGAGCGTGCCGAGCGCCACTGCCAGTGTCGCCGAGATGGCCGCAATCTTCAGGCTGAGCCAGGCTGCGTTCAGGATCTGTTCGTTCTGCAGCAGCGCGCCGTACCACTTGGTCGAGAAGCCGCCCCAGACGGTGACCAGCCGCGAATTGTTGAACGAATAGACGATCAGCGAGACGATCGGGATGTAGAGGAACGCGAATCCGAGGGCCAGGACCAGCGTGCGGAACAGACTGCGACCCTGGTTCATCGGTGCACTCCCGCGCCCGACTCGGCGTCCTGCGCGCGCTGGAAGTACATGATCGGGATGACCAGGAACAGCAGCAGCGCGATGGCCACCGCGCTGGCAACCGGCCAGTCACGGTTGTTGAAGAATTCGGTCCACAGCACCTTGCCGATCATGAGCATGCCCGGGTCGCCGAGCAGCGACGGGATCACGAACTCGCCTACCGCCGGGATGAACACGAGCAGGCAACCAGCGATGATCCCGGGCACCGACAGCGGCAACGTGACCTTCAGGAATCCCTGCCAGGGCTTGCAGCCGAGGTCGGCCGCCGCCTCGAGCAGCGTGAGATCCATCTTCTCGAGATTGGCGTACAGCGGCAGGATCATGAACGGCAGGTACGAATAGACGATGCCCACGTAGACGGCGAAGTCCGTCTGCAACATCTGGATCGGCTGGTCGATCACGCCGATCGACATCAGGAAATTATTGAGCAGGCCGTTGTTCTTGAGGATGCCGATCCACGCGTACACGCGCAGCAGGAATGACGTCCAGAACGGCAGCACGATGAGCAGCATCAGGATGTTGCGCGTCGCTGGATTGCTGCGGGCGATGGAATAGGCGATCGGGTAGCCGATCAGCAGGCAGAACAGCGTCGAGATCAAGGCCACCTTGATCGAGTTCAGGTAGGCCTTCCAGTACAGGTTGTCCTCGACCAGGAACGCGAAATTGCCGAGGTTGAGCTTGATCTGCAGGATCTTCTCGCCGGTCCAGTGCAGCAGCGGCTCGTACGGCGGCATCGCGATCAGCGTGCTGGAGAAGCTGATCTTCAGCACGATCACGAACGGGATCAGGAAGAACAGCAGCAGCCACAGGTACGGGACCGCCGTCACCAGCGATCGCCCGGAGGGCAGCCAGCGCGTCATTTCGTCACCACCACCGGGCTGGTCGCATGCCAGTGCAGGTAGACGCGTTCTTCCCAGGTGATGCGGTCATCGGCATGCCGGTAGACGTTCGGCTGCGTGACCCGCAGGACCTTGCCCGAGTCGAGCCGCAGCAGGTAGATGGACACGTCGCCCATGTAGGCGATGTCCTGCACGATCGCGCTCGCCCAGTTGTCCGCGCCCGCCGGCTTCTCGCGGCTGATCGTGATCTTCTCCGGCCGGATCGCCGCCCAGACCGTGGCGTCGGGCGCGGAACTCACGCCGTGGTCGACGTAGATGGGCGCCTCGAGGTCGTCGCAACCGATGCGCACGTAGGACGGTTCGTCCTCGATCAGGCGGCCTTCGAACATGTTGACCGAACCGATGAATTCGGCGACGAAGCGCGAGTTCGGATACTCGTACATCTGGTCGGGCGTGCCCACCTGCACGATCTCGCCGTGGTTCATCAGGCCGATGCGCGTCGACAGCGTCATCGCCTCTTCCTGGTCGTGCGTGACGACCACGAAGGTGACGCCGAGCGTCTCCTGGATGTTGATCAGCTCGAACTGCGTGTGCTCGCGCAGCTTCTTGTCGAGCGCGGCGAGCGGCTCGTCGAGCAGGAGCAGCTTCGGCTTCTTCACCAGCGCGCGTGCGAGCGCAACGCGCTGCCGCTGGCCGCCCGAGAGCTGGTGCGGCTTGCGCTTGCCGAACGGGCCGAGCTTGACCATGTTCAGCATGTCCTGCACGCGCTGCGCGATCTCGTCCTTCGGCAGGCCCTCCTGCTTGAGGCCGAACGCGACGTTCTGCTCCACCGACATGTGCGGGAAGATCGCGTACGACTGGAACATCATGTTGACCGGCCGCTCGTACGGCGGGATCGCAGTCATGTCGACGCCGTCGATGTAGATCTTGCCGGACGTCGGCTGCTCGAAGCCGGCAAGCATGCGCAGCAGCGTGGTCTTGCCGCAACCGGACGCCCCGAGCAGGCAGAAGATTTCCTTCTTGTAAATGTCGAGGGAGACGTCGTCGACGGCGATGAAGTCGCCGAACTTCTTCGTCACCTTCTCGATCCGCACGTAGGGCTTCGCTTCCGGATCGGTCCAGGGCTCGAATTTCTGCTGCGTTGCGCGCGGTGAGGTGGCCATGGCTTCTCGTGCGGTTAAGTGGATGCGGCGCTCAGCGACCGGTCATGAAGCGCGTCCACGAGCGGTTGAGCGCGCGCGTGAACTCGGCGGACTTGGCGAGGCTCGGCTGCAGCCGGGACTTGACGTCCGGCGTCGGGTAAATGCCGGCGTCGTTGCGCAATGCCTCGTTCACGAGCGGCGTCGCCGCAGCGTTGGCGTTCGCGAAGTTGACGAAGTCGGAGTTCCTGGCGGCGACCTCGGGCTTGAGCAGGTACTCGATGAACCTGTGCGCAGTATCCTTGTGCGCGGCGTCTGCCGGAATCGCGAGCGTGTCGAACCACATCAGCGCGCCCTCCTTCGGGATCGAGTAGCCGATGTCGAGCGGCTTGCCGGCTTCCGCGGCGCGATCGCTGGCCTGCAGCACGTCGCCGCTGTAGCCCACCACGATGCAGAGTTCGCCGTTCGCCAGCTGGTCGATGTACTGCGAACTGTGGATCGTCCGGATGAACGGCCGGATCTTCATCAGGACGTCCTCGGCGGCCTTGAGGTCTGCCTCGGACTCGCTGTTGGGGTCCTTGCCCAGGTACAGAAGCGCGGTGCCCACCATGTCGGTCGGGTCATCGAGCATCGAGACGCCGCAGTCCTTGAACCTGGCGAGCACGGCCGGATCGAAGATCAGCTTCCAGCTGTCGACGGGCGCGTCCGGCATGATCGCCTTGACCTTCGCCCGGTCGAAGCCGATGCCGGTCGTGCCCCACATGTACACCACCGAGTGCTCATTGCCCGGATCGTGGCGCGCCGCGCGCGCGGCGAGGTCCGGATCAATGTTGGCGAGCCCCGGCAGCTTCGACTTGTCGAGCGCAGCGAAGACGCCTGCCTTCACCTGCCGCTCGAGGAAGTAGGCGCTCGGGACGACGACGTCGTAACCTGAATTACCTGTCAGCAGCTTGGTCTCCAGCACCTCGTTCGAGTCGAATACGTCGTAACGGACCTTGATGCCCGTTTCCTGCTCGAAGGCCTTGATGACCTCGGGGTCGATGTAGTCCGACCAGTTGTAGACGTTCACCACCTGGCCCGAGGCGGCAGTGCCGGCAGGCGTGGCCGGGGCTGCCGCTTCATCCGTGGCAGCCTGCTTGGATTTGCCGCAGCCGGAGAGCAGAACGGACAATGCGGCAGCAACGGCCGCGTGCTTCAACAGGTATTTCATGGTTCTCCCAGGGTCGTGGCCAACCGCCCCCGTCCCCCGCGGCGCAGCCTGCGTCGGTTATAGCGCAGCGACCCGGCAAAGTCAGCCTCACCCTGAAACAAGACGGGGCGGCCGGACTGGATCCGACCGCCCCGTGGGGTGGCTCGTGCGGGGCGCGCTTACTTGCCCGTGGTGAACCGTGTCCAGGAACGGTTCAGCAGGCGGGTGAATTCCGGCGTCTCGGCCAGGTCCGGGAACAGCTTGGCCTTCACTTCGGCCGACGGATAGACGCCCGGATCGTTCTTGACCTTGTCGTCGATGAACTGCAGCGACGCCAGGTTGCCGTTGGCATAGTTGATGAAGTTCGAGTTCTTGGCCGCCACGTCCGGACGCATCATGTAATTGATGAACGTGTGCGCGTTGTCCGGGTGCTTGGCGTCGGCCGGGACCGCGTACATGTCGAACCAGATGATCGTGCCTTCCTTCGGCACGCTGTACTTGATCACGTTGCCCTGGCCGGCTTCGGCGGCGCGGTCACGCGACTGCAGGATGTCGCCGCTCCAGCCCACCGCTACGCACAGTTCGCCGTTGGCGAGCGCGTCGATGTAGTTGGAGCTGTGGATCATGCGGATGTACGGACGGATCTTCAGCAGCAGTTCCTCGGCAGCCTTGAGGTCGGCCTCGTTCTGGCTGTTCGGGTCCTTGCCGAGGTACGCGAGCGCGACACCCACCATCTCGCTGGGCGCGTCGAGCACCGAGATGCCGCAGTCCTTGAACTTGGCAGCCCACTTCGGATCGAAGACGAGCTGCCAGCTGTCCACCGGCGCGTTCGGGTCGATCGCCTTGACCTTGCCCTCGTTGTAGCCGATGCCGTCGGTGCCCCACATGTGGTTCACCGCGTGCTCGTTGCCCGGGTCGTGCAGGGCGACGCGCTGCAGGACTTCCGGATCCAGGTTGCCCCAGTTCGTGAGCTTGCTGCGGTCGAGCTTCTTGAAGACGCCCGCCTTGATCTGGCGCTCCATGAAGGAGGCCGACGGCACGACCACGTCGTAGCCGGTATTGCCCGCGAGCAGCTTGGTCTCGAGCACCTCGTTCGAGTCGAAGACGTCGTAGTTCACCTTGATGCCGGTTTCGGCGGTAAAGGCTTCGAGGACCGCCGGGTCGATGTAGTCGGACCAGTTGTAGACGTTGACGACCTTTTCCTCGGTCGATGCCGGCGCGGCAGGCGCGCCGGCGGTCGGAGCCGCAGCAGGCCCGGCGGCCGGAGGCGCTGCCTCCTTCTTGCCGCAGCCCACGAGGGCGGTGGCGACCATCAGGCCCAATAACCCGGCGCGGATGCTCATGCTCATCTTGGACGTACCCCTATGCTTGCCTGGTGGTGCGCCGAACGGCGCTGCAGGACGCTGTATAGCGAAGAAACATTTCCGTGGCTAGGGGTGCGCAGTCCGCGCCGCAGTTCGGTGCAGACGCGACGTCTGCTGCCCCAGCTTCGTGCGTCGATCGGCGCCTAGAGCCTGCCTTCCTCGCGGCAGCGCGCGTAAGTGAGGTCGAGGCAGCGCCAGGCCTTCTCGGCCAGCTCGTCGAGCTGCTCGCGGGTGATCACGAGCGGCGGGGAAATGATCATCGTGTCGCGCACCGCGCGCATGATCAGCCCGTTCTGGAAACAGAAGTCGCGGCAGATCGTGCCGACTTCTCCGCGGTTCTCGAAGAACGTCCGCGACCCCTTGTCCTTGACCATTTCCAGCGCGCCGATCAGGCCCACCGAGCGCGCCTCGCCGATCAGCGGGTGTTCGGCAAGTTCGCGCCACTTCTTCGCCAGGTAGGGACCGGTTTCGTCGTGGGTCCGGGTGACCAGGTTCTCCTGCTGGATCAGGGTCAAATTGACGCTGGCCACGGCACACGCGGCCGGGTGGCCCGAGTAGGTGAACCCGTGGGCGAACTCACCGCCCTTGTCGATCAGCACGTCGGCCACGCGGTCGGCCACCATCACGCCACCGATCGGCAGGTAGCCTGAAGACAGGCCCTTGGCGATGGTCATGAGGTCGGGCCTGATGCCGAAGTGGTTCGAGCCGAACCAGTGCCCGGTGCGGCCGAAACCACAGATCACTTCGTCGGCGACCAGCAGGATGCCGTAGCGATCGCAGATCTTCTGGATCTCGGGCCAGTACGTGTCCGGCGGGATGATCACTCCGCCAGCGCCCTGGATCGGCTCGCCGATGAAGGCCGCGATCCTGGCTGGTCCGACCTCCAGGATCTTTTGCTCGAGCGTGTGCGCAATTTTCACGCCGAATTCGGCCGGGCTCAGCGTGCCGGCCTCCCCGTACCAGTACGGCTGCGGGATGTGGACGATGTCCGGGATCGGCAGGCCGCCCTGCTCGTGCATGAAACCCATGCCGCCCAGGCTGGCGCCGGCCATGGTGCTGCCGTGGTAGGCATTCACGCGGCTGATGATCACCTTGCGCTCGGGCTGGCCGAGCAGGTCCCAGTAACGGCGCACCAGGCGCACGACCGTGTCGTTTCCTTCCGAACCAGAGCCCGTGAAGAACACACGGTTGAACTGCGGCGGCGTCAGGTCGACCAGCTGCTTGGCGAGTTCGATCGCCGGTGGATGGGCCGTCTGGAAGAAGCTGTTGTAGTACGGCAGTTCGAGCAGCTGGTGATAGGCGGCCTCGGCCAGTTCCTTGCGGCCATAGCCCAGGTTGACGCACCAGAGACCCGCCATGCCGTCGAGGATGCGGTTGCCGTCCGAGTCGTACAGGTACACGCCCTCGGCCTTGACGATGACGCGCGAACCCTTGGCGTGCAGGTTCTTGTAGTCCGTGAAGGGATGCAGGTAGTGCTGGCGGTCGAGTTCCTGCCAGGCGGCAGTGGTTCTGTCGGCAAGGTACGGTGTGGAGCGCATGGCGGGGCTGCCTGGGAATGAGGGTTAGACGTTGAGCAGCAAGTGCTCGCGCTCCCAGCTGCTGATGACCTGCAGGAACGTATCCTGCTCGCTTTCCTTCACGGCGGTGTAGGCGAGCACGAAGCGGTCGCCGAGCGTGTCGATCAGCATCCGGCAGTCGCGCAGCAGGCGCACGGATTCCTCGAGGCTGCGCGGCAGATTGAACGGCAGGTCGTACGCGCTGCCGGAGACGGGCTCCGACGGCTTGAGGCCTTCCATCATGCCGAGGTAACCGCAGGCGAGCGAAGCTGCGAGCGCCAGGTACGGATTGGCGTCGGCGCCGGCGAGGCGGTTTTCGACGCGACGGTTGTCCGGGTTCGAGATCGGCACGCGCAGGCCTGCGGTGCGGTTGTCGTAACCCCACTGCGTGTTGATCGGCGCGAGGTGCCGCAGGATGATGCGGCGGAACGAATTCACGTTTGGAGCGAACAGCGCCATCGCGTGCGGCAGGTATTTCTGCAGGCCGGCGATGTGCGCGAAGAACAGCTGGCTCGGGTTGCCGTCCTTGTCGCTGAACACGTTCTTGCCGGTCTTGGCGTCCACGATGCTCTGGTGGATGTGCATAGCGCTGCCCGGCTCGCGCGCCATCGGCTTGGCCATGAACGTCGCGTACATCTTGTGGCGGAAGGCCGCTTCGCGCGCCGTGCGCTTGAACATGAACACCTGGTCGGCCAGCGACATCGCGTCGCCGTGGATCAGGTTGATCTCCATCTGCGCCGCGCCGTCCTCGTGGATCAGCGTGTCGATCTCGATCTCCTGCGCCTCGCAGAATGCGTAGATGTCGTCGAACAGCGGGTCGAACTCGTTCACCGCCGCAATGCTGTACGACTGGCGGCCGATCTCCGGCCGGCCCGAGCGGCCGACCGGCGGCTTCAACGGGTAGTCGGCGTCGATGTTCGGCTCGACCAGGTAGAACTCGAGCTCCGGCGCGACGATCGGCTTCCAGCCCTTCTGCGCGTACAGGTCGAGGATGTGGCGCAGCACGTAGCGCGGCGCCATCGTGACCGGACGGCCATCCGAGTAATAGCTGTCATGGATGACCTGGGCGGTAGGCTCCGCTGCCCACGGCACCACGCGGGTCGTGTTCGGGTCGGCCTTCAGCACGATGTCGATTTCCGACGGGCTGATGGCGCGGTCGTCGTCGGGGTAATCGCCCGTGACCGTCTGCAGAAAAATGCTCTCGGGCATGCGCATGCCCTCGTCTTCCGCGAACTTCATCGCCGGCATGACCTTGCCGCGCGCAATGCCTGCCATGTCCGGGACGACGGCCTCGACTTCCGAGATGCCGTGTTCCTTGAAAAACTGCTGGATGGGGGTGCTCATGACTACTTCCGTGCGTTGATTCGTGCGCGCGCCGCGTCGCCGAACGCGGCGAACATGGCGTGCGAAAAGGGATTCTTCAGGACCTGCCATTCCGGGTGCCATTGCACCGCGAGCGTGAAGCCCGGTGCCGAACGGACCCGGAACGCCTCGACCAGGCCGTCGGGCGCACGCGCTTCGACCTCGAGCCCGGCGCCGAGCGTGTGCACGCCCTGTGCATGCAGTGAATTGACCATGACGCGATCCGCGCCCGCAAGCCCGTGCAGGCAGCCGCCGCGAACGAGTTCCACTTCGTGCGCCGGCGCGTACTGGACCTCGAGCGGCTGCTGCTTGTCCTCGCGGTGATCGTTCATGCCCGGGACGTCCTGGACTTTCTGCCAGAGCGTGCCGCCGAAGGCGACGTTCATTTCCTGGAAGCCGCGACAGACGGCGAACAGCGGCATGCCAGCCTCGATCACGCGCGGGATCAAGGGCAGCGTCGTTTCGTCACGGTGCGGATCGTGCAGGGTGTCCGGATCACTGGCCGGGCCCGAGTAACGATGCGGCTCGACGTTGGACGGGCTGCCCGTCAGCAGGATGCCGTCCAGCCTGGACAGCAGTTCGTCGAGGTCGCGCTCACCCAGCGAGGGAATGAGGACCGGCGTGGCGTCGGCCGCCTCGGCCACGGCGGCAATGTACTTCTCCCCGACACAATGGAAGGGGTGTGGACCGAGTATCCGGCGATCCGCGGGGATGCCGATCAGTGGTTTGTGGCGAGCCACGTTTAAAATCCTAGACGGCTCTTGGGGGGCCGTCGTTCGGGGACGGTGCAGATTAAACCACAGCCACCCCCCCGGCGTCGCCGAGCAGCGCAAAAAAATAGCCAAAAATCAGCCTAAACATGGACTTGGACCGGTCCCGGACCATCGTTCCACGGCTTGCCGGCCAGCTTCCGGAACGGCTATCCTCACCGCTCCCCGGCGGTCCAGCCGTCGCTAAATCCTAAACAACGGGTGTCTCATGCCGCAGTTCGCGGAATTCGGCCCGGCGGCCACCTGGCTCGAGCGCCATCCGCAGGTGCGCTTCGTCGACCTGCTGCTCGCCGACCAGATGGGCATCCCCCGCGGCAAGCGCGTTACCGCTGCCGAGCTCGAAGGCGTGCACCGGGCCGGGCTGCTGCTGCCGGCATCGATGTTCGCGCTCGACGTGCTTGGCGGCACGGTGCAGTCGACCGGCCTCGGCTTCGACGAAGGCGACGCCGACCGCGTCTGCCTGCCGATTCCCGGCACGCTGGTGCCAGTGCCGTGGCTGGGTGAGAACGTCGCGCAGATGCAGGTCAGCATGTACGAGCACGACCGTACGCCGTTCCACGGCGACCCGCGTCACGTGCTCGAGAACGTCGTCGGTCGCTTCACGGCGCTCGGCCTGCAGCCCGTGATGGCAGTCGAGCTCGAGTTCTACCTGGTCGATCGCGAGCGCACGCCGGAAGGCTACGCGCAGCCGCCGCGCCAGCCGCTCACCGGCCGCCGCGAGGCCAAGACGCAGATCAATTCGATGCAGGAGCTGAACGAGTACTCGACCGTGCTCAGCGCGATCGACGCGGCCGCGCGCGAGCAGGAACTGCCCGTCGGCACGGTGCTCGCAGAGTACGGCCCGGGCCAGTTCGAGGTGAACCTGCACCACGTCGACGACGCCCTGCTCGCCTGCGATCACGCGATCCGCCTCAAGCGGCTGGTCAAGGGCGTGGCGCTAGCCCACGGCATGGAAGCGACGTTCATGCCCAAGCCGTATCGCGACCAGGCCGGCAGCGGCGCGCACCTGCACATCAGCGTGCTCGATGCGCAGGACCGGAACATCTTCGCGGCGGAAGATCCCGCCGGCAGTGAGCGGCTCCGTCACGCCATCGGCGGCCTGGCGGCCACTATGAACGACTCGATGGCCATCTGCGCGCCGACCGCGAATTCCTACCGTCGCTTCCAGCCGGAAGCCTACGTGCCGCTCAATCCGAGCTGGTCCGTGAACAACCGCGGCGTCGCGTTCCGCGTGCCGCACGGTCCGCCGGCGAGCCGTCGCGTGGAGCACCGCATCGCCGGTGCCGATGCCAACCCTTACCTGCTGTCGGCGATCGTGCTCGCCGGCATGCACCTCGGCCTCACGCGCAAGCTCGATCCGGGCCCCGTGCTGGCGGGCAACGCCTATCGCGACACGACGCCCACGATCCCGCAGTCCTGGCCCGAGGCGCTCGGCGTATTCGAGCGCAGCGAATTCGCCCGCGAATACCTGGGCGAGCGTTTCGCCCGGCTCTTCGCACAGACACGGCGCGGCGAGATGCAGGACTTCTATTCCTACGTGCCGGCCATCGACTACGACTGGTACCTGACGACCAGCTAGCCAAATGCCTGTCCAGCACATCGACTCGTATTACGCAGCGTCGGCGAACGCCGCGCCCGACCACCCGCAGCTGGCCGGCGATGCCGAAGCGGACGTCTGCGTGGTGGGCGGCGGAATCGCCGGCTGTGCGACGGCGCTGTTCCTCGCCGAGCGCGGCTACAAGGTCGTGCTGCTGGAGGGCAACCGCATCGCGTTCGGGGCGTCGGGTCGCAGCGGCGGCCAGGCGATCGTGGGCTTCGCCTGCAGCCAGGACAAGCTCGTCGCGCAGGTCGGCCGGGCCGACGCGAAGAAGATGTTCGACATCACCGTCGCAGCGCTCGACCTGATGAAGGCGCTGGTCGCAAAGCACCGCATCGACTGCGACCTGCACTGGGGCCACCTGCACACGGCAATCAAGCCGCGGCAGGAGACGGACCTGCGCTCGTACCAGGAAGAGCTGGTCGACCAGTACGGCTACGCGGGTACGCGCTGGCTCGACCGGGCCGAACTCGGCGAGGTACTGAACACGGATCGCTACATCGGCGGCCTGCGCGACGACCGCAGCGGCCACGTGCATCCGTTGAATTACACGCTGGGACTCGCGGCGGCGGCGGCAGCGGCCGGCGTGCAGATCTGCGAAGACACCATGGTCGTCGGCATCGACCACGGAGCCACGGTGCGCATCCGCACGGCGGCCGGCCCGTCAGTGCGCGCGAAGCACGTCGCGCTGTGCTGCAATGCCTTCATTGACGAGAAGATCTCGCGACAGTTGCGCGACCGCATCATGCCGGTCGGCACCTACATCATCGCCACCGAGCGGCTCGGCCAGGCGCGGATCGAAAGCCTGGTGCGCGAGAACGTCGCCGTCTCCGACGTGAACTTCGTGCTCGACTATTTCCGCCGCTCCGGCGACGACCGCATGCTGTTCGGCGGGCGCGTGAGCTATTCGGGCCGCGACGCGCGCAACACCGCGAAGGCCACGCGCGTGCGGATGCTGAACGTGTTCCCGTCACTGGCCGACGCGAAAATCGAGTATGCGTGGGGCGGTCACGTCGACATCACGATGAGTCGCGCGCCGGATTTCGGGCGCCTCGCGCCGAACGTGTACTACCTGCAGGGATTCTCGGGTCACGGCATCGCACTGACCGGCATCGCGGGCCAGATGGTCGCCGAGACGATCGCAGGACAGGCCGAACGCTTCGACCTCTTCACGCAACTCAAGCACCACGATTTCCCGGGCGGTCCCGCGCTGCGCATGCCGGGGCTGGTGCTGGCGATGCTCTGGTTCCGGCTCAAGGACCTGCTGTAAGCCGCTCGGGCAGGTGACGATTCCTCACTCGTAGTGAAGAGATTTCAGGCGAGTTACGTTGCACTGCAACAATTCCGGGGTACTCTCTTGCCTGCAGGGGGAAACCATGTGATTTGCCGCGCCATTGCGGCCAAGGCGGTACCCCCCTATGAAGAGCACGAAGTCCGAACAACCCAACATAGCCTTCCTGGTCGCCGTGGGTGCGAGCCTGCTGGCAGGCACCCTCCTGCTGTTCGGCTCGCTGCAGTACGCGGCCACCCACATGCAGGTAACGATGTAGCCCGACGCGCCAGCCGAACTCGACCGTCGATTGCAGCCGCCCGGTCTTCCACGCGACCATGGCGGCAATGAACAAAGTCATCGACACCGGGCGCCTGATCCTGCGTCGGTTCACGCTGGACGACGTGCCGGCGCTGTATCAACTCTGCTCCAGGCCGGAGATCATCCGCTACGCGCAGAGCACCCCGCTCGCCTCCATCGAGGAGGCGCGTGAGTTCATGCAGGCAGCGCCGTTTCGCGATTACGCCACGTACGGTTACGGTCGCTTCGCGTGCGTCTGGAAGGAATCCGGCGCGGTGATCGGCTTCAGTGGCCTCAAGTACGTCCCCGAAATCGCCGATACCGAGCTCGGCTATCGGTTCTTCCCCGAATTCTGGGGACTGGGACTCGCGACCGAGGCCGGTCGGGCCTCGATCGATTTTGCGCGTTCCGACCTCGGCCTGAAGCGACTGGTGGCGATGGTCCACCCGGACAACGTCGCCTCGGCCAGCGTGCTGGCGAAGCTTGGGTTCGCAGTAGAGAAGCAGTTGCGCTATTCCGGACTGAACGACATCGACGTGAATCTGTTTGCCAGGGCCCTGTGACTGCACTGGTCGGCGGCCGCAACCGCCGAGTCCCTGCGCGCGCTAGGCCTTGTCTCCGGCCCAGCTTGCGCCGCTCGTGCACGTCTCGTGCACGACGACTCGTGACAGCAGCGGCAGGGCCGGTTTCAGTTCCTGCCAGATGTAGCGCGCGAGATTCTCGCTGGTCGGATTGTCGAGCCCTGGCACGTCGTTCAGGTAACGGTGGTCGAGCCGCTGGAACAGCGGTTCAAACGCCTGCTTGATATCGGCGAAGTCCATCACCCAGCCGAGCCGGGCGTCGACCGGACCGCTCACGTGCAGCTCGACGCGGAAGGAGTGCCCGTGGACGCGCGCGCATTTGTGCCCTTCCGGCACGTTGGGCAGCCGGTGCGCGCTCTCGAGCGTGAACGTCTTGAAGATCTCCACGGGCGACCTCGGGCTCAATTCCTGTGCAACGAGCAGTATCGACAGCGCTTCAGGTCTGCGCAACCGCGCCGGCCTTCGGGCGCAACACGTAGCACACGTGGATCTTCGGGTTGCGCGCGTAATCCTCCGGAATCGTGGCGCGAGTGATGTCCTCCGCGTCGAAGTGTTCGAGCGTCGCGCCGTCGAGCTTGAATTTCTGGAAGTTGTTCGAGAAGACGATCTTCCCGCCCGGCGCGAGCAGCTTCGCCGCCGTGGTCAGCAGCCAGCCGTGGTCCATCTGCACGTCGAACTCCCGCTGCATGCGCTTGGAGCGTGAATGCGTCGGCGGATCGATGAAGACCAGGTCGTACTCCGGCGGTCTCATCTGCTGCGCCTGCGTTTCCAGCCACGCCAGGCAATCCGCCTGGATGAATTCATGCGCCGGGCCGCGCAGCCCATTCAGTTCGAGGTTGCGCCACGCCCAGTCGAGGTACGTCTTCGACATGTCGACGGTGGCCGAGGCCACCGCCCCGCCGCCGACCGCATGCACCGTTGCCGCGCCGGTGTAGGCGAAGAGATTCAGGAAGCGCTTGCCGTTCGCCCATTCGCCGAGACGTGCGCGCGTGATGCGGTGATCGAGGAACAGCCCCGTGTCGAGGTAATCGTTGAAGTTGACGAGGAACCTGTAGCGCCCTTCACGCACGACGTGGAACTGCGCTTCGCTGTCCAGCTTCTCGTACTGCTCGCCCGCCTTCTGTCGCTTGCGCACGCGCAGCACCATCCGTGCGGCTGGAATCCCCAGCACTTCAGGGATCACGGCAAGGGCCTCGTCGCGACGGGCACGCGCCGCCTCCTGGGCAACTGTCGCAGGCGCCGCGTATTCCTGCACGCATGCCCAGCGTTCGTCGTTGCCGTAAATGTCGATGGCGAACGCATACTCCGGCATGTCGGCGTCGTATACGCGAAAGCAAGCCACGTCGCTGCGGCGCGCCCAGTCGGCGAGCTTCGAATAGTTCTTGCGCAGGCGATTCGCGAACATGGACGCGCCGGGACGTTCCCGCGCCGCTTCGAGCCTGGCCGCCCGCACCTCGGCCGGATCCGGCTCCTTCGCCGACGCGTCGAGATGAAAGCGCAGCAAACGGCACTCGATCGCGCCGTTGAAGAACGTGTGCGTGCGATAGGCACGCAGGCCCAGGGCGCGGCCGAGTGGCGGATCGCCCGTGAAGACGCCCGCCTCCCAGCCCGGGAAACAGCGCAGCAGCTTGTCACCCAGGTTCGCGTACAGCGCTTCGATCTGCTCGGGATCGCCGATGCGCACCCCATACGGCGGATTGACGACCACCAGGCCGGCCGGGTGCGACGTGGCCGGCAGGTTCGAGAGGTCGCGCCGATCGAACAGGAGATGGTTGCCCAGTCCCGCGCGATTCGCGTTGGCGATCGCCGCACGGATCGCCGCCTGGTCGCGATCGCTGCCGGCACAGCGGCCGCCTGCGAGCAACTCGAGCTTGCGCTCACCTTCGGCTGCCGAGCGCAACTCGCCCCAGAGCGTCGCGTCGTGCTGCAGCCAGCGCTCGAAACCGAACCGTCGCCGCAGCAATCCCGGCGCGATCCCCGCGGCGATCATCGCGGCCTCGATCACCAGCGTGCCCGAGCCGCACATCGGGTCGTAGAACGCTGCCCCTGCCGCCGCCATCGACGCCCAGCCCGAGCGCAGCAACAACGCCGCCGCGAGGTTCTCCTTGAGCGGCGCCTCGACGCCTGTCTGCCGGTAGCCGCGCCGGTGCAGCGGTTCGCCGCTCAGGTCGATGCCCACCGTCACGCGTTCCTTTGCGAAGCGCAGGCTCACCCGCAGGTCGGGCGAGGCCAGGTCGACGTTGGGCCGCGCGCCCGCATGCTCGCGCATGCGATCCACGATGGCGTCCTTGGCGCGCAGCGCAGCGAACTGCGTGTGCCGCAACCAGCGCGGAGATTCGCCCACGACGTCGACAGCAAACGTGCCCTCGGGCGAAACGTGAGTTTCCCAGGGCAGTTCGAGCAGCCCGCGATACATGAGGTCCGGATCGCTGGCGTCCAGGTCCGCCAGTGTCAGCAGCACGCGGCTCGCCGTGCGCGAGCGCAGGCAGGCGGTGTAGGCACTGGCGAGCGGCCCGAGGAAACTCACTCCGGCGGGGTGCTCGCGTTCGACTTCGATGTCGAACTGCCGCAGCTCGGTCGCCAGCAGGTCGGCGACGTTGAGCGGGCACGCGGCGAAGAACCGATGCCTCGCGACGGGGGCAGGTGCGTCGCTCACGCGGATTGCCGCCGCGCCGGAAATCGCAGCAGGTCGCGCGGCCGCACGTCCTGCAGCGCGCGCCCGATGATGCGGTAGCTGTCGGCATCGAACGTCACAGCGTCCGCGCCGCGCAACAGCGCCTGCACTTCGTCCTCGTCACGCGCGATGCCGAGATGGCTCCAGTGGTCGATCACGTGGATGTGCGTGCCGCCCGCCCCCGGCGCGGGCTCCCTGATGCCGATGGCGCCGGCAAAGGGCCACGGCTTGAAGCGCAGCGGCGCGAGTGCCATCTGCAGGCGTGCATCGTGCAGCGCGCGCGGTTCCTTGCCGACGCATGCGCCACGGCACTTCTTCACCTGGTAGGCGAAGCAACTGCCGTCACCGGATTCGAGGCCCAGCGTCTTCAGGCACAGCCCGGCCTCGCGCGCTTTGCCCTCGAGCGCACGCCAGGCGTCTTTCTCCGCACGGAACGGCCCGAACACGACGGAGTCTTCCTGGCCGAGACGGGTGTCTTCGATCGGCACGACCTCCGGACACAGGCCGCCTTCGTGCGGCACCAGCCGCACGACGCAGTCGCCCTCGTGCCGGCGCAGCCTGCGATTGCCGGTGGGCGCAAGTTCCTTGACCAGCCGCGACTCGAGCAGCAGCGCGCCCAGTTCGCCGCCGGTCTCTACCCACTCCACCTGGCGCACCTGCCGCGTGAGTTTCGATTCCTTGCCCGAGCGATGCTCGGCGGCAAAGTGTGCGAAGACGCGGCTGCGGACGTTGCGGCTCTTGCCAACGTAAATCAGGGCGCCGGCTTCGCCGCGGAACAGGTACACACCCGGTCCCTCGGGCAGGTCGTCCGCCAGTTCCGGCGGCAAGTGCGGCGGCAAGCGCGGTTCGCGCTGGGCTGCGGTCACCGCCTCGTGCATCGAACCCGCGCCACGCTGCCGCTCCATCGCGGCGATCAGTTCGGGCAGGACTTGCGCGTCGCCAAGCGCGCGATGCCGTGCGGCGCACGACAATCCGAAGCGCTCCATCAGCGTATCGAGGTTGTGTCGCGCGTGCTCCGGGTATAGCGCGCGCGAAAGCTTGACCGTGCACAGCACCGGCGCGGAGAACCGGACACCAAGGCGGCGAAACTCGGCACGCAGGAAGCCGTAGTCGAACCGCGCGTTGTGCGCGACGAAGAGCCGCCCGTCCAGTCGCCGGCGCACTTCACTCGCCACGTCGGCGAACGGCGGCGCGTCGGCCACCATCGAGTCGTCAATGCCGGTGAAGCGGGCAATCGCAGGCGGGATGCGGATGCCCGGCTGCACGAGAGTGCTCCACTCCTCGACGACCTCGCCGCGCTCGAGCAGCACGATGCCGACCTCGATGACGCGGTGCTGCGCCGCCATGCCGCCGGTGGTCTCGAGATCGACGCATGCGACCGGGCCACGCAGCGATTCGGACTGCAGGGCCAGCGCCGCCGGTGTGACAGGCATCGCGATCAGGACGGTGCCCGGCCGTCCAGCGACAGGATCGGGTAGTACAGCTCAGGCCGACGATCGCGGAACACGCCCCAGGCGTGGCGCTGCGAGCGCAACTGGTCGAGATCGAACGTGGCCGTCAGCACGGCCTCGGACACCCGGTCGGCCTCCGCGACCTTGCCGCCTGTCCCATCGGCGATGAACGACGAGCCGTAGAAGGTCATCTCGTACTTCTGGCCTTTCTCGACGCCGATGCGGTTCGACGCAACCAGCGGCATCACGTTCGCCGCCGCGTGGCCCTGCATGCAGCGCTGCCAGTGATCGCGCGAGTCGATGCTCGGGTCCTGCGGCTCGGAGCCGATGGCGGTCGGGTAGAGCAGAATCTCGGCGCCCATCAGCGCCATGCAGCGCGCGGCTTCCGGGAACCACTGGTCCCAGCAGATGCCGACGCCCAGGGTACCGAACCGGGTCTTCCACACGCGGAACCCGGTGTCGCCAGGCGAAAAGTAGAACTTCTCGTGGTAGCCGCAGCCCTCGGGTATGTGGGACTTGCGATAGACACCCAGCACCTCGCCGTCGGCATCGATCATTGCCAGCGAGTTGTAGTAGGCGTTGTTGGCGCGCTCGAAGACGCTGATGGGGAGCACTACACCGAGTTCGGCCGCCAGGGCCCGGAAGCGGCGCACGACGGGATTGTCCGGCATCGGGTGTGCCAGCTCAAAATGGCTCGCCAGGTGGTCCTTGCAGAAGTACGGTGTCTCGAAAAGTTCTTGCAAAAGAATAACTTGCGCCCCCTGCGCGGCCGCCTTCCGGACCATGGACTCGGCCTTGTCGAGGTTCTCGGCGGCATTCGGCGTGCAGGCGAACTGGGTCGCAGCGACAGTGACTTTCATCGCGGGCTCCGGCAGGCGGGAGCCGTGGAGTCTAGCGAAGCAGCGTCGTCCGGACCAATCAGCCCGGCCGGGCAAGTCCCCTCGGCAGCCACAGTGACCATGGGCTATTATTGTCAAGTGCACCCCGGGTGCGGGGGTGGTGCTGGGACAGCGGAATTCCCCGGCATGGGGGTGGGTGCCCAGATAACGACCAAACCAAATATTACGGAGAGTCCCATGTCCAGTTCTTTACTCGACAGTCTGTCGCAGATGGTCACGCCCGACCTGCTCGGTCAGGCTGCGTCCGCCCTCGGTGAAAACCAGGGAGGTATTTCGCGTGGCATGGGCGCCGTCCTGCCCATGCTGCTCGGCGGTGTCGCATCGCGTGCCAATGACACCAACTTCGCGTCCTCGCTGTTCAAGCTCGTCTCCGATCCGGGTAACGACTTGAGCGCGCTCGGCAACGTTACCAAGCTGCTGTCACCCGGCGCGCCCAGCTCGCCGATGATGGCGCTCGGCGGCCAGCTGCTCAGCTCGCTGTTCGGCAACAACCTGGGCTCGGTCGGCAACGCGCTGGCGAGCTATGCGGGCGTTCGCCCCCAGTCGGCCTCCTCCATGCTCAGCCTCGCGGCCCCGATGGTGCTGGGCGTGCTCGGCAAGGCCGTCAAGAGCGGCGGCCTCAACATGTCCTCACTGGCCAGCCTGCTGACGGGCCAGAAGAGTTCAATCGCTTCGGCACTGCCGAGCGG
>CAVOSA010000026.1:0-15552 GCA_963698735.1 uncultured Gammaproteobacteria bacterium | reverse complement strand
GCGACCCGAAGCAGAATTTGAACTGATCTGCAAAGCAGACGATCAGGCCCAACTTCCCCGGCGCGCAAGAGCCAAGAAACCACGTCACCGTCGCCTACGACTGCCGATCTCCATCAGCGGGCTTACGCCGCCACAATTTAACGAAGTGAACAAAGACGTCCAGCGATGCGCCTACGGCCGCTCAGAGCGCAATGGACATGGCCATTCGCCCGGTTGATCCACCGTACGCGGCCCCCAGTGCGGCCCCTATGGCTGTCGAAACACCCGCGCTCATGTATCACCTCGGCGAAACAGTGGACGGACCCGCGTCATGATGATGTTGATCCATACAATGCGGCCCAACGAGCTATTTGGCCCTACTTTTCTGCATTCCACGCATCGATGACTTGATACGCCAAATCTTCGCCCTGTTGTACCGTTGCAGCATGATGGGATAGATGTCCCAAATGACAACGACAAGGACCATTGCACCTAGCCACGCATACTCGCCCCGAAAATAGAGCCATACCACTATGGCCAGCCCGACAACAAGACTGCATAGGTGCACGAATTCGTTCGACCTGGTGCGCGCTTCCCATTCGATCGCGGAATCGAAATTCTTGACAATTCTAAAGCTCGGATCGAAACGTCCTCGACGTTGATTCCAGTAAACGCGTGGCGTGGCAAAGCGTTTGAACAAGCGGATGCCCAGTCGTTCGTATATTCGACCATCACGTTCAAAGTCCCACAAATCGAAAAAAGGGAAGTTTCTCAATTGGAGCTAGCTGGGATGGCTATTCAGACCTTCGCGGCCGTCCTCGCCGAACAATCCACCGATAAGCAACGGCACGCTTCACGCCAATCTTATCGTTCCCGAAAGCGGACGGTGTACGGGGATTGTCGACCCGGAGCAGAAGTTCGTCGCGCCGCGAAGCAGACGCTCAACGTGCCGGTTCAGCGGCGGCCGAGCGAAGCGAGGCTGTCCGCTCGAATCGCTTGTTAGGTGCGCGGAGCCTACTTTTCGGTTGCCGGGCATACGTTGTTGGCGTGCCTAAATGCCAGACGCCACTTTCCATCTTGCTGCATCCAAGCGTTCGTGTAACGCCTCCGAAGAACCTTGCCTTCATTGGGCGCACCGGGCGCGGGGACAACAGTCTCGTCTCCCATCACGACGACCAGATCCCGGTAAAAGAGGAACTTCTCTGGTCGACGCTCGAACCGAGCATACCGAATCACGCCGTCGTCAATCAGTTTCAGAAGCTCGGCCTTCTCCTGGACGATCCGATTCGTCGGATGGTTGACAGTAAAGTCATCCGAAAGCAGCTCCTGCAATGCGGCCTTATCGCCCTTGAAGATCGCCTCTGCGTGGGCCATGTCCAGCTTTCGGATCTGCTCCTTGAGTGCAGGGTCTTGGGGAAGCTGAAGCTGCTGCGCGAACGACGCAGTGCAGGAGAGGGCCAGCACACTGGCAAGGACCAGGCAATTCCACTTCATTTGACACTCCTTTCGTTATGCGCACCTAACAACAATCAGGTCGGAACAACTAGCTGCTGCTCTGCAGCGATAACTCCCAGCATTAGAGCGCATGCTTGTTTCACGAGCAGAACGTCTCCCTGGCAACTTGTTGATCGGGCTACATCATCGATCCATTAAACTGTCAATTGTGGGCCGGTGAATATCCAGTTTCGGCAAGACGGGACTGCGGGCTGCGACCGCCGCTGGGGCCTCGGATGGGCGCGCCGATATTGTCTAGCAACGACCGCAATAGGCACGTGCCGCGTTCGACTGCTCCTGGCCGGTTCCTGCCTGTCGGGTCGGCGCCGCAAAGCAGCCATTCGACGTGCTGACCGGGTTCCCTGGTTGGCTCTGCGTTAACCTCGCGCCGCCCACCAGATGGGATCATCGGCACCTGTCGGTTCCGCAGCTGTCTACTAACGCGGGCCCGTACGGACTTTACACCCGGACCCGAATCGCTGCATTTTCGTACGGGCTGTACTCACGGCGTACGGACTTTATTCTCCCCAGGCACAATCCTGGACCTAACGCGGGGATTTTCGCGGCTCAAGCACGATCGTCCGCGTCGACTCCTCAAACGCCGACAGCGAGTTCGCGAAAAAGTCGAGCCGCGGCGCGGAGAACTCCGAGAGCAGCAGACCGCGCGGAACCACGGTACCGATCGTCACGTGTTCTATGCGTGCACCACCCCATTCAATTGGCATCCGATAGCTGAAGTGCATGCGAAACGCCGCCCGCCCCGCCAGTTCTGCGTCCAGGGACGGTTCACTGATCTGCAGATCGTCGTGCTTCTGACTTTGCAGTTCCGCGGCATACCACTGGGCCAGTTGCTCGGGTGACGAGTGGCGGCTCGCTCGCTGCCCGGTTTCCGGGAACGCATAGCGGTGACTGCGTAACTGGACCTTGATCTCATTGAGCAGCGGGCCGTCACGAGTCGCGGTGATGATACTTTTCCTGCGATCCACATTGACCCGCCAGCTCGCGGGCGGGTAGAAGGCGAATCCACCCGACATTGGCGAAACAGATCCGGTCAACAAGCCGCTCTGTGCCACGGTCGGCGCGGCTTCCTGGTCGAGCTTCGGGGGGATCTCCGGATACGGTTGCAGCAATTCCGAGATTACTTTGCGAGCCGACGCTGAATCGCGGAGATCGGTGAAATTGTAGCCACCGATCTCATGGCCGGAGCGGCCGTTGAACCAGCGCACCTGCCCCGTACGCAGATCGACCAGGAACATTGCCGCATAGGTCAAACTCGTAGTCGGCAGGACAAGTAGGGGCGGGAAGAGAATCGACGCTACGGCACCCACCGCACTAAGCGCCACCAGTTCCTCACTTTGCTCCGCCTGGGTGCCTAGCGTGATCAGAGCGTAATCGGCCCCGGTGCGCTCATGTAGAAACGCCAGGGACTGTCCCAGCGAGCGATCGATGTGCGCGCGGAGAGCCTTGGATACGTTCTTTCTGCCTTCGCCGTATTCCTGCATTTGAACCAGCGTCGCCACGGCCAGGATCTCATCGATCGTGGAACGCTCGTCCGACGTGATGCTCGGCAGCTCCCTGCCACTGAGCTGAGTCGACTGCCCAACGACTTCCCGCACGGCTGCATCGACGGTGGCGCCTGCCGCGGCCGTCCATTCCTCGGACGGCTGCAGCTTGATCCCGAGCCTTACGACGTGCGCACGGGCCGGCAGTAGGACAACGGTCAGTGCCTCACGGGGAGCCGCGGCCGTCGTCTCCGCGTCGGCCGCCGACTTGCCTCCACCGAGGACCAACACCGCCATCGCGATCACAACAGGAACGTGCTTCCGCATCCGCTGTTCCCTGACGCTTCGCGCTTCTTCACCAGCCGCAGGCCCGCAGGCTGCCAAGGATGATCCATTTGGACTATAGGCAACTTTGTCCGTGCGTGAATTGGCAGTGCAATGGCGCCAAGCGAGAACGTCCGCTTACTCAGGTAATCGCCCCTGCGGCAAGAGATCCGATCACAACGAAGCCAAGTACCAACTTGATTCGTTCACTGCACGAAGATGCTTGTCACTAGCCAGTCGCCGCAAAGACGGCGGCTGAGAGGTCACGTTGCAACGAGCTTCCGACCAACCCCTATCCCCTTCCGTCACTCTTCCGACTGACGGAAATCGACTCCCAGCGACCTGAGCTTGCGGTACAGGTGCGTGCGTTCCATCCCGACGCGCTTCGCCAGCAGGCCTACCTTGCCGTTGCAGAGCTGCAGCTGCTGCGTGAGGTAGGCACGCTCGAAATGCTCGCGTGCTTCGCGCAAGGGCAGCGAGAGCAGGTCCTGCTTCACCAGCGGCTCGTCTGCCGGCGAGAGCGACGAAATCTCGCGCTCGATCTCGTCGAGCCGGATTTCCTCCGTGCCGCCCTGGATCAGCAGGCGCTGGACCAGGTTCTTGAGCTCGCGGATGTTGCCCGGCCACGGGTAGTTGCGCAGCCGGTTCTGGGCCGCGACGCCGAAACGCCGGAACGGCAGCCGCTCGTCGTCGACCAGGCGGTCGACGTAGTAGCGCAGCAACTCAGGCACGTCCTCAGCGTACTCCCGCAACGGCGGAATGCGCAGCGTCAGCACGTTGAGGTTCGACAGCAGGTCGAGGCGGAACGGCACCGGACCGCGCGTCTCGAACCCCGGCTGGGCCGACGACAGGATGCGCGCGTCGAAACGCAGCGGCGTGCGTCCGCCCCTGCGCTGATACGTTCCGGATTCGAGCACGGCGAGCAACAGCCGCTGCGCACCAGGCGCAAGATCCTCGAGGCCGTTGATGAACAGCGCGCCACCCTGCGCCTGTTCGAGGACGCCGGCCGAAACACCATTGGCATTCTCAACTCCGAGCAGGACATCTTCCGCGTTGGCTTCAGTGATGGCGCCTGCAACCACGGTGATGAAAGCGCCGGCAGCGCGCGAACTCAGCGCGTGGATGTAGCGTGCAAAAGCCTCGCGTCCGGTGCCCGTTTCGCCGAGCACCAGCACCGGCGCTTCGTGCGGCGCGATCTGCTTCACTTTCTCGCGCAGGTCGCGCATCAGACGGCTGCGGCCCACCGGCGCGATCAGCGGCGGCACCAGCGTCCGGGTCGCGCGCTGCCGGCGCTTGCCCTCCTCCAGTGCCCGCTCCACCGTGCGCAGCAGCTTGGCGAGCGAGAGCGGCTTCTCGACGTAGTCGATCGCACCGAGCCGGGTAGCTTCGACTGCGGTCTCAACCGTGCCGTGACCGGACATCATGACGACGGGCGCCGTGAGCGTCTGCGACTGCTGCCATTCACGCAGCAGGCTGATGCCGTCGGTGTCGGGCATCCAGATGTCCAGCAGCACCAGGTCGGGCACCTGCTGCGCGCAGGCGGCGCGCGCCTCGGCGGCGTTCCCCGCAGTTTCAACAGCGTATCCCTCCTCCGAGAGGATCTCCCGGACGAGTTCACGGATGTCGTTCTCGTCGTCGACGACGAGTATCCGCGCGTTGGTCATGCGCGTTCTCTCCTTTGTTCTGTTTGCCCGCGCCCACGCGCATTCTCCGCCCCTGCTTCGCCCAGCGGCAGATCGATGCGAACCTGTGCGCCGCCCCCGGCGCGATTGGCGGCCTCGATGTGGCCGCCGTGCTCTTCCACGATCTTGCGCACGATGGCGAGACCGAGGCCCGTGCCCTTGGCCTTGGTCGTGACGTACGGGTCGAACACCTGGCCGATCAGCTCGCGCTGAAACCCGGGCCCGTTGTCGTCGACGGTGATGCGCGCCACGTCAGTCTCGCCGCGGACGAAGCGTCGTGTCGAGACGGCGATCGCGCCGTCCGTCTGCCCCTCGAGCGCCTCGACCGCGTTCGTGAGCAGGTTGTTGAGCAATTGCCGCAGGCGGCCGGGGTCCGCCACCACGGTATCGATCGTGGGGTCGAGATCGACCTTGAGCCGCACGCCGCGGACCGCGCCTTGCGCACGGTACAGGTCGCTGACCTCGATCACCATCTTGTTCAGCGCGACGGTCGCCATCTCGAGTCGCGGTGCGCGTGCGTACTCGCTGAAGGCGTTGACCATTTCCTTCATGGCCTCGACCTGCTGCACGATTGTCTCGGTGGCGCGCTCGAGCATCTGTGCGTCCTTCGGATCGGTCATCGCCGGCATCAGCTTCTGCCGCATGCGCTCGGCGGAAAGCCGGATCGGCGTGAGCGGGTTCTTGATCTCGTGCGCCAGGCGGCGGGCGACTTCGCCCCACGCGGCCTCGCGCTGTGCCTGCAGCATCACGGTGATGTCGTCGAACACGAGCACGCAGCCGCCCGGCGCTTCGCCCTCGACCGGCAACGGCGTGCAGGCGCACATGAGGATGCGGCGGCCGGCGCCGGTCTGGAACGTGAACTGCTCGCGCCACTCGGTCGCACCCGAGGCGAAACGCTGGTGGCAGGCTTCCGCGAACTGCGACGCAAGGCTTTGCGGATCGCCGTCGGCCGCATCGAGTGCGACGCCGACGCGCGCTTCCAGGTTCTCGCCGAGGATCATGCTCGCAGCGCGGTTTACCGTGCGCACTCGCCAGTCGCGTTCCAGCGAGATCACGCCCGTCGACAAGCGGGCAAGAATCACGGCCAGGTTCGCCCGTTCGGTTTCGGCGGCCAGCTGCGCGCGGCGCTGCTCCTCACGCGCGGTGCGCAGGCGCTTGATCATGTCGTTGAACGAGTGCACGAGGAAACCCATTTCGTCGTGCGACGTCAGCGGCAGCTTGGTGTCGAGGTCACCCTTAGCGACCGCGCGCGTACCCTGCACCAGGTCCTGGATCGGCTGCACCAGCCGCTGCGCCGTGAAGATCGCGCCGTACCATGCCGCGAGCAGCGAGAGCAGCAGCACGACCGTCAGTGTCAGGATGAAGCTCGCCTTGAGCGGCCTGCGCAGGTAGTCCTTCTCGCCGAACTGCTGGTACGCGGCCTGCACCGTGTCGGCGAGCGCGCCCAAGCGCTCGGCGACCGGATACATGGACTGCAGCACGAGGCGCTCCTGGCCCGGCACCGGCGTGCCACCCATGGGCACTGCAGTGCGGATCAGGTAGCCGCCTTCCTGCTGCGGCTCGAGGCTGACGAACGGCTGGCCCTGGCGCACCTGCAGCAGCACCTCGTCCGGCACGTCCTCCGGCACGATGTCCGACGACAGGCCCTTGCTGACTGCGATGACCGAGCCGGATTCGGTGGCGACCGTGAGTTCGATGGCGCCCACCTGGCGGCGCATCGACTCGAGCAGGCCAGGCATCGAGGCGCCCGCCAGGCCGATCTCGTCGGCGATCAACTGCGTGTCCGCCAGGTGCTCGCGCATGCGCACTTCCAGTGCGGACCGCGACAACACCAGGGCGTCGTCCAGGCTCTTGCGGATCTCGACGTTGAACCAGCTGTCGATGCCACGGTTCAGGAACTGCACCGCAAAGAAGTACACGAGCAGGATCGGCAGCGTGGCGAGCACGCCGAAAATCCAGACCATGCGCGCCTTCAGCCGCGAGCCGATGACGTGGCCGCGCCAGTCGCGGATGAGTTGCGTCAGCTTCGTGGCGAGCAGGCCAAGCAGCACCACGAGGCCGGCAATGTTGATCGCGAGGATCCATGGATGCAGCCGGCTGAACTGTTCCGAGTTCTGCGCGGTCTGCGCCATGAACAGGATGGCCGCAAGCCACAGCAGGCCGCCGAGGCCCATGGTCACCGCCGAGGCGGCACGCTTCAGGGTCGGAGCGTCCATTTCTTCCACTCGCTCTCGGCGCTCCAGTCGTCGGTCCAGAACAGCAGCCATCCGAGCACGTCGGGTGCCGTGTTGAGCCCCAGCACGGCGCGGATGCGCCCCTCGTAGGCCGGCCCGTCAGAGATGAGCGCGGTGTCGAGAACCGGCAGTCCGCGGAGTTCAGAAACACGGTCGAGCGCGCCTTGCAGCGAACCGAAATCCTGCTGCTCGCCAGTGTTCAGGTTCTTGACCAGGTAGCGCTGGCTCAGCGCGTGGTAGCTCACCTCGTAGCGCTGCTCGAGCGCAGCGACGCCGTCGTCCGGCATGTAGCGGCGGACACGGTCGACGGTAATCTCGTACGTCAGCCGCAGCGTGAGGCCCGACTCGATCGCCTTGCGCGCGCCCTCGGGCAAGGTGAGATCCAGTTTCGCGTCGAGTTCGTAGACGCCCTCGTCAATCGCGGCCTGCACCTCGCGCAGCTTGAGCTTCGACTCATCCGCCGCGTCCGCGACGGGCGCGATCGTTGCAATAAAGCACAGCGCCATCCATAGGGCGCAGCGCGCCAAATACGGCGGTTTGCGGGCAACGGAGGAGACCCTGTAGCTCATTCCCAACAATCATAGCGGCTTGCTCAGGCAAGCATAATAGAAGCCGTCCATGCCGGCCTCGCCGGGGAGGACCTGGTACCCCGGACCGGCGCCGGGGGGGCGGGCCGGCCAGTCGCGCGTGAGTTCCGGCGTCAGGTCACGGGCCCCGGGGGTGCGGGCCAGGAACCCCGCGACGACGCGCTCGTTTTCGGCAGCCAGCACCGAGCAGCTGGTATAGAGGAGACGCCCGCCCGGCTTGAGCAGCCCCCAGGCCGCGGCCAGCAGCCCCGCCTGCTGCCGAGCCAGGGCTGGAATGTCCCGGGCCCGCCGCAGCACCTTGATGTCGGGGTGGCGACGAATCACGCCGGTGGCGGAACAGGGCACGTCGAGCAGCACCCGATCGTAGGGCCGGCCGTCCCACCAGCCCGCCGCGCTGGCCACGTCGGCCGCAAGCAACTGGGCGTGCAGGCCTAGGCGCTCGAGGTTCTCCCGGATGCGCGTAAGTCGGTGTTCGGCAATGTCGACGGCGGTGACCTGGGCTTGTCCTCCGGTGCGCTCCAGGATGTGGCAGGTCTTGCCGCCGGGGGCCGCACAGGCATCGAGGATGCGCTCGCCTGCCTGCGGTTCGAGCAGGTCCACCGCCAGCTGCGCCGCGGCGTCCTGCACGGAGAGTCGACCCTCGACGAACCCCGGGAGCGAACGCACGTCGGCGGGCGGCGAGACCTGCAGCGCGTTGCGCGCGAACGGATGCGCGGCGACGGTGAACCCCGCGGCCTCCAGTTCGGTCGTGGCCCGGGCGACATCGCCGCGCATCGTGTTTACCCGCAACCACAACGGCGGATGGGCGTTGTTGGCGTCCAGTGCGGCGAGCGCCGCCTCGCCCCGATCGCCGCGCAGGGCGTCGACGAACCAGCGCGGATGCGCGGTGCGCAGGGCAACGTCGCGGTCGATCGCGTGCAGGATGTCGGCCTGCTCGCGCTGGAACCGGCGCAGGATCGCGTTGACGAACCCGGCCGCCTTCTCGAACCCGAGCACCCGCGCAGCGCTGACGGTCTCCGACACCGCGGCATGTGCCGCCGTTTCGCCGGAAACCAGCTGGAACAGGCCGATCTCGAGCAGCGCGCGCAGGCGCGGCGCCAGCTGGTCGGGTGACCGCGTGGCGAGCGCGTTCAGTATCGCGGCGAGCCGCACGTGCCAGCGCAGCGTGCCGTAGCACAGCGAGCGCTTCAGGCCGCGCGCGGAGCCTTCGTCATCTTCGGCGGCGAGCATGTCGTCGAGCGAACGGCCCTCGTCGATGACAGCAGCGACGATCTTCGCGGCCGACGCGCGCACCCCGGCCGGGCCGGTGGCGACACTCATGCCGATGCCTCGCCGAAGCGACCACCCGCCAGGGTGCGTGAATTGAGCACGTCACGCGCCTTGAGCGGCTTGCGGCCCGGAAACTGCAACGTCAGCAGCTCGAGCAGTCCCTGCCCGGTCGCGACGACGATGCGACCCTCCGTAGCGGTCATAATCTCCCCCGGCGCAGCCTGCGGCAACGAAGTCGCAGCATCTGCCAAGGGCTGTGCGTCCCAGATCCGCACTTGCTCGCCTGCCAGGCGGGTTTCCGCGACGGGCCACGGATTGAAGGCCCGGACCTGCCGGTCGATCTCGACGGCGGAACGCGACCAGTCGATTCGCGCTTCGTCCTTCCGGATCTTGGCAGCATATGTCGCACCGGATGCGGCCTGCGGTGTGGCGCGCAGCGTCCCCGACGCCCAGCCCTGCACGGCCTCGACGATGGCCTGCGCACCAAGCGGAGCCAGGCGGTCGTGCAGTTCGCCGCCGGTCTCACGCGGTCCGATCGCAAGCTCGCGACGCAGCAGTTCCGGTCCGGTGTCGAGGCCGGCGTCCATCTTCATGATCGAGATGCCGGTGCGCTCGTCGCCCGCGAGCACGGCGCGCTGAATCGGCGCCGCCCCGCGCCACCGCGGCAACAACGACGCGTGAATGTTGAGACAACCAAGGCGCGGAATATCGAGCACGGCCTGCGGCAGAATCAGCCCGTAGGCCACGACGACCAGCAGGTCTGGTGCATAGGACGCGAGGCGCTGCTGTGCGTCCGGCGACTTCAGCGTCGGCGGCTGTTCTACGGTGAGGCCGAGTGACAACGCGCGCAGCTTCACCGGGCCGGATGCCAGTTCGCGTCCGCGCCCCGCCGGCCGGTCGGGCTGCGTGTAGACCGCGACGATCGCGTGCCCCGCGTCGTGCAATGCCTGCAGCGCCGGCACCGAAAACTCTGGCGTGCCGGCAAATACGATGCGGAGTGCGGGCATCAGATCGCGGGAGTGCGGAGGCGTTCGGGCGTCGCCGGCCGGCTGCGCTTTTCTTTCTCGAGCTTCTTGCGAATGCGGTTGCGCTTTAGTTCGGAGAGGTAGTCGACGAACAGCCTGCCTTCGAGATGGTCGAGCTCGTGCTGGATACAGATCGCGAGCAGCCCGTCAGCATCGAGCTCGAAAGGCTTGCCGTTGCGATCCAGCGCGCGCACGCGAACCCTCTCGGAGCGCGCGGTCGGGGTGTCGAATATACCGGGCACCGACAGGCAGCCTTCTTCGACCTCGAGCGAGCCGGAGCGTTCGATGATCTCGGGATTGACGAGCGCCATGGGCCGGGTCTTGTCCTCGCTCACGTCCACGACCACGAGCCGCTGGTGGACGTCGACCTGCGTGGCCGCCAGGCCGATCCCCGGTGCGGCGTACATCGTCTCCAGCATGTCGTCGATCAGCCGCCGGAGCTCGTCGTCCACGCGCTCGACGGGCGTCGCTTTGGTACGCAGTCGAGGGTCTGGATATTCAAGGATGGTGAGCTTCGCCATTCTTTTGAAAATACTGCTAAAGTTAAGCCACGCTTGAAGTTAATGACCGACAACCGGCCGTTGGACACCCGTCGCCGTCCAACGGCATGACACGACTGAGACGTGGTCGGCAGCGGCCGCCGGGCAGCCCGGATTATAAGGCGACGGTCGCGACCCCGATACCCGATGGAGAGAGGGATGGATCGTAACCTTCGACCTGAGTCGTCCACGTCGCTGCAGCCGCGGCGCTGGATGCATGCACTGTTGCTCGCTGCTGCCGTGGCCGGCATGGGGGCGGGCATCGCCGTCCCGCCGGCGGCAATGGCGCAGGCCGAATCCGGCCGCTCGATGTCGGTGCCGATCTCCCCGAACGCGCCCGAGCGTTATGTCGTGAAGCAAGGCGACACGCTGTGGGACATCTCGGCGATGTACCTCAACGATCCCTGGTACTGGCCGGAGATCTGGTACGTCAACCCATCGATCCGCAACCCGCACCTGATCTTTCCGGGCGACGTGCTGAATTTCAGCTACGTCGACGGCAAGCCGCGCGTTTCGCTCGAAGCTGCGAGCACCATGCGACTGTCCCCTGAGATGCGCACCTCCGATCTCAGTGGCGCGATCCGCGCGATCCCTTACGACCTGCTGATGGACTTCGTCGGCCGCCCGAGCCTGCTCGATCGGGACGAGGTCCGGAACTCGCCGTACATCGTCGGCATGCGCGACCGGCACATCGTCGGCTCGACGACCAACGAGGTTTACAGCCGCGGGCTCGACAATCCGCCGGCAGGCATGCGCTACAACATCATCAACGTCGGCGAGCAACTGCGTGACCCGGACGACGGCGACCTGCTCGGCTACATCGGGCATTTCGCGGGCCTCGGCGAAGTCATCCAGTCCTCGGGCGCCGTGGTGCCGGGCGATCAGTCTATTTTCAAGATGCAGCGCGAGGAGCCGCTCACGCACATGCGCGTCGTCGAGACCGGCCGCGAGATCCTGCAGGGCGACAGGGTCTTCCCGGCGCAGGCGGAGTTCGGCGCGGACTTCGTGCTGACGGCGCCGTCGAACGACGCGATCCTCGGCCAGATCATCGCCATCGTCGACGGCGTGTACGTCGCCGGTAAGTACCAGGTGGTCGCGGTCAATCGTGGCAAGCGTCATGGCCTCGCCCCCGGCAACCTGCTGGGCGTGTTCTACCGCGGCGAACTGGTCCGCGACCGTTTTGACCGCCAGAACTGGTCGGCCTACACGGCGAACTACGATCGGGTGCGCCTGCCGGACGAGCGCAGCGCCACGGTCCTGCTGTTCACGGTGAAGGACCGCATGAGCTACGGCCTCGTGGTGCAGTCGTCGCAGGTGATCCGTCGCGGCGACTTCATCGCGAGCCCGAGGTACGGCCACAAGGAAGGCGGCAGCACCGACTTCGCGCACTGACGCCAAGGCCGGACGCAGTTCTCTGCGTTCACCGCAGATATGCAGGAGCCTGCCGGGAATGATGCCCGGTAGGCTCTTTGCTTATGGACGATCCCGAACGCTGGTTGACTCTTGCGCGCGCGCCGGGCCTGCACGCGGGGCAACTGCAGGACTGGCTGGGGCTGGGTGCCTCGCCGGTCGACCTGACAGCTGAACCGCCAACCGCACTCGCCTCGCTCGGGCTGGGCAAGGCCTTGATCAGTGCATTGCGGCATCCGGATGCAGCCGGCATTGCAGCAGACCTGGCGTGGCTGCAGGCCGCGGCCAATCGAACGCTCGTCACCTGGGGCTCGGCCGACTATCCACCTTTGCTCGCGCAGATCCAGGACGCGCCGCTGGTGCTATTTGTCGAAGGCAACGTCACCGCGCTGTCGCTGCCGCAGCTGGCCATCGTCGGCAGCCGCAATCCGACCGCACTCGGTCGCGATACCGCGGTGCAGTTCGCGGCGCACCTGGCGCAGGCAGGGTTCGTGATCACCAGCGGACTCGCACTCGGCATCGATGCAGCCGCACACCGTGGCTCGCTCAACGCCGGATCCTGCACGGTGGCGGTCGTCGGCCGCGGCCTCGACGCCATCTATCCCCGCGAGAATGAACCGCTGGCACGGGAAATCGTCGCGCGGCAGGGAGCGCTGGTGACGGACCTTCCGGCAGGCACGCCGCCCTTGAAGCAGAACTTCCCAAGACGCAACCGGATCCTGAGCGGGCTTTCCGTCGGGACCCTGGTGGTCGAGGCGGCCCTGCAGAGCGGGTCGCTGATCACGGCCCGCCTCGCCTCCGAGCAAGGGCGCGAGGTGTTTGCCATTCCGGGCTCCATCCACAACCCGATGGCCCGCGGCTGCCACCGCCTGTTGCGCCAGGGCGCCCGGCTGGTCGAGACTACAGACGATATCTTCGCCGAAATATGGCCTATAATCGGCGAAATAAAGCGAAAAATGGTCGAAAATGATGCTGTTCTGCCGGTTTCCGGCCCCCCGTTGTTGGACAAGGACTATGAAATCCTGTTAGATGCGCTCGGCTTCGAGCCGGCCGGCCTCGACTCACTCGTGGTCCGGACGGGCCTGGAAGCCGGTGCGGTCGCCTCGATGCTGCTCATCCTCGAGCTCGATGGCCGGGTACAACAGCAGCCGGGCGGGCGCTTCAGCCGCCGGTTGCCGGGGAAGGTGTAATGAAGGAAGGCGTTCTCGACATTCTCATATACCTGTTCGAGAACTACTTCGACGCCGAGACGGAAGATGGCTTTGAACCCGACCGCGAGACGCTGAAGCTCGAACTCGAAAAGGCCGGGTTCCCGGGATCGGAAGTGGAACGCGCGCTCTGCTGGCTCGAGGAACTGGCGGCCGATCCGGACCGCCTGCACCCGACGCCCACGACGCGAGCCATCCGGGTGTTTGCCGCGCTGGAACAGGCGCGGCTCGACACGGACTGCCGGGGTTACCTGGTCCACCTCGAGCAAGTGGGCATCCTGTCGCCGACGCAGCGCGAGCTGGTCATCGACCGCCTGATGGCGCTCGAAGGCGACGAGATCGACATCGACAAGCTGAAGTGGGTCGTGCTGATGGTGCTCTTCAGCCAGCCCGGGCAGGAGACCGCGTTCTCCCGCATGGAAGACCTGGTGTTCGAGGACCGCAGCGGAGCGATCCACTAGAGCCCTCGTCACCTCTCCCAGCTCAATGGGAGAGGTCGCGCATGGCGCGGGTGAGGGCGTCGGAACAACGTCTTACAGACCTGCCGCGGACTGCCGCGGCATGTTTTTTTGAGGGACATGACCAAGAATCTCGTCATCGTCGAGTCGCCGGCCAAGGCCAAGACCATCAAGAAGTACCTGGGCAAGGACTTCGAGGTGATGGCGTCCTATGGCCACGTGCGCGATCTCGTGCCCAAGGAGGGCGCCGTCGACCCCACGCGCCAGTTCGCGATGCGCTGGGAACTCATCGAAAAGAACAAGAAGCACGTCGACGCGATCACGCGCGCCGTGAAAAAAGCCGACGCGCTGTACCTGTCGACCGACCCCGACCGCGAAGGAGAGGCGATCTCCTGGCACCTGCAGCAGCTGCTGACAGAAGCGGGAGCGCTCGAGGGCAAGACCGTCCACCGCAGCGTGTTCTACGAGATCACGAAGAACGCGGTGCAGGAAGCCGTCGATCACCCGCGCGAGATCGCGGACGAGCTGGTGAAGGCCTACCTCGCGCGCCGCGCGCTCGATTTCCTGGTCGGCTTCAACCTGTCGCCGCTGCTGTGGAAAAAGGCAGGACTGTCGGGCGCGTCGGCTGGCCGGGTGCAGAGCCCGGCGCTGCGCATGATCTGCGAGCGCGAGGAAGAAATCCTCGCGTTCAAGCCGCGCGAGTACTGGTCGATCGACGCGCAGGCCGCCAAGGATTCCGCGAATTTCACGGCCAAGCTCACGCAGCTCGGCGGCCAGAAGGTCGAACAGTTCACCGTTACCGATGCCGGCGGCGCCGACGCCGCGAAGCAGAAGCTCGAGCGCGATGCGAACGGCACGCTGCTGGTCGCGAACGTCGAGAAGAAGCAGCGCAAGCGCAATCCTTCCCCGCCGTTCACGACCTCGACGCTGCAGCAGGAAGCCGCTCGCAAGCTCGGCTTCGGGGCACAGCGCACGATGCGCATCGCGCAGCGCCTTTACGAGGGCATCGATTTCGGCGAAGGCCCGGTCGGCCTCATCACCTACATGCGCACGGACTCCGTGAGCCTTGGCATGGAGGCGATCGGTGAGATCCGCAGCGTGATCGGCAAGCTGTACGGTTCCGCCGCCCTGCCCGACTCGCCGCGCGTCTACAAGACGAAGTCGAAGAACGCGCAGGAAGCGCACGAAGGCGTGCGACCCACGTCCGCCGCGCGCACGCCCGAAGAACTCGCCGGCAGGATCGAAGCCGACGAGCACAAGCTCTACACGCTGATCTGGCGCCGCGCCGTCGCCAGCCAGATGGAAGCCGCCGTTTTCGACACCGTGGCGGTGGATCTCGCCGCGGGGCCAGGCAACATGTTCCGCGCGAATGGCTCCACGCTGCTGTCCCCGGGCTTCCTCGCCGTGTATCGCGAGAGTTTCGACGACGTCGCGCTGAACCCCGACGACGACGAAAACCGCCTGCTGCCGGCGCTCGAGAAAGGCGACAAGGTGCGCCTGCTCGCGATCGACACCGAGCAGCACTTCACCGAGCCGCCTCCGCGCTATTCCGAAGCGAGCCTGGTCAAGGCGCTCGAGGAACACGGCATCGGCCGTCCTTCGACGTACGCGAGCATCATCCAGACGCTGCTCTACAAGAAATACTGCGAGCTGGTGAACAAGCGTTTCATCCCGACCGACCTCGGCAAGATCGTCAGCCGGTTCCTCACCGGCAATTTCGAGCGCTACGTCGATTACGGCTTCACCGCCGCGATGGAAGACGAGCTCGACAACATTTCGCGCGGCGAGGAAGACTGGCCGCCGATGCTCGAGCGCTTCTGGAAGACCTCAAGAAGCAGGTC
>CAVOSA010000025.1:0-64438 GCA_963698735.1 uncultured Gammaproteobacteria bacterium | reverse complement strand
ACCGACATCAGCAGCACCATGTCGACCTTGTCGAGCACGTAGTCGAGGTAGTGCAGCGGCGTGGCAGGATTGAAGACCAGCCCGGACTTGCAGCCACATTCGCGGATCAGACCCGAGCGTGCGGTCGATGTGCTCGCTCGCTTCCGGGTGGAACGTGATGTAGCTCGCACCGGCCTTGGCAAAGTCCGGAATGATGCGGTCGACCGGTTTGACCATAAGGTGCACGTCGATCGGCGCAGTAATGCCGTGCTTGCGCAGTGCTTCGCATACCAGCGGCCCGATCGTGAGATTCGGCACGTAATGGTTGTCCATCACGTCGAAGTGGACGACGTCCGCGCCCGCCGCGAGCACGTTGCGCACCTCCTCGCCGAGCCGCGCGAAGTCGGCGGACAGGATCGACGGCGCGATCCACGGGTTCTGTTGCTTCGTCGTCATATCGAACCTCACTTGATGCCGCGGTGAGACTTCACCAGTTCGTACGCTTCCAGGATCCGCTGCGTGCGCTCGTGCGCCGCGGCGATCATCGATTCGGGCAGGCCCTGCGCGACCAGCTTGTCCGGGTGGTTCTGGCTCATGAGCCGTCGAAACGCCTTGGTGACCTCGGCGTCCGTGGCACTCGTCGCGACGCCCAGCACCTCGAAAGCGTCGGCCAGGCGCGCATTCGTGCGCGTGCCGAACCCCGGGCCCTGCGACGGCCGGCCGTCCGGACCGTAACCGTAATCACCTGCGTGCATGCGCAGCATGGCTTCGAGCGCCGCGAATTCGAGCTGGGAAATACCGAGAGAGCGACAGATGCGCTGGAAAACGGCGCGCGGCCGGTCGCCGAGGCCGTTGCCCTTGATCGAGGCCTCGAGCTGAATCTGGACGAACAGGCGGCACAGGTCGGGCTGACTACCGGCGAGACTGCGCAGGCGTTCGAGCGTCGGCTCGAGCGGAAAGTCGGCCTGCTTGCCTGCCGTAAAACACTCGATGGCGCGCAGCCGATCGGCTTCGGCCAGCGCGAAGCGCCGCATGGCCTCGCGCGCGGCGTCGATCTCCTGCTCGGTGACGCGGCCGTCGCTCTTGGCGACGTGGCCCATGACCTGGAACGTGGCCTCGAAGAACGCCCGGCGCAGTTCGGCGGAGTCGGCAGTGCCTTTGCCGGACGCAGAACGACCCCGGTTGCGCCTGCCAGCGACGTCGAACTGGTGGCCCAGCACGAATCCGACGATGGCTCCCAGCAGCCCGCGGCCGATGACGTAGCCCAGGATCGCGCCGAGGATCTTGCCGTGCCAGCCTTCGAGCATGTTCGCGGGGACGTGCCCCTTCCCGGGAGTCGTTACAATGGGTGGCCGGCCAGGACGTTGCGTCCCTGCGGCCGACGATCAAGACATATTAACAGCAGCGGCGGCTCCACCATGTCCATGCCCACGCCTGGCTCGAATCCCTCCGCAAGCTCTGCAGCCGGCGGCTCCCCGCCGATGCACGAGTCGAACCTGCATGGCCTCACGCGCATCCACCAAGGCAAGGTGCGTGACATCTACGCTATCCCGGGCGACGACCGGCACATGCTGATCGTCACCACCGACCGCCTGAGCGCGTTCGACGTTGTGCTGCCCGATCCGATTCCGGGCAAAGGTCGCGTACTCACGAGCATTTCCAACTTCTGGTTCGCGCGCACGGGCCACATCGTGCCGAATCACCTCGCCGCGCCTGCGCGTGCGGATCTTGCGCAAGTGGTACCGGACGCCGGCGATCGTGCCCGCCTCGCCGACCGCGCAATCGTCGTCCGCAAGCTGCGGGCGTTGCCGGTCGAAGCCGTAGTGCGCGGCTACCTGATTGGCTCCGGCTGGAAAGACTACCAGCGCACTGGCGAGATCTGCGGCATCAGGCTGCCCACCGGCCTGCGGATGGCGGACCAGTTGCCCGAACCGATCTTCACGCCGTCCACCAAGGCGCCGAAAGGCCATCACGACGAGAACGTGGGTTTCGAAGAAATCGCCCGGGTGATCGGCGCGGATCGCGCGACCCAGGTGCGCGACACGGCGATCGCGCTCTACAGGTTCGCGGCGGCGCATGCGCTCACGCGCGGCATCATCATTGCCGACACCAAGTTCGAATTCGGCATCGACGAAGAGAATGACGGCCGCCTGACGCTGATCGACGAAGCGCTTACGCCCGACTCGTCCCGCTTCTGGCCGATGGACACGTACGTGCCGGGCACGAGCCCGCCGTCGTTCGACAAGCAGTTCGTGCGCGATTACCTGGAGACGCTCGATTGGAACAAGACGGCGCCCGGCCCGAAGCTGCCGGCGCACGTGATCCAGCACACCAGCGAGAAGTACGAGGAAGCGCTGCGGCGGCTTACCGCGTAGTCGCGCGGCTGCGTTGCGTTGACGGAACTCGTCGCAGGCATCCACCGGCCGGCCCCAGACCGGATGTCTCCCGGCGGGACGCCGTAAACCCATCCGTGGGGGCTCCGGGCGCGGCGTCCATGCCGCGCACGGCCCGCCGGAAGACATCCGGTCGGGTCCGTCGCGGAGGATGCGGGACGTTGCAGTTGCGCGTCGCGAAAGAACTGAGAATCGACTGCAGCGGCCGTCGCGCCTTGCGCCCTTGCCGCGCAGTCCACGCCACGAGATTGCCGCAGGCTTCCGCCCTGCGCCTGCCCGGTCCTTTTTCGCGCGATTTGTCGAGCGCCGCAGCTCGAGCGTCTGGCGCGCGGCGCACTCGATCTCACCGCCCATACCGCGCCACCCTCGTCGCGCGCCCGCTCGAGCAAGGGTCGCCGAGCATTGTGCGGTCCTCCGCGCGATGCTCGAAGCGCGCGAGACCATGAGCGCGGAATAGGACCGGGCAGGCGCAGGGCGGAAGCCCTGAAAATCTCTTACGCGACGATCAACCGCGCTTCGCCGCCCACGCCGCGATCACGCGATGCAGTTCGCGCACACCATCGGTCAGCGCGGCCGGCCCCGGCTGCAGGATGATCGACGACTTCACTTCGTGCAGTTCGCGATCACGCACGGCCGGCACGGCCTGCCAGCCTGGACGCGCGGCAACGTTGCGTGCCGAGAACTTCTTGCCGCACCACGAACCGAAGATGATGTCCGGCGAGCGTCGCACGGCCTCGAGCGGGTCGGCGATGATGCGGTCCTTGCCCAGGCCGCAGGCTGCGAGTTCCGGGAAGATGTCGTCGCCGCCGGCGATGCCGACGAGTTCCGACACCCAGCGGATGCCCGAGATCTGCGGCTCATCCCACTCCTCGAAGTACACGCGCGGCCGGCGCGAAAACGTGGCCGCCGTGGCGCGTATCGCGTCCAGGCCGCGTTCAAGTCCAGCAGCCAGCGCCGAAGCCTTCGCCTCGCACCCGATCATGCCGCCCAGCATGCGGATCACGCGCAGGATCTCTGCGACGCTGCGCTGGTTGAACACGTGCACCTCGACGCCGTGCCGGATGAGTTCCGCGGCGATGTCGGCCTGCAGGTCCGAAAATCCGAGCACGAGGTCGGGATCGAGCGCGAGGATCCTGTCGATTTTCGCGCTGATGAACGCGGAGACCTTCGGTTTCTCCTTGCGGGCCCGCGGCGGCCGCACGGTGAAGCCGGAGATGCCGACGATGCGGTCTTCCTCGCCGAGGAGGTACAGCGTTTCCGTCGTCTCCTCGGTCAGGCAGACGATGCGGGTCGGGTAACGTGCTTCTGCTCGGCCACTGATCGTCAACGGGAGGCCCTCGTGCCGCCGGGTTGCCGGCTGGATTCGTCCGGGTCACGGCATTGTGCCCGAGAACCGGTCTGAGCTTGCCTGCGGTGGCAAGCCATGCAACGCTTTCGCCGCCCACCGCCACTGGATTGTTCTTGACCGACACCCTCATCCCCTTCCGCACGCTGCAGCATCGCTTCGAACACTGGCTGTTCGACTGGCCGGAGCAGACCGGGAGCCGCGTGGTCCAGCTGGTCGCGACCCCGCTGCGGTACGCCTATGCGCTGCTGCGCGACCTGTTCGGCGGCGACCTCGGCCTGCGCGCCATGGGCCTCGTGTATTCGTCGCTGTTCGCGCTGGTGCCGGTCGTCGCGGTCTCGTTCTCGGTGCTCAAGGCCTTCGGCTACCACCGCGAGCTCGAGCCCGTGCTGGCAGAGTTCCTGCGGCCACTCGGCGAGAAAGGCACCGAACTCACGGTCAAGTTCATGCAGTTCGTCGAGAACGCGCAGACGACGGTGCTCGGTACGGTCGGTTTCGTGATCCTGGTCTACACCGTGATCGTGATGATCGAAAAGATCGAGGGTGCGCTCAACTTCACCTGGCACGTCGAGCGGCCGCGCAGCCTCGCCCGGCGCGTTACCGAATACTTGGTCATCATGCTCGTCGGGCCGGTCCTGATGGTTGCCGCGATGGTGCTGCTGACGCGCATCGAGACCAGCGCCATGATGGCGCGGGTCTCGGGGCTGGCCGGTACGCAGGGTCTGCGCGGTCACTACGCGCCATACCTGCTGATCATCGGCCTGTTCTGGTTCCTGTACATCTACATGCCGAACACGCGCGTGCGCTGGCGTGCGGCGTTCATCGGCGCCCTGTTCGGCGGCGCTGCGTGGGTCGGCGTCGGCGCAATCTTCACTCGCATCGCCGTGTACGCGACGCAGGCCGCGGCGATCTATGCCGGCTTCGCGATCGTGCTGCTGTTCATGGTCTGGCTGCACCTGAGCTGGCTGATCATGCTGCTCGGCGGGCAGCTGAGCTTCTACGTGCAGCACCCGGAGCACCTGCGCACCGGTCACGGCGAGATTCCAATCACCAGCGCGCTGCGCGAACGCATCGCGCTGGGCGCGATGTACCTGCTCGGCGAGCGCTTCGTCGCGGGCGGACCGCGCTGGAAGGTGTCGGACCTCGCCGACCACATGGACGTGCCCGCGTCGGTGCTCGACGGCGAGTTGTCGCTGCTGGAGCACCGCGGCCTCGTGCTCACGGCCGAGGACGACACCGTGGCCCCGGGCCGCGACCTCGGCAGCATCACGCTCGCAGAAATCCTCGACGCTGTCCGGCATGAAACGCCGAACCCGCGCAGCCCCGAGCCCAGGCGGTTGCCCCCGGCCGACAATGCCGCCCGCCTGGCCGACGACGCGATGCGCGCCAGCCTGTCGCAGACGACGCTGCGCGACCTGCTGCGCAACCCCGAATCGCCCCGCGCCGGCGAAGTGGTGGGTTAGACTCGCCCCCCTTCTGGAGGACACCCATGCAGATCTCGATGTACCGCGCCTCGGTCCCCGTCTTTGCCCGCGCCCTGCGCAACCTGGTCGCCATCCTGAAGAAGGCCGAGACGAACGCCGCGGAGCGCAAGATCGATCCGGCGGTGCTGCTCAACTACCGGCTCGCGCCCGACATGTTCGCGCTGACTCGGCAGGTGCAGATTGCGACCGACATGGCCAAGGGCTGCGCGTCGCGCCTGGCCGGCGTCGAAATCCCTGCGTACGAGGACAAGGAAGCGACATTTGGCGAACTCGTCGCACGCGTCGAAAGGTGCATCGCCTACCTCGAGAGCTTCAAGCCGGGACAGATCGACGGCACCGAGGACAAGACCATCGTGTTGAAGCGCCCGACGGGCGACGTCAGCTACCCGGGCCTGCAGTACCTGCTCGAGTACGTGACGCCGAACGTGTACTTCCACTGCACGTCGACGTACGCGATCCTGCGCCATTGCGGCGTGGGCATCGGCAAGAAGGATTTCATCGGCGCGCTGTGACCTGCACCTCTCCCGTTTCTGCGGGAGAGGACGCGTTAGAACGCTTTAGGGTCCTGGCGTCCAATCCGGTGTGTCCTGTCGCGCTTGGAAAGGCAGACACGCGCGCGCCATGACACACCGGATCGGACGCCCGACATCACGCGCCTGAGCGCCCCTTCCCGCAGAGCCGGGAAAGATCGCACGGCGCATGTAATTCCGCGCCGCCCTCATCCGACCCACTCCCACTGAAGCCGATTTACGGAGTTCAGTACACAAGCCAGCAGGCAGACTAAGGATTGGGAGATGGCGTTACCGATCAAACTGGTGTCGAAAGCGCAACACAGAGTCGGACCAAGCGGAAATTGTCACGAGGATTTTCCGATCTTCGCGTGGCGACCCGCACTCGCGTTTTTCGTCGCCTTTCATCTTGAATTTCCACCCGTGCGGTCCGTCCCCGATAGCGGACGATCAACGGGGAATTTCGACCCGCTGCGGTCGCACGTGATTTACGCGACTGCGGGTTAGGCTGCATTCCGTCGAATCGCCTTATCCAATGCTTCAGCCATTCGGGTTTGCCACCCCGGACCCGAAGCCTTCCATCTCGCTAATGTGTCCGGTGGCAGCGGATCGAGATCGACGTCCGCGCGGTTCCAGACTTCGGCCGTCCACGTGGCTTCAGCAGTCGCCTTGCGGCGGGCGCCCCAAACAATTCCGGAAGAATCTCACTGGCACGGCTTTCGCTTTCGCGAACGTGGCCCTCTTCCACTCGGGGTTCTCTGCGATCTGTCCGCGCTTTAACTGTCTTGCGCTTCATAGTGTCTGATCTCACGTCGATTTGCCATGCGGAGACTGATCACGTGAACGCTCCCTGCACGCGGAGTGAACACCAGTGCGTGCAGTCTGCCCGTGATCATGCCCAGTGCCTGGAATCGTCGCTCGCCGTAGTCCCTACGTACGTCTTCGACGACAAGCGCACTGTCCCATTCAAACTCCTCGACCAGCTCGACGACAGGTCGCGCTCGGCTATGTTCCGCTCATTCTTTCGCGGGTCGAAACTGATGGGCACGGCTTATTGTATATACGTATATACGTTAAAGCCAATGGCAACCGGGATGCGGCCTGTGGCGACCGTCTGCACGTGGCCGATGGTGAGCCTACGCGAACGTCTGCTTTCTTATCCCAAAGTCACTGATCGGTCTACCGCGGGCGCAGAGCCCGGGCCGGGCGATCCGGCAGGCCGACTTGGCCCTCGAACCTCCGCCTGGCTGTGCCTTGTCTCCCGACGCGAATCCGTCGGCCTTCTCTCCGTAATACCGCTTGAGCTCGAGAGGTCGACCCAGGTGTTCGATCCGACATGTCCTGGCGCGCGCGGGTCTGCCTTTCCGAGCGCGACAGGACATGTCGGATCGAACGCCTAGCACACGGCGCCTGGGTCGACCTCTCCCGCAGAAGCCGGAGAGGAAGCCTCACTCCCCGGCGATGGTCATCTCTTCGATGAGTATCGACCCGGTGCGGATTCCGCCGCGGACGTCGATGTCCGACCCGACATCGACGATCTTCTGGTACATGTCCTTCAGGTTGCCGGCGATCGTCACTTCGTGCACCGGGTACGTCAGGCGCCCGTCCTCGACCCAGAAGCCGGCCGCGCCGCGCGAGTAATCGCCCGTCACGCCGTTGACGCCCTGCCCCATCAGTTCCGTCACGTACAGGCCGCGGCCCATGAGCTTGAGCATGCCGTCGAAATCGCGGCCGCGCCCGTGCACCAGCAGGTTGTGCGTGCCGCCGGCATTGCCGGTCGTGCGCAGGCCGAGCTTGCGCGCCGAATACGTGCTCAACACGTAGCCGAGCATCACACCGCCTTCGACGAGTTCCCGGTCCCGCGTCGTGACGCCTTCGTGGTCGAACGGCGCGCTCGCCAGCGCTTTCTGCAGGTGGGGGCGCTCCGACAACGCGAACCAGTCCGGGAAAACCCTCTGGCCTGCAGCGTCGAGCAGGAACGACGAGCGACGATACTGGCTGCCGCCGCGTATCGCGCCGATGTAGTGCCCGATGAGGCCGCGTGCAACGTCCGGCGAAAACAGCACCGGCGCTTTCATCGTCGGGAGCTTGCGCGCGCCAAGGCGACCGACCGTCCGCTCACCCGCGCGGCGGCCAACGCTTGCCGCGGATTCCAGCTCGCGCCAGTCGCGCAACGTGCTGTACCAGTAGTCGCGCTCCATCTGCTCGCCTTCGCTGCCGAGCACCGAGCAGCTCACGCTGTGCACGGTGCCGGGATAGGCCGCGAGGAAACCGAGCGAGTTGCCATACGCGCGCAACCCGCGGTGCGTACTGACGGCCGCGCCCTCGGAATTGGTGATGCGCTTCGGGTCCACGGCCATGGCCGCGGCTTCGCACGCGATCGCCATCTCGCACGCCTGTTCCGGCGAAATGTTCCACGGGTGCGAGAGGTCGAGGTTCGGCACGTCCTGCGCGAGGTCCTCCGGATCGGGCAGGCCCGCGCAGGGGTCCTCCGCCGTGAACTTCGCGATCGTGCAGGCTTTGGCGACGGTCTCGCGCAGCGCATTCGCGCCGAGGTCGCCCGTGCTCGCGCTGCCCTTGCGCGTGCCGAAGTACACGGTAACGCCCATGCCGCGGTCGCGCTGGTACTCGATGGTCTCGACCTCCCCGAGCCGCGCACTGACGCTCAACCCGACGTCCATGCTGATCGCAGCCTCGGCCTGGCTCGCGCCGAGGACACGGGCTTCACTGAGCGCAAGTTCGACGAGTGCGAGCAGGTCGGCGCCGTCTGCGGTCAGTGCCGGGGAATGGTCCGTGGGGACAGCAGTCGTGCTCATCGTGCGGCGGCGTCCATGGTCAGGGTGCCCTCGGGCAGGGTTGCGATTCTAGCAGCGGTCCAGTCCTCCGCCCTGCGTGCTAGCATCCGAAAAAGGGCGGATTCATGGCGCGCAGGCACGCATTTCCGGGCGAAGACGGCGGTAGGCACGACGAGGCCGACGAGCAGGGCCTCGCTGAAGGCCCGAGCAAGAGCGCGCTGAAGCGGCAGGACCGCGAGTTGCGCGACATCGGCGTCGCGCTCGTGGAGCTGCCGGCCGCCGAGCTCGAGGCGATGGCCCTGCCGGAAAAGCTCTACGACGCCGTCATGGCCTGCCGCAAGATCACCAGCCACGGCGCGAAACTGCGGCAGGAGATGTACATCGCGAAGGTGATGCGCGGCGTGGACGTCGAACCCATCCGCGCGACGCTCGAGCGGCGCAGCGAAATGGACCGCCAGCGTGTGCGCCGGGAGCACGTCCTGGAACAGTGGCGCGAGCGGCTGGTGGCCGACGAGCCCGCGGCGTGGACGGAACTGGCCGGCCATGTCGATCCCGCCTCCCTGCAGCAGTTGCGGTCGCTCGCCCGGCAGGCCCGCGCCGAACAGGCCGCCTCACGGCCGCCCGCGGCCTCCCGGCAGCTGTTCCGGCGCCTGCGGGAAGCGCTCGAAAAGCCGCAGACTTAGCGATTTTCCCGGCCATCTGTACAATGGCCCGGTGAAACCGCTCGTTGGCATCATCATGGGGTCCACGTCCGACTGGGACACCCTGAAGAACGCAGCCGAGATGCTCGAGCGTCTCGGCGTCCCGCACGAGGTGCGCGTCGTCTCCGCGCATCGCACACCCGACCTCCTGTTCGACTATGCCTCCACCGCGCGCGAACGTGGCCTGCAGGTCATCATCGCGGGAGCCGGCGGCGCGGCCCACCTGCCCGGCATGTGCGCATCCAAGACGTCGCTGCCCGTGCTCGGCGTGCCCGTGCAGTCAAAGACCCTGAACGGCCTCGATTCCCTGCTCGCCATCGTGCAGATGCCGGCCGGCATCCCTGTCGGCACGCTGGCCATCGGGGCAGCGGGCGCAACCAACGCGGCGCTGCTGGCCGCTTCGATCCTGGCCAACACTGACCCGCGGATCCGCGCCGCGCTGGATGCTTTCCGGGCCGCGCAGACCGACAAGGTCCTGGCCCAGCCAGACCCGCGCAGCCCCCCGATCATCTCCACATGAAGATCGGCATCATCGGAGCGGGCCAGCTCGGACGCATGCTGGCCCTCGCGGGCTATCCGCTCGCGCAGCAGTTCGTGTTCCTGGATTCCACCGCGGATTCACCCGGTGGACAGGTCGCTCCGATCGTCACCGGCGCGTTCGACGATCCACGCAGCCTCGAACGGCTCGCGGCCGAGGTCGACCTGGTCACCTACGAATTCGAGAATGTGCCGGTCGCGGCGCTGGAGAAAGTCGCGGCGACACGCCCGGTGTGGCCGCCTGTCGAGGCGTTGCGAGTGTCGCAGGACCGCCTGCTCGAGAAGCAGCTGTTCACGCAGCTGAGGATCCCGACGCCTCCGTTCTGCGCGGTCGATTCGCTCGACGACCTGCGCGCGGCCGTGAAGCAGCTCGGCCTGCCCTGCGTGCTCAAGACGCGGCGTCTCGGTTACGACGGCAAGGGGCAGCGCTACCTGCGCAAGCCCGCCGACATCGAGCCCGCGTGGGACGCTCTCGGCAGTGCGCCGCTGATCCTCGAAGGTTTCATCGATTTCGAACGTGAAGTGTCGATCGTCGGCGTGCGCGGTACGACGGGCGAAATGCGCGCCTACCCGATTGTCGCCAATACGCATCGGGACGGCATTTTGCGCGTGACCCTGGCTCCGCACCGCAACCCGGCGCTGCAGAAGGCGGCCGAAGTCCTCCTCAGGCGCGTGCTCCGGCATTTCGACTACGCGGGCGTGCTCACGATCGAGTTCTTCGTCCGCAAGGGCAAGCTGGTCGCGAACGAGATGGCACCGCGCGTGCACAACTCGGGACACTGGACCATCGAAGGCGCTGCCACTTCGCAGTTCGAGAACCACCTGCGCGCGATCCTCGGCCTGCCGCTGGGCGACACAAGCCCGGTCGGCCACTGCGCAATGCTGAACTTCATCGGCCGGCTGCCAGCCCGCGACGCCATCCTGGCGCTGCCCGGCGTGCATTGGCACGACTATGGCAAGGAGCCGCGCCCGGGCCGCAAGATCGGGCACTGCACGGTCGTCGCGACGAGCGCCGTCGAGCGCGACCGACTGGTCCGCAAGGTCCTGCGCAAGCTCCCGCCGCGCTGAACGACGGGCTGCCGGCCCCCGGGCCGGGCCATGGCCGGCTGGCTTAATGTGACGGAGCGCGCGGTTTCGTCCCCCACCGGCTCCCGTATAGTACGCAGGGGAATCGAGCACAACGATGTACCTGGAACACTTCAAGCTCAAGGAACTCCCGTTCCGGCTCAGCCCGGACCCGGCATTCCTCTTTCCGAGCCAGATTCACTCCCGCGCCAAGGCGTACATGGAGTCGACGATCTGGTTCACGGACGGCTTCGTCGTGATCACGGGCGAGATCGGCGCCGGCAAGACCACGCTGATCGAGTCGTTCCTCAGGGAAATCGACCAGGACGTGGTCGTCGCCCAGATCAACCAGACCCAGGTCTCGCCGATCGAGTTCCTGCAGGGCCTGCTTGCGCAGTTCGGCTTCAGCCCGTTCCGCATGCGCAAGGCCGAGCTGCTCGCCACGCTCAACAACTTCCTGATCGAGCAGTACGCGCATGGCCGCAAGGTGCTGCTGATCGTCGACGAGGCGCAGAACCTCTCCAACAAGGTGCTCGAGGAAGTACGGCTGCTCTCCGGCGTCGAAACGACGAAGGAGAAGGTGCTGCGCATCATCCTCGCCGGCCAGCCGGAGCTGAACGCGAAGCTCGATTCAGACGAACTCATTCAGCTGCGCCAGCGCGTGCGGCTGCGTTTCCACCTGACCGCGCTCACCGAAGAGGAAATGGGCGCATACGTCCGCCATCGCCTCGCCGTCGCCGGCGTGGTGGACCGCGAACTCTTCGCGCCGGACACGTATCCGCTCATCTTCCGCTACACGGGCGGCATCCCTCGCCTGACCAATACGCTCTGCGACACCTGCCTGCTTGCGGCGTTCGGCCAGGACCTCGAGTTGGTCGACGTCGAGACCGTGCGGCAGGCCCTCGGCGAACTGCAGTGGCAGGAGTACGCGGCCCGTACGCACACCAACCTGCCGACGACGCGGATTGACGACACGGCGCCGCAGTTGCAGCCGCCGGTCGGCCAGATCGTGCTGACGATGAAGGGGGTGGAGCTCGACCGGGCCCTGCTCGTGCCGGGGCGTTTCGTGATCGGGCGAACGACCGACAACGACATGCAGGTGGACAGCAAGTTCGTGAGCCGCCACCACATGCAGCTCGTCACGTCGATCGACGGTTGCGTCGTCGAGGATCTCAACAGCACCAACGGCGTGTTCCTGAACGGCAAGCGCGTGCGCAAGCACAAGCTCGTGCCCGGCGACGTCATCAAGGTCGGCCTGCACGAGCTCGCCTACTCGCGCGCCGACCTGCCGTCCGAGCCGGACGAAGACCCCCGCGCGACGATGACGACCGTGCTGCAGGACTCTGACTACGAGACCGATGAAGACGACCCCGACGCCGACGATGAGGAACGCGACGCGTCGTCTTATTCGTCGATTGCGCGCGGGTCGTAATCCGACTGCGTGGCGCGGTAATCGCGCCGCCTCATCCAGAGCAGCGCGCCGATCGTAACGAGCGCCCCGCCGGCGACGAACAGCAGGCTGCGCGGCGAATGCTCCACCCACCACGCCGCCGCCAGGCACCCTGCGCCGGCGACGATCGCCGCATAGGGCATGGCCTCGTACACCGGGCGCGGCAGCCACATGGCGTCAGCCCGTGCCGCCGACCGTCAGCGCGTCCACGCGCAGCGTAGGCTGGCCGACGCCCACGGGAACTTCCTGCCCTTCCTTGCCACAGGTGCCGACTCCGTCGTCGAGCTTGAGGTCGTTGCCCACCATCGAGACACGGGTCATGACTTCCGGCCCGTTGCCGATGAGTGTCGCGCCCTTCACGGGCCGCGTGATCCTGCCGTTCTCGATCAGGTAAGCCTCGCTCGCGGAAAACACGAACTTGCCCGACGTGATGTCCACCTGTCCGCCGCCGAAGTTGCGGCAATACAGTCCCTTGTCGACCGTGGCGATGATTTCCTCCGGCGCATGCTGGCCGGGCAGCATGTAGGTGTTGGTCATGCGCGGCAGCGTGAGCGCCGCGAAGCTTTCGCGCCGGCCGTTGCCCGTGGGTTTCACGCCCATCAAACGCGCGTTCAGCTTGTCCTGCAGGTAGCCGCGCAGGATTCCGTCCTCGATCAGTGTCGTGCACTGGGTAGGCGTGCCCTCATCGTCGATGTTGAGCGAGCCGCGGCGTGCCGCGAGCGTGCCGTCGTCGACGATCGTGACGCCACGGGCCGCGACCTGCTGGCCGATGCGGCCGCTGAAAGCCGACGTGCCCTTGCGGTTGAAGTCGCCTTCGAGCCCGTGGCCCACGGCTTCGTGCAGCAGCACGCCGGGCCAGCCGGCGCCGAGCACGACCGTCATCGTGCCCGCCGGTGCCGGCACGGCTTCAAGGTTGACCTGTGCGGTGCGCACGGCCTCCTTCACCAGCAACCGCCAGCGTTCGGATGCGAGGAATTCCGTGTAGGCAAAGCGGCCGCCGCCGCCGGCATAACCCTGCTCGCGCCGGCCGTCCTGTTCGATGATCACGCTGACGTTGAGCCGCACCAGCGGACGCACGTCGCCAGCCAGCGTGCCGTCGCTCGCCATGACGAGCACGGTGTCGTGCGAGGCCGAGAGGCTCGCCATCACCTGCGTAATGCGCGAATCGAGCGCGCGTGCCTCGCGGTCGATCTGCTCGAGCAACTTGACCTTGTCGTCGTCGGCCATCGTCTCGACGGGATCGACGGCCGAGTACAGCCGGCGACCGCCGGTGGCGTGCCACGCCTGCACCGCACCGCCCGAGCCGGAGCGCGAGATGGCTCGCGCGGCGTGCGCTGCTTCGAGCAGCGCGGGCAGCATCACTTCGTCGGAGTAGGCGAAGCCGGTCTTCTCGCCGGCGAGCGCGCGCACGCCCACGCCCTGCTCGATGCTGTGGGCGCCGTCCTTGACGATGCCGTCCTCCAGCGCCCAGGACTCCTCGCGCGTGAGCTGGAAGTAGATGTCGCTGTAGTCGACCGCGTGCCCCATCACGTCGCCGAGCACGCTGGCCACGCGGTTCTCGTCGAGTTCGGCCGGTCCGAGCAGCGCAGCGCGAGCGACATCCAGCGGATCGCGGGCGGCGGCGCCGGCCGTGAGTGCGGCGGATTGCGGGGCAAAGAGCGGCGGCGGAATGTTCTGTTCCATTATTCCCTGCTGGGCGCGGTGACGGCGAGCCGGCGGTGATCGACGGAAGGAAAATCCTGCCGCAGACGGCGCTGCCGCGCGAGGTCCAATTCTGCCGTGATCACGCCCGTGCCGCGCGGCAATCGCGCCAGCACGCGGCCCCAGGGCTCGACGATCAGCGAATCGCCGTGGGTCTCACGGCCGTTCTCGTGGAATCCCGACTGCGCCGGGGCCACCAGGTAGCAGAGGTTTTCCACTGCGCGCGTGCGCAGCAGCAGTTCCCAGTGTGCCCTGCCCGTCGGCACGGTGAAGGCCGAGGGCAGCGTGAACCATTCCGCCCCCTGGGCCAGCAACTCGCGGAACAACTCGGGGAAACGCACGTCGTAGCAGACGGCGAGGCCCAGGCGGCCAGCAGGGGTATCGACGGTTACCACCTGCGAACCGGGCCGCACGGCCCTGGATTCGCGGTGGCTTTCGAGCTTGCCGGGCACGTCCACGTCGAACAGGTGGATCTTGTCGTAGCGAGCGACCTCGCGGCCTGCCGCGTCGTAGACGAGGCAGGCGGCGGCCGCGCGCGACTCGCCGGGAACCTTGAGCGGCAGCGTGCCACCCACGATCCACAATCCGAGCTGGCGCGCGATGCCCGACAGGAAATCCTGGATGGGCCCGGAGCCGTGATCTTCGGCCACGGCGAGCTTGTCCGCTTCGCCTCGGCCCATGAATGCGAAGTTCTCCGGCAGCACGGCGACCACTGCCTCTTGTGCCTTGGCCTGCCGCAGCAAGTCGCCGGCGACAGCAAGATTGCGGCCGACGTTGGCGCAGGACGTCATCTGGATCGCGGCGACACGGGTCACGGCAAGCTCCCTCCTGGTACCTCGGCCTTGTCCGCGGCAGCTTCGTTCTCCGCCGGCGCGGAGATTCGCTGCACGACGGGCGCGGCCCACGGGCCGGACACATGGTAATAGGCGCGGGTCAGGCCTTGCAGCTGGTCCTTGAAGAGTTGTGACAGCACCAGCACGCCGGCCCCGATCACGGGTCCGGCCGCAAGGACGCCGGCGACGGCCAGCGGCCCGGTGGGGTTGCCGCTCACGACGATGGTCTGGTCGTAATCCTCGGCCCCGAGTCCGGTGCGCCCCACGATCCCCATGTCGATGGCCGGCCCCTTGAGCAGCAGGTTCTGCGTGTACGCATTGCCGGCGCGCACCTCGAAATCGCCCCGCACGCTGTTGAAAGCGAGACCCTCGCCAGTGACGTCGCGGAAGTCGAGCGACAGCCGCCGTGGCAGCTGCGCCACGCTGAGCAGTCCGAGCATGCGGCCCGCGCCTGGCTCGATGTCACGTAAGCGGCCGTCCTGCAACGCGATGCGGAGGGTGCCGTCCATCGTCCGCAGCACGTCCGTCGACGGTCCGCCGGGCCACCACAGACTGGCCGTAATCCGGGCCTTCTTCGCGTCAATCGCGTCGCGGTAGGCGAGCGCCCTTGCCGCAGCGGCGAAATCGGTGCTGTTGAACTGCGCCTCGAGCCGCGTGCGCGGCCCGTCCTGCTCCATCCACCAGCTGCCCTTGGCGGTAATGTCGAAGGCCGGCGCGGTCGTCGTGATCGAGTCGAACGTCAGGCCGCGGGGCTCGCGCGAGATCGTCGCGTCGAGCCGGCCGAAGTGCCGGGACTGCCAGCTGAAGTCCTCGGCCTTCGCGGCAATTGCGGGCAGCGTGCGCGGATCGAGCCCCGCACTGGCCGCCGCACCCGCCGTCGTGCCCGCGGCGACTTCCTCGCTCACGAGCTGCAGGACCTTCATGTCGAGCACGATTGGCCGTCCGCGCGTGAGGTCGTCGGGAACCGTGACCTGGCCTTCGGCCTGCGGGCCCATGACGGCGATGTGCCAGTCCTCGCCCTCACTGCGCAGCTTCGCGACCACGTCGCGGAACTCGAAGCCGAAGACCGTCGCGCGGTCCAGGTGCACGTCCACGGGGCCGAGCCACTCCATCAGGCGCGGGCCGCCGCCACGGGTCGCGCCGCCCGCGGTCGTGTTCGACAGCGCGAGCCATTCACCGAGGTCGAACTGTGGCCAGTCGCCGGTGACCAGCAAGCCAGGCTGCGACGGCAGCGAGACCGGTTGTGCGTCGAAGCGTGCCGCGCCGCGCTCGAGACGCCACCCGTCGTCGCGCGCCGCGAAACGCAGCAGGGCGCGCGCACTGCCCGACTCGAGCGTGACGTCGTTCGCACGCGATCCCGGGATCTCCAGCCGGACGCGAGTCGGCCGTGTCTCGGGTGCGGCCTTGGCAAAAGGCTTCGGCGCCTGGATCACGAGTCCGCCCAGGTTGCTCGCGACGTCGAACACCAGCGGCCAGGCGCCATCGCTGCGGCGCTTTTCGATACGGCCTTGCAGCTCCCAGTCGGTGGACCCGCTCATCGTGATCGTCGACGGCAGCCCGATGAATGCGGGCAGCTTCGCGCCACTGGCACGACCCTTCGCCGTGAGGTCCACGGCCGCTTCGAGATCGCGCGAGAGACGGCCGGGGCTCGCCGACAGTTCGAACGGGCCGTCGAGGATCGTGCCGCGCAGGCCGGCGATCTTTACGTCGTAGTTGTGCAGTTCGAACGTGCCATTCACGCGCTGGGCCGGTGCGCGCAGGGCCGGCAATGCGACGGTCACGCCGTCCAGAATCGCGCGCACGGTGTAGTCGCGGGGCGGCGGTGGTGCCGGCAACTCCGCGACCGCTTCGTCGGAAATCACCGGCAGCGTGAGCTGCACGTCGTACTGCGCAGGCCCGCTGCCGGTGAGTCCCATGAACTGCTCGCCGATGACCGGCCCGAGCTGGCTCGTCTGCAGGTAGGCGAGGGCCTTTTGAAGATCGCCGGCCGCCTTGCCGTCAATCTCGAGCACAGGCGCCTTGTAGTCCGACATCAGGAACTTCGCCTGCGAGAGCTTGAGTCCGCCGAGCTCGCCTGCGGCGACCGTTGCCTCGATCGAGGCGTTGTGGAACCTGGCCGAACCCGCCGCGTTGGTGAGCGGCGCGAATCCAGGGTAGTAATCGAGCGTCACGTTGTGCGCGTCTGCGGTCGCGGTGAACTCACCCTCGCCATTGCGAAACGGAAACTTCCTGACCGGCCCGTGGTAACTCAATCGGCCATTGGTCGCCATGCCGCGGACGAAGGCGCGGTCGAGCCATGCGATCGTCCTTTCGCGCAGGCGGCCGACCGGCACGACCTTCGGCACGAGCGAGACGTCGACCTCGGGCACTTCGGCATTCAGCGTCAGGATCGGCGACACGCCGGGTTTCTCGACGCTGAACTCCACATCCACCTTGGCGCGGCCCTGGCGGTGCTCGACCTGTGCGCCCTTCGCGCTGGCGATCCAGGCCGCGCCCTCCCGCCGCCAACCGCCGTCAGCGCTGACGCGCTCCAGCGCCAGCGGTTCGCGAAAGAGCCGCGGCCACTCGAACACCGGCTTTTCGCCGCGCAGTTGCAGCTTGCCGCCCTGGTCGTTACCGTCGAGTTTCAACGACACCCCCGTCAAGCCCGGGAACCGTCCATGCGGCTGCACGCCGATTGCGGCCAGGTCAGCCTTGACCGTGAACGACGGCGCCAGGCCCGCGCGCTCACGCGAGATCTGCACCCGCAGTGACTGCACCCGTCCGGTGGGGGCGAGTCCAGCGAAGCGGTCGAACGAAGGAGGCGCGAACGCCAGCACCAGGGGCCAGGCGGGCGCAAGGTCGAGGCCGTCGACGTTGAGTTCGAACGCAAAACGCGAGACCGGCTTGCCGCTCCAGCGTCCCCAGACGTTGGTGTCGCCAGATGGCCCCGCGGCGCCGGACTGGGTGCGCAGGCCTTCGACACGGAACACCCACTCGCCGTTCTCCTGGCGCAGGCGGGCGTCGCCTTCGAACGCGCCGTAACGTGCTTCGGCGGGCAGCGGCGGCGGCGCGCGCTGGACGATCTGCTTGGTTACCGTCGGATAGCTCATCCTGGTGCCAGCCGCGAGTTCGAGCCGCGGGGCGGTGACCCGAACGGCCTCGATCGTCGGCACGGACCTTGCCGGCAACTGCAGGACCACGTCGCGCAGCTTGAACCCGCAGCGCAGGTTCGACACCCGGCCCTGCCGCAGCGCGAGCACGGCGCGCACCGGCCCGGCACCCGACGTCGGCATCGCCACCTGCGGCGGCAGGAAGTCCTTGAGGCCGGCCAGCCGCAGCATGTCCGCATCGACCTCGACGCGGGCGTCGAGATGCTCACGCGCGTCGAGCGATCCTTTCAGGCGCACGCTGAACTCGGCCCGCGTGCCGAGCATCTGCGGCAGAGTCGCATTGCCTTCCATGACGACGAAGTCGCGATCGCGGCGCAACTGCACGTCGAGGTTGGTGAACTCGACGGGCGTGCGGCCTGTCTTGAGGTCGCGATAGACGACCACTGCATCGTCGATGATGACGCGCCCTGCCGGGAGCCGGTCCAGATCGAAGGGCGGGCGGTCGGCGGGGCGTTCACGCAGGCCCAGCAGCCTGATGCGGCCGTCGGCCAGGCGCACGACCGTGACGCGCGGCTCGAGGATGCTGATGCGGCCCGCGACGAACTGACCCGTGCGGAGGAAATTCCAGAGGTCGAGCCCGACCGTGCCTTCACGCGTGGCAAACATCGTCTGCGAGCGGTCTTCGTCGAGCACCCTCAGGTCGTGCAGCACGACCTCGGGTCCATACCAGCGCAGCCGCGTGTCGAGCCGCGAGTACTCGAGCTTCATGTGCGTCTGGCGTTCGATCCACGTGCGCAGCTTCTTCTCGTTCTGCGGCACGTAGGCGATCGCGATGCGGAGCGCCGTGAGCAGCAGCGCAACCAGCACGAGCAGACCGGCCGCGGTGCCCGCGAGGAGGCGCCACCACCGGGTCGAAGTCACATGAGCACCACGTCGTACTGGTCGTGCAGGTAGAGCGCTTCGGTCTGCAGGCGGATGGGTTTGCCGACCAGCACCTCCAGCTCACCGAGCGCGGCGGACTCCTCGTCGAGCAGGCGCTCGATGATGTCGGAATGCGCCAGCACCATGAGCTGCTGGAAGTCGAACTGCCCGGCCTGCCGCAGCACCTCGCGGAAGATCTCGTAGCAGACGGTTTCCGGCGTCTTGACGAAGCCACGACCTTCGCATGCGGGGCACGGCGCGCAGAGCTGGTGCGCCAGGCTTTCGCGCGTGCGCTTGCGCGTCATCTCGACCAGGCCGAGCGGCGACACGGCTGAGACGTGCGTCTTGGCGTGGTCCTTGGCGAGCGCCTTCTCCAGTGCCTGGAGCACCTGTTTGCGGTGCTCCTCTTCTTCCATGTCGATGAAGTCGATGATGATGATGCCGCCCAGGTTGCGCAGCCTGAGCTGCCGCGCGATCGCGACCGCCGCCTCGAGGTTGGTGCGGTAGATCGTCTCCTCGAGGTTGCGGTGCCCGACGTACGCGCCGGTGTTGACGTCGATCGTCGTGAGCGCCTCGGTCTGGTCGATGATCAGGTAGCCGCCGGACTTGAGTGGCACCTTGCGCTCGAGCGAGCGCTGGACCTCTTCCTCCACGCCGTGCAGGTCGAAGAGCGGCCGGTTGCCGGTGTAGCGCTCGATGCGGGCGCCGTGCGCGGGCATGAACGTCGTGGCGAATTCCTGCATGCGTTCGCAGGTCCGTTCGTGATCGACCAGCACGCGGTCCACGCCTTCGCCGACGAGGTCGCGCATCAGGCGCAGCGGCAGCGGCAGGTCTTCGTGCACCAGCGTGCCTGCGCGCGTGCCTGCCGCCTTGGTCGAGAGCACTTCCCAGAGCTTGCGCAGGAACAGCATGTCGGCGCGCAGCGCCTCGACCGCCGCGCCCTCCGCTGCTGTGCGCACGATGTAGCCGCCCGCCGCGCCGGGCGTGACGAACGACTGCATCAGCTCGCGCAGCCGCAGTCTCTCTTCCTCCGTCTCGATACGCGCGGAGATGCCCACGCCATGGCCGAAGGGCATGTAGACGAGATAACGCGAGGGAATGGTGATGAACGTCGTGAGGCGCGCGCCCTTGGTGCCGAGCGGATCCTTCAGCACCTGCACCAGGATGTCGCCGCCCTCGCTGACGAGTTCGCGGATGTTCTCGGTGCGCGTCTCGTCGCCCGAGCCTTCGGCGTCCGCCGGCTGCACGATGTCGGAGACGTGCAGGAAAGCAGTGCGCTCCAGCCCGATGTCGATGAAGGCCGCCTGCATTCCCGGCAGCACGCGCGAGACCCGGCCCTTGTACAGGTTGCCCGTCAGCCCCATGCGGCTAGCGCGCTCGACGAAGAGTTCCTGCAGCACTCCGTTCTCGAGCAGCGCCGCGCGCGTCTCGCGCGGGCTCACGTTGACGATCATTTCGGTGGTCATGGTGCCTGGGTGTAGTTCCTGTTCAGACCCAGCAGCGGAGCCAGCAGTTCCCAGGTCTCGTAAAGGGGCAGCCCCATCACGCCGGAATAGCTGCCGGCGAGACGGCGGATGAAGACGGCGGCGTGCCCCTGCACGGCATACGCCCCGGCCTTGTCGGCAGGTTCGCCGGTGCGCCAGTACCAGTCGATCTCCGCCCGGGTGAGCGGGCGGAAGGCCACGGTGCTGGTGCTGACACGTGCGTCGGCGCCGCCTTCGTGCAGCACGGCGACAGCGGTGTGCACCTCGTGCTCGCGCCCGGACAGGCGGCCGAGGATGCGGACGGCATCGTCGTGGTCAACGGGTTTGCCAAGGATCTCGTCGCCCAGCGCCACCGTGGTGTCGGCCGCGAGCACCGGCCGACGCTGCGCGACCGGCAGTTGCTCCCACAGGGCACGCGCCTTCTGCTCGGCGAGCCGCAGCGCATAGTGCGCGGGCTTCTCGCCCGGCCACGGGCTTTCGTCGATATCCACGGGGAGCACCGCGTGCGTCACGTCGATCTGGCGCAACAGCTCACTGCGCCGCGGCGAGGCGGACGCCAGGTAGATGGCGGGTCCGTCGCTCGCCATGCGGCGTCAGCCCACGATGACCGTCGGGTCGAGGCGGCGCTGCGCCACCAGCGAGTTGCTGACCAGGCAGACGTGCTCGGCTTTCTCGAGCAGCTTGGTGGCGCGATCCGGATCCGTGCCCGCGGGCACGCGCAAGGTCGCGCGCACGACGATTTCGGTGAAGAACGTGCGGCCGTCAACGCGTTCGAGCTTGCCGTCGACACTGCAGTCGAGGGAATTCCAGTCGAGCTTCGAGGCACGGGCGACCGCGCGAAAACTCAGCAGGAAGCAATCGGCCACTGCGCCGCACAGCAGAGTTTCGGGCGACCAGCGATCGCCCGGTCCGTCGAACTCGGCCGGCGGGGCAGTGGCGATGGCCGGCAGGCCGGCGGCGGTCAGCGGCACGTCGCCGGTCGGTTCGGCGGTCGCCTGGACCGTGTACAGGTGCGGATAGGGGTGCATGGGGCTGCCTCGCGGCCGTAAGTGTAGGTGCCAAAAGAGGAATTGAATCGTGCCGGACGGTCCGTGTCCATCGAGGGGATCGCAGTTGCCTCAGGCCCGGTGGTAAGGCAGGCCCTTGTTCAGGCTGACGGCTCGGTACAGCGCTTCCGCGACCACCACACGGGCCAAGCCGTGGGGCAGGGTCAGTGCCGACAATGACCAGCGGAGCCGGGCCTGGGCGTCCACCTCCGGTGCCAGCCCGTCCGGGCCGCCGATGCAGAACACCGGGGAATCGCCCTCCCGGGCCCGGTCCTCGAGCCAGCGGGCCAGTTGCTCGGTCGTCAGCGCCTTGCCGCCGACTTGCATGGCGACCAGGTAGGCCCGCTCTCCAGCCGCCGCCAGCATGCGACGGCCCTCGGTCTCGACGGCACGCCGCACGTCGCCGCCACCCCGTTCACCGAGGGGGATCTCGGTCAGTTCGAGCCGGTAATCGCCGCGCAGCCTGCCGGCGTAGTCTTCGAAGCCCGCGTTGACCCAGTCCGGCATCCGGGTCCCTGCGGCGAGCAGTCGCATGCGCATGCGGGTGACTCCAGCGACCCCGGTCCGGCCGGAGCCCCTCCCGATCCTCAGGCGCGCCGCGCGGCGCTCCCCTCCCACAGCTTCTCGAGCGCGTAGAACTCGCGCACCCGCGGCAGCATCACGTGCAGCACGACGTCGTTGAGGTCAAGCAACACCCACTCGCCGTCGCGTTCGCCCTCGATGCCATACGGGCGGAACCCCGCCTCCTTGCAGCGTTGCACCACGCGGTCCGCAATCGACTTCACATGGCGGTCGGACGTGCCGCTCGCAACGACCATCGTGTCGGTGATGTCGGTGATGCCGCGCACGTCCATCGCCTTGACGTTGACCGCCTTCATGTCGGCAAGCGCGTCGAGCACCACCTGCGCGAGCGCCGGCGGCGCCTTCGGTCTGGCGGGCTTGGTTGCCTTCGCGACCGGCCTGGCAGCGGCGCTCCTGTTCGCCACCTTCGCTCGCGCCTTGACCGGAGCCTTGGCCGGAGCCTTGGCCTTCGCAGCCGGCGCGCGGCGCTGAGCGGCGCTGCTGGCCTGCGCCTTGCGAGTCGCGGCTCGGGGGGCAGTCGACTTGGAAGAAGACGATCGGGACGGACGCTTGGCTGCCATGCTCACCTCTCGGGTTGGGAAACCGTATAACACGCCGTGCGACGGATCCGTTCGCACACGGCATCGGGCACCAGGTAACGCGGGTCGCGGCCTGCGGCGAGCAGTTCGCGCAACTCCGTGGAAGAAATCTCGAGCTGCGTGACGGGCTGCACCAGGATGCGGCCGGCGAGCGACGCGTGCAGCTCGCTTGGGTCGAGCGCGCGCCGCTCCGCCAGCAGGTTGCCGAGCACGCCGTCGTCCGGCGCGATCCAGCCCGGCCGCGGCGCGACGATCAAATGCGCCAGTTCGAGCAGTTCGGTCCAGCGATGCCACGTCGGCAGGCCGAGAAATGCGTCCATGCCGACAATCAGGCAGAGCGGTACGTCGGGCAGTTCGGCGCGCAGTTCGCCCAGCGTGAGCACGCTGTAGGAGCGCCCTGCCCGTCGAACCTCGCGATCGTCGACGACGAAACCCGGCTGGTCCGCGATGGCCGCACGCACGAGATCGAGCCGCTCGGCAGCATCGACGCGCGGCGGCTCGCGGTGCGGCGGATCACCCGCAGGCACGAAGCGCACCTCGCGCAGACGGGCTGCGTGCAGGACTTCGAACGCCGTGCGCAGGTGGCCGAAGTGGATCGGATCGAAGGTGCCGCCGAAGACGCCGAGCGGTGCGCTGGGGTGCGTCGCCGTCATGCGGTCGCGAGCTTGACGCCGGCAATGCGCGCGACGAGTCCCGTGATCTCGACCCAGGGCTCGCCGCGCAGGCTGCCTTTTGCGACGCGGTCGGCGCGCGCGGCGGCGACGATCAGCGAGTCGATTTCCGCGCGTCGCAGGCGCTGCACGGCGACGCGGACCGGCCCCTGCCGGCTGCCCCACACCTGCTCGGCGCGGAAGATGCCGTCGATGTTGCGGTCATTGGGCTCACGCTGCAGCACGCGCGACACGGCGCGCAAGTCATTGAGCAGTGCCCACAGGATCAGCGGCGGCTCGCGGCCCTCGCCACGCAGGCCTTCGAGAATGCGCAGCGCGCGCGGCGCATTGCCGAGGAACGCGGCCGTCGAGAGTTCGAACACGTCGAAGCGCGCATTGTCGGCAACGAGTTCCGCAACGCTGTCGGCATCGAGCGTCGCGCCGGGTTTCAGCAATGCAATGCGCTCGATCTCCTGTTGCGCCGCGAGCAGGTTGCCCTCGACGCGATCTGCGAGCAGCTGGGCCGCCTCGGGCTGGAGCGTGACGCCCTGCTTCTGCAGCCGGCGGGAAATCCATTCCGGCAGTCGGTCGCGAGTCATTGGCGGCGCGACGACGACGGTGCCCTGGCGCTCGAACTCGTTGACCCACGCCGCTTTCTGCGACTTGGGTTCGAGTTCTCCCGTGACCAGCAGCACCGTGTCGGCGGGCGGGCTCGCGGCCAGCTTGACGAGGTTCTTCGCCGCGCCCGCGTCCGGAGCATTGCGCAGCTTGAGTTCGATCAGCCGCAGGTTGGCGAACAGCGAGAGGCTGTTCGCGTCCATGAGCAGGGTGTCCCAGTCGAACCCGCGCTCGACGAAATGGACTTCGCGGTCGCCGTAGCCCGCCTCGCGTGCCTTGGCGCGAAGCACGGTGGCGGCTTCGTCGATCAGCAGGGGCTCGACCCCCGTGATGAGGCAGACGCGCGGCAGCGGACCTTTGGCCAGCGCCGCCTGGAACGAGTCGGGGGTCGTCCTCACCGGGCGGAATGGCCTGCGGCGCGTGTCCGCGGTGGGCAGCTCGCCTGTGGGTGGCTCGGCATGTGCGGGAGATTATGCCGCCTTGACCGGCGGCGCACCACCGGCTGGCGCGTGTCCGGCCAGCTCCCGGCCCCCAACCCATGCCGCCCGCCCTCGGCTATATTCCCCGCACTGTCCGCCTCCACGGAGCCTCCGCATGGCATCCCCTGCTCGACGCACCCTCTACCCCGATATCAAGCCCTACCGCAGCGGCTGGTTACGAGTCGCGCCCGAGCACGAAATCTACTGGGAAGAATGCGGCAATCCGCGTGGCAAGCCCGCGGTGTTCGTGCACGGCGGCCCGGGTGCAGGGGCCGGCGAGAGTTCGCGCCGCTTTTTCGACCCGCGCAAGTACCGCATCGTGCTGTTCGACCAGCGCGGCTGCGGCCGCAGCAAGCCGCACGCGAGCCTCGTGGACAACACCACGTGGCATCTCGTGGCGGACATGGAACTGTTGCGCAAGCACCTCGGCATCGAGAAGTGGCTGGTGTTCGGCGGCTCGTGGGGTTCGACGCTGTCGCTGGCCTATGCAGAAACGCACCCGAAGCGCGTTACCGAACTCGTGCTGCGCGGCATCTTCATGCTGCGCGACTGGGAGATTCACTGGTTCTACCAGCACGGCGCCAGCGCGATCTTCCCGGATCACTGGCAGAACTACCTTGCTGCGATCCCGAAAGCCGAACGCGGCGATCTCGTCGGCGCATTCTACAAGCGGCTCACGAGCCGCAGCCGCGCAGTGCAGCTGAAAGCCGCGAAGGCGTGGGCCGAATGGGAGGCCGCAACGAGCTACCTGCTCGTCAACGAGCAGAACATCGCCAGCTGGAACGCAGATGATTTTGCCATCGCGGTGGCTCGCATCGAATGCCACTACTTCGTCAACCAGGGCTTCTTCGAACGCGAGGACCAGTTGCTGCGCGGGGTGCGCAGGATCCGCCACATTCCGGCGGTGATCGTGCAGGGCCGCTACGACGTCGTCTGCCCGATGCGCAGCGCGTGGGACCTGCACACGGCCTGGCCAGAAGCTGACTTCCGCGTCGTGCCGGACGCGGGGCACTCGGCAATGGAGGCAGGCAATACGCACGAGCTGGTGTCGGCGACGGATCGGTTCGCGCGCTGATCCCCGACGGCGCTCAGAGCGATTCGAGCCGGCGCGTCACGAGCATCGCAATGTCCCGCGCCATTGCCTCGCGCAGGATGGCCTCCTCGCGGTCCTTCGCAAGCAGCTGCGAGTCCTCGAAGCTCATGTTGCGGACCATCTCGAGGGGCTGTCTCTCGAGCACTTCCTGGCCGCCGCGGTCCACCGAGTATTCGATGGAGTAGTAGATCTCATACTCCTGCGGCGTGTTGCGTGCGGAGACCGACAGCACCCGACGGCCGCTGCGGTCGCGCTGGATGCGGATCACGATGTCCGCCTCGGCGGAAGTGTTCGCGAGCTGGCCGCCTGAGCGCTCGATGGCCCGGCGCAGTTCGACGGCGAACGGTGTCACTTCGTCCGCCGTGACGATGCGCACCTTGCGACTGGTTTCGGGCAGCGCCCCACTGCCCTGCAGGTGGAAGCCGCAACCCATCAGCAGCACGACGAAGCTCGCCAACGTCACCCAAGTCAACATCGGCGCGCGCACGGCGTTCACACGACGACGTTAGCGAGCTTGCCGCGCACGTACACGAACTTCCGGATCGGCTTGCCGTCCATGTACTTCTGCACGCCCTCATCGGCGAGGGCCGCTTCGCGCACCTGCGCCTCGTCGGCGCTGGCTGGCACCGTGACGCGGCCACGCAGCTTGCCGTTCACCTGCACCACGACTTCGATCGCGTCACGCACCAGCGCACCCGCATCCACCTGCGGCCAGCGCTCGTCGATCACGGCGCCGTCATGACCGAGCTCCTTCCACAACGCGTGGCACGCGTGCGGGACGACGGGCGACAGGCCCAGCACGACGATCTCGAGGGCCTCCTGCACGACGGCGCGACCCTGCGCGCTGCGATCATCGAACTTCGCGAGCCCGTTCATGAGTTCCATCACCGCGGCGATTGCGGTGTTGAACGTGCGGCGCCTGCCGATGTCGTTCGTGATCTTGGCGAGCGTCTCGTGCACCTGGCGGCGAATGTCGCGCTGCGCCGGCGATAGCGCGGCCTTGTCGAGCGACGCTTCGAGCGGGCCGCCCTGCACGTGCTGGTGCACGGCCTTCCACAGGCGCTTCATGAAGCGGAACGCGCCTTCGACGCCTTCATCGCTCCACTCGAGCGTCTGTTCGGGCGGGGCCGCGAACATCATGAAGAGCCGTGCCGTGTCGGCACCGTACTGCTGGACGAGCGCCTGCGGATCCACGCCATTGTTCTTCGACTTCGACATGGTGCCGATGCCGGCACTCTCGACCGGCTGCCCGTCGGCACGCAGCGTCGCGCCGATGCGCGCACCCTTCTCGTCCGTCTGCACGTCGACGTCGGCGGGGTTGAAGTACTGGATGCGGCCTTCAGCGGGCTTCCTGAGATAGATTTCGTTCAGCACCATGCCCTGCGTCAGCAGGTTGGCGAACGGCTCCTCGACCTGCGTCAGGCCCAGGTCGCGCATGACGCGGGTCCAGAACCGCGAGTACAGCAGGTGCAGGATCGCGTGCTCGATGCCGCCGATGTACTGGTCCACGGGCAGCCAGTACTGCGCGCGGTCGTCCACCATCGCACGGTCGTTGTTCGCGCTGGCGAAACGGAAGTAGTACCAGCTCGAGTCCACGAACGTGTCCATGGTGTCCGTCTCGCGGCGCGCAGGCTTGCCGCACTTCGGGCACTGGCATTCGAGGAACCTGGAATTCCTGCCGAGCGGGTTGCCGCTGCCATCCGGCACGAGATCTTCCGGCAGCACGACCGGCAACTGGTCGTCTGGCACGGGTTGCACGCCGCAATCGCCGCAGTGGATCAGCGGGATCGGGCAGCCCCAGTAGCGCTGGCGCGAGATGCCCCAGTCGCGCAGGCGGAAATTGACGCGGCGCTTGCCCTTGCCCTGCGCCTCGAACAGCTTGGCGAACGCATCGAACGCTTCGTCGAAGTCCAGGCCGTCGAACTGCCCCGAGTTGATCAGGGTGCCGTGCTCGAGGTACGCGCCGTCGTCGATCTGCGCGAGCGAACCGTCGGACGGCTGGATGACCTGATGGATGCGCAGGCCGTAGCGGCGCGCGAACTCGTAGTCGCGCTGGTCGTGGGCCGGAACGGCCATCACAGCGCCCGTGCCATAGCCCATGAGCACGAAGTTCGCGACCCAGACCGGGATGCGGTCGCCGCTGATCGGGTGAATCGCGTGAATGCCGAGCGGCATGCCGCGCTTCTCCATGGTCTCGAGCGCGGCTTCGGTGACGCCGTTGCGCTGGCATTCGGCGATGAACTGCTGCAGGTCGGGATTGTCCCTGGCAGCTCGCTGCGCGAGCGGATGCTCCGCCGCGACGGCCATGTAGGTGACGCCGAGCAGCGTGTCCGGACGCGTCGTGTAGATGCCGAGCGCACCGCCGCCTTCGACCTCGAACTCGATCTCGAGGCCCTCGGAGCGGCCGATCCAGTTCTCCTGCATCAGCTTCACGCGCTCGGGCCAGCCCGGCAGCCCCTGCAGCGCGCCGAGCAGGTCCTCGGCGTACTTCGTGATGCCTAGGTAGTACATCGGGATTTCGCGCTTCTCGACCAGCGCGCCCGTGCGCCAGCCGCGGCCGTCGATGACCTGCTCGTTCGCGAGCACAGTCTGGTCCACCGGGTCCCAGTTGACCGTGCCGGTCTTGCGATAGGCGATGCCCTTCTCGAGCATGCGCAGGAACAGCCACTGGTTCCAGCGGTAGTAGTCGGGCTTGCAGGTCGCGACCTCGCGGGACCAGTCGATGCCGAAGCCGAGCGACTTCAGCTGCCGCTTCATGTACGCGATGTTGTCGTACGTCCACTGCGCGGGCGGCACGCCGTTGGCCATCGCCGCGTTCTCGGCGGGCAGGCCGAAAGCGTCCCAGCCCATCGGCTGCAGCACGTTGTGGCCCTGCATGCGCATGTAGCGCGTGATCACGTCGCCGATCGTGTAGTTGCGAACGTGTCCCATGTGCAGGCGCCCGCTCGGGTACGGGAACATGCACAGGCAGTAGTACTTCGGGCGGGACGGGTCCTCGGCGACGGCGAAGCTGCCGCTCGTGTCCCAGTAGGCCTGGGCCTGCGGCTCGAGGACGGACGGTTCGTAACGTTCCTGCATGATCGACCGGTTCGGACGTGGGGCGGACTGCACAGGATACTGGACCGGGCGCACCCCGGGCCAGCAAGCCTCAGGGCGTCTTGACCTTCATCAGCGCCATCGCCGTGCCGATCAGGGACGAGACCTCCGCCATGTTGCCGGGGACGATCATCGTGTTGTTCTTCTGCGCGAGCTGGGCGTAGGCCTCAACGGCCTTTTCGGCCACCTTCAGCTGCACCGCCTGCTCGCCGCCGGGTTGCTGGATCGCCTGGGCGACCTTGCGTATCGCGTCCGCGGTCGCATCAGCCACCGCCACGATCGCCGATGCCTCGCCCTGCGCCTTGTTGATCTCGGCCTGGCGCTCGCCCTCGGAGCGGGCGATGGAGGCTTCGCGCTCGCCGGTCGCGATGTTGATCTGTTCCTGCTTGCGGCCTTCCGAGGCCGCGATCAGCGCACGCTTCTCGCGCTCGGCCGTGATCTGTGCCTGCATCGAACGCAGGATCTCCTGCGGCGGCGTGAGGTCCTTGATCTCGTAACGCAGCACCTTCACGCCCCAGTTGGCGGCCGCCTCGTCGAGCGCACTCACCACCGACGCGTTGATCGCATCGCGCTCCTCGAAGGTCTTGTCGAGTTCCATCTTGCCGATGACCGAGCGCAACAGCGTCTGCGCCAGCTGCGTGATCGCCAGCACGTAGTTGCTCGAGCCGTAGCTCGCGCGCATCGGGTCCGTGACCTGGAAGTAGATGATGCCGTCGACCTGCAGCTGCGTGTTGTCCTTGGTGATGCAGACCTGGCTCGGCACGTCGAGCGGCACTTCCTTGAGCGAATGCTTGTAGGCGACGCGTTCGATGAACGGCACGACGAAGCTCAGGCCCGGGGTCAGCGTGCGGTCGTACTTGCCGAGCCGCTCCACGACCCAGGCGTGCTGCTGCGGCACGATCTTGATCGTCTGCATGATGAAAATGATCGCGATGACCGCGAACACGAGTGCGATTTCCATGTTCAGCCCGTCCCTATCCTGGATTCGATTGCCATGTCTTTTACCGCCGCGGCGCCGGCTCGAGCACCAGCCAGTTGCCTTCCACGGCGCTGACCAGGTGCTCGCCCGGAGCCGACGGCGCACCCGGTGCCAGGCGCGCCTCCCAGGGCGAGCCTCGATACTGCACGCGCGCGGTGCGGTTCGCCGCCCATTCCTGCACGTACACGCGCTCGCCGATGTCGAGGTTCGCGTCACGATTCTGCGCAGCCGGCGCGACCGGAACCCCGCGGAGGCGCCGCCAATGCAGCAACGCCGTAGCGCCGCCGCCGACGATGCCGGCAATGACGATCTGCGACGGCACGCCGAACCCGAGGTAACTGGCGAGCGCCCCGGCCGCGAGACCGAGTGCCAGCATCAGCAGGTAAAACGTGCCCGAGGACAGTTCGACCGCGACCGCAATTCCTGCCAGCACCCACCAGACCGTCGCTGCAGATAGATCCATGCTTGCCTCCTCAACCAGCCACGAAACGGACACGGCCGGCGTCGTCCACGGTACGCGCAAGGTCGCCGTTGTGCCAAAGGTAATTGAGGTGCGCAACGGTTTCGCCTAGCGCGAGGAAGCGGTGGTAGCCGCGCAGCGGCCGTCCGTACATGACCGGCAGCAGGTCGTAAGCAGACCGCGATTCCCGGCAGGCCGCGCGCAGGTTGTCGAGTTGCTCCATGTGGTGTGAGCGCAGCACCTGGATGCGGCGCTGCAGCCCACGGAACGGCCGGCCGTGGGACGGCAGCACGAGCGTGTTGCGCGCGCATTGTTCGAGCCGTGCGAGCGAGCCGAGGAACTCGCCCAACGGGTTCGCGTCCGGCCGGTGGGCCAGCACGCTGACGTTTGGAGAAATCGTGGGCAGCACCTGGTCGCCGGTGATGAGCACTTCGTTCCGCGCGTCGTACAGGCACAGGTGACCGCGACAGTGGCCGCTGGTCTCGATGATCTCCCAATCGCGTCCTGCCGCCGCCAGGCGCTCGCCGCCGGAGGGCGCGTGCGCCAACGGCGGCAAGCCGCCGAACCACTTGCCGTGCTCGCTGCCGGAGGCCTTGAGCAGCGCTTCCAGCTCGATCTCCATGCCGTGCCCGTTCAGGAAGCCGTGGCGCATTGCGCCGAGCGCGGCGGGCGACGTCGCAAGGTATTCGCCGGTCGACGCGTGCCCGATCTCGGACATCCACACCGGAGCACCGTGACGCTCGTGCAGCCAGCGCGAGAGTCCCATGTGATCCGGATGGTCGTGCGTCAGGAAGATCCGGCGCAGCGGGCGGCCACCGAGGTCGTTGAACTCCAGGGAGTGCCAGGCCTCGCGGCACACGTCTTCGGCCAGCCCGGTGTCCACCAGCATCCAGCCATCCTCGTGCGCGAGCAGCCAGACGTTGATGTGGTTGAGCTCCATCGGCAGCGGAATTCGCGCCCACAGCAACCCCTCACCCAGCGCCAGGGCATGGCCGGGCTCGGGCGGATCGATCTCGAGGTAGTCGAGAGCGCGCCGCGGCGACGGATAGAGTTCGCCTTCCGCCGTGATTGCGCCGCGGTGTTCGCTCATCGATGGCGGCTCCGGCGGCCGGTGACCGCGATGTACGCCACGGCGAGCCAGAGCACGGCCAGCACCGGCCAGTTGCCGAAGCGCACGTAGGGGGTCATGCCTGTCCGCGGCTGCACGGTGCCCGTAAGCACTGCCGGCTGGAACTGCGGCAGCGTGCCGATCAGGGAACCATCGTGCTCGATCAACGCCGTGACGCCGTCGTTGGTCGCGCGCAGCATCGCCCGACCGCTCTCGAGCGAGCGCATGCGACTGATGTCGACGTGCTGGTGCGGCGCGGTCGAATCGCCGAACCAGGCGTCGTTGGTCACGTTCACGAGCAGCGACGACCGCCGGACGAGCGCGAGCTGTTCCGAACCGTAGGCATCCTCGTAGCAGATCGTGGGCGCGAAGGTTTCGCCGGCCGCCCGCAGCGGCACCGGATCGTCACGGCCCGGCTCGAAGTCGGAGTACGGCAGGTTCATGAGCCGCAGCCATTCGCGCACGGCCTGCGGCACCGGAAAGAACTCGCCGAACGGGACGAGCCGGCGCTTGTCATACCACTGGACCGGCTGGTCGAGCGCCCAGGCCGCGATCGAGTTGTGGTACGCGCCGCTGGCCGCATCACGCCGCAGCAGGCCCATGATCAGCGACGAGCCGCTCTCGTTCGCCAGCTGCGCCATCTGCGCGAGGTACGGCCGCACGTTTTCCTCGAGCGCGGGAATCGCCGACTCCGGCCAGACGATGACGTCGCTGCCCAGGTACGGCGCCATCTGGTGGGCATAGAGCTGCATCGTGTGCTCGCGGTGACCCGCTTCCCACTTCATCGACTGCGGCACTGCCCCCTGCACCAGGGCGACGCGCAGCGGCGCGCCGCGTTCGATCGTCCAGTCGACGCGGGTCAGCGCCGTGCCGGCGCCCCAGACGGCGAGCGCCACGACGACAGCGACGATGCGTTCGCGTGCTCGACCGAGCAGCAGCGTGGCAAGGACGCCCGCGGTCACCGCCGCCGCGAGGCTCACGCCGTACACTCCCAGCACGGGTGCGTAGCCGCGCAATGGCGTGGCCAGTTGCGAATACCCGAGTGCCAGCCAGGGAAAGCCACTCAGGAACCAGCCGCGCATCCATTCCGCGAACACCCAGAGCGCTGGCAGCAGGAACAGCCAGCGTAACGCGCCTCGTGCTGGCGCCCAGCGCGCGGCCACGTAACCGATGGCGGCCGTGTACGTGCCCATGATCGCAACCAGGCCGAGCATGAGGAACAGCGCGATCCAGAGCGGCGCCTGGCCCACGAGGTGAATGCTGTGGTACAGCCAGTACGTGCCGGCCAGGAACGTGCCGCCCGTGAACAGGAAGCCGCGCCACGCAGCCTCGCGCGGGCGCACGCCGTGCCACAGCACGAACAGTGCCGCCGGGCTGGCAAACGCCAGCAGGAAATGATCGACCGGGGCGAACGCGAGCGCGAGCAGGCTGCCGAGCGGCAGCGCCAGCCAGCGTCCGCGGTCGAGGACGCGCTGCAGCAGGGCCGGGACGTCCACCCGGCTAGCCGCCTTCCGTCGTGCGGACTTCGAGGTCGCGCGGCGTCGTGACGCGCAGGGTCTCGATGCGGCGCCGGTCGGCACGCGTCACCTTGATTTCGAGCCCGCCGATCTGCACGGCCTCGCCGCGGCGGGGCATGCGCCCGAGTTCGTGCAGCACGAGCCCGCCGATGGTGTCGAATTCCTCGTCGGCGAAGCGCGTGCCGAATGCCTGGTTGAAATCCTCGATGCGGGTCAGCGCCGGCACCGTCCAGCTGCGGTCGCCTTCCTTGCGGATGCCCTCGCCTTCGTCGATGTCGTATTCGTCGCCGATGTCGCCAACGATCTGTTCGAGCACGTCCTCGATCGTCAGCAGGCCCGACACGCCGCCGTACTCGTCCACGACGATAGCCATGTGGTTGTGAGTGACGCGGAATTCCTTGAGCAGCACGTTGAGGCGCTTGCTCTCGGGGATGAACACTGCAGGTCGCAGGCACTCCTTGATGTCGAAATCGCCGGCCTGATCTTCGACGAAGTATCGCAGCAGGTCCTTGGCGAGCAGGATGCCCTGCACCTCGTCGCGGTCTTCGCCGACAACGGGAAAGCGCGAGTGCCCCGATTCGATGACGATCGGCAGGATCTTCTCGACCGGCTCGTCGCGGTTGATCACGACCATCTGCGAGCGCGGCACCATGACGTCGCGCACCTGGATCTCGGAAACCTGCAGCACCGCTTCGAGCATCTGCAGCACCTCGGCGTCGATCAGGCCGCGGTCACGGGCATCGCCGAGAACCTCGGCGAGCTGCTCCAGGTTGCGTGGCTCGCCGGAAATCGACTCTGCGAGGCGACGGAGCCAGCTGCCGGAGGAACCTGAATGCCCGCTGCTACTCATACGGCCCGTTCGGTGACCCAGTGATAGGGATCATGAAACCCCAATCCGCGCAGGATTTCCACTTCGAGCGCCTCCATCGTCCGCGCGTCCTGCCTCCGCTCGTGGTCGTAACCGAGCAGGTGCAGGGTGCCGTGCACCACCATGTGTGCCCAGTGCGCCCCCAGGGCCTTGCGCTGCTCGCGCGCTTCGCGCGCGACGACGGGCGCGCAGATCACGAGGTCGCCCAGCACGCCGGTGGCGACCCGCTCCTGCGGCGACGACGGGAACGAGAGCACGTTGGTGGCTTTGTCGTGGCCGCGGTAGTCGCGATCCAGGCGCCGGCTTTCGGCGCTGCCGACGACGCGCAGGCACACGGCGGCGTCCTGCTCGACGGCGGCATGGATGCGGCGCTGGCGCACGGGCAGCGCAGCCAGCCCGGCTTCATGCGCGGCACGCGCCCAGCGGCGCAGCGTCACCGTGCCTGGCACCCATGGCCGGCGGGTGGCGAGCTGGAGTTCGACCGCAAGCGCGCAACGCGCGGCGGCTGGCTGCTTCCCGCGCAGACTGGCTGTCCGCACACCCGTTCGATTGCGCGTGGTCATCTGCGGTCCTGCGCATCGTCGGCCTCGGTGTTGCGCTCGTACGCCTGCACGATGCGCTGCACCAGCGGATGACGCACGACGTCGAGCGCGTTGAAGAACGTGAACGCCACGCCCTCCACGCCGCGCAGTACTTCGATCGCGTGACGCAGGCCCGAACGCTGTTGTCGCGGCAGGTCCACCTGCGTGATGTCGCCGGTGACCACGGCCTTGGAGCCGAAGCCGAGGCGCGTCAGGAACATCTTCATCTGCTCGACCGACGTGTTCTGCGCTTCGTCGAGGATGATGAACGAATCGTTGAGCGAACGGCCGCGCATGAACGCGAGCGGCGCCACTTCGATGACCTGGCGCTCGATGTTCCGCGCGACGCGGTCGAAGCCCATCATCTCGTAGAGCGCGTCGTACATCGGGCGCAGGTACGGATCGACCTTCTGCGCCATGTCGCCCGGCAGGAAGCCGAGCCGTTCGCCCGCCTCCACCGCGGGCCGCACCAGCACGATGCGGCGCACGCTGCCCGAATGCAGCGCTTCGACTGCGCTCGCCACCGCGAGATAGGTCTTGCCCGTGCCCGCTGGCCCGATACCGAACGTGAGGTCGTTGATGCGGATCTGCTCGAGGTACTGCCGCTGGTTGGGACCGCGGCCGCGGATGCCGCCGCGCTGGGTGTGCACGACGGTCTCGTGCCCGGCGTCGGCAGCGGTCCCGGTCGCTGCACGCGGAAAGCCGAATTCCTGCACGCAGAGATGGACGCGGTCGGGGGACAGGGTCTCCTTGGCCGACAGTTCGAACATTCGCTGCAACACCGCGGCAGCATTGGCGACGGCCTCGGCCGGCCCGAGCACCTCCACGTCGTGACCGCGGCGGCGCACCTCGACGCCGAGCCGTTCCTCGACGTGGCGCAGGTTCTGCTCCATCGGTCCCGCGAAGTTCGCGAGCCGCGAGTTGCCAGCCCCGGCCAGCGAGAGTTCGCGCGCTTCGATGGGCGCGCTCACGCGATGCTCCGTTCTGCCACGTCTGTCCACCAGCCGGCCGCGCAGCGAATTTGGCATCGCCTCGGTGATGACGACCTCCGCAAAGCGGTCGATCAGCGCTGCCGGCCCGTCGAAATTGACCCAGCGGTTGTTCTCGGTGCGGCCGGCCAGCTGGCGAGCGTCACGTCGTGACGGCCGCTCGACCAGCACGCGCTGCGTGGTGCCGACCATCCGCAGGCTGATGGCCTGCGCCTGCGCGTTGAGCTGCGCCTGCAGCCGTTCGAGCCGCGCCTGTTTTTCATCGTGCGTGACGTCGTCGGGCAGCGATGAAGCCGGCGTGCCCGGTCGCGGGCTGTAGATGAAGCTGAAACTCTGGTCGAAACCGACGTCGCGCACCAGGTCGAGCGTGGCCTGGAAATCACGCTCGGTCTCGCCTGGGAAGCCGACGATGATGTCCGTGGACAGGCTGACGTCCGGCCGGGCTTCGCGCAGCCTGCGGATCTTCTGCTTGTACTCGAGCACCGTGTGGCCGCGCTTCATGAGCGCGAGCACGCGGTCCGAACCGCTCTGCACCGGCAGGTGCAGGGAGTTGGCAAGTTTCGGCACGTCGCGGTAGGCGTCGATCAGGCTGTCGCGGAATTCGACCGGATGCGACGTCGTGAACCGGATGCGTTCGATGCCGGGCACGGCCGCGACGAGGTAGACGAGCGCGGCGAGGTCGGCATGACCGCCCTCGACCATCGGGCCGCGATAGGCGTTGACGTTCTGGCCGAGCAGCGTGATCTCGACCACGCCCTGCCGTGCCAGCGTGCGCACCTCGACCAGCACCTGCTCGAGCGGGCGGCTGACTTCTTCGCCGCGGGTGTAGGGGACGACGCAGAACGTGCAGTACTTGCTGCAGCCTTCCATGATCGAGACGAACGCGGTGGCGCCTGCCGCACGCGGCTCGGGCAGGCGGTCGAACTTCTCGATCTCTGGAAAGCTGATGTCGACGACCGAGCGGCCATTGCTGCGCAGTTCGGCCAGCATGTCGGGCAGCCGGTGGATGGTCTGCGGCCCGAACACGAGATCGACGAACGGTGCGCGCTCGGTGATGCCCTCGCCTTCCTGGCTCGCGACGCAACCGCCCACGCCGATGATGACGTGCGGACGTTGCGCCTTGAGCTCGCGCCAGCGGCCGAGCTGCGAGAACACCTTCTCCTGCGCCTTCTCGCGCACGGAGCAGGTGTTGAGCAGCAGCAGATCGGCCTCGGCGGGATCTTCGGTCGGCTCGTAGCCGCCCGATGCACGCAGCACGTCCGCCATGCGGGCGGAGTCGTACTCGTTCATCTGGCAGCCGAAGGTTTTCAGGTAGACGCGCGGCATCGACTCGCCCGGCGTGGGCCGGCAGTGATCAGAACGGGATGTCGTCGTCGAACGGCGACTCGTCAGGGCCCGACGCCGGCGCCCGGCCCGCCCCAGTGCCCGACGCCGCGGGTCGACCCTCGCCGCGCGGCTCGCCACCCATGCTGCCCCACCGCCACCGCCGCCGCCCGCGCGGCCGCCGAGCATCTGCATCTCATTGGCGTTGATCTCGGTCGTGTAACGGTCGCGGCCTTCTTTGTCCTGCCACTTGCGCGTGCGCAGCTTGCCTTCGACGTAGACCTGCGAGCCCTTCTTCAGGTACTCGGCGGCGATCTCGGCGAGGCGGTCGTACATGACGATGTTGTGCCACTCCGTCTGCTCGCGCTGTTCCCCGGTCTGCTTGTCCTTCCAGCTCTCCGAGGTGGCGATGCTGAAATTGGTGACCGCCTTGCCATTCGGCATGTAGCGCGTCTCGGGATCCTTGCCGAGGTTGCCGACGAGGATGACTTTGTTGATGCCGCGTGCCATTCGGGGAAGCCTGCGCAGGAGTGGGGAAAGGGGTGCGATTTTACGGCAACCGGGGGGCCGCCGCGTAAGCGCGCAAAACGACCGGTTTCAGCCGGAAACGACCCCCGGGGGCGCCAGGGCGGGCCGGAACGCGAGCAAGGCCCAGGCGAACGCCAGGACGGCGCTGCCCCAGAACACGCCAGCGATGCCGAAACGGCCCAGCAGGAGGCCGCCCCCGACACCGCCAAAGAATGCCCCGAGGAATTGCGAGGTCGCGAAGACACCCAGGGCCGCGCCGCGGTCCGCTGCCGGGGCGGCGTTGGTCAGCAGGGCCGGCAGGCGCGCCTCGAGGTAATTGAAGACCGCGAAGAACAGGACCAGGGCGGCCAGCACCACCCAGAGGTGCACGTGGTCCAGGCCGAGCAGGGCCTGCGCCACGCCCGTCAGCGCCACGGCAAGCAAGAAGAGCACCCCTGCCCCGCCGCTGCGTTCGGTCTTCAGGACCAGCGGCACCGTGCCGGCAAGCGAGGCCAGGAACACGCCCAGGTAGACCTTCCAGTGGGCCTCGCCCGGGATCCCGAGGTTGGTTTCAAGCACCTGCGGCACGGAAATGAACGTCGCCGTCATGATCGCGTGCAGCGCGAACATCCCGAAATAGAGCGGCCGGAGCTGCGGCCGGTTGACGATCTCGAGCAGGCCGGAGAGCTTGCGGCTTTCCGCCCCGCCCGTGCGTTCCGGTTCGGCCGGCACCGCGAAATACAGGAGGAAGATTCCGAGCAGCGCCATCGCCAGCATGATCCCGAAGATGCCGGGCACGCCGATCGCTGCATCGAGCGCGGGAGCGATGATCAGCGCGACCACGAAGGACAGTCCGATGCTGATGCCGATGACGGCCATGGCGCGGGTCCGCACCTCGCTGCGGGTCAGGTCGGCCACCAGCGCGGTGACCGAGGCCGAAACGGCGCCAGCGCCCTGGACGCCGCGCGCCAGCGCCAGCAGCCAGGTCGTGTGCGCAAACATGCCGAGCACCGAACCGCCCGCATAAAACAGCAATCCAATGGTAATCAAGGGCTTGCGCCCATAGCGGTCCGACCAGCGGCCGAACGGGATCTGCAGCAGGGCCTGCGTCAGGCCGTAGGCACCCATGGCCAGACCCAGCATTTCCGGGGAATAGTCCGGCAGGGTGTGGGCGTACAGCGCCAGCACCGGCAACATGAGGAACATGCCCAGCATGCGGGATGCGTAGATGGCCGCCAGGGCGCCGACGGAACGACGCTCAATGGGCGTCATTGCCGGCCTCGGGGAGTCGTCGCGGGGTCGGATGGTCTTTGCCTCGGATCGGGAGCGCCGCCTATATTAGCAGGCTGCCTGCCGGCAGCCCGATGGCTGAAGCTGAATGGACGTCATCCGCATCCGCGGCGCGCGCACCCACAACCTGCGCAACATCGACCTCGACCTGCCCCGCGACCGCCTGATCGTGATCACGGGCCTGTCCGGGTCGGGCAAGTCCTCGCTCGCCTTCGACACCATCTACGCCGAAGGACAGCGCCGCTACGTCGAATCGCTCTCCGCTTACGCGCGGCAGTTCCTCTCCGTGATGGAAAAGCCGGACGTGGACCACATCGAGGGCCTGTCCCCCGCCATCGCGATCGAGCAGAAGGCCACTTCGCACAACCCCCGGTCGACCGTAGGCACGGTCACCGAGATTTACGATTACCTGCGCGTGCTGTACGCCCGCGCCGGCGTCCCACGCTGCCCGGAGCATGGGCAGGACCTCGCAGCCCAGACCGTCACGCAGATGGTGGACCAGGTGCTCGCGCTGCCCGAGGGCACCGGCGTGCTGCTGCTCGCACCGATCGTGCAGGACCGCAAGGGCGAGCACGCGGAAGTGTTCGACCACCTGCGCAGCCAGGGCTACGTGCGGGCGCGCATCGACGGCAAGCTGGTCGAGCTCGAGGAGCGGCCCGCGCTCGACGGACGTCGTCGCCACACGATCGAGGCCGTCATCGACCGCCTCAAGGTGCGGCCCGACGCGTCGCAGCGCCTGGCGGAATCATTTGAAACGGCGCTCGGCCTCGCACAGGGCTCCGCGCGGCTCGCGTTCAGCGACGAGCCCACGCGCGAACCGCTGGTGTTCTCGAATCGCTTCGCCTGCACGGTGTGCGGCTACAGCCTGACCGAGCTCGAGCCGCGGCTCTTTTCGTTCAACAACCCGAACGGCGCCTGTGGTACCTGCGGCGGGCTCGGGGTGCAGGAGTACTTCGACCCGGCGCGCGTCGTCGTCAACCCGAGCCTCTCGCTCGCCGGCGGCGCCATCCGTGGCTGGGATCGACGCAATGCGTACTACTTCCAGTTGATCCAGTCGCTGGCGCGTCATTTCCGCTTCGACATCGAGGCGCCGTGGAGCGAGCTGCCTGAAGCGGTGCGCCACGCGCTGCTCTGGGGCAGCGGCGAAGAGAAGATCCAGTTCCGCTATTTCGACGCGAAGGGCGCTGGCACGAAGCGCTCGCATGCGTGGGAAGGCATCCTGCCCAACCTCGAACGGCGATACCGCGAGACCGAATCGACGACGGTGCGCGAGGAACTCGCGAAGTACCGGGGCGTGCGCGCCTGCGCGGACTGCGGCGGCAGCCGCCTGAACCAGGCCGCGCGGAACGTGTTCGTCGCGGGTCGCGCGCTGCCCGAGGTAGCCCGGATGTCGATCGCCGTCGCGCGGCGCTTCTTCGCGGAGATGCACATCGACGGCTGGCGCGGCGAGATCGCGTCGCGGCTCGTGCGCGAGATCGGCGACCGTCTCACCTTCCTGAGCGACGTGGGACTCGACTACCTCTCGCTCGACCGCAGCGCGGAAACACTTTCGGGCGGCGAAGCGCAGCGCATCCGGCTCGCGAGCCAGATCGGTTCGGGCCTCGTCGGCGTCATGTACATCCTCGACGAGCCCTCGATCGGCCTGCACCAGCGCGACAACCAGCGTCTGCTCGACACGCTGGTGCGGCTGCGCGACCTCGGCAATACGGTCGTGGTCGTCGAGCACGACGAGGATGCAATCCGGCAGGCCGATTACGTGGTCGACCTGGGGCCGGGCGCAGGCATCCACGGCGGCCTGATCGTCGCGCAGGGCACGCCTGCCGAAGTGGCGGCGAACACTGATTCGCTGACCGGCGCGTACCTGAGCGGCCGGCGCCGTATTCCGCTTCCGGCGCAACGCCGCAGGGCGCAACCCGACCGGTTGCTGCGCGTCGTGGAAGCCACGGGCAACAACCTGCGCGGCGTGACAGCAACCTTCCCGATCGGCCTGATGACCTGCGTCACCGGCGTGTCGGGCTCGGGCAAATCCACGCTGGTGATCGACACGTTGTACCGGAACGCGGCCGGCGCGCTCACGGATTCGGGCGGCGAAGCTGCGCCGTGCCGCGCCGTCGAGGGCCTGGCGCAGATTGACCGCGTGATCGACATCGACCAGAGCCCGATCGGCCGCACGCCGCGCTCGAATCCGGCGACCTACACCGGCATCTTCGGCCCGGTGCGCGAGTTGTTCGCCGAGGTGCCGGAAGCACGCGCGCGCGGCTATGACCCGGGCCGCTTCAGTTTCAACGTGCGCGGCGGCCGCTGCGAGGCCTGCGAAGGCGATGGCGTGATCCGCGTCGAGATGCACTTCCTGCCGGACGCGTACGTCACCTGCGATGCGTGCCGCGGCATGCGCTACAACCGCGAGACGCTCGAGATCCGCTACAAGGGACGCAGCATCCACGACGTGCTCGAGCTGACGATCGAGGATGCCGCGGTGTTCTTCCGCAGCGTGCCGGCGGTTGCGGGCAAGCTGCAGACGCTGCTCGACGTGGGGCTTTCCTACGTTCGGCTGGGGCAGAACGCAACGACGCTGTCGGGCGGCGAGGCGCAGCGCATCAAGCTGGCGCGCGAACTGGCGAAGCGCGCGACGGGCCGCACGCTCTACATCCTCGACGAGCCCACGACCGGCCTGCACTTCCACGACATCGAGCAACTGCTCGGCGTGCTGCACCGCCTGCGCGATGACGGCAACACGATCGTGGTCATCGAGCACAACCTCGACGTGATCAAGACGGCGGACTGGATCGTGGACATGGGACCCGAGGGCGGCGACGGCGGCGGGTCGCTGGTCGTCGAAGGCACGCCGGAGCAGGTCGTGGCGACACCGGCATCGCACACCGGGCGCTACCTCGCACGCGTCCTGCGCTGAGCCTCGAGCGTCGTTGCTGATGTCTGGCGCGCGAGCGTAGTCAACGGACCGCAGCGCGCAAACGAAGCGCGAAGCGCTCCTCCGCCGGCGCGGACGCTTCCGACCTGTGCGGAAGGCCGTCCGCCGCATGGACGCGGCGGCCGGAGCCCCCATGGATGGGTTTACGGCGTCCTTCCGCACAGGTCGGGAATGGCCGGGACGGCGAGATCCGTTTCCTTCGCCTGGTTTGCGCGCTGCGGTCCGTTGACTGCGCTTGCGCAGGCGAGGCCAGCTGGAAGCGCGACGGTCAGTTCGCGCCGCGGGCCGACGGATGCGCCTCGGTGCGGAAGCGGTGACGCACCTCGCCGCCATCGCGGGTTTCGGCATAGCGGCCCGCGGTATGGCGCGAAATCACGCGCCGCCAGAACTGCAGCGCCGGGCGATTCTGCTCGTCCTCGACCACTTCCCAGTCGCCGGCGAACCGGTTGAACAGCAGCGAAGCCGCAAACGCACCTACGCCGCGACGGCGCGACGCGCGCACGATGAAGAATTCGGACATGCGGAAATTGACCGACGTGCGCGGAAACGCAGGCGGCGGCGACACCAGCGCGAAGCCGGCGCGGTGGCCGTCGTCGAGAATCACGAAAGGATGCGCGCCGCTGTCGGCAAACCAGCCGGCGAGGAACTCACTTTCACGCGCGGCCCATTCGCCCAGCGCGGGGAAGATGCCGGTCTTGGATGCGGAAAGCTCGGAAAGATAGTCGCGATAGACCGCGCGGATCCATTCGCGGTCGTGGGGGACACTGCGAGCGTCGCGTACCGTGACAGGCACTGCTCGACCCGCCTCCAGCGGGAATCGCGATCACCGGGCCGCGTTGGGCGCCGGGGCTGGTCTCGTGCTTCGAGAATGGGGCGGACCCCAGCCGGGATCCACCCCATCCTTTGTCGTCAGTCCTTGACGGACTGACGACCAGTCAGCGACCAATTACTTGGTCGCTTCCTGGGCGGCCTGACCGGCGGCCTGCGCGGCGTCGCCAGCGGCGGCAGCGGCGTCGCCAGCAGCGGCAGCAGCGTCGCCAGCAGCAGCGGCGGCGGCGTCGGCGGCGCCAGCAGCGGCGTCCGTGGCGGTGGCGGCAGCGGCGTCAACGGCAGCTTCGCCAGCGGCGGCAGCGGCGTCCGTCGCGGCAGCGGCGGCGTCCGTGGCGGCGTCAGCAGCCTGGCCAGCGGCGGCAGCGGCGTCAGCAGCAGCTTCCTGCGTGGCTTCGACGGCTTCTTCCTTCTTGGCGCAGCCGGCGAGAGCCAGGGCGGCGAGTGCGGCGGCGAGTGCGATCTTCGCGTTCATTGGTAATACCCCGAAAATTTGCGATCTGTGGATGTCGAACAACGTGCACCTTCGGCGAGCCACCCCTTGCGGCGGGCCTGCCTGATGCGCGGAGGGGATTCTAGGACCCCGGACCGCAGACGGAACGACCCAAACTGTCTCTATCTGGCGACATTGCGCCTGAGAAGATCGCAACAGGCCGCCATTCGAGGCCCGGTTCTCCTATGATCCCTGTATTCCTGACGCGGGGGCCCTTGCCATGACGGATGCCATCGATCGGTTGTTTCCCGCCCACTTGCAGCACGTCCGCGGGCTGGCCGAGCGCGCCCTGGAGCGCGATGGGCACGATGGCCTCGTCGTGTACGCGGGCCGACCCGGGCTGCATTTCCTCGATGATCACGGCCCTGCCTTCAAGGCCAACCCGCATTTCCTGCACTGGGCACCCCTGCAGGAGGCACCGGACAGTTTCATCCGCTACCTGCCGGGCCGGCGTCCGCAGCTCATCTTTCACCAGCCGGCCGATTACTGGCACAAGCCGCCGACAGTCCCGACCGACGCCTGGACGCGCGAATTCGACATCGAAGTGATCCGCGAACCGGCCCACGCGCTCGATCTGCTCGACACAGGTAACCGCAGGCTCGCGTTCGTTGGCGAAGCGCCAGCGGAGTTCGCCGAGTGGGGATTCAGCGCGATCAACCCCGCTGGCCTGCTCGCGTTCCTGCATTACCACCGGGCGGCGAAAACGGCGTATGAACTCGCGTGCCTGCGTGAGGCGTCGCGCCTGGGCGCGCGGGGTCACATTGCAGCCGCCACGGCCTACCGGGCAGGCGCCTCGGAGTTCGAGGTGCACCAGGCCTACTGCTCGGCCATCGGCCTGCGCGAGCAGGAACTGCCTTACGGCAACATCATTGCGTTCGGCGAAGGCGCGGCGATCCTGCACTACACCACACTCGGACGCCGCCGCGACGTGCCGCGGCCGACGTTCCTGATCGACGCAGGCGCGCAGTTCCGCGGTTATGCCAGCGACATCACGCGGACGCACGCGGCCGGCACGGGCGTCGATGCCACGTTCCTCGAACTGATGGCGGCCATGGAGAAGCTGCAGCTCGAGCTCTGCGCTGCAGTGCGCCCCGGCGTGGACTATCGCGACATCCACCTGCTCGCTCACCGGCTGATTGCCAGTGCACTGGTCGAGAGCGGAGTGCTCACCGGCTGCACGCCAGAGCAGGCAGTCGAAACCGGCGTTTCCGGCGTGTTCTTCCCTCACGGCATCGGCCACCTGCTTGGCCTGCAGGTGCACGACGTCGCGGGGCTGGCCGCGGACGATACAGGTCGCACCGAGATACCGCGACCGACCGGCCATCGCTACCTGCGCCTCACGCGACGGCTCGAGCCGGGTGTCGTGGTGACGATCGAGCCCGGCCTCTACTTCATCGACCTGCTGCTCGACGAGGCGCAGAAGAGCGGGCTCGGCCGCTACATCGCGTGGGACGTCGTGCGGCGCCTGAAGCCGTATGGCGGCATCCGCATCGAGGACGACGTGGCGTGCGCCGCCTCGGGCACGCCGGAAAACCTCACGCGGGACGCGTTTGCGAGCGTGGCCTAGCAGCAGCCAGGCGACTACTGCTTCTGCTGCTGCAGCAGGTCGCGGATCTCGGTGAGCAGGGCGACGTCGGCGGGCGGCGGCGGCGCGACGGCAGGCGGCGGCGCTTTCAGCCGGTTGATGACCTTGAGCGCCATGAAGATCGCCGCGGCGATGATCGCGAAGTCGAAGATGTTCTGCAGGAAGACGCCGTACTTCAGCAGTATCGGCGCACCTGCCGGATCCGTGCCGAGCGTGAACGCCAGGTCCTTGAAGTTCACGCCACCCACGACCTTGCCGATCATCGGCGTGATCACGTCGCTCACGAGCGACGACACTATCTTGCCGAACGCCGCGCCGATCACGACGCCGACTGCCATGTCGAGCACGTTGCCCTTCATGGCGAATTCCTTGAATTCCTTGATGATGCTCATCTGGGGTGCCGCTCCCTACGAGTGGTGTTTGAGGTCATGGTGGCAATGGCGGGGTGACGCCCGACGTTAGTGCAGGGCGCCGCAAAAGAGAAGCCGGACGCGAGGTCCGGCTTCCACTTTCTTCTGCGACCGGCGTGCGGCCCGCGCAGGATCGACCAGCGCGCGGTCAGCTCGCAGTGGCCTTCTTCTTGCGAGCCTTGGGCTTCGCCTCGCCTTCGTCGGCAGCCGGGGCGGCTGCCTTCTTCTTGCGGGCCTTGGGCTTCGCCTCGCCTTCGTCGGCGGCCGGGGCGGCTGCCTTCTTCTTGCTGGCCTTCGGCTTCTTCTCGCCTTCGTCGGCGGCCGGGGCTTCGACGGCCGGGGCCGCGCGATCGACCAGCGCCATGAGCGCCATCTCGGCGTTGTCGCCGGCGCGGTTGGCCATGTGCAGGATGCGCGTGTAGCCGCCCGGGCGCGCCTTGAAGCGCGGGCCCAGTTCCGCGAACAGCTTGGTCACCACTTCCGCGTCGCGCAGGCGCGCGAACGCGAGGCGACGGTTCGCATCGCTGTCCTGCTTGCCGAGCGTGATCAGCGGCTCGACGAAGCGACGCAGCTCCTTCGCCTTCGGGACCGTCGTCTTGATGGTCTCGTGCCGCAGCAGCGACGCCGCCATGTTGCGGAGCATCGCGGCGCGGTGCGTCGAATTGCGGCTCAGCTGCCGCCCGCTCAATCCGTGTCTCATCTCTTCTTCTCGCTCCGGTCAGCAACCGGTCACCTGTGACCAGCCGCCAAACACTTCTTAGAGGACGTCGCGCTCTTCGTCGCGCTTCAGGCCCGTAGGCGGCCAGTTGTCGAGACGCATACCGAGCGACAGGCCGTGGCTCTCGAGCACTTCCTTGATCTCGGTGAGCGACTTCTTGCCGAGGTTCGGCGTACGCAGCAGCTCGACTTCGGTCTTCTGCACGAGGTCGCCGATGTAGTGGATGTTCTCGGCCTTCAGGCAGTTCGCGCTGCGGACCGTGAGCTCGAGCTCGTCGACCGGACGCAGCAGCAGCGGGTCGAAATGGTGGTCCGCCGGGCGCGACTTCTCTTCGTCCTGGCCCTGCAGGTCCACGAACACCGACAACTGGTCCTTGAGGATCGAGCCGGCGCGGCGGATGGCCTCTTCGGCGTCGATCGTGCCGTTGGTCTCGATGTCGATGATCAGCTTGTCGAGGTCGGTGCGCTGTTCGACGCGCGCGGCCTCGACGTTGTAGGTGACCTTGCGGATCGGGCTGAACGACGCGTCGAGCAGCAGGCGGCCGATCGGCCGGCTGGCTTCCTCGAACACCAGGCGCTGGACGGCCGGGCGGTAACCGCGGCCCTTCTCGACCTTGAGCGTCATGTTGAGTTCGCCGGCCTTGGTCAGGTTGGCGATCACGAGCTCCGGGTTCAGGATCTCCACGTCGTGGTCGGACTGGATGTCGCCGGCGCGAACCGGCCCCGGGCCCTTCTTCGACAGGCGCAGCTCGGACTCGTCCCGCGCGTTCAGGCGCAGCGCCACGAGCTTGAGGTTCAGCAGGATGTCGACGACATCCTCCTGCACGCCTTCGATGCTGGTGTACTCGTGGAGCACGCCATCGATCTCGACTTCGGTGATCGCGCTGCCCGGCATCGACGACAGCAGCACGCGCCGCAGCGCGTTGCCGAGCGTATGGCCGAAGCCACGCTCGAACGGCTCGATGACGATCTTGGCGTGACGCGGCGACGTCGGAGTCACCTTCACCACGCGCGGACGGAGGAATTCCGCAACGGCTGACTGCATTTAAGTCACCTTGCCCTGGCAATGGGCCCGGTTCGACCGGGCCGGATGGGTTACTTGGAGTACAACTCGACGACGAGGCTTTCGTTGATGTCCGGCAGGATGTCGCCGCGCTCGGGCAGTGACTTCAGTACGCCGGAGAACTTCTTCTCGTCGACTTCGACCCAGTCCGGGAAGCCGGTCTGGGCACGGATCTGCAGGGCCTGCGCGACACGCGCCTGCTTCTGCGCTTTCTCGCCGAGGCCGACGACGTCGCCGGCCTTGCACTGGTAAGAGGGAATGTTGATGCGAACGCCGTTGACGACGATCGCACCGTGGCTCACCAGCTGGCGCGCTTCGCTGCGCGTCGAGGCGAAACCCATGCGGTACACGACGTTGTCGAGGCGCGCCTCGAGAATCTGCAGCAGCGTCTCGCCCGTGGCACCCGGACGGCCCGCCGCCTGCTGGTAGTAGCCGCGGAACTGGCGCTCGAGCACGCCGTACATCCGGCGCAGCTTCTGCTTTTCGCGCAGCTGCAGGCCGTAGCCCGACACGCGCGTGCGGCGCTCGCCCTTGATGCCGCCCGGCGGCACTTCGAGCTTGCACTTCGACTCGAGCGACTTGACGCCGCTCTTCAGGAAGAGATCGGTGCCCTCGCGACGCGAGAGCTTGCACTTGGGACCAAGATACCTTGCCATGTTCTCTTATCCTCGGCAGCGGCGCGTCAGACGCGACGCTTCTTGGGCGGACGGCACCCGTTGTGCGGGATCGGCGTCACGTCCTCGATGCTGGTGACCTTCAGGCCGGCGGCGTTCAGCGCGCGCACGGCGGACTCGCGACCCGGGCCCGGACCGCGGACCTTCACGTCGACGGTACGGACACCGTATTCCTGCGCGGCGACGCCAGCCTTCTCGGCGGCGACCTGCGCGGCGAACGGCGTGCTCTTGCGCGAGCCGCGGAAGCCGCAGCCGCCCGAAGTCGCCCAGGACAGCGTGTTGCCCTGGCGGTCGGTGATCGTGATGATCGTGTTGTTGAACGAGGCATGCACGTGCGCAACCGCGTCGGTCACGACGCGCTTGATCTTCTTGCGGGGCTTGCCTGCGGACTTCTTGTCGTCAGCCATTCGAGTACAACCTTTTGTCAGTCCGACCGGGGGGCGGATTACGCCTTGCCCGGAGGTGCGTTCAGCTTGACCGCCGCCTTGCGCGGACCCTTGCGCGTGCGCGCATTGGTGCGCGTGCGCTGGCCCCGCATCGGCAGGCCCTTGCGGTGCCGCATGGCCACGGTACGAACCGAGGTCCATCAGGCGCTTGATGTTCATCGACACTTCGCGGCGCAGGTCGCCTTCGACCGGAAGCTTCGCGATCTGCGAGCGCAGCGCGGTGACTTCGGCGTCGGTCAGGTCCTTCACCTTGGTGTCGGGCTTGACGCCCGCCGCTTCGCAGGCGGCCAGCGCCTGGGAACGACCGACGCCGAAAATTGCAGTCAGCCCGATGCAGACGTGCTTGTTCATCGGGATGTTGATGCCGGCTATACGGGCCATTTTAGGCTCACTTCGGGGCGCGAAAAGCGCGGAATAATATCAGAAAAACCAGTATTGCTCAATGCAAGGACCGGGCCATCAGCCCTGACGCTGCTTGTGGCGCTTGTCGCTGCTGCAGATCACGTAGACCACGCCGCGACGCCGAACCACCTTGCAGTTCTTGCAGATACGCTTAACCGAGGGACGAACTTTCATGACTCTCTCTCCGATGCAGCCGGGGGCGCTCAGCGCACCTGGCCGGGGCGGCCGTAGCCGCGCAGGTTGGCCTTCTTCATGAGCCCCTCGTACTGGTGCGACATCAGGTGCGCCTGCAGCTGGGCCATGAAGTCCATGATCACCACGACGATGATCAGGAGCGAGGTGCCGCCGAAATAGAACGGCACCCGGAACTGGGAAATCAGGATTTCGGGCAGCAGGCAGACCACGGCCACGTACAGGGCGCCCCAGACCGTCAGGCGGGTCAGGACCTTGTCGATGTATTCGGCCGTCTGCTGGCCCGGGCGGATGCCGGGGATGAAGGCGCCGGACTTCTTCAGGTTCTCCGCCGTCTCGCGCGAGTTGAAGACCAGCGCGGTGTAGAAGAAGCAGAAGAAGATGATCAGCGCCGCCGTACATGAGCATGTGCACCGGCTGGCCGATCCCGAGGCTCGCCGCCACGTTCTGCAGCCAGCCGAAGTTCTCGTTGGTGCCGAACCAGCTCGCGATCGTCGCCGGGAACAGCAGCAGGCTCGAGGCGAAGATCGGCGGGATCACGCCCGACATGTTGAGCTTGAACGGCAGGTGGGTCGACGTACCGGCGAACACGCGGCGGCCCTGCTGGCGCTTGGCGTAGTTGACCGGGATGCGGCGCTGGCCGCGCTCGACGAACACCACGAAATACGTGACCGCGGCGACCATGACCACGAGGATCAGCGCCAGTGCCGGGTTGATTTCGCCGTTGCGGACGAGTTCGAGCGTGCCGCCGATCGCCGCCGGCAGGCCCGCGACGATGCCCGCGAGAATGATCATCGAGATGCCGTTGCCGAGGCCGCGCTCCGTGATCTGCTCGCCGAGCCACATCAGGAACATGGTGCCGGCCGTGAGCGTCGTCGTGGCGAGGAACACGAACTGGAAGCCGGGATTGATCACGACGCCCTGGTTCTGGAACGCGACGGCCGCGCCAGCGCCCTGGAAGACTGCGAGACCGACCGTGCCCCAGCGCGTGTAGTTGGTCAGCTTGCGGCGGCCTGCCTCGCCTTCCTTGCGCAGCGCCTGCAGCTGCGGCACCACCACGGCCATCATCTGCACGATGATCGAGGCCGAGATGTAGGGCATGACGCCGAGCGCGAGGATCGACAGGCGCTCCAGCGCGCCGCCCGAGAACATGTTGAACATGCTCAGGATCGTGCCCTGCTGGTCCTGGAAGAAACGCGCGAGCGCGACCGGGTCGATGCCCGGCACGGGGATGAACGTGCCGATGCGATAGACGATCAGGCCGCCGATCAGGAACAGGAACCTGTTCCGGAGTTCGGTCAACCGCGTCGCTTCGCCAAGGGCTGCGACAGGGTTGTTGGACTGGTTGGCCACTGCTGGTCCTTAGGCGTTGCGTACGGTGCAGCGAGCGCGGCTCAGGCCGCCGGCTCGACGATCTTGCCGCCGGCCTTCTCGATGGCCGCGCGCGCGCCCTTCGTGACGCCGACGCCGGACACCGTGAACGCCGACTTCACTTCGCCCGACAGCACGATCTTGGCATTCAGCGTGTTCGCCGGGACCAGGTTCGCCGCCTTGAGGATCGCCAGGTCGATGTTGCCGCCTTCGATCTTGTGCAGCTCGCTCAGGCGCACTTCAGCCGTGCGGCGGCCGAGCGCCGAGCGGAAGCCGATCTTCGGCAGGCGGCGCTGCAGCGGCATCTGGCCGCCTTCGAAGCCGACCTTGTGATAGCCGCCCTTGCGGGCGCGCTGGCCCTTGACGCCGCGGCCGCAGGTCTTGCCCTGGCCGGCGGAGGCGCCACGACCGACGCGCGTGCGCGTCTTCTTGCTGCCCGGTGCCGGGCTGATGGTGTTGAGCTTCATGATCTGATCACGCCTCTTCGACGCGGAGCAGGTGCCGCGATGCGTTGAGCATGCCGCGGATCTCGGGAGTGTCGGCCACGACGACCGTCTGGTTCATGCGGCGCAGCCCGAGGCCGCGCACGGTGGCGCGATGACGGTGGATCTGGCCGAAGGTGCTCTTCACCAGCGTCACTTTCACCGTCTTCGCCACATTCCTGGCCGCGGTGTCTTTCTTCGTTGCCATGGCGCTATCAGCCCGTGATTTCGGCAATGGTCTTGCCGCGCTTGGCCGCGATGCGCTCCGGCGCCGGCATGTCGGTCAGGGCGTTCATGGTGGCGCGCACGACGTTGATCGGGTTGCGCGAGCCGTAGGTCTTCGCGAGCACGTTGCGCACGCCCGCGCACTCGAACACCGCGCGCATGCTGCCGCCCGCGATGACGCCGGTACCGTCGGCGGCCGGCTGCATGTACACCTTCGAGGTGCCGTGCTTGCCGACGACCGCGAAGTGCAGCGTCGAGTTGCGCAGCGGCACGTTGACGAGGTTCTTGCGGGCCTGCTGCATCGCCTTCTGGATGGCGACCGGCACTTCGCGCGCCTTGCCGTAGCCGAAGCCGACGCGGCCGTTGCCGTCGCCGACCACGGTGAGCGCGGTGAAGCCGAACTGCTTGCCGCCCTTCACGGTCTTGGACACGCGGTTGACGGTCACCAGTTTCTCGATGAACTCGTCCGACGCCGCCACTTTTTCGATTCTAGCCATTGCTGCTCCTGGAACCTTGTGCGGCTCAGAACTCGAGGCCGGCTTCGCGCGCGGCTTCGGCAAGCGCCTTGATGCGCCCGTGATACTTGAAGCCCGAGCGGTCGAAGGCAACCTGGGTCACGCCCTTGGCCTTCGCACGCTCGGCGATCGCCTTGCCCACGGCCTTCGCCGCTTCGATGTTGCCGGTGCCCTTCAGGCCCTCGGCGACATCCTTCTGCAGGGTCGACGCAGACACGATGACCTTCGACTCCGGGTCGAAGACCTGCGCGTAGATGTGCTGCGCGGTGCGGTGCACGCTCAGGCGCATGGCGCGAAGCTCCAGGATCTTCGCGCGGCTGCGGCGGGCTCTCTTCAGACGACTGACTTTCTTTTCCATCGCGGCACCCATTACTTCTTCTTCGTTTCCTTGAGCTCGATGCGCTCACCGGAATAACGAACGCCCTTGCCCTTGTAGGGCTCGGGGGAACGGTAGGAGCGGATTTCCGCAGCCACCTGGCCAACCTGCTGCTTGTCGGCGCCCTTCACGACGATTTCCGTCTGCGTCGGCGTCTCGATCGTGATGCCTTCCGGCACGTCGTACTCGACGGGGTGCGAAAAGCCGAGCGTCAGGTTCAGCTTCTTGCCCTGGGCCGCGGCACGGTAGCCGACGCCCACGAGTTCGAGCTTCTTCTCGTAGCCCTGCGACACGCCCTGCACCACGTTCGCGAGGTGCGAACGGAGCGAGCCGGCGTGCATCAGCGACTCCTTGTTGCGCTCCGCGATCTCGATGCGGATGTCGTTGCCTTCCTGCACCAGGCTCAGGCCCGGACGCAGCGGCAGCTTGAGCGCACCCTTGGCGCCCTTGACGGTGACGGTGCTGCCGTCGACCGTGTGGGTCACGCCCTTGGGCAGCGCAACCGGCCTTTTTGCAACTCGTGACATGGTCTTGGTCCTGTTCCTTGCGCCGTGCCTTACGACACGATGCAGAGCACTTCGCCGCCGTGTCCGCCGGCGCGGGCTTCACGGTCGGTCATCACGCCCTTGGAGGTCGAGATGATCGCCACGCCCATGCCGCCGAGAATCTTCGGCAACTCGTCCTTCGCCTTGTAGATGCGCAGGCCGGGACGGCTCACGCGCTCGATGCGTTCGATGACCGGGCGGCCCTGGTAGTACTTCAGGCGCACCTTGACGGTCGGCTTGCTGGCATCGCCGTCGATGGCGAAGTCCTCGATGTAGCCTTCGTCCTTCAACACCTTGGCCAGTGCCAGCTTGACTCGCGACGACGGCGCGGCGATCTCGGGCTTGCCCGAGAGCTGGCCGTTGCGAATGCGGGTGAGGAAGTCCGCGATGGGATCCGACATGCTCATGCTGTTACTCCAGTACCCGGCTTACCAGCTGGCCTTGCCGAGGCCCGGGATGTCACCGCGCATCGTGGCTTCGCGCAGCTTCTGTCGCCCGAGGCCGAACTTACGGTAGACGCCGCGGGAGCGGCCGGTGATCGCGCAGCGGTTGCGCACCCGCGAGGCGGCCGGAGTCGCGCGGCATGGCATGCAGCTTGCGCTGCGCCTCTTCCCGCTCGGCATCCGTGGACTTCGGGTTGCGGATGAGCTTCCTTGAGCTGGGCCCGCTTGGCAGCGTGCTGCTTCACGAGCTTCTCGCGGCGCTTCTCGCGCATGATCATGCTGGTCTTCGCCATGTTTCCTGTCCTACTTGCGGAACGGGAAGTTGAAGGATTCGAGCAACGCCCGGCCTTCCCGGTCGTCGCGTGCCGTCGTCGTAATCGTGATGTCCATCCCGCGGATCGCGTCGACCTGGTCGTAGGCGATTTCCGGGAAGATGATCTGTTCCTTGACGCCGAACGTGTAGTTGCCACGGCCGTCGAACGAGCGGGCCGACACGCCGCGGAAGTCGCGGATGCGCGGCATCGCCACGTTGATCAGGCGGTCGAGGAACTCGTACATGCGGGCGCCGCGCAGCGTCACGCGCGCGCCGACCGGCACGCCCGCGCGCAGCTTGAACGCCGCGATCGCCTTGCGCGACTTCGTCACGACCGGCTTCTGGCCGGTGAGCGCCGTCAGGTCGTTCACGGCGCCGTCCATTGCCTTCTTGTCGGCAACGGCTTCGCCCACGCCCATGTTCACCGAGATCTTGGTGATCTTCGGCACCTGCATGGGATTCGTCACCGCCGAGGCTCGTCATGAGCTTGGCGACGATCTCGTCCCGGTAGATTTTTTGCAGCCTTGCCATCTCATCCGACCTCGATTCAGGCGTCCACGACTTCGTCGTTGGACTTGAAGAAACGCACCCGACGTCCGTCGGCGAGCGTGCGGATGCCCACGCGGTCACCCTTCTTCGCAACCGGGTTCCAGAGCTGCACGTTCGAGAGGTGGAGGTAGGCCTCCTTCTCGACGATGCCGCCCTGCGTGCCCTTCTGCGGATTGGGACGCGTATGGCGCTTGACCATGTTCACGTTCTCGACCAGCACCTTCTCACCCAGCACGCGGATGACGGTGCCGCGCCGGCCCTTGTCGCGGCCGGTAATGACGACGACTTCGTCGCCCTTGCGGATCTTGTTCATACCCTTTGTCCTCGAACCTTGCGCGCGCCGTGCTTACAGCACTTCGGGCGCGAGCGAGATGATCTTCATGAACTGCGTCGTGCGCAGTTCGCGTGTGACCGGTCCGAAAATACGGGTGCCGATCGGCTCGAGCTTGTTCGTGAGCAGCACGGCGGCGTTGCCGTCGAAGCGGATCAGCGAACCATCCGGGCGGCGCACGCCGAACGCGGTGCGGACCACCACGGCGTCGTAGACCTCGCCCTTCTTGACCTTGCCGCGCGGGATGGCGTCCTTGACGCTCACCTTGATCACGTCGCCCACGGTGGCATAGCGGCGCTTCGAGCCGCCGAGCACCTTGATGCACATGAGCCGCTTGGCGCCGCTGTTGTCGGCGGCCGCGAGCATTGTCCGCATCTGGATCATTTCAGTAGTCCTTCTGCTTCAGCTCAGACGGCGCCGGCGCGCTTGACGACGCGCACGACCTTCCAGGCCTTGCGGGCCGAGAGGCGGCGGCATTCGGCGATGTCGACGACGTCGCCTTCCTTGCACTCCGAGTTCTCGTCGTGCGCGAGGAGCTTGGTGGTGCGGCGGATGAACTTGCTGTAACGCCCGTGCTTGACGAGGCGCTCGACCGTGACCGCGATGGTCTTGGTCATCTTGGTGCTGACGACCGTGCCCGTCAGCGTGTGCTGGGCACCGGCTTCGCTCGCCGCCTGGGGCTGGGCCTGCTGCTGCTCGCTCATCACTTGCTCCTGTTGGCGCGGGACTGTTCGCCCTGCACCGTCTTCACGCGCGCGATGTTGCGGCGCACCTTGCCGGCCTGGTCCGGCTTCGCAGCCTGACCGGACGCCTGCGCCATGCGCAGGTTGAACTGCTCGCGACGCAGCTTGAGGAGTTCCTCGCGCAATTCCGCGGAGCCCTTGACCCGAAGTTCTTTCGCCTTCATCAGCGCACCTGTCGCTTGACGAACATCGTCTCGACCGAGAGCTTGCTGGCGGCAAGGCGGAACGCCTCGCGCGCGATCTCTTCGGTCACGCCTTCCATCTCGAAGAGCACCTTGCCGGGCTGCACGCGCGCGACGTAGTACTCGACGTTGCCCTTGCCGGAGCCCATGCGGACTTCGAGGGGCTTCTTGCTGACCGGCACGTCCGGGAACACCCGGATCCACACCTGGCCGCCGCGCTTCACGTAGCGCGTCATCGCGCGACGGGCGGCTTCGATCTCGCGCGCAGTCATGCGGGCGCGGCTCGTCGCCTTCAGCCCGAAGTCGCCGAACGAGACGCTCGACCCGCGATGGGCGAGGCCCGCGTTGCGGCCCTTGAACTGCTTGCGATACTTGGTTCGCTTGGGTTGCATCATGGCGTTGTCACTCCGTCCGTCGCACGTCAAGGCTCGGGGCCTCAGGCCGTCTGCTCCGCGGCTGGGGTCGCCTCGACGCTCGGCGCCCATCGGCACCGGCTGGTCGAAAACTTCGCCCTTGAAAATCCAGACCTTCACGCCGATGACGCCGTACGTCGTGCGGGCTTCGGCCGTGCCGTAGTCGATGTCGGCACGGAACGTGTGCAGCGGGATGCGGCCCTCGCGGGTCCACTCCGTGCGCGCGATTTCCGAACCGTTCAGGCGGCCCGACAGGCGCACCTTCACGCCGAGCGCACCGCTGCGCATCGTGTTCATCACCGCGCGCTTCATGGCGCGGCGGAACATCACGCGACGCTCGACCTGCTGGGCAATGCCCTCGGCCACGAGCTGCGCGTCGAGTTCCGGCTTGCGGATCTCGGCGATGTTGAGGCGGACGTCGTTGAAGCCCATCTTCATCAGCTTCGCGACTTCCTGGCGCAGGCGCTCGATGTCCTCGCCCTTCTTGCCGATCACCACGCCCGGACGGGCCGTGTGGATCGTGATGTTGGCCTTGCGCGCGGCGCGTTCGATGTGAATGCGGCTCACCGAGGCTTCCGACAGCTTCTTCTTCAGGAACTCGCGGACCTGCCAGTCCTGCAGGATGTAGATCGGGAACGTGCGCTTGTTCGCGTACCACTTCGACGTCCAGTCGCGCGTGATGCCGAGACGAATGCCGATCGGATTGACCTTCTGACCCATGAGCTCTGGCTCCCTCAGTCCTTGCGGCCGTCGCCGACGAGGATCGTGATGTGGCTGTTGCGCTTGACGATGCGGTTGCCGCGGCCCTTGGCGCGCGCGTGGAACCGCTTCAGGGTCGGAGCCTCGTCGATGTAGATGAGGTCGACCTTCAGCGCGTCGATGTCCGCGTTGTGGTTGTTCTCGGCGTTGGCGATCGCCGACTCCAGCACCTTGCGGACCAGTTCGGCGCCCTTCTTCGGCGTGAAGCGCAACGTCGAGAGCGCCTGGCCCACGGGCTTGCCGCGGACCATGTCGGCGACCAGGCGGCACTTCTGCGGCGAGATGCGCGCGTACTTGAGTTTTGCTGCGACTTGCATGGCTTACTCCGAGGACGCCTTTCTGTCGCCCGAGTGCCCCCTGAAGGTGCGCGTCGGGGCGAACTCGCCCAGCTTGTGGCCGACCATGTTCTCGGAGACCAGCACGGGGATGTGCTGCTTGCCGTTGTGGACGGCGATCGTCAGGCCGACCATGTCCGGCAGGACCATGGAGCGGCGCGACCACGTCTTGATCGGACGGCGGTCGTTCTTTTCCGACGCGACCGCCACCTTCTTGGCGAGGTGGGCGTCGATGAACGGGCCTTTCTTGACTGAACGGGGCACTGGCAGCTCCTCTCAGGCTCAGTTACGGCGCCGGATGATGAGTCCGGACGTGCGCTTGTTGGTGCGGGTCTTCTTGCCCTTCGTCTTCCAGCCCCACGGCGAAACCGGGTGCGGGTTGCCCTGGCCGGACTTGCCCTCACCGCCGCCGTGCGGATGGTCGACGGGGTTCATGACCACGCCGCGGACCGTCGGACGGATGCCGCGCCAGCGCTTCGCGCCGGCCTTGCCGTAGACGATCAGGTTGTTCTCTTCGTTGCCGACTTCGCCGATCGTGGCGCGGCAGTCGACGTGCACCTTGCGCATCTCGGTCGAGCGCAGGCGGATCGTCGCGTAGAGGCCTTCGCGCGCGACCAGCTGCACCGAGGCGCCGGCGCTGCGGCCGAGCTGGCCACCACGGCCGGGCTTCAGCTCGACGTTGTGCACGAGCGAGCCGATCGGGATGTTGCGCAGCGGCAGCGCGTTGCCCGACTTGATCGGGGCATCGACGCCCGAGACGATCGCATCGCCCGCACCCACGCCCTTCGGGGCGAGGATGTAGCGGCGCTCGCCGTCGGCGTAGAGCACGAGGGCCAGGTGCGCGTTGCGGTTCGGGTCGTACTCGAGGTGCTCGACCTTGCCCGGCACGCCGTCCTTGTTGCGCAGGAAGTCGACGACGCGATAGCGCCGGGCATGACCGCCGCCCTTGTGGCGCGTGGTCTGCCGGCCCATGTTGTTGCGGGCGCCCGTGCGCTTCTTCGCTGCCGTGAGCGCGTGCACCGGCTCGCCCTTGTGCAGGTGCGAGCGGTCAGCCTTCACGACGAAGCGGCGACCCGGCGACGTCGGTTTGGTCTTGATGAGAGCCATTGGTTAGCTTCCGTCTTCTTTGCCGGTGCCGTTACTTTTCGGCGCCGGCGAAATCGATCGTCTGGCCCTGCGCGAGCTTCACGTAGGCCTTCTTCCAGTCCGAACGCTTGCCCGGACGACCGCCGAAGCGCTTCGCCTTGCCCATCACGTTCACGACCTGCACGGCGTCGACCTTGACTTCGAACATCAGTTCGACGGCCGCCTTGATCTCGGGCTTCGTGGCGTCGCGCGCGACGCGGAACACCATCTGGTTGCCCTGCTCGGAGGCGCGCGCGGCTCTTTTCGGAGACGTGCGGCGCAACCAGCACCTGCATCAAACGCTCTTTGCTGCTCATGCCAGCTTCTCCTCGAGCATGCGGACCGCGCCGACCGTCGCGAGCACGCGCTCGTGGCGGACCAGGCTCACCGGGTCGACTGCCGTACACCGGCAGGACCGTGACGCCGAGCAGGTTGCGCGAGGCGAGCTCGAGCTTCTCGTCGTACGCCTCGACGACGATCAGCACGTCGCAGAGGCCCAGTTCCTTGAGCTTCGCGGCGAGCATCCTGGTCTTCGGCGCTTCGAGCGCGAACGACTCGACGACCGTCAGGCGCTCGAGGCGGGCCAGCTCGGACAGCAGCGCCGCAATGGCGCCGCGGTACATCTTGCGGTTGACCTTCTGCGAGAAGTCGCGCGGACGCGCAGCGAACGCGCGGCCGCCGCCGACCCAGATCGGGCTGCGGATCGAGCCGGCGCGGGCGCGACCGCCGCCCTTCTGCTTCCACGGCTTGATGCCGCCGCCGCGGACTTCCGCCTTGCTCTTCTGGCGCTTCGTGCCGGCGCGGCCGCGCTGCCATGTAGGCAGTCACGACCTGATGGACGAGAGCTTCGTTGAATTCGCGGCCGAAGGCCTTTTCAGACACTTCGATGCTGTTGCCGCCCTGCTGGAGCTTGAGTTGGGTTGCCATTTCAGTTTCCCGGGCGGGTTACTTCTTCGTCTTGGCGGCCGGCCTGCTTCGGCGCCAGCGTCTTGCGCTTCGCGAGGCGCGCAGCCTTCACCGACGGACGCACGATCACTTCACCGCCCGGCGAGCCCGGAACGGCGCCGCGGATCAGGAGCACGTTGCGTACGGAGTCGACTTCGACGACCTGCAGCTTCTCGATGGTGCTGGCGCACGTTGCCCATGTGGCCGGACATGCGCTTGCCCTGGAACACGCGTCCCGGGGTCTGGCGCTGGCCGATCGAGCCGGGCGTGCGGTGGAACAACGACGCGCCGTGCGAGGCCGGGCCGCCAGCGAAGTTGTGCCGCTTGATGGTGCCGGCGAAGCCCTTGCCGATGGTCGTGCCGGTGACGTCGACGATCTGCCCCTTGGCAAACATGTCGACCTTCAATTCGGAACCGGTGGCGAGTTCGGCGCCCTCGCCCTCGGCGAGGCGGAACTCGACGAGCGACTCACCCGGCTCGACCTTCGCCTTGGCGAAATGGCCGGCGGCCGCGCGCGTCAGGCGGGACGGCTTCCTGGCTGCCGAAGGTGACCTGGACGGCGCGATAGCCGTCGCCCTCGACACCCTTCACCTGGGTGACGCGGTTGGGCAGAGCCACGATCACCGTCACCGGGATCGACTCGCCCGCGTCCGTGAAGACGCGTGTCATGCCGGCCTTGCGGCCAATCAGACCGATCGTCATCTCTGTGTCCTCGTACACCGCCCAGGCTGCGATTGGCCTGGGCTGCTGAAAACCGATTCGTTCCTGGCGCCTGAAAACCCAGGTGCCGGGCTCGTCGAAGGAAACTGCTGAGAGGAGCGACACGCCGGATCTGGCAGTCGCGCCGCTCGAGCGGTACCGGCAATGCCGGCCTGACCTCGGCGAGAAGAGCCGCACATTCTATGCGGGCCCGGGAAGCTCTGCAACCCCTGTTTTGAGGGGTCCGTGACCAGTCGTCTGGCGCCTGCTGGAAGGGGCGTCGAATCGACTGGCCCCTGCCCCCTGGTGCGCTCAGCCTCAGTTGAGCTTGATCTGGACGTCCACGCCGGCCGGCAGTTCGAGCTTCATCAGCGCGTCTACCGTCTTGTCCGTCGGGTTCAGGATGTCCATGAGCCGCTTGTGGGTGCGCATCTCGTACTGGTCCCGCGCGTCCTTGTCGGCGTGCGGGGAGATCAGCAGCGTAAAGCGCTCCATCTTGACCGGCAGCGGGATCGGGCCACGGACCGTGGCGCCGGTGCGCTTCGCAGTCTCGACGATCTCGCGGGCCGAGTTGTCGATGAGACGGTGGTCGAACGCCTTGAGGCGGATGCGGATATTTTGGCGAGCCATTGCGTTTGACCTTTACTTCAGAATCTTGGAGACGACGCCGGCGCCGACCGTGCGGCCGCCCTCGCGGATGGCGAAGCGCAGGCCTTCCTCCATCGCGATCGGGTTGATCAGCTCGATCGTCATCTTGATGTTGTCGCCCGGCATCACCATCTCGACGCCCTCCGGCAACTCCACCGAACCCGTCACGTCCGTCGTGCGGAAGTAGAACTGCGGACGATAACCCTTGAAGAACGGCGTGTGCCGGCCGCCCTCTTCCTTCGTCAGCACGTACACCTCGCCCTCGAACTTGGTGTGCGGCGTGATCGAACCCGGCTTCGCCAGAACCTGCCCGCGCTCGACGTCCTCGCGCTTCGTGCCGCGCAGCAGCACGCCCACGTTGTCGCCCGCCTGGCCCTGGTCGAGCAGCTTGCGGAACATCTCCACGCCCGTGCACGTCGACTTCGTCGTCGGGCGGATGCCCACGATCTCCACTTCGTCGTTCACCTTGACGATCCCGCGCTCGATGCGCCCCGTCACCACCGTGCCGCGGCCGGAGATCGAGAACACGTCTTCCACCGGCATCAGGAACGCGCCATCGACCGCGCGCTCAGGCACCGGGATGTAGCGGTCCATCTCCTCCACCAGCTTCACCACCGAGGGCACGCCGATCTCGCTCGTGTCCCCTTCCAGCGCCTTCAGCGCCGAACCCTTCACGATCGGCGTGTCGTCGCCCGGGAAGTCGTACTTCGACAGCAGCTCGCGAACTTCCAGCTCCACCAGCTCGAGCAGCTCCGCGTCGTCCACCATGTCGGCCTTGTTCAGGTACACCACGATGTAGGGAACGCCCACCTGGCGCGCCAGCAGGATGTGCTCGCGCGTCTGCGGCATCGGGCCGTCGGCGGCCGAGCACACCAGGATCGCGCCGTCCATCTGCGCCGCACCCGTGATCATGTTCTTCACGTAGTCGGCGTGCCCGGGGCAGTCGACGTGCGCGTAGTGACGGTTCGGCGACTGGTACTCCACGTGCGCCGTCGAAATCGTGATGCCGCGAGCCTTCTCCTCCGGCGCCTTGTCAATCTGGTCGTAGGCCATGAAGGTGCCGCCGTGCGTCTCCGCCATCACCTTCGTCAACGCCGCCGTCAGCGTCGTCTTGCCATGGTCAACGTGCCCAATCGTGCCCACGTTCACGTGCGGCTTCGTGCGTGCGAATTTTTCCTTAGCCACGGCGATATACCTCTAGAAACTGCGGCGCACTTTTCTGCGCAAAGGGGATAGGGGTTAGGAGTTAGTTCAGAGGGGTTCGGTGACGACGGCCCGGGGTGTCTCTTCGTCGCCAGCGGCGACTTCCGACCAACCCCTGACCCCTGTCTCCTGGCCCCTCCCTGGTCAGCTGGCCTTCTTCATCACCGCTTCGGCAACGTTGTTCGGCACTTCCATGTACTTGGCGAATTCCATGGTGAACGTGGCGCGGCCCTGGCTCATCGAGCGGACCGACGTCGCGTAGCCGAACATCTCGGCGAGCGGCACTTCGGCCGTCACGACCTTGCCGGACACGGAGTCTTCCATGCCCTGGATCTGGCCGCGGCGGCGGTTCAGGTCGCCGATCACGTCGCCGGAATAATCTTCCGGCGTCACGACCTCGACCTTCATGATTGGCTCGAGCAGCACCGGCTTCGCCTTGCGCACGCCGTCCTTGAACGCCATCGAGCCGGCGATCTTGAACGCCATTTCGTTCGAGTCGACGTCATGGTACGAACCGTCGAAAATCGTGACCTTGACGTCCACGACCGGGAAGCCGGCGATCACGCCGCCTTCCAGCGCTTCCTTGACGCCCTTGTCCACGGCCGGGATGTACTCGCGCGGCACGGTGCCGCCCACGATGCCGTTGACGAACTCGTAGCCCTTGCCTTCTTCCTGCGGCTCGATCTTGAGCCACACGTGGCCGTACTGGCCGCGGCCGCCGGACTGGCGCACGAACTTGCCTTCCTGCTCGACCTTGGCGCGGATCGTTTCACGGTAGGCGACCTGCGGCTTGCCGACGTTCGCCTCGACCTTGAACTCGCGGCGCATGCGGTCGACGATGATGTCGAGGTGCAGCTCGCCCATGCCGGAGATGATCGTCTGGCCCGATTCCTGGTCGGTGCTGACGCGGAAAGACGGGTCTTCCTTGGCGAGGCGCGCCAGCGCGAGGCCCATCTTTTCCTGGTCCGACTTGGTCTTCGGCTCGACGGCGACCGAGATCACCGGCTCCGGGAATTCCATCTTCTCGAGCGTGATGATGCTTTCCGGGTCGCACAGCGTGTCGCCAGTCGTCACGTCCTTGAGGCCCACGGCCGCGGCGATGTCGCCGGCGCGGACTTCCTTGATCTCTTCGCGCTCGTTGGCGTGCATCTGCAGCAGGCGGCCGATGCGCTCCTTCTTGCTCTTGGCCGGGACGTACACCTGGTCGCCGGAGTTGAGCACGCCGGAGTACACGCGGAAGAACGTCAGGTTGCCGACGAACGGGTCGTTCAGGATCTTGAACGCGAGCGCGGAGAACTTGGCTTCGTCGGAAGCCTGGCGCGTGTCTTCGTTGCCGTCTTCGTCGATGCCCTTGACCGAAGTCACTTCGTTCGGCGACGGCATGTAGTCGATGACGGCGTCGAGCATCGCCTGGACGCCCTTGTTCTTGAACGCCGAGCCGCACAGCATGATGCAGATTTCGACGCGGCGCGAACGCTCGCGCAGGCCGGCCTTGATCTCCTCGATCGTGAGCTCGCCCGTCTCGAGGTACTTGTGCATGAGGTCGTCGTTGGCCTCGGCGGCGGCCTCGACCAGCTTCTCGCGCCATTCCTCGCAGGCGGCCTGCATGTGGGCCGGGATCTCGCGGTACTCGAACTTCATGCCTTCGGTGCTGTCGTCCCAGTAGATCGACTTCATCTGGATGAGGTCGACGACGCCTTCGAAGTTGTCCTCGGCGCCGATCGGCAGCTGCAGCGGGACCGGGTTGCCGCGCAGGCGGGTCTTGATCTGTTCCACGCAGCGCAGGAAGTTGGCGCCGGCACGGTCCATCTTGTTGACGAACGCGAGGCGCGGCACGCCGTACCTGTTCATCTGGCGCCAGACCGTCTCGGACTGGGGCTGCACGCCGCTCACGGCGCAGAACACGGCGCAGGCGCTGTCGAGGACCTTCAGGCTGCGTTCGACTTCGATGGTGAAGTCGACGTGTCCCGGGGTGTCGATGATGTTGAAGCGGTGCTCGGGGAACTGGTTCTCCATCCCCTTCCAGAACGCCGTGGTCGCAGCCGCGGTGATCGTGATGCCGCGCTCCTGCTCCTGCTCCATGTAGTCCATGACCGCAGCGCCATCGTGCACTTCGCCGATCTTGTGCGAAACGCCGGTGTAAAAAAGAATGCGCTCGGTCGTCGTCGTCTTGCCGGCGTCGATGTGCGCGGAGATGCCGATGTTACGGTAGCGCTCGATCGGAGTAGTGCGTGGCACGGTGGAAATCCTTCAGTCGTCGTGTGGCGCGGCCGCGAGGGCCCTCACCAGCGGTAATGCGCGAAAGCCTTGTTGGCGTCGGCCATGCGGTGCGTGTCTTCGCGCTTGCGCACGGCGGCGCCACGGTTCTCCGAGGCTTCGAGCAGCTCGGAGGCGAGGCGCTGCGCCATCGACTTCTCGCTGCGGGCAGTCGCGGCGTCGATGACCCAGCGCATGGCGAGGGTCTGGCGGCGCTGCGCGCGGACTTCGATCGGCACCTGGTAGGTGGCGCCGCCGACCCGGCGGGACTTCACCTCGACCATCGGCTTGACGTTGTCGAGCGCCTGCGTGAGCAGGTCGAGCGTCTGCTCGGCCGGGCGGCCGGTCTTCTCGGCCATGCGGTCGATGGCACCGTAGACGATGCGCTCGGCGACCGACTTCTTGCCGCGCTCCATGACCATGTTCATGAACTTCGCCAGCAGGACGCTGTTGAACTTCGGATCCGGCAGGATGGTGCGGGTGGGGGCTTGGGATCTACGGGACATTGTGGCTTCCGCTTCGCTAGCGACTAATGGTCAGTGACTAGGGGTAGGTGGAGAAGTAAAGATCAGCCGCCCTTCGGGCGCTTGGCGCCGTACTTGGACCGGCTCTGCTTGCGGTCGCTGACGCCGGCGCAGTCGAGCGTGCCGCGCACCGTGTGGTAGCGCACGCCCGGGAGGTCCTTGACGCGGCCGCCGCGGATCAGCACCACCGAGTGCTCCTGCAGGTTGTGGCCTTCGCCGCCGATGTAGCTGATCACCTCGTAGCCGTTGGTGAGGCGCACCTTGGCGACCTTGCGCAGGGCCGAGTTCGGCTTCTTCGGCGTGGTCGTGTAGACGCGCGTGCAGACGCCGCGCTTCTGCGGCGAATTGCCGAGGGCGGGAACCTTGCTCTTGGCCGCGTCTTCGCGGCGCGGGGCACGGATCAGCTGATTGACGGTTGACATGTTGCGGACCGACTCCAGGTTGGCGGCCGCCGGTGGCGCCCGCCGCGTTACATCAAGCAAGAAACACCGGGCCGCCCTGCGGCGGCCCGATATGGATCTGACGAATGCCGCACGGGAGGATCGCCGGCAGCATCCCAAACAAGGGGCCGAAATTTTAGGGAGGGGGGGCTACCGTGTCAACCTGACCCGGCCAGCACCCCTGCCCCGGCGCCCGCTCAGCCAGCGGGCACCTCGGACTCGTCCGGCGTGGCGGAATCGAAGTCCGCCGCCGCGCCGCCCGTCGCCATTTCGCCGAAACCGCCGGTCGACCGCTCGCCTTCCGCCCGCTTGCGCCGGGTGAGGTGGTAGAACGAGCCCGTTCCGGCCGGAATCAGCCGGCCGACGATCACGTTCTCCTTCAGGCCGCGCAGGTCGTCCTTCATGCCACGGACCGCCGCCTCGGTGAGGACGCGGGTGGTCTCCTGGAAGGAGGCCGCCGAGATGAAGGATTCCGTGGCCAGCGACGCCTTGGTGATGCCGAGCAGCATCGGGTCGGCGATCGCCGGGAGCTTCCCTTCCCTGGTGACCTTGTCGTTGGCGTCGAGCACCCGGGCGCGATCCATCTGCTCGCCGCGCAGGAACGGGGTATCGCCGATCTCGACGATCTCGATCTTGCGCAGCATCTGGCGAATGATCACCTCGATGTGCTTGTCGTTGATCTTCACGCCCTGCAGGCGGTAGACGTCCTGGATCTCGCGCACGAGGTAGTTGGCCAGCGGCTCGACGCCCTGCAGGCGCAGGATGTCGTGCGGATTCGGCTCGCCGTCCGCGATGGTCTCGCCGCGCTCGACGTGTTCGCCCTCGAACACGGTGAGGTGGCGCCACTTCGGGATCAGCTCCTCGTGCTTCTCGCCGTTCTCGTCCTGGATCACCAGGCGGCGCTTGCCCTTGGTTTCCTTGCCGAAGCTGACCGTGCCCGAGTACTCGGCGAGGATCGCGGAGTCCTTGGGCTTGCGGGCTTCGAACAGGTCCGCGACGCGCGGCAGGCCGCCGGTGATGTCGCGGGTCTTCGAGGATTCCTGCGGGATGCGCGCGATCACGTCGCCGACCGACACCTGGGCGCCGTCGACGAGGTTCACGAGCGCGCCCGCCGGCAAGGCATAGCTCGCCGGGATGTCCGTGTTGGCGAAGCAGACTTCCTTGCCCTTGGGGTTCAGCAGCTTGATGACCGGACGCAGGTCCTTGCCACCGGCGCCGCGCTCC
>CAVOSA010000024.1:62500-220210 GCA_963698735.1 uncultured Gammaproteobacteria bacterium | reverse complement strand
GAGCACCAGCGTGAGCATGAAGAACAGGAACAGGTTCAGGTACGCGAAGTAGCGCGCGTAGCTCGGATCGTCCTTCATGTAGCCGGTCGAATAGACGTGGATCAGTGAGCCGACGCCGGTGATGATCAGCGTCATGACCGCGGTCAGGCGGTCGAAGTAGAACGCGACGTCGAACCCCCGGTCGCCGAAGCTCGCCCAGCGATAGGCCACTTCGAGCAGGGCTGCGTCGGTCCGGCCGCCTGCAGGACCATGACTGCCTTGATCGTCGCGAGGAACGCGAGGACCGGCAGGCCGCAACCGACGATCGAGACGAACGTGCGGCCGAGGTGGCGGCCAAGCAGGCCGTTCAGCAGGAAGCCCGCTAGCGGCAGCAGTACGATGACGGTGAGCAGCTTCATCGGGCGCGCATCATCCCTTCAGGCGGTCGTAGCCCTCGACGTCGAGGGAGCTTCGTTGCCGCGACAGCTGCAGCACGATCGGGATCGCGATCGCGATCTCGGCGGCCGCCACGACGAAGATCAGGAACACCAGCACGGCGCCCGACAGGGTCGCCGTCCGCAGCGAGAACGTGACCAGCGCCAGGATGACCGCGTTGAGCATCAGTTCCATGCACATCAGCATGACCAGTGCGTTGCGCCGCACCATCACGCCGACGAGGCCGAGCGCGAAGAGCGCGAAGCTGAGTCCCAGCAGCAGTTGCGTGTCAGCCATCCGAACGCCTCCCGCTCCTGATGACTGCGATCGCCGCGACGACTGCCGCAACCAGCAGCACGCTGGTCAGCTCGAAATGCAGCCAGTACTCGCGCAGGAACTCGACCGAGAACGGCTGGACGAGGTAGGACGGCGCCGCGACCGCGTCGATCGGGGCGGCCGGAGCGCCAAGTTTCATCGCGGCGACGCCGAGTGCGCCCGCCAGCAGCGCGCCAAGCACGACGCCGGGCACCAGCATGTGGCTGTAGCGGCGCACGAACGAGGGATCGCGCACGTCGAGCAGCATGATCACGTAGACCATGAAGACCATGACCGCGCCGACGTAGATCAGGACCTGGAAGACCGCCACGACGTGCACGCCCAGCATCGCGTAGATGCCGGCGAGCGACAGCATGCAGCTGATCAGGGCGAGCGCGACGCGCATCGGATGCCGTGCGACCAGCATCAGCACTGCGCCGAGCAGCGCGCACGCGCCGAAGAAGTACACCAGCAGCTGCTCGATGGTCATGCGTCGGGGCTCCTGCCGGGCTCCGCCGCCGGCCTGACAGGGTAGGGCTTGGCGACGTCGGCGTGCGGCTGCCAGTTGAGCAGTTCTTCCTTGCCGAGCCACATGCGCTCGCGGTCGAAGCCCGGCAGGTCCGGCGTTTCCTTGACCATGCGGATGGCGTCCTCCGGGCAGGCCTCGACACAGAACCCGCAGAACACGCAGCGTGAGTAATCGATCTCGAAGCGCGAGGGATACTTCGGGTGGGCGGGGTCGTCCGGGTCGAACGCGGCGTCGATTTCGATCACCTGCGCGGGGCAGACGGTCGCGCACATGTTGCAGGCCACGCACTGCGGCCGCCCGTCGGGACGCTGCGTCAGGATGTGCTTGCCGCGATTGCCGGCCGCGTAGTCGGCGCGGATTTCCTCGGGGTAATACGCCGTAAGCGCGCCCTTGCGCCCCGTCATCCACTTGCCCATGTTGCGCAGGAACACGCCGCCGGTGATCGCGAGGCCGCGCGCGACCTCGAGCAGGTAGAAGCGCTCCCACCAGCCCATGGTGGGCTCGTTCCAGTACTGCCTGCGCACGTACGGCTTGCGGGGCGTGGTCATGATGTTGCGCGCCTCATGCCTGCTGCACCCATAGCACGACCGCCGTCACCGCCAGGTTGGCGATCGCAAGCGGCAGCAGGAACTTCCATGCGAAGCGCAGGAGCTGGTCCCAGCGGAAGCGCGGCAGCGTCCACCGCACCAGGATCTGGAAGCTGCAGAGCAGGAAGATCTTGCCGAGGAACGTCAGCAACTGCAGCACGACGACCCAGCCGTGACTGAGCGGCACGGCGCGCCCGCCCGGGAAGACGAAACCCGAGTCGTTCATCCATGGCAGGTTGTAACCGCCGAAAAACAGCGTGACGAACAGCGCGCCGATGATCGCGATCTCGATGAACTCGGAGAGCATGAAAATGCCCTGCTTCATCGCGCTGTATTCGGTGAAGTAACCCGAGATGAGTTCCGACTCAGCCTCCGGCAGGTCGAACGGGATGCGCTTGTTCTCCGCGATGCCGGCGATCAGGAACAGGATCGCGGCGAAGGGCTGGTAGACGATGCCCCAGGCCGGCAGGAAACCAAGCACGGTGCCCGACTGCCGCTCGACGATCGAGGCGAGGTTGACGGTGCCGAAGATCAGCACGATGCCGAGCACGGTCAGGCCCATCACCAGCTCGTACGAGATCAGCTGCGAGCCCGCGCGCAGTGCGCCGAGCAGCGAGAACTTGTTGGCCGACGACCAGCCGGCGAGCATCGCACCGATGATCGAGATGCCGCTGAAGGCGAAGACGATGAGGATGCCAGCGTCTATCGGCGCGATCTGCATCGGGTAGGTGCGGCCGCCGAACCAGCCGGCCAGGCTCGGGAACAACCGGCCGGGATCGAGCGTGCCGCCGAAGGGCACGACGGCGAAGACCAGCAGCACCGGCACGATCGCGAGCCACGGGCCGAGCGCGTAGGCAAGCTTGTCGTAGGCCAGGGGCTTGAAGTCTTCCTTGAGCAGCAGCTTGAGGCCGTCGGCCATGCCGTGGAACAGCCCGAGCCAGATCAGCTTCACCTGCGTGAAGGGGATGCGGACGTAGGCGCGGTTGGCGCCGATGCGGTCCGACATGATCGCGGCCTGCTTGCGCTCGACCCAGGTCAGGATCGCGCCGAACGTCAGCAGGACCGCCAGCGCATAGGCGATGTAGACCAGGCTGATGGCGAAGTCCGGGGCGTTCACGGATGACCTCGTGCCGGCGCGGCCAGCGCCTTGATCAGGTCCTCGGCGTGCAGCACGCCGGGCTTCTTCTCGAAGCAGGGCTCGAACGCGCTCACTGTTCCCTGGAAGTTCGTGTAGTGCCCGTGCCGCTCGGTCTGGATGCTGACCGGGAGAAACACGTCCGCATGACCGTTCTCCGGTTGCAGGTACGAGTTCAGGAAGATGATCCTGGCGCGCGGCGGCAGCCGTGCGAAGTCGAAGCCTTCACCCCAGACCAGTACGAGGTCGGTGCCGTCCTTGAAGTCGGGCTCCGCGTGGCCGAACAGTTCGCGCGCCCGGGTGCGTGTTCGGGTTCTTGTCCGCGCGGATCAGCAGGTCGTCCTCGACCCGTTCGCCCGGCTGCGGCTGCCAGTCCTGCTTGACGAAGCAGTGGAACACTTCGCCGAGTTTGCCCTTGAAGGTCTCGAGTTCCTCGTTCGAACCCCAGTTCGACACCAGCGCGACGGGGTGGCGGGCCGCGCCGATCAGCCGGCGCGCCTCGTCCAGCGCCGCCGGCACGGTGACCGGCCGCCCTTTCAGCATCGGTTCGTCAGCGCGGACGCGCTCGAACGTCTGCGCCAGGTCGCGACCTTTGTTGCAGATCCAAGGCCCGTTGACCGCCGGGTTGTCCAGCGGAGTGACGCGCGCGATGTTCTCGTTCTGCCGCTGGTCGAGTGCCTTGAGTTTCCATTCCGGCTTGCGGTGCCAGATCTGCACCGTGCAGCCGCGGGCGCAGCCCGGGCAGACCGACGGCGTCGGCTGCAGGAACCAGACGCGCGACTTGTGCAGGAACTGCCGCGACAGCAGCGCGCCGACCGGGCAGATGTCGACGATGTTGTCGGAATACGGGTCTTCGCTCAGCGGCCGGTCCTCGACCGGGCGGATGTTCGAGATGTCGCCGCGCCGCTCGACGCCCAGCGCCATCGACTTCGAGACTTCGTGCGTGAACCGCGTGCAGCGCAGGCACAGGATGCAGCGCTCGTTGTCGAGCAGGATCCGGTTCGAGAGGTTGTAGAACTTGGTCGAGCGCACCTTTTCGTCGTGGGAAAGCGAGCGCTGGCCGCTGTACTCGTAGTGGTAGTCCTGCAGCGTGCACTCGCCGGCCTTGTCGCAGATGCCGCAGTCGACCGGGTGGTTGAGCGTGATGAACTGCAGGATCGCCTTGCGGTGCGCCTGCACTTCCTCCGAGTTCGTGAACACCTTCATGCCCTTGGCGACGGGCATGTTGCAGGCGATGTCCAGCCCGCGGCCTTCGACCTCGACCAGGCACATGCGGCAGTTGCCGACGACCGACAGCTGCGGATGCCAGCAGAAATACGGGATGAAATGGCCGTGCTCGCGCGCGACCTCCATGACGGTCTGGTCGTCGCGAGCCTCGATCGCCTGGCCGTTTATGAAGATCTCAGGCATTCCAGGTTCCCGCCGAACTTTGAGCGCTTGTGTTCGATGCAGTACTCGAACTCGTCGCGGAATTTGTCGAGGATGCCGCTGCAGGCGTAGCCGGCGGCGTCACCGAGCCCGCAGATCGTCGTGCCGTCGTTGAATTTCGAGATGTAATACAGGCGCTCGATGTCGTCGGCGCGGCCGTCGCCGGCGACGATGCGGTCGAGGATCCGGTGCAGCCAGCCGGTGCCATGACGGCACGGCGTGCACTGCCCGCAGGACTCGTGGTGGTAGAAGCGCATGAGCACCTGCAGCAGTGCCACCATGCAGGTGCCTTCGGCGATCACGATCATGCCCCCGGAGCCGAGCGTGGAGCCCGCGTCCCACAGGTCTTCGTGCGACAACTTCAGGTTCGCGATGTCGGCGCCGGTGAGCACCTTGGAGGAGACCCCGCCAGGCACGACGCACTTGATCGCGCGGCCGTGCGGGACGCCGCCGCAGTCTTCGTCGAGGAACTTCATCCACGGGTAGCCGAGTTCGACTTCGTAGACGCCCGGACGGTTGATGTGGCCCGACACCGAGAACAGGCGCGTGCCCGGGCTCTTCGGCGTGCCGACGGCCTTGAACGCCTCGGCGCCGTTGCTGATGATCCAGGCAATGTTCGACAGCGACTCGACGTTGTTGACGACCGTCGGTCGCTGGTACAGCCCTTTGACCGTCAGCCGCGGTGGCCGGTTGCGGGGATAGCCCTTCTTGCCCTCGAGCGAGGAGATCAGTCCCGACGCCTCGCCGGCCACGTAGGCGCCGGCGCCGCGGTAGACCACGATGTCGCACGAGAAGTCGGAACCGAGGATGTTCCTGCCGAACAGGCCCGCCGCGTAGGCTTCCTCCACCGCGTCCGCGAGGCGGCGGTAGGGCAGGTCGAACTCGCCGCGGATGTAGACGAAGCAGTTGCGGACGTTGAGTGCGTAGCTCGCGATCAGCATCGATTCGAGCAGCACGTGCGGGTTGTTCTCGAGGATCCAGCGGTCCTTGAAGGTGCCCGGTTCGCCTTCGTCGGCATTGGCGATCAGGTAGTGCGGCTGGCCGTCGTCGTACTGCACGACCTGCCACTTGCGGCCCACGGCAAAAGCCGCGCCGCCGCGGCCCTGCAGGCCCGAGGCCGTGATTTCCTTGACGACATCCTGCGGCTTCAGCTGCCCGAGCGTCTTCGCGAGCGCGCCGTAGCCGCCGCGCGCACGGTACTCGGGCAGCGCGTGCGACGTCGCCGTCACGGGGAAGGACATGATGAGCTGGCGACCGGGCATGCTATTTCAGCCCCTCGAGCAGCTCGTCGAGCTTCGTGAACGTCAGGTTCTCGTGGTACCCGTCGTTCACCATCATCATCGGCGCGGTGCCGCAGGAGCCCAGGCACTCGACGGTGGACAGCGTGTAGCGTCCGTCCGGCGTGGTCTGGCCGGGCTTGATGCCAAGCTTCCGCTCGACGTGCGCGAGGACGTTCTCGGCGCCGTTCATCGAGCAGCTCACGTTGTGGCAGAACTGCAGGTGCCAGCGGCCGATGGGCTTGCGCCGGAACTGCGTGTAGAAGGACAGCACTTCCTCGATCTGGATCTGCGGCACGCCGAGAAATGCGGCCAGTTCCTCGATGTCGGAGTTCGCGACGTAGCCGCGATCTTCCTGGATGCGGCGCAGGCACGGCAGCACCAGCGACGACTCGAAGCCCGCCGGAAATCGCTCGCGGAGCTTCTCGAACTCGGGGACCAGGTGCTTCATCGATCGCACTCCCCGCCGATCATGTTGATGGAACCGAACGTCGGCACGAGGTCCGCGAGCTGGTAGCCGTCGAGCATCCTGTGCACGCCGCCCATGTGGACGAAGCTCGGGCTGCGGCAATGGACCTTCCACGGCACGCCGCCGCCGACGCTGACGAGGTAGAAGCCGAGCTCGCCGTTGGCGCCTTCGTGCGCGGAATACGCTTCGCCGGCCGGCACCTGCGGCCCTTCCATGATCAGCTTGAAGTGGTTGATCAGCGCCTCGATCTCGGCGTATACGGCCTGCTTGTCGGGCAGCGTGCAGCGGCGGTCGTCCACGCAGATCGGACCCGGCTGCAGCAGGTCGATCAGCTGGCGGATCATGTGCTTCGACTCGTCGATCTCGCGCATGCGCACGTAGTAGCGGTCGTAATTGTCGCCCTTGATGCCCACGGGAATCTCGAACTCGAGCTCGCCGTACGAGAGGTACGGCGTGTCCTTGCGCAGGTCGCGCGGCGCGCCGGTCGAGCGCAGGATCGGGCCGGTGAAGCCCCAGTTGATCGCTTCCGCGGTCTGGATCACGCCTACGTCACGCATGCGGTCGATGAAGATCCGGTTGCGGTCCACGAGCCCGTGCACGCGGTCGACGAAGGTGTCCATCTGGTCGAGGATTTCCTCCAGGCGCTTCAGCCAGCCGTCCGGGAGGTCGCGGGCGAGGCCGCCGATGCGGCCATAGCTGTGCGTGACGCGCGCGCCGGTCAGGTCGGCGATGTGCTCGTAGACGTAGTCGCGGATCGTGACGAGGTACAGGAACGCGGTCATCGCGCCCATTTCCATCAGCGCCGCGGCCACGCAGGTCAGGTGGTCGGCGATGCGGGAATACTCGGCCAGCAGCGTGCGCAGGTGGCGGCAGCGCGGCGTCAGCTCGATGCCCATCAGCTTTTCGACCGCCTCGCAGTAGGCGAAGTCGTTGATCAGGGCCGAGCAGTAGTTGAGGCGGTCGACGTAAGGAATCAGCGTGTGCCAGGTGTGCGACTCACACTCCTTCTCGAACCCGCGGTGCAGGTAGCCGCAGTGCACGTCGGTGCGGACCACGCGTTCGCCCGAGATCTCCGCCACGATCTGGATCGTGCCGTGCGTGGCGGGGTGCGACGGGCCGATGTTGACGATTACGGACCCGGGCGTGAGGCCCTTGGTAAATGCCGGGCGAATCGGGTTCGGCAGCGTGGTGAGCGGCGGCAGGCTCATGGCTTCATGTCCCGATAGGGCACCAGCGGCTGTTCCTTCTGCTTCGGATAGTCCTTGCGCAGCGGGTGGCCGACGAACCCTTCGTACAGCAGCAGCGGGCGCAGGTCGTCGTTGCCGCGGAAGCGGATGCCGTACATTTCATGACATTCGCGCTCCATGTAGCGCGCCGAGCCATACAGCGGGACGAGCGTGTCGATCGTCGGGTCCGCTTCCTCGACCCGGGTCTTGAGTCGCACGCGGACGAAGTCGCGCGTGGAGTAGAAGTGGTACACCACGTCGAAGCGCGGCCGGCGCTGCGGCCAGTCCGTTGCCGTGACGTCCAGGAACAGGTCGAAGCCGAACTCCTGCTTGAGCCGTCCGGCCACGGGCACGAGGCTTTCCGGCGCGATCTGCAGCACGAGGATGCCGTGAGCCATGCCGGCTTCGAGCGCCTGCGCGCCAAGGCTGGCCTGTACACGCTCGAGCAGATGTTCCCCCGTGCTCACGCTCAGAAATCCTGGTTGATGATCGGGTGGCGCTCGGCAGCGATCTTGTCCTGGAGCTTCATGATGCCGTCGATCACCATTTCCGGCCGCGGCGGGCAGCCCGGGATGTACAGGTCGACGGGGATGATCTTGTCGATGCCCGGCAGGGCGGCGTAGTTCTGGTAGAAGCCGCCGCTCGTCGCGCAGACGCCGAAGGCGATGACCCACTTGGGCTCGCACATCTGCTCGTAGACCTTGCGCAGGATCGGCGCCTGCTTGTGCGAGACGGTGCCGACGACCATCAGCAGGTCGGACTGGCGCGGCGTGAAGCGCGGCAGCGCGGCGCCGAAACGGTCGGTGTCGTACAGCGTCGAACTCACCGACATGAATTCCATCGCGCAGCAGGCCGTCACGAACGGGTAGGGAAAAAGCGAGAACTTCCGCGCCCAGCCGACGAATTCGTCCTTGCGCGTGGTCAGGTACTCGAAGGCGGCGCTCTTTTCCTGGCGCGGCACGGGTGTCGTCGCGCTCAAGTCGTCACCTCTTCCAGCAGCCCGGACCGCCAGACGTACAGCATGATCAGCACCAGCAGCAGCGTGAACAGCGCGAACGTCCCGAGCATGAACCCCGTGAGCGGCGTCGCCGCCAGCGCCCACAGGTAGAGGAAGACGGTTTCCAGGTCGAACAGGATGAAGACGACGGCGATGGCGTAGTACTTGACCGGGACCGCCCGCATGTTGTCGGTCTCGATCGCCGTCGCGCCGCACTCGAAGGGCTCGAGTTTCAGCGGCGTCGGCTCAGGTTTCGGCCCGAGCACCCGGTTCAACCATAGCGTCAAGGCCACGAAGCCGAGGATTGCCAGCAGGTAGACGAGGAAGGAGAGGTAGGCGGTCATTTCGGCGTGGGCGTGACTTGCAGGGCGGACTATATCGACTGCAACCAATGGCCTCGCCCCGCGGAAAACACTTATGGCTGCAACCGGTTGCATCGCTCTCAATCCCCACACGCTCCGGCCAGACCGAGATTGCCGTGCACACTGCGAAACGAATGTCGACGACCGCGCCGGTCTCCGCCGCGCGACGCCTGCGGCGCTGGCCGGCCCGGCTGGACTTCCTGCAGAGCGCCACCGGGCTGGCGCTCGGCCTCTTCATGTGGGTGCACATGTTCTTCGTCGCGACGATCCTGCTCGGCAAGGACGCGATGTGGACGGTCGCCCGGATGTTCGAGGGCTATTTCATCTTCGGCCGCCCGGTCTATGGGCTGGTGTCGGCACTGGTCGCCACGATCGCGACACTGTTCGTGGTCCACGCCGCCCTGGCGCTCCGCAAGTTCCCTGCCAATTACCGCCAATACCGTACGTATCGCGACCATTTGACGGAGATGCGGCACGAAGACACGACCCTCTGGTACTGGCAGGTGGTCACCGGGTTCGCGCTCTTTTTCCTGGCCTCGGTCCACCTCTACATCATGCTGACCCGCCCGGACCGCATCGGGCCGTTCGAGTCGGCCGACCGGGTCTGGACCGACCTCATGTGGCCGCTCTACCTGGTGCTGCTGTTCGCGGTGGAGTTTCACGGGGGCGTCGGCCTGTACCGGCTCGCACTCAAGTGGGGCTGGTTCGTCGGCGATGACCCGGCCGAGACGCGGCGCAGGCTGCGCGTCTTCAAGTGGACGCTGACCGGCTTCTTCCTGGTCCTGGGCCTGCTGACGCTGGCCGCCTACATGAAGATCGGCATCGACCATGCTCCGTTCTACGGCCAGCACTACGTACCATCCGCGGTCAGCGCAACCGGGGTGACGCGATGAAAGTCGTCTACACCGACGTGCTGGTCATCGGCGGCGGCCTCGCGGGACTGCGGGTCGCCATCGGCGCGCGCCGCCGCGGCCACGACGCTATCGTGCTCTCGCTGGTGCCACCCAAGCGCTCGCATTCGGCAGCCGCGCAGGGCGGCATGCAGGCGAGCCTCGCCAACGTCACCAAGGGCCAGGGCGACAACGAGGACGTGCACTTCGAGGACACGGTCAAGGGCAGCGACTGGGGCGCCGACCAGCAGGTCGTGCGCATGTTCGTGAACACGGCGCCCAAGGCCGTGCGCGAACTGGCTGCGTGGGGCGTGCCGTGGAGCCGCGTCCGCCAGGGCGACCGGCAGGTCATCATCAACGGTGAGAAGGTCACGATCACCGAGCGCGAGCAAGCGCACGGCCTGGTGGCGCAGCGCGATTTCGGTGGCACCAGGAAATGGCGCACCTGCTACGTCTCGGACGGCACGGGCCACGCGATGCTGTTCGCGGTGGGCGATCGCGCAATCGCCGAAGGCATCCCTGTGCACGAGCGCACGGAGGCGCTGGCGCTGATTCACGACGGCAAGCGCTGCTACGGTGCGATCGTCCGCGACCTGATCACGGGCGAACTCACGGCCTACGTCGCCAAGGCCACCGCAATCGCGACGGGCGGGGCAGGGCGCGTCTACCGCGTCACGACCAATGCGGTGATCTGCGAGGGTATCGGCGCAGCGCTCGCGCTCGAAACCGGGATCGTGCCGCTCGGCAACATGGAAGCCGTGCAGTTCCATCCGACCGGCATCTTCCCGGCGGGCATCCTCGTCACCGAGGGTTGCCGTGGCGACGGCGGTTTGCTGCGCGATGCGAGCGGTCACCGCTTCATGCCGGACTACGAGCCGGAGAAGAAAGAACTCGCTTCGCGCGACGTCGTCTCGCGCCGCATGGAAGAGCACATCCGCAAGGGCAACGCCGCGAAGTCGCGCTTCGGCGAGCACCTGTGGCTCGACATCACGCTGCTCGGGCGCAAGCACATCGAGCACAACCTGCGCGAAGTGAAGGAGATCTGCCAGTACTTCCTCGGCGTCGACCCGGCTGACCAGTGGATCCCCGTGCGCCCCGCCCAGCACTACACCATGGGCGGCGTGCGCACCGATCACACCGGCCAGACACCCACGCTGCGCGGCCTGTTTGCGGCGGGCGAAGCCGCCTGCTGGGACATGCACGGTTTCAATCGCCTCGGCGGCAATTCAGTGGCCGAGACCGTCGTCGCCGGGATGATCGTCGGCGAGTTCATCGCGGATTTCGTGGAGAGCCCAGAGGGCGAACTCGACATCCCGACGACCGTGCTGCGTGCAGCGCTGGAAGCCGAGCGCGGCAAGCTCGACGCGCTGCTCAAGGGCGGCGGGCGCGAGCAGGCGGATACGCTCAAGGCCGAAATGCAGCAGACGATGACCGACAACGTCGGCATCTTCCGCACCGGTGCAGACCTGCAGCGCGCCGTGGACAGGCTGCAGGAGCTGCTCGTCCGCAGTCGCAACATCGGGTTGCGCTCGCGTCGCGACGGTCCGAACCCGGAGCTGGTGACGGCGTACCGCGTGCAGAAGATGATCAAGATCGCGCTGTGTGTCGCGCAGGGCGCACTCAGGCGCACCGAGAGTCGCGGCGCCCATTTCCGCGAGGATTTCCCGCGTCGCAACGACGCCGAGTGGCTGAAACGCACGCTCGCCACTTGGAATGACCCGCTCGCGACGCTGCCGACGCTGAACTACGAGGCGCTCGACGTCCACCGCATGGAGCTGCCGCCCGGCTGGCGCGGCTACGGCAACAAGGATTACGTCGATCATCCGGACACGTCGCAGCGCGCCGCCGAGGTGGCGAGACTGCGTGAGGCCCTTGGCGATGCCGGCCGTCACTCCGTGCAGGCGGCGCTCATGCCGTACGACCACCTGCTGCCCGACAGCCTGCGCGGTCGCAACGAACGCATCGACGAGAAACTTCCGACATGAGCTCAGTCACCGACTCCACGCCGCCCAGGGCCGCGATCCCGCAGGCCGATGCGCCGAAGCGCATGCTGCACTTCCACGTCCTGCGCCACGATCCGCAGGACCCGGTGAGCATCCCGCATTTCGACGTCTTCGAGCTCGAGGAAGCGCCGGGCATGACGCTGTTCATCGCGCTCAATGAAATCCGCGAGAAGCTCGACCCGTCACTGGCGTTCGATTTCGTCTGCCGCGCCGGCATCTGCGGCAGTTGCGGCATGGTCGTGAACGGCCGCCCGGGCCTTGCTTGCCGCACGCTGACACAGGATCTTCCGGCCGAGATCTCGCTGGCGCCACTGCCGGCGTTCGAACTCGTTGCCGACCTGTCCGTGAACACGGGCAAGTGGATGCGCGGCATGAGCGAGCGGCTCGAGACCTGGGTGCATTCGCTCGGCGAGGAAGTGGACCTGACGCGACTCGAGGAGCGCATGGATCCCGAACTGGCCGACAGGATCTACGAACTCGACCGCTGCATCGAATGCGGCTGCTGCGTCGCCGCCTGCGGCACGGCGCGCATGCGCGAGGATTTCGTGGGCGCGGTCGGCCTCAACAAGATCGCGCGCTTTGCCCTGGACCCGCGCGACCACCGCACCGGCGATGACTTCTACGAACTCGTCGGCAACGACGACGGCGTGTTCGGCTGCATGACCCTGCTTGGCTGTCACGACGTGTGCCCGAAGCAGCTGCCGCTGCAGACGCAAATCGCCTACCTGCGGCGCAAGATGGTCAAGGCCGGGATGTAGGGCGCTGCGCCCTCTCCCGCATTGCGGGAGAGGGTTGGGGTGAGGGCCGTGTCCTCGCTTCGTCGCGTCCACCAAACTGCCCGTCGTTTCCCGGCGCCGGCTCGCTTCCCGCGCCCGATCCGGTCCTCCACACTTCCGAGCCATTCAAGGATCGGCCGGGACGCCGTCCGGAATGGAGGCGGCGAAGGCTCACCGCCGCGCATACGCACGCACAGGAGGGACATCATGCAAACAGGATTCGGGCTCGGCCTTGCGGCCGTCTTCGCTTTCACGTTCACCGCCACCGTGGCCACCGCGGCAGACCCGTCACAGGTTCAGCGCGGCCGGTACCTCGTCACCATCGGCGGCTGCAACGACTGCCACACCGAGGGCTTCATGGAGCAGGCCCTCAAGATTCCGGAAAAAGACTGGCTGAAGGGCAGCGCGGTCGGCTTCCAGGGGCCGTGGGGCACCTCGTATCCCGCCAACCTGCGCCTCGTGATGAACTCGATGAGCGAGGCACAGTGGCTCGAGCACTCGCAGAAGGACCGGCTGCCGCCGATGCCGGCCTACGTGCTGCAGCAGATGACGCGGGATGACCTGAAGGCGATCTACGCTTACGTGAAAAGCCTCGGCGACCCCGGCGTCGCCGCGCCCGCGTATGTCGCGCCGGGCGGCAAGGTCAGCACGCCGTACTTCGTGTTCGTGCCGCAGGTGGATGCGAAAGCGGCCGGTAACCTGAGGTAGGTCGTTGCCGCGGGCGGGCTGCCTTACGGCAGCCGCGCCCTTAACGCAGCGATCTCGTCGCGCAGGTCGGCCACTTCGCTCTCCAGCGACTCCACGCGCGCCAGCAGGGTGGAACTGGCCGCACCGGAAGCTGCCGGCACGAACGCAGCCTGTGCTGCGGTCAGCGCCGCGATGTCGATCGGCCCGGTGAAGAGCTGGGCAAAGCGGGCCTCGCGCCGACCCGGTTCACGCGGGAGTTTCACCACGAACGGCCCCTCCGGGCGCGTTGCCAGGTCCTCGAGCGCATATTCCACTTCTTCGAGCCCGGCGATCGGGGCCAGCCGCCCGGCGTGCGTCCGTAACTCACCCGGAGTCTGGGGGCCTCGCAGCAGCAGTTCGCAGACGATCGCGGTCTGCTGCGGCGAGAACTTCAGCGACCCGAACTGGGTGTTGCAGAAGAGCTGGTGATACTTCTGGACGCGGCTGCCGAAGCCTGATTTCTCGAGCACGACCTGCTTGCGGACGAGCGCGTCCACCACCGTCTGCACCTCGCGCTCCGCGAGGTTCAGCACCGGGTCGCGGTTGCTCTTCTGGTTGCAGGCGTTGACCAGCGCATTGAGCGAGAGGGGGTACTGGTCGGGGGTCGCGATCTGCTTCTCGATCAGGCAACCGACGACCCTCGCTTCGAGGGCGGACAACTCGAGCGGCATGACGTGCTCCAGGGGCGTTGACCCGGGCATAATCGCACACCCCGGGCTGTGAACAGCGGTGGAAAGTGCAGGCGCGACGAGGTTCGACGCTGAAGGGAATCGTCACCCTCTCGCTGCTGGTGGCGAACGTAGTCTTCTGGGTGCCGATCCTGATGGTCGTTGCGCTCGCCAGACTGCTCTTGCCGCTGCCGGCGTGGCGCCGCTGGACCAGCAGCGTCATGATCTGGATCGCCCAGGCCTGGATCAGCTGCAACGGTGCGATCTTCAGCCTGCTCGGCGTGCTGCGCGTCGAGGTCGAAGGCGTCGAGGGGCTCGACCCGCAAGGCTGGTACCTCGTGCTGTCGAACCACCGCTCCTGGGTAGACATCCTCGTGCTGCAGAAGGCGTTCAACCGCCGCATCCCGTTCCTCAAGTTCTTCCTCAAGCAGGAACTCATCTGGGTGCCGTTCCTCGGCCTCGCGTGGTGGGCGCTCGACTTCCCGTTCATGAAGCGGCATTCGGCTACGTACCTGCAGAAGCACCCGGAGGCCCGCGGCGAGGACCTCGACGCGACCCGCAAGGCGTGCGAGCGCTTTGCGCTGCTGCCGACATCGGTCATGAACTTCGTCGAGGGCACGCGCTTCACTACGGCGAAGCACAACGCGTCGAAGTCTCCGTATCGCCATCTGCTGCGGCCGCGCCCGGGTGGCGTCGCGTTCGTGCTGTCGGCCATGGGCGGCATGCTGCACGCGGTGCTCGACGTCACGATCGCCTACCGTGAATCGAGTCCGACGCTGTGGGACCTGTGCTGCGGCCGGCTCGACACGGTGCGCATGCATGTGCTGCGGCGACCGATCGAGTCGTGGGTCTCGACCGGCGATTACGCCCAGGATTCGCGATTGCGGGCACGGTTCAAAGAGTGGCTCGGCGTGCTCTGGACGGAAAAGGACGCGCGCCTCGACGCCATGCTGGCCGGGCACGACCCGGACTCGCCGAATCAGGGTGCCCCGCGATGAACTGGGACCTGCCTTCGCCATTCATCCACGAACGCATCGCCGTCCATACCGAGATTGACGGCTACGGCCACGTCAACAACGCGGTCTACGTCGCATGGCTCGACGACTGTGCCTGGGCACATTCGATCTCGCGCGGCATCAGCCCGGAACTGTGCCGCTCGCTGAATCGCGGCATGGCCGTGTGGCGCACGCAGATCAACTACATCCGCCCGGCGCTCGAGGGCGACCGGATCGAAGTCGGCACCTGGCCGGTCGTGAACGACTGCAAGCTGCGCATCGAGCGCAGATTTCAAATCCAACGCGCGTCCGACGGCGAAACGTTGCTGCGTGCGCTGCTGCACTACGTGTGCATCGACCTGCACACGGGCCGCGCGAAACGGATGCCGGAAGAATTCACGCGGTACGTGGTCCTGCCCGAAGTGGCTGAGGCCGTCGCTGCCGAGACCGAAGCCTACCAGCCGGGCGTCGAGCCCCGCTGAATGCAGGACGACCAGGAGCAAGGCCATGCACGACAAGTGGACCAGTCCCGAACTCGATTCGCTGATCGGCTCGCGCACGCTCACGCGCCGGCAGGTGCTCGTGACCTCGCTGGCGACCGGCTTCGCGCTGGCGGTGCAGCCTGTCACCGCGCAGACGATCACCACGGACACCGCAGGGTTGACCGCCGGCGAAGTGAAGATTCCCGTGGCGGACGGCGAGATTCCCGCGTATCGCGCGATGCCCGCCAAGGGCAAGGATTTCCCGGTCGTGCTCGTGGTGCAGGAAATCTTCGGCGTCCACGAGCACATCAAGGACGTCTGCCGCCGCTTCGCCAAGCAGGGTTATTGCGCCATCGCGCCCGAGCTTTATGCGCGGCAGGGCGACGTCTCGAAGATCGCGGACTGGAAGCAGATATTCGCGGAAGTCGTCTCCAAGGTGCCGGACGCGCAGGTCATGTCCGACCTCGACGCCGCCGTCGCCTGGGCCGACAAGTCGGGCAAGGGCAACGGGCGCAAGCTCGCGATCACGGGCTTCTGCTGGGGCGGGCGCATCACCTGGCTCTATGCGGCGCACAACAAGGATCTCAAGGCGGGCGTCGCCTGGTACGGCCGCCTCAAGGGGCAGGCCACGGAATTGCAGCCGAAGTATCCGTTCGACGTCGTCGCCGACATCAGCGCGCCGGTGCTCGGGCTCTACGGCGGCAAGGACCAGGGCATTCCACTCGAGGACGTCGAAGCGATGCGGGCCGCGCTCAAGGCGGCGGACAAGCCCTCGGAGATCACCGTGTTTCCGGAAGCGGGTCACGCGTTCTTCGCGGACTACCGTCCCAGCTTCAGGGCGGAGGATGCAGCAACGGGCTGGACGGCGTGTCTTGCGTGGTTCCGCCAGCACGGCGTCGGCTGACGGCTAGTATTTCCACAGCACGCCGACCGACGGCACCAGCGGCAACCAGTGGCGCAGCTCACGGTCGAGCGTCGGCGTGCCGTCGACGATTTCATACTCCAGGTCGGTGCAGCAGGGATTGCGGCGGTCGAGCGCGTTCGTCACTTCACCGTGCAGCGTCAGCGTGCCCCGCGGCAGTGTCCACTCGTAGCTCACGCGCGCATCGAGCGAGCCAAAGTCGGCGTAACGCGCGCCGTTGCGATCGCCCTGGACCACGCTGCCTTGCGCGTCGAGCGCGATCGGCGTCACGGGCCAGCCCGTGTGGTACTGCGCGGCGAGCGTCGCCTGCCATGGCCCCGATGCCCACAGCACGCCCAGGTTGACGGTGTGGGTCTGGTCCCAGCTGCGCCTGACATCGCCTCCGTCAACTTCGTCGGTGACGCGCGCCCACGCGTAACCGAACCAGCCGCTCCAGGCTCCGCCGGGCCTGCGGGTGAGCAGCAATTCACCGCCCTCCGCCAGCGCCGATGACGGTGAGATGGCGACACGATCCCAGCGCAATTCGGGCGCCAGCGAGAGCGGGTCGTACAGGCTCTCGAAGCGCGTACGCAGATCGGTGTAGTGCTTGCGGTAGGCCTCGACGCGCAGTGAATAATCGGGGGCGAGGTCGTGTTCGAACCCGAAGATCAGGTGGTCTGCACTCTGCGCGGGCGAGAATTCGTCGACGCCGTCCTCGACCTGCAGTTCCTCGATGCCCTCGAACTGCTGGTAGCGGCCCCAGCTCGCGAGCAGGCGCGTGCGCTCGTCGACGCGCCAGGCGAGATTGACGCGCGGAGCGAGCTGGTCGTCGTCATCGGCGCCGTACGTCTGCTCGTCCCAGCGCAGGCCGACCTCGGCGGTCAGTGCATCGGTCAGCCTGCCGCGCACCGTGTAGTACGCGGCGAAATGCTCGCCAGAGGGGTTCGGCTCGAGCGCGCGCGAAATGTCCTCCGCCCCAGCGCCGGGAAATGGATAGTCCGGTGCGAAGTCGACGCTGCCCGTGTAGTCGTAGGTGGCTTCGAGCTTGCGCACGTCGATGCCCGCACGCTGCAGCCAGCGGTCGGTCGCGTAACTCGCGTCGAGCTTGAGGCCCAGTACGTCATAGTCCCGCTCGTCGTCGACGGCACCCGTCCGTTTGCCGGGCTCATCGACCGTGGCCTTGCGCTCCGCCGCAACGTCCGTGAACGAAACGATCGTCGTTGTCGTCAGTCGTGCGGACCAGTCGTGCGTGAGCGTGCCCCAGACGTAGGCGTTCGAATACTCCGCATTTGCCTGTTCGGTGCCGGCCGTGTTGATGATTTCGGCCTGGTCGCGTGCGAGCAGCGTGTGCAGGCTGCCGCGCGTGTCTGGTGACCACGCGTAATCGACGCGGGCGAAGCCGTCGAGGTAACTCGGCTCGCCGATTTCGGAGTCCATGATGTCTGCCACCTCGTCGAGGTTGCTGCGGCGGATGGAAGCGAGCCATTGGCCGCGGCCGTCTGCAAACTTGTGCGACGCGAGCGCGTTCGCGTGGATCAGGCTCAACCCGATTTCGTAGTACGCGTCCGCTTCGGGGCGCAGAGTGCGGGCATCGATGATCGCGCTCATGCGGTCGCCGTACTCGGCGGTGAATCCGCCCGCGTAGACGTCGAGCCCGTCGACGACACGCTCGTCCAGCACGCTCGACGGACTCTGCAGCAAGCGCAGGTGGAAGGGTTCGTAGAGCGGCAGGCCGTCGAGAATGACCAGCGTCTCGTTCGTGTCGCCCCCACGCATGTGGGCGAGACCCGCGAGGCCGTTGCTCGCGGCGCCCGGCAGTCGGTGCACGGCCTTGAGTGCGTCTTCGGCGAGCCGTGGCAGCGCGTCGACTGCCTGCTGTGACAGGAACGCATGGATTTCGGGGACGTCCGACGCGAGCGAGTAACGGCTGGCGGTGACGACGATTTCCGTGATTGATTCATCGCGCGGGTCTGCTGCCACAGACGCCAATGCCACGGCCGAGTGCGGATCCGCGGGATCTGCCTGAGGCACGATCGAATAGATGCGCCCTTCGACCCGCTGCAGCTTGAGGCCCAGCGGGGCGAGCACCTGCGCAACGATCTCCAGCTCCGGGCCCGCGGTGGGCTCCGCGGCGACTTTCGCCGACGAGGGGACGACAGCGGAGGTATAGACGAGCTGGAAATTGCCGGCCGCCGAGAGTTCACCCAGCACCGCATCGACGGGGCGGCCGCGATAGGGTGGCGCCGCGTGCGCGGCGACCGCGCTCAGCAAAGCCGTCAGCGCCAGCGCGGCGCGGAGAGTGCGGCGAGGTTGATTCGAGGCGCGACGGGGGGCGCGTGGCTGGCGGCTGGGCATGGCTCTGCCCGAACCTTCGCAGCGGCCGGGCGTCGCGATGGTAGCCGAGTGCCGCCAAACCGCCTACCGCGGCTTGCCGTCAGCGGTCGGCGCGCTCCACCCGGATCTGTCCGCCCGCGATCTGGTGGCGCAAGGCAGGTGCGGAAGCAAACACCGCGTCCACCGCTGCTTCCGGGGTGAGCCCACTGGTCGAGCCCTTCAGCTTCGTCTGCTCAGCTGCGCGAGCCGCATCGGCCGAGGTGTAGACGATCTTGCGGCCCGTTTCCCGGCCGGCCCAGGCGAGGAACTCGTCGAGTGACCGGCCGTCGATGGCGAATTCGGGCGCGACCGATTGGGCCCAGAGCCAGGCCTGGCCGTGCGAGTCGACCTGCACGCGCGTCACGCTGCCGTCCTGGTCCACGGCCAGCGATTCGCCGGCGCGGGCGACGACCGGCATCTGGCCGCGCTCAATCGCGATGCTGCCCTCGCGCACGGCTACCTGCAGGACGCCATCGCGCACCGACGCGACGTATTGAGTGCCGAGGTGGCGCACATTGCCGTAGGGCGTGTCCACCACGAATGCTTTATTGCCCGATCCCGCAGCGCCCGCGTCGACGTAGACGCTGCCTGTCGCGAGACTCGCGCGCTCACTGCCTGCGAATGCCAGTTGAGTATCCGCGTCGAGACGCACTTCGAGTCCGTCGGGACGACGCAGCGCGACTCGACCGGAACCCGACGTGCGGATCTCGTCCGTCGCGGCCACCTGGGACGTCGCGGTCAGCGCCTGCCATGCACCATCGCTGGAATGGCGCAATTCGGCCGCGCCCGTGACGCGAGCCACGGCTGCAACAGGCTCTCCGGCCGCGTTCCAGCGCGGCAAGGCGAAACCGATGGCGAGGGCCGCGACCGCCGCGGATGCCGCAAGGGCGAGCCAGGTTCGGGCGGATCTGCGCTTCGGCTGGTGTGCCGTTACCGTTGCGCGCCACTCGGCAGCGACGGCGGCACGAACTTCCGCTGCGACATCAGCAGGCGGAGCGGCGCGCGGGCCGACGTTCCTGAGCAGCGCGGCCAGGTCGCTGTCGTCAGCAGCCGAGCAAGTGTCTTCGTTGCGTTCGTTCATTGTCTCGTTCTCATGCTTCGAGGCTTGCCAGCACGTCGTCCGCCGACGCGCCAAACACCGCCTCCACCCCTTCCCTGAACGCGATCCGGGCCCTCGCCAGCAGCGACTGCGCCGCCGTCTGGCCGATTCCCAGCCGCTCACTGATCTCTTCGACCGAGCGGCCTTCGACATACTTCCATTCGAGCGCTTCGCCGTAGCGGCTGGGCAGGCGATCGAGCACTGCGTGCACCAGCCGGCCGAGTTCCGCGCGGTCGGCGCCCCGCAGTGGATCGTCCGACGACGGCGCTTCGATCGATTCGAGCGCAGCGCGCACTTCGTCGCTGTCGTCGATCAGCACGACCCTGGACGAGCGTCGGCGTTCGCTGCGCACGTGGTCCGCGATCTGGCTGCGGCAGATCTGGCACAGCCAGGTGAAGAGCGTTGCCTCGCCGCGCCAGTCGGCGAGTGCGCGCATCGCCTTGATCAGCGTCGTCTGCACGACATCCTTGGTCGTGTCGGCGTTGCGATTGAGGCGGGGCAGGGCGAACCGGTAGACGCGCGGGAAGTACGTCTCGAAAAAGAGCGTGAAGGCGCGCTCGTCGCCAGCGAGCATCGCCGCGACCAGTTCGCGATCGTCTTTCATCGCCGCGTCCATCGTTGCATGCGAGTAAGACGCTCCCGCCGCCGCAAATCAATCGCGGCCCGTCTGGATTCATTCTGTAGATTCCTAAGTCGATGATTTATAAAGTGAAAAAAAGGAACCGGGTCGGCTGCGATTGATTTTCCCCGCTGCCGGCGTCTTACCGCTGTCCACCCGGAAAACACCGGGCGGCACCGACCACTGGAGCGGACTTGGAAGCAACAGAGCACATGAGCGCCACGAGCCCGAAAACGACGCTTCAGCAGCGCGCCCGGGACGAGTTGCGCACGCTGGGCGAAAGCCTGCAGCTGCAGCCCGTTCGTGCCGGCGAAACCGGTCGTGACGAACTCGAGTCCTATGTCCGGGAACGATTCGCCGCGAAGCACGGGGCCGCGGTCCGCACGTTCATGCCGACGCTGGTCTCCTTCCGCGACCGCCAGGGTGACCTGCGCGGCGTCGCCGGCCTGCGTGGCGCCGAGGAGAGCCGCCTCTACCTGGAGCAGTACCTCGACCGGCCCATCGAGTGCGTGCTGACGGAATGCCTGTCCTCGCAGCCCGTCGACCGGGGTGGATCGCGCCTGGTCCGTCGCGACGAGATCGTCGAAGTCGGCAACCTCGCCGGCGCGAGCTGCCGTGCGGCCGTGCGCATGGTCGCGCAACTGCCGGTCTACCTCATGTCGCGGCGCTACTCCTGGATCGTCTTCACGGCGACCAGCTCGCTGCGGCAGATCCTCGAAGGTTTTGGCGCACCGCTCATCGAACTCGGTCGCGCCGATCCCACGAGCGTGGCCGCGACGCCGGATGCCTGGGGCCGCTACTACGAGACCGATCCCCGCGTGTTCGCGGGCTACCTGCCAGACGCGGACCGTCTCGCCGGTTTCGCACACCGGAATCCCGGGCACTGACGTGCTGCTGCCTGCGCTGCGTTCCGCGCCGCATGGCGCCATCGCGCTCGTGGATGGGAATCGCACGATTTCCTACGGCGCGCTACCCGGCCTGATCGAGCGTGAGATCGAATGGCTGCGCGCAGGCGGCGCCGAACGCCACGCGCTGCTCGCGGACAACGGCGTGCCGTGGGCGCTGGCGGACCTCGCGCTGCACGTCGGTGAGCTGTTGTCGGTGCCGTTGCCCGGTTCGTTCACGGCCGCGCAGATGGTGCACGCCCTCGACGACGCCGGCATCGATGCGCTGCTGACGGATGACGAGACGCGCGCGCGCGAGCTGCTGCCAGGCTGGCATGCCGACGGCGTCTCGCCCGTCTCCGGCCTGCAGCGGTTGCGCCGGCAACTCGACCCCGCGACTCGCCCGTCCGCGCCCGTTGGCACGCGCAAGATCACCTACACGTCGGGCAGCACCTCGGCGCCCAAAGGCGTCTGCCTCTCGGGTCCGGCGCTCGATTCGATTGCTGCGGCGCTGGCCGGCGCCACCCGCGAACTGCCGATCGAACGTCACCTCTGCATCCTGCCGCTTGCGACCCTGCTCGAGAACGTCGCCGGTCTCTATGCGCCGCTGCTACGGGGCGCAACCTGCCTGCTGCCGTCGAGTGCGAGCACGGGCATGAGTTATGCCGGCCTCGACGTGCAGCGCCTGCTCGGCACGTTGTCGCAGGCGCAGCCGCAGAGCCTGATCCTCGTGCCGGAGTTGCTGCAGGTGCTGGTGATGGCCGCCGAGCGTGGCTGGAAAACTCCGGCGTCGCTGCAATTCGTGGCGGTTGGCGGCGCCGCAGTCTCGCGGGCCCTGCTCGATCGGGCCGATGCGGCGGGCATTCCGGTCTATGAAGGCTACGGCCTGAGCGAATGCGCCTCCGTGGTCTGCCTGAACACGCCTTCCGCGCGGCGCGCGGGCACCGTGGGGCGGCCATTGCCGCACGTGCGGGTGCGGGTGGACGCTGCAGGACAGGTCCACGTGGGCGGCAACACGATGCTCGGGTACCTGGGCGGTCCGCCCCGCGCGCCGTTGGACGAAATCGCGACCGGTGACCTCGGCGCTTTCGACGCCGATGGCTACCTGCAACTGCAGGGCCGCGCCGGCAACCGGTTCATCACCAGCTTTGGCCGCAACGTCTCGCCCGAATGGGTCGAGTGCGAAATCTCGCAGCGGCTCGGCGGCCGTCCGGTGCTCGCCCATGGGGAGTCCCGGCCTTTCGTGGTGGCCCTGATCGGCGCATCCGAACAGGAGGTTCCTGACGCAGTCGTTGCTGGCGCGGTCGGTGCGGCGAATGCCGCACTGCCGAGCTATGCCCAGGTGCGACGCTGGGTGCGCGCGCCACGACCGTTCTCTCCCGCGGACGGCACGCTGACGGCCAACGGCCGCCTGCGTCGCCGCGAAATCCACTCACGTCTGGGCGCGCTGCTCGACGATCTCTATCGCGAAGAACTCGCGTCCTGACATTCCCGACGGACATTACCCGATGCATCTCTACGAACAACTGAAGCGCGACACGCTGGCGGATCGCGAATACCTGCTCGCCGCGCCGACGATCCAGCGCGCGCTCGCGGGCGACATCTCGCGCGAGCTGTATGTCGAATTCCTGACGCAGGCCTATCACCACGTCCGTCACACCGTGCCGTTGCTGATGGCGGTCGGTGCGCGCCTGCCGGAACGGCACGAGTGGCTGCGCGAGGCAGTCCTGCACTATCTCGACGAAGAGAAGGGCCACGAGCAGTGGATCCTGAACGACATCGAGCACGCGGGCGGTGATCGTCACGCGGCTGCGGCCTCGCAGCCGTCAATCGCGACCGAATGCATGGTCGCCTATGCCTACGACATGATCGAACGCCGCAATCCGCTCGGTTTCTTCGGCATGGTGTTCGTGCTCGAAGGCACCAGCGTAGCGCTCGCGCTCAATGCCGCGGACCGCATCCAGACGACGCTGCAGCTGCCGGCCAACGCGTTCAGCTACCTGCGCAGCCACGGCCAGCTCGACCAGGAGCACGTCGGCGACCTCGAGGGCATCCTCGGGCGGTTCACCGCGCAGGAGGATCGCGATGCCGTGATCCGCTGCGCCAGGGGCGTCTTCTGGCTCTACGGCAACATGTTCCGCGGCCTCGAGGCAGGCGCCGCCGCTGCCAGCAAGGTCACGCCGCCGAGGCTCCGCGCATGAAGGCGCCGGCAATGCGCGTGCTGGTGACGGGCGCCAGCGGCGGCATCGGCCGCGCGCTGGCCAGGGAACTGCATCGGCGTGGCGCCAGTGTGCTGCTCGTCGGCCGCGATACGCAGGCGCTCGAGCGTGCAGCTCAGGACCTCGGCGGACGCTCGACGCGCGTGGAGTATTGCGCGGCCGACCTCGCGACCGCAGAGGGCCGCAAGCGCGTGACGGAGACTGCCCGGAACTGGGGCGGCCACGGCGTCAACGTGCTGGTCAACAACGCCGGGATTGGCGACTTCGGCCTGGTCGAGCAGCTCGACGATGCCGCCGTCGAGCGGCTGTTTGCGATCAACGCGATCGCGCCGATCCAGCTCACGCGCGCGCTGCTGGATCACCTGCGGACGCAGCACGACGCCGCGATCCTCAACGTCGGCTCGGTATTTGGCAGCCTCGGGTATCCCGGGTTCGCGACGTATTCCGCGACCAAGTTCGCGCTGCGCGGCTTCACCGAGGCCCTGCGCCGCGAGCTGGCCGACGGTCCGGTGCGGGTGCATTACTTCGCGCCGCGTGCCACCAGGACCGGCATGAACGCCAGCGCCGTCGAGCGCATGAATGTGGAACTCGGCGTGGCGATGGATCCGCCAGCGGAGGTGGCTGCAGCCGCCTGCGACCTGCTCGAAGCCGGCCGCTTCGAGGCCGTGTTCGGCTGGCCCGAAAAACTGTTCGTCCGTATCAACGCGCTGCTGCCGCGAGTCGTCGACGGCTCGCTCCGCAAGCAGCTTCCGGCCATTCGCCGTCACGCCCAGGCCGCCGTCGCCGAGCGTGCCACGCAGTCCTGAGGAGAGACCCATGAAGAAGTTCCACCGTGCCGCGCTGGCCTGCGCCAGCCTGTTCGCCAGCCCGCTGTTCGCAGCGGCTCCTGCCAATCCCGCCTTCGACGCCGAGTTGCTATCGATCCAGCAGGCGTGGGCGAAGACCAATTACGAAACGCCGGCAGGCGATGCCCGCGTGCAGGCCTTCGATGCGCTCGAGAAACGTGCCGAGGCGTTTACCAAGCAGAACCCGACCCGCGCCGAGGCGTTGATCTGGGAAGGCATCATCGAAAGCAGCTACGCCGGCGCGAAGGGCGGGCTCGGCGCGTTGTCGCTGTGCAAGGAAGCCCGCGGCAACCTCGAAGCCGCGATCAAGCTCGATCCGACGGCGCTCGACGGCTCGGCGTACACGAGCCTGGGCACGCTCTACTACAAGGTGCCGGGATTCCCGATCGGCTTCGGTGACCACGAGAAAGCAGAACACCTGCTGCAGAAGGCGCTCAAGCAGAATCCGAACGGCATCGACCCGAATTACTTCTACGCCGAGTTCCTGTTCGAACAGGAGCGCTACAAGGAGTCGCTCCAGTACCTCGACAAGGCCGCGAAGGCAGCGCCGCGTCCGGGCCGTGAAGCGGCCGACAAGGGTCGCCACGCCGAGATTGCCGCGCTCACTGCCAAGGTCAAGGCGAAGATGAATTGAGCGGGTCCGCCGCGTAGTGCTCGCGCAGTTGCGTGAGCAGCGCGGCGAATTCGGGTGCGAGCGGCGCATCGATGCGGAGCGCCGCCCGTTGCCCCGTTGCCGCGAACTGCAGTCGCGTGCACGCGAGCAGCAGGCGCTGCACCCCGAAGAGCTCGCGGAACAGGCGGTTGTGCCGTCCCTTGCCGTACGTCGAATCCCCGACGATCGGATGCGACTCCCCCGCCAGGTGACGGCGCAGCTGGTGGCGGCGTCCCGTCAGCGGTGACAACTGCACGAGGGCGTAGCGCGAAGTCGGGTAGCGATCGACGCGCAGCGGCAGCTCGAAGGTGGCGATCCGCGTGAAGGCAGTGCGTGCCTCGCGCGGCTCGGCCGATTGCGGCGCGATGCGGTCGTCCTCGACCGCGGACAGCGGTCGCTCCACGATGCCTTGCGGCGGCGGCCAGCCCCGCACCAGCGCCAGGTACGTCTTCTCGACATCGCGTCGTGCAAACGCCGCCATGTATTCGCGCGCGGTCCCGGGATCCAGCGCGAAAGCGAGGGCGCCTGACGTGCCTTTGTCGAGCCGGTGCACCGTGTAGACGCGCTGCCCGAGCTGGTCGCGCGCGATCTGCACCGCGAAGCGCGTCTCGTGACGGTCGATCGGCGAGCGATGGACCAGCAGCCCCGAGGGCTTGTCGACGACGACGAGTCGTTCGTCCCGGTACAGGATCGGCAGCTTCTCCGGCGCCGTGGTCGGGAGCGATACCGTCACCATGGGATCCGTGCGCCGTCCCAGGCAAAGAACTGGCCCGAATCGGCGGGTTGCAGGCGGTCGATAACCCCGAGCAGGCAGTCGACGGCGTACTCCACGTCGAACAGCTTGCCCGCCGGCACGTTCGCCTGGAAGGGCCGCGAAAGGTCGGTGTCCGTCGTGCCAGGGTGCAGCGCGACGCAGATCACGTTGCGCCGGCTGCGCGCCCATTCGACGGCGAGCGTGCGGGTGTGCATGTTCTGGGCGGCCTTGGAGGCGCGGTACGCATACCAGCCGCCGAGACGGTTGTCCTCGATGCTGCCGACGCGCGCCGACAGGCTCGCGAACACGGCGCGTTCCGTGTGTGCCAGCAACGGTTCGAAATGGCGGGCGACCAGCAGCGGTCCGATGGCATTGACCGCGAACGCACGGGCGAGCGCGTCGGGGCGCACGTCGGCCAGGCGCTTCTCGGGTTTCATGCCATGCGCCTCATCATGCAGGACGCCGGCGCAATTGACGATCAGGTGCAACCGCGGCACGAGGCGCTGCACGCCTGCGGCCGCCGCAACGATCGTGGCCTCGTCCGTCACGTCGAGCGGCAGCAGGCTGAGGCGACCCGCGGCATGCGCAGCAAGTTCCGCGAGTCCGTTCGCGGTGCCCGGTCTCCGGCAGGCGGCGATCACGCGCCCGATGCGGGGCTCGGCGAGGCACTGCCGCACGAACTCCAGCCCGATGCCGCGGCTCGCGCCTTGCACGAAAACGTTGCCGCCGGGGACGATCGAGTCGAACATGTCGCGAGTCCAATGGGGGATCGATGAACCATTCGCCGGCGCTCGAAGCTTGGATCATGGCAGGAAAGCGCGAGCCGCTGGCGGGGCACGGGATCTTCACCCGCGTCCAGGCGGAGACCGGCAAGGAACCGCTGCTGCTCATCCACGGGTATCCGACGGCCAGTTTCGACTGGCATCCAGTCTGGCACGGCCTCGCGGCGCGGTATTCGTTGTATGCACTGGACATGCTGGGTTTCGGGCTGTCGGACAAACCCCGCGACTGTTCTTACCCGATCACGTTGCAGGCCGATCTCTGCGAGGCGCTGCTCGCCCGGCACGGCGTCGCGCGTCCGCACGTGCTGGCGCACGACTACGGCGTGACGGTTGCGCAGGAACTGCTGGCCCGCGAGCGGGAAGGGCGCTTGCCGCTGGCGAGCGTCTGCTTCCTGAACGGCGGCCTGTTCCCCGAGACTCATCGCGCGCGTCCGGTGCAGAAGCTGCTCGCGAATCGCTGGCTGGGCCCGGTTCTCGCACGGGCAATGAACTATGACGGCTTCGCGAGGACCATGCGCGGCATCGGCGGCCGCAAGCCGCCGCCCGAACAGGACCTGCGGGACCTCTGGACGCTGCTCGTGCGCGACAACGGGCGCCAGGCGCTCGCGCGCCTGATCAATTACATGGAACAACGTCGCGCAAACCGGCCGCGCTGGGTGGGTGCGCTGGTCGAGTCCAGCGTGCCACGCAGATTGCTGTGCGGTGCGCTCGACCCGGTGTCGGGCCGTCACCTTGCTGAACGCTATCGCGAGCTGGTGCCCGAACCCGACGTGGTCGTGTTCGACGATCTTGGCCATTACCCGCACCTCGAGGCTCCACCTGCGATTCTCGCGGCCTACCTCGAGTTCCGCGACTTGCTCGCGCTCAGGAAAGCACGAACACCTTGACCAGGATGTCGCCGATGCCCACGAGGGCAGCGCCGGCGATCAGTCCTGCACAGATCGGCTCCTGGGAGTCCACCCAGATCGAGTGCGCGCGCGTGCCAGGCTGCGATTTGAACCTGCGGCCTGCGTACCAGAAGATCGCCGCGCCGCAGAACATCATGAACGAGGAGTCCGGCGGCAACACCACGCCCAGGCCGATCGCGAGAGGCGAGAGCGGAAAACGGTTCTGCGTGCGGATTCGCAGCACCTCCATTACGAACGCGGCGAAGCCCGCGATCGCGATCGACCAGACGATGGACGTGGTGAGCAGCTTGCCCGCCTCCGGGCCGCCGAAGATGGCCGTGACGAGGTCGGAGACGCCCTTCCATTGCAGCGCGGCCGGAAACGCGAACTTCTCGCTGACCATGGTATCCGCCACGCTCTTGCCGGCGGCCGGATCGAACTGGTTGAGACCGAACAGCACGAACAGCAGTGGAGTGGCGGCGAGCGCGCCAGCGACGATGCCGATGACGTGGCCGATCGCCTGCTGCCTCGGCTTGGCGCCCAGCATGTAGCCGGGCTTGATGTCCATCAGCAGGTTGGAGGCGTTGCTCGCCACCTCCGACGACATGACGGCGGTCATCAGGTTCGGGGCCGGCGTGCGCGCATCGAGCGCGCCGAACGTGAACTGCGGGATTTTCGACAACGAACCCGACGGCGTGATGCCGGTGAGCGCCGTACTGCTCGCCGCGATCAACGCGAGCACCAGGATCATCGGGATCGCCACTGCGCCGAGCACCCAGTTCACACCGAACCACGAGTGCAGCATCCACACGCCGATCGCACCGATCACCGGAACGCCGATCCACGAGATCATCAGTGGCAGCTCGATATCGCGCAGCACGTCGTCGCGCGCGACGGCGTCCTGGCGCCGGCGCAGGCCCCGGAACGCCTCGACGAACACCTCCGGTCGCGCGAACAGCGCGACCAGCGACGCGACGACCATCATCGTGATGCCGTACCAGAGCGCCCAGTTGTTCAGGATGTAGGCGCGACCGAAGAGCGCGGTGCCGGCCTCTATCGAGCCTTCGCGCGGCTGGATTTCGCCGAGCGAGATCATGATCGGCGCGACGACCACGAAGTTGAGCAGTGCGCCGAGCAGCAGGCTCGAAGCCACGCGGATACCCATGAGGCCGCCCGCGCCGATCATCGCGAAGTCGAGGCCCGGCGACAGCGCAAGCTGGCGAATGTCCACGCCCGCGAGCTTCGGCAATGGTGCGTAACCCTTTTCGACGAGCCAGTAGTACCAGCCATCGAGCCTGACCGGCAGGTGCCAGGATGAGCTGAAGCCCAGCCATTTTTCCTGGATCAGCTTCATGTAGCTTTCGCCGGCGACGAAGCTCGTGAAGCCGGCGATGGCCGCCGCCACGGCCAGCGCCTTCGCCTGCAACATGCCCTTCGCGGCCTCCGCGCTGTGGTAAAGCGCATCGAGCACGACGCCGCAGGCGCGTCCTTCAGGGAACGGATGCTGCTCGTCGTTGATGAACCGGCGCTTCATCGGAAAGGCGACCAGCACGCCGAGGATCGACAGCAGGACGTTGAACACGACGATCTGCCAGACCGGCAGCACCCGGTTGGTCGCCCACATGTAGGCGGCGATTCCTGACGTGAGCGGCATCGTCATGTAGCCGGCGGCCGTCGCGATCGACTGCACGCAGTTGTTCTCGAGGATGGTCATGTCGCGCGCGCCGAGCCGTGCGAAGACCCGGTACAACGCGAAGGCCAGGATCACCGAGGTCAGCCCGACGCCGAGCGTCCAGCCGGTCTTGGCGCCGACGTACAGGTTGGTGGCGCTCAGCAACCCGCCGAGCATGAATCCCGTCAACGCGGAGCGCAGCGTGAGCTGCGCCATGTCGCCGCGATAGACGCTGGTGAACCACCAGCGGTCTTTCTGCTCGCGGGTCCAGGTGCGGACCTGTTCAGGCGTGAGTTGCTGCAGGGCCATCGGTCGGTTCGCTGCGGTCGAAGGTCGGCCGCGAGCATACCTGATGGCGATCGTCAGGCGCCCAGTGTCAGGGCTGCCCACCACGCGATCGCGATGGCGGCCAGGGCGCCGACTCCGGCAAGCCATTGCACGCGCTGCGCCGGAATCCTCGACAGCCGGCCGAGCCACCATCCAGTGACCGTGCCCGTGACGAAGCCAGTGAGGTGTGCCAGCACGTCCGTGTTATCGCCGCCGACGCCGGTGAACCCGAGCAGGAAGACACCCGCGATCAGCGGCGCCCAGCGATACGCCCAGCGCTCGCCGGAGTCCGCACGTCGACGCCAGGCATATGCGGCGAGCAGGCCCAGCATCGCGAAGACCATCGTCGATGCGCCGGCCGAGACGTGGTTGGCCGGCTGGATCGACGAATTGATCGCGTTCGCCAGGGTCGCCGCGGCGACGGCCCCGCCAAGCGCGACACCCGGACCGAGCAATTGCGATGCCAGCCAGCCGAAGAAGGCGCCGAATCCGAGGTTGCCGAGCAGGTGCGCCACGTCGAAATGCAGCGTGAGAGCAGTGACTGTCCGCCAGAGTTCGCCTGCCCGCACCGACGTCGTGTCGAGCACGCCCGCGTCGAGCCAGTTGGTCGCAAAGGTTCGATGACCCGCGAGCCACGCGACCAGCAGCATCACGAACAGGTAGCACACCGCGCCGATCCAGGCATGCGGATGCATCTGCTCGGGGCGCGCCAGGACGCGCCGCCTGGGTGGATTCTCACGGTCGTATCCGCGCAGGTGCGAGACGGCTGCGGCGGCCGCTGCCGGCAGCACGACGAGACTCCAGAGTTCGCCGTTCGGCACGACCTGCGAGCCGATTCCCACCGCGTGCAGCATGAACGCGCGTTCCTCGCAGGCGGGCCGCCAGTGCGAGCGGTACACCTCGACCGGCAGCTCCGGCAGCGATGCGAACGGCGGGGAACTGCCCACGGTCCGGCCGCGTCAGGGTCGCAAGGCGCGGTAGAGAAAGGGCAGGCTGACGTCCATGCGGTAATCGATGTCCGAGTGGGTGTCGTCGAACTCCTCGTAGTGGTGCGGCACGCCGGCCTTTTCAAGGGCCCGCGACAACTGCCTCGAACCATAGTGAATCTGGTACTGGTCCCGCCAGCCGCAGTCGACGTAAATGCCCTTGAGGCGCCGCAGGTTTTTCGCGTACTTGCTGACCAGCAGGGCCGGATCGTGCCTGAGCCAGCGCCGCCACCGTTCGGGCAGCAATTCGCCGGTCTCCATGTGGAATGGCACGCGGAAGCCGTTGGGCGCGGCAGGGTCCGGATCGTAGGTCGCGGCCATGCAGAGGTTCATGAGGGCATGGCCTTCGCCCATCGACTGCTTGGGCTTTTTCCAGATGGCTTCAAGGAAACGACGGATGCGGCCGTCGTCGAGGCCCTGCGCCATGAGCGCGTCTTCGGTGGAATCCACGCGGTTTGCATACCGGCCTTCCTTGCGTGCCGGGCGGCGGTAGCGGCCCAGCTCGTTCAGTGTGTTCGGCCAGTCCGCGCGATAGATGAAATCGAAGTACGCATCGCCCGAGTGGTTGGCGATCGCGCCCCAGTGCGAGGCGTACTTCATGCCGTGGATCATCGCACCGTAGCCGCCGGACGACTTGCCGAAGCAGCCGCGATGATCGCGCGAGGCGAGCGTGCGGAACTCGCGGTCCACGAGCGGAATGACTTCCTGCAGCAGGAAGTCCGCGTAGTCGCCGATCGCGGACGAGTTGACGTACTGGTTGCCGCCGAGCGACGTGAAGCAGTCCGGAAACACGATGATCGCGGGCCCCATGCGCTCGTCGCGCACCAGACGCGCGGCTCGTTCGGCCACGTTCTCGCTGAACGGCTTCCAGTTCAGGTGAGCGATGCCGGTGCCCGTGAACCCGACCAGGTCGTACAGGACCGGGAACCGCCGGCCGCGCCCGTGCGTGGCCCCGTGATCGTATTCATGGGGGAGCCAGACCCCGAGCGTGCGATAGGCGGGATCGCCCAGCGGGTTGTCGGCCAGGATTTTCGATCGGTGCTCGAGCATCACGACGGTGCCGCTCGACCGCAAAGGACGCTTCCGGGCCATGCCGCTCTCCCTGATCGTGGCAAAGTAGGGGCGGCAGTTTCGCGTATTCGCTAGGATCGCGCGACAGCGCCACCGAGCATCGAGACCCAATGCGCAAGACACCCTGCTGGTTTGCCCTTCCTGTCCTGCTGACCTGCGCGGTCACCGTCCAAGCCGCGGACGTGCCCGCCGACCGGTTCGGTCCGGCCGACCTGTCGCGGCTCGCGGATGTCGCGGAGCCTGCATTCGCGCCCGACGGTGAGTCGGTCGTTTACAGCGTGACCGTCACCAACGCGGCCGAGGACAAGCTGCAATCCGATCTGTGGCGCGTCGGTTACGACGGCCGCAACCGCACCCAGCTCACCAACACGCCAAAACACGATGAATCGGCACCACAGTGGTCTCCGGACGGCCGCTGGCTCGCATTCCTGTCCGACCGGGGCGACGATGACGCGGAAACGCAGGTATGGGCCATGCCTGCCGGCGGCGGCGAGGCGCGGGCGCTGACGAGACTGCCCGGCGGCGTCGAGGATTTCGCGTGGTCTCCGGACGGCCGGCGGCTTGCGGTCATCGCGTCCGATGCCGAACGTCCGGCCGGCACGCCGAAGCCGAAGAATCCGCCGCCGATCGTGACTGAGCGCTTTCACTTCAAGCAGGACGTCGACGGCTACCTTGGTGCACGCCGCTCGCACCTGTACCTGCACGACGTCGAGAGCGGGGAGACGACAGCGCTCACCTCCGGCGCGCACGACGAGGCGTATCCCGCGTGGTCGCCGGACGGGCGCCAGATTGTCTACGTCACCCGGCGTGGCGAGGACCCGGACCGGCACTCGAAGCTTTCGCTGCACCTCATCGAGCCCGTTGCAGGCGCAACGGAGCGGCCGCTCGCGCAGCTCGACGGCGCCGACAGCGACGCGCTCGAGGGATTGCGACCGCAGTGGTCTCCGGACGGACGTCGCATCGCGTACCTGCAGGGCGGCGCGGAGAAGTGGATCTACTACGCGCCGATGCAGCTCGCAATCATCGACGCGACCACCGGGGCCGTGACCATGCCGGCGCCGATCGATCGCTGGTTCTCGCAGCCGCGCTGGAGTCCTGACGGAAAAAGCGTGCTGGCGCTGGTCGAGCAAAGCCGTGTGACCCATTTGTCGCGCATCGACACGGCGTCCGGCAAGGTCACGGCCCTCACCGCGGGCGCACGCTTTGACGCGGGCTTCGCGGTGTCGAAGCAGGGTCGCATCGTCGTGCTAGGCGGTGACGACGTGACCCCGTACGAGCTCACCGCGCTGGAGCAAGCCACGCTGCGGCCGCTCGGTTCACACAACGACTGGCTCGCACAGAAGAAGCTGGCGCGGTTCGAGGACATCACTTTCAAGAGCGCGGACGGCACGTCGATCGACGGGTTTGTCGTGAAGCCGGTGGGCTACGTGCCGGGACGCCGCTACCCCACGATCCTGCGCATCCACGGCGGGCCGGTCTACCAGTTCAGCCACGAGTTCATGCCGGACTGGCAGGCGTACGCGGCGAAAGGCTTCGTCGTCGTCGCGGCGAACCCGCGCGGCAGCTCCGGTCGCGGCTTCGATTTTGCGAGGGCGATCTATGCGGACTGGGGCAACAAAGACGTGCAGGACGTGCTGGCGGCCGTCGACCACGTGGTGGCTGCGGGCGTTGCGGATCAGGACCGACTTGGGGTCGGCGGGCGCAGCTACGGCGGCATCCTCACCAACTACGTCATCGCGACCGACACGCGCTTCAAGGCGGCCGTCAGTGGCGCGGGAGCGTCGAACTGGACGGCGCTCTATGGCCACGACATGTACGTGCGCGAATACGAGCTGGAACTCGGCACGCCCTGGGCCCATCGCGACGTGTGGGACCGCGTGAGCTACCCGTTCCTGCATGCCGACCGGATCAGGACGCCGACGCTTTTCTATTGCGCGGAGCAAGACTTCAACGTGCCGTGCAACGGGTCGGAGCAGATGTACCAGGCGCTGAGATCGCTCGGCGTGCCCACGCAACTGGTCGTGTATCCGGGAGAGAACCACGCTCTGAAGGTGCCGAGCTACCTGCAGGACCGCCTGCAGCGGTTGATCGGCTGGAACGAGAAATTCCTGATGACGGATTCAAGCGCTGCGAAATAGCCGCGCGCGGGCGCATGCGCTTGACGCAGCGTAAGCCCCGGGAGCAGCAGGCGCAGCAACAGCGGGCCGCGGCGGTGCCGGGTTCCGGTCCTTGGTTTGTCAGTTCGTCAATGCACGCGTCGAACCAGTTGCATCACATCGGAGTTCAACAGCGTCCACAGCCGATGCAAGGCGTCGGCGGCGAGGTAAAGGAAAAGCGAGTTCATAAGCAGCGCGGCAGTGAACGCCCCCAATGTGCGATGGCCCGCTACGTGGCGCGGCTGCGCTGGTCGTGGCTCCCTCATGGGTCCGACTCCCCGTGTTATTGTTCTTGTCGGTCACGACGCTAGGCCCGAGTCGGCGCGACGGGTTGTCGTTTTCACATAATCATCGAAATAAATGGCCGGTACGCAGACCGCTGTGATTTGCAGAGGCTCCGTGGAATTTTGTTCGCTTCCCCCGCCAAGCTCGAGGCTGCGCCCCCAACCTCAGAACACGTCCTTGCCGGTCAGCTCCTTCTCCATGCGATCCGCGCTGACCGTGACTGCTTCGATGACTTCCTGGAGTGTGGCGGCATCCGCGTCCGCAGCAATCGGCGCCAGGAACACGACCAGGTATTCGTCCGCTGACTGGTTCAACTGCCAGGCACCGAGCACCATGCGGACGTTCTCGGCGAGAAGGCGCCGCGCCAACTCCGCCGGTACCTGGCCCTCGCCGCGGTGAGCGACCGACCACACGTCCCGGAACTCAAGCGTCGTGATCCTGGCTGCTTTCGAAGCGACCCAGACGCGCTGAGTTCGGCCATCGGCGACGTTGTAATCCAGCCGGTAGTCACCGTCGTCAATGGCGTAACCGAGCTTCGCCTCCTTGAGGGCAGTCTCAACGCGCGGGTCCACCGCGCTGGTCGCAGGATTGACCTGTGCGCTCGCCGCCATCACCACGCTGGCCAATGCCGCCACGGCGCAAGCCACAACTGGTGTCTTCAATGTTCAGTCCTCATGTCCATCGTCCGATGCGGGGCGAGAGACTGGCCAGCCCGCCTTCGAGCATCGCGGGCCTCGATTCGCTCGTTACCGGGAACCCTTCAAACCATTCGAGCTTCAGGGGCCGTGCCAGCGTCTTGAGCCGCGCCTCCATGGACGCGGCGGCGCTGCGGCTCTCGAACCAGACGACCGCAGCAAGTTGCAGCGGCCGATTGGCTCGCGTGAACGCCGCTCCCTTGCCTGCACGGTGCGCATCGAAGCGCTCCTGCGGCGACGGGCTGATGCCGATGTAGCACTTGCCGCCTGCGCAGTGGAGCAGGTAGACGGCCCACGGCCGGGTGCCAGTTGCGACATCCGCTGCACGCTCGTCGAGTGCCGCGCCTGCGACGGCTTCAGGCACGTGCCTTCCTCGAGCCAGGTCCACCGAGCACCTGGTCGATCGTCACGAGGTCCACCAGGCCGAGCGCTCCATACAGGGCCGGAATGATCTTCTCCGGCGGATGTCGCTTGCGCAGTGCCGCCACCTTGACCGTGCCGGCACGATACGCGGGCAGGTACATGCGGCCCAGCAGCGGGTGCAGTCCCCAGGCGCCGGACAGCTTGTCGGCGCGCTCATCGGAGCACAGGAACTCGTTGCGCAGGAAGCTGCGCACCTTCTCCTGACGCCAGTGCCTTTCCCAGGTGAGGAACGACGACTGGTTCTTGGCGTCATCCTGCAGCAGCGCCAGCAGCGTGCCGATCTGCAGGTCGCGGTCGGGCAGGTCGTCGATCTCGGTAACGCCGAACGCCATCAGGATCGCGTTGTTCGCGATGCCTTCCGAAAGTGCTGCACCGCGCGTGTTCATCGTCAGCACTGTCGATTCGAATCCGAGCTTGCGGCGCGCATACAGCGCCTGGAGCCAGGCGAAGTTGGTCACGTGTCCGGGCACGACCTCGTGCGACACCAGTTGCATGAACTCGGGCACGGAGATTTCGAGCGCCGCGTTGATCTCGTAGGTCGCCTCGTACTGCGGCGAGCCGTCGCGGTTGCGCGCACGGCCGATGTAGTTCATGGACCCGGAAAACCATGCGTTCGCGATGGCGAGGAACCTGATGTTGGCCCGCGGTACGTCACGCAGGGCGCGGGGCAGGCAGGGCACGATGTGCTGCGAGGCGCCCGCGTCGAACTGCGCGATGCACGCATCGGCCAGCATGGCGATCGACTTCTTCGGCACCATGCGCTCGCGCCGCCACGCGTCCACGGCGGCGAGCAACTGCGCGCGGTTGCCGGCCCTGTAACCCTGCTTCGCAATCAACTCGGCGATGCGCTCCCGCTTGGACACCGGATCGGAGGGAGTCGGAGCCACGCCGGTCGATGCGATGACGCACCGCTCATAAGGCACGGCCGGGCCATGTTCGAGCCTTTCCTGCACCAGGTCCCACATCACGGCGAGGCACTCGCACAACCCCTGCAGGTAGGCTCCGCGCAACTGGCCGACGTTGCCCGCGGCTTCGTTCATGGCGCCGATGGCGGAGGGAATGTCCACCGCCTTCAGGTACGCATCGACAGCCGCCACGTCGATCTGATTGCCGGCGACGCCTCCGCTCTTGCGCAGCCGCGCGGCCGCGGGATGCCGGTACGCCCTGGGCAGCGGTTCGTCGGAAAACCAGGAATCCGCGATGAAACGTCCCGTGCCCGACGGGTTCATGACGTCGCCACCCCACAGCGTGTCGATCCCGAGGATCGCCGTGGCTGTCGCCTGCGCGAGTTCGCGTTCCCTTGGTTTCATCGCCGCACTCCGCAGTACATCGAGGATAAGCGGTCGCGCTCCAGCGCCGCCAGCGCGCGTCAACTCTTCAGCAACGTCCGAGCCGCATTCCTGCCCGGCGTGCCGCTTATGCCACCGCCCCCATGTACGCCGGAGCCGCAGAGATGCAGCCCGTCGATCGGCGTGCGGTGATTCGACCAGCCCGGCAGCGGCCGCATGAAGAAGATCTGGTCGAGAATCAGCTGGCCGTGGTTCAGGTCGCCTTCGGTCAGGCCCCAGCCCTGCTCGAGGTCGAGTGGCGTGACGGACTGCAGCGCGCGCACCGAACTCGCGAACGACGGGTAACAGAGCGCCAATGTGTCGAGCGCACGCTTCTCGAGTTCCGGTCGCAACATGTTCCAGTCGCCGTGGCGCAGCGCAAAGGGCGCAAACTGGAAGTGGATGGCGACGTCGGCGCCCGACGTGGTGACCTCGAGGTACGGGTGCTGTGACATCTCGCCGTACTTCGACGCGTCATAGGCGCGCTCGAGGTACTTGAGCGACGGCGCGACGGCGATCGTGCCTTCGGGCAGGCCGTGCCGTCCGTCCGTCTGGACAAACACCTTGGCCACCGAGCCGCGCATGCGGATCGACTGCGTTTGCCACACGAACTCGGGCGGCAGTTCGGGTGCGCCCACGAGGCCGAGCAGCGTGCGGCGCGGATCGGCCGACGAGACGACCGTCGCGGCCTTGAGCACTTCGCCCGACACGAGCCGTACGCCCGTCGCGCGCTGGTTCTCGACCAGGATCTGCTCGACGTCCGCGCCCGTGCGCACCTCCCCGCCATTTGCGCGCACGGCCTTCACGAGTGCCTCGGTCATGGCCTGCGGACCGCCGGGCAAACCGCGGTGCGCGAGACCGCCGCGGTTAAGCCAGTTGTGGATCAGCGTGAACCCGGTCCCCGCCGACATCGAGCCGAGCGTGACGCCGTGGATGGCGACGCCGGCAATCGCGGCCTTCAGTGCCTCGGACTCGAAGAACTCTTCGGTCAGCTCGATGGACGACATCGACAGGCTGCGGATCACGCGGAACATGTCCTTGCCGCCCAGGCGCCGCAGCTTGAGTGCGAGCGAGGCGAGCGGCAGCCCATCCGACCACAGGGCGACCTTCGGCAGCCGCGGCATCGCTGTCGCGTACGCGGCGTCGAGGAAAGCCGAGGCGGTGTTCATGAACGCGACGAACTCGGGCCAGCGGGCGGCGTCGTTCGGAGAGAACCGGCGGATGGCGTCGAGCGTCGCAGTGTCGGTCGCGCTCGACAGCAGTCGCAGCGAGCCACCGTCGGGCAGCGCGGAGACGTAGGCCGCGTCGGTCGTACTCGTCGCGAGGCCGTGCCGCGCCAGGTCAAGTTCTTGCACGATCGCGGGGCGCAGCTGGCCTGCGGGATGCAGGCCCGGCACGACAGCGCCCGACGCAAGCGTGGCACCCGCGAGTTGCCCGCCGACGGTCGCGCGCTGTTCGAGCACGAGAACTTTCTTGCCCGCCTTGGCGAGGTAGGCAGCGGCGACCAGGCCGTTGTGGCCCGCACCGACGATCAGGGTGTCGGGGTTCGTCATCGTGCGCCTACTGCCAGTCCTTGAGGATCTCGGTGGCGGCCATCTTGCCGGCCGCGCCCATCACACCGCCGCCCGGATGCGCGCCCGCGGCGCCGAAGTAGTACCCCGACAGCGGGGTACGGAAATCGGCCCATTGCGGGGCCGGGCGCAGGAAGAACAGCTGGTGCAGCAGCAGTTCGCCGTGGAAGATGTTGCCGCCCGTGATGCCGGCAATCCGCTCGATGTCCTGCGGTGTGATCACCTGCTTGCCGACCATCACCTGGCGGATGTTCGGCGCGTACTTCTCGATCGTCGAGATCACCGTCTCGCCGAACGCTTCCTTCTTCGCGTCGTCCCATCCGCCTTCGATGTCGTACGGTGCGTACTGCACGAAGCACGACATCACGTGGTGACCCGGCGGCGCCATGTCGCGGTCGATCATCGACGGGATGATGATGTCCATGTACGGCCGGCGCGAGAACTGGCCGTACTTGGCTTCGTCGTAGGCGCGCTCGACGTAATCGATGCTGGGGCTGATCGAGATCGCGCCACGGTGCAGCGGGCCTTCGCCCGGCAGGCAGGTGAAGTCCGGCAGCCCGGACAGCGCGATGTTGACCTTGCCCGAGGAACCGCGGACGCGGAAGTTGCGGATCGCCTGCACGAAGTCGTCGGGGAAGTGCTGCTGATCGACGAACTGCAGGAAGCTGCGCTTGGGATCGGCGGCCGACATCACGACCCTGGCCGTGAGTTCATCGCCGTTGGCGAGCGCGACTCCGGCAGCCCGTCCGCCGCGCACGATCACCTTGTCCACGGCGGCATTGGTGCGGATCTCGACGCCAAGCGCACGGGCCGACGACGCGATGGCCGCCGTCACGCCCCCGGTGCCGTTCTTGGCGAAGCCCCAGGCACGGAAGGCGCCGTCGATCTCGCCCATATAGTGGTGCAGCAGCACGTAGGCCGTGCCGGGCGACCGCGGGCCGAGGTACGTGCCGATGATGCCGCTGGCGGCCTTGGTGCCCTTGAGCGGATCGAGTTCGAACCACTCCTCGAGCAGGTCGGCCGAAGACTGCGTCACCAGTTTCGCAATCCGGTAGATCTCGTGCTCGCTCAGGCTGCGGCCGTACTGGCCGAGCTTGAGCAGGCCCTTCACGTCGCGCCAGCTGAGCGACGACGGGTCCGGCGGCACGAGGCCGATGATCGGCTTGATGGCCTTGGCCGCGCGCGCCATCACGCGTGAATACTCGTCATAGGCCTCGGCGTCGCGCGGGGAGTGGCGATAGATCTCGCGACGGGTCAGGTCGTGGTCGTCCCAGCCAGCGAGGTAGTCGCCGTTCTCGAACGGCGTGACCGTGCTCGGCAGCGGCAGGATCTTGAGGCCGTGCTGCGGTAGCTGCAGGTCGCGGATGATCTCGGGCCGCAGCAGGCTCACCACGTAGGAGAACTCGCTGAAGCGGTAGCCCGGGAAGATTTCTTCGGTGACGGCGGCGCCGCCGACGATCTCGCGACGCTCGAGTACGACGACCTTCTTGCCGGCGCGCGCGAGGTACGCGGCCGCGATCATGCCGTTGTGGCCGGCGCCGATGACGATCGCGTCGTAACTGTTGCTGGCCACGGCTATTTCTTCTTCCACTCGGGGTCGTAGAACGGCAGCGCGACCACGGTCGCCGGCGACTTGCGGCGGTGGTGCTCCACGGTGACTTCGATTTGCACCTGCGTTCCGGGCTCGTAGTACGGCTGCTGCAGGTGCACCAGCGCGATGTACTTCTTCAGCACGGGTGACCACGTGCTCGTGGACGCGTAACCGACCTGCCGCTGGTCCTTGTAAATGGGAATGCTGCCGCGTACGGCCAGCGCCGGTATCTGCGGCGGCATGCCGACCGCGGCGTACTCGCGCTCGAGGCCTTCCCAGTCGATCTCGAGGCCGACCATCTTCCAGGACGAGCCTTCGCGGTGCTCGCGCTCGAGCGCGCGGCGGCCGACGAAGTAGCCCTGCTTGTCGAGGTTCACCGTCCAGCCGAGGCCCATCTCGTAGGGCGAGGAGCGTTGACCAGGGATCCACGCGTGACTTGCCGGCGTGTAATCAACGTCGAGCATGAAGAGACCCGCTTCGACGCGCGCCATGTCCATCGCGAGGATGCCGCAGGGCGTGATGCCGTAGTCGTGGCCCGCAGCCATCAGCGCGTCCCAGACGACGAGTGCGTCGTTCGCATCCATCCAGATTTCGTAGCCGAGGTCGCCCGTGTAACCCGTGCGCGACACCGACACGGCCTTGCCCGCGATGCGGTTGAACGCCATGCGGAAGTACTTGAGCGGATCGACCGGCTGCTCGCACGCGAGATTGAGGATGGCGCGCGACTTCGGGCCCTGCAGACTCAGCGCGGCCATCTGCTCGGTCACCTCGGTGACCTGCACCTGCATGCCGACGGCATTCATCGACAGCCAGCGCAGCTGCGGCTCGGCGGCCGTGAGGCGGAAGCTCTGCTCGCCGGTGCGCGTCACGGTGCCGTCGTCGAGCAGCTTGCCGTCGTCGTTGCACCAGCCCGTGTAATAAACCTGCCCGACCGCCAGCTTGTGGATGTCGCGCGGCGTCACGCGATGCAGCAGGCGCGCGGCATCGCGGCCCGTGATCTCGTACTTGATCAGCGGCGAGATGTCGATCAGCGCCGCGTGGTTGCGGATTGCCCAGTACTCGCGGTCGAGGCCGAGGTCGTAGGAGCCGACGGCGATGCAGCCGCCCCAGCGCCGCCAGTTGTGCGGCAGGCACAGGGCCGAGGTGCGCGCGTGGAAGGGCGTCCGGCGGAGCTGGTAAAGCGGATGGTGGACCGTGGACAGTTCAGGCACGAGACGCTCCTGGCGCTCTCTGTTCCTGGCGCAGGGGTTCCGGCGCCGTCCCGGGCACTGTCGGAGCGAGTCCGGGCCGGGCGCGACAATATGCCGCAGTCGCCCGATTCGGGCCAGTCTTGCGCCGGGGCCGGGTTAGTGCTGCGCGGATGGCTGTCCCAGATCGGGACACCGGGGGGTCAGCGACGGTCGCGGATGTCGATGAAGGTCAGGAACTCGTTGCGGGTCCGGGCGTCCGAGCGGAACGATCCCAGCATCTTCGAGGTGATCATCGACACCCCGCGCTTGTGGATGCCGCGGGTGGTCATGCATTCGTGGGCCGCTTCGATGACTACGCCGACGCCCGCGGGCTGCAGCACGTCGTTGATGCAGCGGGCGATTTCGGCGGTCATCTTCTCCTGCACCTGGAAGCGGCGGGCGAAGACGTCCACGACCCGCGCGAGCTTGCTGATGCCGACGACCTTGCCCGTGGGCAGGTAACCGACGTGCGCGCGACCGATGATGGGCGCCATGTGGTGCTCGCAATGCGATTCGAACTCGATGTCGCGCAATACGATCATCTCGTCATAGCCGGCGGTCTCGGTGAACGTGCGGCGCAGGTAGTCGCGTGGTTCGATCGCGTAACCGGAAAACCAGTCGGTGTAGGCATCGACGACGCGTTTCGGCGTCTCCAGCAGGCCCTCCCGCGCAGGGTCTTCGCCCGCCCAGCGCAGCAGCGTGCGCACGGCGTCCTCGGCTGCAGTACGGCTGACGTTGTTGCGTCGGGTGACCCGTGGGGTGGTGTTGGTCGCAGCTTTCATGTCCGACTTGCTTCGGCGCGCCGGTGACTTCGGATGCACGGCCATGGGGGTTCTCCTGCTCAACGGACCTGTCGCGCCTGGCTGCGCCAGTACACCAGCAAGGCATAGCCGGCGACCATGCCGCCCAGGTGAGCGAAATGCGCCACGCCCTGGCCGGACCCCGTGACGCCGAGGTATAGCTCGAGCAAGCCATAGAGCGTGACGAACAGCCACGCGGGCATCGGGATGGGCGGAAACAACAGCATGATGCGTCGCTGCGGATAGGCCATGCCGAAGGCGAGCAGCAGCCCGAAGACGCCGCCCGATGCCCCGACCGTCGGGATTGGCTGCATCTCCATGTTGCTGACGACCACGAACTGCGCGACGGCCGCGCCGACCACGCACGCCAGGTAATAGACCACGTAATGCTTCGTGCCGAGCAGCCGTTCGATTTCGCCGCCGAACATGTACAGCGCGAACATGTTGAAGAACAGGTGGGTCAGGCTGCCGTGCAGGAAGCCGTAGGTCAGCAACTGCCAGACCTGGAACGAGGGCGCGCCCGGAAACTGCGGCGAAGCGGGCGGCCACAAGGCGAAAGGCCGCAGCAGCAGGTCGCCGGTGAGCAACTGCACGGCGAAGATGGCGACGTTGATGAACAGCAGGGCACGGGTGGCCGGGGGCATGGACGCACGCATTGCTGCATCCTAGCCGAATCCTGCGACGAAGACTGCCACGGGCCGTGGTAGGGTGCGCGGCGAAAAGCAAGGCGTTCGTTCCGGCATGAAGCAACTTTCCGTCCTCGCCAGTCTCGCTGCCTTCACCGCCGCCTGCTGGCCGGTTCCGGCGCATCCGGACGCCGCGCCGGTCAAGGTGGTTTTCGGGTCCCTTTCGTTCGAGCCCTGCACGCTGGCACAGGAAGCCATGGCGATGACCGTCGCGGCGCGGTGCGCCACGCTGCGGGTGCCCGAGGACCGTTCGCAGCCGGGCGGGCGACAGCTCGAGATTCCGATCGCCTGGGTCCCGAGCAGTGCGAAGCGCGCTGCCCCCGATCCCGTCTTCATGCTCGCAGGCGGGCCAGGCCAGTCCGCGCTCGATGCATTTCCGGCGGTCGCGCCCGCGTTCCGGGACGTCCTGCGCCAGCGCGACGTGATCCTCGTCGACCAGCGGGGCACCGGGCGGGCGAGCACGCTGGCCTGCCCGAAGACGCTCGAAGACGAGCGTTGGCAGTCCACCGAAGTCGTCGATCCGGAAATCGCCCGGGCAATGACCCGGGCATGCCTTGCGGAGATCAAGGGTGCCGACCCGCGGCTCTACACGACGAACGACTACGTTGCCGACCTCGAGGCCGCGCGCGCCGCGCTGGGCGTGGCGCAGGTCAATCTCGTCGGCGTTTCCTACGGCACGCGCGTGGCGCTCGAGTACCTGCGTCGCCATCCGGCGCAGATCCGCACGGTCGTGCTCGATTCGGTCGTGCCGCCGACGCTGATCCTCGGTGCCGAGCACGCGCGCAACCTGGACGCCGCGATCGACCGGCAGTTCGCGCTTTGCGCCGCCGACAAGGTCTGCCACGAACGCTTCGGCTCGCCCCGGGAGAAGCTCGATGCGCTGCTCGCCCAGTTGCGCGCGAAGCCGGTCGAGGTCAGCTATCTCGATCCGCTCACGAACGAGCGACGTACGGATACGCTTACAGCCGAGTCCGTGTCGTCCGTCGTCCGTCTGCACGCCTATGCCCCGCAGCAGTTCGCGATGGTGCCGATGCTGCTGGCGTCGGCCGCGGAGGGCCGCTACGAGGTCATGATGTCCCAGGCGCGCATGATCGAGGAGATGCTCGGCGACATGATCTCGGTCGGCCTGCAGTTGTCGGTCAGCTGCGCCGAGGACGCGCCGTGGTTGCGCGCCGACCCGGCCGACAACGACACTCTGCTCGGTACGTCGTTCGTCGACTTCGTGCTTGCGCAGTGCGAAATCTGGCCGCGCGGGAACGTGCCGAAGGATTTCCACGAGCCGGTCAAGGCGTCGAACCCAGTGCTGTTGCTGTCCGGCGAGTTCGACCCGGTCACGCCGCAGCGGTACGGCGAGGAGGTGGCGCGTACGCTGCCGAATTCGCGACACTTCGTGCTGCGCGGACAGGGCCACAGCGTAATGCAGGTCGGGTGCACGCCCCGGCTGGTGAGCGATTTCATCGAACGCGCCGATGCGCAGGGGCTGGACGCCAGTTGCCTGGATCAACTCATTTACGTGCCGCCGTTCACGGGCCCGTACGGCTGGGAGCCCTGATGATCCGCGTCGAGGGCCTGCGCAAGACGTTCGCCACCAGGACCGGCCCCGTGAAGGCTGTTGACGGCATCAGCTTCGCAGCCGCGGACGGCCAGATCACCGGACTGCTCGGCCCGAACGGCGCGGGCAAGACCACGACGCTGCGCATGCTCTACACGCTGATGACGCCCGAGTCGGGCCGGGTGCTGGTCGACGGCATCGACGCCGCACAGGAGCCCACGCGCGTGCGCGAGCGGCTCGGCGTGCTGCCCGACGCGCGTGGTATCTACAAGCGGCTGACTGCGCGCGAGAACATCGCGTACTTCGGCGCATTGCATGGGCTTGACGATGCGCGCATCGTGGCGCGCACCGAGCGACTCGTGGACGCGCTGGAAATGCGCGATTTCATCGACCGGCGCGCGGAAGGTTTCTCGCAGGGCCAGCGCACCAAGACAGCGATTGCGCGTTCGCTGGTCCACGATCCGCGCAACGTGCTGCTCGACGAGCCGACCAACGGCCTCGACGTGATGACGACGCGTTCGCTGCGCAACTTCCTGCTTGGCTTGCGCGATGAGGGCCGCTGCGTGCTGTTCTCGAGCCACATCATGCAGGAGGTCGCGCGGCTGTGCGACCGCATCGTCGTCATCGCGCACGGCCGCGTCGTCGCCGATGGCACGCCGGACGACCTGCGGGCCGCGACGGGTTGCGCGAACCTCGAGGACGCGTTCGTCAAGGCCATCGGCACGGACGAGGGTCTCTTCGCATGACGGCGCTGTGGACCATCCTGCGCAAGGAACTGGTGGACGCGTTCCGCGACCGTCGCATGGTGCTGGTCGCGTTCCTCATCGTTCCACTCGCGATCCCGCTGGTGCTGGCCGGTACCAGCACGCTCGGCGCCCGCAAGCAGGCCCAGCAACTCGAAGGCGCGCTGGAACTGCCGGTGATCGGCGCGGAGCGGGCCCCAAACCTGGTGACGTGGCTGGGTTCGCACAACGTCAAGGTGCTGCCCGCGCCGGCCGATCCGGACGCGGCGGTTCGCATGCAGAAGCACGACGTCGTCCTGCGCATAGACGCAGAGTACGCAGAGGACTGGCGGGCCGGCCGCCCGGCCAGCGTCGAGATGATCTTCGACAGCTCGCGCCCGCTCGATTCCGGCACCACGATTTCACGCCTGCACGGGCTGCTCGACGGCTATGGCCAGACGGTGGGCAGCCTGCGCCTGGTCGCGCGCGGGATTCATCCTGCGGTGGCGAGCCCGCTGCAGGTCGGCACCCGCGACGTGGCGTCGCCCGCGGCGCGCTTCGACCTCTCGCAGCAATTGCTGCCCTACCTGCTGCTGCTGCTCGCGTTCATTGGCGGCATGCAGCTCGCGATCGACGCGACCGCAGGCGAGCGCGAACGGCAGTCACTCGAGCCGCTGCTCGCCACGCCCGTCGCGCGCGAGACCATCATCAGCGCCAAGATCCTCGCCACCGCGGCGTTCTCGCTGCTGTCGATCGCCGTCACGCTCGTCGCCTACCGGATGGTGTTCGCGCTCGTGCCGAGCGGCGGCATCGAAGCGTCGTTCGACCTGAGTCCGGCCGGACTGCTCCGGTTGTTCCTGATCATCCTGCCGATCGTGCTGCTCGGCGCAACGGTGCTCACGGCGCTGGCGGCCTTTGCCAGCAGCTACCGCGAAGCACAGGGTTACCTGCCGCTGCTGATGTTCCTGCCGATGATCCCGTCGCTGGTGCTGATGGTCGCGCCGGTCAGGACGCAGCTCTGGATGCTGGCCGTGCCCTTCCTGAGCCAGAACCAGATGATCCTGCGCGTGTTGCGTTCGGAAAAGATCAGCGCGCTCGACTGGGCGGTGAGCCTCGGCGCTTCATTTGCGGTGGTCGGCGTCGTCTGGTTCATCGCGGCGCGGCTCTATCACCGCGAACAGCTCGCCACCTCGTCCTGACCCGTCAGCGCCAGCAGTTCGCCGGCCCACGCGAGCACCGCCGATTCAGCCGGATGAAAGCCGTCGCGCGCGAAATCGCCTGGCGGAACGGTCGTCGGAAAGAAATAGCAATAGGTTCGCGGCCGCCCTGAGAGGGCCTCGGCGGCTGCCTGCTGCAACTCGCGAGCCTGGGCCCCGAGGAGCGAGTTAAGCGGCGCGGGCAGGGCAGGGAAGCGTTCCAGCGGCGGCACGCCGGCGAACAGGAATGCCGAGGAGGGCGAGTGTTCCCGCAGCCGTTCGTGGATGCCCGCGACATTGCGGCCGAACGCTCCCGGCGTCACGCGCCGCGTCACGTCGTTGACGCCAACCGAGATCACGTAGAGGTCGCCTGCGGGCGCCGTCGGCACCAGTTCGCGCAGCACGGACGCGGACGTGGCGCCATTGCGACCGCATGCCTGCCATTCGACGGGGCGCTGCGTGCGAGCGTGCAGCAAGCGCGCGTAAGAGGCCGTCAGCGAGTCCCGCAGCTGCTGCACCCCGGTGCCGGCGATGATTGAATCGCCGACGCCGATGATGCGCAGTGCATTCGGGGTATCTTCGCCAATGCGGCCTGATTCGCCCTCCGGCGGGGCGAGTCGCGGCGTCGCCAGCAGGACGCGCAGCGCCTGCAGGAATGCAACGGGTGGCAGGCGTGTGGTCACGCGGCGCTACCAGCCGATGCCGTAGTCCTCGCCGTGGTTGCTCGAGCCGCCCCAGAAGCTGCCGTTCTCCGGATCGACCATGATCGCGTTGATCGGTCCCGAGGTGCGCGCCTCGAACTCCGGCTTGTAACCGCGCGTGACCAGTTCCTTCGTCACCCATTGCGGCATCGACGCGTTCAGCACGATGCGGCCCGGTTGCGATTCGTGCTGGTCGAACGAGGCCTTCATCTGGTAGCTGTTGAAGTTCGCGGCTTCGGCGGCTTCCTGCGGCGTCATGCCGAATTCCTGCACGTTGAGGAAGAACTGCAGCAGGTTCTGGTCCTGTGAGTCGCCCCCCTGCACCGCGAACGCGAGCCATGGCTTGCCGTTCTTGAGGGCGAGGCTGGGTGTCAGCGTGACGCGCGGCCGCTTGCCGGGCTCGAGCACGTTAAACGGATTCTCGGCCGGGTCGAGCACGAACGACTGCATGCGCTGGCTGAGACCGACACCCGTGCGGCCCGCGATCGTCGCCGGAATCCAGCCGCCGCTCGGCGTGACCGCGACCAGCCAGCCGGCCGCGTCGGCGGCGATCACCGTGGTGGTGCCGCTGCGGAAGCCGGCTTCGAACTGCTCGAGTTGCTGCGCAGTCATTTCCGGCTTTGCCATCGCGTCGAGCGCGGCCTGGCGCTGTTTCTGCAGCGTGTCGGCGTACGGATTGCGGCCGCCCTGGAACGGATACGGGTCGCCGGGGCCGGCGTGCGCGTCGTTGCGATCCGGCTTGATCGTGGCAGCGCGCTGTTTCGCGTACTCCTTCGACAGCAGGCCCTTGGTCGGTTCCACCGGCGCGAAGTATGGGTCGCCGTAATAGAAGTCGCGGTCGGCGAAAGCGAGGTTCATCGCCTGGTAGACCGTGTGGACGTAGCTCGCGCTGTTGTAGCCCAGCGCGCGCACGTCGAAGTTCTCGAGGATGTTGAGCGACTGCAGCAGCGCCGGACCCTGCGTCCAAACGTCGAGCTTGTAGACGTCCACGCCGCGGTAATTCGTGCTGAGTGGCTCTTCGACGAGCGGCTTCCACTGCGCGAGGTCGTCGAGCGTGATGAGCCCGCCCTGTTCCTTGACGCCGCGCACGAACTCCTGCGCGATGTCGCCGCGGTAGAAGCGGTCGTACGCCGCCTGCAGGGCCTCCTTGCGCGACTTGCCGGCGGCGAGCGCCTGCTTCTCCGCTTCGACCATCTTGCGCAGCGTGGCCGCGAGATCGGGCTGGCGGAAGATTTCGCCCGCGCGCGGTGCTTCACGCGCGGCGCCGAGGTGCGGCAGCATCACCTGCTTCGAGTACGGCCACTCCTTGAGCTTGTCTTTCCAGCGCTCGATCAGGTCGGCGGTCTCGCCGTCGATTGGATAGCCGTCGGCCAGTTCGATCGCGGGCTGCAGCACCTCGGCCAGCGAGAGCGTGCCGTATTCCTGCAGCATCAGGATGATGCCGCCGGGCGTGCCCGGCGTGACGGCGGCCAGCGGGCCGTAGGCGGGCGGGTACTTGTAGCCCTTGCCCTGGAAGAACTCAGGCGTCGCACCGGAGGGAGCCACGCCTAGCCCGTTGATCGCGACCACCTTCTTCGTGCGCGGGTCGTAGATGAGTGCCTGCGTCTCGCCGCCCCAGCTCAGCACGTCCCACATCGTGGACGTCGCGGCGATCATGGCGCAGGCCGCGTCGACGGCATTGCCGCCTCGTTCGAAGATCTTCGCGCCGGCCGTCGCCCCGAGCGGCTTGCCGGTGATGGCCATCCAGTGCTGGCCATGCAGCGGCGGCTTCTGCGTCCTGGCGATCGACCGCGCGACCGCGGGCGAGTAGGTCTGGGCGTCGGCCGGCGGCGTTGAGACGGTGCTCATCAGGCAAATGCTCGTGGCGGCAAGGGCCGCGATCGACTTGCGGTACGGAAGCATCTGGTTTTCCTGTCGATGCGGTCGGTGAAGTATGCTTCGCGCCCTGTTCCACCGCTACTCGGGCGTCACGACCATGATCCATCGCCAGTTCCTCGCGTCGTTGCTGCTGGTAGCGGCCGCCGCCGGCCCGGCGCAGGCCGCCGTCACGGACGCTGCGCTCGACGCCGCCACCGCCGCAGTGATGCCGCAGGTGATCACCTGGCGTCGCGACTTCCACCAGAACCCGGAACTCAGCAACCGCGAGTTTCGCACGTCGAAGATCGTGGCCGGACAGCTCCAGGAAATGGGGCTCGAGGTGCAGACCGGCATCGCCCATACGGGCGTCGTCGGCGTGCTGAAGGGCGGCAAGCCAGGCCCGGTAATCGCGCTGCGCGCCGACATGGACGCGCTGCCGGTGACCGAACAGGTGGACCTGCCGTTCAAGTCCACGGTGAGCGCCGAGTACCGTGGCGAGAAGGTCGGCGTGATGCACGCCTGCGGTCACGACGGCCACACCGCGATCCTGCTCGGTGCGGCCAGGGTGCTGTCGGGCATGCGCAGTGAACTGCCGGGCACCGTGATGTTCATCTTCCAGCCAGCGGAAGAGGGGGCGCCCGACGGCGAACGCGGCGGCGCGAGCCTGATGCTGGACGAAGGCCTGTTTGCGAGCAGCAAGCCCGAGGCCGTGTTCGGCCTGCACCTCTGGTCGGCGATGAATACCGGGGCGATCGGCTACCGCGAGGGTTCGCTGATGGCGGCCTCGGATCGGTTCAAGCTCGTGGTCAAGGGCCGGCAGACGCACGGCTCGCGGCCCTGGGGCGGTGTCGATCCGATCGTCACCGCCGCGCAGATCGTGATGGCGTTGCAGACGATCGTCAGCCGGCAGGTCAACATCACCGAATACCCTGCGGTCGTCTCGGTGGGCGCGATCAAGGGCGGCATCCGCAACAACATCATCCCGGAGTCGGTCGAGATGGTCGGCACCTTCCGCACGTTTGACCCGGCCGTGCGCGAGCAGGTCATCGAGAGCATCAAGCGCATCTCGAGCCAGACCGCGGCAGCGGCGGGCGCCACCACGGTGTTCGAGCTCGGCGGCGACCCGAATCCCGTCGTGGTCAACGACCCCGCGCTGACCGCACGGGCCGTGGCCTCGCTGCAGCGCGCGGCAGGCGGCAACAGCGTCAAGGTCATGCCGTTCGTTACCGGCTCGGAAGATTTCGCGTATTACGGGCAGAAGGTGCCGGCGTTTTTCTACATGGTCGGCGTCACGCCGAAGGGCCAGGACGCCGCAGCGGCGCCCAGCAACCACTCGCCGCTGTTCTTCGTGGATGAAGGCGCATTGCCGGTTGCGGTGCGCACGCTCCTCGGCGCAGCCGTCGACTACCTGCAGGGTACGAAGCCGAACTGACGCGCTTCAGGTCGCGGGCTTGCCGCCGCGACCCGCTCCTCCGACGAACCGTGCGGCGCCTTGCGCGGATTCGCCGCTGCGCAGGACGTCGAGCCCGCGAGCGAATTCCTGAGCGAGCGCCGCGCCGTCCGACAGTTCCCACTGCGCGCGGGCCGAAGCGCGATCCGCACGCAGGCATGCTTGCGGGAAAGCTGCGATCTCCTCGGCCAGCGCTTCCGCGGCAGATCGTGATTCGCCGCTCGGCACCACGCGATTCACCAGGCCGATGGCCAGGGCCTCCTCGGCACCCACGCCCCGTCCCGTGAGAATCAGGTCCATGGCGCGGCCGCTGCCGATCAGGCGTGGCAGGCGGAAGGTTCCGCCGTCGATCAACGGGACTCCCCACCTGCGACAGAACACGCCAAGAGTCGCATCGGCCTCGGCCACGCGCAGGTCGCACCAGAGCGCAATTTCGAGACCGCCGGCGACGGCATGCCCGGCGAGCGCGGCGATCACGGGTTTCTGCAGGTCGAGCCGCGACACCCCCATCGGGCCCAGGGCGTCGTCCGGCTGGCCGGTCGGAGGGCGCAGTCGACCGGGTTCCCAGCCGTCCGCGACCGCCTGCAGGTCGGCGCCGGCGCAGAACGTGCCGCCCGCACCCCACAGCACCATGCAGCGGACCTCGGGGTCGGCGTCCAGGGCCAGGAAGGCCTCGGCCAGGGCTCCCGCGGTGGCCGGATCGACGGCGTTGCGTACGGCAGGGCGGTCCAGGACCACCGTGGCGACGGGACCGGACTTCTCGATGCGGACGGCTTGAGACATGGCGGCTCCCCCGGGCGCTTAAACCTTTTGATCCGGCCGCGCATCTGATCTTGCGAAGGGGCACGACGCGGGGCCGCCAGGCGGCCTGTGTAGGATGCCGGACTCGATCGCACGGTGCGACGGGCAAAGCGAGGTGGGTCTTGGCACAGGCCGGGGAGGTCTTCGATGAGCTGCAACGCGCGCGGGAGGCCGCCGAGGAGCGCAGGCTCGTTGCGTCCGCAGCCGACGGCTCGTCCGCCTCGTTCGAGCAGCTCTACCGCCGCCACGCCCCGCGCGTCTACGCGCTGTGCCTGCGCATGACGGGCAACGTCGCAACGGCCGAAGACTGCACCCAGGATGCCTTCGTGCAGGCCTGGCGCAACCTGGCGCGCTTCGAGACCCGCAGCGCGTTCGGCACCTGGGTCCACCGCATCGCGGTGAACGTCGTGCTGCAGCAGGGGCGCCGGCGGCAGGAATCGCTGGGTAGCGAGGATTCGGTCGAGCGCGAGGTCGCCGACGTGCTGGCGGATCCGGCAACGGTCGATCCGGGCCGCAGCCGCGACCTCGAAGCCGCGATCGCCGGGCTGCCGCGGGGTGCACGACACGTGCTGGTACTCGTAGGCGTGTACGGCCACTCGCACGAGGAAGCTTCGCGGCTGCTCGGCATCGCCGTCGGCACCTGCAAGGCGCAATTGCATCGGGCGCGGGCGCTGCTGGGCGCCCGGCTCGGGGAACTGGAGACGGACCATGACGCAGGATGAACGCTCACCGCAGGATGCGGCCGCACCAATCGACTTGCGGCTGCGCGAACTGCCGCGCGAGATCGAGCCAGGCCGTGACCTCTGGTCCGGCATTGCGGCCCGCATCGACGAGCGCGCTGATCCCGCCCCGGTCCGTGAACCGCGTCGTTCAGCATGGTTCTGGCAGGCCGCGGCCGCCGTGGCGCTCGTCGCAGCGTCGTCACTGCTCACCGCGACCCTGCTCGACAGGGACCGTCCCGCTGGGCAGGCTGACGTCACCGTAGCGCCGTCGAATCCGGTCGCGACGTCGCAGGACGCCGTCGGGATGCCGGCGGCCTTCGGTCCGGCGGGCACGCTCGATCCCGAGTACCTCGCGGCCCGCAAGCAGCTGACGCAGATGCTCGACCAGCGCATCGCGACGCTGCCGCCGTCCGCGCGCGCCAAGCTCGAGTTCAACCTCGGCGAGATGCGTCGCGCGGCGGACGAGATCAATGTTGCGCTTGCCGCGCAGCCGGGCGATCCGCTGCTCGAGGAGTTGCTGCTGAAGACCTACCAGGACGAGCTGGCCGTGTTGTCGAACGTGAGCCAGTTGACTGGCAGCCTGGAGAATGCCGCCGCGTCGCCGGCCGAGAAGAGGATGCAGTTATGAAGACCGTCATTGTCACCGCCCCCAGTTGCCGGCCTGTCGCGCGCGCCATCGCGTTGCTGGTGGCGACCCTGCCGCTCGCGGCTTTCGCCGGCACGCCGATCAACAAGCTGACGGTGGCCGACCCCACCGGCACGGTCGAGATTTCCAATACGGCCGGCACGGTGACGGTCACCGGCTGGGACCGCAACGAAGTCGAAGTCACGGGTGAACTCGGCAAGGGCACGGAACGCCTCGACTTCACCAAGGCCGACAAGATCACCCGCATCAAGGTGGTCCTGCCCAACCGGTCCAACAACGTCGAGGACACCGACCTGATCGTGAAGGTGCCCGCGGCGTCCCTGGTGTCGGTCAACACCGTGAGCGCGGATATCGGCGTCCAGGGAGTGCGCGGCACGCAACGCCTGCAGTCGGTAAGCGGAGAGATGCGTACCGAGGCGAGCGGCGAGGACATCGAGTGCCGCACAGTCAGCGGCGACGTCAACATCGCCGGATCCGGCAGAAAGGGCCTGGTGTCGATCACGACGGTGAGCGGCGACGCCATCGCGACCCGGCTTGCCGGCGAAGTGAACGGCAGCACCGTGAGCGGCAACCTGACGCTGGGTGTCGGCGAAACCAGCCGGTCGCGCCTGCGCTCGACCAGCGGCGACCTGACCCTGCAGGGCTCGCTGGCGGCGGATGCGCGCCTCGACATCGAGAGCATCAGCGGTGACGTGCGGCTCGACCTGGTCGGAAAGACCGGCGCGGACTTCGACGTTGCAAGCTTCAGCGGCGACATCCGCAATTGCTTCGGGCCCCAGCCCGTGCGCACGGACGAATACGCCCCGGGCAAGGAATGGCGCCACCAGGAAGGCGACGCCAGCGCCCGCGTACGTATCAAGACGCTGAGCGGCGACGTCAGCGTGTGCCGGAGGTAGCCCCGCGGGGATACGCTCGCATCGCGGATTGATGGACAATGCGGCGCGGGGGAACGTCCGCGCGCCGCGGCGGTCCCAGCTAAGGAGACCCGCGGCCGGGTGGGACCAAGCCCAGGGTGGGAATCACGATTCGGGCAACCAATGGCTTTCCTCGCTGAAATCAAGCGCCGTCGCGTCGGCAAGGTCGCCATCGCGTACGGCGCGGTCGCATGGGCGGTCACCGAGGCCGCCTCCGTCGTGCTGCCCGCCTTATACGTGCCCGAATGGGCCATGACGTTCCTCGTCATCTTCCTGCTGGTCGGGTTCCCGATCGCGATGGTGCTGGCGTGGGTGTTCGACGTCAGTGCGGGGGGCATCGAGCGGACGGAGCCGTTGCCCGGGGCGCCGCCGCAGTTGCGGTTCCGCACGCGCGCGGCGTTCGGCGTCGTCGTGTTGATCGCGATGGCGGGGCTCGGGTACCTCCTGTACGAGCGCGGCCTCGGCCGAGCCGACGCTGCCGGCAGCCCCAGTTCGATCGCGGTGCTGCCTTTCACCAACTTGAGTGGCGACGCCAGCAAGGACTACTTCAGCGACGGCATGTCGGAGGAATTGCTGAACCTGCTGGCGCGCATTCCCGGGCTCAAGGTGGCTGCGCGAACTTCCGCGTTCGCCTTCAAGGGCAAGAACGTCGACATCCGCGAAGTCGGCAAGGAACTCGGCGTCGAGACCGTGCTGGAGGGCAGCGTCCGCCAATCCGGCGACCAGGTGCGCATCACGGCGCAGCTGATCGACACCGGGTCGGGCTTCCACATCTGGTCTGAAACCTACGATCGCAGGATGGCAGACATCTTCACGGTGCAGGACGAGATCGCGCAGGCGATCGTCGACAAGCTCAAGATCGAGCTGGCGCCCAAGGAGCAGCAACTCGCGCAACGGGACAAGGCGCCCACCCAGAACGTCGAAGCCTACGAGCTGTACCTGCAGGCGCGCGCGATCTGGAAGCGCCGTGGCGAGGAGAACCTGAAGCGTGCGGTGGAGCTGTACCAGGGTGCCATCGCCCGTGACGCCGGGTTCGCGCGCGCGCATGCCGCATTGGCGTCTGCCTACGTCGTTCTCCCCGGCTACAGCATGGAGGACGTGGACCAGGAGAAATTCCTGCAGATGGCCGAGCAGTCGGCGCGGCAGGCGCTCGCGCTCGATCCGAACATCGGCGAGGCGCACGCCGTGCTGGCACAGATCAGTTCCGACAAGGGCAACCTGCTCGATGCCGAGTCGGGCTTCTTCTTTGCGATCTCGCTCGAGCCGAACGAGCCCACGCCGCACCACTGGTATTCGATCCTGCTGAACAAGGTCGGGCGTCTCGATGCCGGGCTCGAGCAGGCCCGCCGCGCCTACGAACTCGATCCAAGCTCGCCGGTGCTCGCGTCGAACCTCGCCAATACCTACCTGTTGCGGGGCGAGGACGAGCAGGCCCTGCGTTACTCGAAGCTGGCCAGGGAGTTGGGTATCAGCAGCGGAGCCAGCGAAGGCGTGGAGGCGACCGTGGCGATGCGCCGCGGCCAGTGGGACGATGCGAAGCGATTGCTGGCTGCGCAGGTCACGCTACCGGATGAACTCAAGCCGCTGGTCGGACAGTTTGTCGATGCTGTGGCGGACCCGGCCAAGCGCCCAGCCGTCGTCGCGGGATTCCGCGCCATCGACCCAAAAGTCGCCACGCAGGAGGACCTGTTGATGCCGTACCTGCAGATGCAGCAGTACGACCTCGTCTATCGCATCGTCGACGAATCGCTGGACCATGACCGCACGGCCTGGGTGCACGACTGGGATCTCATGCACGCGTGGACGACCGAGGGCGCAGGATTCCGCAAGGACCCGCGTTTCCCGCAGCTGGTCGAGCGCATCGGCCTGGTCGACTACTGGAAGCAGTACGGTTACCCGGACCGCTGCCGGGCCGGCGCGGGCAACGTCGCCCTCGTCTGTTCGTGACGTGCGCCGTCGATCCATCACCGCCCGGGCCCTCGTCGTCGTCCTCTGCGCCGGGCTGAGCTCGCATCCGGCGCATGCATTGCAGGTGCTGCGTGCAGACGCGGTCTACGACCACGGGATCTTCCGCGTTCGTTTCGAGGCGCTGCTCGCTGCCCCGGTCACCGGCGTGGCTGCAGTGCTGGGGGACTATGCCAACTTCGGCAAGCTGGACTCCCGAATTCGCCGCGTGGAGCTGCTCGGGTCCGAGCCGGGCGGCGCCGTGCTGATGCGCACGCTGATCCATGCCTGCGCCGGCGTCTTCTGCCGAACGGTGGAGCGGGTGGAGCGTGTGACCAGCGCGCCGGACAGCCAGGTGGCCGAGGTGATCCCGAAGCGCAGCGACATTCGGCGCGGAGTCGCGCGTACCCGCTGGCAGCAGCAAGGCGCTGGCACCCTTGTCCACTACGAGGCCGAATTCGAGCCGGACTTCTGGGTGCCCGGTATCGTCGCGCAGCGTCTTGGGGTCAGGGAGCTGCGGGAATCGACGCTGCGGATGTTCAAGAGCGTGGAGCGCGAGGCCAATGACCGGTGAAGGGGCCGCCACGCGTGCCCGCATCCTGCGCTTCGCGCCGGCACTGCTCGCCTGGTACGAATCCGAAGGACGCAAGGACCTGCCGTGGCAGTGCGACCGCACGCCGTACCGCGTGTGGATCTCCGAGGTCATGCTGCAGCAGACGCAGGTCGGCACGGCTGCCGGCTATTACGAGCGCTTCATTGCACGTTTTCCCACGGTGCGCGCGCTCGCTGCGGCGCAGCTCGATGAGGTGCTGCATCTCTGGTCCGGCCTCGGCTACTACGCGCGCGCCCGCAACCTGCAGCGCGCGGCCCAGATCCTGGTGCAGCGGCACCGCGGAGAGTTTCCCGCGACACTCGCTGAGGTGATGGCGCTGCCCGGCATCGGGCGATCGACGGCAGGCGCGATCCTGGCGTTGTCCCGCGGCGAACGTCATCCGATCCTCGACGGTAACGTCAGGCGCGTGCTGGCACGCTATTTTGCGATCGACGGATACCCTGGCGATGCAGCAGTCGAGCGGACGCTCTGGGAACTGGCGGAACAGTGCACGCCGCACTCACGTGTGGACGAATACACGCAGGGCATCATGGATCTCGGCGCGACGGTCTGCACGCGGGCCAACCCCGCCTGCCTGCTGTGCCCGGTCAATTCGGCGTGCGAGGCCCGGCGCAATGATGCGCAGCACGTGTATCCCGCACCGAAGCCGCGCAAGGAGCGCCCGCAGCGCGAGGCGTGGGTCCTGCTCGCGCGCCGCGGCAGCAAGGTGCTGCTGGAGCGGCGGCCGCCGAGCGGAATCTGGGGCGGCCTGTGGGGCTTGCCGGAATTTCCGACGCGCGAGCATGCGGTCCAATGGTGCCGCGAGCACCTCGCGGGTTCGTCGCCGCTGCGGCCGGAAGAGCCACTGAAGCACGCATTCAGTCATTTCGACTACGACATGAAGCCGCTCACGGTGCACTGCGCCGGCAAGGCGCCTGCACTGCGCGACGACGACCGCTATCGCTGGTACGACGTCGAGGATCCGGCCGAGGTCGGGATACCGAAGCCGATCGCGACGCTGTTGAGGACGCGACGGTCAGTCTGACAACGGAACGGGTGAGCGCCGCGTTCCGGTAGTATGCGCTGCATCATCCAGGCCCGACCGCTAGGTGCTGCAATGTCGCCCGATACCGCCGCCTATCGAACCTTCGCAATGCGCTGCATCGTCGCCGGTGCGCTGCTGATGCTTCTTGGCGTCGTCCTCGGCGCGTTCGGCGCGCACGCCCTGCAGCAGTTGCTCACGCTCAAGCAACTGTCGAGCTACCAGACCGGTGTGCTCTATCAGCAGGTGCACTCGCTGGCGCTGCTCCTGGTCGGCGTGATTGCTCTTGTCACTCCCGCCTCGCCCTGGCTGCCGCGGGCCGCCGTGCTGTTCGGCGCCGGTATGTTCTTCTTCTCGGGCTCGATCTACCTGATGACGTTGGGCGCGCCGCGCTGGCTGGGGATGGTCGCGCCGATTGGAGGCTTCAGCTTCATGCTGGCGTGGCTTGCGCTGGCGGCGCATGCCAGGCGAGCAAGCGGTCAGGGGCCGGTCTGAACAGGACCGCCTCTCGAGTCTCCGTCCGATCGCAGACCCCTGGTCCCTATTCGGGGACGTATTCCGCCGGCTTCGCGCTCCCGCCGCCGAACAGGAACTTCTCCATCTCCTCGACCAGGAACTTGCGCGCCTTGGGGTCGATCGGCGAGAGGCGGTATTCGTTGAGCAGCATCGTCTGGTGGCGCACCCAGGCCTGCCATGCTTCCGTCGAGATGTTCTCGTAGATGCGCTTGCCGAGTTCGCCGGGGTAGGGAACGCGCGTGAGGCCTTCGGCTTCGCGCTGCAGGTACTGGCAATAGATCGTACGCATGGGGTGCGGCTGGAGATCAGGTGAGTGCGGTTTGAGCAACGATGACGCCGTCTTCGTCGACATAGACGAACTCGCCGGGACGGAACGTCACGCCGGCAAAACGCACGGGCACGTCGCGATCGCCTTCGCCGCGTTTGTCGCTGCGCAACGGCATCGTGCCGAGCGCGCGAATGCCGAGATCCATGCGGCCGAGCTCGGCCGAATCGCGGATGCAGCCGTGGATGATCACACCCGCCCAGCCATTGCTGACTGCGGCCAGGCCCAGCTTGTCGCCTAGCAAGGCGCGCCGGCGCGACCCGCCGCCGTCGACGATGAGCACCCTGCCTGCACCGGGGCTCTCGACCGCTTCCTTGACGCGCGAGTTGTCCTCAAAGCAGCGGACGGTGCTGATCGGGCCGTGGAATGCGCGGCGGGCGCCAAACATATGGAAGATGGGCTCGCAGACCTGCACCCGGTCGCCGTGATCGTCGCAGAGGTCGGCCGTACCCCTGGCCTGGGTGGGAGTCGTCATCGTCGCGCTGCCTCGCCGTCGCCGGGCAACCCGGCGCCGCGAATTATACGGCGCGGCACTGGGCCGTCGTGCGGCGATGCGCGCGCGGAAGGGAAGGGCGCCTTGCGACGCCCCTCCCGGCAATCCCAGGTCCGGAACCGCTTACTGGACCGGTATCTGCCGCGGCTGCGGTTCGACGACGCGCTGCTTCGGGATGTGGATGACGATCACCCCGTCACGGCTTTCAGCGCTGATGCCCTGTTCGTCGGCATTCTCCGGCAGCGCGAAACGGCGTGCGAACGAGCCGTAGCAGCGCTCGATGCGATGCGCCTTCTCCTGGTCTTCGCGCTTCTCCTGCTTGCGCTCGCCGGCCAGCGTGAGCACGCGGTCCTGGACGGTGATACTGACGTCGTCCTTGCGGACTTCGGGCAACTCGGCCTTGATAACGTACTCGCCTTCGGTCTCGCTCACGTCCGCGAGCGGCGCCCATTCACGGGCCTGTTGGGACTGGGCGCCCTGGCGTGGCCAGCGGCGCATCGATTCGGCGAAAAAGCGCTCGAACACATCGTCCGCGTCGCGGAACGGTTCCCACTTGATGACACGCATGGTTGTTTGTCTCCTGCCCGGGGTTGCCCACTGCAATCCCCTGTGCCGCCTTAGATGTGCGCGGCGGGAGGCGTTTCAAGGGGTGGAGGCCGGCGGTGACGCGGCACCAAAAAAACGGCGCGACCGGTTTCCCGATCGCGCCGTTCGAGGCTCGATCAAACGCCGGTTACGGCCGCTTCACGTAGACCTTGCACCAGCCCTTCGCCGAGACCGGACGACCCGCGAAGATGTTGCACGGCACTTCCGCCATGCCTTGCTTGCCCGTCGGGGCCTGCAGGCAGTTCCAGCAATACTGGCCCGCCTTGAAATTCGGATTGGCCTTGGCATCGACCTTGGCCGCGTCTTCGACGAAACCGAGCGACTTGGCCTGCGGTTCGTTCGGATCGACCCTGGCACCGGCCGCGTCGGCCGTGCGGCTGAGCAGCGCCGAAACCGGCACCGTTGCCACGCCAAGCAGCGCACCCTTCAGCAGGGTACGGCGCGGAAATTTCTGTTCGGACATTTGGATACTTCTCCTCGAGAGGGGACAATCGACCAGCACGTGGAATTCTACTCAGGCTGAATCCCGCTTGCGCATTTGACCGCGTATCGAGGCTGAGGTTTCGTCCTGCACTGGCTGACAGTTGCAGACACTACTGAGAATCACTCGCAATTGAATGGCCGTGCTGTGCCTTGTGCTGCAATCTTGCGCCCTCGAGAGCCCTGATGACCGATCCCCGCCGTAACCGCCTCAAGACTTATGCCGGCGTGCTGGTGAGCGTGCTGCTCGCCGCGCTCGCGGGCTGGGTGCTGTGGCGAACCTTCCAGCGGATCAGTTTTGCGGACGTGCTCGTGCAGATGCGTGCGGTGCCTGCGTCCAGGCTTGCGCTCGCCGGGCTGTGTGCCGCTGCGGCGCTCACCGTGCTCGCGTTCTACGAAGTGGCCGTGGTGCGTTACGTGAAGCACTGCATCGGTCGCGCCAAGCCGATGCTCACTGCGTACATCGCGTTTCCACTGGGACACGCCATCGGCCAGGCGATGCTGAGCGGTGGTGCGCTGCGCTATCGCATGTACACGCCAGCCGGTTTCTCTGCGACCGAGGTTGGGGCCACGGTGCTGCTTGCGAACATGCCGTACGCGCTGGGCGTCGGCCTGCTGCTCGACATCTCGCTGGTGGCAGCGGCCGAAATGCTCGAGCCGATGTTCCGCGTCTCAAGTGGGTGGCTGCGTGCGCTCGGCATCCTCGGCCTGTGCAAGGACGCCGGCTACGTGCTGCTGATCCTGCTGCGCAAGAAGCCGGTCAAGCTTGGCGGCTGGTCGGTCAACCTGCCGACGCCAGCGATGACGGCGTTGCAGCTTACCGTCGGACTTTTGGACATCTTCCTCGTGTCTTCGGTGCTGTACCTGATGCTGCCGGAGTCCATCGGGCTCGCCTACCTGCCATTCCTCGCCGCCTATCTCGCCAGCATCATCGCCGGCGTGCTGAGCCACGTACCGGCCGGGCTCGGCGTGCTCGAGTCGATGCTGCTGCTGCTGCTGCCAGACGTCCCGCCCGAGCAGTTGCTCGCGGCGGTGCTCATGTACCGCGTGATCTACGAGATCATTCCCGTGCTGCTCGCGCTTGCGTTGTGGGGCATGTTCGAGGGATTTGCGCGCGACGGCGTGCTGCTGCGCCTGTTCGGCCGTCAGGGGCGCAGCGTCGGTGTGGCAAGGCCCACCATCGACAGGATGGAATGAGCGAGGCTGCGGCCGCTCTCGAAGGCGGCTTCGACACGCGGCGCGATGCACCAGTCGCCGCAGGCTCCGGCGTTGCTCTCCAGGTCCACCAGGCACGGCAGGCCGAGCGGCTGCTCCACCTGCGCGTGGCGCCATCGATGTGCGTCGAGGTACACGGGCATTGGCAGCTCGCGCCCGATGCTTTCCTCAAATGCCCGCAGCAACAACAGCGCGGCGCCCGTTGCATCCATCTCGAGATGCTCGCGCGACCAGGTCGCCGAGGCGTGCACCACCCAGCATTGCGGCGCGGCGGGCCGGCCCGCCTTGCTCGAATTACAGGCCGCCCAAGTCAGGGGTCCCTGGGTCCAGCGGCGCGCTTCGGCCCCGGCGTCGATCGGCGGGTCGAAGGCGAACATGCCCGCCCAGCAGGGTGCCATGCGGACCTCGGTCAGGTGACGAAAGGTCCGGCCGTGCGGTCCCAGCAGTGTGCAGGCCTGTGGCGCTGGCACTGCGACCGCGACGGCTCGATACACCCGGTCCTGCCGGCCAGAGTCAGTCTGCAGCTCCCAGCCGCGTTGGCCCGGCAGGAGCTCGTGCACCGCGATGCCGCTCAGGACCTCGACGTTGCGGGCCAGCGGTCGCACCACTGCGCTCATGCCTGGCTGGCCGACCCACCAGTCTTCGATGGGTGCAGGCCAGGCACGGTCGTCTTCCATGACGCGGGGCCGCCAGGCTTCGAGCGCACCGGCGCGCAAGGCGGTCTCCGTGTAACGGGCGAAAGGATGACTGCGCGCCGTCACGAACTGCGCGCCGTGGTCAAAGGAAACCTGCCCGCGGCGCCGCGTTGCGAGCCTGCCGCCGAGGCCGCGCGAGCGCTCGTAGACCGTCACCTTCGCATCGGCACGCGCGAGTTCGTGGGCGCAGGCCAGACCGGCCATTCCCGCACCGATCACTGCAATCCGCACTTCACCCATGACCCAGGGGCCTCCGGTATGCCTCGCGCTCCAGGGTTCGCAACGCCCACTCTACCTGCCGGCGCTCGCCCTCGAGTCTCGACCGGTCGAATTCCAGGTCGCGCAATACCTGATACAGGCGACGGCGCTGCTCGTCATCGATGTCCTTGACGGCCAGCCGCCGGCGATACGTCTCGATGTCCGATTCGACGCGCGCCAGCCTGACATCGACATCGTACAGGCGACGGCCCTCGCGATAACCTCGCAGGAACTCCGCTTCACGGTCACCGGCGCAAGCGCCCGAATACGGCGAGCCCCGCACCCCGGTTTCGATGCCGCGCGCGAGGGTGCAGTAACGCTGCAGCCCGTCGGCGCGTCCAATGTCGTATTGCGCAGTGTCGGTCTCGATGCCGTAAGCGGCGCAGGCACTGGAGTGCGACTCGATGCGTCCGGCGTTTGCACCAGCGTTGCCGTCCTCGTACCCGACCTGGTACCAGTCCTGGGCGCGGCATTGCTTTTCCGAAAGCGAGGCGCAGCCAGCCAGCGACGCCAGCGCCATGGTGCCGGACAGTACCTTGCATGCGTGACGCAGCATGCGAGCGAGAATGGTGGCGTGCCGCGTCATGGTCAAGGCCGATGGCCGCAATGGTGGGCTGCGCCTACAATTGACGCACCCAACCCCGGCCGCACCAGAATCAGGCACGCCTGCCATGAGCCGTACCGCAGCCTCCATGCTTCGTGAAGCCCTCGAAAACGTCGGCGTGAGGTTCACGTTCGGCATCCCCGGCGTGCACAACACCGAGATCTACGACGAGCTCGCGAAGTCGGAAACGATCACGCCGGTGCTGGTGACGCACGAAGGCGGGGCGGCGTTCATGGCAGACGCCGTGAGCCGCAGCGGCACGAGCCTCGGCACGCTGGTCATCGTGCCCGCGGCCGGTGTCACGCACGCCGCCAGCGGCATCGGCGAGGCGTTTCTCGACGGCATTCCCATGCTGGTGATCGCAGGCGGCATCCGTCGCGACACGGGACGCAGGTACCAGCTCCACGACGTCGACCAGCACGCGCTGCTGAAGCCGATCACCAAGGGCACGTGGCTGGTCGAAAAGCACGCTGACGTCTTCCCGACGATCTACGAAGCCGTGCACGTCGCGACCAGCGGCGAGCCCGGGCCGGTGTTCGTCGAGATTCCGGTGAACCTGCAGCTGATGACCGGCGAGGAAGGACCTCGCGTCGCGCCGCCGGGACCGTCGTCTGCAGCGGCTCGCTGCAGTCCGGAGCGAGTGGCGGCTGCGGCACAACTGCTGCGCAAGGCCAGGGCGCCGACGATCTTTGTCGGCTGGGGCGCGGTCGATGCCACGCACGAAGTGGCGCTGCTCGCCGAGAAGCTCGGCGCGCCCGTGTCGACCACCTTGCAGGGCGTTAGCGCGTTTCCCGCCAATCATCCGCTGCACGCGGGGTTCTGCCTCGGCCGCGCTGCCGTGCCCGCGGTGGAGAAATCCTTTGCGGACACGGATTGCATGCTCGCTGTCGGCACGCGCTTCGGCGAGATCGCAACCGGCAGCTACGGTTGGACACCGCCGGCCGACCTGGTCCACGTGGACATCAATCCGGGCGTGTTCAGCGCCAACTACCCGGCCAGAGTCGCGCTCGAAGGCGATGCGAAGGCAGTGCTGACTTTGTTGCTGCAGGCGCTTGGTGACGCACCGCCCGTTGCGGCTGGCGAGCGTCGCGCGAAGGTCGAGGCGACGATCCGCGAGCAGAAGACCGCCTACATGGAGGAATGGCTGAGTCACGATGCCAAGGGTCGCGTGAATCCCGCTCGCTTCTTCGCGAGCCTGCGACGTCAATTGCCCGACGAGTCGACCGTCGTGCTCGACGACGGCAACCACACGTTCCTCGCGGCGGAGCTGATGCCCGTCCACCGCTCGCGCGGCATGATTTCGCCGACCGACTTCAACTGCATGGGCTACTGCGTCCCGGCGACGATCGGCGCAAAGCTCGCGCGACCGGAGCTGCCCGTCGTCGGCATCGTGGGCGACGGCGCGTTCCGCATGACGGCGATGGAACTCGCGACGGCCACGGCGCAGGAACTCGGCCTGGTCGTGTTCGTGTTCAGCGACGGCGAACTGGCGCAGATCGCGCAGGCACAGGAGATTCCCTACAACCGCAAGACCTGCACGGTGCTCGGCCCGCTCGACGTAGCGGGCGTGGCGCAGGCGACCGGTGCGAAGTTCCTGCGCATCGCCAGCGATGCCGACATCGATGGTGTGATCCGGGATGCGCTTGCGTCCGCGTCGCGCGAACGCAAGCCGGTGCTCGTCGACGTGCTGGTGGACTACTCGAAGCGCACGCGGTTCACGGAAGGCATCGTCAAGACCAACCTCGAGCGTTTTGACTTCGGCACCAAGGCACGGCTGGTCGGGCGCGCACTGTGGCGGCGCATCAGCGGCTGAGCGCGGCAGATCAAAGCGCGATCGGGAGGATCGTCGTTTCCTTGATCACGGTGACCGTCACCGACGAATTGATCGACTGCACGTACGGCAACTTCGACAGGTGGTCGAGGTAGAACGCCTCGTACGCCTTGATGTCACGGGTCACGACGCGAAGCATGAAGTCCCACTCGCCCATCGTGGTGTAGCAGTCGAGCACTTCCGGGCGCTCGCGGATCGCTTCGGAGAACGCGGCAATCGCGTCGCGACCCTGCGTCGAGAGTTTCACGTGCGCGAAGATGGTGACGTCCAGGCCGAGCGCCGCGCGGTCGAGCAGCGCCACACGGCCTTTGATCACGCCCGATTGCTCGAGGTTCTGGATCCGGCGCCAGCAGGTGGTCGTCGACAGGCCGGTTCGCGAGGCGACCTCCGCGACCGACAAAGCGCCTTCGCGTTGCAGCAGGTCCAGGATCTTCCGGTCGACCTTGTCCAGGCGAGAGGTTGATGCCTCTTCCATGAAAGTGCGCTCCCTGAAACAAACATTCCTTATTGCTGCACCGCAATGCAACAATTCCGGCACCCCCACTTCACGGTCAGTAATCTACCTCGCTAACCGGCCCAACGCATCTGTATTGAGTGTATCCAGCGAGGATTCCGATGCCGCGTCGATCAAGACTGCACGTACCGAAGCACCATTCCCGTCCGGGCGAAGCACCGGACTTCAGCTACCTGGAGACCTCGCCGGCGGGTGCAGTGCACCGCCCCGACGTGAATGCCCGCGTGCGGGACATCGGCAATCTCTCGACCGAGCTGGTCCGGGTGCTCGACGATCGCCACGTGGCGGTCGGGCAATGGAATCCGCACCTCGATCCACCCGAGCTGCAGATCGGCCTGCGCCACATGTTGCTCACGCGCATCTTCGACGAGCGCATGCAGCGCGCGCAGCGGCAGGGCAAGACGTCTTTCTACATGCGCTCCCTCGGCGAGGAAGCGGTGTCGGTTGCGCAGGGCATGGCGCTGCGGCCGTCGGACATGCTGTTCCCGGCCTATCGCAACCAGGGCCTGTACATGGTCCGCGGACGACCGCTGGTGGACCTGATGTGCCAGTTGCTGTCGAACACTCGCGACATGTGCAAGGGCCGCCAGCTGCCCGTGATGTACCACTGGGCCGAAGGCCGCATCTTCTCGATCTCGGGCAACCTGACCACGCAGTTCCCGCAGGCCGTAGGCTGGGCGATGGCCGCGGCGATCAAGGGCGAGGACGACATCGCGGTGTCGTGGATCGGCGAGGGCTCGAGCGCAGAGGCGGACTTCCACCACGCGATGCTGTTCGCCTCGGTCTACATGGCGCCGGTGATCCTCAACATCGTCAACAACCAGTGGGCGATCTCGACCTTCCAGGGGTTCGCGGGCGGCGAGCAGCGCTCGTTCGCGGCGCGCGGCCCTGGCTACGGCATGGCGGGCATTCGCGTCGACGGCAACGATTTCCTGGCGGTGTACGCCGTGACGCAGTGGGCAGCGGAGCGCGCGCGCACCGGCGCGGGCCCGACGCTCATCGAGCACGTCACGTACCGCGCCGCTGCGCATTCGACGAGTGACGACCCGTCGCGCTACCGGCCCAAGGACGACTACGAAAAATGGCCGCTCGGCGACCCGGTGTTGCGCCTCAAGAACCACCTGATCGCGCTCGGCGAGTGGTCGGAGGAGCGGCACGCCGCGCTCGCGCAGGAACTCGAGCAACAGGTGACCGAAAGCTGGAAGGAGGCCGTGCAGTACGGCACCCTGACCGACGGACCGCGCCTGAACCGCGACCTGATGTTCCAGGACGTGTTCAAGGAGATGCCCGAGAGCCTGCGCAGGCAGCGCGAACAGCTGCGTGCGGAGCAGGGAGTCTGACCATGGCACAGATGAACATGATCCAGGCGCTCAACTCCGCGATGGACATCATGCTGGCGCGTGACCCGAACGTGGTGGTGCTCGGCGAGGACATCGGCTACTTCGGCGGCGTGTTCCGAGTGACCGACGGCCTGCAGCGCAAGTACGGCGAGCACCGCGTGCTGGATACGCCGATCGCCGAAGGCGCGATCGTCGGCGCCGCGATCGGCATGGGCGTGAACGGGCTGCGCCCGATCGCGGAAGTGCAGTTCGCGGACTACATCTATCCTGCCTGCGACCAGATTTTTTCGGAGCTCGCGCGCCTGCGCTATCGCAGCGCCGGCGACTTCTGGGCGCCCGTGACGATCCGCACGCCCTGCGGCGGCGGCATCCGCGGCGGCCAGACGCACTCGCAGAGTCCCGAAGGCATCTTCACGCACGTCTGCGGCATCAAGGTCGTGATGCCCTCGACGCCGTACGACGCCAAAGGCCTGTTGATCGCCTCGATCGAGGACGACGACCCGGTCGTGTTCTTCGAGCCAAAGCGCCTCTACAACGGCCCGTTCGACGGCGACGCGAACAAGCCTGCGGTGCCGTGGAGCACGCACCCGAAAGGTGAAGTGCCGGACGGCTACTACACGGTGCCGATCGGCAAAGCCGACATCGTGCGCAAGGGCAGCGCGGTCACGATGGTCGCGTACGGCACGATGATCTACGTCTGCGAAGCCGCGGCCAGGGCGCTCGGCATCGACGCCGAGATCATCGACGTGCGGTCAATGGTGCCGCTCGACGTCGACACCATCTGCACGTCGGTGAAGAAGACCGGCCGCTGCCTGATCGCGCACGAGGCGACGCGGTTCTCCGGCTTCGGCGCCGAACTGTCGGCCACGATCCAGGAAGAATGCTTCTGGGACCTCGAGGCGCCGATCGGCCGCGTCGCGGGCTGGGACACCCCGTATCCGCATGCGTTCGAGTGGGAGTACTTCCCGGGTCCGCTGCGCGTGGCAGCGGCCTTGAAGGCCGTGATGGAGGCCGCATGACGCGCTACGTCTTCAAGATGCCGGACCTCGGCGAAGGCACGGTCGAGGCCGAGGTCGTCGCCTGGCACATCAAAGTCGGCGACATGGTCAAGGAGGACCAGGTCATGGCCGAAGTCATGACCGACAAGGCGGCGGTGGAAGTGCCGGCTCCGGTCTCGGGCAAGGTCGTCACGATCAACGGGCAGCCGGGCGACATGGTTCGCGTCGGTTCCGAACTCGTCGTGTTCGAAACGGAGTCGAGCGCAGACGACGCGGCCCCGCCACAGCCAGTGACTGCTGTCTCTGCTCCCTCTCCCGCGCGAGCGGGAGAGGGTGGGGGTGAGGGTCCGAGAAGCGAGCCCTCACCCGCACTGCGTGCGCCCTCACCCGGACTCCGTCCGACCGCTCCTGCTGACGCGGGAGAGGTGAAAAGCGAAACCGGCCGCGTGAAAGCTTCGCCCGCGACGCGTCGCAAGGCCCGCGAGGCGGGCATCGACCTGCGGCAGGTGGCAGGCTCAGGCCCGACCGGCCGCATCACGCCGAAGGACTTCGAGGCCGCAATGAGCGGCGCCACGCCGTCGACCAGGAACGGCGGTTCTGCGGCCGCGCCTTCGTTGCTGCGGCCGCGTACCGGCACCGAGGAGATCAAGGTCATCGGCGTGCGGCGAGTGATCGCCCAGCGCATGACGGACGCGGCCCGCACCATTCCGCATTTCTCCTACGTCGAGGAAGTGGACGTCACCGACCTCGAATCGCTGCGCGTGCATCTCAACTCGAAGGCGCCAAAGGGCACGCCGGCACTCACGTACCTGCCGTTCCTCGCCGCCGCGCTCGCGCGTGCGCTGGAGGAGTTCCCGCAGTGCAACGCGCACTACGACGCCGAGCGCAACGTGCTGATCCGTCACCACCCGGTTCACCTGGGCGTGGCAACGCAGACACCGGACGGCCTCAAGGTCCCGGTCGTGCGCCATGCTGAAGCCCGCACGCTGTGGGACCTGTCGGACGAGATCCGGCGCGTCTCCGACGCCGCCAGGACCGGCAAAGCGTCGCGCGAAGAGTTGTCCGGCTCCACGATCACGATCACCAGCCTCGGCCGGATGGGCGGCATCGTTTCGACTCCGATCATCAACGCGCCCGAAATGGGCATCATCGGCGTCAACAAGGCGATCGATCGCCCGGTCGTACTGAACGGTTCCGTGGCGATCCGCCGCATCATGAACCTGTCGTCGTCGTTCGATCACCGGTTCGTGGACGGCTATGACGCTGCGGCCATGATCCTGGCGCTCAAGGATCTGCTCGAGCACCCGGCGACGATCTTCATCCCCGGCTAGAATCACACTTCAACCGCGCAGCCCCGTCCCGAGAACACTCCCATGACCACGACTCCCCAGGCGCGTCCGGCGTTCGGCACCGTCCTCGCCGACCAGATGAGCATCGCCACCTACGCCAAGGGCGCCTGGAGCGCCGACCGGCTGGTGCCGGTGGCGCCGATCCCGATGCATCCCGGTGCCCACGTGCTGCATTACGCGAGCACCTGCTTCGAAGGCTTCAAGGCGTATCGCTGGGCCGACGACAGCATTCACGTCTTCCGCATGGATCGGCACATGGCGCGCCTGCGCCAGAGCGCGAAACTGCTGATGCTGCCCGTGCCGGAGGAGGCGCAGCTCGAGCGCATGATCCTGCAGACGATCGACCGCAACCGCGCGCAGGTGCCGGAGCCCCCGGGTGCGTTGTACATGCGACCCGTGCTGTTCGGTACGATGCCGAACATCGGCGCCGCGTCGCAGCCGTCGAACGAAGCGACGCTGATCGTGCTCGCGAGCCCGGTGTGGGACTACTTTTCCGGCGGCATGAAGCCGCTGCGCATCTACGTCGAGGACCAGAAGCACCGCACCGCCGAGCATCTCGGCATGGTCAAGACCGGCGGCAACTACGCCGCGGCCATGGGCCCGACGCTCGCCGCGAAGGACAAGTACAAGATCGACCAGGTGCTGTTCTGCCCGGAAGGCTCGGTGCAGGAAACCGGCGCCGCGAACTTCCTGCTGATCCGCGAAGGCCACATCCTCACGCGCAGCCTGGACGCCACGTTCCTCCACGGCGTCACGCGCGATTCGCTGCTGACGATGGCGAAGCAGATGGGATTCAAGGTCGAAGAACGCATCTTCGACGTCGCCGAGATGATGGAATGGGTCAAGACCGGTGAAGCCGCGTTGTCGGGCACTGCGGCCGTGCTCGCGGGCGTCGGTACGCTGGTGCGCAGCGACGGCACGGAAGTGCGCGTCGGCAGCGGCGACGTCGGTCCAGTGACGCAGAAGCTGCGCGCCGCGCTCGTCGACATCCAGAACGGCGTGGCGCCCGACTCGTTCGGCTGGACCCGCAAGGTCTGAGCCGGCCGCCCGTGACCGCGCGCACCATCGCCGTCGTCACGGGTGCCGGCAGCCCGACAGGTATCGGCATTGCGACGGCGCGGGCGCTCGCCCGCGCCGGGCATCGCATTCTCATCGTCTCGACCACCGACCGGATCAAGGATCGCGCGGCTGAACTCCGCGCCGAGGGGCACGAGGCCCACCCGATCGTCGCTGACCTGACGAGCGAGCCCGACATCGAGCGACTGCATGAGCACGCGGAAGCGCTCGGTGACGTGAGCGTGCTCGTCAACAACGCCGGCATGGCTGTCCTGGGCGCGATGGACGCCCCAGGCAACCTCGAACGACTCGACCTCGTCGACTGGCAGCGCTCGCTCGAGCGCAACCTGACGTCCTCATTCCTCGTGACGCGCGCATTCCTGCTCGGCATGAAGGCTCGTGGCTATGGCCGCATCGTGAACGTGTCGTCGACGACCGGAGCCGTGTCCGCCGTCGCGGGTGATACCGCGTATGCAGCCGCGAAAGCCGGCATGGTCGGCTTCACGCGCGCCATCGCGCTCGAGGCGGCGCCGTACGGGGTGACTGTGAATGCGGTCGCGCCGGGGTGGATTGCGACGGGCTCGCAGACCGAGCGGGAAGCCGCCGCGGGACTGCGTACGCCGGTCCGACGTTCGGGCTCGCCGGGCGAGATCGCGGCGCTGATTGCGTTCCTCGCGTCTCCGGCCGCCTCATACATCGTCGGTCAATTGATCGTTGCCGATGGTGGCAACTCGATCATCGAGGACCACAACGCGTAAGCGACGCGCCCGCCGGGGTTGCCAGCAGCGCGCGGGCGATCAGTCCGTGAGCAGCATCGAGCCGCCGGCCGACCCTCGCGCAAAGACCGCGCCACACACGGCAAACACCGCGCCGAGTGCGATTGAGAACGTCAGCGTCGCACTCATGCCCGGGGCAACGAGGCCAAACGATTGCAGCAATCCCGGCGCGACGGAATCGAGACCGACGACGACGCCGCCGACGACGGATCCCAGCGCCGCCGCATTCAGCGCCGTTCGCCAGCTGAGGCCGCGACCCAGGTTCTGCAGTATCCACGCGTGCTCGCGTTCTGCTGCGGCGAGTGCCGCCGTGCGACTCGGCACTTGGGCCAGTTCCGCAATCCGCTCCCGCAGGTGCGCGTCGAATTCCGTCGACAGGGCGGGGCGCGGCAAGGCACCGGCCAGCGCGGCATCGAGTGCGCCAAGCGCAGAGGTGTAGGCGCGACAACGGGTGCAGCGCTCCATGTGCTGCCGCACGAGGGTGGCGCGACCGGCTTCCAGCGAGCCCTCGAACAGTTCGACCAGGTCGAACTCGTAGTCGGCGCAGGGGCCGAGCGAAAGGGCGATGTCGTTGCTGTTCATGCGGCCTTGACCTCCTCGGGCTGGGCAAGCTGCATCAAGCGCTTGCGGGCCCGGAACAGAAGATTCTTGACCGTCCCCAGCGGCATGCCGAGCGCCTCGGCCACGGCATCGTAGGAACGGTCTTCGAGATAAAACAGTCGCACGGCCTGCTGCTGGTTGGCGGGCAGCGTTTCCAGCAGGCGCAGCAGATTGTCGCGCTCGGGGTCGTCCGCCGGGCCGGTTGCGATGCTGGTGGCTGCGTGTTGCGCCTCGGTCGAGTCCGGGTCGTCGAACGAGACGGTCGGCCGGCGCTTGCGCAGTTCCATCAGGCAGGTGTTCCTGGTGATGGCGTAGATCCAGGTACCGAGCGCGGCCCGGCCATCGAAGCCCGGCAGTGCCTTCCAGACGCGGACGAGCGTCTCCTGGGCCGCGTCTTCCGCCGCCGCGCGGTCCTTGAGGATTGAAAAGGCGAGGCGGAACACACGGTTACGATACTCCGGCACGATCAGGTCGAACGCCCGCGCGTGGCGGCCAGCCGCCAGATGACCTGCGATTGCCTCGTCCATGGGCCTTTATATGCCCCTGCGGGGCAGAAGGTTGCAAGTGGGGCCGGTGCAACCTTTCCGGGGGACGAGGCATATAACCATCAACAGCCGAGGAGGCCCGTCCATGAATGAAGAAGTCGTTGCCGTATTCATCCCGATTGTCGCGATTGTCATGTCGCTCGGGATTCCCATCGTTTACCAGATTCTCGATTACCGTCGCCGCCGCGACGTCGTCGAGGCGCACCACAAGGAGCGCATGGCCGCCATCGAGCGCGGGATGGAACTGCCGGCGTTGCCGGAAGCTTTCTACGGCCCGCTGGATCGCAACAAGCGGCCACGCCACCTGTTGACCGGCATGATCTGGTTCTTCATCGGCATCGCGCTGTTCCTGGCGCTGGGCGCGGTGGCGGGCGAGGACGTTAGGTTCTTCGGGCTGATTCCGGCCGGCGTTGGCCTCGCGTTCCTGATCTACTATTTCATCGAAGGCAAGCACGAAGTCGCGGCCTTCAAGGCCAAGGAAGCCTCCCGCGACGCGGCCGCCTCCAAGGTCTGAGCGTCAGGACGCCGTGGCGCAGCCCGTTTCACGACGGGCTGCGTCTCGTTCTTTTCAGGCAGATGCGGCGCTTCGCCTGACTCCGCAGCCTGCAGAGATGCGAAAATACCTGCATCTCACACCTCGCCCGGAGTTCGTCATGTCGCGGCCAGTCCGATCATCGCTCCGAGCGCAGCTCGGCAACGCCTCAGTCGTTCCCGCCTTGAGTGCGATCGCACTGCTGACTTTTGCCGGTGCGGCTTGCGCTCTCGACGACACGACGGGCGTCGTCACCCAGAAAGCCAAAGTGCAACTGACGGTCGTCAGCCGCGGTCTCGAGCACCCATGGGGTATCGCATTCCTGCCGGACGGCCGCGCGCTCGTCACCGAGCGTCCAGGCAGGCTGCGTATCGTCGATCGCGACGGCAAGGCGAGCGAGCCACTTGCTGGCGTGCCGGCGGTGGACGCTGTGGGGCAGGGCGGCCTGCTCGACGTCGCGCTGGATCCTGATTTCGCGCGCAACCAGCGCATCTATCTTTCGTACGCGGAACCACGCGGCGACGGGCAGAACGGCACCAGCGTGGCCCGCGCGAAGCTCGGAGCCAACGGGCTCGAGGACGTCACCGTAATCTTCCGGCAGCAGCCGGCGATGGCCAGCCGTCATCACTTCGGCTCGCGCCTGGTGTTTGGCCGCGACGGGAACCTGTTCGTGACGCTTGGCGACCGCAACTCGGGCCGCGACAAGGTGCAGTCGCTCGACAACCACATCGGCAAGATCGTGCGCATCGACCGGGATGGTAAGGCGCCGGTCGACAACCCGTACCGCAAGCAGCCCGGCGCGATGCCGGAGCTGTGGTCGGTCGGTCATCGCAACGTCCAGGGCGCGGCGCTCGATCCGGCGACGGGCGAGTTGTGGACCAACGAGCACGGGCCGAAGGGCGGCGACGAACTCAACCGCACGCTCGGCGGCCGCAACTACGGCTGGCCGATCGTCACGTACGGCACCGAGTACTCGGGCAAGCCGATCAGCGAGCGCACCGGGGCACCCGGCCTGGAATCGCCGGTGCACTACTGGGTGCCGTCGATCGCGACCAGCGGTCTGGCTTTCTACACGGGTTCCGCAATTCCGGAGTGGACGGGCAATGTGTTCGTCGGCGGCCTCAAGTCCGGCGAGTTGTCGCGGCTCGAGCTGCGCGACGGGCGCGTCGTCAACGAGGAGCGGCTGTTCAAGGAAGCACTCGACAAGCGCATTCGCGCCGTAGTGAACGGGCCGGACGGCGCGCTGTACCTGCTCACCGACGAGGACGACGGGCAGCTGATCCGGGTGACGGCAGCGAAATAGGACGCACGGTCTCCTGCCTGCCTTGCCGCTCCGTAAGTGAGTAGAATTCGCGCCGCGGCGGGCCTGTAGCACAGCGGTTAGTGCAGGGGACTCATAATCCCTTGGTCCTGGGTTCGAATCCCAGCGGGCCCACCATTCCATCCAATTGCAGGAAATTCCATGTCATTCGATCCGCAAGCGGCCACCGCCGCCTACATCGACTCGCTCGGCGCCGACGCGCTGGCGAAGGCTGCGGCCTACACCGCCGGCAATCACTGGCTGTTGCTGTGGAACCTGCTGGTCTCCGCCGCGGTTACCTGGATCGTCGTACGCAGCGGGCTGCTCGAGCGCGTCAACGCGAAGCTCGCGAAGCGCGGTGTGAACCTGCAGGCATGGGTCGTTGCGGCGGTGTACTTCGTGCTGTCAGGCCTGTTGTCCCTGCCCTGGGACATCTTCACCTCGTGGTGGCGCGAGCGCAGCTACGGCCGCACCAGCCAGCCGCTCACGGATTTCCTTGGGCAGGGTCTGCTTTCGCTAGCGATCGCGGCGGTGCTGGTGGCGCTGTTTTTCGTCGGCGTCTACGCTCTCATGCGCCGCGCAGGCAGGTACTGGTGGGCATGGTCTGGCGCACTCACGGCGTTCGCGCTCTCATTGTTCCTGCTTGCCGGCCCGGTCGTCATCGAGCCGCTCTTCAACGAGTACAAGCCGGTGCCGGCAGGCGAGGTGCGCGACGCACTCGTCGTGATGGCGAAGCAGGCGGGCGTGCCCGAAAACCGCATCTTCGTCTACGACGGTTCGCGCCAGTCGAACAATTTCACCGCCAACGTCTCCGGCATCGCGGGCTCGGCGCGCATCGCCATCGCGGACGTCGCGTTCAAGGGTGCGTCCCTCGATGAGGTAAAGGCCGTCACCGGTCACGAGATCGGGCACTACGTGCTCGGGCACGTCTGGCGCACGATCATCCTGATGTCGGTGCTCGCCGTGGTGTTCTTCTACCTGGCCGACCGAACGTTTCCGAAGTTCGCTCGAGCGTTCGGGAGCGGCGCAAGCATCAGCGACCCGACCGGGCTGCCGGTGCTCGTCTTCATGGTGTCGCTGTTCCTGCTGTTCGCGCAACCGGTCCTCAACGGAACGATCCGCATGGGTGAGAACGAGGCCGACCAGTATTCGCTGGAAACCGTGAACCTGCCGGATGCGCTCGCGTCCGCGCTGGTCAAGACGGCCGAATACCGCAACCCGCGGCCGAGCAGACTGCAGGAAGTGTTGTTCTACACGCACCCGTCGGTTGAGCGGCGCGTGCGTCGTGCCATGGACTGGAAGGCGACGCACGCCGCGCAATAGCAAGTGAGGATGCGCCGCGGACTCAGGCGTCGCGGCGCGACTTGAGTATCTCGAGCATCCGCGCCCGCGCGCTGCTCGAGTGAATCAAGAGCACCAGGGCGTCGCCGGGACGGGCCCAATCGAGAGCCAGGCAGGCCGCGTCGACCTCCGACGGGCGGATCGGAACCGCGGATTCGGTCATCCCGGCCTTGAGCAGCGCGTTCAGGATGATCGCCGGCACTTCGCCGGGCTGACGCCCGCGCAGGTGGCCTTCGTCTTCCTTGACCACGATCAGGTCCGGGGCGAACTCCGTCGCGACCAGGGCGAGTTCCTCGATGTCGGCATTCAGGCGGTTTCCGGCGTGTCCCAGCAGCATGCCGATGCGGCCGCCGGGCGCGCGCAGGCGATCGGCGACCTGCATCACGCCGCGCAGCCCGTCCGGATTGTGGGCGTAATCGAGCACGATCCTCACGCCGCCGATGTCGAAGCGCATGAGCCGGCCGGCGTTGTCCGCGAGGTTGCGGCCGAACGTCGCAAACACCTGCGCGATGATGGTCGGCGGGACGCCAAGCCTCACGGCCACGAGCGCCGCGCCTGCCAGATTCTCGACGTTATAAGTTGCCGTGCCCTCGACCGTGAGCGGCATGTCGTTGATCGCGCCGAGATCGTGCTCGGCGGCACCAAGCGAAATCCGCAGGCGTCCCGCGCGCACGCCGCTCGTAGCGCCCTGCGACGCGCGGTGCCGGATGAGCGTGGGATGATCGAAGTCGCGCGCGAACCAGCCGAGCGGCGGCTGCCAGCCGAGCCGCTGCTCGAGCACGCGGCCCTTGGTCGACAGCAACACGTCGTCCGCATTGAGGATCAGCAGTCCGTCGGCATCGATCAGGTGGGCGATGCTGAGCTTGACGTCGGCAAGGCCCTCGAGATCGTCGATGCCATACTCGCCGAAGTGATCCGGGCTGATGTTGGTGACGATCGCAACGTCCGCACGGTCGATCGCCAGCCCACGACGCAGGATGCCGCCGCGCGCCGTCTCGAGGACCGCGGCTTCGACGGTTGCATCGCGCAGGACCCGGCGCGTACCAGCCGGCCCCGAATAGTCGCCTGCGGCGACCGCCGTGCGATCGATGAAGACCCCGTCGGTGCAGTTGAAGCCATCACGCCATCCGTGCGCCCGCGCGCAGGCCGCGACCAGGCGTACGGTGGTCGTCTTGCCGTTGGAACCGGTGACCGCTGCGATTGGAATCGTGCGCAAGGATGCCCACGGCACCGCGTCGGGCCCGGGCAATGCATCCAGCGGCCAGCCCTTGCTGCCAGTACCCGCGCCGAGGGTCAGCGCGGTTTCGTCGAGCATGTGGCAGACGCCGCGCGCCGTGGCTTCTGCAATCAGTGCCACGACCTCTGGCCGTCGCTCGCTCGCCGCGCGTATCGCGAGACGGGCGAGGGCGGCGCCCTCTTCGAGCACCGGCGGAATGACGTCGGCGGGATCCCTGGCGTCCTCGAGATAGTCCGCGAGCAGGTCGCCGGTCACGTTTGCCCAACGCAGGGGATCGCGCTCGAACAGCGTCGCGCACAGCGCCCACTCGTTGAGTTCGGTCGCGGTGAAGAGCTGGTCGACCGGGGCCTGCAGCGCAAGCGAAACGCCCGTGGCATGACGGCGCGCGACGATGGCCGGCGCAAGCGGCGAGCCCGGCGTTGATTTGTCCCAGCCGAGATGCCGGCGCGCTCGCTCGACGCGCGTGCGCCATCCGGCCAGCAGCGTGTCGTCGATCTCGACGCCAACCGTTTCCAGCACCGCACCCGTGCCGGCGAAGAACAGGTTGCCGCCCAGCAGACGACGCGAGTCGTCGAGGGGCAGGGTGTGCTCGGCGTTCAGTCTTCGGTCTCCGGGGCGATCCACACGCCGCGCGCGTCGCGGATGACGCCGGGCATGAGCTGGTCCGTAACGTCACCGGCTTCGTGCGGTCCCGCTTCCTCTCCCGCCTCAACGGGTGAGCGTTGCGGTGCGGGCCTCTTCCCTTGCACCGGCTTGCCAGCAGGGGACTGGGTGGACTGCCGCGTACCCTCACCCGCGCTGCGTGCGATCTCTCCCGCTGCAGCGGGAGAGGTGAACGCGGGAGCCGTCGATACATCGTCAACCATGAACCCGCCGATGCCGGAGCTGCCCTCACCCGCACTGAGCGCGACCTCACCCGTTGCAGCCGGCGACGTGGCGGACTTGTACTTAGTGATCTGCTTCCACGAGCGAACCAGCGCATCCGCGAAGATCAGCAGCAGGTCGCCCGGTTGCCCCATGTTGAGCGCCGCCTCAATCGCCTCCTGCTCGTCCGGGATGACTGAGATCGCGGAGGCGGGCACGCCTCGTGCCTGCAACTGGGCGGACTGCAGCTTCGGCACTTCGTCCGGTGCGCGATCGCGCAGGCTGTCGTCGCGCCGGCAGATGTAGTGATCGAACCGGCCGGCCACCGCATCGGCGATCGCGCGCAGGTCGTCGTCGCGGCGGTCGCCCGGACCCGCCAGCACGACGATGCGGCGTCCGGTGACATCGAGGCGTTGCGCGAGGTCGGCCATTGCGTTCACGGCGTGCGCGTTGTGGCCATAGTCGAACAGCACCTTGAACGGGTGTTCGTTGAACACGTTCATGCGGCCAGGCGCCTGGAAGAACGTCGAGTCGAACGTGCGCAGGCCGTGCCGGATCGCGTCGAGCTTGATGCCGAGCGAGTAGGCCATCGCGGCGGCGAACATCGCATTCTGCACGTTGTGCATCGCGCGGCCTTCGAGTGTTGCCGGGATCAGGTGCGTCCATAGGAGCGGGATGTGGCTGCTGCGGTCGTACAGCGTGATCATCTGGCCGTTGACGCCGGCCTCGAGCGCGCAGGCGCGGCCGCCGGCCCGGATGTGCTCGCGCACCAGGCCATGCTGCGGGTTCATCGTCACGTAGCAGATGCTCCTGGCCTCGGTGTAGCCCGACATCTTGAGCACCAGCGGATCGTCGGCGTTCAGCACCGCGCAGTCCTTGGCAACTTCCACGACCACGCGCTTCACGTCCGCGAGTTGCTCGAGCGTGTCGACGCCCTTGAGACCGAGGTGGTCCGACTGCACGTTGAGCACGGCGCCCACGTTCACTTCAGGCACGCCCATGCCGGCACGGATCAGCCCGCCGCGCGCGGTCTCGAGGATCGCGATGTCGATCTGCGGGTCCGCCAGCACCATGCGCGCCGAAACGGGGCCCGTCATGTCTCCCTGCACGGTGCGATGGCCGTTGATGTAAACGCCGTCGGTCGTCGTCAGGCCGGGGGTGAACCCCGACATCTTCGCCAGGTGCGCGAGCATGCGCGCGGTCGTCGTTTTCCCGTTGGTGCCGGTCAGCGCGGCAATCGGCACGCGTGACGGCGCGCCCGGCGGAAACAGCATGTCGATGACCGGCCCCGCGGCATCGCGCGGAGTGCCTTCGCTTGGCGCCACGTGCATGCGGAAGCCCGGAGCTGCATTGACTTCGCAGATGCCGCCGCCAATCTTGCGGTAGCTCTCGGTGATGTCCATGGACAGGAAATCCACGCCGCCCACGTCGAGGCCCACGGCCTGTACGGCGCGCACGGCCATCTCGCGATTGTCCGGATGGATGACGTCGGTGACGTCGGTGGCGGTGCCGCCCGTCGAGAGATTGGCCGTCGAGCGCAGGAAGACGATCTGCCCGGGCTCCGGTACGGATTCCGGCGTCATCGAAGCCTTGTCCAGCATCTTGAGCGCCTGGGCATCGAGCTCGAGCCGGGTGAGCACCTTCTCGTGGCCGACGCCGCGTCGCGGGTCCAGGTTCACGACGTCGATCAGCTCGACGATGTTGTTCTTGCCGTCACCGACGACGTGTCCCGGCGTGCGGCGCGTGGCGGCGACGAGTTCGCCGTTCACGACCAGCAGGCGGTGATCATCGCCTTCGAGGAAGGTCTCGACGATGACCGAGCGCGACTGCTCGCGCGCAACGCGGAAACCCTGCACGACTTCTTCTTCGGTCGTGAGGCGGATCGAGATGCCACGGCCATGGTTGCCGTTGTACGGCTTGGTGACGACCGGGTAGCCGATGCGCCGCGCGGCGCGGACCGCCTGGCCCTCGCTCTGTACCAGTTCCTGGCGCGGAACCGGCAGGCCGAGTGTGGCGAGGATCTTGTTGGTCTCTTCCTTGTCGCTCGCGAGTTCGACCGCGATATGCGAAGTCCGGCCGGTGACAGTCGCCTGGATGCGCTGCTGGTAGCGGCCGTGGCCGAGTTGCACCAGCGATTGATCGTTCAGGCGCAGCCATGGAATGCCGCGGGCTTCCGCGGCACGGACCAGCGACGCGGTCGACGGGCCCAGCGCGCGCCGCTGCGCGAAGCGGATGAACTCGTCACGCGCCTCGGGCCAGCTCCAGCCTTCAGGCACGCTGTCCTCGGGGCGGATCGCCTCCGGCAGCAGCGAGCAAAGGAGCCGCAGGCCAAGTTCGCCCGCCGCGATGCCTTCGTCGCGCTGCGCGTACTCGTAGACGACCGTGTACACGCCCGGTGCGCCGGCACTGCGCGTCTTGCCGAAGGTGACGCTCTCGCCTGCGATGTTCTGCAGTTCGATCGCGACGTGCTCGAGCACGTGGCCGAGCCAGGTGCCTTCATCTTCGCGCATGCGGCGGAAGAAGCCGCCCGGTTCACGAAACGAGCAGCCGTGTTCGGCCAGTCCGGGGAGCGCGGCCGCAAGCGCGTCGACGAACGCGTCGCCCAGCCGGCCCGTGGGCCACTGCTCGAGCTCGCCCAGGTCGAGTTCGAGACGAATGACTGGAAAATGAGCGTAGAGCGAAGGTCCAACGTAAACGGACCGGTCCAGGATGCGCATTCCCGGCTCCCTCCTGACGTGACGACTTTATTCTTTCGGGACGACCAGCGAGCCGGCCTGCGCCACGCGTGTGTGCAGGTTGAACGTCGCGCCGGCCACCAGGATGTGCAGCTTCAGCCCGAGCAGGCAGACCGGCTGGCCCTCGCTCACGCTGTCCATCGACGAGAACGACACGTCGCTTGCATCGACGATCGTGACGCCGCCGCTGCCCTCGACCTCGACCGTTTCGTCCGGTCCGATGAAGGCGGCCGTGTCTTCGTCGAGGCCGATGCCGACGGCAAACGGGTTGTACGCGAGGGCCGTCAGCAGGCGGCCGAGCCGGTCGCGCTGGCGGAAGTGCTGGTCGATGATGAAGCGATTGGTGAGCCCGAGGCCGGGCGCAAGCCGCACGCTGCCCGAGATCACCGACGAGCCTTCGTCGCCGAACGCAATCATGTGTTCGCTCAGGATGCTGGCGCCGGCGCTGGTGCCGCCCACGGTCACGCCATTGGCGTTGCGGATTCGGATCAGCTTCGCGACCGGTGTGCCGCCGAGCAGCGTCGAGATCCGCAGCTGGTTGCCACCCGTGAAGAAGATGCCGGTTGCCTCTTCGAGCCTGCGCAGCCGCCCTGGCTCATGGCAGTCGCGGCGCGTGTCGAAATCCATCGACGTGACACGGGCCGCGCCGAGGTCGCCGAACAGCTTCTCGTAACGCGGCCCGGTCTCGTTGAGCCGGCTCGCGGTCGGGATCACGACGATGTCGGCGTCGCGACCACCGGACACGCGCACGAAGCGCTCGAGGATGTGCCGGTCGTTTTCCTTGTTCTCGGCGCCGCCGATCGGAATGATCCAGCCGCGGGTTTCACCTTCGGGGACGATGCTCGGCAACGCGCTGCTCCTAGGGGCTTTCGAACGTGCCACGCCGGAGGGCCTGGCCGCCCCGGACGTGGATTTCCCCGCGAATAATGACCGTATGTGCGCCGCCTGTCGCGTCCAATGCGACCAGGTCGGCGTCTGCCCCAGCCTCGATCCGGCCCTTGCCGGGGAGCCGCAGCAGCCGGGCCGGGTTGGCGGTAAGCGGGGGCAGGGCGGCATCGAGCGGCATGCCAGCCTGCAGCAGGGTCCGCAGGGTCTCCAGCAGGGCGCCGGACGAGCCCACGTCCATGCTGCAGACGCGGCCGTCGGCGTCGAAGCAGGGCAGGCAGCCGCCTGCGTCGGAACTGATCGTTATCCGGTCGGCCGGGGCACCGCTCGCCAGGTAGCGCTGGAGGCCCTCGGTCGCCGAATAAGCGTCTTCGCCGTCTGCGACCGGGAACGCGGTCAGGTCGATGTAACAACCGTCCCTGGCCAGTGCGACGGCCTCCTCGAACAGTGCCTTGCGGCGGTTGACGTGAGTCGGGTTGAAAACACGTGCCGGGATTTCACTTTCCTGCAGGGCGCGACGCACGAATTCCAGCCCGCGCGGGCCGTCGCCCAGGTGCAGGTGCAGGATGCCGGCCTTGCCGGTCATGAGTCCGGCGACGTGGGCGTCCGCCGCGAGCCGCAGGATTTCGTCGAACGTCGGCTGGCTCGAGCGATGGTCGCTGAGCGCGAGTTCGCCGATGCCGAGCAGAGGCTCGAGCAGCACCAGGTCGCCCCGCACGCTGTCCGTCAAGGTCGCCAGCGGAACGTGGTAGCCGCCCGCGTAGCCGTACGCGTTGAGTCCTTCCTCGCGCAGCGCGTAAATCGTCGCGAGCAGGTCCCGTGGCCCGCGGGTGACGTCGTCGGTGCCGAGCAGGCCGACCACTGTCGTGACGCCGGCAAGTGTAAAACGGGTGAGCGGCACGGGCGGCACGCGCGTCCTGAACCCGGCTTCGCCGCCACCACCCGTGACGTGCACGTGGGCGTCGACCAGGCCCGGGATCAGCCTCAGGCCGGCGAGGTCGACTTCATTCGTGATCGCCCCAAGCACCGGCGGCAAGGACGGCAGTTCCTTGCCCGGTCCCATCCAGAGGACAGTGCCGCCTCCGATCAGGAGGGACTGCAGGCCCAGCGGGCGAGGCGCGTAGACGTCGGCGTTGCGAAGGAGAAGCACGCCGCTCAGGTTACCAGAGGCGACCGTTGGCAGCCCGCGTCGGCTGCTGCTGCCCGGACCGGGCCAGTGACGATCGAGCGCAGGACTGCAGATGGAAGAAGGGGCGCCTGTTGCGAGGCGCCCCTTGCATCACTTCTTCTTCGCCGCGGCCTTCTTTCGTGCCGGAGCCTTCTTCTTGGCTGCCTTCTTTGTCGATTCGGCCTTCGAGCTCTTGCGAATGTCGGCGGCGTGGGCGCGCTTGTAGGTCTGGATGTCCTTGAAGGTGCCATCCGCCGCGCGCACTGCGTAGAGCTTGGTGCCCTTCGAGCTGCGCAGCGTCGTGCGACGGATCGTCTTCTTCTTCGCTGCCTTTTTCTTTGCTGCCATGTGTGTCTCCAGGTCCTGTTCGGTTGTTTGCAAGGTCAGTCAGTCGGGTCAGTCGGTGCGCAACCTAACCGTGACGCGCGTTCAGGTCAATGAGCGGACGGTTCGCCCGCGCTGCTAGACTCCCGGCAACTACCGCTCCGGGCCCGCGCCATTGAACAAGCTGCCGGATCTGTTCGAGAACAATCGCCGGTGGGCAGCGGCCACCGAGAAGCGCCATCCGGGGTTCTTCGGCGAGCTTTCCGCGCAGCAGAATCCGCGCTACCTGTGGATCGGCTGTTCCGATAGCCGCGTACCGGCGAACGAGATCGTGGGCCTCGCACCTGGCGAACTGTTCGTCCATCGCAACGTCGCGAACCTGGTCTTCCACAACGATTTCAGCTGTCTCTCGGTGCTGCAGTACGCCATCGACGTGCTCGGCATCGAGCACGTGATCGTCTGCGGCCACTACGGCTGCGGCGGCGTGACCGCGGCGTGGCAGCAGCGGCCGCTCGGTCTGGTCGACAACTGGCTGCTGCCGATCCGCGACATCGCCAAGCTCTACGCTGCCGAGCTGGCCCTGCTGCCGGCGGATGAGCAGCGCGCAGACCGGCTCTGCGAGCTGAACGTGCTGTTCCAGGCGCGGCGCGTGTGCCGCACGACGATCGTGCAGCAGGCCTGGGAGCGGGGTCATTCGCTGACCGTGCACGCATGGGTGTACCGGCTCAACGACGGCCTGCTGCGTGACCTGGGTTTCTGCGCGTCGGACCTCGCCAGCGCGGACGCGGATTTCGACCGCACGGCAGGAGCCGGGACGGGCCGCTGAAACGAACGGGCAACGGACACGTGACCATCAACCTCAACCTGCTGGCCACGCTCGCCCTCGCGACGGCGCTGTTCTTCGTCGGGCAGTTGATCGTGGCGCGCTCGGCCGTGCTGCAGCGTTACAGCATTCCGGTGCCTGTCGTCGGCGGCTTCCTGTTCGCGGTCGTGCTGGCGTTGGCCGGGCTCGTAATGCCGGTGCAGTTCACCATGGACGAGTCGCTCAAGGACCCGCTGCTGCTCGCGTTCTTCGCCACGCTCGGCCTCGGCGCCGACGTGCGCTCGCTGGCCCGCGGCGGCCGCAAGCTCGTGATCCTGCTCGTACTGTTCGTGCTGCTGATGGCGATCCAGGACGCGATCGGCATCACGATGGCGCGGCTGCTCGACCTGCATCCGCTGGTGGGCCTGCTCGGCGGCTCCATCTCGTTGACGGGCGGCCATGGCACTGCAGCTGCATATGCGGCCAGCTTCGGCGAGACCCGTAACCTGCAGGGCGCGATGGAACTCGGCATGGCCGCCGCGACGGCGGGGTTGATCCTCGGCAGCCTGCTGTCGGGCCCCGTGGCCGAACGACTGATGAAACGGGCCAGGGCGCGCGCGTCGGGCGCGTCCAGCCAGTCTGCGGCGCCGGAGACCGTTCCCGAGAATCCGTTCTTCATGCCGATCACGACCGAACAACTGCTGTTCGTGCTGCTGGTCTGCCTGGTCTGCATCGGCGTCGCCCACCACGTGCACGCACTCATGAAGGGCACCGGCATCCTGCTGCCCGATTTCCTGTGGGCGCTGCTGATCGGCATGATCGTGCGCAACCTGGCGACGGTGTTCAGGATCGAGGGCATCAACGACCGTGCCGCGCAGGCGGTTGGCGGTGTGTCGCTCTCGCTGTTCCTGATCATGGCGCTGATGTCGATGCGCATCCTCGACCTGGCCACGCTCGCCGGCCCGATGCTGTTGATCATCGTCGTCAACGCGCTGGTGACCGCGGCCTTCGCCTACTTCATCACCGGGCGCGTGATGGGCAACGATTACGACGCCGCGGTGGTCGCAGGGGGGCACGTGGCGGCGGGCCTCGCCACCACGGCGGTGGCGATGTCGGTGATGCAGACGCTCACTCAACGCCACGGCCCGGCACCGCTCGCGTTCCTGCTGATCCCGATCGTCGGTGCGTTCTTCGCGGACATCGCCAACGCCCTCGTACTGCAGGCGTACTTCGCGTTGCCGGCGCTGGGGTTCTGAGATGAGGCCCTCCTGCCGCGGACTGCTGCCTGTCCTGGTCCTGGTCGCCTTGGCAGGTTGCGCCCGCGGCCCCGATCAGGCCGGCCTGGAGCGGGACGTGCAGGCGCAACTCGACACCTTGTTCGGCAGCCGAATGCTCGAAGTGAAATCGCTGAACAGGCAGGGCAGCGCGCCCCTCGCGGGTGCAAAGGACGGTGGGTCGCAGGCCATCGTCTACTACAACGCCGTGCTCGCGTTCACGGCGCCCTACGATCCCTCTGACTGGAGCGGCCTGAGTCCGGAGCTGATCGCGAACGCGCTCGGCGCCACGGACGGTGGCGTGATCGGGCTCGGTTCGGGCCGGGTCGATGCAGGGTCCGAACTGCGCGCCTACGGTTCAATGGTCTATCGCCGCGCCGGCGACTCGTGGCAGGCCTCGTTGCTGCCGCCGGCCACGGCGAAGCCCGTAGCTGCCACGGGTCGCGTCATCAAGTCGAGCGACCTCATCGAACGTCTCGCCGGCATCGTCAACACGACGCCAGGCCTGCGCGACGCAGACGACGCGATCGTTGCCGAGGAACTTGACCAGGCGCTGCAGAACATCAAGTTGCGGCTCAACCAGGGCGAGCAGGGCTTCGTCGTTGCGACAGGTCCCGCCGGCGGTGAGTACGCGCGCTTCGTCGAGTCGCTGCGGCCGCGTGCCGCTGCATGGTCCGTGACGCAGGCGAACACGCAAGGCAGCGTCACGAATGCGCTCATGATCGATTCGGGCGAGGCGCGCTTCGCGCTCGTGCAGAGCGATGTGGCCGCCGCCGCGGTGACGGGGCAGGACGCATTCGCCAGCCATGGGCCGCTGCGGCACCTGCGTGGCGTCGCGGCGCTGTTCCCGGAGCCCGTGCACGTCGTCGTGCGCGAAGACTCGGGGCTTGCCTCCGTTGTCAGCCTGCGCGGCGCGCGTGTTGCGGTTGGCAGCCGTGGGTCGGGAACACGCCAGACCGCGATGCAGGTGCTGCGCGCACACGGTCTCGAGCGCGACGACTACGTGATCGTCGACGCGCGCGGTCCCGACGAGGCCCTGCAGTTGCTTGCGGCCAGCCGGATCGACGCGGTGATCGAGGTCATCTCGGCTCCATGGCGCCAGCTGGCGGCTGCGTCCGCGCAGGCGCCGATGATCCTGCTGCCGCTCGACCCCGATGCGACGACGCGTCTGGCGGAATCCGTGCCTGGACTGGTGCCGCTCACGATTTCGCAACACACCTACGGCCCGCAGGCGCGCGACGTGCCCACGCTTGCGGCGACCGCGCTGCTGGTCGCCAGCAGCTCGGTTCCCGACGCATCTGTGAAGCAGGTGCTCGATTTCCTGTTCGAGGGCGGGCTGGCGGTCGATCGCGGCGTGAGTGCGTCGCGGCTGTCGCGCGAGCGTGCGTTGTCGGGCGTGACGATTCCACTGCACGATGGCGCGGCGGAGTATTTCGCCGCGACGAAGTCTCCGGTCAGCGCAGCGCCGCCGGCGACGGCACCATGATGCCGCCGGTCGGCCACCCCGGTCGGTAGCGGCCGTGACCCCGGCACAGCGTTTCAAGAACATTCTCGGCGGTTCGGCGGGCAACTTCGTCGAATGGTTCGACTGGTTCGCCTATTCGGCATTCGCCATCTATTTTTCGCGCGCGTTCTTTCCGGCGGGTGACCAGACCGCGCAGCTGCTGAGTGCTGCGGCAATTTTCGCTGTGGGTTTCATCGCCCGGCCCGTCGGCGCACTGCTGTTCGGCAGGTACGCCGATCGTGCCGGACGTCGGACGGCACTCACCTTGTCTGTGGCGATGATGTGCGGCGGATCGCTGATGATCGCGCTGATCCCGACCGGACTGGGCCTGCTGTCGCCGGCGCTGCTGTTGCTGGCGCGGCTGCTGCAGGGGCTCTCGGTCGGCGGCGAGTATGGCGCCTCTGCGACCTACATCAGCGAGATGGCGGGTCGCGGCCAGCGCGGTTTCTGGTCCGGGTTCCTGTACGTCACGCTGACCGGAGGGCAACTGGCCGCGCTGCTGCTGCTGGTGCTGCTGCAACGCGTGCTCACCGAGCAGCAGCTCTATGACTGGGGCTGGCGTATTCCGTTCGCGGTGGGCGCCGTGCTGGCGGTCGTCGTGTGGTGGATGCGCCGCGGCATCCACGAGACCCGTTCGTTCACGCACGCGTCCGGGCCAGCGCATGAACGTGGGCGTGCGTGGGCGCTGTTCACGCATTACCCGCGGGAAACCATGACCGTGATGGCGCTGACTGCCGCCGGCGGACTCGGGTTCTACACCTACACCGCGTACATGCAGAAGCTGCTGGTCAACAGCGCCGGCTTCGCCAAGCCGGTGGCGTCGCAGGTGACGACGCTGCTGCTGGCGACGTTCCTGTTCCTGCCGCCGCTGGCCGGCTGGCTCGCAGACCGCATCGGGCACCGGCGCACGCTGCTCGTGTCCTACGGCGGACTCGCCATCGTCAGCGTGCCGGTGCTTGCCGCAATTTCGACCGCTACGAGCCCGGTGACGGCTTACCTCCTCGGGCTGGTACCGCTGGTGCTGCTGTCGGGCTACTGCGGAATGAGCGCCATCTTCAAGGCAGAACTCTACCCCGCGCACGTCCGTGCGCTGGGCGTGGCGGTGCCGTATGCGATCGCGCAGGCGATCTTCGGCGGCAACGCAGAGACTGCCGCGCTGTACCTGAAACAGGTCGGGCACGAGTCGGCGTTCTTCTGGATCGTGGCCGGCATGATGGTGGTCGGGCTGCTAGCGACGCTGCGGCTGAGCGAGACCCGCGATCACAGCCTGATCCACCGGGAGACCGGGAGCGGGACCTGATCAGTCGTCCTCGTGGAAGCGGAACACCTCGTCCACTGGGCGCTCGAACGTGCGCGCGAGCTTGAAGGCGAGTTCCAGCGACGGCGCGTATTTCTCCGCCTCGATCGCGATGATGGTCTGGCGCGTTGCGCCAACACGCAGGCCGAGTTCCGCCTGCGTCATCGCCGCCGCTTCGCGCAGCCGCCGAACGTTGTTGGTTACGCGCCCGCGCCCGACAGTCACCGGCGGTACTGCCAGAGCACGACCGACTGCTTGACCGCCTCGGCAAGGAACAGCGTCGTCAGCAACGCAAAGATCAACGCCGTCGTCGAGCTGAGGTCAAGGATCGTCACGCTCGGAGTGCGGTCCGCGTACGGGCCGCGGGCGAGCAGATGGACGACCAGCACGTTGATCGCGATCACCACGACGTAGCCTTCCCAGCGATCGCCGAGCGCGTCGATCGCGCGGTCGCGCTCGTCCTTGACCTGGGCTGCCGGATCCTTCGCGGCCAGCACCGCCGGGACGATCGCTGCGACGATCCACAGCACGATCATCTCGATGTAGGTTTCGAGCGCCAGGCCGGTTGGCAGTTCGACGATGCGGCCGTCGTCGGTGAAGCGCATGGCGAGGAACAGCCAGATCAGCACCGTCGAACCGAGTGACCACCAGGCTGCTTTTTCATGTTCTGACATCGCGTGCCTCCTGCACCGTATGTAAAACATATTTAACATACGGTTGCGCGAATGTAAATGATGTTTTACATCGCATGCGTCGGTACATGGCACCGTCGCCAAAGAAAAACCCCCTGCCGCCGGAGTGGAGGGGGTTCATGGGCAGGCCCGGACCGGCCTTGCGGTCGACCTCCTACGCTGACGCGTGAGAGGTGGGGAGGCTCAGTCTTCGAGGAAGCTCCGCAGCTGCTCGCTGCGGCTCGGATGCCGCAGCTTGCGCAGCGCCTTGGCCTCGATCTGGCGGATGCGCTCGCGCGTGACGTCGAACTGCTTGCCCACTTCTTCGAGCGTGTGGTCCGTCGTCATGTCGATGCCGAAGCGCATGCGCAGCACCTTGGCTTCGCGCGGCGTCAGGCCGGCCAGCACCGAGTGCGTGGTCTCACGCAGCGATTCCGTCGTCGCCGACTCGATCGGGGACTCCACCGAGGTGTCCTCGATGAAGTCGCCGAGGTGTGAATCCTCGTCGTCGCCGATCGGAGTCTCCATCGAGATGGGCTCCTTGGCGATCTTGAGCACCTTGCGCACCTTGTCTTCCGGCATCTCCATGCGCACGGCCAGCTCTTCCGGCGTCGGCTCGCGACCCATCTCCTGCAGCATCTGCCGCGAGATGCGGTTCAGCTTGTTGATGGTCTCGATCATGTGTACCGGGATGCGGATGGTGCGGGCCTGGTCGGCGATCGAGCGCGTGATCGCCTGGCGGATCCACCACGTGGCGTAGGTCGAGAACTTGTAGCCGCGGCGGTACTCGAACTTGTCCACGGCCTTCATCAGGCCGATGTTGCCTTCCTGGATGAGGTCCAGGAACTGCAGGCCGCGGTTCGTGTACTTCTTGGCGATGGAGATCACGAGGCGCAGGTTGGCCTCGACCATCTCCTTCTTCGCGCGGCGCGCCTGCGCCTCGCCCACGGCGATCTCGCGGTTGATTTCCTTGATCTCGGCGATCGACAGCCGTGCCCGCTGCTCGATGCCGGCGAGCTTGGTCTGCTCGCGCTCGATCTCCTCGCGGTACTTGGCGAGCGCCGCCGAGTGCTTGCGCTTGGCCCGCACGTGCTTGTCGAGCCAGCCGAGGTTGGTCTCGTTGCGCGGGAACGTCTCGATGAAGTCCGAGCGCGGCATGCCGGCGTCGCGGACGCAGCGCAGCATCACCGTCTTCTCGATCGAGCGGATGCCGTTCAGGTGCTCGCGCAACTGCGTGATCAGCTGGTCGAACATCTTGGGCGACAGCTTGAGTTCCATGAACTCTTCGGCAAGCTTCTTGCGCAGCTTGATGGTCTTCGGGTCCCTGGAGCCCTTCTCCTCGAGCGACTTCATGACCTGCGCGTAGACCTTGGCGAGCGACGCGAACCGGCGCGCGGCCTCTTCGGGGTCCGGGCCGGTCTCGAGTGCCTCTTCCTCTTCCGCGCCTTCCTCGGCCTCTTCCTCGGCCTCGACTTCCGGAGCTTCCTTGGCGGCCAGCTTCGGGTTGATCGGCTCGGCGATGACGTCGGGCGCGTTCGGGTCGACGAAGCCCACGATGATGTCGACCAGGCGGCCCTGGCCCGACTTCAGCGGCTCGTAGGCGCGCAGGATGTATTCAAACGTCGGCGGATAATGCGACAGCGCGCGGCGCACGGAATCGAGGCCTTCCTCGATGCGCTTGGCGATCGCGATTTCGCCTTCGCGCGTCAGCAGTTCGACCGTGCCCATCTCGCGCATGTACATGCGGACCGGGTCGGTCGTGCGGCCGAACTCGGCGTCGACGGTGGTGGCGAGCGCCTGCGCTGCTTCCTCCGCCGCCTCGTCGTCGGCAACGACGGGTTCGCGCATGAGCAGCGCTTCGGCGTCCGGCGCCTTCTCGTACACCGGGATGCCCATGTCGTTGATCATCTGCACGATGTCTTCGATCTGCTCCGGATCGACGATCTCGGAGGGCAGGTGGTCGTTGACTTCGGCGTAGGTCAGGAAACTCTGTTCCTTGCCGCGCGCGATCAGCAGCTTGAGCTGCGACTGCCGGTCTTCCGGCGTGCTCAGGGGCAGCTTGAGCTCGATCTTTTCGGCTTTCTCCCTGGCGGCCTTGCGGCCGGCCTTCTCCGCCTTCACGACCGCCGCTGGAGCCGCGACAGGCTTCGGCGCAGGTGCGGCGGCCTTGGCCGGCGCCGCGGCCTTGTGGCCCTTGGCCGGTGCAACGGCAGCGGCGTGCTTCGCAGGAACCACAGCCTTCACAGCGGGATGCTTCGCAGGCGCGGCGGCCTTGACGGGATGCTTCGCCGCGACAGCTGCCTTCACGACGGGATGCTTCGCCGGCGCAACAGCCTTGTGGCCAGCCTTCGCCGGGGCAGCGCCCTTGCGCTGGACCGCTGCTTTCAGTGCCTTCGCGGGCTTGGCCGCCGGCTTCACCGCGCTCTTCACTGCCGGCTTCGGCTTGGCGTGGGCCGCGGCCTTGCGCACCGGCGCAGCCTTGGCCTTGGCCGCCGGGGCGGGCTTGCGTACGGGAAGCTTCTTGACCTGCTTGCGTGCCGTCGTCTTGCTCAAGATGGGACGCCTCAAAGGGGTCTAAAAAAGAGCGGAATCTTACCATGCCCGCCACCGGGTGCGCCCGGTTATCGAGTGCCAGGGGGGGTGGGAAGTCTCCCCTATTTCCGCTCGGAAAGCGGGGGGCGTTCCCGGCGCAGCAGGCCCTGCAGCTCCAGCTTTTCGGTGTCGTCGAGGGCCGAGTCGCGCGCCTTGGCCATCAGTTCGTCCAGACGCCGGACCGGGGATTCCTCCGTGATCAGACGGTTCAGGGCGGATTTCAGTTCCGCAGCCGCTCCGGCCGCATCGGGCGCTATGCAGACGGCCGATGCCAGTTTGGCCAGCGACGCCTGCTCGGGCCGGTCTCGCCAGCGCTCCAGCACACCCGCCGTGTTGGCAGGCGGCTCCTCGCGCAGCTGGGTCAGCAGTTCCGCCAGCAGCGGGATGCCGGGCCGGTCGATGGCGGCGACGGCCTCGATCTGCTGGGCACTGACCGCCCGGGCGGCCGCCGGGTGATGCACCAGCAGCGTCACGGCCTGCCGCACCAGGTTGCCCCGGCCCGGGGCCGCGCCAGGCGCAGCCCCCAGGCGGCCACGGCCATGGCCGCTGGACCGCTCGTAACTCGTTGAATCAGAACGTTGATACGGCGTGTTGGGCGGCGCGGGCCGGGCCGGGCCGACACCCGCCGCGTCGGCCCCATCCGCGCCGAGCAATTCGTTGAGACGGGCCTGGGACATCCCGACGACGCCGGCCAGCTGGTTGACCAGTAACTCGCGGTAGACGTCGGATGGAATCCTGCGGACCAGTGGGCGTGCCAGTTCGACCAGTTTTGCCCGCCCATCGACGCTGCCGGTCTCGACCCGCGCCGACAGTTCGCGAATCAGGTACTCCGACAGCGGCATCGCCTCGGCCAGCCGGGCTTCGAACGCCTCCCTGCCTTCTTCGCGCACCAGCGTGTCCGGGTCGTGGCCATCGGGCAGGAACAGGAACCGGACCTGCCGGCCCTGTTTCACCTCGCCCACCGCGTTTTCGAGCGCGCGCCACGCGGCGGCTCGCCCGGCGCGGTCGCCGTCGAAGCAGAACACGACCTCGCCGACGAGCCGGAAGATGCGCTGCAGGTGCTCGGGCGTGGTCGCCGTGCCGAGCGTGGCGACGGCGTAGCTGATACCGGCCTGATGCAGGCTCACGACGTCCATGTAGCCCTCGACGACCATCAGTCGCTGCAGGCTGCGCGTTGCCTGCCGCGCTTCGTACAGCCCGTAGAGTTCGCGGCCCTTGTGGAAGAGTTCGGTCTCGGGCGAGTTCAGGTACTTGGGTTCGCCCTGGTCGAGCACGCGCCCGCCGAAGGCGATGGTGCGGCCACGCGTGTCGCGGATCGGGAACATGAGCCGGTCGCGAAAACGGTCGTAAAAGCCGCGCTCGCGCGCCTGCGCGCTGCCGCCGGTCGAGGTTGCTGCCGGCGCGGAGCCTTCCTGCGGCTGGCGCTCGATGATCAGTCCCGCGCGCTGCAGCACGTGACGCTCGTCTTCGGTCGTGCCGTAGCGCTCGAGCAGGCCGTCCCAGCGTGGTGCCGCGTAACCGATGCCGAACTTCTGCACGGCGTCGGCGTCGAGGCCGCGACGCTTGACGTAGTCGCGGGCGCGCGCGTCACCGCTCAGGCACTGGCGGAAGTAGAGCGCAGCGCGCTCCATCGCGACGTACAGTTCGTCGTGCGGATTCGCCGGCCCGGCCGCGGCGCCGCCTTCGCGCGGCACCTCGAGACCTGCCCGCGCCGCCAGTTCTTCGACTGCCTCGATGAAGCCGAGGTGGTCGTACTCCATGACGAAGCCGAGCACCGTGCCGTGCGCGCCGCAGCCGAAGCAGTGGTAGAACTGCTTGTCGACGCTGACCCAGAACGACGGCGTCTTCTCGTCGTGGAACGGGCAGCAGGCCTTGTATTCACGCCCAGCCTTCTTGAGCTGCACGCGGCTGCCGATCACCTCGATGATGTCGGTGCGCGCGACGAGTTCGTCGATGAAGTGCTGGGGGATGCGGGCCACGGTGCGGGTTCGGCGTCGGATCGGATTGCGATAGTGGGGGTGCGGGTGGGCGCTCGCAAGAGCGGCTTTTCGGGCCTGCCAAACCTCGAGCAGGAGGCGGGGGCAGGCGGCTCGGTTCGGATCTCTTTCCTGGCGGGCGGAAAGGCAGATACGCCCGCCAGAAAGACATCCGAACCGAGCGCCGGACATGCCGCACCTGTGCGAGTTTTCGGCCGGCCCGAAAACTCGCACGGTGCAAGGAGCGTTCACCGCCCGCAAGCCGAGGGATCGCAGTCGACTGCTGCCGGAAATCGAACGGTTGCCGATTCCCGCCGTTGCGAACGGCGCCAGCGCGACACCCAACGTGATGTTTGGTCGCGTGCTGGAACCCTCGGTTCCCGCATCGAGCGGCAACTCCGGCCTCTATCCGGCTGCATGCGCCGTGCGTCTCGTCGGGCAGGCATCTGCACTTCGACTTTGACGGCCGCGCTTCCCGCCCGACGAGCGCTCAGGCGCCGAACGTAAGGTCGGGGTTCGGATCTTTCTTCCACGCCCGTGTCTGCCTTTCCGGGCGTGGAAGCAAGATCCGAACCCCGACCCTGCGTGCCTCGCGCCCGAACGCGACTCGCCTCGCGCAACGCGCAGCCCGCAAATTGAGATGAGTGAGCGCCCAACCGAGGCGCACCGGCACGCAGCCGGATCAGGCCGAGAGCGCCGCCTTGATGCGGGCGCTGACCGCGCCCATGTCGGTCCGCCCGGCCGCCTTCGCCTTCACTACGGCCATGACCTTGCCCATGTCCTTCACCGAAGCGGCTCCGGTGGACGCGATGGCATCCGTGATCAGTGCATCGACTTCGGCGTCGGAGAGCTGCGCAGGGAGGTAAGCCTGCAGCAGTTCGATTTCGGCCTGTTCCCTGGCCGCGAGGTCAGCGCGTCCGCCCTGCTCGAACTGGGCGATCGATTCCTTGCGCTGCTTGATCATCTTTTCGATGACCGAGAGCACCTGCCCGTCATCGAGCACGATGCGCTCGTCCACTTCGCGCTGCTTGATCGCAGCCTGGAGCATGCGGATGGTGCCGAGACGCTCCTTCGCGGCGGCGCGCATCGCCGTCTTCATGTCCTCGGTGATGCGCTCCTTGAGCGTGGTCATCGTCTGGTGCAGTTCGGCGGGACCGGCGGCTGTGAGACAGCTGCGCCGGTCGGGCGGATCAGAAACTGCGGGCGCGGGGCGCCGACGTGAAGTCGCGAGTGCTGCGCTTCTGGTGGCGCTTCACCGCGGCCGCCTTCTTGCGCTTACGTTCCTGCGTCGGCTTCTCGTAGAATTCGCGGCGACGAAGTTCGGTCAATACGCCGGCCTTTTCGCACGCGCGCTTGAAGCGGCGCAGGGCGGCATCGAAGTACTCGTTCTCACGGATGCGGACGCTGGGCATCGAAACCTCGTCAATCGTTCAATACGGCTGGCGGGCCGGTGGCCCTGGCGCCAGTCATCGACACATTGTTGGACAGCCAACCGGGCCCCGAAGGACACACGGCCAGTAAGGGACCGCGAATTCTAGAGATCGCGGCGCAGAATTGCAAAACAAGACCGGGTCTCCCGGTCAGGGCGGCGGCCGACGAATGCCGGCGATCCACGGGCAGGGCGAACCGAAATGCGGGTACTGGGAATCGAAACATCGTGCGACGAGACCGCCGCGGCCGTCTATGACGGCCGGGAGGGGCTTCTCACCCACGAGCTGTACAGCCAGGTTGCCCTGCACGCGGCCTATGGCGGCGTGGTGCCCGAGCTCGCCTCGCGTGACCACCTGCGTAAGTTATTGCCTTTATTGGAAAAAACGGTCGCCGAGGGCGGCGGGAGAGGGGCCATCGACGGGATCGCGTACACCAGTGGGCCCGGGCTCGTCGGCGCGCTGCTGGTCGGGGCGGCGGTGGCTCGCAGCCTGGCCTATGCCTGGGGCGTGCCGTGCATCGGGGTCCATCACATGGAAGGACACCTGCTGGCGCCGCTGCTGGAGCCCGACCCGCCGCAGTTCCCGTTCGTCGCGCTGCTGGTCTCCGGCGGCCACACGCTGCTGGCGAGGGTCGAGGGCGTGGGCCAGTACGAGTTGCTCGGCAGTTCACTGGACGACGCGGCCGGTGAGGCGTTCGACAAGACCGCGAAACTGCTCGGGCTCGGTTATCCCGGCGGGCCGCAATTGGCGGCACTGGCAGAACAGGGACGACCTGACGTGTTCCGGTTCCCGCGACCCCTCACCGAGCGCCCGGGCCTCGATTTCAGCTTCAGTGGCTTGAAGACCGCGGTCGTCGTGGCCCTGCGCAAGCACGGTGCGCTCGACCCGCAGGCCCGGGCCGATGCCGCCCGGGGATTCGAGGAGGCGGTGGTCGACACGCTGGTCATCAAGTGCCAGCGGGCGCTCGAAGCGACCGGGGCGTCCACGCTGGTCGTGGCTGGCGGCGTGGGGGCCAACCGGCGGTTGCGCGCCAGGATGCTGGCGATGGGCGAGCGGCAGGGGGTCCGGGTCGTCTATCCTCGCGCCGAGTTCTGCACCGACAACGCGGCGATGATCGCGCTGCTGGGGCAGCTGCGGCTCGCCGCGGGCGAACGCGACGACTTCTCGATCCGCGCGCGCGCGCGGTGGCCGATGACGGACCTGGTGCCGCCTTCGTCCGCGGCATAGCGCAGCCCATCGAACCGAACGAACAGAATCGAACCGACAGGCCCTCCCGAGCGTACAGACGGCAACGATGGACACCATTTTCCTGAGCGGTCTCACGGCCGAATGCATCATCGGCATCTGGGACTGGGAGCGGAAGGTCAAGCAGAAGGTCGTGATCGACCTCGAGATGTCCACCGACATCCGCAAGGCCGCGGCCAGCGATCACATCGACGACACGCTCGACTACAAGAAAGTGTCGAAGCGCCTGCTGCAGTTCGTGAGCGAATCCGAGTTCCAGCTGGTCGAAACGCTCATCGACCGCATCGCGCAGATCATCCTGACCGAGTTCGACGTGCCGAAGGTGAAGGTGCGCGTGAACAAGCAGGGCGCACTGCGCGGCTCGCGTGACGTCGGCATCGTCATCGAACGCCGGCGCGAGGACTACCCGGCGATCGCGGCTGCAAGGGCGTGACCCGCGCCTCGCAGGTCTACGTCGCGGCCGGCAGCAACGTCGCGCCGATCGAGAATCTGCGGCGCGCCCTCGACGTACTCGACAGTCACTTCGCACCGCTGACCGTTTCGCGCGCCTACGCGAATGCTGCCGTCGGCTTCGAGGGCGAGGACTTCGTCAACCTGGTCGTCGGTTTCATGACCGACCTGCCGCTGCGTGATGTGATCGAGCGGCTGCACGAAGCCGAGGCTGCCTGCGGTCGCGAACGCAACGCGCCGAAGTGGGCGCCGCGCTCGATGGACCTCGACATCCTGTTGTGCGACGACGTCGTCTGTTCCGAGCCGGGGCTCACGCTGCCGCGCCCGGACCTGCTGCAGCGCCCTTACATGCTCGGGCCCGCGGCCGAGATCGCACCCGACGTCGTGCACCCGACGGAGCACCGCACCCTCGCCGAGCTCTGGCGGGCGATGCGGGTTTCCCGGCCGCACGAGATGCGGCCGGTGGAACTCGGGTGGCTCTCCCCTCGCCGCGGCGAAGCTTGACCGCTGCCGTGCGCGGAAGTTTGCAGTCTGATTGCGAGTGCGCCGAGAAGCGCGCGCTAGATGCTGCGCCCGCCGTCGACCGGGAGAATCTGCCCGGTGACGTACGGCGCTTCGACGGCGAAGAAATACGCCGCGCGGGCAATGTCGTCCGGCGAGCCCGTGCGCTTGAGCGCCGTCCTGGCAACGATCTCGCGCTGCAGCTCTGCGCCGAGCCCGCCCTCGGGCCACAGCACCGGACCCGGGGCGATCGCGTTGACGCGAACGTCGGGGCCGAGTTCGCGCGCGAGCGACTTCGTCAGCATGATCAGGCCTGCTTTCGCGGCCGAGTACACCGGATGCCCCTTGAGCGGGCGCAGGCCGTGGATGTCGGCGAGATTCAGGATCAGGCCGTGCGTCCTGCGCAACTCGGGAGCCGCGGCCTGCGACAGGAAGAGCGGCGCGCGCAGGTTGGTGCCGACGAGGTCGTCGAACTGGGCCGCGGTGATGGTGCCCACCGGCGTCGGCGAAAAACTCGAGGCATTGTTGACCAGCACGTCGAGCCGGCCGAATCGCGTGATGGCAGCGCCGACCAGTCGCGGCAGGGCATCGACGTCGAGCAGGTCGCAGCCGAAGGCGGCGGCGGAGCCCGTGCGAATGGCATTCAGTTCAGCGACGAGACGCTCGGCGTCCGCGCTGGACGTGCGGTAGTGCACGGCAACTGCCGCGCCGCCCGCGTGCAACTTGCGGGCGATGGCGGCGCCGAGTCTGCGTGCGCCGCCCGTGATCAGCGCGCAGCGGTCCGTCAGCGCAAGTGCATTGCTGGAAGGGTCGGTCATGGCGTGGTCGTCGAAGGTCGTCGTGGCTGCTTCGTCTGTGCTGGAATGGCGGGACACCCCTCGGCGTCCACGCCCTGCTGCAAGATACCCCAGCCCTTTCGGGCTGTCCGCGCGAAAGGATTCTGCCCCGCATGACGGTCGCCCTGGAACTCCCTGAGCTCACGCCTGACGAGGCCGCCCACAGCGCGGCACTCGTGGAACGCGTGCGAACGATAATCGAGTCGGCCAGGGGCTGGATCGACTTCGGCGAGTTCATGAACCTCGCGCTGTACGCGCCGGGGCTCGGTTACTACAGCGCCGGTGCGCGCAAGTTCGGGGCGGCGGGCGATTTCGTGACCGCGCCCGAGGTGGCGCCGGTCTTCAGCCGTTGCCTTGCCGTGCAGTGCGCGGACGTCTTGCGCGAGCTGGGTCCGGAGGCACGCGTGCTCGAACTCGGTGCGGGTTCCGGAGTCATGGCCGCGGACCTGCTCGCGGAACTCGAGCGACAGGGCGCGTTGCCGGCCGAGTACTGCATCCTCGACCTGAGCGCGGACCTGCGCGACCGCCAGCGCGAGACACTCGCCGAGCGCGTCCCGCACCTGCTGCCCCGCGTGCGCTGGTTGGACGGCCTGCCCGAGTCCTTCACCGGAATGATCGTCGCCAACGAAGTGCTCGACGCGCTGACCGTCGAACGATTCGCGATTCGCGATGGCGAGGTCAACGCGCTGGGCGTGAGCATCGAATCCGGACGGCTCGCACTGCGGGAGGTCCGCGCGGGTCCGCGATTGAACGCAGCCGTGCGCCAGATCGAGCGCAACACGGGAACGGTGCTGCCCGACGGTTACGAATCCGAACTGCGCATGGGTCTGGCGGCGTGGCTGCAGTCGATTGCGGAGTGCCTGGCCCGCGGCGTCCTGCTGTTCATCGACTACGGCCTGCCACGTCGCGAGTACTACGCGGCGGAGAGGTCGCGCGGCACGTTGCTGTGCCATTTCCGGCACCGCTTCCACGACGACGCGCTGGCGCGGGTCGGGCTGCAGGACATCACGGCGTGGGTCGATTTCACTGCCGTCGCCGAGGCGGCCCAGGAAGCGGGTTGCGAGATCGCGGGCTACACAACGCAGGCACATTTCCTGATCGGCTGTGGACTCGGCGACTTCGTCGCCAACGTGGAGGGGCTCGATCTCGTCCAGCGCCTCAACCTGTCGCGGCAGGCGATGGTGCTGACGCTGCCCGGCGAGATGGGAGAACGCTTCAAGGTCATCGCGCTGGGCCGGGATTTCGACCTGCCGCTGCGTGGTTTCGCCGTCCGCGACCTGCGACACACGCTCTGAGCCCTGCCCGGCGCGGAGGGTTGCGCGCCTGACGAACGGCTCCTTACCTTCTGCGCGCCGCGCCGATCGCCTCGATCCGCGCCGCGCGCAGTGCAAGTGCAATGGCCGGGCCTGCGAGCTGCTCCATCACGTCTGGAGCGAGCTTCACGGCGGCGGCGGCGCGATAGCAGTCGCGCATCACCCGTGCCTGTGCATACGGCCGTTCCCGCAGTTCCGGGCCGCGACCACGAGCGTCCGCTTCGCAGACCAGCAACAGCTTCTCGAAGCGGTCCGGGCGACGGAATGCGTCGGTTGCCTCGAACACCTCGAGGACCGTCGAGTCGCGCAGTTCGTGCGCACGATGAATGCGCTGGTGTTCGCGCGACGCCAGCTGACCGAGCTCGCGATGCTCGGTCGGCACCTTCAATCGCTCGCACATCTGCCCCACGACGCGCACGCCGGCCTGTTCGTGGCCGATGTGGCTCGGCCACTGATCCGGCGGCGTGACGCCCTTGCCGAGGTCGTGCACCAGCGCTGCGAAGCGCACCGTCGTTTCGGTCGCAAGTTCGCAGGCCACGTCGAGCACCTGCAGCGTGTGGATGCCGGTGTCGATCTCGGGATGCCATTTCTCCGGCTGCGGCACGCCGAAGAGCCGGTCGATCTCCGGAAACAGCGCAGCGAGGGCGCCGCACTCGCGCAGCACTTCCAAGTAGACGGTCGGTTGCGCCTCGCCGAGCGCGCGCTCGGTTTCGACCCACACTCGTTCGGCTACCAGCGCCTGCATTTCGCCCGAACGCACGATCTCGCTCATCAGCGACGTCGTTTCCGGTGCGATGGTGAAGCCGAGCGGCGCAAAGCGTGCGGCGAAGCGCGCGACGCGCAGCACCCGCAGCGGATCTTCGACGAAGGCGGGCGACACGTGGCGCAGGATGCGCGCGTCCAGGTCGCGCCGTCCGCCGAAGGGGTCGACGACGTCGCCGCCGTCGGTCAGCTGCGCCATGGCGTTGATCGTGAGATCGCGCCGCGCGAGGTCTTCCTCGAGCGTGACGTCGGGTGAGAAGCGGGTGGCGAAGCCGTAGTACCCCGCGCCGGTCTTGCGTTCGGTGCGCGCGAGGGCGTACTGATCGCCGCTCTGCGGGTGCAGGAAGACCGGGAAATCCTTGCCCACGGGCCGGTAGCCGAGCGCGAGCAGGTCGTCGGGCCGGGCGCCGACGACCACGTAGTCGCGTTCGGTGTGGGGGCGCCCAAGCAGCGTGTCACGCACGGCGCCGCCGACCAGGTACGTTTTCATGCGTTGAATCGTAGCCGAGTTCGCGGACGGGGTCGCGAAGACGGACGACCGGTGTCGGGCCGAGGTTCGGGTTTGATTCCCACGGCCGGAAAGGCAGACACGGCCGTGGGAATCGAACCCGAATCCCGACCCCGGATACCGCGCCTGAGCGACCCGTCGGGCGATTCGTCCGCGAATCAACGCAGGATGCGGCGACCGCCCGACGGGTCGCACGGCGCACGTAAGCGGTGGGAGGTGGAGCTTCACGCAACGTTGCGGCCACGTGAAGCCGCATGCGCCGTGCGAGTTTGCGCGCCTGGCGCGGAAACTCGCCCAGGCGCGTGACCTCAGGCGGCGATTCCGGTTCTCGTCCGGCGAGCATGTTCTCTTCGCGAGCCGGACGAGAACCGGAATCGCCGCCATGGACGGTGCCCGACGCTTGCCCGCGACAGGGGCGAGGGGTTGACGACGATGCTGCGCTTCCGAGGTCCGCAACGCTAAGCTCGCCGCATGTCGTTGCCGCGAGTCGTCGCCGTTGCCGGATGCGTGCTGTCGCTTGGCGGCTGCTATGTCATGCAGGCGGCGGGCGGGCAGGCCGAAGTCATGCGCCGGAGTGAACCCATTGCCAAGGTCGTGGCCAATCCGGCGACGCCGCCGCAGACACGCGAACGCCTGCAGCTCGTCGAGGCCGCGCGCGAGTTCGCCGTCACGGAGCTCGCGTTGCCGGACGGCAAGAGCTATCGCAAATACGCCGACATGGGTCGCCCGTACGTCGTGCACAACGTCGTCGCCACGCCCGAGTTCTCGGTCGAGCCGCGCCGGTGGTGCTTCCCGGTCACTGGCTGCATCGCGTACCGCGGTTACTTCGACGAGGAGCGCGCGCGCTCCTTCGCGCTGAAACTCGCCGCGCGCGGCGACGACGTGAGCGTCGGCGGCGTGCCGACCTACTCGACGCTCGGGCACCTGCCGGACCCGGTGTTCGGCTCGATGCTCGGCTGGCGCGAGCCGCGTCTCGTCGGCACGATCTTCCACGAACTCGCGCACGAGCGGCTCTACCTGCAGGGCGACAGCGAGCTGAACGAGGCGTTCGCCAGCGTCGTCGAGGATGAAGGCATTCGCCGCTGGTTGCGGCAGCAGGGCAGGGCAAACGAGATCACCGACTACGACGCAACCGCGGACCGCCAGCGACAGTTCGCGAAGCTGCTGCAGGGCGCGCGTGCTCGCCTCGCGAAGCTCTACTCCTCAGGCCTGCCTGCCGACCAGCTGCGCATCGAGAAGCAGCGGGAATTCGGCGGCCTGAAGTTCCGCTACGAGCAGCTGCGCAAGAGCTGGGGCGGCTATGCGGGCTACGACAACTGGTTCGCACGGTCGCTCAACAACGCGCATCTCGCCGCAGTGGCGACCTACGAGGACTGCATGCCGGGACTGCGACGCGAACTCGAGGCCGCCGGCGCGCTGCCCGCGTTCTATGCACGTGTCGAGGCCACGCGAGAACTCAGTGTGCAGGCGCGTCATGCCGCGCTGTGCGGCACCGTTCCGGTCCGTTAGCGCCGGAGGTACTGCGGCACCACGCTGCGCATCGCGGTGCGGTGGATGCCGAGTTCCGCGAGACCGTCGCAGTCGCACACCGAATCGAGCGTGGCGGAGAGGTAGTTGTCGGTCGAGAAGGGCTTGCCCGGCACGAAGTCCATGACGGCCGCCTGCACACGCGAGACGGCGCGCGGCAGCGGGACGACGACGCGCTTCAAGCCCAGATAGCTTGCGGTCATGCGCACGATGTCGCCCAGGGTCACCACGTCGGGCCCGCACAGCTGGAACGAGCGGCCCGCGACGTCCCGCCGCTCCAGGCACCCGACGAAGGCGTCGGCGACGTCGCCGACATAGACCGGAGCGAACTTCGCGTCGGCGCAGGCCAGCGGGAGCAGTCCCGGCGTGATCCTGAGGATGCCCGCGAAATTGTTGATGAATGCATCGCCCGGTCCAAACACCACGGACGGCTGGAAGATCACGTACTCGGGCGCGCCGGCGGCGCACTGCTCGCGGATGTAATCCTCCGCGAGCCCCTTCGATTGCAGGTAGTGGCTGGGTCCCCGCTGCGAGTCGGCCTTGAGCCCGCTCATGTGCAGGTAGCGACGGACCCCGGCGACCCGGCTGGCGCGCACGCATTTCTGCGGCAGCTCGGTGTGCACGCGGCGGAACTGCTCGCCGCTGCCCCGGCCGAACGACGTCTCGTTGAGGATGCCGACGAGGTTGACGACGACGTCGCAGCCCTCGAACTCGTACTCGAGCCGCGCCTCGTCGTGCACGTCGGCGCGAACGAGCCGCACCGACGGCAGGACCGTGAGGTCGCGGTGCTGAGCGGGATTGCGCGTCAGCACCTTGACCTCGTGACCCGCCGCGCCGAGACGCGCGACGACCTCCTGGCCGATGAACCCGGTGCCGCCGAGGACGCAGACTTTCGCTGTCATGAGTTGCTGCGTCCCCGGGGAGCGGCGCCGCCGATTCAGCGGATCGGAATCACGAGCATGGCGTTGCCGCGGCGGATCTGCAGCACGAAGGCCTCCTGGCCTTCAGTCGCCCTGGCGAACTCCGCGACCGTGGCGACGCGCGTGCGCCCCACTGCCAGGATCACGTCGTTGGTGCGCAGGCCGCGCTGCGCGGCCGGGCTGCCGTCGGCGACGCTGCGGATCAGCACCCCGTTCTGGCCGTCGACGATGTCCGCGCCCTCGAGGCCCGCATGCGCGCCGGCCGCCTTGGCTTCCGCCGCGGCATCGCGCTCGCTCACCACCGCCGTGACCCGGCGGGGCTTGCCGTCGCGCATCAGCGAGAGGTCGACCTTCTCGCCGATGCTGAGCAGGCCGATCGAATTGCGCAGGCTGCCCGCGTCCTTCACGGGGCGGCCGTTGACCGCGGTGATGACGTCGCCGGCCTTTACGCCGGCCTTCTCGGCCGCGGAGCCTTCGACGACCTGCGATACCAGCGCACCCTGCGTCGTGTCCGGCAGGCCCATGCTCTGCGCGATCTCGGGCGCCAGCGTCTGGATGTTCACGCCCAGCACGCCGCGCTTCACCGTGCCGTACTTGATCAGGCTGTTCATCACGACCTTCATCATGTTCGACGGAATCGCGAAGCCGATGCCGATGTTGCCGCCGGTGCGCGAGAGGATCGCGGAGTTGATGCCGACGAGCTGGCCGTTGAGGTTCACCAGCGCGCCGCCCGAATTGCCCGGGTTGATGGAGGCGTCGGTCTGGATGAAGTCCTCGTAGCCTTCCGGGTTGATGCCGGAGCGGCCGAGCGCGCTCACGATGCCCGACGTGACCGTGTGGCCGAGGCCGAACGGATTGCCGATGGCAACGACGAAATCGCCGACTTCGGCCCGGTCCGAATCGGCGATCGGCAGGTCGATCAGGTTGCCGGCCTGCACCTTTAGCACGGCCACGTCGGAGCCGGGGTCCGCGCCGACGACCTTCGCCTTCAGCGAGCGATTGTCGAGCAGCTGCACCGTGATGTCGGTGGCGTTCTCGACGACGTGCGCATTGGTGATGATGTAGCCATTCCTGGCGTCGACGATCACGCCCGAGCCCGCGCTCTGGAATTCACGCTGCCGCGGCTGGTTCGGCACGTCGAAAAAGCGGCGGAAGAACGGGTCGTTCATGAGCGGGTTCTGCTCCTGCACCGTACCGCGGGTCGCGATGTTCACGATTGCGGGCGTGACCCGCTTCAACATCGGCGCCAGCGACGGGACCGGCGTTTCGCCGGCCACGGCCGGCAATTGCGCGCCCGCGACCGAGGTCCAGGCGGCGAGCAGGAAGGCGGCGAGGCGCAAAGAAAGCTTCATGGGCAATGTTTTCCTGGAGACTTGCTGACTGTTCGTTGCCAAAGGGCGCGGAGTTTAGCAGGGGGTTGTTTCTTACCTGCCGCGCCGGACGGGACAGGCTTGGGACTGCGCAGCGCGCATCGAGTTCCACATTGCGGCCCGCGCCGGCCCTGTGCGCAAGCCTGTGGATATCGTGTGCGGCCGCGGTGTGTCGGCGGTGCAACCCCGCAGACACAACATGTTGTGTTCAGGCATCAAAATTCCTCTTGACGGCGAGGCCGAATCGCGCATCCGGGCCCGGCCGCCAGGAGCTCTCATAAGTAATTGAAAACTATATAAAAAAATAAAATCAAGCGCCGCGTGGACAGCGTAGAAGTAGCAGTTGACGGGCGTCCGGACGGTGCATAGTCTTGCCCCCCTGACCCTAGATGTTGTGTCCGGCACGCGCGCCTTGCAGGGGGTTCCCAGGGCGCTCCGAGCAGTCCGCACGCCAGGGCCGGTCGGGTTTCCGCCATGTCGGCTGGCCGTGGCCAGCGAGCAGGGCGACCTGAGGGGGAAGGTTTTTCCATTCAATCTGCAGCCACCATGAGCCGGGGAGCCGTGTCGCCGCAATGAGCACCGCCGTGAAATTGCAATCCAGAGATGCGCGCAGCATCCCGTTCCAGGAAGCGTCTCTCGACATCTGGGACAAGAAGTACCGCCTGTCCGCCAAGGACGGCACGCCGATCGACCGTTCGATGGACGACACCTACAAGCGTGTCGCCCGCGCGCTTGCCGACGTGGAGGCTCCCGCCCTCCGCGAGACCTGGTACGAACAGTTCCTGTGGGCGCTGCGCCGTGGCGCCATTCCTGCCGGCCGCGTCACGTCGAACGCCGGGGCGCAGGAACACAAGCCGGCCACGTCGACGATCAACTGCACCGTGTCCGGCACCATCCGCGACTCGATGGACGACATCCTCGGCAAGGTGCACGAGGCGGGCCTCACGCTCAAAGCCGGCTGCGGTATCGGCTACGAATTCTCGACGCTGCGTCCGCGCGGCGCGTACGTCTCGGGTGCGGGCGCCTACACCTCGGGCCCGCTTTCGTTCATGGATATCTACGACAAGATGTGCTTCACCGTGTCGTCGGCGGGCGGCCGCCGCGGCGCGCAGATGGGCACGTTCGACATCGGCCACCCCGACGCGATGGAATTCATCCGCGCCAAGCGCGAGGCCGGCCGGCTGCGCCAGTTCAACCTGTCGCTGCTGATCACCGACGAGTTCATGAAGGCGGTGCGCGAGGACAAGGACTGGCAGCTCGCCTTCCCGGTGCGCGAAGCGGAGGTCGCCGGCGAGGACACGACCGACCGCAGCAGGTTCCTGTGGCGCGAATGGCCGGACGCGTCCAACTATGTCCGCAACGATGAAGGCCTGGTGCTGTGCAAGGTCTACAAGACCCTGCCCGCGAAGCGCATGTGGGACGTCATCATGTCCTCCACCTACGACTTCGCCGAACCCGGCTTCGTGCTGATCGACCGCGTCAACGAGATGAACAACAACTGGTGGTGCGAGACGATCCGCGCGACCAACCCTTGCGGAGAGCAGCCGCTGCCGCCGTACGGCTCGTGCCTGCTGGGCTCGATCAATCTCACCAGCTTCGTGCGCGACCCGTTCGCCGAAGAAGCGCGCTTCGACTGGGACGAGTACCGCCAGGTCGTGCGCATCTTCACGCGCATGCTCGACAACGTGGTCGAGATCAACGGCCTGCCGCTCGAGCAGCAGCGCAACGAGATCATGCGCAAGCGCCGCCACGGCATGGGTTTCCTCGGCCTCGGCTCGACGATCACCATGCTGCGCATGAAGTACGGCTCGCGCGAAGCGGTCGGCTTCACCGAGCGCGTCTCCAAGGAACTCGCGGTCGCGGGCTGGGAAGCCGGCCTCGACCTCGCCGAGGAAAAGGGCCCGGCCCCGATCATGACCGAAGAGTTCGTGGTCACCCCCGAGATGCTGCGCAAGCGTCCCGAGATGACCCGTGACGGCATCAAGGCCGGCGACAAGCTGCCGGGCCGCATCCTGCACGCGCGCTACAGCCGCTACATGCAGCGCGTGGCCGAAGTGGCGCCGGAACTCGTGGACCGGATCGCCGCCAAGGGCGCGCGCTTCACGCACCACAGCTCGATCGCGCCGACCGGCACGATTTCGCTGTCGCTCGCCAACAACGCCTCGAACGGCATCGAGCCGTCGTTCGCGCACCACTACTTCCGCAACGTGATCCGCGAAGGCCGCAAGACCAAGGAGCGCATCGACGTCTTCTCGTTCGAGCTGCTGGCCTACCGCGAGCTCATCAACCCGAATGCGCTGCCGGGCGGCACCACGGCGGCCGACAAGCTGCCGGAATATTTCACGACGGCCGACGACATCACGCCGCGCGAGCACGTGGACATCCAGGCGGCGTCGCAGAAATGGATCGACTCGTCGATCTCCAAGACCGCGAACGTGCCGACCGACTACAACTACGAAGACTTCAAGGACATCTACCTCTACGCGCACGAGCAGGGACTCAAGGGCTGCACCACCTTCCGCTTCAACCCCGAGGCGTTCCAGGGCGTGCTGGTCAAGGAAGAGGACCTCAAGAACACCACCTACGTGTTCACGCTCGAGGACGGCACCGAGGTCGAGGTCAAGGGCGACGAGCAGCTGGAGTACGACGGCGAGATGCACTCGGCCGCCAACCTCTACGACGCCCTGAAAGAAGGCTATTACGGCAAGTTCTGAGGCCAGTACTCAAGGCGGCCCCGCGTTGCGAAGCGCGGACGCCCTGCACGGAGTTCATGCGATGAGCGCACACAAGATCGAGAAGAAAATCGTGAAGTACCGGGTGGTGAAGCCCGGCGACAGGGAAAAAGCGGAGGCGGAGGCCAAGGCGAAGGAGCCGGTCGTCGACGCCCGCAATGCCAACGTGATCTGGATGCACGAGAAGCTCGAGCGTCCCGAGGAACTGATCGGCTCCACCTACAAGATCAAGACGCCGGTCTCCGATCACGCGATGTACGTGACCATCAACGACATCCTGCTGAACGAAGGCACGGTGCACGAATCGCGCCGGCCGTTCGAAATCTTCATCAACTCGAAGAACCTCGACCATTACCAGTGGATCGTGGCGCTGACGCGCATCATCTCGGCGGTGTTCCGCAAGGGCGGCGACGTCACCTTCATGGTCGAGGAACTCAAGGCCGTGTTCGACCCGCGCGGCGGCTACTGGCAGGCCGGCGGCAAGTTCATGCCGTCGATCATCGCCGAGCTGGGCCACGTGATCGAAAAGCACATGCAGAAGATCGGCCTGCTGCGCAAGCCCGAGATGGACGAGCACCGGCTCAAGCTCATCGCGGACAAGCGCAGCGAATACGAAGCGCAGCAGAAGCAGCAGGACGCCTTCGCCAAGGCCGACTACCCGCAGGGCGCGCAGTTGTGCCTCAAGTGCAGCACCGCGGCCGTCGTCATGATGGACGGCTGCATGACCTGCCTGAACTGCGGCGACTCGAAGTGCGGCTGAGCCGCTGAGCCACTGTCGGCACGTCGACTCGGGGCGATGACGCAAGTCGTCGCCCCGCTCGTTTTCTGAACGGAGCAATGTCCTTCATGACAGCGCCACGCGAGCTCGAGGACTTTCGGCCGTCCACCAAGGTTATGCTGGCCGCGATGTGGTCGTCGCTGATGTTTCTTTACGTCTATGGCGACTATTTCAACATGTATACGCCGGGCAAGATCGAGGCGATGTCAGCCGGCCGCATGGGGCCGCTCGGCGCGGCGAGCGAGTCCGTGCTGCTCGGCGTCGCCATGATGATGGCAATTCCGAGCCTGATGATCGTGCTTTCGCTGTTGCTTGCACCCGTCATCGGCAAATGGCTGAATGTGCTGGTCGGTCTCGCCTACACGGGCATTCTCGCTCTGACCTTGCCGGGCGCGCCGCTGTTCTACCTCGCCTACGGCGGCATCGAAATCGCGCTGACACTGCTGATCACATGGACCGCGCTGCGTTGGCCGCGCCGGGCCGTGGCATCCCCGCAGGCCTGACGGCAAGGTGGGCGCGATGTCGTCATACGCCATGACGGGGCGGCTTGCCGGGATGGTGTACCTTGGCGTAGTCGTCACTGGCATGTTCACGCTCGCCTACAGCCCGACGCGCCTCTTCGTCGAAGGCGATGCGCTGGCTACGCTCGCCAGCATTGTCCGGCACGAATCACTCTTCCGTGCCAGCGTCGCCGCAGGCGTCACGATGTGCCTGTTCTTCCTGGTACTCCCTGTCGTTCTGTTCATGTTGCTGGAGCGGCACGGGCGTGCTGCTGCGGCGCTGATGGTCGTGTTCGTCGTCGCCAGCGTGCCGATCTCGTTGATCGCGATTGGCAACCACCTGGACATCATTGCGCTCGTCTTCGAGCCGGCCGCCGGTGCCGCGCCGTCGCCGGATGCGGTCGCAGCGCACCTTGACGCCTATGACCGTGCAATGTCGCTCGCGTCGATTTTCTGGGGCCTCTGGCTCGCGCCGCTCGGGTTCCTGATCCTCAAGTCAGGGGCGATCCCTCGCGCGCTTGGCGTACTGCTGATCATCGGTTGCGCCGGCTACCTGGCGAATTTCTTCGGGCCGCTGCTCTTTCCAGGCTACGACGAACTGCCGTTGCGCGGCTTCATTTCCATTCCTGGATCGATCGGGGAAATCGGGACCTGCCTCTGGCTCGTCGTCAAAGGCGCACGCGAAATGCCGCCCTTTACTGCCGGCCAGTCTGTTGGGGGATCAACCGCGACGTGAGATATCGCACAGCAAGAACCGGCCGAGAGCTATAAAATTCACGCCTCATGGCCCGAATTCGCAATCGACTGAAAGACTTACGGCTGGCACTGGCGCTCGCTGCCGTGGCCCACCTCGGCTTCGCGCACGCGCAGAGTTTCAGCTCCGTATCGGGTGGAGCGCCCAAGGTCACCGTCGCGGCTCCGTCAGTTGCCGCCACCCGCACTGCCAGCGTGCCGGTCGCCACCGTCAGCCCGCCCGTGGCCAATGTTTCGACCGGGCAGGCTCACGTTGCGGCTCCTGTTACGGCGAGCACCGTCCCGATTCTCGCCAGCGCCGTGCCGCCGCCGCCGGCCTTTGGCGGCACATTGACTGCCGCCGCCCCGGCCGGGCCAGCGCAGCCCGCCAGCGCCGGCACGGTGTCGCCGGCCATCCCGGCACCTGCCGTGGCTGTTCCCGCGTCCGCGGCACCGGTCCGCGCGGCCAGCGGCACATTCAGTTCGAGCAGTGGTTCGTTCGGTTCCGTCAGCGGCGGCGCGCCCGCGCTGCCCGTACCGCCGGCGGCCAACGTGAATTTCGGCGCCGGTTCGGCGGCGAGCTACGAGATGGCCGACAAGGTCGTCGTGGTCAAGCACGAGCGGGTACTGCGGCTGATGCGCCGTGGTCGCGTGATTGCCCAGTACCCGATCAAGCTCGGATTGAATCCCTATGGCCACAAGCAGCGCGAAGGCGATTTCCGTACGCCCGAGGGCAAGTACGAGCTCGTCGCCCGCAATCCACAGAGCGAATTCTTTCTCTCGATCAAGATCTCGTACCCGAACCGCGAAGACGCGGCCGTCGCCAGCGAAAACGGGCACGCGCCCGGCGGCCTGATCATGATCCACGGCCAGCCGAACGAGCCGAAGAAGCCGCCCCAGCATTACGCCACCAAGGACTGGACCGACGGCTGCATCGCGCTCAGCAATGCCGACATGGTCGACGTCTGGCTGCGCACCGGTACGGGCATCCCGATCGAGATCCGCCCGTGATGATGCGCCGGGCCGAAGTGACGATTCCGGCGGGTCCGCCGGAGGACGACAATTTCGTCGATGCCCGCGTCACGCCGACCGGCAGCCTCGAGAACCTGTCGCAGATGGAGGTCGACCGTCTGCTCGACAGCTCGCGTGGCGGTCTCTACCCGCTGTATCGCCGGTGCTCACTCGCCGTCCTCAACAGCGGCGGCGAGACCGACGACGCCCGCGCGATCTTCGACCGCTACGCCGATTTCGACATCGACATCGTGCGCCAGGCCTGGGGCATCAAGCTCGAACTGCACAACGCGCCGGCGGCGGCCTTCGTCGACGGCCGCATGATCCGCGGCATCCAGGAGCACCTGTTCTCGGTGCTGCGGGACATCCTCTACATCCACGGCGAAGTCTACGAACACGGCAGCGTCGAGTTGCGCGAGCCCGCCGGCATCACCAATGCGGTGTACCGGGTGCTGCGCAATGCGGGCCTGCTGCAGCCGCGCGCGCGGCCCGACATCGTCGTGTGCTGGGGTGGCCACTCGATCGGCCGCGACGAGTACGAGTACACCAAGCTCGTGGGCTACGAGCTGGGCCTGCGCGGGCTCAACGTCTGCACGGGGTGCGGCCCGGGCGCCATGAAGGGCCCGATGAAAGGCGCGACGATCGGCCACGCCAAGCAGCGCATCCATTCGGGCCGCTACATCGGCCTGACCGAGCCGGGCATCGTCGCGGCCGAGCCGCCGAATGCAATCGTGAACCAGCTCGCCATCCTGCCCGACATCGAGAAGCGCCTCGAGGCGTTCGTCCGCGTCGGGCACGGCATCGTCGTGTTCCCGGGCGGCGTCGGCACGGCCGAGGAAATCCTCTACCTGGTAGGCATCCTGCTCGACCCGCAGAACGAGCAGCAGCCGTATCCCGTGGTTTTCACCGGGCCCCGTGGTAGCGAAGAATACTGGCACCAGGTCGATGCGTTCCTGGTCGGCACGCTCGGCGAGCGCGTGCGCCAGTGCTACCGCATCGTCGTCGGCGATCCCGCCGAAGTCGCGCGCGAGATGCTGCGCGGCATGGGCGCCGTGCGTGAATTCCGCCGTCGCACCAGCGACGCCTACAACTTCAACTGGCTGCTGCGCATCCCGCACGAGCTGCAGCAGCCGTTCGAGCCGACGCACGAAGCCATGGCGGCGCTCAACCTGCGCCGCGAAACGCCGCCGCACGAACTCGCGGCCGACCTGCGCCGCGCCTTCTCCGGCATCGTCGCGGGCAACGTCAAGGAGTCCGGGCTGCGGCTGATCGACGAGCACGGCCCGTTCGAGCTGCACGGCGATCCGGAATTGCTCAAGCCGCTCGACGCGCTGCTGGCCTCGTTCGTGCGGCAGCGCCGCATGAAGCTCTCGGGCGACTACAAGCCCTGCTATCGCATCGTGGCGTGATCCTTGCCTCGCCCCCGCGCCAGCGTGGGAGAGGGGACAGACTGTGACCCAGTACCGGACGCTGGCCCGGCGCTTCGGTACTTTGCATCCACCGTGGCACCAGCAAATCACTGCAATGTCTGAGCGCAAGCCGGGTTCCCCCGTCGGCGCGCGCCTGCCGTCCCGTGACGCACCCCGGCCGGAGCGGCCGGTGACCGCGCGGGAGGCTGATCCGCGGCGCGCCCCGTCGAAATTCGGCGCGGCGACGGACGGCTGGGACGCCTACAACGACTGGCTGGACCGGGTCCGGCAACCGGCGCCGCCATCGCGGCAGGCCGTGATCAGCAAGTCCCTGTACAGCATCGCCAGTTACAAGAGCTGGGCCGACAAGGCGCGCGGCGCCTTCGACAAACCCAAGTAAACGCTGCGTCTTGCGGTCAGCACCGGCCGCGCTGCCTCCAGGTGCATCGCTGCGGCACGGCAATCTGGATTAGAGTACGACTCCCGACCCGATCCCATGGAACGACTGCTCAAGTGGTTCGACGATTTCGACGACCTCATGGACGTGTTCCGTCTGCAGGCGCCGGCGGTAGTCGTCACAGTGCTGCTGGCCGTGGCGTTCATCGCGGGCGTGGGCGCGCTGCTGCTGCTCGGGCCGCCGGACCTGCTCGCCGCTCCGTAGCCAGGGGTTTCAGCCAATGACCGGGAAAGACGGCAAGCGCCGGTCCGGCGAGGACGAACTGCGCTCGCGGCTCACCGACGAGCAGCTCCACGTCACCCAGGACAAAGGCACCGAGCGCGCCTTTACGGGGCGCTACCTGCACAACAAGGACCAGGGCGTCTACAAGTGCGTGGTGTGCGGCGCCGACCTGTTCGCGTCCGACACCAAGTACGACTCGGGTTCCGGCTGGCCGTCGTTCTGGCTGCCGCTCGCGGGCGACCGCGTCGCCACGCAACGCGACGTCAGCCACGGCATGGTGCGCACCGAGGTCACCTGCGCGGACTGCGGCGCCCACCTCGGGCACGTGTTCGAGGACGGGCCGCAACCCACGGGACTGCGCTACTGCGTCAACTCGGCTGCGCTTGATTTCAAGAAGAAGGACTGACTAGGCATGCCCGTGAGTTTCAGGATGCGCTTCAAGGTGGCTGCCGCAGCGTGCTGCGCTTGCGCTGTGCTCGCGGGTTGCGCGCGCCCGTCCGCTCCGGCGGTCGCGCCGGCCAACCAGGTCGCCGCCATGCAGGTGACCGACCTGGCCGTGGGGCAGGGTGCCGAGGCCGTGCCGGGCTCGACAGTGACGGTGCACTACACGGGCTGGCTCTACGATCACGCTCGTCCCGAGGACAAGGGCGCTGCGTTCGACAGCTCGCGCAAGGGCGGGGCCCCGTTCAGCTTCGTGCTCGGCCAGAAGCAGGTCATCAGCGGCTGGGACCAGGGCGTGACCGGCATGAAAGTCGGCGGCCAGCGCCGGCTCGTGATACCGGCTGGACTCGCTTACGGTGAGCGCGGGGCCGGCGGCGTGATCCCGCCGGGTGCGACGCTCGTCTTCGACGTCGAACTGCTCGGTGTGCAGCCGCCGCGCTAGGCAGCGCGTTACTTCACAGCCGGGTTCAGCGAGTACGTGCCGGTCAGGCGGGCCTCCGCCAGCACGTGCTGCGCGATGGCGTCCTTGACCTGCTGGCCCGTGAACTCGCCTTCCACCGGGCAACGCGCGAGGTCGATTGCATACAGCGTGAAGTGGTAGTGGTGCAGCAGCGAGTCGTTCCACGGCGGGCACGGGCCGTCGTAGCCGAAATACCTGCCATCCATGTTCGCGTCGCCGGCGAACCAGAGCGTGTAGTCGTTCAGTCCCTGGCGCGATCCCGCGGGGCCGCGCGGGTCGCGCTTGCCGCGCGCGACGGCGCCATCGGCGGCGAAGCCGGCCGGTATCTCGCTGACGGACGGCGGCACGTCCACCATGACCCAGTGCCAGAAGTTCGCGCGCGGCAGGTCCGCGGGCACGATGCGGCCTTCCTTGTTCACGTCGTCGGGCCGCGTCGGCACGTCGACGTCCACGCACAGCAGCACCAGCGACCTGGCCGTGGACGGCACGCCGGTCCAGCGCAGGTGTGGGTTGCGGTTGCCGCCCATGCGGACGTGCTGCGCGGGATCCGGCGCACAGAAGGCGAATTCTTCCGGGATGCGCTGGCCGTGGACGAAACTCGATGACAACAGGTGCACTGCAGGTCTCCCCGTGGCTCGTTGGCCCGATTCTGCCACGCCGCGCAGGCCAATCGGCAGTGATCTGGCACACTGCGGCCAGCCCGTCCTGAGCAGGGAATCCGCTGTTGTCCGCAGGCTCGCCCGACGTCACTGAACCGTTTCGACCGCCCGTGCCGCAGGCCGTGCGGATCCCCGGCCCGGCCGGTTCGCTCGAGGCGCGGATCGAGGATCCGTTGCCCGCCGGCGCGGCCCGCCAGGTCATCGGGGTCGTGTGCCACCCGCACCCGCTGCACGGCGGCACGATGCAGAACAAGGTCGTGCACACCGCTGCCCGCGCGCTGCAGGAGGCGGGCGCCGCGACGGTGCGCTTCAATTTCCGTGGCGTCGGCGCGAGCGAAGGAATGTACGACAACGGCGTCGGCGAGCTGCTCGATGCGCTTGCCGTGGTCGAGTGGTCGCGCGCGCATTTCGGCTGCGACGCGCTGTGGCTTGCGGGATTCTCGTTCGGTGCCGCGACGGCGTTGCAGGCGGCGACGCGCGGCGCGCGACCACTGAAGCTGGTGACCATTGCGCCGCCGGTGGGCCGGATCATCGTCGACCCGGTGCCGCGCCCGGCCTGCCCGTGGCTTATCGTGCAGGGCGACCAGGACGAACTGATCGATCTCGCGGCCGTGCGGAAATGGGCGTCCGGGTACGCGCCGGAGCCTGCAATCGCAGTGGTCAGCGGCGCGGAGCATTTCTTCCACGGCAAGCTCGGCGAACTGCGCGAGGCCGTCGTGCGTTTCCTGCGCGACGGTTGAGCGGCCTGCGCCAACGAAAACGCCGGGGCGCGTGAGCGCCCCGGCGTCGTAGCGAAAAATCGCTGCGGTTCAGCTCAGCTCAGTTCACGAACCCCTTGAGGTTCTTGAGCGGCATCACGCGGACTTTCTTGCTGGCCGGCTTGGCCTTGAACACCATCTTCTCGCCGGTGAAGGGATTCACGCCTTCGCGCGCCTTGGTGGCGGGCTTCTTGACGACCTTCATCTTGGCGAGGCCGGGAAGCGTGAAGAGGCCGTGGCCCTTCAGGCTCTTCTTGATCACGCCGTTCAGCGACTCGAACACCGAGCTCACCTGCTTCTTCGACAGGCCCGTGTCCTTCGAGATGTGCGCGAGGATGTCGGACTTGGTCGGAGCAGAGCTCTTCTTGGCTGCCATCTTGATGTATCTCCTAGTTGTGCTGCGGGCCGCTGGGCCCGGGTTAGTCTGTCAGCACGCGAAAAATACCATGAAAACTAGGGTTGTTAATACGTCGAAACCGATTTTTGCCGTTTTTTTTAGTGCCGCGGCGATTCAGTCGGCGAAGAACTCGCGCTTGAACTGCACCGAGCGGCGGCCTCCGCCCGAGGCCGGCTCGAGGTCGATGCTGAAGACGAGGATCTCCTCGCCGCTGATGCCGACCTCGCCGATGAAGTAAACGGCCTGGCCTTCCTGCACCCGGCGCATCGCCAGGCTCTTGAGCTGGCCGTTCAGGTTGTGCGCGGACGCGGAAACTGCGCCGTCGAGGGGCCGGGTCGTGCCGTCCGCGGACTTGGCGAGCATCGCGACGTTCAGCAGCACGCGGTTGGCGCTGCGTTCGATGCCGTACGCGCGGGCGATGTCGGGCGACAGCTGGTCGGTACGGATCGCGTTGTAGTGGACTTCGAAATCGCCGAAATCCTGTTGCGTGTCCGCGGCGGGTCGTGCGGCCTGTGGCTTGCGGTCGACGTCGCTCTGGCCGCAACCCGCCAGCAGCAGCTCGCTGCGGCCAGGGCTGGCAACGGCTGCGAGTCCGCAATGAGCGGACATGAGGAAAAATCGTGCGGGTATCAGTGCCTGGCGTCGTCATTGCAGGTGCCTCCCGAGCATTGCGCGTGGCTTCGCGTGGTCCCTGGTCGAGCGCTTGGAGTGAAGGGCACTATAGACCCGCACTCGGGCGCGAGCCTACGCCACCCGCCGCTCGTCCGTCGTCCGGCAATGCGACGTCAGGCGTCGCGTGCCTCGGCCAGGGCGCTTTGCAGTGCAGCAGGAACGGTCTCGAGGCCGTGCAGCCGCACGCGCTTGTCGCGGCCGGTCTGGCCTTTCTCGAGAGTCACGCGGGACTTCGGCAACCCGCAGGCATCCGCCACGAATTCGAGCAGTGCGGCGTTGGCGCGACCGTCCACGGGCGGCGCATTCAGGCGCACCCGCAGGCGATCGCCCATGAGGCCAGCGAACTCCGCGCGGGAGGCGCGGGGCTGGACGCGCACCTCGAGCAGCCAGTCCGCGCCGTCGCGTCGCAGCGCGGTGGTCATGCAGTGAGGTGGAAGCGGCCCGCCGTGACCGTCATCGCAGTGGCAACTACAGCGACCGCAGCGCGATCTGCAGCGCCTGCAGCGCGATCAGCAGGAACAGCGCGGAGAGGTCGAGTCCGCCGAGCGGCGGCACGATGCGGCGGATCGGCGCGAGCAACGGCTCGACGAGCTTGCCGAGGATCTGGGCGGCGGGGTTGTACGCAGCGCCCGCAAACCAGCTCATGAGCGCGTAGACCAGCACCGCGAAGAAATAGAACTGCAGAATGGCGTGCAGCAGGTCGCGCAGACCGCCCAGCAAGATCGCGTCGAGACGGAATCCGCCGCCCGCCACCAGCTGCAGCAGCGCGGTGCCGGCAAACTGGACGATGAGCAGCGCCACGAGCGATGCCGGATCAAAGCGTTTCCCCGGCGGCAGAACCTTGCGCAGCGGCAGCACCAGCGGGTTGGTCAGCTTGAGCACTGCTTCGCCGATCGGGTTGCGGAAGTCGGCGCGCACGAGCGGCATCAGGACGCGCAGCAGGAAAGCGATGACCACCAGCGTGAGCAGCGCGTTGAGGACGAAGAGCAGGGCCTGCATGGGAAGGTTCCGGGTTCGGGTTCGTGGTCGAGTCCGGCTAGCGCGTGCCGAACTCCTGGGCCAGTTCGGCCGAGCGTCGCGCGCCGGCGGCTACGGCTGCCGCAAAAATAGCACGCACGCCGGCGGCTTCGAGCACCTCCAGCGCGGCGGCCGTGGTGCCGCCTCTCGACGTCACCTGGGCTCGCAGCTCGGCCGGCGTGTCGGTCGCTTCGGCTGCCATGCGGCCGGCGCCGTGGGCGGTTTCGACCGCCAGCTGCCGCGCCGTTGCGGGATCGAGTCCAAGCTCGATGCCGGCGGCTTCCAGGCATTCGATCAGCAGGAAGACGTACGCAGGGCCGCTGCCCGAAACGGCCGTGACCACGTCGAGCTGCGCTTCTTCCGGCACCCACACCGTGGGTCCACAGGCCGCCAGGATGCGGTCGGCCGCCGCGCGAGATGGGGCATCGACGTTTGGCGCTGCATACAGTGCCGTGATGCCAGCTCCGATCAGTGCCGGGCGGTTCGGCATGGTGCGGACCAGCGGCACGCCAGGTCCGAGCCAGCGCGCGAGGTCCTGCAGCCGGATACCCGCCGCAACGGAGATGACCAGGGGACGCCGGACCGCGACGAGGCCTGCGATGGAGCGGGCGACCTGCGCCATCTGTTGTGGCTTCACGGCGAGCACGACGGTTTGCGCAGACGCCACGGCCGACGGCGCGTCGGCGACCGTCGTCACGCCATGGTCGTGTTCCAGGCGCGCCCGCTGCGACGGCTCCGGATCCGCGACGACGATCCGCGATGGGGGCACACCACGCGCGATGAGGCCACCGATCAGGCTCGTCGCCATGTTGCCGCCGCCCACGAAAGCGATCAGGTCCGTCATGCTCTTGCTGCTCCTGCCGCGGCGCTCAGCCCGCGCGGCGTCCGAAAATCGCGGTGCCGACGCGCACGATCGTCGCACCCTCCAGCACGGCGGCTTCGAGATCGTCGCTCATGCCCATTGAAAGGGTGTCCAACCGGTGACCGGCGGAGTTGAGGGATTCCAGCAACTCGCGCAGCCGGCGAAACGGCGCGCGTTGCGCCTCGAGGTCCGCTGCCGGGGGCGGAATGCACATCAAACCGCGCAACTGCAGGCGGGGCAGGGCTGCGACCGCCGTTGCCAGCGCCGGGACTTCCGCTGGGGTGACGCCCCCTTTGCCGGCTTCGTCCGCGAGGCGAACCTGCAGCAGGACCTGCAACGGAAGCGCGTGGTGCGGCCGCTGCGCGCTCAGGCGGGAGGCGATCCGCTCGCGGTCGACCGTGTGGACCCAGGCAAATCGCCCGGCGACCTCGCGTGTCTTGTTGGCCTGCAACTGCCCGATGAAATGCCACACCAGCCCCGGCACGTCGGCCAGCGCGTCGACCTTGTCCGCGCCTTCCTGCACGTAGTTCTCGCCGAACTCGCGCTGGCCGGACGCCGCCGCCGCCCTCACCATCGATTCCGGCTGCTGCTTGCTGACCGCCAGGAGCCGGACCGAGGCCGGGTCGCGACCGGCGCGTACCGCCGCCTGGCCGATGCGCGCCAGCACAGATTGCAGCGCCGTGGGTGAGAACTGCGGAGCGGTTAACATATTGGGGCCGGAGGGGCTGATCTATACTTTGTCGGCCTGCGAGACCCGTCCGTTTCCGGACTTGGCTGGCAGGCACGAGGGAGTCGCATCGATGGCCGTGGACATTGCCCAGCTGCTGGCATTTGCCGTCAAGAACAAAGCCTCTGACTTGCACCTGTCGTCGGGCGTGCCGCCCATGATCCGCGTCGACGGCGACATGAAGCGGGTCAACATGCCACCGCTGACGCACAAGGAAGTGCACAGCATGGTGTACGACATCATGAATGACAAGCAACGGAAGGCTTACGAAGAGTTCTACGAGACGGACTTTTCGTTCGAGATCCCGAAGCTCGCGCGCTTCCGCGTCAACGCGTTCAACCAGAACCGGGGGGCCGCGGCGGTCTTCCGCAACATTCCCTCGGTGGTGCTGTCGCTCGACGACCTGAACGCGCCCAAGATCTTCAAGGACATCGCGATGCAGCCGCGTGGCCTGGTGCTGGTCACCGGCCCGACGGGCTCCGGCAAGTCGACCACGCTCGCCGCGATGATCAACTACGTCAACGACAACCGGCCCGACCACATCATCACGATCGAGGATCCGATCGAGTTCGTGCACGAGTCGAAGCGCTGCCTGATGAACCAGCGCGAGGTCCACCGCGACACGCTCGGCTTCAGCGAGGCCCTGCGTTCGGCCCTGCGCGAGGACCCCGACGTCATCCTGGTCGGCGAAATGCGCGACCTCGAGACGATCCGCCTGGCGCTGACCGGCGCCGAGACGGGCCACCTGGTGTTCGGCACGCTGCACACGAGCTCGGCCGCCAAGACCATTGACCGCGTGGTGGACGTGTTCCCGGCAGCGGAAAAGGAAATGGTCCGCGCGATGCTCTCCGAGTCGCTGCGCGCGGTCATTTCGCAGACCCTGCTCAAGCGCATCGGCGGCGGCCGCATCGCCGCCCACGAAATCATGATCGGCACGCCGGCCATCCGCAACCTGATCCGCGAGGGCAAGATCGCGCAGATGTACTCGGCGATCCAGACCGGCCAGCAGGCCGGCATGCAGACGCTGGACCAGTGCCTCAAGGAACTGCTGCAGAAAGGCCTGATCACCAAGGAAGAGGCGCGGTTCCGCGCACAGAACAAGGAGGATTTCTAGGCGGCAGCCCGCCGTCCCTGCGGCGCAGGCCGCGACGGCACCGACGCCCTGAGAGAGCACCATGGATCGCGATACTGGCATCAAGCTCATGCAGGACCTGTTGCGCCGCATGGTCGAGCGCAACGGTTCCGACCTCTTCATCACCGCCGGGTTTCCGCCCGCGATCAAGATCGACGGCGAGATCAAGCCGCAGACCAACCAGCCGCTGACGCCCGAGCAGGCGCAGCTGCTGGTGCGCGCGATCATGAACGATCGCCAGACCAAGGAGTTCGACTCGACGCGCGAATGCAACTTCGCGATCGCGCCGCCCGGCATCGGCCGCTTCCGCGTCAGCGCCTTCGTGCAGATGGGGCTCACCGGCGCGGTGCTGCGCACGATCAACATCAAGGTCCCGACCATCGACGAGCTGGAACTGCCGCCGATCCTCAAGGAAGTGGTGCTGTCGAAGCGCGGCCTGTGCATCCTGGTCGGCGCGACCGGCTCGGGCAAGTCGACGTCGCTGGCCGCGATGCTCGACTACCGCAACGACAAGACCCGCGGCCATATCATCACGATCGAGGACCCGATCGAGTACGTCCACACCCACCGCAACTGCGTCGTGACGCAGCGCGAGGTGGGCGTCGACACCGACAGCTGGCACATGGCGCTCAAGAACACCCTGCGCCAGGCGCCCGACGTGATCCTGATCGGCGAAATCCGCGACCGCGACACGATGGAGTACGGCATCCAGTTCGCCGAAACCGGCCACCTGGTGCTGGCGACGCTGCATGCCAACAGCGCCAACCAGGCGATGGACCGCATCATCAACTTCTTCCCGGAAGACCGCCGCGAGCAGCTGCTGATGGACCTGTCGCTCAACATCCGCGCCATGATCGCGCAGCGCCTGATCCCGCGCGAGGCAGGCAAGGGCCGCATCGCGGCCATGGAAGTGATGCTGAACACGCCGCTGATCGCCGACCTGATCTTCCGCGGCGAAGTGTCGGCCATCAAGGAGATCATGGCCAAGTCGAACCGGCTCGGCATGAAGACCTTCGACCAGGCGCTGTACGAGCTGTACGAGATCGGGACCATCTCGTACGAAGAGGCGCTGCGCAACGCGGACTCGAAGAACGAGATCCGCCTGCGCATCAAGCTGGAGAGCAAGCGCGACAAGAGCGGCGTCCCCGAGGACACCGGCGCGCTCAAGATTCTCGAGGAAGAGGAGTGATGGCAACGAATCCCGCAGACATCGAGGCCATCGTGGCGCCTGCCGAGGGCGCGCTGAACGACGTCGGCCTGGTGAGTGCCGACACCGCCCGCAGCTTCGTGCTGAACACCAAGCCGCTGTTCAAGCTGATGGTCGAGAAGAAGGCTTCCGACCTGTTCTTCAGCTCGAACGCCCCGATCAAGATCAAGATCGAGGGCAAGATCATACCGGTCAACCGCCAGGTGCTGACGGCCGACCAGGTGCGCCAGGCCGCCTACGGCCTGATGAACCAGGAACAGATCGACTACTTCCAGCAGGAGCTCGAGATCGACTTTGCGATCTCCGAGCCGGGTCTCGGGCGCTTCCGCATCGCGGTGTTCCACCAGCGCGGCAATCCGGCGCTGGTGATGCGTTACATCACGGCGGAGATGCCCTCGCTGGAGGAACTCGGCCTGCCGATGATCATGAAGGAACTGGTCATGATCAAGCGCGGCCTGGTGCTCATGGTGGGCGCCACCGGCTCGGGCAAGTCGACGTCGCTCGCGGCGATGCTCAATTACCGCAACGAGACCTCGTCGGATCACATCCTGACGGTCGAAGACCCGATCGAGTTCCTGCACCGGAACAAGAAGTCGATCGTCAACCAGCGCGAAGTGGGCCTCGACACCAAGTCTTTCCACCGCGCGCTGCGCAGCGCGATGCGCGCTGCCCCCGACGTGATCCTGATCGGCGAAATCCGCGACCGCGAATCGATGGAGTACGCGCTCACTTTCGCGGGCACGGGCCACCTGTGCCTCGCGACGCTGCACGCGAACAACGCGGCCGAGACCCTCGACCGCATCATCAACATGTTCCCGCGCGACCAGCACTCGCAGATCTTCCTCGACCTGTCGCAGTACCTGAAGGCGATCCTGTCGCAGCGCCTGGTCATGGGCAAGGACGGCATGCGCTGCGCCGCGCTGGAAGTGCTGCTGAACACGCCGCACGTGCAGGAACTGATCAAGAAGGGCGACGTGGTCGGCGTCAAGGAGTCGCTCGTGCGCAGCAGCGAGAAGGGCACGCAGAGTTTCGACATCGCGCTGTACCAGCTCTACCAGCAGGGCAAGATCACGCTCGAGGAAGCGATCAACAACGCGGACTCGCGGACCAACCTCGAGGCCAAGATCAACTTCGGTTGAGTCGTCGGCGCGTCGCTGGCCTCCGCTCCGGCTCTTCTTCCGGCGAGCGGAAAGGCAGACACGCTCGCCGGAAGAAGAGCCGGAACGGAGGCCTGTCTACACTTGGGAGCTGCCAATCGGCCGATCCGGTGGCTGTCCTCGAGCGCGTGTCTGCCTTTCCAAGCTCGGGGACAGCCACCGGATCGGCCGATACACAGCTCCCGCGCTCAATCGCCGCCGTTCGGCCCGTTGTGGCAGTCGTAGCAACCGACCTGCGTGCCCTTGGCCACGGTGCGCGAACCCCAGTCCCGTTGGGCTGCCGTGCGTGACAACGCCGTACCGCGGAAGGTCGTGCCATGGCAGGCCGCGCACGCCTGGCGATTCTGCTTGGCCAGTGATTCGTGACCGCCTCTGGTCCAGCGCGAGTCGGCGACGACGTGCATGCCGTGCGGGCCGCCGAGTGACAGCGAGAGCGCGCCTGCGCCGTGGCACGTCGTGCATTCCGTGATCGTGCCAGAGTGGCCTTGCAGCTGCTTCGCCGCGACGTTGTCGTTGTGCAGGTCCACCGGGTTGGGCCAGATGGCGTGGGTGCTGTTGTGGCAACCCTCGCACGCCACTCCGCCATGACCCTTGCTGTAGCGGAACAGCGCATTTGAATTCTCGGCAAAGCGGCTGCTCGAGGCCAGGCGCGGCGAAGCGGCCGCGTCGGTGGTGTTGAACGCGACCAGCGTTCGCAGTCCGTCGCTCGCCATCAGCGAGGCGTCGGCAAGGGTCAGGTGGCTCGATGCGTCGCCGGTATGGCAGGACTGGCAGCGTGGCAGGTCCATCCAGGGCCGTCGCGCCTTGCCGTCGTTCTGTCCGTCGATGCTGCCGCCGGCTGCCAGGGCCGCGGCGCCGCCGACGGCGGTCATCCCGCCGTGGCAGTTCTGGCAAGTGACGGCATCGGTCATGGCGCCGCGCAGGCACTGCGTGGACTTGCCCGGGTGGCAGAGGTAGCAGGCCTGCGTTTCCGGCGAGGGCGGCACCCCGCCCTGCACCACGAAGCGATCGGCCAGTGGCACGCCTGCAGCCGTCACCATCTTGTCGCTGTGGTAGGCGTGCATCGCCGCAGACATCGTCGGGCGGCCCACCTGCGCCCCGGACGGGCCGGTGCCGGCGAGGTCGAGCGCGGCGGAGTAGTGGCAACCCGCGCACAACACCGGCTTGGAGGCCATCAGGCGGGTGCCCATGCGACTGTCGTGCAGCAGGAGCACGTTCTCGCGCGACTGAACCTCGACGTCGGCGTTGGTCGACCACGCGATGCTGCTCCCTTTCGCGGCCGGGCCGCCAGTGGCGTGGCAATCGCGACAGGTCGTTTCCTCGGACACCGGCAGCACGATGTCGAGCGTCGCCACGTTCTGGCTGCTCGACTTGTCGGCCGCCGTCAGCCGCATCAGGGGATACCGGTTGCTGTGGCCGGCGTCGTCCGTCGGGATGATGGGAATGCCCTCGGCCTTGAAAAGTCCGCTCGTGGTCTTCCATGCGAACGAGGTCTGTTGCGCCGTCGTCGCATCGGCCGGCATGTACAGGCCCTTCAGGCCCTGGCCCGGAGCGAGATTCGCCCCGTAGGCTCGCGCGGCGTACTGCCAGAAATTGGTCTTGCCGACGCTGCGGCTGTTGATGGAGCCGTTGCCGTCCGCGATCGCAGAGTAATTCAACGTCACGGCGCTGTCGTTCACGAGCGCAGGCCTGCCGGTCGAGTCGGTGCGGATCACCTGCGCATTGACGACGTTGTAGGGCGGGAGGATCGAGAAAACCGAGAAGTCCGCGTCCACGCAGTGCATGCCGAGATCGTTGGTGGCGAGGATCTTGTATGCCGGGGTCTGTCCGCCGCCGCCGCCGCCACCACCTCCGCCGCCTCCCGAACCTCCGTCGTCCGATCCGCCAGACGAGCCGCCGCCACCGCCGCAGCCGACCAGCACGAACAACGCAGCGGCACTCAGCGCTGCACTCTTTAACAAGGTTTGGCTCGGCATACCGCCCCGCTTTCGTCGAACTGTTGTTTGTGTCAGTTGGACGGCACCGCGGGGGAATATCAACCGTGGTTTTCGTGCCTGCGAACGACACGCATTGGCATGCGTTCCAGGTTCGAACCGATCAGCCTGTCGTTCGGGCGAGCAGCCCATGCGCCAACCGTGCACGCAAGGTCACGCTCGAGGAGGCGAACTCGAATTCATCGAGGGTGTCGTAGTCGTCCGCTCCGGTTCTTCTTCCGGCGAGCGGAAAGGCAGATACGCTCGCCGGAAGAAGAACCGGAACGGACGCCTGTGAGACCGCGCCTGAGCGACCGGAATCGCATGCTAGCGATCGCATCCCCATGGGTCGCGTACCCACCCAGGTGATTCGCCGGTGGGGTTGCTTGCGCCGTGCGTGGTTCTCGGGCCCGCCCGAGAACCCGCTCAGGCGCCGCGTGTCGAGCGACGAATCCGATCTCTTCTGCCGGGAGCGTGTCTGCCTTTCCGCTCCCGGCGGAAGAGACCGGATTGGGCGCCTACGACCGACCGCCTCGATCGAGTCCCTCGGCAATTCCGGAAGCAGTGCAACGGCGTTAGGCAGCCGCCGGCGGAAACACCGCATTCGCGTCGAACACCGGGCCATCGACACAGACACGCTTCATGGCGAGCGCGCCATCCGGCTGCACGACCGGCACCGCGCAACCGGCGCAACCGCCGACCGCGCAGGCCATGAACTCTTCGAGCGAAACCTGGCACGGCACGCCGAAGCGGCGGGCGACGCGCGCGGTTGCCTGCAGCATCGGCGTCGGTCCGCAGGCGAACATCTCGACTTCACCCAGCGCGTTCGCGTCCAGCGAGGAGAGCCAGTGCGCGGCGAGGTCCGTCACGTACCCGTGGAAGCAGCCGGCAAAGCTGCCGAAGCTCGCGAGCCGGCTCGCAATGCCCCAGTCATCGAGCAGTGGCATGCACGCGATCGCCTCGGCCGGCATGCCGGGCACGAGAATCTGCGACGGCCGCGCGCGGAACGGGAACTCGATCTCCGAACCCATCAGCACGAGTGGCTGCCACGCCGCTTCACGGCGGCGGTCCCGCAGCGATTCGGCCAGGAACACCATCGGCGGAATGCCGACACCGCCGCCCACCAGCAGCGTGCGGGGCCGCTCCGGATGCGCGACGAAGCCGCGGCCGATCGGGCCGAGCACGCTGACCGTCGCGCCCACGGGCTGCTGCGAGAGCGCTGCGAGCCCAGGGCCCACGATCTTGTAGAGAATTTCGATCCAGCCCGCCTGCGCATCGACGCGCATCAGCGAAAGTGGCCGGCGCATCGGACGTTCAGGGTCGCAAGTCAGGTGCGCGAAGCTGCCGGGCACCGCTGCCGCCGCGCACTTCGGCGCCTGGATGCGGATCACGAACTGCTCGCCCGGATACGCCTGCTGTGCGAGCAGGCGGCCGTCCTCGACGAAGATCGAGTCGCGGTGCGTGCGCTGCTCTGCAGGCGCGCCACGGCTGCGGCCCGGTGCGTCGATGGTGCAGGTGCCGGGAACGGAGTTGCCCACCTGGATCAGACCTCGCGCCTGCCGGCCTGCACGTTGCGCACCTGCACGTTGCGGACGATCGTCGCGAGCACGGCCATGCGCACGGCGACACCGTTGCGGACCTGCTGCTGGATCGCGGAGTGCGGCCCATCGGCAATCCCGCTCGTGATCTCGACGCCGCGGTTCATCGGGCCTGGGTGCAGCACCACGACGTCTTTCTGCGCGAGCTGGATGCTGCGTTCGGTGATGCCCCATTCGCGCAGGAACGCGTCGACGTCGGGGATCTGCGTGGTATCCATGCGCTCTTTCTGGATGCGCAGCGCCATGATGACGTCAGCACCGCGGATGCCGTCGTCGAGCGACGTGCAACGCCTGGCACCCGGGAACTCGTCGGCGTTTGGCGCCAGGCTCGCTGGCGAGACCAGTCGCAGCTCGCCGACGCCCAGCGCCTGCAACGCGGTGCCGGTCGAGCGCGCGACGCGCGAGTGGCTGATGTCGCCGACGATCGCGACGCTGAGGTTCTTCACGTCGCCCTTGCGCTGGCGGATGGTCAGCACGTCGAGCAGGCCCTGCGTCGGATGCGAAACGTGTGCCTCGCCCGCGTTCAGCACGCTGACGTGCGGCTGCACGTGCGCGGCGACCAGGGCCGGCAGGCCGGGCTCCGCATCGCGCATCACGAAGACGTCGACCATCATCGCCTGCAGCGTGTAGATCGTGTCGAGCACCGTCTCGCCTTTGACGCGCGAGGACGAGTGCAGGTCGAGGTTGACCACGTCCGCGCCGAGGCGCGTTGCGGCGAGTTCGAACGAGACGCGCGTGCGCGTGCTCGGCTCGAAGAACAGGTTGGCCACCGTGCGGCCGAGCAGTGCGCCGTCGCGGGCGGGCAGGTCGCCCGGTTCGCGGACGTAGAACTGCGCCAGGTCGAGCAGTTGCAGAATTTCCTCGCGCGCGAGGCCTTCGAGCGTGAGCAGATGGCGCAGGCGGCCGGCGTGGTCGCGCTGCAGGTCTCGGCCGGTGTCGGTATTCAAGGCTTGCCCATCCAGGTTTGCAGGATCAGCCGCGCTGCGTTGGCATCGATGTCCTCTGGACGGATGCGCCGCGCGCGCGTGCCGGAGCGGCGCTCGTTGCGCAGCTCGTCATAAGCGGCATTGGACGTCAGGCGCTCGTCCACGTACTCGACCGGCAGCCCCGAGCGCAGCGCGAGCGTCTCGCCGAAGGCGTGGCAGGCGGCCGTCGTGGTGGTGTCCGAGCCGTCCATATTATAGGGGAGCCCGACCAGCAACCGGGCCGGACCCCATCGGGCAATGCACGTATCGACGGCGGGCCAATCCGGCGCTCCGTTCCTGGCGGGCAGGGTGCCGGCAGCTGCCGCCGAACCGGTCATGGTCTGGCCGACCGCGACCCCGATGCGGCGGGTGCCGAAATCGAAAGCAAGCACGACCTCGCCCGACGGCGGCCGGCCGCCAGGGTCGGCGGGCAGGGACGGGTCGTCGTGGATGGGGTTCAGGCGTGGCCCGCGTCGCTGCTGAGGGAAAGCAGGTCGATGCCGAGCAGTCGCGCAGCCGCGTTCCAGCGCTGCTCGACCGGTGTCGCGAACAGCACGCGCTCGTCCGCGTCCACCGTGAGCCAGGCGTTGCGCGACATCTCGTCCTCGAGCTGGCCGGCGTCCCAGCCGGCGTAGCCCAGCGCGATCACGGCACTGTCCGGCCCTTCCCCGGCGGCGAGGGCATCGAGGATGTCGCGCGAAGTCGTCAGGTGCATGCGCTCCGAAAACGGCAGCGACGACTCGTACTTGCCGGCCGGGGAATGCAGCACGAAGCCGCGCTCTGTCTGCACCGGGCCGCCGCGCAGCACCGGCTGGTCGCCCACGCGCGAGCGCGAAGAGTCGAGGCCCAGCTGGTCGAACACCTCGACCAGCGTCATCGGCAGCGTGCGGTTGATGACGATGCCCAGTGCGCCGCGCTCACTGTGCTCGCACACCAGCGTGACCGTCTGGGCGAAGTTCGGATCGTCCATGGCGGGCATGGCGATCAGGAACTGGTTGACGAGGTAGGAGCTCACGAGGAAACAGTATCGCGCTACGGGCCCGGCGTGAATACCGCGCCGTCGCCGCCAAGCTGTCCGTTGATGAATTGCCACTCGTAGGCAAAGCGCAGCACGGGGTAGCGCTCGCGCAGCGCGTTCGAGAAGGGCTCGAACGGCGCGGCGAGCCGCACGATGCCGACCGCGGCGTTGTCCAGCTCGCGGTGGCCGCTGGTGCGCCGCACGACCACGGATTCGAGCGTGCCGTTGGCGCGGATCGCCACCTCCAGCACCGGGTTGCCCGACAGTTGCCGGCGACGGGCCTCGTTCGGGAAGTTGAGCGTGCCGACGCGCTCGACCCGCCGCTTCCAGCCGTCCAGGTACGCGGCGATGGCGGATTCGCGCGTGTCGGCGAGCAGCTTGCCGTCGGCCGAGCGCTGGCCGCGCAGGTGCAGTTCGCGGTCGGCTACCGCGGCGTTGAGGCCCACGGTCGTTACGGCCGGCGTCGGACGGGCATAGAACACCGGTGGTGCGCTGCGCGGCTCCACTCCAGTCGCCAGCCGCTCGGCTTCCAGCGCGCGGCGCGCGAGCACGGACACGGCGCCTTCAGGCTCGGAGAGCCGGGCCTGCTCTTCCTGTTCCGAGGCGGGAGCGTCCGGCGCTCCTTCCTGTACTGGCCTGGCTTCAGGCAGCGAGGCCCGCCCGGCATCCGTGCCGGTGCCAGTGCCCTTCTGCGTACGCTGCGCGATGTAGGCGGCCTCCAGGTTTGCCTGCGGATCGTCCGGACCGGACGGGACGAGCAGGACCTCGAGCGTGGGCAGGGCCGTGTCAGGCGCCGGCGGGGCACTGAAGCGGACCCCGAGGATGAACAGCCCGTGGACCAGTGCCGCCACGAAGATGGCGGTGGCCAGCCGGTCACCGGCCGGGTCACGCCGGCGCCGCAGGATGGCCGGAGTCGTCAACGGCTCCCTCCGCGGGGCTCGAGGCGCCGGGCAATGGCGTCCATCAGCGAGCCAGCGATGTCGGTGCCGAACTGCTTGTCGATTTCGCGCACACCCGTCGGGCTCGTGACGTTGATTTCGGTGACGAAGCCGCCGATCACGTCGAGGCCGACGAAGAGCATGCCCCGCTCGCGCAGGGCCGGCCCGATCTCGGCTGCCAGCCAGCGGTCGCGGTCGTTGAGCGGGCGCCCGACGCCCTTGGCGCCGGCGGCCAGGTTGCCGCGGTTGTCCGCGTCGGTCGGGATGCGCGCGAGCGCGTAAGGCACGGGTTCGCCGTCCACCAGGATCACTCTCGAGTCGCCGGTCGTCACGATATCGGGGATATAGCGTTGCACGATCGCGTAGCGCGTGCCGTACTCAGTGAGCGTTTCGAAGACCACGTTCGCATTCTTGTCGCCCTGGTCGATGACGAAGATCGAGCGCCCGCCCATGCCGTACAGCGGTTTGCAGACCGCGCGCCCGTGCTCGCGCAGGAACGCGTGCATGTCGGCCATGTCGCGCGTGATCAGCGTCGGCGCGCAACATTGCGGGAACCAGGCCGTGTAGACCTTCTCGTTCATGTCGCGCAGGCCCTGCGGCCCGTTCACGACCAGCGCGCCCTGCACCTGGGCGCGTTCGAGGATGTACGTGGAATAGATGTACTCGGTGTCGAAGGGCGGGTCCTTGCGCATCAGGATGGCGTCGAACTCGCCGAGCCGGGTCACCACGGGCTCGCCGCGGGTAAACCAGTCGGTGTCGTGCTCGCGGACGCTGATAGGATGGGCGCGGCCCATCGCCACGCCGTCCCGCAGCCAGAGGCCGGCCAACTCCAGGTAATGGATTTCCCAGCCACGCCGCTGGGCAGCCAGCAGCATTGCGAGCGTCGTGTCCTTGCGCGGCTTGATGTCCTCGATCGGATCCATGACGACGGCGATGCGCAGGGGCTTCAGGGACATGCGGTCTCCACGCGGACGGCGGCCGGCAAGAAGTTGACTGTGATGGGTGTCATGGTATCGAAAGCCGCCAATGGCAGGGGGGTGTCCAATATGTTAAAACGCCTTCGCGAGCGGTGGCCTCGCGCATAGCGTCGCAGTCGCACGCAAGCACACTCGCACTCGAGGGTTCGACCGCATGGAAAACACGGCTGTCAGCAACAGTCGGCCGAGGCTGGCCGGCCTCAAGGTGCTGGTCATCGACGACAGCAAGACCATCCGGCGCACTGCCGAAACCCTGCTGGCCCGTGAAGGTTGCGAAGTCTTCACGGCCGTCGACGGCTTCGACGCCCTGTCCAAGGTGGCCGACCACCAGCCAGACATCGTCTTCGTGGACATCATGATGCCGCGACTCGACGGCTACCAGACCTGTTCGCTGATCAAGCACAACAAGGTCTTCAAGAGCATCCCGGTGATCATGCTGTCCAGCAAGGACGGGCTCTTCGACCGGGCCCGCGGCCGGATCGTGGGGTCGGAGCACTACCTCACCAAGCCCTTCACGCGCGAAGAACTGCTGAGCGCGATCGAGACCCACGTTCATCGCGCCTGAGCGCGGCCCGCGGAGGAATTCACTGTGGCACTCGTATTGATCGTGGACGATTCGCCGACGGACGTTCACGTCATGCAGCAGGCGCTGGAACTGCACGGCTTCACGACCGCCGCCGCGGCCGATGGCGGGGAGGGCCTGCGTCTCGCACGCGAACTGCACCCCGACCTGATCCTGATGGACATCGTGATGCCTGGCGTCAACGGGTTCCAGGCCACGCGCGAGCTGGCCAACGACCCGTCCACCCGCAGCATCCCGGTCATCATGGTCACGTCCAAGGCCCAGGAATCCGACCGTATCTGGGGTCTGCGCCAGGGCGCGGTCGACTACCTGGTGAAGCCCGTCACCACGGACCAGCTCGTGCGCAAGGCGCAGGCAGCCATCACTCCCTGACATGCAGCCAGGCGTCACGCCCCTCCGATCGCTCCGCGAGCGCCCCTTCGAACTGCTGCGGGAGATCGACCGCCGCGCCCGGGTTGCCGCCCAGGGCCAGCCCGAATCGGCCGCTACGGGTGCCGAGTGGGTCGGCGTCGCGTTCCGTCTCGGCGGCGAAGCCTTCCTGCTTGCGCGCGAAGAAACGCGCGAGGTGTTTGCGTATCCGGCAGCGGTCACCCGCGTGCCCGGGGCGCGCCCCTGGATCCGTGGCCTGGCGAACGTTCGCGGCCAGCTGCTTCCGGTCATCGACCTGCGCGCCTTCCTCGGCGCCGGTGCGACGTCGGTGACGCGCTCGAGCCGCGTGCTGCTGGCCAATCATCGGGAAATTCCCGCCGGCCTCGTGGTCGACGAGGTCATGGGGTTCCGGCGGTTCTTCGAGAGCGAGTTCTCGGCCGACCTGCCGCCGACGCTGCTGCGCTGCGAGCGCTATCTCGCCGGCGCGTTCCGGCGCGGCGCGGAAGTCTGGCCGGTGTTCAGCGTGCGGGCGCTGCTGGAAAGTCCTCAGTTCATGCAGGCGGCGGCTTCGTGAGCCGCACGCCCGAGACGAAAAGAATGGTGACGACATGAGCAATCGAATCGACGCCGCCCGGCTGCAGCCGATGCTGCTCGGCGTGGCGCTCGTCGCGGCGCTGCTGGCCGCGGTAACCTTGCTGCTTTCCGGAAGGGCGATGCAGCAGCAGGCGCAGCTGCGCGAGCACATGTCGTCGCTCACGGCCCTGTCGCAGAACATCCCGCTGCAGGCGGGGGCCGCCGTGCGCGGCTCCGCACCGGCTTTCGATGCGCTGGCGGCCTCGCGCGCCCGCCTGGAGCGCGTGATCGACGAAATCGATGCCGGCAAGTCCGCGGTCGGGCTGCTGTCGTCCCCAAGCGCCCGCGTGCTGGGCGGCGAGCGCGGCTGGCCCGCGCTGCTCGAACAGTCGCAGGCGGTGCTCGACGGCCGGGAAGCCGCATTGCAGGCGCAGGCGGCGGCCGCGAGCGTCCGCGAATCCACGCCCCGGCTGCTGTCGACGGCGGCCGCCGTGCTGAAGGCCATGGGGCCGGGCCGTCCCGATGCGGTCAATCGCAGTTTTGAACGTTTCGAGCTGCGCGCGCAGGCGATCGACCAGGACCTCACGGCGCTCGCAGACGGCACCGCCTCGGTCGAGGCTGCCTCGCGCCGTCTCACCGACAGCCTCGATTTCATGTCGCAGGTGACGGCGGGCGTGAATGGCCAGGACAACACGCTCGGCATCGCCGCGGCCACCGCCGATGCGGCTGGCGCCGCCAAGGCGCTGGCCGTCGCGTTCGGCTCCGAGGTCGACCAGGTCCGCTCGGTGATCAAGCTGGCCGACCAGCTCGAGCAGATGCAGGCGGCCCGCAATGCCCTCACCGAGACCGGCGCCGGGTTGAGCGCCGGCCTTGCCACGATCGAGGCCAGGAATGCCGTCGGCCATGGCGGCTTCCTCGCCAGCCCGTGGCTGCCGCTGCTCTTCAGCGTCGTCACGCTGCTCGCACTCGGCGCGGCGATCTGGCTGCAGCGCGAGCTGGCGGCCGTGCGCAACGCGGGCGAACTTCAGGCGCGCCAGAACGAGCGCAACCAGCAGGCGATCCTGCGGCTGCTCGACGAGCTGTCGAGCCTCGCCGACGGCGACCTCACCGTGCAGGCCACGGTCACCGAGGACATCACGGGCGCAATCGCGGATTCGATCAACTACGCCATCGAGGCGTTGCGCGAACTCGTCGTGACGATCAACGATTCTGCCGTCAAGCTCGACGGCGCAACGCGTCAGACGCAGGCGCTCTCGACGCACCTCGCCAAGGCCTCCGCCGCCCAGTCCAAGCAGATCGGCGCGGCCTCCGAGTCGATCGCGGCCATGGCCTCCTCGACGGAAGAAGTGTCCGGCAACGCCGAGCGCTCGGCCGATGTCGCGCGGCACTCGGTGGACATAGCGCACAAGGGTGGCGATGCCGTGCGCCGCACCATCGACGGCATGAACGCGATCCGCGAGAACATCCAGGAAACCTCGAAGCGCATCAAGCGGCTCGGCGAAAGCTCGCAGGAAATCGGCAACATCGTCGAGCTCATCAACGATATCGCCGAGCAGACCAACATCCTCGCGCTCAATGCGTCGATCCAGGCATCGATGGCCGGCGAGGCCGGGCGCGGGTTCGCCGTCGTTGCGGACGAGGTGCAGCGGCTGGCCGAGCGCGCGGCCACGGCGACCAAGCAGATCGAAGTGCTCGTGCGCACCATCCAGGCTGACACCAACGAAGCGGTCGTCTCGATGGAGCGCACCACTACAGACGTCGTCGGCGGGGCGCTGCTCGCCGAGAACGCCGGCGCCGCGCTCGAGGAGATCGAACAGGTCTCGAACCAGATCGCGAGCCTCGTGCAGAACATCTCGGCCAGTTCGCGGCAGCAGGCGGGCGTGTCGCAGAGCATTTCCCGCAACATGCAGGTGCTGCGCGAGATCAGCTCGCAGACGGCCGAAAGCACCACGGCCACGTCCGCATCGATCGGCAAGCTCGCGGAGCTCGCTGCACAGCTGCGCAAGTCGGTGACCGGCTTCCGGTTGCCGGGCTCGATGATGACGGGCCTGAGCGGCGAGTTCCCGGTGCTGCAGTCGGAAGAGCCTCCCGTGCCGGCCGGAACCGGCACGGAACGCATCCGCCGCATCGGCAGCCTCGCGGGCTGATCCGTCCGGCGCCCCAGCGTGACCAACATCGGTTCAATGCCGCTCGCGACTGTCGACGAGGCCCATGCCTCGTTGCAGGTGATCTCGCGCGAGATCACTGGCGAACTCAACGAAGCGCGCGTCGCCCTCGAAGCGTTCGCGGAACGTCCCGACGACAGGGGCGCGCTGCACCGGTTCGCCGCGCACATCCATCTTGCCCGCGGGGCGTTGCGCCTGGCCGAGGTCTACGGCGGCGCGCTGCTCGCGGAGGAAATGGAATACGTCGCCTTGTACGTGGATTCGCACTCGGGTGAAGGCCGCGCGGATTCGGATGGCCTCGATGCCCTGATGCGCGCCATGGAGCAGTTGCCCGCGTACGTCGAGCGCGTTGCGACCGGCGCGCGCGACCTCCCTCTCGTACTGCTGCCGCTGCTGAACGACCTGCGCGCCGTGCGCGGCGGCGCATTGCTGTCCGAGGGCACCCTGCTGCTGCTCAACCTGCGTTCCGACGAGCAGCCGCGACCGTCGTCGCCGTCCGTCGGGGACCGCGAAGTGGCGGACCTCGCCAGGCGCCTGCGTCCCCGATTCCAGATCGCGTTGCTGGGCTGGATCCGCGGCGAAAGCGTCGCCGAGAACCTGCATCACCTGTCCGACATCGCCCATCAGTTCGAGCAGGCGGCGTCCACGCAGCCACTGTTCCAGCTGTGGTGGGTCGTGGGCGCGCTGCTCGAAGCCCTGCAGGCGGGCGGCATCGACGCCAACGTATCCGTGAAGCGCGTGCTCGGTCACGTCGACCGCGAAGTGAAGCGCCTGCAGGAAGGCGAGCAGCGGTATTCCGCCCGGCCTCCGGTCGAGGTGCTCAACAACCTCCTGTATTACGTCGCGCAAAGCAGGGCTGCGGGCCCGCGCGTGAGCGACGTGCGCCAGTCGTTCGGCCTGCACGACATGGTCGCCACCAGCGATGCCACGTCGCAGGATGCGGCCGAAGCGCTGTCGGCCCCGAGCGTGCGCCTGATGCGCACGGTGGCTGCGGCGATCCGCGAAGACCTGACCCGCGTCAAGGACGTGCTGGATATCTTCGTGCGCAAGGGCGCCACGCAGGTGGACGACCTGGAGCCGCAGCTCGAAATGCTGCGCAAGATCAGCGACACGCTCGGCGTGCTGGGCCTTGGCGCGCTGCGCGCGCATGTCGAAGGCGAACTCGAATCGCTGAAAGCCATCGTCGAGCGCCGCATCCCGCCCGACGACACCGCACTGCTCAGCATCGCGGCGGCGCTGATTGCCGTCGAGGACAGCCTCGATGGGCAGCTGGTGCGGCTGATCCTGCCGGATGTGGCGCCGGCCGGCGCCGTCCCCGGCGAACCCACGGACGAGGAGTTCCGCCAGGTACAGGAAGCGGTCCTGCGCGAGTGCATCGTGAACATGGCGCGCATCAAGGAGGCCGTGACCCATTCCCTGTCGGCGCCGGCTGAAGCGCAGGGCCTCGACCAGGTGCCGCAGCTCGTGCGTGGCATCACTGCGGGCCTGCTCATGCTGGGCAAGCAGCGCGCGGTGGAAGTCATGGAGCGGGTTGGCCGCGCGCTCGGTACGATCGTGCGGCCCGACGAGCAGGCACTCTCCCCGGCGCGCCTCGAGCGGCTGGCAGACGCCGTCGTCGCGGTCGAGTACTACATGGAGACGCTGCAGGCGGGCCGTGCCGATCAATGGCAGATGCTCGATGCGGCGGACGCGCGGCTCGCGCAGATGGAGCCGGTCGGCGCGCCCGTGATTCCGCTGCGCGAGCCAAGGCCGGCGGAAGTGTCGCGGGGCGCGCTGCCCGCGGCAGAGCCCGTGGCCGAAGTCGCGGCTGCCGCCGCGTTCGTGCCGGCGACGCCGGCCGCAGTTGCGACAACACGGCCGGTAACCACGGCGGACCCCGAGTTCCTGCAGTTGTTCGTCGAGGAAGCCCGCGAGAACGTGGCGCGCCTCGACATGCTGTTCCCGCAGTGGGAGCAGAACCCGCTCGATGCCGATGCCCTGCGCGACCTGCGCCGGGCGTTCCACACGCTGAAGGGCAGCGGACGCATGGTCGGCGCGCGACGCATTGGCGAGTTCTCGTGGAGCGTCGAGTCGCTGCTGAACCGCGTCATCAGCCAGACGCTGGCGCGCTCGCCGGAAATCCTGTTCGTCGTGCGCGACGCGGTGGCCGCCATGCCGCAGCTCATCGACGAACTCGAGGGTGGCCCACCGGCCAGCATCGACATCGCGGGGATCATGGCGCGCGCCGATGCTCTGTCGGGTCGCGAAGGCGCGGCCTTGCCCGCCGTCGCGGCGCCTGCAGCGTCGCCTACCGCGGCGGCCGCGGTCGCCCAGCCCGACGCAGCAGCCGCCGAAGTCGATTCCCGGATGGATCCGGTGCTGCGGGACATCTTCCGCAAGGAGACCGCCGGCCACATCCTGGTCGTGCGGCAGTTCCTCGAGCGTTGCGCGCGTGGCGTCGCGCCGCACCCGGTCTCGGAGGCGCTCTATCGCGCATGCCACACGCTGAGCGGCATCGCCAAGACGGCCGGCGCACGCCAGGGCATCAAGGTCGCCGAGCCGATGGAGCACTACGTTCGCAAGCTCTTCGACAACGGGCACGGCCTCGGCGGCGACGCCCTCGAGCTGTTGCGCGACACGGTGCGGCTGCTCGAGACCGTGTCCGAACACGTCGACGAAAACACCGGCTTCTTTCCCGAACAGAGCCGGCTCACCGCCGGCTGGCTGACGCTCGATCACCAGCTCGATGCCGAACTCGCGCGGCTGGCCGACGCTGCGGAGCTCACGCTCGGTGACTCCTGGAAGCCCGCGACGACAGCCGGGCCGGACGAGCCGCCCGCCATAGACGAAGTCACGGTGTTGCCGTCCGAGGATTTCACGGAGCCGTCGCTGCCGCACCTGAGCGAGGACGCGCTGCGGCCGGTCGAGCCCGATCTCGACCACACCTCACCGCACGAAGTGCTCGTCGAGCAAACGGATATCGAGCCCGTTGCAGTGGCTGCAACGCCGGTTGAATCGTTCGAGCCGCACACTCCCGAGCTGCACGCGCCGGACGAACGGCTCGCAGACAGCGCGCCCGGCGAAGATTTCGACGCCGATATCGCCGCGATCTTCGGCGAGGAGGCCACCGAGCTGCTCGAACAGTCCGAGGCCGCCTTTTCACGCTGGCGCGCTGATCGCGCCGATCGCAGCCAGGTCACCGAGCTCAAGCGACTCCTGCACACGCTGAAGGGCGGCGCACGGATGGCGGGCATTCGCGCCATGGGCGACCTGAGCCACGAAGTCGAGTCCTTCCTCACCGTCATTGAATCCGGCGCCATCCCGGGCGACGCCGGCGCGCTGGACGTGCTGCAGGCTTCGCTCGATGAACTGCACCGCATGCGCGAGATGGCCAATGCCGGACAGCGCATCCCGGTCGCACGCGACCTCATCCAGCGCATCCGTGATACCGCTGCCGTGCGTGCAACACCGGCCGAGCCGGCAACGCCGCCTCCGCCAGCCCCGCCAGAGGCTGTCGAGACGGCGGCAATCGAAACTGCAGTCTCCGGGCCGGAGGCTCGCGAGTTCGAAATCATCGATGCGGACGTCACGGAGTTCGAGAGCTTCGAGAGCGGCGCGATCGAGCCGGTTGGGGTTGAGCCCGTCGTGCCAGCCGAACTCCCGCTCGAAGTGGTCGAGCCCGAGTCCGAGCCGACGCGGATCGAGGAAGAGGGAATCGAGATTGTCCTCGAGGCGCCTGCGGAAGTCCCGGCCGAGATGCCGGCGGAAGCCGCCATGGCGGAGGTTGAGGAATACCTCGCCGAGGTTCCAGTTGAGCAGCAGGTGGTCGAAGTGCCGCCGGCCCCGGTCGAGATCGCCGCTGCGGTGGTCGAGCCGGCCAGGCCGATCGAAGCCTTCGTCCCGCCAGCGGAGCGGTTCGTGATCCCGGCGCCGTCCGAGCCGCGGTCCGGCTTCGAGATTGCTGCGGCCGCGCACCCGGTTCTGCCGGGGCGCGAACCCGTGGCGCCGCCCGAGCGCGCCGAACTCGCGCGCGTCGACGCGGATCTGCTCGACGAACTGCTCAACAACGCGGGCGAAGTCAGCATCTTCCGCGCGCGCATCGAACAGCAGATGACCTCGATCGAGTTCAACCTCGCCGAGCTCGACCGCACCGTCACGCGCCTGCGCGAACAGCTGCGCAAGCTCGAGATGGAAACCGAGGCGCAGATCCTGCACAAGCACCAGGCGGACGACGTCGCGCACCGCACCGACTTCGACCCGCTGGAACTCGACCGCTACTCGAACATCCAGCAGCTGTCGCGCGCGCTCGCGGAGTCCGTGAGCGACGTGGCCAGCATCGAAGGCCTGCTCGCGCAGTTGAACCGCGATACGCAGAACCTGCTCCAGCAGCAGGGACGTGTGGTCACCGAAGTCCAGAACGGGCTCATGCGTACGCGCATGGTGCCGTTCCAGCGGCACGTACAGCGGCTCACGCGGCTGCTGCGGCAGGCGGCGACCGAAGCCGGCAAGAAGGCAGAGCTGGTCGTCGAAGGCGCGTCCGGGGAACTCGACCGCCAGGTGCTCGAGCGCATGCTGCCGCCGTTCGAGCACATGCTGCGCAACGCAGTGGTCCACGGCCTGGAATCCCCGGCTGAGCGCCTCGCGGCCGGCAAGCCCGAGACCGGCCGCATCACGATGAAGCTGCAGCGCGAGGGCGCCGAGGTCGTGATCACGGTCGACGACGACGGCGCCGGCCTCAACGTCGCGGCAATCCACGCCAAGGCGCGCCAGATGGGCCTGCTGCAGCCCGGCATGGAACTGACCGACGAGGAGTCGCTGCAGCTCATCCTCGAGCCCGGTTTCAGCACCGCCGATCGACTCACCCAGCAGGCGGGCCGCGGGGTGGGCATGGACGTGGTCGCGACCGAGGTCAAGAAGCTCGGCGGCGCGCTGTTCATCGAATCGCGGCGTGGATTTGGCGCGCGCTTCACGATCCGCCTGCCGTTCACGCTCGCGATCACGCAGGCGCTGATCGTTCGCGTCCACGATGAGATGTTTGCGCTGCCGATGGCGACGGTCGAGGGTGTCGCACGGCTCACGCGCAGCGAGATCCAGCGGCACCTCGACGAGGACCCGGCGACGTTCGATTACGGCGGCAACGTCTACCGGTTCCAGCACCTCGGCAACTTCGTGGACAGCGGGCCGACGATCCTGCCGGACACCGATGTTGCCCTGCCGGTCATCCTCGTGCGCGCTGGCGAGCACTCCACGGCGCTGGTGACGGACGAGCTGGTCGGCAGCCGCGAGATCGTGGTGAAGCCGGTCGGGCCGCAGATCGCCGGCATCCGCGGAATTTCCGGAGCCACCATCCTCGGCGACGGCCGCATCGTCATCATCCTCGACATGGGCACGCTGGTGCGTTCCGAGTGGCGCGCGCGTTCGTCGGATTCGGCGCGCTCGGTGCGTGACGACCGCATCTTTGCCATGGTCGTGGACGACTCGATCACCGTCCGCCGCGTCACCCAGCGGCTGCTCGAGCGCAACGGCATGCGCGTGCTCACCGCGAAGGACGGGGTCGAGGCCATGGCGCTGCTGCAGGAGCACGTGCCCGACGTGATCCTGCTCGACATCGAGATGCCGCGCATGGACGGCTATGAAGTCGCCGCGCACGTCCGCAACGATGCCCGGCTGGTGGACGTGCCGATCATCATGATCACCTCGCGCGTGGGCGACAAGCACCGGGCCCGCGCGATCGAGCTGGGCGTGGACGACTACCTCGGCAAGCCGTACCAGGAGAGCCAGCTGCTTGACGCAATCGAGCCGCTGGTGATCGCACGGCGGCGCTTGTCATGACGCGCGCGGCTGGGAGGACACCACAGTGAGCATCGGCACCGGCGGCATGACTGCGGCACCCGGCGGAGCGGCGGAAGAACTCTACTGCCTGCTGGTGCCGCTGGTCGATGATCGCCTGCTGCTGCCGCGATCCTGTGTCACGGAAGTCATCAATTACCAGGCGCCTACCCCGATGGAAGGCGCGCCCCCGTGGTACCTCGGGACGATCGCGTGGGGCGGCCGCCGCGTCCCGCTCATCTCGTTCGAGGCAACCTGCGGCAAGGCGTTGCCGCGCGCGAGTGGCCGCACGCGCATCGTGGTCATGCAGGGCATCACCGGCCAGGCCGGTGACAACTTCGCCGTGCTGACGCAAGGGTTCCCGCAACTCGTGCGACTGAGCCCGGACGTCCTGCACTGCGACGATTCGAGCAGCTTCGGCGAGCGCAGCCCGGTGATCGGCAAGGTGCGCATGATGAACGAAACACCCTTGATTCCCGACTTCGAGCGCCTCGAAGAAATGATAGGGGAAGAGACGCGGGCGGAATAAGGGTTGCGGGCCGGCGTGAACCCTGAGCGCTAGACCAGGTCGCCCCACAGCGCCTGCAGTACCGTCAGCGCGACGATGCCGGCGGTCTCGGTGCGCAATACGCGCGGGCCGAGCCGCACGGGCGCGAAACCCGCGGTGGCGGCGCGCTCGAGTTCCAGGTCGTCAAGGCCGCCCTCCGGGCCGATCAGCAGTTCGACGCGCGGACCCACGCTGGTGAGCCCCGCGAGTGAGGCCGGGCCCGACGGGCTCAGGACGAAACGCTGCCCCTCGCGCGGGGCTGTCGCGAGGTAGCGCGGGAATTCCTGCGGCAAGCGGATTTCCGGCACGATGCTGCGCCCGCACTGCTCGCACGCGCTCGCGACGATCGCCTGCCAGTGGCGCAGTTTCTTCTCCGCCTGCCTGTCGTCGAGCCGCACGACGCTGCGCGCGGAAAGCACCGGCACGATCGTGCGCACGCCGAGCTCGGTGGCCTTCTGCAGCGTCCAGTCCATGCGCTCGCCGCGCGAGACGGCCTGCACCAGCGTGATCCGCAGCGGGGACTCCTGCAGGCCGGACGAGCGGGGCCCGACGCGCACGTGCACTTCGTCGCCCTTTACCGACAGGATCTCGCAACGGTAATCGTTGCCGCTGCCATCGAAGGCGACGAGCACTGCGCCTTCACGCAGCCGCAGCACGCGGCCGACGTGCACGGCGGCGGCATCCGGCAGGCGTACGTCCGCGTCCGGAATCAGCGGCGAATCGACGAAGACGCGCGTCAGTCGCATGTGGCCGCCAGGATGCCGTCGCGGGCCGTGGCCACGAGCGCGTCGATCTCGTCGGGCGTGATCACGTACGGCGGCATGAAGTACACGACGTTGCCGATGGGGCGCAGCAGCGCCTCGTGTTCGAGCCCGTGCCGGTAGACACGCAGGCCGCGGCGTTCGCGCCAGTCGAAAGGCCTGCTGCGGTCGGCACCGTGCGCGAGCTCGGCCGCCACGATCATGCCGCACTGGCGCACCTCCGCGACGTGCTCGAGTTCGCCGAGCAGCTCGCACGCCCGGCGCCCGAGATGGGCGGCCAGCGCCCGGTTGCGCTCGATGACGCCGTCCGTTTCGAAGATGTCCAGCGTCGCCAGGGCCGCGGTGCACGCGAGCGCGTTGCCCGTGTAACTGTGGGAGTGCAGGAATGCCCGCAGCTGCGCGTACTCGTCGTAAAACGCGGCGTAGACAGCCTCCCCGGTCAGCACCGCGGACAGCGGCAGGTAGCCGCCGGTCAGTCCCTTCGACAGGCACATGAAGTCCGGAGTGACGCCCGCCTGCTCGCAGGCGAACAGGGTGCCCGTGCGACCGAACCCGACCGCAATCTCGTCGGCGATCAGGTGCACGCCATGGCGGTCGCAGGTTTCGCGCAGCAGCTTGAGGTACAGCGGCGAGTGCATGCGCATGCCGGCGGCGCACTGGACCAGCGGTTCGACGATGACCGCGCAGGTCTCATCCGCTTGCCTGGCGAGCAACTCGTCCATCGCCGCAATCGCCCGGCGGGCGCAGTCGTCCTCCGTCTCACCGGCTTCGCGGTGGTACGCATCCGGGGACGGCGCGATCGTCACGTCCATGAGCAGGGGCTGGTAGATCTCGCGGTACAGCTCGACGTGGCCGACGGCGAGGGCGCCGAGGGTCTCGCCGTGGTAGCTGTTCGACAGCGTGACGAACCGGCGCTTGCGCGACAGGCCCCGGTTGCGCCAGTAGTGAAAGCTCATCTTGAGCGCGACTTCGATCGCGCTCGAGCCGTTGTCGGCGTAGAAGCAACGGGTCAGCCCCGGCGGGGCCAGCCGCGTGAGCCGCTCGGCCAGCTGGACCGCCGGTTCGTGGGTGAAGCCGGCCAGGATCACGTGCTCGAGCCGCCCGAGCTGGGCGGTGATCGCCGCGTTGATGCGCGGATTCGCGTGTCCGAACAGGTTGACCCACCACGAGCTGATGCCGTCGAGGTAGCGCCGGCCGTCGTACCCGTAGAGCCAGACGCCTGCCCCGCGTGCGATCGGGGTCAGCGGCAGCCACTCGTGGTCCTTCATCTGCGTGCAGGGATGCCAGACGACACGCAGGTCGCGCTCGGCGAGCGGGTGCAGGGAGCGGGCGGCGGGGGCAGGCGTCATGGTGGGATTTTAGGGCATGATGTGCGTGATGCGACGTCAACGCCCCGCGAATCCGCCTGCCGCGCGCTTTGCCATCGACACCGGACACGGCCTGCTGGAACCGGCCCGGCAGGTGTCGTCGCCCAATTGCGACGACCGGCCGCCCGGCGTCGAACCCGACCTCATCGTCGTGCATGGCATCAGCCTGCCGCCTGGCGAGTTCGGCGGCCCATGGATCGACCTGCTGTTCACGAACCGGCTGCCGGGCGCAGCGCACCCCTATTTCGCCACTGTCGCCGACCTGAGGGTGTCGTCACACCTGCTGCTGCTGCGCAGCGGTGAGGTCGTGCAGTATGTCCCGTTCCACCGCCGGGCCTGGCATGCCGGGGTCTCGTCGTGGCAGGGGCGCGAGCGCTGCAACGACTTCTCGATCGGCATCGAGCTCGAAGGCGCCGACGATTTACCCTATGAATCAACACAGTACGCCATGCTCGCCCGGGTGATCGCCATGCTCTGCCGCAGTTACCCGGGGCTGTCGCCGGAACGCGTGGTCGGCCATAGCGACATCGCGCCTGGGCGCAAGACGGATCCCGGCCTGGCTTTCGACTGGCCGCGGTTGCGATCGCTCGTCCAGTTCGAACTGGAGGTTGCCCCCGCATGAGCCTGCTGGCACTGCTGTTCGCGTTGTTCTGCGAGCGCGGGCTCACGCACCTGCTGCACCTGCGCGAATGGCGCTGGCTCGACCCGTATTTCGACTGGGCCGATCGCGCCCTCGCCGGACGTACGGGCCTGGCCGTCATCGTTGCGGCGCTGTTGCTGATCGCGCTGCCGGTGTTGCCGGTCATCCTGGTCGCGCGCTGGCTCGATCCGCACCTGCTCGGGCTGCTGGAGTTCGCATTCGCCGTGTTCGTGCTGCTGTTTGCCTTCGGGCCGCGGGACCTCAAGGACGAAGTGGACGACTACGCCGCGGCGCTCGAACGCCATGACCGGGACGAAGCCCTGCGCCGCGGCAAGGAACTGCTTGAGTCCAGCCCGACGGCGCTCGGCGGTGGCGCGCGCGAGGCCGTGGAAGATGCGATCTTCATCCAGGCCAACAACCGCATTTTCGGCGTGGTCTTCTGGTTCATGGTGCTGGGGGCCGGCGGCGCCTGGCTCTATCGTGTCAGCGACATGTTGCGGCGGCGAGCGGCTTTCGAGGCGGCGCGGCAGGGCGTGCCACGGATGCACGGTGACCTCGGCAGCGTCCTGGCCGTCATTCACGGCGTGCTCGCCTGGATTCCCGCGCGCCTCGCTGCGCTGGCCTATGCGTTCGCCGGCAGCTTCGAGGATGCCGTCGGCAACTGGCGTTCCGCGGTCGAGCGGGTTGGTCCGGCATCCGGCGTGCTGGATCGTGCCGAGGACCTGCTCGCCCACGCGGGCAGAGGTTCACTGCAGCCGAGTCTTGCCGCGGTCCCCCCTGAGCAGCTCGACCTCGCGACCGCGCGTGGCGCCTGGCGCATCGTGCAGCGCTCACTGTGGATCTGGATTGCGGCCATCGCGCTGCTGGTCATCACCGGCGCGGCTGTCTGAAGCAGATGCTCACGACCATGTCGGCTACGCAGCGCCTGCCCAGGCAGCGCGCGCGCAGTGGACCGCACCAGTTCCGTGGCGCAGTCATGCGGGCCATCCGTGCCGCCCTGATCGTCGGCTCGCTCCTTGCTGCGGCTGCCCAGGCCGGGACCGCGGCCGCCAGGCCACGTCTCATCAGCCTGGCTCCCAACCTGACGGAGATCGCGTATGCGGCGGGTGCGGGCGCGATGCTCGTCGGCACCGTCGAGTTCAGCGACTATCCGGCTGCCGCGAAGGCCGTGCCGCGCGTGGGCGATGCGTGGCGCGTCGATCCGGAGGCCGTGCTCGCGCTGCGACCCGATGTCGTGCTGGTCTGGCCGACCGGCACACCGGAGACCACGATCTCGCGGCTGCGCGCACTGGGCCTCAACATCGTCGAAGTGCCGACACAGAGCCTCGCCGACGTGCCGCGGGCGTTGCGGCAGGTGGGCCGGCTCGCCGGCACTTCAGCCGTCGCCGAGCGAGCGGCGCGTGACTTCGAGGCGCGCGTGGCGCAACAGCGCGCGCAGTACTCGAAGCGGTCGCCGCTGACCGTGTTCATCCAGATCGACGACGAGCCGATCTACACCGTGAACGGGCGCCATGTGATCAGCGAGATCGTCGAACTCTGCGGCGGCCGCAACGTCTTCGCCGGCCTGCCGCAGTTGGCGCCGGCGATCTCGGCTGAGGCCGTGCTGGCTGCGGATCCGCAGGTGATCCTGAGCACGGACGACACGATCGCGGAGCCAATGACGCTGTGGGAGCGCTGGCCCCGAATGCGGGCGGTGCGTGAGGGCAACGTGTTCAGGCTGCCGTCTGACCTGGTGACGCGTGCGTCCCCGCGGCTTGCGCAGGGCGTCGAGGTCACGTGCGCGGCGCTCGAGCGCGCTCGCGCCCGAGCCGCATTAACGCGTTAGCCCGCTGCGTTCGCCTCATGCTGCATTGCCGGCGCAGTCGCGTCCGGTTCCGTGCGATTTCGAGAGACACGCCGTGAATACATCCCTGTAGGCTCGCACGCGCCGTCCATGGCGCGTGACGGTCTCTCGAAATCGCACGGAACCGGACGCGACTGCGCATTGGCTATGCATTTGCGCTCGTGCTGTTGATCTGGCTGCGCGGTGATTGGCGCGCGCGTCGCGCGACGCCGACAAGAGCGTTGAGCTACTGCGTCGCCTGGCAGTGGTGGAGGGTGTGCCAGCGGCGGCGGTGAATCGGGCTGATCAGCCAGACTCCGAATCGATCGGCGCCTGCGATCGTCCCGACAGTCACTGCGCGAGCGGATGCGGTGTTCCGTTCCGGCGTGGAAGACCGTCACGCGCCATGGACGGCGCGTGCGAGCCTACAGGGATGTATTCACGGCGTGTCTTCCACGCCGGACCGGGATATCGCAGCCGCGTCCAGTTGTCGCAGCCGCGTCCAGTCATCGACGGCGCCAGAGCACCTCGCTGCCGTGCTCATGCCGCGCCAGCACGCGAGCGATCACGAACAGCAGGTCTGACAGCCGGTTGAGGTACTGCGGCACCTCGGGTGCAACGAACTCCGCACGGGCGAGCGCCCACACGCGTCGCTCGGCACGCCGCGCAACCGTGCGGGCGAGATGGCACGCCGCTGCGGCTGGCCCGCCACCCGGCAGGATGAAATCCTTCAGCGGCGGCAGGCCTTCGTTGAACGCATCGAGCGCCTGCTCGAGTCGCTCCACGTAAGCCGCAGTAATCGCGCGATGGCCCGGAATGCAGAGCTCGCCGCCGAGATCGAACAGGTCATGCTGGACGTCGGTCAGTGTTGCACGCACCGCATCCGGCAGGCCCGGCACGGCCAGCACGACGCCGAGCGAGCTGTTGGCTTCGTCCACCGTGCCATACGCCTCGACGCGCAGGTGCTCTTTCGGCACCCGCATGCCGTCGCCGAGGCCCGTGCTGCCGTCGTCGCCGGTGCGCGTGTAGATCCTGCTGAGTCGGTGGCCCATGGTTGGTTGCCTGGTTACTTGACCTTGTTGCCGGCGCCGGGAGCGTACCGCATCGCCACGTAAACGCCTCGATCCGGCGTGTTGAATGTGCTGGCGAGTTCGTAGTCCTCGTCGAGCAGGTTCTCAACGCGCGCGATCAGCGCAAAGCCCGGCGTCGCCTGCCATTCGGCGGTCAGGTTCGCCAGCACGTAGCCGTCGAGCGTGACGTCGTTCGGGAATCCAAAATCCTTGCGATCGCCCGTCGCCAGCACGTCGAGGCCCAGGAGCACCGGGCCGAACGCGCGCGTCAAGCTTACGGTGAGGCTTTCCTGCGCACGGCGCAACAGCCGCGAATCGTCAGAGCGGTCACGTGGTTCCTGGTAGATCGCCTCGACGCGGGCCTGCCAGAGCTGGCCGGTGAAGGCCCACGCTGCTTCGATGCCGCGAATCCGGGCTGCGGCCACGTTCTGGTTCACGCCCTCGAACGGGTCGTAGGAAAGCACGGTGAAATCGATCAGGTCGTCGATGTCGGTATGGAACGCCGACACTTCGAGCGACTGCTGCGGCGTGAGCGAGTGCCGCACGCCGATCTCGTAGTTGCGCGAGGTCTCGGGCTTGAGGTCCGGGTTGCCGCCATAGCCGAAGCGATCGGTGGCATCCGGCGCGCGAAAGCCGCTGCCCGTCAATCCATACACGCGCGTCCGATCGGTGAAGGCGTAGCCGTATTCGGCGTTCCACGTGACTTCGGAGCCGGCGGTTTCGTGATCCGTATAGCCGAGCGCCAGCATCGCCAGGTGCGGGCCGGTGGCGATACGGTCCTGCACATAGACGTTGACCATGTCGGTGTCGGCCTTGAAGCCCTCGCCGTACGATTCGCTGCTGGCCTTTTCGCGCGAGTACATGGCGCCGACACCGAGCGCGTGCACCGAATTGAGTTTCCAGTCGTACTGCGCGTCGAGCGTGTCTCGCCTGGTCTCGAGGAAGTCGGCCGACTGGTTCTGCTCGATGAGGTCCTCCATGTGGTTGAGCGCCACACGGGCTTCGCCGTCCTCACCGACCGGCAGTCGCACTTCCGACGGCCGTCGTCGACGTTTCGAAATCCTGGTCGACGGGCGTCAGGAAGAAGTCCGAGTACTCCGACGTGCCCTGCGTGCGCCAGTGCTGCACCGTGACCTCCGCCGGCCCGAGGTCCGCGCGCAGCGCCAGGTTGGCGGTGAGGTTGTCGAAGCCGCGGTCCGTGTCGTCGGTGGTGCGCGTGGGGAAACCGTCGCTGTCGATCCAGGACACGCCGAGGTCGAGGTCCGCCGCTTCGCCAAGCTTGAAGCCGCCAATCAAGCTCGCGCGTTGCGTGTCGTAGTCGCCGTAGCCCGCCTCCATGACCCAGCCCGCCTGTGAGCCGCGGCGCGTCACGACGTTGACCACGCCGCCGATGGCGTCGCTGCCCCAGAGCGTCGAACGCGGGCCCTTCACCACCTCGATGCGCTCGATCATGTCGGGCGAGATGTTCTGCAGGGCCGGCAGGCCGATCGTGCCGGGATTGATGCGCACGCCGTCGATGAGCACCAGCGTGTGATTGCTCTCGGCGCCACGGATGAACAGCGCTGTCGGCTGGCCGGGGCCGCCGTTGCGGCCGAGGTCGAAGCCGGCATGGAAGCGCAGCAGCTCGGCGGCGTCGCCGGCATTGCTGCGCTCGATGGTAGCGCGGTCGATGAGCACGACCGGCGCCAGGATCTCATCGGCCGGCGTCGGCACGCGCGTGGCCGTCACGATGACGGTGTTCTCCGGCAGCACCTCGGCGCCGGCCGCCGCCGCCCCAAGCACTGCCAGGACGGGCAGTGCGAGGTGACGGGACAGACGCACGGAACTCGAATGCGAAAAAGAAAAACTGGAACCGGACATCGTCTTGCCACACCCCGAGCGGGCGCCCAGGCAGGCGCCGTAAAAAATTCCAGCAACGTGGGGGTATGGCGGAACGGGGCGTCAACCGATGGACGGAATGACGCCCGAGGTCCTGCCGCTCGCCCGCCGCGAGGCTGGTCTCGATCGGCAGGCCGGTCTCCGGACTCTCGAGCGGGCTTTGGACCCTGCCTGCATCCCCTTCCCGCGCCGTTTTACGCAGTGGGTGCCGGACCTTGCAGTCCGGGTGATGAAGCTTGACTCGACTACCGTTGCGGGGGCAGCGCCGGAATCTGACCGGCTTCCCGTTCTCCCTGAGCCTGCGCTCGCGGGATCACCTGTCGGAGGCCGCACGGTAGGGAAGGCGCGCGGTGATGTCAAGAAAGCCGCGGTACTATGGCGGCTCGTCTTCGGGGTCTTCTCATGCCGCACTCTGAGTTTCTTGCCGCCGCACTCGAGGCCGCACACGTCGCGGCCGACATCGTGCGCCACTACTACCAGCGCAACCTCCAGATCACGATCAAGGCCGACAAGTCGCCGGTCACCGAGGCCGACGTCGAGACCGAGAAGGCGATCCGCTCGCTGATCGCGGCGAGGTTTCCGGCGCACGGCTTCCACGGCGAGGAAACGGGCACGACCGCCCTCGACGCGGACTACGTCTGGTTCGTCGATCCGATCGACGGCACCAAGGCGTTTGTGCGCGAATACCCGATGTTTTCGACGCAGATCGCATTGATGCACAAGGGCCGGCTGATCGTCGGCGTTTCGTCCGCGCCCGTGTACGGCGAGCTGGCGTACGGCGAAATCGGCGTGGGCGCCTGGTTGAACGACCAGCCGCTGCGCGTGAGCGCGATCGACACGATCGAAGCCGCCGCGCTGTCGACGGGCAACCTGAAGACGCTGGCGACCGGTCCGCACTGGCCCGCATTCGGCCGGCTCGTCGGGCGATTGAGCCGCATCCGCGGCTACGGCGATTTCCTGCAGTATCACCTGCTTGCCTCCGGCCGCATCGATGCGGTCGTCGAGTCCGACGTCAACATCCTCGACGTCGGCGCCTGCGCAGTGATCGTCGAAGCGGCCGGCGGCAGGTTCACCGACCTGGAAGGGCAGCCGTTCACGCCGCAGAGCACGGGTGTGCTCGCTACGAACGGCAGGCTGCACCAGTCGATCCACGACGCTATCTTTTGCTGATCCATGCAGGAGGGCATTCGACCATGACCAGGAAGATCATTGCAGTGGCCGGCGCAACCGGCGCACAGGGCGGTGGCCTCGTGCGTTCAATCCTGGCCGACCCGGGCGGCGAGTTCGCGGTGCGTGCGATCACGCGCGACCCGGATTCGCCGAAGGCGCGGGCACTCGCCGCGGCCGGCGCCGAAGTCGTCGCGGCCGACATCGCCGACAAGGCCGCCGTCGCGCGCGCGTTTACGGGCGCCTACGGCGCCTATTGCGTGACATTCTTCTGGAACCACTTCTCGCCCGACCAGGAGCGGGCCGAGGCCCATGCGATGGCCGATGCAGCCAAGCAGGCGGGAGTGCAGCACGTCGTGTGGTCCACGCTCGAAGACTCGCGGCGCTGGGTCAAGCTCGACGATCCGCGCATGCCCACGCTCATGGGCAACTACAAGGTTCCGCACTTCGACGTGAAGGGCGAGGCGGACGACTATTTCCGCGCGACGGGCGTGCCGACGACGTGCCTGCTGACCTCGTTCTACTGGGACAACCTGATCCACTTCGGCATGGGCCCGAAACTGGGCCCCGACGGCCGGCTGCACTTCGCGCTGCCGATGGGTGACCGTCCGCTGCCCGGCATCGCGGCGGAAGACATCGGCCGCTGCGCGCACGGAATCTTCAGGCGCGGCAACGAGTTCCAGGGCCGCACGGTCGGCATCGCCGGCGAGCACCTGACGGGCGCGCAGATGGCGGCCGGGTTGACGCGCACACTGGGTCGCGAGGTCGTGCACGATCACGTTCCGTTCGACGTCTATCGCGGACTCGGGTTTCCGGGTGCCGAGGATCTCGGCAACATGTTCCAGTTCAATCACGATTTCAGCGGCGACTTCTGCCGCGCGCGGAGCGTGGAGTTCTCGCGTTCCATCAATCCGCAGCTGCAGAGCTTCGCTGCCTGGCTTGCGGTGCACGGTCGCGAGATCCCGATCGGCTGAGCGGCTAGGCCGCGACGAATGTCCGTCCGTGTTCCCAGCGCAGTTCACGCACGGCGATGCCGTACAGCTCGCCGATCGATTGCTCGTTCAGTACTGCGCTGCAGTCGCCGCAATGCCAGCGGCCGTCGCCGAACAACAGCAAGGCGGAGTCGGCGAAGCGTGCCGCGAGTCCGATGTCGTGCAGGCTGACCACGACGGTGCGGCCTGCGTCCGCGAGCCGGCGGAACAACTGCAGCACGTCCAGTTGGTGTTGCGGGTCGAGCTGATGGATGGGTTCGTCGAGCAGGAAGATGGACGGGTCCTGCGCAAGGATGGTTGCGATCGACAGTCGCCGCCGCTCGCCGCCCGACAGGGTTGCGATGTCGCGCTGTTCGAGGCCGGCGAGATCCACCGACTCGAGCGCGCGCAGCGCGGCGCCGCGGTCCTCGACGCTTTCCCAGGCCCAGAAGTCGAGGTGCGGGTGCCGTCCCACCAGCACGGCTTCGAGCGCAGTTGCCGGGAACGGATCTTCCACCAGTTGCGGCAGCAGGCCGAGCGTGCGGGCAAGCTCGCGGCGCGGCCACTGTTGCAGCGGACGCCCGGTGATGCGTACTACGCCGTGCGCGGGCGGGCGCAGTCCTGCCAGCGTGTGCAGCGTCGAGCTCTTCCCGGAGCCGTTGCGGCCGAGCACGACGAGCACGCGGCCGGCCGGCAGGTCGAGTTGCAGGTTGTGCACGAGCGTGCGTCCAGGGACCTCCACGGTGACCGACGTGCAACTGAGCGCGGCGGCGGTCACGGAGTCCACCCGATTTCGCTTGCAGTCTGCGGGCCGACCAGCATGTCATCGAGGCTGCCGGCAATGACGGCCTCACGCCAGTCGATGGCGATCCGGCCCGCCATGATCTCGCCGAACTGCTGCGGAAACAGGGGTTGCAGGTCGGGCTCGCCGAGCCCGAAAGGCACCAGTGGCTGGCTGGTCGCGGGGTCGTACTTGTCGGTGGCGCCGAGCGTATGCAGGACCTCGTGCACCAGTACCACATGGTTGCGCTCGGTCGCCTCCCGGTCGCCGTACAGGTGCGTCACCGCCACGAGTCCTTTGCTGAGGCCGACCGAATCAGGCATGGCCATGGAGCCGGGTCGCAGCGGCGAATAGACGGCGAAGACCTGGATGTCGGGTGTGGGCAAGGGATCGTTCCACGCGGTTCTGGCGGCGAAATAGCGCAGGCGCAGGCTCCAGAGCGCAATCGTGAGCGCACCGGGCCGGTCCGGGAGCGCCGGAGGCAGGGCTGTCGCGGCATGCGAGACACGGATGCGGACGGGCTGCGCGAGTTCCACGTCGTAGTCCTCGGCTTCTTCCGCGAAGAATGTTTCAACGTCGCGGAAGTCCGCGGCCGTCAGCGCGGCCGTGTAGGCACGCACGCCGGCGTCCGTCGATTCGGTCACGGGATACACCGTGATGCGCAGCGGCGCGTCCCAGTCGCGGCTGCGCGCGCGGTCGAGCCACGCGCCGAGCGCGACGAAGATCAGGAGCGCGACCAGCGCAGCGAGCCGCAGTGTGCCGAGGAAGGTGCGTTCAGCCATAGGAATGTGTCATGGCCCGGGTCAGGTCATGGATAGAGGCGCGTGGCCTGCCACGGCCCCGGCACGAATCCAGTGGTGCCCGCCGGCGCGAGCGAGCGTGTCCAGCGCGCCCGGTCGTGGACACGGAACGCGCCCTCGCACCAGAGTTCGATTGCATCCGGCCAGAAATGATATCCGCCCCAGTGCGGTGGACGCGTGGGTGCGGTGCCGTGGCGGGCGGCTTCGACTGCGACACGCTTCAGCAGTGTGGTGCGCGAATCGAGCGGCTGGCTCTGCAGGCTCGCCCATGCGCCGATGCGGCTGTCGATGGCGCGCGACGAGAAATACTCGTCGCTCTCTTCAGGCGGGCAAAGCACGACCCGGCCCTCGAGCCGGACCTGACGGCTCACGGTGTCCCAATGCAGGACGCCTGCCACCCGCGGGTTCGCAGCGAGTTCCTGGCCCTTGCGACTGTCGTAGTTGGTGAAGAATGTGACATAACCCGGGCTCGAGATCAGCTTCTTGCAGAGCACGACCCGCGCGGACGGCGCGCCATCCGGCGTGGCCGAGGCGAGCACCATCGAGTCGGGGTTCGGCTGCACTTTCTGCTCGCGGGCCTCGCGATACCAGGCCTCGAAGATCGGCATCGGGTCGTCGGGCAGCGTCGAGGGCAGCGTTCCGGAGTGCATCATCGTCGGGATCGTCCACACAGGCGTCAGGACTGGATTATGCCCGAGCCAGCGTGCGCGATCTCTTGCGGCGTGTGGCTTCCGACCGGTAAAAGGAATCGGTCATCCCTCGTTGCGCCCGCATGAAATCCCTCGCAGAGCTCCGCGCCCGACTCGACGTCATCGACCGCGAACTGCTGCAGCTCGTCGCCGAACGGCAGTCGTTAGGCAAGCAGATTGCCGAGGTCAAGCGTTCGGCGGGCCAGCCGACCCGTGATTTCCGTCGGGAACGCGAAGTGTTGCTCAAGGCGCGGCAGGACGCGGAGGCGCTCGGCGTCTCGCCCGCGCTCGCCGAAGCGCTGCTGCAGTCGTTGATCCGCGGGTCCCTCACGACGCAGGAGCGGGCGCGCGTCGCCAGCCAGGGCCGCGGATCGGGGCGCAGCGCGCTGGTCATCGGCGGTCGCGGCAAGATGGGTCACTGGGTGGCCGACTTCCTGGCGGCACAGGGTTTCGCCGTCACGGTCGCCGATCCCTCGGGCGACGTGCCAGGTTACGACTACGTCGCGGACTGGAAATCCTGCGACCTGCACCACGACCTCATCGTCGTCGCGACGCCGATCCGCATCGCGAACGAAGTGCTCGGTGAACTGGCCGCGCGACGGCCGCGTGGCATCGTGTTCGACATCGGCTCGCTCAAGACCCCGCTGCGCTCGGGGCTGGAGAAACTGCAGGCCGCAGGGTGCCACGTCACTTCGGTGCACCCCATGTTCGGCCCGGACACCGAATTGCTCTCGGGTCGCCACGTGATCTTCATCGACCTCGGCGATGCCCCGGCGCTCGCGGAAGCGCGCGCACTGTTCGGTTCGACGATGGCCGACCTCGTCGTGATGGGTCTCGACGAGCACGACCGCCTGATCGCTTTCGTGCTGGGTCTTTCGCACGCGCTCAACATCGCGTTCTTCACGGCGCTGGCCGAGAGCGGCGAAGCGGCGCCGCGCCTCGCGCGGATGTCGAGCACGACTTTCGACGCGCAACTCGACGTCGCCACCAGGGTCGCGGCGGAGAATCCGGACCTTTACTACGAGATCCAGAGCCTCAACGACTACGGCGAGGAGTCGCTCAACGCACTGCGTGCGGCCGTCGAGCGCCTTTGCCGGGCCGTGCACGAGGGAGATGCCGCTGCCTTTGTCGCGATGATGAAGCAGGGGAACGAATACCTGCGCGTGCGCCAGGCCGCGCGCGACGAAGCGAGTCGCTGAGACGCATGCCGGCCCATACCACCCTGCCCGAGCAGGTGCTGGCCTGGTCCAACGGCCTGATGGCGTCGCGTTCCCTCGGCCAGCTGGCAGCGGCGCTTGCGCGTCCGCCCGCGCTCGCGGACGAATCGCTCAATGGCGTATTGCTGCTGTTCGACCCGCGCCACGAACTGCGGCTGCTGGCCGCGGCCGAGGACATGGGGGCCGAGGCCTGGCCGGGTTTGCAGTTCACCGACAGCCTGGCTGGCGTGGCGCCGGGCTACGGCACACTGCATGCACCCTGGTCCGGTCCCTATCACGCGGCGGACCATGGGCTGTTGATCGCCGCGGATGCGGGCTGCAGGTACGTGACATTGCTGCCGCTGCCGCGGAGCGGCGGCGTCGCCGGCGTCTACAACATCGGCAGTCGCAAAGGACCGGTCGCTGTCGCCGCGCTCGAGCCTGCCTGGCTCGATCACATCGCCGCACAGGTGCTGGCGAGCGCGGAGCGGCTGCTGCATCGTGCGCGGCTGCTTCGTGCCGGGGTGGTCGATCCGCTCACGGGCTGGAACAGCCGGCACTATTTTCTCGCGCGCATGCGCGAGCAGGTGGCTGCCAGCGCACGCCACAAGGAGGCAGCGAGTTGTCTCGTCATCGACGTCGACCGGCTGGCTGCCATCAACGAAAAGCATGGAATCGCAGCTGGCGACGCCGCGCTGCTCGAAATCGGCACCCTGGTCGAAGCCCAGGTCCGGGCCAGCGACTCCTTTGCCTGTCTCGGCGAGGACGAGTTTGCGGCGCTGCTGCCCGCGACCCGACCGGAGTTCGCCGTGCAACTGGCAGAACGCATCCTCGCGGCCGTCCGCGCGGTGCCTGTCGAGTCCTCGCGCGATGGTCGAGGCCTCGTCACCGTTTCCATCGGCATCGCCGGGCTGGATCCAGCCGATCTGCCCGCGGCGGATGAGCGCAAGGCGACCGCCGACGAGTGGCTTGCCCGCGCCCACTCGGCTTTGCACCAGGCCAAGCGAGCAGGCGGCGACCGCCACGCGACCTGCTAGCTGCGCTGTCGCAGCATCAGCAGCAGGAAGATCGGCACGCCGACCAGGGCGGTGAGTGCGCCGACCGGCAGTTGCCTCGGCGCCAGCAGCAGGCGCGAGGCGAGGTCCGCCGTCATCAGCACCACGCCGCCGAGCAACGCCGAGCCGGCGAGCACCACGCGCTGGTCATTGCCTAGCGCGAGGCGCACGAGGTGGGGCGTCACCAGACCCACGAAACCGATGCTGCCGGCAGTGCTTACCGCGCAACCCGTCAGCACGGAGCTCAGCACGAACACTATGCTCCGCACCCTGCGGACGTCGAGCCCGACGGTGGCAGCGATGGTCTCGCCGCGTGCGAGCACGTTGAGCGGACGCCCGAGCGCGACGCAGACCATGGTTGCCGCCGTGAGCAGGGCGAGCAGCCAGCCCCAGCGGTCGCCGCGCGTCAGGTCACCCAGCAGCCAGAACACCATGCCGCGCAGTCGCGTGTCGTCGCTCATGGCGAGCAGCAGGCTCACGATCGAACCGGCGCCGGCGGCGACGACCACGCCGGTAAGCAGCAAGCGGGTCGGCGTCCAGCCGCCGCGACCCTGCGCGAGCGCGAACACGAGCGCGCAGGCAGCCAGGGCACCGGCCCCGGCCGCCGCATCGACCATCACGGCTGACATTCCGGCCATCAAGGCCAGCAGCGCCGTGACCGACGCGCCGCCCGAGACACCGAGCACATATGGGTCCGCCAGCGGGTTTCGCAGCAGCACCTGCAGCAGGGCGCCCGCCAGACCAAGCAGGCCGCCGACCGCGAAAGCGGTCAGCGCACGTGGCAGGCGCAGGTCCAGGACGACATCGCGAGCGAGGGATGGCTCGGCATGCCACAGTGCACCCCAGACCGCGGAGGGTTCGACGTGCACGCTGCCGAGCATCAGCGACAGCAGGAGCAGGACGAGCGTCGCCGTGCCGAGCACGACGAACACCGGAATGAGAGGAAGTCTGTGCAATCGGCCCCCGCGAATGGAACGAAGGGTAGGGAAGCGGACGCGCGGCCACAAGCGCCGTCGTCGCGACCGATGTTTTTGTGCGGTTGCCGCCGATGTGAAAAAATCAACCGCCACCGGACCTTACGCAGCCCATGAGCGACTACATCGACAGCCAGGGATTTCGCGCCAATGTCGGCATCATCCTGATGCGCGACGGCGGAGAACTGTTCCTCGGCGGACGTCGGGACGGTCGCGGCTGGCAGTTCCCGCAGGGCGGTGTCAGGCGCAACGAGCAGCCGGAAGAAGCGCTGTACCGGGAATTGCACGAGGAGGTCGGTCTCGTGCACAGCGACGTCGAACTCGTGGCCGGAACGAGCCGGTGGTTGCGCTACCGGTTGCCACGCCAGTACGTGCGCCGTCGGGGCAACCCGGTCTGCATCGGCCAGAAGCAGCGCTGGTTCCTGCTGCGGATGCTGGGCGACGATTCGCGGTTCAATTTTGCAGCGACGTCGGAGCCGGAATTCGACTCCGGGCGGTGGGTCGACTACTGGGCTCCGGTGCGAGAGGTCATCTATTTCAAGCGTGCCGTGTATGTCCGCGCGTTGCAGGAACTCGGCGAGCGCGCGTTCGAGGCAGGTCCGCCGCCACGGCCGGACTGGCTGACCGACGAGTTGCTGAGCATGCCCGCGAGCAGGGCTCCACGCCGGCGTCGCCGGCCGAGCATTGCCCCCCCTGCCGTCGACACCGGTGGTCCGCAGCACACGGTCGAACAGCAGGTCGACGAGGCATCCGAGGAACCCAGGAAGTGACAATCGATAGCGAGCGCAAGGTTCGGCCCCGAGGGGTGGTCGCTGCGTTCGCAGCGATCCTGCTGATGGTGCTTGCGGGGTGGATCGGCTACGGCCAGGGCCAGCGGTCCGCTGGACATGACGCGGCGGCGGAGGCCGAGCAGCGCAGCGTGCTGCAGGAGGGAGTCGGGCGGCTCGAATTCGAGAACAAGCGCCTGCACGCGAAGGTGGCCGAGCTCGAGATGGCGCGGCGGCTCGACCGCGACGCATACGGCCAGATCGAGCGCACGCTCGGCGGCCTGCAGTCGCAACTCGCGCGCCAGAGCGACGATCTCGCGTTCTACCGCAGCATCGTGTCGCCTGCCGACGGCATCCAGGGCCTGCGCGTCCAGCGCTTCGAGGTGCTGCCCGGCGAGGAGCCGCGCCAGGTGAAGCTCAAGCTCACGCTGGTGCAGGCCATGCGCCACGAGAGCGTCGTTGCGGGGCTCGCCCAGATCACCCTGATCGGCATGCAGGGCGACGCGCCAGCGCGCCATTCCGTCGGTGAGCTGCTCGGCAAGCCGCGGGCCGAACTGCCATTTTCCTTCCGTTATTTCCAGACGATCGAGCAGACCGTGAGTCTGCCGGAGGGCTTCCAGCCGTTCGAAACCGACGTCCGGGTGCACTCGACCAAGCTCCGCGCGCCCGTGCAGCAGACTTTCCCTTGGAAAATCGAGGGCCAGCCGGCGATTGCGCCCTGAGCCCCGCGCTTTCAGGGCCGGGGGTGGTAAGCTAAAATTCGTCCCCATATCCGACGGCCTGCGACGACGCACGGAGCTTGCATGACCGACGCCACTGCGCTGACCGAAACGGCCGACGCCCCCCTGCTGGTCTTCACCGACTCGGCCGCGCTCAAGGTGAGCGAGCTGATCCAGGAAGAAGGCAACCCGAACCTGAAGTTGCGGGTGTTCGTGTCCGGGGGCGGGTGCTCCGGGTTTCAGTATGGCTTCACGTTCGACGAGAACGAGGAAGAAGGGGATACCTGCGTCGAGAACCGGGGCGTCCGCCTGCTCGTCGATCCGATGAGCTTCCAGTACCTCACCGGCGCCGAGATCGACTACCGCGAGGATCTCGAAGGCGCGCAGTTCGTGATCCGCAATCCCAACGCCCAGACCACCTGCGGGTGCGGTTCGTCCTTCTCCACCTGACGGGCTGACTCGCCGCCGTGCCGAATCGTGTGCCCGACGTCCTTGCGGCGGTGGACCTGGGCTCGAACAGCTTCCACATGATCGTCGCCCGTTACAACCACGGGCAGCTCATCGTGCTCGACCGCCTGCGCGAAATGGTGCGCCTCGCGGCGGGTCTCGATGAACAGGGCCGGCTGAGCCGCGAATCGACACAGCGCGCCCTGCAGTGCCTCGAGCGGTTCGGCCAGCGGTTGAGCGACATGCGCGCCGAAAGCGTGCGCGTCGTCGGCACCAACACGCTGCGCAAGGCGAAGCGCAGGGGCGCGTTCCTCGAGCGCGCCCGGGACGCGCTCGGGCACCCGATCGAAATCATCTCTGGCGTCGAGGAAGCGCGGCTCATCCACCTCGGCGTAGCGCACACGACGCCGCACGAAGGCGGCCATCGGCTGGTGGTGGACATCGGCGGCGGCAGCACGGAACTCATCATCGGCGAAGGCCTGGCGGCCAAGCGGCTCGAAAGCCTCTACATGGGCTGCGTGAGTCTGAGCGAGCGGTTCTTTGCCGATGGCGAGATCACCGAGAAGCGCATGAAGCGCGCGCGCACGGCTGCGCAACTCGAACTCGAGCCCGTCATCAACCGGTTCAAGCGCTCGGAGTGGGACATCGCGTACGGGGCCTCCGGCACGTTGCGCGCGGTTGGGGACGTGCTGCAGGCACGGGATCCGGCCGCGAAGCACGTCGATCGCGCCGGACTCGAGTGGCTGCTGCAGGAATGCCTGCGGGCCGGTGCCGCCTCGCGGCTGAAGCTGCCGGGCCTGTCGCCCGAGCGGCAGGAAGTGCTGCCGGGCGGCCTTGCCATCATCCTCGAGGTGTTCGACTGCCTTGGCATCGAGGCGATGCGCGTCGCCGACGGCGCGTTGCGCGAAGGTCTGCTCTACGACCTGCTGGGGCGACTCACCGACGAGGACGCGCGGGTCCGCAGCGTGCGCGCGATGGAAGGCCGCTTCCACGTCGACACTGCGCAGGCCGACCGCGTCGAAGCCACGGCGCTCGGTTTCATGCGCCAGGTCCGCGCCGACTGGGGACTCGACGATCCGCTGGCCGAGCCCGTCCTTGGCTGGGCAGCGCGCCTGCACGAAGTCGGGCTGGACATCGCGCATTCGCAGTACCAGCGGCACGGCGCCTACCTGCTGCAGCATGCCGACATGCCGGGCTTTCCGAGCCACGAACAGCAGTTGCTCGCGGCCATCGTCGGCGGGCACCGGCGCAAGCTGACGCTGGCGTCGCTCGACGACCTGATGCCGCCGTGGCACCTGAAAGCGCTGTACCTGGTCGTACTGCTGCGGCTGGCGGTGCTGCTGCACCGCGGGCGCGGGCCACGCTCGCTGCCCGACATCCGGCTCGCGGTGAAGACGAAGGGTGCGGAACTGGCGTTTCCGCGCGGGTGGCTGGACGAACACCCGCTGACCGCGATCGACCTCGAACAGGAAGCCGGCTACCTCGAGGCGGCCGGCTTCAAGTTGCGCGTGGTGTGATTGCCTTCACCTCTCCCGCTTTGCGGGAGGGGTCGCACGATTGCGGGTAACAACGGCTCGACGGCGTCAGCGGCTGGCGAGCTGCGCCGTCGGACCCTGGCCGCTCGTGAGTTCGAGTTTCGCCATCGCCGATTCGCTCTGGCGGCGGAACTCCGCGAGGTAGGTCGACGGGATCTCGGTGCGCGGCATCGGGATCGTCGCCGGGTTCTTGTGCACGCCCTTCACGCGGTATTCGTAATGCAGGTGCGGTCCCGTCGCCGCGCCGGTCATGCCGACGTAGCCGATGATGTCGCCCTGTTTCACGCGCGAGCCGGCGCGCGCCGACTTGCCGAACCGCGACATGTGGCCGTACACGGTGCTGACGCCCTTGCCGTGATCGATCATCACGACGTTGCCATAGCCGCCCTTGCGGCCCTTGAACTCGACGCGTCCGTCGCCGGCTGCCCAGATCGGCGTTCCGGTGGGCGCGGCATAGTCGACGCCCTTGTGCGCACGCACGCGACCGCTGATCGGATGCACGCGGCGCGGGTTGAAGACGGAGCTGACGCGCGTGAAGTCGAGAGGGGCACGCAGGAAGGCCTTGCGCATGCCCTTGCCTTCCGGCGTGAAGTAACCCTGCACTTCGCCGTCCTGCGACTGGAACCACACGGCGCGATGGGTCTTGCCCTGGTTGACGAATTCGGCGGCCAGCACGCGCCCGTCGTTGACGTATTCGCCGTCCTGGAATTTCTGCTCGTAGAGCACGCTGAATTCGTCGCCCTCGCGGATGTCGAGCGCGAAGTCGATGTCCCAGCCGAACATCTGGTTGGCGAGCGTCATGATCGTCTCGGCCGACATGCCGGAGTCCTGGCCCGCGGCAAACAGCGACGACGTGATCCGCGCGCGGCGGCCGACGATTTCAGTCTCGAGCGGGTTCTCGACGTAATTTACGGCAAAGCCGTTGCTGGAGCGCGCCACCGAAAGCGTCAGCGTGTTGCTGATCTGGCGGTTGAGCGACTGCAGCACGCCGTCGACGTGCGTGAACGTGATGATGTCGCCCGGGCGCACGATGTCGAGGGCGCGGCGCACTTCGGGACGCGCGCGCAGTTCAACCAGTGCGGAAAGGTCGATGCCGACGGAGCGGAAGATCTCGTCGAGCGTGTCGTTGCGCTGGACCGTGTACTCGACGTTCTCCGGAAAGTCCTCGTCGGTGTTGGTGGCCGTGGCCGACTCCGCCGGCTGGGCTGCGACGAGAGCTGTCAAATCCACCGACGTCGGCGCGTCGTGGCGCGGCCAGGCGGCCAGGGCCAGTACGCCAGCAATCGCGGCGACCAGCGGCAGGCTGGTCCCGGTAAGCCAGCGACGGCGCAGGGAAGATTGGGTATTGGCGGGCGACTGCCCGCGGGCAGGCGTAGAGAAATCAGACGGTTGCAAGGGAAACCCCCACTCAACAATGGCGCGTAAATTAGTTGCGCAAACGCGACGAGTCAACTGTTAAGTCGGCATTTTTCCTAACTTCTTCATGGCCTTGCGGAAAACGTGTAGGTTCCGTGACAACTGTCACGATCCCGCCGCCGTTGCCTGCGCGGGCGTCAGCCCCTACAGTCCGGCGTCTTGCACCGCAACACCGCCTGGAGCGAGCCGACCGATGCTGCCTGCCGACCAACAACTGGCCGAACTGCGCCGCGGCGCGTCCGAGGTGCTGCTCGAGGCCGACCTTCTCAAGAAGCTTGCCCGTGGCCAGCCTCTCCGCGTCAAGGCGGGGTTCGACCCGACTGCGCCCGACCTGCACCTCGGCCACACCGTGCTCATCAATCGCATGGCGATGTTCCAGCGGCTCGGCCACGACGTGATCTTCCTGATCGGCGACTTCACCGGGCTGATCGGCGACCCGACGGGGCGCAATGCCACGCGTCCCCCGCTCACGCCCGACGAAATCAAGGCGAACGCAGAGACCTACCAGGCGCAGATCTTCAAGATCCTCGACCCGGCGCTGACCCGCGTGGAATTCAATTCGACCTGGATGAGCGCGATGGGTTCGGCTGGAATGATCCAGCTGGCGGCGCGTCATACCGTGGCCCGCATGCTCGAGCGCGACGATTTCGCCAAGCGCTACAAGTCCGGGCAGCCGATCGCGATCCACGAATTCCTGTATCCGCTGGTGCAGGGCTACGACTCGGTGGCGCTCAAGGCCGACGTCGAACTCGGCGGCACCGACCAGAAGTTCAACCTGCTCGTCGGCCGCCAGCTGCAGGAGGCCTACGGCCAGGAGCCGCAGGTCGTGCTGACGATGCCGCTGCTCGAGGGGCTCGACGGCGTCAACAAGATGTCGAAGTCGCTGGGCAATTACATAGGCATTGCCGAGCCCGCCGACCAGATGTTCGGCAAGCTGATGTCGATCTCCGACGACCTGATGTGGCGCTATTTCGACCTGCTGTCGTTCCGCAC
>CAVOSA010000024.1:0-60000 GCA_963698735.1 uncultured Gammaproteobacteria bacterium | reverse complement strand
TTCGAATCTTCCCAGACCCACCATTCTGGGGATCTGACCGAGGGGCCATAGCTCAGCTGGGAGAGCACCTGCTTTGCAAGCAGGGGGTCGCCGGTTCGATCCCGGCTGGCTCCACCAGGTCCCGCTTCACAGTCCGCGTGACACCACGCCTGCACCGCGTCGAAAGTCTCGATGCACGCGTGGTCTCATGCATCGCAGCACTGCTGCGGACGCTCTTTAAAAATTTGAATTTGGGTATGACGCCGAGGAACGAGTTGATTTCAACTTGTGATTCGAAAGCGTGTCGCATTCGTGAGAGAGATACCAGCTGATTGATTTTATTTGGTCCATGACTCCAGAACGATTGGGGTTATATGGTCAAGCGAATAAGCGTACGTGGTGGATGCCTTGGCGGTAGGAGGCGATGAAGGACGCGGTAGCCCGCGAAATCTTCGGGGAGCTGGCAAACAAGCTCTGATCCGGAGGTGTCCGAATGGGGAAACCCACGGCTTAGGCCGTACTGCATGCTGAATACATAGGCTTGCAGAGCGAACCCGGGGAATTGAAACATCTCAGTACCCGGAGGAATAGAAATCAACCGAGATTCCGCAAGTAGTGGCGAGCGAACGCGGAGCAGCCCAGTCAACATCAATCGAGCAAACTTAGCTGAACTGTCTGGAAAGTCAGGCCATAGCGGGTGATAGCCCCGTAAGCGAAAAGTGCGTTCGAGGGTTGACAGAGAGTAGGGCGGGACACGTGTAATCCTGCTTGAAGATGGGGGGACCATCCTCCAAGGCTAAATACTACCTACCGACCGATAGTGAACCAGTACCGTGAGGGAAAGGCGAAAAGAACCCCGGAGAGGGGAGTGAAATAGAACCTGAAACCGCGTACGTACAAGCAGTCGGAGCCCCGCAAGGGGTGACGGCGTACCTTTTGTATAATGGGTCAGCGAGTTAATTTTAGTGGCGAGCCTAACCGAATAGGGGAGGCGTAGGGAAACCGAGTCCGAATAGGGCGTTTCAGTCGCTAGGATTAGACCCGAAGCCGGTCGATCTATCCATGTCCAGGGTGAAGGCAGGGTAATACCTACTGGAGGCCCGAACGCTCTACTGTTGCAAAAGTAGGCGATGAGGTGTGGATAGGAGTGAAAGGCTAATCAAGGCCGGCGATAGCTGGTTCTCCCCGAAAGCTATTTAGGTAGTGCCTCGTGTAGGACTCCTGGGGGTAGAGCACTGTTTAGGCTAGCGGGCCATCCCGGCTTAGCAAACCTATGCAAACTCCGAATACCAGGAAGTCAACGCACGGGAGACACACGGCGGGTGCTAACGTCCGTCGTGAAGAGGGAAATAACCCAGACCGCCAGCTAAGGCCCCCAATTCATGGCTAAGTGGTGAACGATGTGGGAAGGCATAGACAGCCAGGAGGTTGGCTTAGAAGCAGCCATCCTTTAAAGAAAGCGTAATAGCTCACTGGTCTAGTCGGCCTGCGCGGAAGATATAACGGGGCTCAAGCCATGAGCCGAAGCTGCGGATCCATCCGTAAGGGTGGGTGGTAGGGGAGCGTTCTGTAAGCCTGCGAAGGTGCACTGCGAGGTGTGCTGGAGGTATCAGAAGTGCGAATGCTGACATGAGTAACGTTAATGCGAGTGAAAAACTCGCACGCCATAAACCCAAGGTTTCCTGCTCAACGTTAATCGGAGCAGGGTGAGTCGGTACCTAAGGCGAGGCCGAAAGGCGTAGTCGATGGAAAACAGGTCAATATTCCTGTACCTGGTGTTACTGCGATGGGGTGACGGAGAAGGCTACAGCAGCCGGAGAAGTCCGGTTTAAGCAAGTAGGAAGGACTGCCAGGCAAATCCGGTGGTTCAATTCCGAGATGTGATGACGAGGTCCCACGTGGACTGAAGTGCTCGATGCCACGCTTCCAGGAAAAGCCTCTAAGCTTCAGGTAACAACAGACCGTACCGCAAACCGACACTGGTGGGTGGGCAGATAATCTGCTAAGGCGCTTGAGAGAACTCCGGTTAAGGAACTCTGCAAATTGATACCGTAACTTCGGAAGAAGGTATGCCTTCGATCGTGTAAGGACTTGCTCCTGAAGCGAATGAAGGTCGCAGGTAATCGGTGGCTGCAACTGTTTATCAAAAACACAGCACTCTGCTAACACGAAAGTGGATGTATAGGGTGTGACTCCTGCCCGGTGCCGGAAGGTTAAGTGATGGGGTCAGCCGCAAGGCGAAGCTCTTGATCGAAGCCCCGGTAAACGGCGGCCGTAACTATAACGGTCCTAAGGTAGCGAAATTCCTTGTCGGGTAAGTTCCGACCTGCACGAATGGAGTAATGATAGCCACACTGTCTCGACCGGAGACTCAGTGAAGTTGAAATCGCTGTGAAGATGCGGCGTACCCGCGGCAAGACGGAAAGACCCCGTGAACCTTTACTATAGCTTTACACTGAATTTTGAACCTTTCTGTGTAGGATAGGTGGGAGGCTTTGAAGCCAGGACGCTAGTCTTGGTGGAGCCAACCTTGAAATACCACCCTGAAATGTTCGAACTTCTAACCTAGGCCCGTTATCCGGGTCGGGGACCGTGTATGGTGGGTAGTTTGACTGGGGCGGTCTCCTCCCAAAGAGTAACGGAGGAGTGCAAAGGTACGCTCAGCGCGGTCGGTCATCGCGCTCTAGAGTGCAAAGGCATAAGCGTGCTTAACTGCGAGACGGACAGGTCGAGCAGATGCGAAAGCAGGTCTTAGTGATCCGGTGGTTCTGTATGGAAGGGCCATCGCTTAACGGATAAAAGGTACTCCGGGGATAACAGGCTTATTCCTCCCAAGAGTCCACATCGACGGAGGAGTTTGGCACCTCGATGTCGGCTCATCACATCCTGGGGCTGTAGCAGGTCCCAAGGGTATGGCTGTTCGCCATTTAAAGTGGTACGCGAGCTGGGTTCAGAACGTCGTGAGACAGTTCGGTCCCTATCTGCCGTGGGCGTTGGAGAATTGAGGGTGAGCTGCTCCTAGTACGAGAGGACCGGAGTGGACGTATCTCTGGTGTTCCGGTTGTCACGCCAGTGGCACTGCCGGGTAGCTATATACGGACGGGATAACCGCTGAAAGCATCTAAGCGGGAAGCCCCCCCCAAGATTAGTTCTCCCTGGGGACTCGATCCCCCTGAAGGGCCGTCGAAGACTACGACGTTGATAGGCTGGGTGTGTAAGTGCAGTAATGCATTGAGCTAACCAGTACTAATTGCCCGTGCGGCTTGACCATATAACACCCAATCGGTCTGGAACCCGGTTCCTGCCAGTTGGAGTGGACGATAGATTCAGCGACTGTGTATCGCTCATATTGCGACACGCTCGCGTCATACCCCGATTCGAATTCTGCGGCCGCGCGCAAGCGCGGTGCGTGAGCCGGTTTGCCTGGCGGCCATAGCGAGCGGGAACCACCCGATCCCATTCCGAACTCGGAAGTGAAAACGCTCTGCGCCGATGGTAGTTTGGTCTTCGACCATGCAAGAGTAGGTCACTGCCAGGCTCTCAAACAAAACCCCCGACGGGGCAACCCGTCGGGGGTTTTTCTTTTTCAGGCCTGTCGCGACCGTTATCGCGCGATGAGTACTGGCATCAACCCCGGGTCAGCTCGGTTCTCTTCGCATCGAGCTCCGCCCAACGCTCGAACGCGGTCTCCAGCAGTTGCTCGATTGCGGTTGCGCGTGCCGCATCCTTGCGCATCTGTTCGCCGCCGCGCTTGTGGTATTCGCTGCCGCCCATCGCTTCAGTCAGCGCCCTCTGCTCGGCCTCCAGCGCCTCGATTTGTGCCGGCAGTTGCTCGAGCTCGCGCGCTTCCTTGTAGCTGAGCTTGGTCGGGGACTTCCTGGCTCCCTCACCCGCCTTGGTGGGCGAGGGCCGGGGTGAGGGTTCATTCTCATCCGTCACGGCGGCGCGGGCTGGCCGTTGCCGCACCCAGTCGCTGTAGCCGCCGACGTATTCCTGCCAGCGTCCGTCACCGAGCGGTGCCAGCACCTGCGTGATCACGTTGTCGAGGAAGGTGCGGTCGTGGCTCACGAGCAGCAGCGTGCCCGGGTAGTCCTGCAGGGTCTGCTCGAGCAGTTCCAGCGATTCGATGTCCAGGTCGTTGGTGGGCTCGTCCATCACCAGCACGTTGGCCGGGCGTGAGAACAGTCGCGCGAGCAGCAACCGGTTGCGCTCGCCGCCCGAGAGCATGCGTACCGGAGAGTCGACGCGTTGCGCGGGGAACAGGAAGTCCGCGAGGTAGCTCACGACGTGGCGGCGCGCATCGCCTTCGCCCACCCAGTCCGAGTTGGGGCTGACCGTCGCCGCGACCGTCGCGTCGAGATCGAGCTGGGCGCGCAGCTGGTCGAAGTACGCAACGTTGAGCTGCGTGCCATGCCGGACTTCCCCCGCGTCCGGCTCGAGCGTGCCGACGATGAGTTTCAGCAACGTCGACTTGCCGGCGCCGTTCGGGCCGACGAGTCCGAGCCGGTCGCCGCGCATCACTCGCAGGTCGAGGTCGCGCACGACCGTGCGCCCGTCGAATCCCTTGCTGACGTTGCGCAGCTCCGCAACCAGCTTGCCCGAGCGCTCGCCGGCGTCCACGTTGAGCCTGACGTTGCCGAGCCGCTCGCGCCGCGCATCGCGATCGCGCCGCAATCGTTCGAGTCGCTTGACGCGGCCTTCGTTGCGCGTGCGGCGCGCCTCGACGCCCTTGCGGATCCAGACTTCTTCCTGCGCCCAGAACTTGTCGAACTTGCGGTTGAGGACCGCTTCCTCGGCGAGCTGTTCCGCCTTGCGCCGTTCGTACGCCGCGTAATTGCCCGGATACGAGCGCAGCAGCCCGCGGTCGAGTTCGACGATGCGGGTGGCTACGCGGTCGAGGAAGGAACGGTCGTGCGTGACGACGATCGCGGCGGGGCCGTCGAGCAACAACTGCTCGAGTCGCTCGATGCCGTCGATGTCGAGGTGGTTGGTGGGCTCGTCGAGCAGCAGTACTTCCGGTTCAAGCGCGAATGCAGCGGCCAGTGCCGCACGCTTGCGTTCTCCGCCTGAGAGCCCCGTCGTCGTCGACGCGCCCTCGAGGCCGAAACGGTGCAGGTACTCGACGAGTCGCGCATCGATGCGCCAGCGCGCGCGGTCGTCCTCGATCGAGTCCAGCCCGGCCCAGAGCGCCAGCGACTCACGCAGCGTGGGTGCGACCGGCAGGTCCGGTTCCTGCCGGATGGACACGATCCGCAGTCCCGCCGGCTTCTGATACTCGCCGTCGTCGAGCGGAATCCGGCCGGTGATGACCTCAAGCAGCGACGACTTGCCGGTGCCGTTGCGGCCGATCAGGCCGACCCGCTCACCGGGTTCGAGGCTGAAGCCGGCACGGTCCAGCAGCGGATGCGAGCCGAACGCGAGTTCGGCGTCGATGAGGGTCAGCAGGGGCATGAGGGGCGCGAGCATCGCACGATGCCGCGCGCCCGCCAGCCATGCGCTGACTGCATCCGCTTGCTGTCCGCTAGCCTCTGCGCATGCGCGGTCTACGCGCAAGCCCTCATGAATTGTTGCGCTGCACGCTGTTGTCATGCGGCAGCAGCAAGAGTTTCGAGGGCAGGCCGCAGGCCGAACTCGGAAGAGCATTCAAGTCTGCAGCCGGTGAGCAGTGGGGTGACGTCATGGGCGATCGTCTCGCCCGTCTCGAATTTAGCGTCGAGCAACTGCAGTCCGCCGTCGAGTCGCTCAAACAACGGATCGACGTGCTGGAAGCGGCGGCGCCTGCTGTTGCGACCCTGGCAGTTGATGCTCGGGCCGGAGTGCCCGCGCAACCACTGCCGAAGGACGGGTCACCTGGCCTCGCGAAGCGGGACCCGTACGATCCGATCGCCGTCCTCTCCCTCGTCGGCCGGCTCTTCCTCGTTCTCGCCGGCGGGTTTTTCCTGCGTGCGATGACTGAAGCGGGCCTGCTGACGCCGCACGTCGGCATCGCCCTGGCTTTCACGTACGGACTGATCTGGCTCTTCCTCGCCGACCGCGCTGGTCGACTTGGCCTGGCACCGAGCGCTGTCGTCCATGCGCTTGGGGCGGCCATGGTCGTATTCCCACTGCTGGTCGAGGCGACAACCCGGTTCAAGGTGCTGACTGGTGCGAGCAGCGCCTTGGGTCTGGTGATCCTGACCGTCGCCATGCTGGTCGTCGCGTGGCGCCAGCGCCTGCGCGCCGTTGCGTGGGTCACGATCCTGGCAGCGCTGCCGACCAGCCTCGTGCTGCTGGCCAAGACCGGCGTCATCGTGCCGATCGCGCTTTACCTGATTGCCCTCGGAGTGACGACCTTGTGGCTCGGCTACTCGCGCGGCTGGACGGGGATTTGCTGGCCGGCGGCACTCGCGGCAGACGCGGTCGTCATTGGACTGACGCTGCGTGCACTGTCTCCAGAACACCTGGACGCGTACCGCATCGCCGCGATGCTGCAGTGGTCGCTGCTCGTCGCCTACTTCGTCAGTGTCGCGGTTCGTACGCTCATCCGCGGTCGCACCGTCACCTTGTTCGAGGTCGTGCAGATGGTTGCCGCACTGATCATTGCATTCGTGGGGACCGGCATCCTGACACAGGCCAACGGAGTGCTGCCTGCGGCGATCGGCTTGATCAGCCTGACTTTTGGGGCGGCGTGCTACTTCGTGGTCTTCGTGTTCATCGAAGGACGCCAGGATCTCGAGCGCAACCTGTATTTCTACTCGACGCTCGCGCTCACGCTGGTCCTCGCCGGCTGCGCGCTCGTGGCTCGCGAGCATTGGGTCGCCATGGTATTCGCGGTGTTGGGGGTGATTGCCGTCGGAGTCTGGTCGCGCACAGGGCGGCTGTACCTGCTGTTCCATGGCGCGGCTTACGTCGTTGCGGCCAGCTTCGCGTCCCAGGCATTGCGATACGGCGCCTGGGCGCTGGCAGCCAGCCCCGTCGCGCCCTGGTTGCTGCCCAGCGCCGTAATGCTCGTCATGCTGGCCGCATGCGCGCTGTCTGCATGGTTTGCAGCGGCGAGACCGAATCCAGATGGGGGCGTGCTGGCCAGCGTGCTGAGGCTCATCATCGTCGTGGTCCTCGTCTGGGTTGCCTGTGGCGCGGCGACTGGCGCGCTCGCTCCGGCCGCAGCCGGGCTGACCGATGGCAGCGTGGACCTCGGCGCGCTCGCCACATTGCGCACTGGAGTGCTCGCCGTGGCTGCACTGCTGGTTGCGTGGGCCGGTCGTCAGGCACGGTTCCGCGAGTGGACGTGGCTGTCTATCCGCTGCTGGTCGTGATCGGCCTGAAAATGGTTGCGCAGGACTTCAAGTTCTCGCGACCGGCGACGCTGTTTATCGCGCTGGCGCTCTACGGTGCCGCGCTCATCATCGCACCGCGCCTGCGCCGCGGCGGCGACAAAGCCCGCATGACCGCGGGCACACCGCAAGCAATCGGGGGCTGATCCGTGAAATTACCTGAGCAGGTGACGCGTCTCGGCATCGTCATCGCCGTCATCCTGGCGGTCGTCCTGTTGCTGCGCTTCGTGATCCTGCCGGAGTCGCTGTTCTCGGCGCGACCGCACCAGGCGGCCGCGGCCGAGCGCGAGATGGCGAAGCCGCTGCGCCATGCCGGCGTCGCGGTGTGCCGCGAGTGTCACGAGGAGCAGTTCGAACTCAAGTACGGCGGCAAGCACCGCAACATCGGCTGCGAAAACTGCCATGGCCCAGCGGCCAACCACGCCGCCGACGAGAACGCCGCGAAGCCGCGCCTGCCGCGCGAGAGGGAATTCTGCCTGGCCTGCCATGTCTTACGACTCTTCGCGACCCAACGGCTTCCCGCAGGTCGATCCACTCGAGCACAGGCCGCGCAAGAATTGCGTTTCCTGTCACGATCCACACGATCCAGTGCCGCCGAAGGTGCCGACGGATTGCACGGGTTGTCACGGTCGCATCGAGCACACGAAGGCCATGTCCACGCACGCGCTGCTGCCTTGCGCGAGCTGTCACGCAGTCGACCCGCGGCACATGACCGAGCCGCGCCTGGCCCTGCCGACCAAGCCGGACAGTCGCGAAGTCTGCGGGCGGTGCCACGTGCCCGGCGCGACCGATCCGGCGGCATCGAAAGTCACCGTCGACATGGCTGCACACGGCGGCACGTACGTCTGCTGGGAGTGCCATTACGCCCATCTGCCCGAGGGACGAAAATGAACAAGCGCGAGTTCCTCAAGGACGCAATCCTCTTCTTCCCGGCTGCGGCAACGCTGCAGGCTCTTGCGCCCGCAGCCGAGGGGAAGTGTCGAGCCCCCGACGACCCCGGTGGACTACGATGCGACGAAGCACTGGTATGGCATGGGCATCGACGTCGATAAGTGCATCGGCTGCAATCGCTGCGTCGAGGCCTGCAAGGCGGAAAACAACGTGCCCGAGGAACCGTTCTTCTTCCGTACGTGGATCGAGCGCTACCAGATCCACGAGAACGGCGAGACCAAGGTCGAGTGCATCAGCACGCGCGCCGCGCTGCCGGAGCAGGCGCCGCCCGAGGATCCGACCGTCGTGCGCACGTTCTTCGTGCCCAAGCTCTGCAACCAGTGTGCGCACCCGCCCTGCGTGCAGGTCTGCCCCGTGGGTGCGACGTTCCAGACTCAGGACGGCGTCGTCCTGGTGGACGAGAAACGCTGCATCGGCTGCCGCTACTGCATCCAGGCCTGCCCGTACGGCGCGCGGTATTTGAACCCGCGGACGAAAACGGCGACAAGTGCACGTTCTGCTACCACCGCATAACCGAGGGCCTGCTGCCGGCGTGTGTCGAGGTGTGCCCGACGGAGGCGAGGATCTTCGGTGACCTGAAGGGCAAGGCTGACCGCCTGGTGCGCTTCCATCGCGTGAACCAGATCAGCGTCCTGAAGCCGGACTTGAATACCGAGCCGAAGGTGCTTTACGCCCAGCTCGACGGAGAAGTGCGATGAGCGGCGCGATTCCCGACAGTCTCAACGAACAACTCAGCCACCAGCTGAGCCAGGTGGTGGGTTTCATCTACCCGAACGAGGTCGAGACCCAGTGGGCGATCCTGATCGTGGTGTATCCGTATCTGACGGGCATCGTCGCCGGCGCCTTCATCCTCGCCTCGCTGGTCAAGGTGTTCCCGGCGTCAGGTCACCCGTCTCGGCAGGCGTTGCTCACGGCCCTTCTTCATGCGGTCGCGGAGGCGGTTGCATCTGCAGCTCGGGCACCCCGAGCGCGCCTACGAGATCTTCTTCACGCCGCAGCCGACGTCGGCAATGGCCATGTTCGGCTTCGTCTACCTCTGGTACCTGCTGGGCATCCTGTTGATCGAGATCTGGTTCGAGTACCGGCAGCAACTGGTGCTGATGGCGCAGCAGTCCCGCGGCTGCTGAAGGGAATCTACGGGGCCCTGTCGCTGTTCTCGAAGGACGTGAGCCCCGAGGCGCTGGCATTCGACCACAAGGCGAGCAAGCTGATCACGATCATCGGCATTCCCTCGGCGTTCCTGCTGCATGGCTACGTCGGTTTCATTTTCGGCTCGGTCAAGGCGAACCCCTGGTGGGGGAGCGTCCTCATGCCGATCGTGTTCCTCATGTCTGCCATCGTGTCGGGCATTGCCATGGTGATGTTCCTGTACATCCTGTTGAGTCTCGTGCGCAACGAGAAGCTCGACATGCGCTGCCTGGACAAGATCGGACTGTTCCTGCTCGTCGCGATCATCGTCGACTTCGCGCTGGAGGCGCTCGACTACATCCACCGCCTGTACCAGAGCGAGGAGTCCATCGGAATCCTCACGCAACTGGTCTCGTCCAAGCTGTTCCTGAGCCTGGTCGTCGTGCAGCTGCTGCTCGGCATGTTGTTGCCCCTGGTCATCCTGGTGCTGGTGCGCAGCGTTCGCTTCAACGAGGAGCTGCGCAAGCTGCTGTACTTCACGACGTCGCTGCTGATCCTGCTTGGCATCTTCAGCATGCGCTGGAACGTAGTCATCGGTGGCCAGCTGTACTCGAAGAGCCTGCGCGGCCTGATGGCGTACAAGATGGAGATCACGGGCATCGAGAGCCTGTTGACGGCCCTGGCGCTGCTGGCGCTGCCCTTCATCATCCTGACCGTGCTGTTCCGGTTGCTGCCGCCACGGTGGATGGAGAGTCACTCGAGGGCCGTGGCGAGTTGACGCGCCCGGGCTGTGGACCGACCGGGATAGACTGAACCATCTGGAGGATTTACGCTATGTACACGAAGATGCTGCCGGCACTGCTATCTGCCTTGGCCCTGCTTGCCGCCCCGGCCCATGCTGCGGACGTTGCCGCGGGCAAGGCGCTGGCGGCGGCGAGTTGCGCCGACTGTCATGGAGACGACGGTGCCGGTGACGATGACTATCCAGCCATTGCCGGCATGCCCGTGGAAAAGTTCACCAAGGCGATGCAGGAGTACCAGAACGGAACCCGTACCAAGAATCCCAAGATGACCAAGGAAGCGAAGAAGCTCAGTGCCGCGCAGGTTGCCGACCTGGCGGCCTATTACGCAAAGCTCAAGTAGGGCGCGCGTCCGGCCCTCGTCAGCGATCGACTGCAAAGAAAAGACCCCGGCCACCCGGCCGGGTCTGATTATCTGCACCTCGTGGCGGGTACTCAGGTGGCCGGGGTTGCCGCAGCTTCGGCCGCCGCGCCTTCTGCCGCAGCCGCCGGCGCGGGCGGCGCTTCCTGGATGCCCAGTTCCTGCAGCAGCGCCGAATCGCTCTCCTCTTCGGCCACGATGTTGTGGCAGGTGCCGCACTTCTTGCCGATCTTCTCGCCGCCTTCGGTTTTGTGCTTATTGTCGTGGCAGCGGAAGCAGCCCGGGGACTCCTGGTGCCCGATGTGGTTCGGGTAGGTGTTCCACCTGACCTTCATGTGCGGGAAGTTGTTCCACGTATACGTGTCGCCCAGTGCCTTGCCGGCCTGCTCGACGGCGGGCGTGCCGGCGAGCTCGGGATAATTCTGCGCGTAGAACGAATTCAGCGCAGCCGCGATGCCCTCGCGAGCCGCAGCGTGCGAGTCATACTCCTTCTCGGTGATGATGCGCAGGCCTTCCCGCCGGATGTAGGGTAGCGCGCGGTCGATGCGGCCTTGCTCGAGCGCGAGGTCAAGCTCGAACTCCGGGCTGCGATAGATGTGCGAGGCCCGGTTGTGGCAATCCACGCAGTCCATCGTGCGCCATTCCGTGCCCTCCGGGGCAGGTTTGTCGATCTTGTAGACCTTGGTCGTGCCCTCGGCCAGGTCCGTCAACTCGACTTCGTACATGGTTTCGCGCGTGGGATCGGCCCGGTAGCGGACGCGATGGTTGGGATCGACGTGCCAGTGGATGCCCTGCGACTGGCCCGCCACCTTGCCGCCCACCTTGACCATCAGCGCCGTCTTGAGCTCGGTGTTCCCCTCGTCCTCGGCGTAGTGCGTGCGGATCTTGAGCCGGTCGCCGAGGTACTTGGTCGGCCAGTGGCACTGTTCGCAGGTGCCGCTCGACGGCCGCAGCGAGTGCACCGGCGTCGGGATCGGGCGCGGGTACAGGTCGAACGCGACGGCGATGAGCTGCCAGGAGCCCGAGATCTTGGCCTTGACGAACCACTCGGCACCCGGCCCGATGTGACAGCCCGCGCAACCGACCCGTGCGTGCGGCGAGCGCTGGAAGGCCGTGTACTCCGGCTCCATGACCTTGTGGCAGGCCATGCCGCAGAACTCGTCGGAGTCCATGTAGTGGACGGCTTTGAACGTAAGGCCGGCGGCGATTGCGAGCAGCGGAATGGCCAGCGCCACTAAGCCGATCAGCACGCCGCGGGTGCGCTCCTGGTTGAGGTCGAAGACGGGCAGGTGTCCGGTCTGCTGGCCCTGCGCGGTGAGCTTCGCGTCCTTGCGCTTGCGCCACCACAGCCCTATCGGGACCAGGAACAACCCGGCGAGGAAGGCCATCGGCAATACGACGAACGTGAGGATGCCGAGGTAGGCGCCGCCCTCGAAACCCATCCCCTGCATGACCAGCAGTGCGCCGATGAGCAGCAGGCTGATCACGATCAGCAGGGTGCCGAGCAGGCTCACGATGTTGCCGGTAATGGCCCCAAAAAAATGCTTGATCATCGAATGACCCCAGGGCTGTGCTTGCTGTTGTAGTAGTTCACCGGTGCGGCCCGCAGCCCAAGCCTCCAGTGGTTGACAGGATACCGCTCAGGGCCGTCACGCTCCATCTGAAACGGAGGCGGCCGGTCCAGGCAAATGCCCCAGGCCGGCCGCTCCTTCGGACTCGCGCACCTAGAACAGGTGCATCGCACCGCTCGCCAACGCCCTGAAGATCAGGATCGCCAGCCACACGCCGATTGCGACGGCAGTGAAGCCGAACACGTGCGCGACCTGAATCTGCGTCTCGGAGGGCGGCGGCACCAAGTGCTGCTCAAGGGTGTTGCTGTCGACCATGCGCTGGTACTCGAGCGGCCGCTCTTCCTTGAAGCGATGCAGCGGCATGCTGCCCGTGAAGATCACTGGATCCATCGGGAAGCTTTCCGGCCGCAGGTGCGTATGGAAGAAGTGGAACAGGAAGATGAAGCCCGTCGCCAGCAGGGCCTCGTCGCTGTGGATGATGTAGGCCGCGTTGAGCGCCCAGCCCGGCAGGAACCGGGTGAAGAAGTCCGGGAACCACAACATCAGGCCCGAGACGCCGATCATGCCGACGCCCCAGAAGACCGCCAGGTAGTCGAACTTCTCCCAGTACGCCCAGCGATCGAGTTCGGGGCGCGGACCGAGGTAGAGGAAGTACTTCACGTTCGCCCACAGGTCCTGGACGTCCTTCAGTTGTGGCGTCATCGAACGCCAGCCCCAGAAGAAGCCCTTCTGCCTCTTGAGCACAACGTCGCGGAACAGCATCGACAGGTGCACGGCGAAATAGCCGAAGGTGACGATCGCCGCAAAGCGGTGCAGGAAGCTCGCGATCTCTGCCCCGCCAAGCGCCCTCATCAGTCCCGGCGCCCAGGGGGCGGCCGCGAACTTGAGTGGCAGGCCCGTCACCGAGAGCAGCAGGAAGCTCAGGATGATCGACACGTGCAGCCACATCTGCGTGGTCGTGAACCGGCGCACGTATGGCCCAGGCCCGAAGTGCTCCACCTTGAACTCACCGCGCAGGCGGCCGACCAGCGTGCGCTGCAGCCACAGCAGCGCGTGCAGGCCGAAGAAGCCGAACACGCCGAGCAGCAACAAGGTCATGAACAGGTAGATGTAGTGCACCCACGGGTTCTGCGCGGCATCCATCGGGTCGCTGTGCGGAATGAAGGTCAGGAAAGCCGCATTGATCTTGCCGGCGTGGCAGTTGCTCGAGCCGCAGGTGGCGGCGAGGTTGTCTGGGTGGATCGACGAGCGCGGATCGCTCGCCGGCAGGTTGTGGTGCGGCGTGTGGCAATCCGAACACATCGCTGCGGACTCGCGGCCGACGCTCGTGGACTTGCCGTGGAAACTGTCGTGGAACGTCTTGTAGAGGTCCGCGTGGCAGTTGCCGCAGTCGGTCGGCATGTGCGCGCGCATCGCGACCGTAGTCGGTTTCTCGATGGCGTGCGCGTCGTGGCAGGTGCTGCACACCGGGCCGTCCTTGCCTTCCCGCCACAGCGCCCCATGGGCGCTCTCGTTCCATTCATTCAGGATGCCCTTGTGGCAGCCGCCGCACGTCTCGGGACTCTTCGCGTGGGAAGACCGGGCCTGCGGATCGGTGTGCCGCAGAATGTCGTGGCTGCCGTGACAGTCGCTGCACGAAGGCGCGGCCTCCGTGAGTCCCGATACGAACAGCGACCTGGCGTGCACGCTGGAAAGGTAGCCTTCCATCATGCTTTCGTGGCAGACGCCGCAGTTGCGGACCTGGTTGAGCGGCGCCATGGCCGCATTCGGGTTATTGCTGCGCACGACGGTGTGGATATTGCCGTGGCAGCCCTGGCAAGACGCGGGCTTGCCGCCCTTGACTCTGGCATGGACGCTGTTCTGGAACGGCGTGATCTCGTCTTCGTGGCATTCCAGGCACGCGTCGAAGGCCACCGGGCCGAGCGGCTGACGCTTGCCCTTGTGCTTCACGCCCAGGGCGGCTGTGTGGCACTCGACACAATCGACTCTCTTGTGGGCGGAGACGGCGAACTGCGCCTCGAGAACCGCGACCGAGGTGCCGGCCTCGTTCTTCATCTCGGCGTCGTCATGGCAGCCGAAACACTTTTCGTTCGGGATCGCGGGCCCGGTTTCTGCTACGCCGGCAGCCGCGGGCGGCGGTGCCGCCTCCGCTTCCTGCGCGCCGGCAGGCAGCGGGTCCGCGAGTGCGAACAGGAACATGGACAACGCGAGGCAGGAGAGGAGGCGACCGTTGCGGAACATGCTGAAGCTCCCATCAAGGGACGGCGCATGGGGCGTTTTTTCGCTCGCTCGTGCGTCGCGCACCGCAAGATGCGGGGCACGCGCGAATTTCACCTCAATAGGGCCCGAAGGGGCTGCACGCATTTACCGCAATTGCAACGACCGTTGAATGACCGGCGGCCGGCCTGAACGGTGCTGTCAGCGGCCTGGCGGCTGGCGACCGCTACGCTTTTCGGGCAGACCGGGACTGCAGCCGGTGCAGTCTCCATGGCGCTGGCCCGCGGCGCGCTCGATGGCGCGGGTGACGCGCTCAATCCATGTGCGCCGGCCGGGCTCCCGGCCCCAGGCTCCGAGTCTCCTGGCCAGCGCCAGTCGCGTCGTCCCCGGCACCAGCGCCCAGACCGCGTAGGCAACGGCGACCGCAACGATCGCGCCGACGAGCAGGTTCTGCAGCATCGTGGTGCGCCTCCTCAGCCGAGCAGTGCGCTGGCCACGCGGTAGGTCACGAAGGACGCGAGGTACGCGAGCGCGAACAGGTAGGCGGCCATCGCGATCGGATAGCGCCAGGAGTTGGTTTCGCGCTTGACCACGACCAGGGTCGACAGGCACTGCGGTGCGAACACGAACCACGCCAGCAGCGACAGCGCGGTGGCCAGGCTCCAGGTCTGCGCGATCATCGGCACCAGCGTGCCGGCGACGTCGCCCTCGTTCGACAGCGAGTACACCGTGCCCAGCGCGCCGACCGCGACTTCGCGCGCGGCGAGACCCGGCACCAGCGCGAGCGAGATCTGCCAGTTGAAACCCAGCGGCGCGAACACGACTTCGAGCGCGCGCCCGATCATGCCCGCGAAACTGTGCACGATGGCCGGACCTGCGGCGCCCGGCGGCGGGGCAGGGTAGGTGCTCAGGAACCAGAGCACGATCATCAGCGCGAGGATGATGGTGCCGACGCGGTTCAGGAACACCTTGCAGCGCTCCCACAGCCCGATGGCGAGGTTGTTGAGGTGCGGCCAGTGGTACTCGGGCAGTTCGAGCAGCAACGGGTGGTACGCAGTGCGCAGGGCCGTGCGCTTCAGCAGGAACGCCACCGCCATCGCCGCCAGGATACCGGCGAAGTACAGCGTGAACAGCACGACGCCCTGCAGGTTGAAGGGCCCCACCGGACGCGACGGGATGAACGCCGCGATCACCAGTGCGTAGACGGGCAGTCGGGCCGAGCACGTCATCAACGGCGCGATCATGATCGTCGCCATGCGGTCGCGCAGGTTCGGGATCGTGCGCGTCGCCATGATGCCGGGCACGGCGCAGGCGAAGCTCGACAGCAACGGGATGAACGCGCGACCCGAGAGACCGACGCTGCCCATGAGGCGATCGAGCAGGTAGGCGGCGCGCGGCAGGTAACCGCTGTCTTCGAGCGCGAGGATGAAGAAGAACAGGATCAGGATCTGCGGCAGGAACACCAGCACGCTGCCGATGCCGGCAATGACGCCGTCGACCAGCAGGCTGCGCAGCGCGCCGTCCGGCAACGTGTGCTGCAGCCAGGCGCCCAGCGCTCCGACGCCGCCGTCGATCATTTCCATCGGCACCACGGCCCAGCTGAACACCGCCTGGAAGACGAAGAACAGTACGGCCGCCAGGATGAGCGGACCCGCGACCGGGTGCATCACCAGTGCGTCGAGGCGCGCGAGCGCCTGCTTGCGTAGCGGCTCGGCGTAGCCGATGGCCTTGAGGATCCGTCGCACCTCGCGCTGCGTGCGCTGGATCTCGTCGAAACTTGGCTCGCGCCACGTTACCGCACCGCGGGCGCCCGGGTGGGGCAGAGTCTCCAGCTTGTCGACCAGATGCCGTACGCCGTCGTGGTCGACAGCGACCGTCTCGACGACAGGCACGCCGAGTTCCTGCTCCAGCCGCGCGCGATCGAGCTGGTAGCCGCGGCTGGACGCCAGGTCGCTCATGTTCAGTGCGACAACCATGGGCGCGCCGAGATCGCGCAGTTCCAGCACCAGCCGCAGGTTGAGCCGCAGGTTGGTCGCGTCCACGACGCAGACGACGAACTCGGGCGGCGGTTCATCGGCCAGCCGGCCCAGCAGGAAGTCGCGCGTGATGGCTTCGTCGAGCGTCGTCGGCGTGAGGCTGTAGGCGCCCGGCAGGTCGAGCACTTTATAAGTGCGCTGCCGGGCCGGGCCGACGAAGGAGCCCTCCTTGCGCTCCACCGTCACGCCCGCGTAGTTCGCGACGCGCTGGCGGCTGCCGGTCAGTCGATTGAAGAGCGCCGTCTTGCCGCAATTGGGCACGCCGACGAGAGCGAGGCGCATCGGGTCGAGTGCCGTGGCCTGGCTGTTCACGCTTCGCCCCGAGCAGTGTCAGGTTCGACCATGACGGCGGACGCCTCGCGCCGTCGCAGCGCAAACGTCGTGTTGCCCAACCGGACCGCGATGGGATCGCCGCCGGGCCAGATCTCCTCGATCACTTCGAAAAACTCCCCGGGGACGAAGCCCAGTTCCAGCAGGCGGCGGCTGACCGTGGATTGCGCCTCGTCGCCGAGGCTCTGCGCGTCGTCGCGCACATCGACGACCACGCCCCGGGCACCTTTGTGCAGCGTGGCCAGACTGACAGGGGACATGCGGGCTTCGACACAGTGAGGGCGAGGTGGGCAGTCTCTTCTTAATGAGATTCGTTCGCAACAAGTGAAACCCGCAATGGCGCACAGCCCGGGCCATGTCCCGGATCGAACGACGGAATCATCATAGACAAAACCTATCCGAGTGAATCAGAAGAAGCTATACAAAACCAGTACAGACCTGTCTATACTCCGCCTGAAACAAAACTGGTTCGCAATGAAACCGGGCACCGCCCGGACCGAATAGAGGTGACAAGCGATGTCGGAGTCCATCCTGGAGCGCGTAGCCCGCGGCGACCAGCAGGCGGTTCGCGAGTGCATCGATGAATTTGGCGGCTTGGTCTGGGCGATCGCGCGGCGCATGACGCGATCCCGTGCGGACGCGGAAGACGCCGTGCAGGACATCTTCGTCGACGTCTGGCGCAGCGCAGCGCGCTTCGACTCGGCGCAGGGCACCGAGAAAGTGTTCGTGACGACGATCGCGCGCAGGCGTCTCATCGACCGCATCCGTCGTGGCCGCATGAACGCGATGATGGATGGCGAGGAGGCGCTCGAAGACCTGCGCTTTGCGGAGCACGGCAACCACGGCGAAATCCGCGTCGAAGCCGAGCGCGCAGCAGCGGTCGTCGCGCGACTGCGGCCCGCCCAGCGCCAGGTGCTCAGCATGGGCCTGCTCGAGGGCATGACGCACTCGGAGATCGCAACGGCGACCGGCATGCCGCTCGGTACCGTCAAGACGCAGATGCGGCGTGGCCTCATTCAGGTACGGCAGTGGATGAAGATCGAAAGCCCGTTGCAGATGGAGCAGGCGATTCCCTGAAGGAAGCGCCGGGCGCTGCGTCTGGCCACGAAGCGCCGCCGCATGCATGCCACGAGCATCTGCCCGGCGGCCTGCGCCGACGGCTCGACGCCATCGCCGAAGCCTGGATCTGCTCTGCCGCAGCCGGGGGCGAGCCTGGGGCGGTTCCCGCGGTCCGTGAAATCCGTGTCGTCGACCGCAAGGCGCAACGTCGCGGCTGGTACGCTGCGGCAGCGTGCCTGCTGCTGGCCATCGGCGGCTGGTGGCCGCGCCTCGGGTTGCTCGAGCGCGCTGCGAAGCACGGCGTCTCGCCCTTGCAGGCCGAGGCCGAGCAGGGTCGCGAGCACTTGCTCAACTCCGGCAGCCAGCGTCTAGGCCGCTGGGCGTGGTCGCATGAATCCGGGGTCGAGGCGAACGTGCAGGGCGACGTCGTCTGGGACGGCGAACGGCAGGAAGGCTACCTCAGGCTGAGCGGGCTGGCGCCCAACGGCAAGACCGGTCGCCAATACCAGTTGTGGATCTTTGACGCGGCGCGCGATGATCGCTTTCCCGTCGATGGCGGTGTGTTCGACGTGCCGCCAGACAGCCCGATGATTACCGTGCCAATCCGTCCCACACTGATGGTTTCGCAGCCCGTCGCTTTCGCCGTCACTTTCGAACCGGCTGGAGGCGTCGTCGTTTCCGATCGTCGCCACCTCATGGCCCTCGCGCGTGCGGGCGGCTCGTAGACCGGGACCCGCGTTACATGTCCGGCGACGCGACCAGGCCTGGCGTTGCGACCATGGCGAATCCGGTACAGGCAGCCGACTCGGTCCTGATGGTGCGGCCAGCGCACTTCGGCTGGAATGCCGAGACGCACGCGAGCAATCGATTCCAGCGGGACGAACCGCAACTGGCGCGCTGTGCCAACGAACGCGCGCGTGAGGAATTCGACCTGCTCGACCGTCGCCTGCGCGCAGCCGGCATCGACGTGTCCGTCGCGCCGGACCTCGAAGCGCCGGTGTGCCCCGACGCCGTCTTTCCCAACAACTGGGTGAGCCTGCACGCGGATGGCACCGTCGTCCTGTATCCGATGCTCGCGCCAAACCGGCGGCTCGAGCGCCGACTCGACGTCATCGCCACACTCGCCGTGGACCAGGGACGCCGGGTCGGCAGACTGCTCGATCTCACGCATCACGAAGCGCGCGGGCAGTTTCTCGAGGGTACCGGCAGCGTGGTCTTCGATCACGTGCGGCATATCGCCTATGCGTGCCTGTCGCCACGGACGCACCGCGCGCCGCTCGAAGATCTCTGCGTCGAACTCGGCTACGAGCCATGCGCCTTTGCCGCAGCGGACCCGGCGGGCGTCCCGATCTACCACACCAACGTGATGCTGGCAGTCGGCTCGCGCTTCGCCGTCGTCGCGGCGTCTGCGATCGATGCTCGTGACCGTGAGCGCGTGCTGGCGAGCCTCGTGGCCGGCGGCAGGCACGTCGAGATCATCGACGCGGCGCAGATGTCGGGCTTTGCGGGCAACGTGCTCGAACTGCGTGCGGCGAGTGCGGGCAGCGTGCTGGCGATGTCTGCCAGCGCGCACGCGGCGTTCGGCGCTGCGGCCATGGAACGCCTTGGTCGCAGCATCGATCGCATCGTCGCGGTCCCCATCCCGACCATCGAGACGCTGGGCGGTGGCTCGGTGCGCTGCATGCTCGCGGAGGTCTTCCTGCCGCGCTGAGGCCCGCCGTTTCCCGGATGGCTGGATGCTAGAATCGCCGCGTCGCGCGCAGAGGACGCATCGTGCTCGAACTCGGTTTCAAGGCCCTGATCGCTTACCTGCTGGGATCGTTGATCGGCAGCCTGCTGCTCGGGCAATTGCGCGGGGTCGACATCCGGACGCAGGGCAGCGGCAATGCCGGCGGCACCAACGCGCTGCGCACGCAGGGGTGGGCTTTTGCGCTCGGCGTGATCGTCGTCGACGTCGGCAAGGCGCTGCTCGCGGTCGGCTGGCTACCCGGTCTCGACCTTCCCGGCATCGGCATCGACCCGGACGTGGATCGCGGCTGGCTTGCCGTCGTCTGCGCCTTTGCCGTGGTGTACGGCCATGTCTATCCCGTGTGGTACGAGTTCCGCGGCGGCAAGGGCGCCGCAACACTGATCGGCGCCGTGGCCGTGCTGGCGCCCAGGGCACTCGTGCCGGTCCTGCTGGTCTGGCTCGCGTGCGTGATGCTCACGGGCTACGTCGGCCTGGGCACGATGCTCGGCACGGCGACGCTGCCCGTCTATTTCGCGGTCACGCAGCCGGACAACACGCCGCTGCTCGCGTTCGGGCTCGCGATGGCGGCATTCATCGTCTTCACGCACCGCTCGAACGTGCAGCGCATGCGCGCCGGCAACGAAAGCCGCGCGCGGCGCCTCTGGCTGCTGCGGCCGCGATGAGCGGCAGCGCCGAGCGTCTCGTGCGTCTGCTTGCGGACGGCGAACTGCACTCGGGGGAGCGACTGGCCGGCGATCTTGGCGTGACGCGTGCGGCGGTCTGGAAACTCGTCGCGGAATTGCGCCAACGCGGCATCGCCGTCGCGAGCCACGAGCGCCGGGGTTACCAGCTCGAGCAACCGGTCGAACTGCTCGACCTGCCCGGCCTGCAACGCGCCGGGACGGACGCCGGCGTCGTGCTCCCGGCAGCGACCGAAATGTTTTTTGAACTCGGTTCCACCAACGAGTACCTGCATGCGGCCGCCGCGCCACCCCCTTCCGCGCCGCGGCTGGTGTTCGCCGAACTGCAGACCGCGGGCCGCGGCCGGCGTGGCCGTGGCTGGATCGCGCCGTTCGGATCCGGCCTCACGTTCTCGATCGGCTGGACGTTTGCGGAGATGCCTGCGGACCTGTCGGCGCTCGGCCTCGCGCTGGGTGTCTGCGTCGTGCGTGCCCTGCGTGAACTTGGTGCGCATGAAGTGCAGCTGAAGTGGCCGAACGACATCGTCCACGGCCACGCGAAACTCGGCGGATTGCTGTTGCAGATGCGCTCCGAGGCCGGTGGGCCCGCCTGCGTCGTCGCGGGACTCGGCCTGAACCTGCGGATGCCCGAGGCGGCGCGAGCGGCGATCGACGGCCCCTGGGTCACGCCGGTCACCGACCTCGCCGCCGCCTGCGGTGGCAACCCACCGCCGCGCGTGGCAACCGCCGCGCGGGTCGCGGGCCGGATGCTCGACGGCCTCGCGCACTTTTCCCGCGCGGGCTTTGCGCCTTTCGCCAGCGACTGGTCCGCTTTCGATTCGCTGCGCGACGCGCCGGTCACCGTGTTGCGGCACGACGGCAGCCTCGAAGGCATTGCGCGCGGCGCGGATGCCGAAGGCGCACTGCGCATTGAAACGCCGTCCGGAACGTTCGAGCGCGTGCATGCCGGCGACGTGAGCCTGCGCCGCCGCGCGCATCGACGGGTGGCCGGCGAATGATGCTGCTCGTCGACATCGGCAATACGCGCGTCAAGTGGGCGACGCATGCCGACGGGCGCCTGTCGCCGCAGCGTGCCGCGGAACACGCCGTGTGGACCGTCGCCGACTGGCAGCGCGAGCTTTTTCGTGGCCAGCGCATCGAAGACGTGCTGGCTGCGACGGTGGCGGGCGACGACAGCCGCCGTGCACTGGAAGCGGCGGCCCGCAGCGCGGGCGCTGCGCGCGTCGACTTCGTCACGTCGACGGCAGCCGCAGCAGGCGTGCGCAACGCGTACTCGAACCCGCGACTGCTCGGCGTCGATCGCTGGGTTGCCATGATCGGCGCTTATGACATGGCGAGCGGCGCCTGCTGCGTCGTCGACATCGGCACGGCAGCTACGCTCGACGCCGTCGACGCGACGGGACAGCACCTGGGCGGGTTCATCGTGCCGGGTCCGCACATGATGGTGCGCTCGCTGCATGCCGGCACCAGCGACCTTGCGTCGCATGCGGCGGCGAGTGGGGGTGGAGGTGGCGAACTGTTCGCCGACAACACGCGCGATGCGATCGAGCGCGGCTGCCGCGTGGCGCTGGCCGCGCTGGTCGATCGCACGCAGGCTGAACTCGCGCGTCGCACGGGAACCACGCCGCGACTGCTCTGCGCCGGGGGTGCGATGGACGACGTGCTCCCATACGTACTTTCCGCTTATGAACGGGTTCCGGACCTCGTGCTGCGGGGGCTGGCCCGGATCGCGCGTGCCGGTCTTGAACCCTGACCGTCCGCTGGTGTCCAATTGGGTCGACAGGGTGTCCTGTCCTCGACATAAGCATTGCGCCGCTTGCGGCAGACAGTGCAGCCACCAGGAGAAAATTCGATGAAATTCAGCCGTTTGGTCGTCGTCGCGAGCGCCGTTGCCGGTCTCGTGGGCTTCGGTTCCGCCGCGCACGCGGATGCCGCGGCTGGCAAGGCCACGTTTACGGACGTGTGCTCGGAATGCCATGAAGTCGCTGACTTCGAAGGCGAGAACGCGGCCGAAGTGCAGGCCACGCTCAAGAAGATCGTCGGCGGACAGATGAAGCACAAGAAGGCGCTCAAGCTGACCGACGCGCAGATCGCCGACGTTGCCGCCTACATGACCGGCGGCAAGTAAGCCGTACGGGCATCGCCCCAGGATGCATGCCCGGGTTCGCAAGAACCCGGGCCTTTTCGCTTCTGTTGCATTGCGGAATCCACGGGCTGAATTTCGCTTTCCCGCCGCTATCATCTGCGCTGCATCGGGGCCACGACCTGCGGCCCCGCCTGAGGAGGATCCGATGAAAGTCACGCGTATTCTTGCCCTTTCCGTCACCACGCTCGCCATCGCCGGGTTCAGCACGGCGGCCAGCGCCGACGCCGCGGCCGGCAAGGCCAAGTTCACGGCAGCCTGCGCCGAGTGCCACGAAGTCGCGGACTTCGCGGGCGAGGATGCCAAGGCCCTGACGGACTCGCTGAAGAAGATCGTCGCCGGCCAGCAGAAGCACAAATCAGCGCTCAAGCTGAGCGACGCCGAGATCGCGGACCTCGCGGCCTACATGGCGGCCGGCAAGTAACAGCGGCTCGCGCCGATACTGAATGCAGGCTCGGCCGGCAACGGCCGGGCCTCGCGCTATTGTTTTGCTAACATCCGCCGCAGGCGAACTTTCCCGGCGGTCCCGTGCGCGTCCTGTTCCTGCTGCTGCTGCTGGCCAACCTGCTGTTCCTGGCCTGGACCCGATGGGTCGTGCCGCCCGCCCCGGCCGTGCTGGAGGCGCCTGCGTCCAGCCGCGAAATGCAGCCCATCCGGCTGCGGTCAGAGGCACCCGCTGCGCCTGAGGCAACTGGCGCGGCCGCAGCCATGGATTCCACGCCGAACCTGCTGGCGGCCTCCTGCGTCAGCGTGGGACCCTTCATCGACCCCACTCACGCGGATGCGGCAACCGCCCAGCTGGGGCGGCTCGGTTTCACGAGCCGGCGGCGCGTGTCGCAGGACGAAGTCCGTGTGGGTTACTGGGTGCGGGTGCCGAACCTTGCGACTCCTGAAGACGCGACCAATGCGTTGGCGATGCTGCAGGCGGCCGGACTCAGCGATGCATACATCGTCGCAGAAGGTGAGCCGGGCAACACGGTGTCGATCGGCGTCTATGCTGACCCGCGCAGGGCTGCGGAAGTGGCCGCCACCGCCCAGGAGGCGGGACTCACCACCGAGACCAGCGACCGCTTGCGCACACTCGAAGTCCTGTGGCTCGACATCGACCGCCAGGCGAATGGAGGCCTGCCGGCGCTTGAGTCATTGGGCGCGCCGCCGGAGGGCGGGCTGCCGTACGACATGCGGGCCTGTCCCGCCGCCACCAGCCCGGCCGGCGACGTGACGCCTCCCGCAAACCCGACGGTTGTCCCAGCCGCAGCACCCGCGGCCGGTTAAGGTAGAATCCCGTTCCCTTCGGGACCGGGCCGGCTTAGCACAGCTGGTAGTGCACCTGATTTGTAATCAGGGGGTCGGGGGTTCGAATCCCTCAGCCGGCACCACGTCGAGCAGAACACACACGAGGAAAGGCCATGGCGCTCTGGAAAGACCCGACCAAAGATCCGTCGATGCCCGGCTCCGATGCCGCCGCTACGCTGGCTGCCGAGCCGGTCGTCCGTTCAGTCGCAACGCCGGCCGCCGCGCCGGCCGAAATCCCGCGTCGCGTCGAGCGTCCGGCCCCCGTCGGCAACGCGAAGGAATCCCTGATCGCGGCCGACGTCACCATCGAAGGCAAGATCGAAGGTGCGGGTCACGTCCGCATCGCGGGACGCTTCAAGGGTGACGTCAACGTGCAGGGCAACGTGACGATCGAGCAGGGCGCGCACGTCACGGGGCAGATCGCCGCGGCCACGATAATGGTCAGCGGCGAGGTGCACGGCAACATCACGGCCAGTTCGCGCGTCGAACTGCTCGAGACCGGCATGATCAGCGGCGACGTGAAGGCCGCCGTGCTGACGGTCGCCGCCGGGTCGCGCATGCGCGGCAACGCGGATTTCGGCTGGCCGGAACAGTCGAAGTAGCCCTTGCCGCAAGCGGCCTAGCGATGCTGTCTGGACGCTCGGGACCGTCGGGCAGTGTGGGCAAGACTCGTGCTTGCCCGCACTGCAAGGCAACGATTCTCGAAAGCGCGCTGGTCTGCCCGCAGTGCCGTCATCACCTGATGCACGGCGTCGCCTCCAAGGTTGCGACTGACGCGACGCCGCGCTTCTCCGCGCTCAACGTCGAGGGCACGCTCCGGCATTCGGAGCGCGGCGGCGACTGGGAGTATTCCGTCGTGCTCTCGATCCGCAACGAACGCGGCGAGGAGATTTCACGGCAGGTGGTCGGTGTCGGCGCACTGCGCCCGACGGAGGCCCGCACGTTCACACTGGCCGTCGAAGTGGCCACGCCTGGAGGGCGTTGAATCATGATCGGCAATGTCATCACGCGTTTCGCCGCCGGGCTGCGTTTCCCGACGCTCTTCAAGATCGTAGGCGCGTTGTTCCTGGTCGATTTTTTCCTGCCCGACCTGATCCCGTTCGCCGACGAGATCCTGCTGGCCTTGGGCACGCTGCTGCTCGGCTCGCTGCGCAGCAGGCGCGGGACGCCCGCCGCCGAGCTGGAGCCCGGTCCGGCGCGCTGACCGGGTGCGGTTGCAGCCACACTCAGTGCAATTACCTATTCTTATAGGCGTGCGGCGTTTGCGAGGCTGTTGCGCAGTCTGCGGGTTCCGCCGCCAGGGGTGAGACGACATGTGCCTTGCCGTTCCCATGAAGATCACGAACATCGACGGCTTCACCGCGACCTGCGAAGCGAAGGGCATCGAGCGCGAAGTGAGCCTGTTCATGCTGCAGGGCGAGCCCATCGCGGTCGGCGACCACGTGCTCATCCACGTCGGCTACGCTATCCAGAAGATCAGCGAGGAGGAGGCCCGTATCACGTGGGACCTCTTCGAGGAAGTTCTCGAGCATGCATGAACTTGCGGTCTGCCAGGCATTGATCGAACAGGTGGAACGCGTGGCCCGCGACAACGGGGCACGCCGGATCCTCTCGATCACGGTGTCTGTCGGGCCCCTGTCGGGCGTGGAGCCCAGCCTGCTCGAACACGCCTACCCGCTGGCCGCGGCGGGCACGGTGGCCGAGGACGCGCAGCTGCTGGTCGTGCCGGTGCCGGTGCGCGTGCGCTGTCGCACCTGCAAGGCCGAGACCGAGGCCGCGCCGAATAGATTGGTGTGCGGCACCTGCCACGACTGGCAGGTCGACGTGATCGCCGGCGAAGAGATGGTGTTGCAGCGGGTGGAAATCGAAACCGCCGAACAACCCGTCCACTGAGGACGGTTCACAAGGCAACGACGAGGTCAGGCTGATGTGTCGTGATTGCGGTTGTTCTCTGGGACCGTCGGCCACGCGGGCGCCGTTCGCGGCGCAACCGGCCCCGAAGGGTCACGTCGAATCGATCGAGGTGATCACGAGGATCCTCGACGAGAACGACCGGGTTGCGGCGCACAACCGCACCCACTTCGACGGCCACGGCGTGCTCGCGGTCAACCTGATGTCGTCGCCGGGTTCGGGCAAGACCTCGCTGCTCGAGGCGACGATCAAGGCGCTGCAGGGCGAGATGCGGATCGCCGTGATCGAAGGCGACCTCGCCACGGAGAACGATGCGGCTCGCATCCGCGCCTGTGGCGTCCCGGCCATCCAGATCACCACGGGCAACGCCTGTCACCTCGACGCGCAGATGGTGCACGACGCGCTGCATGACCTGCCGCTCGATGGCCTCGACGTGCTGTTCGTCGAGAACGTAGGCAACCTGGTGTGCCCGGCCAGTTTCGACCTCGGCGTCCACCGCAACATCACGTTGCTCTCGGTGCCCGAGGGCGACGACAAACCCGCGAAGTATCCCGTGATGTTCCGCGGCGCCGACCTGACCCTGATCACCAAGGTGGACCTGCTGCCGCACATCGAGGAGTTCAGCGTGGAGCGCGCGCGCGGTTCGCTGCGCCAGGTTGGCTTCAAGGGCGACATCATCGAGCTCACGCGACGCGGCGGCGACGGCTTCAACGCCTGGCTCGGCTGGTTGCGCGGCGAAATCGCCACGCGCCGCGCTGCCGCGGCCTGAGCCGCAAGGAGGGGGAGCCATGACCACCGCCGCTGAATGGCTCGCACGCATTCGTGCGTTGCCCCTGCCGCCGTCCATCAAGGTGATGAACGTCTGCGGCGGCCACGAACGCTCGATCACCACGGCCGGCCTGCGCAAGGCGATTCCGTCGAACATCGAGCTGGTGCCCGGACCGGGGTGCCCGGTCTGCATCTGCCCCGAGGAAGACATCTACGAGGCGATCCAGCTCGCGCTGCACGAAGGCGTGATCCTCGTGGCCTACGGCGACATGCTGCGTGTCCCGGTGAACGCGCCGAAGAGCGAGCCGCGCTCGCTCGAACAGGCCAAGGCGGCCGGCGCGGACGTGCGTCCCATTGCGAGTCCGCTCGAGGCGGCGCGAATCGCGAACGAGAACCCGGGTCGCAAGGTCGTGTTCCTCGCGGCGGGCTTTGAAACCACGACGGCCCCGGCTGCAGCGCTGCTCGCGCAGGGCGCGCCCTCGAACCTGTTGTTCCTGATGTCGGGCCGCCGCACCTGGCCGGCCGTGCAGATGCTGCTCGGCTCGGGCGAGCCGGGGTTCGAAGCGCTGATCGCGCCCGGGCACGTCGCGACCGTGATGGGCCCCGAGGAATGGGAGTTCGTGCCGGGCGAACACCGCATCCCGACCGCGGTCGCGGGATTTGCGCCGGATTCGCTGCTTGCTGCGCTCTACTCGGTGCTGCGGCAGAAGCTCGAGGGCAAGTGCTTCCTCGACAACTGCTATCCGCAGGTCGTGCGCCCGGGCGGCAACGCCACGGCAAAGCGCTACATCGACGCGACGATGGACATCAATGACGGCAACTGGCGCGGCATCGGGCCGATCCCGGCGTCGGGCTACGTGTTGAAGTCGCAATACGCGACCAACGATTCGCGCGTGCAGCTGCCTTCGTACACCGAGATGTCGCGCAAGCGCGCGGGCGAGATGCCCCCGGGCTGCGACTGCGCCAGGGTCGTGCTTGGCCGCATCTATCCCAACGAATGCCGGCTCTACGGCGCCGCCTGCACGCCGCGGCATCCGATCGGCCCTTGCATGGTCTCGGACGAGGGCGCCTGTCGCATCTGGTGGGCCGACGGCATCCGCGAGAACGTCTGGGCGGGCAAGAAGGCTCAAGAAGCCTGACGCCGGCCCAGGACAGCAGCAGACCAGGGATGTCCGATCCGGCACCGGCCGTGGCCACGCGGCGACTGCTGCTCACTGGCCGTGTCCAGGGCGTGGGCTTCCGTCCGTTCGTCTACCGGCTCGCGCACGAACTCGCGCTCGAAGGCCTGGTGCGCAACCTCCGCGGCGACGTCGAAATCGTGCTGCGTGGACCGCAGCAGGCCATCGACCTGTTCGCCCGCGCCGTCATCGAACGCGCGCCACCCCTCGCGCGTCCGGTCATCACGTCGATCGCCGACGCTGAGTCGCCAGCGGAGGCGGGTTTCCACATCGCGCCGAGTGCGGCGGCGCTGCAGCCGCAGATCTCGGTGCCGCCCGATTTCTTCTGCTGCCCCGACTGCCTCGCCGAACTCGCCCGTCCCGGCGATCGCCGCCATCGCTACGCCTTCATCAACTGTACGCAGTGCGGACCGCGCTACACGCTGATCGAGGCGCTGCCCTACGATCGGCCCAACACGTCGATGCGCGGCTTCCCGTTGTGCGAGGCGTGTCGCCGCGAATACGAGAATCCGCTCGACCGGCGTTTCCACGCGGAACCCGTCGCGTGTCCGGCCTGCGGCCCGCACCTCGAGTTCGTTGCCGCGGGCGCGCGCATCGCGAACGATGACGAATCGGTTCTCGCCGCCGCGGTGCAGGCACTGCGCGCTGGGCGCGTACTCGCGGTGAAGGGCATCGGCGGGTATCACCTGCTGTGCGACGCGCGTAGCGCACACGCCGTCGCCCGCTTGCGTGGGCGCAAGCACCGCCCGGACAAGCCGCTCGCCGTGATGTATCCGTGGCGCGGACCGGACGGGCTGCAGGTCGTGCGGGAGGGCTTCGCGCTCGAAGCGGCCGCCGCGGCCGCATTGCTCGACCCGGCGCGACCGATCGTGCTGCTGCGCGCCGGGGCCAGGCACCGGACTGGCGCCGAACGTCGCGCCCGGCCTGGGTGAGGTCGGCGTGTTCCTGCCCTACAGCCCGCTGCACCAGTTGCTGCTCGACGGCTTCGGTGGTCCGCTCGTCGCCACGTCGGGCAACGTCAGTGGCGAACCGGTGCTCACCGACACGACCGAGGCAGAAACGCGGCTCGCCGAGGTGGCCGACGCATTCCTGCATCACGACCGACCCATCGTGCGGCCCGCCGACGATTCCGTAGTGCGCGTGATCGCGGGCCGCGCCCGGCCGCTCCGGCTCGGCCGTGGCATCGCGCCGCTCGAACTCGACCTGCCGCGACCCGTGACGCTTCCGGTGCTCGCCGTCGGCGGCCACCTGAAGGCAACCGTGGCGCTCGCGTGGGGACGGCGGATCGTCGTGTCACCGCACATCGGCGACATGGGCACGTTGCGCAGCGAGCAGGTGTTCGCACAGGTCGCGGCCGACCTGCAGCGACTCTACGACGTGCAGGCCCGGATCGTGCTGAGCGATGCGCACCCCGACTACGCGACCACGCGCTGGGCCCGCGCGAGCGGACTCACGCACGAGTCGGTCCAGCACCATCGCGCGCATGCCTCTGCCCTCGTGACGGAACATGGCCGTGCCGACGCGCCCGCGATCGTCTTCGCCTGGGACGGCGTCGGGCTGGGTGACGACGGCACGCTGTGGGGCGGCGAGACCTTCGTCGGCACGCCTGGTCACTGGCAACGCGCCGCGAGCCTGCGACCGTTCCGCCTGCCTGGCGGTGACCGAGCCGGTCGTGCCCCTTGGCGCAGCGCGGCTGCGCTGTGCTGGGAACTCGATCGCCCATGCCCCATGGACATTCCCGACCCCATCGTGCGCGGCGCCTGGGAAAAGCGCCTGAACTCGCCGCAGTCGAGCGCCGCAGGGCGGCTGTTCGATGCCGCTGCGGCGCTGATCCTCGGCGTCGGTGAGACGAGTTTCGAGGGGCAGGGGCCGATGTGGCTCGAGGCGCTTGCCCGCGACGTTGACATGTTCCCGCGCCTGCAGGTCCGGCCGGCCGCGGACGGTCCGTTGCTGATCGACTGGGCGCCCCTGGTCGACTGGCTGCTGCAGTTCCCGCAGGCCGAACCGGCCGACCGGGCCGGCGCGGTGCACGCGTCCCTGGCCGACGGCATCGCGCAGGTGGCGGAGCAATTGCGGCGGCAGCACGGCATCACGACCGTGGGGCTCACGGGCGGCGTCTTTCAGAACCGCCGACTGGGCGAGCTTGCCGGGTCGGCCCTGTCGGCCCTTGGGTTCGACGTACTGTTGCCCGTCCAGCTGCCGTGCAACGACGGCGGGCTGAGTTACGGCCAGGTCGCCGACTTCATCGGCCGAAACGTCTAGACTCCGTCTCATGCTCTGGTTCGAACGCCCCTTCCTCGCCGTGCTGCAGCGCGAGTACTCGCAGGCGATGCGTTTCACCGAGGACGACGCCGCCGAGGTCATGCCCGCGGCGCCCGCGGCGCCGTGCCAGCTCTACGTGCACGTGCCGTTCTGCGAGGTGCTGTGCCCGTTCTGTTCGTTCCATCGCGTGCGTTACAACCCGGCGAAGACGGGTCGCTACTTCGAGGCGTTGCGCCGCGAGATCCGGCTCTATCACGACGCCGGCTTCCGCTTTGGCGACGTCTACGTCGGCGGCGGGACGCCGACGGTCGATGCGGATGAGTTGATCGCGACGCTCGACCTGGTGCGCTCGCTCTCGCCGGTGCGCACGATCTCGATCGAGACCAACCCCAACCACCTGCAGCCGGAGAACCTGCGGCGCTACCGGGACGCGGGCGTCACGCGCCTGTCCGTCGGCGTGCAGAGTTTCGACGACGGCCTGCTCGCCGGCATGGACCGGCTGGAGAAGTACGGCAGCGGCGAGGTGATCCGCGAGCGGCTGGCGTCGGTGCAGGGCATCTTCCCGACGCTCAACGTCGACATGATCTTCAACCTGCCGGGCCAGACGCTCGCCATGCTCGAGCACGACCTCGACCTGCTGCAGGATCTGCGTGCCGACCAGGTCTCGTTCTATCCGCTCATGACCGCACCCACCGCGCGGCACAAGATGGAAAAGAGCATGGGGCAGAACGACCCGGCGCTGCGCCATCCGATGTACGAGCGGATCCTCGCCCGCCTGCTGGGCGAGTATCACGCTGCGTCCGCGTGGTGCTTCTCGCGCAACCAGGGCATGTTCGACGAGTACATCATCGACCAGGACGACTACGTCGGCGTCGGCAGCGGCGCGTTCAGCTACGTCGGCGGCGCGATGTACTCGACCACGTTTTCGCTGAACCATTACTGCCGCCGCATCGAAGGCGGACAGAGCGGCATCACGCAGCGCCGGCCGGTGGGCCTCAAGGAGAGGATGCGCTACGACTACCTGGTGCGGCTGTTCGGCGGCGAGCTGCGCCACGACTACATCGAGCGCCGCTATGGCCGCGCTTTCTGGCTGCGCATGGCGCCGGAACTGCTGGCGATGCGCGCGATCGGTGCGACACGGCACGACGCCGACGCGATCCGCCTGACTCACCGCGGCATGTATTGCTGGGTGCTGATGATGGCCGAGTTCTTCAACTCGGTGAACTCCGTGCGCGAACAGATGCGCGAGCACATCCGCGCCGAGCTCGATACCTGGAACGAGGACGCGAAGGTGCCGCTGTCGGCGATCGGCCGCATGCCCGCGCGCGAGGTTGGACGATGACGATGCAGGACACCCACGTTTCGCTGGCCCACGGCAACGGCGGGCGCTACATGCGCGAGCTGATCCACGAGATCTTCGCGCGCCACCTCGGCAATCCGCTGCTCGACACGGATTCCGACGCGGCCGTGCTGCCGTGGAACGCGGCGGACGGCCAGCTTGCGTTCACCACCGACAGCTTCACGGTGCAGCCGATCGAGTTCCCGGGCGGCAACATCGGCTCGCTGGCGGTGCACGGCACGACCAACGATCTCGCCGTCGCCGGCGCGGTGCCCAGGTACCTCAGCCTCGGCGTGCTGCTGGAAGAGGGGCTGGAGTTTGCGGTGCTCGAGCGCGTGGTCGCAGGCATCGCGCAGGCGGCGCGTGAAGTCGGCGTCGTCGTGGCCGCGGGCGACACGAAAGTGGTGCGCCGCGGCGAGGGCGGCGGCATCTACCTGAATACCAGCGGCATCGGCGTGCGCAACCCGGCATTGCGGCTCGGCATCAAGGAGATACGCGCGGGCGACGCCGTAATAGTGAGTGGGCCCGTGGGGGACCACGGCATCGCCGTCATGCTGGCGCGCGAGCAGTTCGGACTGCGCGGCGACCTGCAGTCGGATGCGGCCAGCGTCCTGCCCCTGACGCTCGAACTCGCCCGGTTCAAGGGCCTGCGATTCATGCGCGACCCGACCCGCGGCGGGCTCGCCACCGTCATGCACGAGATCGTGCAGGCCACGGGCCTGGGCGTGCACCTGGACGAGACGCGGGTTCCCGTCCGTGATTCGGTGCGTTCGGTGTGCGAGATGCTGGGTTACGACCCGTATTTCCTGGCGTGCGAAGGCCGGGTCGTCGCGGTGGTCGCAGCAGAAGAGGCGGAAGCCGCGCTGGCGGCCATGCGGGCCCTGCCGTCGGGCGCCGCCGCGGCCATCATCGGCCGGGTCCAGGAACAGCCGAAACGCGTGATCCTGCGCACCCCGCTCGGCGGCGAGCGCGTGATCGAGGAACTCGAGGACGATCCGCTGCCCCGGATCTGCTAGGCGCCGGCGAACAACGGCCCGTTGTCGATGTAAATGAGATAGCGGGCGATCTTGTCGCCGCGCAGGTAGAACACGTTCACGAACGGGATCGCGACCTGCGAGCCGTCGAGCCGCGTGTAGTTGACGATGCCCTCGCACACGGTCGTGCCGTCCCCGTCCCACGTGCGCAGCAGTTCGTGCCGGCTGCCGCCGATCATCCCGAAGAACGCTTCCACGTAGGCGGCCACGTTGGCCTGGCCGTGCACGGCGGGCTGGCTGCCGAAACGGAACTCGCCGTCGGGAGTCAGGAACTGCGCGAACTCCTGGGAGCGCTTGCCGTCGATCGCGGCCATCAGCGAACTCCACCACTCTTTGCTGGGCATGCCTTTGGTTCCTTCACCGGCCGTGCTGGCCGCGGGGCGGAATCTTGCCATGCCGCGCGCGGCGAGTGGGGAGCAAGCGCGCTACGCGCTTATCAGTAGGTATGCCGCGCGCGCATCCGCAACTTACCGATGAATAGTCGTACTTCCCACGATGGTGACGCAGTGCCCGCATTGACTCGTGATTGCGCCACTGCGAATGAGTCTCACCCCGGCGGCCGATGTCGACCGCACGACGGGAAAAGTTCCCTAACTCGCAGCAAAACTTCGGTAATCCGAAGTTATTGCAGCGCGCCGTGAGCCCTACCATGGCCCCCGTCAAATTTCGGACTGGACGCACTGCCCAGTTTTTTCGTCTCGGCGCGAGCCGGGTGAGGGAGTCAAAAAATGAGACTTGCAAAGCTTCGGGGCGCACGTGGATTCGTGCCGCTCATCGCGCTTTTGTCGCTGGGCATCGGCCTCGCCGGTTGCTCCGGCGATGACGGCAAGGACGGGGCACAAGGCCCGGCCGGTCCTCCCGGCACCGGTACGCCTGGAGCGACCGGACCCACTGGACCCACTGGTCCCTCGGGAATTGCCAAGGTAGAACCGAGGGAGTCCTGCGGCGTCTGCCACTCGGACGGCTCGGCCTTTGGCGTCGCAGAAGTGCACGCCGTGAACCCGGACATCACCATCACCGGTCTCACCATCGCGCCGAGCGCGACCGTTCCCGCTGACCTGGTCGTGAGCTTCAACGTGAAGGCCGCTGGTGCGAACTTCACGACGCTGACCAGAATCAACGGCGCCTACCGGTTCGACGGCACCAACCGCGACGACCTGACCGCGGTCGATGCCGCATTCCCGGGCGACGCGGTGAGGACGCTCACGTTCGCCGGTGGTACCGGCGGCAATTACACCGTCACGATCACCAATGGCGCGACGCTGTTCGGCGCGATCCCCTCGCGATACCTGATCCGGCTCGAGACGGCCTCGGGACTCGTGCCCCGGGTCCGCGCCCTCGGGACCGGTGACTATCCGAGCTCGCCCGACCAGACGCTGGTCAGCTCGGCGGGTTGCACGGGTTGCCACGGCACGAACGGGGGCGGTGGTTTCCACTACGGCTACCCGGCGAATGGCGCGGCCTGCACGGTGTGCCACGACGCGGTGAACGTCAACGACGCTCCGTGGACGGCCGACATGGGTCACGGCATCCACGCCTCGCACCTCATGCCGAGCGGCGAGTTCGAGCTGAAGAAAAAGGATGGCACTAGCTTTACCGACAGCACACGGCCTGCCGGATCCTTTCATCGTCTCAGCGACCTACCCGTCCTACATGACCAACTGCAACGTCTGCCACACCGCAAGCAGTGGAGCGCTGGCGAAGGCCAACGCGATGCCGGTCACGGGCGCGGGCTGCTTCAGCTGCCACGAGTCCATGGAAAGCTGGGACTTCACGGCCTCCGGAACGACGTTCCACGAGACCATGACCGCAGCCACGAACTGCCAGACCTGCCACAACAGCAGCCCCACCGGCATCGCGCCGGCTACGGTGGCCGGGTTCCATAACGGTCTCGAGACCGAGCGCGTCGGCATCATCTGGAACGGCGACGACCTTTCCGTCACGGAAGGTGCGAAGTTCAACTGGACGATCACCAGGGTCGTCGACAACAAGACGACGAGCAAGCTGGAGATCACCTGGACCGCCGAGTATCCCAAGGGCACCCCGGTCAACCCGTGCAACACCACGGTGACCGCAAGCGCGCCTGGGTTCCACGCCGTTTCGCAGCCGGAAGGTGGCCTGAGCATGCTGCGCAGCTACGCGCAGGGCGATGACTACGTCCTCGGCCAGGCGAACGCGCCGGGTCAGGCCAGCGCCGTGAACGTGATTTCGACCGGCACGACGGGTGCCACAGCGGCAAATATCAACACGACCTGCGCCGGCAACGTCGCGACGACCATCATCAATCGCGACACCCTGCCGGATGGTACGCGGGGGATCGTCGCCCTCCAGGGCAAGCCGCAGCTGCCGGTCCCGGCGGGCATGACGACTGAGCATTGGTCATTCCCGACGATGTACGTCCGCGTCCCGACCCCGACGTACGAGTTCACCGTGGGCAGCTCGGGCGCCTCTGCAACTAAGCGCCGTCTCGTCGCAGACACCAAGGAGTGCCTCGGCTGCCACGTCGGTTCGCTCTATCAGCACGGCAATACGCGCGTTGATAACGTGACGATGTGCATCATCTGCCACAACTCGGCTTCGTCGGAGCAGAACGTGCGCGTCGCGATGGGAGTCACCCCGTCCGAAGCGTACGACGGCCTGGTTGGCCAGACGTACGAGTTCAAGACCATGCTGCACGCCATCCACGCGGCTGGCGATGCATCCGGCACGTTCGCCATCTATCGGACCCGCGGCATCTATGCCTGGGCACCCGAAGGGCTGACGCCGCCGAACTGGGCGACCGGGACCAAGTGTGCGGTCGCATCGCCGATCCCGCCGGCAACCACCCCGGCTGCCTCCGTCGTGCTCAACCCGACGACGACACCACCGGCCGGCACGACCTTCGGCACGCCCGGCAACATCGTCTATGGTGCGAGCAGGAATGCGGACGGCACCTACCCGACCGTGGCGTGCCAGCCGCACAACCTGTACCACCCGACCTATCCGCGGGATACGAAGCAGTGCTCGGGCTGCCATGTCGCAGGCTTCGGTACGATCCCCGACCAGGCGGAGGCCGTGGCGACGACGCTCGACGCGGGCCTGCCCGACTCGGGAACGGGTACCAGCACTGTGTGGAAGAACCAGCTCGACGATACGCTGCAGGGCGCATCGGCGGCCGCCTGCACGAGCTGCCACAGCACGACCGACAGTAGGGGCCATGCGTACCAGAATGGCTGGACGCCGCAGACCTTCGAGAACGGGCGTCAGACCATTCTCGATACGGAGTGAGCTGATGTTCGACTGACCTCCAGGCGAGCGGGGTGGGCTTTCGGGCCCACCCCAATCCCCGGAAGAGACGACTCTTACGAGGTGGGCCTGTCGGCCCACCTCTTTTTTTTGGCGGAAGCGATGGAGGCCAGGCGGTCAGATGGTTGAGGGTTGCTCAACCGACGGCAGGCGCGCGCGACGCTGTAGCCGACCGGACCCCGCAAAGAGAACGCCCCGCAGAGCGGGGCGTCCTTATCTACTCTGGCCTCAGCGGCCAACCCCCGACAACGTTCTAGTTCGGAGCGGCGGCCTCGATCTTCACCTCGGCGTCTTCGAGCAGCACGGGGTACTGGTAGCCCATGCCGAAATCCTTGTCGAGCGTCACCGTGCCGGTCACGACGACCGTGTCGCCGACGTTCGGCAGCGGCTTGGACGTCGTGGTCACCGTCAGGTCGTTCGTGCCTTCCGCGCCGGAACCGTCACGAACGTGCAACCAGTCCTTGTTCATGATGCCCGCGTTGGTTTTCACGACCTTGCCACGGACGCTGACCTTCTGGTTCGCGAGTGCGGATTTTTCCGTGAAGACTTCGAGCACGTTCTTGCCGCCTTCGGCCTTCACAATGCCGGTCAGGTCGACTTCGTCGGTCGGCCGGGCTGGCGGGTGGTCTGCCGGCATGGCAGCCGGGCCGGCGGGGGCGCCGGCAGCAGGGGCGGCGGCAGGCTTGGCCGCATCTTGCGGTTTACCGTTGCAGCCGGAAACGGATACGGCGGCAGTCAGGGCGAGCACACTGGCAATGGTTGCCTTCAACACAGGAATTCTCCGGTTGCGGTGAAAGGAGGGGACTTGGGCGTCGCAGTCTAATGGACAAACCGGGGCTTGCTAATAGACAACTCCCGCGGCGCGATTCGGGCAGGCCACGACGCGGGCCCCCGCGTGTACGTGGATGTACTGGTATGAGTCTAATTTACCGATGCCTACCATCTGCCCGACTTTCCGGTCCGCTACGGGCGACCGGGACCGATCGTCGCGGTGCAATTTGAACCAGTCAGGAAGCAAGTGATGAAATCCTCCAGCGCTCGGTCCGTGACGCGATCGCGTGTACCCATGATTGCCTTGCTGGCGCTTGCAGCCTCGATCGGCCTTGCCGCCTGCGGCACCGACAACCCTGCCCGCGGCCCGGCGGGTCCCGGCGACGGCGGTTCGGGCCAGACCGGCCCATCGGGCCCGACGGGCCCCGCGGACGTGCCTATCGCGCTGGGTGGCGACGTCAAGAACGTCGGGACCGGCTCCGCCCTGACCGCGCAGCAGATCGCCGACATCGGCACGCTGGTCGCGACGATCGACAGTGCGGCGATCACCGGCAACAAGCCCGTCATCGAGATCACGGTCAAGACCGATAAAGGCGGTGCCGCACTCGGCCTGGCGGCGACCACCCTGCGCCTCGGCGTAGCGAAACTGGTCCCGGCGGCGGGCGGTTTGCCGTCGCGCTGGCAGAGCTACATCAACCGCAGCGGGACGCCGAGCATTACGACGCCGGCGCTGGCGAGCGCCGTCCAGGCAAACACTGAAAGCGGCGTCGCTACCGGCTGGCAGGAACTGGGGGCGGGCAAGTACCGCTATACCTCCGCGGTCGACCTCAGCAGGGTCACGACGCCGATCGCAGTGAGTTACGAACCCGCATTGACGCACCGCATCAGCATCGCCATCGACCTGTCCGGCAACGCACGCACATTGGCACCCGACAACCCGTTCAAGGATTTCGTGCCGAACGGCGGCGCAGTGACCTCGAACAAGCTGATCGCGGCAACCGCAAACTGCACGACCTGCCACGTGCGCTTTGCCGAACACGGCGGGCCGCGGCGCAGCAACGAGTACTGCGCGGTCTGCCACAACCCGGCAACGATCGATCCGGATTCGGGCGAGTCGGTGGATTTCGCCTACATGGCGCACTCGATCCATCGCGGCGAGGCGCGCGGCACCGCGTATGTCGTTTATGGGTTCAACGGCACGAGGTTCGACGCGGGCGAGGTCACCTATCCGCAGCCGGCCTCGTTCTGCGAAACCTGCCACGTGCAGTCCGCATCGGCGCCGCAGGGCGACGACTGGCAGACGAACCCGGGCGCCGCCTCCTGCGGCGGTTGCCATGACGCCGGCCTGAACAAGACGGGGCCGAGCACCACGACTGGTCAGTACACGTACACCTACACGCACTCGATCCTGCCGCCGAACTTTGTGGCGAATGACGGCGAGTGCAAAGGCTGTCACCGTGACAATGGCGTTGCGGGCGGCATCCTTGAAGTCCACCAGCGCGATCCGGACCGCAAGGCGATCGAGAACGGCAGCCTCTTCACCTACAAGGTCCTGAGCGTCCAGAACGCCGTCGCCGGTCAGGCGCCCAAGGTGACGTTCCAGATCCTCGGGGCGGACGGCCGGCCGGTGGACGTCAAGGCGATCACGACGGGGCGGCTGCGCCTCGACTTCGCCTGGTCGACGCCGGACATCCACAACGTTGCGGATGTCGCGGGTAACGCCTACGCGGCCAACCGCGGCCAGGCCATCGTCATCGACCTGATCGCCAACATGGCGAGCGTCGTCGCCAACGGCGACGGCACCTACAGCTACACGCTGTCGCAGGTGCTGCCAGCGGGCTTCGACAACCCGACGCTCGGCAAGGGCCTGATGGTCGTGCTCGAGGGCCGGCGCGTGCTGCCTGACGGCTCGGAGGCCTACCCGGAAAGCGCGTTCGCCTTCGCGGGCGGCGCGCCACGCGAGAAACTCGTCGAGCAGGCCAAGTGCGAGGCCTGCCACAAGCGCGTGGCAGCCCATGGTGGCAGCCGCGCGGGCGATCCGATGATCTGCACCGTCTGCCACAATTCGAGCGTCGGTGGCACGTGGGACGCGACCGCCGGGCCCGAGGTGTTCGGTCCGCTCGCACTCGGCGCCTTCATCCACAACGTGCATGCCGGCAACGTCGTGCCAATTGGCGCCATCACCTACCCGCAGAGCCTTGCGCGTTGCACGGGCTGCCACGTCGACGGCAAAGCCTACACGGCCCGCACCAGTGCGTTGCCCATCACCGTCGATGCGGGCACGACCCTCGCCAGCGGCGCGGCGACGCTCGCGTGGCAGGACGACCTGGCGGATTCGGCGACGGCCGGCACCTGCAAGGGTTGCCACACGTCGTCTACCGCCATCACCCACATGCAGGGACAGGGCGGCAGCTTTGGCTTGCCGAAGGCGCTGGTACCGTCGTCGTCCGTCGAAGGCTGCGTCGTCTGCCATGGCAAGGATCGAACCTTCGACACCGAGAAACTGCACTGCGGCACGCTGCCCTACGGCCAGTGTGCGCAGTGACGGGATGAACGACATGACACGACGTCCATTGACGCCTTCCTCGTCGCTCGTGGCGCGCATGCTTTGCGCGTCCGGCGCATTACGCCTGCCCGTCGGCCGGAGTCGCACGATGTCAACGAAGCGTAAGAATCGGATTTCGCCGGTGCAGGGATTCCTGCTCGCAAGCCTGGGTGCGTTCGCCATCGGGCTGGCTGGCTGCAGCGGCGACAACGGCCCGAACGACACGTCCACTCCGCCGGATCCCGTGTTCCCGCCGGGCCCGGGCACTGGCGCGGCCGTGCCGATCACCTCGGCGAAGACGATCGTCGCCTCGATCACGCGGGTCACGATGCAGGACGATGGCAAGGCGGTCGTCGAACTCTACCTGCGCGATGAAAACAACTTCTCGCTGAAAGGCTTGCCCGCCGCCAACATCCGCTTCGTGCTGGCGCGACTGGAGCCACCGGTCAACGGCGCCTCGAGCACGTGGCACGCGATCACCCGGCGCAGCGAGGCCTTCCCTGGCACGCCGGCGCCGACCCCGGCCAACCGGGTCACGGGCACCGGGCCGACCAACCAGGCCTACACCGAGACCGCCACGTCCGGCGTCTGGACGGACAAGCAGAACGGCGTCTACACGTACACCTTCGCGAAGAGCGCGAAGGGCGACGCGGAGATTCCCTACGACGGCTCGCTGCCGCATCGCGTCGGCCTCGAGATCCGGCTCACGCCGGCGATCCCGGCCAACAATGCCGTCTACACCTTCACGCCCGCGACCAACCTGCCGGTCAACGAGTCCGGGCGCGAAATCGTCGACAACGACACCTGCAACAAGTGCCACGACAACCTCGCGTTCCACGGCGGCGCGCGTTTCGACCTGCAGTACTGCGCGATGTGCCACGAGTCGTACTCGTTCGACGCCCAGTCCGGCAACACGATCGACCTGAAGGTGATGATCCACAAGATCCACTCCGGCGAGACGCTGCCGAGCGTCGAGGCCGGCGGTTTCTACGGCATCTTCGGCTTCGGCAACACCTTCACCGACTACAGCGACGTCGTGTACCCGCAGGACAAGCGCAACTGCACCACCTGCCACGAGGAAAGCGACACCGACACGCCGCAGGCCAGCAACTGGCGCTACACCGTGAACAGGGCGACGTGCTCCGCCTGCCATGACAACGTCAATTTCGTCACCGGCGTGAATCACGGCGGTGTCGCGGCGACGGACGACACGTGCACGTCCTGCCACGGCCCGAACTCCAGCGTCGCCAACCTGCGTGTCGCCACGGCGCACGTGATTCCCGAGAACGAGGCGGCCAAGCGCTTCAAGTTCGAAGTCGTGAAGGTGCAGGCGATCAAGCTCGACGGCTCGCCAGGCGCCACCGCCTGCGCGGCCACCGCCACGGCCTGCAAGGTCCTGCCGGGCGAGTTCCCGCTGGTGACAATCAAGGTCAGCGACCCGACGACGGGCACGCCGTACAGGATCACGGATCCGGCGTTCACCAACGTCATCCCGTGCACGCCGGTGCCGCCGGCCACGACCTGCAACGCGACGGCCGCGCGGCTGCGCGCGCGTGTCGCCTACACGACCACCAACTTCACGAACCCGGCGAGCGGCAGCACGCCCGCGCAACCGATCCAGATCGACTACCTGGCCACGGCGGCCGCGCCATCGGGCGCACCCGCTGCGGCGGGCGGCGCGGCCACGCTGAATGCCGACGGCTCGTACAGCAAGGCGGGCGCGAAGCCGCTGCCGTCGGGCCTCATCGGCGGCTCTGGCGAGTCGTTCCTCGAAGGCCGCACGATCGTCAACGTCAGCGACACGTCGACGCCGCAATATGCCGAGGTCGGCGTCACGTCGTCGGCGGGTGTCGTGTTCCCGATCACTGACGCCGCGCCCGTGCCTCGCCGTGCGATCGTGGACGTGCAGCGCTGCAACGACTGCCACCAGAAGCTCTCGTTCCACGGCGACAACCGCAACAACAACACCGAGCTGTGCGCGACCTGCCACAACCCCGAGAACGCCGCCGGCGCCACGCTGGCAGCGGGTCGCCCGTGGGACTTCAAGCTCCTGATCCACGGTATCCACTCGGCGCAGTACGACTTCGGCGGCTTGAACTTCGCGTCGGTGAGGTACCCGGGCAAGATCAACAACTGCGAGGGTTGCCACCAGCCCGACACGTACTACCCGGTGGATCCGACCAAGGTGTTCGCCACGTCGATCACGCGCGGCGCCAACGCGGCCTCGCCCGTCGACGACGTCGCCTACACGCCGAACGCGGCAATCTGCGCGTCGTGCCACACCACCGCGCAGGCGAAGCTGCACATCGAGCAGAACGGCGGTTCGTTCAACGCGACCAAGAACGCCGACGGCACCAGCAACCAGGCGGCAGCCGAGACCTGCGCGGCCTGCCATGGCCAGGGCAAGCCGGTCGACGTGAAGGTCAGCCACGGCGTCGGCCAGTTCCAGTACAACAACTGACGCGCAACCCCAATACAGACGGACGCACCGACATGAAGTTACCGCAAGCGTTCCCGCGAGGACTGCTGCTCCTTGGACTGGTCATGGGACCTGTGCTCGCGTTCGCCGGGGTGCCGGAGAAGGCGCCGAATGCAGGCGCTCCGTACAGCGCGAAAGGCGCAGACACCTGCCTGAGCTGCCACGAGGGACCGGAAGTCAACGACGTCTTCCACACCGCGCATGCGCAACCGAACGACGCGCGGACGCCGTTCGGCAAGGGCGGTTTGCAGTGCGAGGCCTGCCACGGCCCGGGCGGCAACCACGCCAAGCGCGTCAAGAAGGGCGAGACCCGCCCGTCGATGATCCGCTTCGGGCGTGACGCCGATTCGCCCGTCAGCGTGCAGAACGCGATGTGCCTCGGCTGCCACGAGCAGACGGCCGCGGCGACCTGGCACGTCGGGCCGCACGACGTGAACAACGTCTCTTGCGCCTCGTGTCACGACAGCCACAAGTCGAAGGACGCAGTCCTGACCAAGGCTACGCAGGCCGACGTCTGCTACACCTGCCACGTCGCCGAGCGCAGCCAGTTCCTCAAGGCCTACGCGCACCCGGTGCGCCAGGGCAAGCTCGCCTGCAGCGACTGCCACGCGCCGCACGGCACCACTGCGCAGAAGCAACTGGTGCGCGCGACGGTGAACGACACCTGTTACGAATGCCATGCCGAGAAGCGTGGCCCGATGCTGTGGGAGCACCAGCCGGTCACCGAAGACTGCTCGAGCTGCCACGCGCCGCACGGTTCCAGCAACCCGGGCATGGTCAAGATGCGCGCCCCGCTGCTCTGCCAGTCGTGCCACTCGCAACAGGGTCACCCGAGTTTCGCTTACGGGCCGTCGGGCCTGCCGGGTAACGCCTCGCCGACCACCGCGCTGGGGCTGGGCAGTTGCATGAACTGCCACTCGCAAGTGCACGGATCGAACCACCCCTCTGGTTCGTCGCTGACACGGTGACCGCCATGGAACAACGCAGCCATAAACTCTCGATCGCGGTCGCCGCCGTCCTGCTCGCGGCGAGTTCCGCCACGCCGGCCGAGGAAACCGCGGCGCCCGACACGTCCGCCTGGGCCTGCAGCAAGTGCACGTTCGACAAGGGCTATCGCTCGGAAGCCGAACTCGGCGCGGGCTGGCTCGATGATTCGAGCGCCAAGTTCGGCGACTACACCGGCCTCGACGAGGACGGCGTGTACGTCGTCGCGAATGCCGAGGGCGGTGTTGCCAAGGAATCCGGCTATCGCCTCGACTACGAGTTGCTCGACCTCGGTCTCGACTCGCGCGCGGCTGCGATCCGGGGCGGCAAGCAGGGCAGCTACGATTTCGGGCTGACCTACGACCGCATCCCGCACCGCATCTCGGACACCGGCGAGACGATCTTCAGCGGCATCGGCGGCGACGATCTCTCGCTGCCCGGCGGCTGGGTGCGCGCCGGCAGCACGGCGGGCATGACCGCGCTCAGTTCGAGCCTGCGCAGCGTCGACGTCGGCTACGACCGTGACCGCTACGGCGCCAACGGGCGCTACCTCCTCGGCGACAGCTGGACGTTCGGCCTCGACTACAAGCGCGACGAGCGCAGCGGCACGCGGCCGCGCTACGGCTCGTTCGGCAGCGTTTCGAGCGAAATGCTGCGGCCGGTCGACGACGCGACCGACCGCATCACCGCAGACGTGCGCTACCAGGGCAAGCACTGGTTCGCGCAGCTGGGCTATTACGCGTCGATCTACGACACGAAGACCGCGGGCTTCCAGTTCGACAATGCGTTCAACGCGGCCGTTGCCGGCGGCGACCAGGGGCGCATGGCGCTCGAGCCCGACAACCTCTACAGCGAATTCGCCGTTTCGTTCGGCTGGTACGGGTTGCCGTGGAACACGGCAGTCACGCTGTCCGCGGCCATGGGGCAGGGCTCACAGGACACCGGTTTCTATCCCTACACGATCAATCCGAACATCGCGGTCGACGCCTTGCCGTTCACGAACCTCGACGGCGACGTCAGCGTGACGCGCGCGGATCTCACGGTCAGCGCGCGGCCGATGGACCGTCTGCGCCTGCGCGGGTCGGCTGCGTACGACGAGCGCGACAACGACAGCAAGCAGGGCGATTTCACCTCGATCGTGCACACCGACCTGTTCCCGATCGTGGAAGACCGCGTGAATGCCGTTTACGGCTATGAGCGCACGCGCCTGAACGGCACGGCCGACTTCGACGTCTATGACGACCTCACGATCGGTGTCGGTGGCGAGTACCGCAATACCGACCGCACCGGGTCGCCGCTCGAAGTGTCGAGCGAGGAAGTGCTGGACGGGTGGGGCCGCGCGCAGTTCCGTCCGAGCGGCTACCTCGGTTTCGTGGTGAAGGGCGGCGTCGAAGAGCGCGACCCGGACAACTACGACGTGGGCGTCGCCGCCGGGTTCGGCCAGAACCCGCTCATGCGCAAGTACAACCAGGCGTATCGCTACCGCTCCTACGGCGAACTGCTCGCCAACGTCGCCGTCGGTACGCTGCCATTGTCGCTTGGCGCGAGCGTGCACTATGGCGACGACAGTTACCTGCAGTCGAATCTCGGCCTGGTGTCGGGCCTCGATCGCCGTTACGGCGTCGACCTGAACTGGACCGTCAACGAGAAGATCACGGCGTACGCCACGCTCGGCCGCGAGAAGATCGACTCGACGACCAGGGGCAGCAGCACCTTCACGACCGTCGACTGGACGGGCAAGCTGCAGGACGACTTCGAGACCTACGGCGCGGGCATGAATGCCCGGTTCACCGACAAGATCCGCGTCGAACTCGACTACACCTACGCCGCGGGTGATTCGAACACGCAGATCAACGGCGCGGGCGCCGGCAACTTCCCGACGGTGACGAGCGAACTGAGTTCGTTCAAGGCGGGAGTGACCTACGGCTACAGCGAGCGCACGGACCTGATGCTGACGTGGTGGTACGAGACGCTGTCGACCCGCGACTGGTCGTACGTGTCGGATCCGGCCGGCATGCCGACGGTGCTCGGCATGGGCGTCGACCCCTACAACTACGACGTGAACTACGTGACGCTGTCGATGCGGTACCGGTTCGGCGGGCCGAAACCCGAGGCCGCAGCCGAGTGATCCAAGGTTGCCGCCCCGTCGCAGGGGCGGCAGGCCGATTCAGCGGCTCGCCCGCTCGATGATCGCGCTCGTCAGGCCGCGGAAGATGAACGCGTGCGCGGGGACCAGCGAGTACCAGTAGATGAGTCCCCACACGCCGGCCGGATGCCAGTAGGCCGTGGCCGTGACGCTCGAGCCGGTTCCCTGCGGCTGCACCACGAACTCCAGCACGCCCGCGCCAGGCGCCTTCATTTCCATCAGCAGCGTGAGCCGCCGTCCCGGTTCGAGCGCGATGACCCGCCAGGAATCGACGACGTCGCCGACGCGCAGTTCGGTCGGGTGGCGGCGCGGGCGCCGGAAACTCGGGCCACCGACCAGCCAGTCGATCGCGCGCCGGATCCACCACAGCACGTTCGCGTAGAACCAGCCGTCCTCGCCGCCGATGGTACAGACGGTTGCGAACACGCGGCCCGCGTCCACGGCGCCTGCGGCGGCCGCGCCTTCGCGCTTGGCATAGAACGCGTACTCGGGGTGGAAATTGCGGCAGGCAATCGAGCCTTCGACCCAGCGCGCGACCACCTCGTGCTGCCGGTCGGCGTCGATGGCCGCGCGGATCGCGGCTTCGAGGCCAAGTCGCTGGCGCGGCACGAGCCGCTGCAATTCCTCGTCGTGCGCCACGAAGTCGTGTTCGAGGCCTTCGACCAGCGCCTGCGCGATGCCGACGGGCACGGTGGTGACCAGTCGCAGCCAGTAGGACGACAACCGCGGCGTGAGCACCGGAACCGAAAGGATCACCGGGTTGCGGCCGAACTGCCGGGCGTAACAACGCATGATCGCCTCGTAGGTCACCGTATCGGGCCCGCCAGCGTCGAGCGTCCTGCCGGCCGCCGCGTCGATGTCGGCCACAGCCACCAGGTACCCGAGCAGGTCGTCCAGTGCGATCGGCGTCGAAACGGACTTCACCCAGCGCGGCGTCACCATGACGGGCAGGTGGTTGACGAGGTCGCGGATCACCTCGTATGCAGCCGAGCCCGGCCCGATGATCATGCCCGCCCGCAGTTCGGTGACGGGCACGCCGCTCTCGCGCAGGACCGCGCCGGTTTCGGCCCGCGAGCGCAAATGCTCGGACCGCGGCTGCGCCGGGATCAGTCCGCCGAGATAGACGATCCGGCGCACGCCCGCAGCGGCCGCAGCACGGCCGAAATTGCGCGCCGCATCGCGATCCAGCGCACCGAAGCCGCGGCCAGCGGCCATCGAATGCACGAGGTAATAGGCGACGTCCACGCCACGCAGGGCAGCCTCGAGAGTCGCGGGCTCGAGCGCATCGGCGCCGATGCATTCGACGCCTTCCCAACCGCGGCCTTCGAGCACCTCGACGTTGCGGGCAGAGGCGCGCACGCGCTTGCCAGCCGCGAGCAGGCGCGGCACGAGATTGCTGCCGATGTAGCCGCTCGCGCCGAAGACGAGCTGCAGGGGGCCGGGTCCGGCGGCGGGCACTCCCCGGTCAGCGCGCGAAGATGGAGGCGACGAACAGCAGGATCGAGCCCACGGCCTGCAGCCCGATCGTCATTTCGATGCTCTTGGTGAGCGCGGCCCGGCTGACGTCCTCGCCGATTCCGGCGGCGGCCTTGAAGCCGCCGAGGAGAATCGCGACGCCGCCGACGGCGGCCCACCACGGCAGCAAGCCGCGGACCACCAGCAGCGCGATCGACGCAAACGCCGCGACGTGCAGCAGGCGATACCCGAGCCGTGCGCGGTCGAGCCCGAGGCGCACCACGAGCGTGCGCTTGCCGTTGGCCGCGTCGGCCTTGCGATCCGGCACTTCGTTGATCCACAGGATCAGCATGACCCAGATGCCGACGGGGAGCGCGATCAGCAGGCTGCCGAGGTCGAACACCCCGCTCTGCAACCAGGCGGCGCCGCAGACTGGCAGCACGCCGAAGGCGATCATGAGGAAGAACTCGCCGACCCCCTTGCCGCTCAGCTGCACTGCGGGCGCGGAATAGAGCCAGGCGATGGCGATGCCCGCGAGCCCGAGCGCGATGACGATCGGGCCCTTCAGCAGCGCGAGCACGAGCCCGAGCACCGCAGCCATGCCGATCAGGATCCAGCTCCAGCGGTGCATCTCCTGCACGGACATGATGCCGTTGGTGATGAACCGCGAGCCGCCCGTGTACGGATGTATGTAGTCGACGTTCGCGCGATCGGTGCCCGTGATGTCGTCGCCCACGTCGTTGATGACGTTGCTCGCGCAGTGGACGAGCGCGGTGGCAACCAGTGCGAGCAGGGCGACCCCGAACTCCAGGCCGCCCGCGACCGTGGCTCCCCAGGCGGTGCCGACCAGCACCGGCAGCACCGAGGCCGTCAGGAACTTGGGCCGCGTGGCCAGGAAGAGACGGCGCGCCTTGCGGCCGAACCCATCGCCAGCGAGCTCCTCGTAGCGAGGCTCGAGCGGAGAAACGGCTTCCTTGATCATGCATGCCCTCCCGAAGTAGGCCGCACGCTAGCGACCCGCTGCCCCGGCGGTCAAGCCCAAAAGCTGCCGGATGGGCTCAGTGCGCCCGGGCGGCGTTGCGGACGCGGACGGCTTCTTCCTGGTCCACCGCGTCGAGTTGTTCCTCGATGAACCGCAGCGAGCGGTCGATTTCCGGCAGCAGCACGTTCTCCAGGGCGCGGGCGCGGCGCTCGGTGCGCCGGTATTCCTCGATCAGCCGCCGCAGGTTGGACGCCCGCGCCGCTTGCGCCACCAGCTCGACAGTCAGGCGCCGGAACGCCCCGGCGCAGTGTTTCAGCTCGGGCGAGTCATGCACGGGTGGCGTGGCGGGCACGCAGGCGGTCTCGTCCAGCGCCGCTTCCCCCAGCCGCAGGCCGAGGAACGTCCGCCAGCCCTGGCGCAGCAGGGCTGCGTCGAGCGGGCACGGCGGTTCGACGGTCAGGTCCTCGAAACCGTGGACTTCCGCCGCGCCGGCCAGCGCTGCACGGGCCGCTGGCCAGAGCTGATCGAGCAGCACTTGCGTCGCGGTGTGTTCGCGCAACTGTCGCAGGATTTCCGTCGCGAGCAGCACGCGCTTTTCGTCGAGCAGGTCGTACCCTTCCTGCACCAGCCGCCGTTCGTCGCGCAATTCCAGCAGCGCAACGCGCGTCGCGGCCACCTCGCCGTAGTCAGGCATGCGTGTCTGCGCCCAGGTGCCGCCCGATCTGCGCGTTCGAGAGGCGCGTGAGCTCGCCGTGCGGCAGGCCCTTCAGCACTGCCCAGCCCGCAGCCAGGCTTTCCTCCAGTGTTCGGGCGGCCTGCTGGTTGACGAGCTGGCGCTCGAACCGCTCGCCGAACGCGAGGAAACGCCGGTCCGAATCCGGCAGGCCCTGTTCGCCCATCACGCTTGCCAGTACGCGGACGCGCAGCGCGCGGGCGTAGGCGGCGAACAGCTGATGCGCGAGGGCAGGGTGGTCCGGGTCGGTGAAGCCCTCGCCGATGCCTGCATCCATGAGGCGCGACAGGCTCGGCAGCACGCGCACCGGCGGGTACACGCCGCGGCGGTCCAGCTCACGGTCGAGCACGATCTGGCCCTCGGTGATGTAGCCGGTGAGGTCGGGAATCGGGTGGCCGATGTCGTCGCCCGGCATCGTCAGGATCGGCAGTTGCGTCAGCGTGCCCGGCCGGCCGCGGATGCAGCCGGCCCGCTCATACAGCGAGGCGAGGTCGGAATACATGTAACCCGGGTAGCCCTTGCGGCCGGGAATCTCGCCGTGGCTCGCCGACACCTCGCGCAGGGCCTCGCAGTAGTTGGTCATGTCCGTGAGGATCACGAGCACGTGGCGGCCTTCCTCGAAGGCGAGGTATTCAGCCGCCGTGAGGGCGTAGCGCGGTGTGAGCAGCCGCTGCATGCCGGGTTCGTCGGCCAGGTTGAGGAACATCGCGGTGTGGCCGAGCGCGCCGCTCGACTCCATCGCGAGCCGGAACTGCTCGGCCGTGTCGTGCGGCACGCCGATCCCGGCGAAGACCACGGCGAAGCTTTCCTCGCCCCCGGCGCCCCGCAACCGCGCGCGCTGCGCGATTTCGGCCGCCATCCTGTCGTGCGGCAGGCCGCCGGCGGAGAAGAGCGGCAGCTTCTGTCCGCGCACCAGGCTGTTCATCAGGTCGATCGTCGTGATCCCGGTCTCGATGAAGTCGCGCGGCAATGCGCGCCAGGCGGGATTGATCGCGAGGCCTTCGATGCGCCGGCGCGAGCGGGCCGCGACGGGCGGTCCGCCGTCAAGCGGGCGGCCGACGCTGTCGAACACGCGGCCGAGCAGGTTCGGGCCGACGCCGAACAGCAGCGGTTCCGGATGCAGGCGGATGCGGGTTCCACGCAGGCCGAGGCCCGAGGTCGACTCCAGCACCTCGATCACCATCGAGGTCTCGTCGAGCGCGGCCACGCGGCCGAGCCGCGGCGGCGCATCGGCTGCCAGCACCTCGACGGCGGAGTTCAAGCCGACGCGGGCTTCGCGCCGCGCGAAGAGCAGCGGCCCTTCGATGCGCGTGACGGCATTCTCGAGCAGCAGGTCAGCCTGCATGGCTTGCCACCGGCTGCAGCTGGTCGAATTCGAAATCGATCTGGCGGGGCAACTGGCGCAGCCGCAGCAGGTCGTCCTCGCCGAACTCCTCGCCCAGGCGCTGCAGCTGCCGCAGCAACGGCAGCGATGCCAGCCGCGCGGGCGGCACGCCGGCCGCCACGGCTGCGTCGGCGCGGTCCGTGAAGTGCAGCAGCACCGACAGCATCGCCACCTGGCGCGCAGGCGAGCAGAAGCGGTCGACCTTCGAGAACGACGACTGCCGCAGGAAGCCTTCGTTGATCAGGTCGGCGCACAGCAGTCGCGCCTGTTGCGACGCGGGCAGCGCGTCGCGGCCGACGATGCGTGCCATGCGCTCCAGGTGCGACTGTGCTTCGAGCAACTCGAGCGCGCGCTGCCGCTGTGCGAGCCAGTCCGGATTGCCGGAGCGCTTCCACCAGTCCGCGAGTTCGTTCACGTCCGAGCCGTAGGACAGCAGCGGGTGGATGGCCGGATAGAAGCGCGCCTGCGCGCGCTGGCGGTCCAACGCCCAGAAGCAGCGCACGTAGCGCTTGGTGTGCAGCGTCACGGGTTCCGAGAAGTCGCCGGATGGCGGGCTGATCGCGCCGATGATCGTGACCGAGCCTTCGCGTCCGCAAAGCGCCGTCGCACGCGCGGCGCGCTCGTAGAACTCGGCGAGCCGCGAACTCAGGTACGCGGGGTAACCGGCTTCACCCGGCAGCTCGCCGAGGCGGCCCGACACCTCGCGCAGGGCCTCGGCCCAGCGGCTGGTCGAGTCGGCCATGAGCGCCACGTTCAAGCCCTGGTCGCGGAAGTATTCGGCGACCGTAATCGCGGTGTAGATGCTGGCCTCGCGCGCCGCGACCGGCATGTTCGACGTGTTGGCGATGATCACGGTGCGCTCCGCCAGCGGGCGGCCCGTGCGGGGGTCTTCGAGCCGCGGGAACTCGTCGAGCACTTCCGCCATCTCGTTGCCGCGCTCGCCGCACCCGACGTACACGATTACGTCAGCGTCGCACCACTTGGCGAGCGCCTCCTGCAGCACGGTCTTGCCGGTGCCGAAGCCGCCCGGCAACGCCGCACGGCCGCCGCGCGCCACCGGGAAGAGCGTGTCGAGGATCCGCTGTCCCGTGATCATCGGCGCGTCCGCGCCAAGTCTTTCGCGCACGGGCCGCGGCCGGCGCACCGGCCAGTCGTGCTGCATCGTGAGTTCGTGTCGACGCGCGGAGTCGTCCGTCAGCACCACCAGCGTTTCGTCGTCACGGTGCTCGCCCGGCTCCGCGAGCCACTCGACGCGGCCACCGGCCCAGGGCGGCACGAGCAGGGCCTGCGGTCGCGGCGCCACGGTCATCGCGAAGACCGCACCCGCACCCAGTGTGTCGCCGCTCTGCACCGTGAACTCGAGCCGATGCCGCGCGGCGACGGGCACGGCGGCGCCGGGCTGGATCTGGAAATCGGGTGAGTGCGACAGCGGTCGCAGCAGGCCGTCGAAGATGCCGCCCAGCAGGTTCGGACCGAGCGTCACGGACAGCGGCCGCGACAGCCCGACGACGGGCATGCCCGGTTCGAGCCCGGTCGTGTCCTCGTACACCTGGGCGACGAGTTCATCGCCACGCAGCTGGATCACTTCGCCGAGCAATCGCCGCTCGCCGACGGCGAGGGCTTCGAAGATGCTGAACGGTCCGGTCGCGCAGGCCCTGAGCACCGGTCCGCCGATCCAGGTGATGCGGGCTTCGCTCATGGCTGGTGCTCCGCCCGGCGCGCGGCCCCCTGGCGCTCGAACTCCGCCAGCAGTTCTGCAGCGATCCGCTCCCGCGCGGCCAGCAGTCCCGCGACGGTCGCGTCGAGGCAGGCATCGCCCGCGCGAATCCGCAGGCCCGCACCGAGCGCGTCGATCGCGACGACGTTCACTGTCGAGTCGCCGGTGAAGCTTTGCACCAGCGCTGCCCCGAGTTCCGGCACCCACTGCGGATCGAGTTCGACCTGCAGCCGGTCCATGTGCCGCAGGCTGCGCCGCGCGGCCGCGCAGGCCGCCGCGCACCAGCGCTTGCGACTGCCCTGGTCCTGCCAGCGTGACAGCAGCGCGTCCGGCAATGCCTGCCAGGCACGATCCAGCAGTTCCCGCAGGATCGCCTGCTGGCTGCGGCGTGCCTGCGTGTCGAGCGCAGCACGACGCCTGGCGAGCGTCGTCTCGTCCGCGCGGCGCGTCTCGAGCACGGCCTGCCTGACCCGGCTGCGAGCTTCGCTGCGGGCCCGGCGCACGACGTCTGCCGCCTGCGCTTCGGCCTCGTCGCGGATGCGGCGAGTACGCGTTTCCTGCTCGCGGGCCAGCCGCCGCAGCAACGCGGTGGTCTGGGCTTCAAGCACGCTTTCGACTGCGCTCATGCTTCGATCCCCAGTGCATTGCGCACCGTCGCGGCGAGGTCGGGAGGGACGCCGCGCCCGCGCACGTCCGGGATGACGGTGAACAGCGGCGAGCCCGCCATGAGCGCGTCGGCGAGTTCGGCAGGCGGCACGAACTCGACCAGCTTGCCGTCGAACAGCACGCACTCGCTGCCCTCGCCCAGAGCCCGGCGCAGCGTTTCCGCAGCATCGCCCGGTGCGGCAACGCGGGTGTCGACGCCGGCAAGACGGAAGCCCGCCGCCGTCGCCTCGTCACCGATGTAGACGATGCGGGCCATCTCAGCCGAGTCGATTCAGGATCAGGATCGAGACGATCAGGCCGTAGATCGCGATGCCTTCGGCGAGACCGACGATCACCAGCACGCGACCGAACAGGTCGGGCTTTTCCGCGAGCGCGCCGAGCGCTGCGGTGCCGACCTGCGCGACGGCGTAACCGGCCCCGAGCGCGGCGAGCCCCGCGGCCAGCGCAGCGGACGCGAAACCCCAGCGCAGCACGTCAGGATCGGCGGGCACTGCAGCCGCTTCTGCCGCGAGCGCGGGCCAGGCTGTGAGCAGCGAGAACGTGGCCACCACGACGGTCACCGTCGTCAGCGTAACCAGGGCGAGAATCCAGCGCGTGGGGAGTTTCATGGCGTTCCTCCGGGGAACGATGCCGGCGGCGGCGTCAGCGGCTCGAACGGTCGGCCGCGCGCCGTCAGGAAGCGGATGAAGAATTCGAACAGCACGAGGCGCGTCGTCTGGATGCTGACGACGAGTCCTTCGAGCGCGATGATCGCGGCGTTGCCGAGGATCAGGATGGGCCAGTAGCCCGGCCCCGCGGCTTCGGCCATGCCGACGATCGCGGAGCACAGGCCCGCGTGCGCCAGTGCGAAAGCACCCACGCGCACGAACGAGATGGTGTTGACGCCGAGTTGCAGCAGGTGTTCGAGGCTTTCCCCGGCCGCCTTGCCGACGGCGAGCGTGCGCCCCGCCGGGTTCGCGACTGCCGAGCCTGCCAGCGACCAGGCAATGCCGACGGGCAGCGCCCACAGCGCGCGCAGATCGATGGCCGCGCCGACGATTCCCGCGTACGCCACGAGCAACCCCGCATCGCAGAGCAGCCAGTGCCGCAACTGCCCGCGCCAGAAGTTCTGCAGCGCATCGAGCGCGAGGCCGACGCAGATCGTGAAGACGCCGAAGCCCAGCGCTACCGCGAGTACCGGCAGCGGTTGCGCGAGCGGATGCAGCCAGAAGGCCGGCACGACGTCCTCGCGCGCGAACACGCTGCCGAACGCGAAGCCAAAGACGATCGCGACGAGCCCGCCCGGCAACAGCAGTCGCAACGCTGGCATGCGCTTGCCGAGGAAGTATCCCGCGAGGGCCACGATCGCGCCCTGCGCGACGTCGCCGAACATGTAGCCGAACATCAGCGGCGCGAGGATCGCGACGAGCAGGCTCGGATCGGCGTCGCCCGCGGCGGGCACTCCCATCATCCCGGTCACGGTCTCGAACGGGCGCGCCCAGCGCGGGTTGTGCAGCACGGAGGGCGCGACGGCGCCTTCCGGAGCCTGCGTCATCCGCAGCAGGTAATGCAGTCCCTGCTTGTCGAGCGCGGCCGTCAGGCCGCCGTCGTCGCGATCCGCGCACCAGCCCGTGATCCACGCGAAGTGCTCGGTGACCGGCAACTCCGGCACGTGCGTGACGACCCAGGCTGCCAGCGCGAGTTCGCCGAGCGCCGCCGGCAGTCCGTGCGCGGCATCGAAACGCGCCAGCGCCGTGCGGGCCGCGGTTTCGCGCTCGTCGAGCCTGGCGCGCCGTTGCTGCATCGTTGCCTGCAGCTGGCCGGGGTCTGCGGGCAGGTCCCGTGGCAGTGCGATGCAATGCACCTTGCGTGCGGCCATCGCGGCGTCGAGTTCGGCCATGTCCTCGCCTGGACCGATGGCCAGCAGGTACGCCTCGCGCCCTGGCTCCGGCGTCCAGTACTGGTGGATCAGCGCCGGCGGCAGCGACAGCGCCTGCGTGCCGGGCGGCAGCACGTACACGCGGCCGGCGAGCACCGGGCCAGCCGCTGCCATGCGATCCAGCCGCGGCAGCGCCTCACCCGCAGCCGTGCACAGCCGGTCGAGCGCTTCGATCTCTGCCCGTTCGAGCGCGAGCGCCTCGAGTTCGGCAACGACCGGTTCGGCGACGCTGGCCCAGGCACGCAAGCTGTCGAGCGCTGCCTGTGGCGCATCGATCAGCGCGTGCTCCGCATCGACCTTGCACTGCGTCGCGGGCGGCCACCATGGACGGAAGCGGCGCGCCAGTGTTTCGAACTCGTCGAGCACGCGGCGCAGGTCACCGAGCGGCAGCCGCGATTCCGACTGACTGTAGGCCTGCAGCTGCACCGATCTCGTCTGTGCGAGGCAATCGAGCGTGGCACCGAGTTCCTCGCGCGAGGTGAGGAGTTCGAACCAGCGCGCGGTGGAGGGTCGCAGGATCATGCGGGCCCCGGCAGGACGACGGCGCGCCGCATGACGCCGCCGCGCAGGTCGAGCAGGCCGAGCGCTTCGAGCCCGAGGTACGCCGCCGCCGCCGCGGGCGAGAGCGGATTGCGCCGGAAGATGCGCAGCAGTCGTCGCGCCAGGCCTCGCTGCAGTTCCCGGCTGTCGCCGCCGGGCGGCGCCTGGCGTAACGCTGCGTCCAGCATCGCGACGTGATGCGTGATGGACTCGAGCCCCTGGGTGGCGTCACCCCGGTCCGGCCACAGCGTGCGCCAGTGCTCGAGCCACGCCGCCGTGAGGTCGCCTTCCGCATCCAGCGCAGGGCGCAACGGCTGCAGTGGCGTGTCGTCGAGCGCTGCCCCGCGCAACGTGGGGTCGGTGGCGACGATGCGTCCCAGGACCGGATCGGCCCGGGTCCACGCCGGAGGCCGGCCGCCTCGCACCAGTTTCTGCAGCGCCGGCAGATAGGGCAGCCAGCGCAACCAGCGCAGCGCGGCCTGCCACGGCGCAGGTTGCCAACGCGTCACTTCCTCGACGAGCGCCGACCACTCGTGCCGCAGGTGACGTTCGAGTTCGTGCGGATCCATCGCGGGCGCCAGGCGGGCCGCATAGCGCCGCTGCGACGTCGTGCGCACGGCCGCGAGGAAACTCGCGAGGTCGCGTGCGGAGTGCGCGCGCTGCAGGTCGGCCGGATCGGGCGTTTGGCCAAGCCTTGCCTGCAGTCGCGCCTGCGAATACGCGAAACTGCCGCGGCCGAGGTTCACGCGGACTCGTCCGTCGTCAGTCGCTCGGCCACCGCGCCGAGCACCGCGGCCGCGACCGCGCGCAGCCCCGAGGCGTCGAGTGTTTCTGCCGAGGCTGCCGATTCCAGCCGTTCCAGCTGCCCCGCGAGGCGCGCCTGGGAACTCTCGTGCAGTCGCATCACGCGCCGTCGCGCGGTCTCGAGAATTCCCCGGCGCGTTTCGCGCGCGGCGTCGATGGCCGACTGGGCGGCGGCTTCCGCCGCCAGGATGGCCAGTGCCGCGGCATGCTCGGCCTCGAGCACGCGATCGATCGCGTCGGCAACGGTCCGGTCTGGTATGGGTGCTGGCATCGACGCAAGGGGTGCATCGTGGCGGCAGCGAGGGAGAGCCTCACGCTCGGCCGAGCGATACAGGTCCTTGACCCGACATTAGGCCGGGCACGGGCGCGACGAATCGGGAGTAGTGCTTACCGGAACCGCGAGTTGCGTAGCGGCCGCGCAGGCAGCGGCCGGCGGGGCGGTTCAGCTGCCGTGGTTCTGCATCATGAGGCCCGTGCCGCCGCGCGACACGTGGGCGACGACGGCGGTGCGTCGATGCAGCTTGGTCACGGTGCCGAGGCTGATGGCGAAGGCGAGGTCGACGGTCTGGCCCTTGCGCAACCCCATGTCGCCGGTTTCGACGAACACGCCGGTGGCGCTCAGGTTACGCGCGCGGCACAGGCGATGACGGCGCCCGGGCAGCAGCACGTAAACGGTGGTGCGCGCACGGTGGCGCGTCGTCAGTCTTCTCTCCACGGCTCAGCTCTTCTCGTTATCGATTTAATGGGCTGTTGCCGCGCCATTATGCACGCCGCGCGCCCGGAGTGAAGGGCCCCATGCAGTCGCCGCGGCGTTATGTCCACTGGGCCGTCAGGTATGCTGCGCGCCGTCCGCATCCTGCCCCCAACAATGCCACCCGAACCCGTCCGCATCCAGCCATCCTCGTCCGCGCCGATCGGCGTTTTCGACTCGGGCGTCGGCGGCCTGACCGTGCTGCGTGCTCTCGTCGCACGGCTGCCCGGCGAAGACTTCGTCTATCTCGGCGACACTGCGCGCCTGCCGTACGGCACCAAGAGCCCCGGCTCGATCCGCCAGTACTCCCTGCAGGCCGCCAGGCAGTTGCAGGAGCGAGGGGTGAAGTGCCTGGTCGTCGCGTGCAACACGGCGTCGGCGGTCGCCCTGGACGCGCTCACGCACGAATTTGCCCCGGTTCCGGTCATCGGCGTCGTCGAGCCCGGCGCCGCGGCCGCCTGCCAGGCCACGCGTGCGGGGCGCATTGCCGTGCTGGCAACGGAAAGCACCGTGCGTGGCGGCGCATACCAGGCGGCCATCGCGCGACAGCGCCCGGACGCGGTCGTGATCGCCCGGGCCTGCGCGCTGTTCGTGGCGCTGGCAGAGGAGGGCTGGACGGACGGCCCGATCGTCGAAGGGGTGATTCACCGCTATCTGGACGAAGTCTTCGTCGCGGGCGCGGATGACTCCCATCCGGATACGCTCGTGCTCGGCTGCACGCACTTCCCGGTGCTGGCCCCGGCGTTGCGCAAAGTGCTCGGTCCCGGCGTGGCGATCGTCGATTCGGCCGCCACGACGGCGGCTGCGCTGGCGGCGGTGCTCGACGCGCGGGGGCTGCTGCGCCAGGACCGCACGGCCGGGTCGGTCAAGCTGCTCGCGACCGACGGCGCCGAACGCTTTGCGCGCGTCGGAGCCGTGTTCCTGGGCCGGCCGCTGGCCGCAGCCGACGTCGAGATCGTCGACCTGGCCTTCGCCCCGGCGGCGTCAGGCCCCTGAGCCCGCGTCGGCGCCTTGCTTGCGGGCCGCCACGGACACCAGCATCGAGGTGGCCAGGATCGCACCGATGATCGCGAGCGACCAGGTGATCGGGAACTTGCCGCCGAAGGCCGCGTTGAGCCAGACCATCTTCAGGCCGACGAACACCAGGATCACGCCCAGCCCGTACTTCAGGTAGCTGAAGTACTGCACCGCGCTCGCGAGCAGGAAGTACATCGCGCGCAGGCCCAGGATCGCGAAGATGTTCGACGTGAACACGATCAGCGGCTCGTTGGTCAGCGCGAAGATCGCCGGCACCGAGTCGATCGCGAAGATGATGTCCGAGAACTCGATGAACACCAGCGCGACCGGGCCGGTCTGCGGACTCATGATACACGAATTACGATTCGTACGAATTGCTTCGCTAGATGCGCGGTACTCAGGGATCGCGATCGAGGGTCGCCATGCCGGCCGGCAGGTACCGCTCCCCGGCGACATTGCCCGGGGCGAAGACCTGGTCCAGCAGGAACTGGTCGCACGAGGCCAGCTGGACCCGGACCGCCTCGAGGTTCTCCCGCAGCCTGGTACGGCGCGTGGTGCCGAAAATGGGGACGATGTCCGGGCCCTGGGCCAGCAGCCAGGCCAGCGCCACCTGCCCCGGAGTCGCCCGTGCCCGGGACGCCACGCCCTCGAGTTTCTCAAGCAGCCGGAGGTTGGCGTCGAAGTTGGCGTCCTGGAAGCGTGGGTGCAGGCGGCGATAATCCCCTTCCGGGAACTCCGTGGCCCGGGTGCGCTGGCCCGTCAGGAATCCCCGTCCCAGCGGCGAATAGGGCACCAGGCCGATGCCGAGTTCGCGGCAGGCAGGCAGCACGGTGCGCTCAACCCCTCGTTCCCAGAGGGAATATTCCGACTGGAGCGCACTGATGGGGTGCACGGCGTGGGCCCGGCGCAGCGTCGTTGCGCTGGCTTCCGAGAGCCCGAGGTAGCGGACCTTGCCGGCCCGCACCAGCTCGGCCATGGCGCCAACCACGTCCTCGATCGCCACCTGCGGGTCGACCCGGTGCTGGTAGAGCAGGTCGATCCGGTCCGTGTTGAGGCGTCGGAGCGACTGTTCGACCACTTCCCGGATGTGGTCCGGACGGCTGTCGAGCCCCCAGCCGCCGCCGGGTGCCTGGGTCAGGTCGAAGCCGAACTTGGTTGCCAGCACCACCTTGTCGCGTCTGGCACCGCCGAGGACCTTTCCCAGCAGTTCCTCGTTGGTAAAGGGCCCGTAGACCTCGGCCGTGTCGAACAGGGTCACCCCGGCATCGACCGCCTCGAGCAGGGTGGCTTCGCACTCGGCCTGGTCGGCGCCGGTCTTGTAGAAGGCGCTCATGCCCATGCAGCCGAGGCCCAGGGCGGACACTTCCAGGCCTTGCCGGCCGAGCTTGCGGGTTTCCAAGGAGACCTCCGGTGGGACTGCCCACTCGTCTGCATTGACACAACCGCCTCGCCCCCCGAGAATACGCGGCTCTCTGTTCGCGGAGGGGTACCCAAGCGGCCAACGGGAGCAGACTGTAAATCTGCCGGCTTATGCCTTCGAAGGTTCGAATCCTTCCCCCTCCACCAGACCAGAGAGTAGCGGAGAGGAGCAAGTCTTCGCACCGGAACCGGCGAGCGCTGCGGGTGTAGTTCAATGGTAGAACCTCAGCCTTCCAAGCTGTTGACGTGGGTTCGATTCCCATCACCCGCTCCAACCGGAGAGCCGAGGAACGGGTTTTTGAAGAGGCGGCCCACGTAGCTCAGTCGGTAGAGCACGTCCTTGGTAAGGACGAGGTCACCGGTTCGATTCCGGTCGTGGGCTCCAGACAAGCGGGGCTAGGGAACGGGGGGTTAGGGGATAGACAACGGAAAAGGGGATAGAGGTCAGGGCTTAGTCGGAAGTCGCCGTTGGCGACGAGAGACACCCGAGCCGCTGTCGCCGAACTCCTCCGACTATCCCCTAACCCCTATCCCCTAACCCCTTAATTCAGAGTTAGACGCTTTTTTTAGAGGTATTGGTCGTGGCTAAGGAAAAATTCGCACGCACGAAGCCGCACGTGAACGTGGGCACGATTGGGCACGTTGACCATGGCAAGACGACGCTGACGGCGGCGTTGACGAAGGTGATGGCGGAGACGCACGGCGGCACCTTCATGGCCTACGACCAGATTGACAAGGCGCCGGAGGAGAAGGCTCGCGGCATCACGATTTCGACGGCGCACGTGGAGTACCAGTCGCCGAACCGTCACTACGCGCACGTCGACTGCCCCGGGCACGCCGACTACGTGAAGAACATGATCACGGGTGCGGCGCAGATGGACGGCGCGATCCTGGTGTGCTCGGCCGCCGACGGTCCGATGCCGCAGACGCGCGAGCACATCCTGCTGGCGCGCCAGGTGGGCGTTCCCTACATCGTGGTGTACCTGAACAAGGCCGACATGGTGGACGACGCGGAGCTGCTCGAGCTGGTGGAGCTGGAAGTTCGCGAGCTGCTGTCGAAGTACGACTTCCCGGGCGACGACACGCCGATCGTGAAGGGTTCGGCGCTGAAGGCGCTGGAAGGGGACACGAGCGAGATCGGCGTGCCCTCGGTGGTGAAGCTGGTGGAGGAGATGGACCGCTACATCCCGGTGCCTGAGCGCGCGGTCGATGGCGCGTTCCTGATGCCGGTGGAAGACGTGTTCTCGATCTCCGGCCGCGGCACGGTGGTGACGGGGCGCATCGAGCGCGGGATCGTCAAGGTGAACGACGAAGTGGAGATCGTGGGCATCCGCCCGACGACGAAGTCGACGTGCACGGGCGTGGAGATGTTCCGCAAGCTGCTCGACCAGGGCCAGGCGGGCGACAACGTGGGCGTGCTGCTGCGCGGCACGAAGCGCGAGGACGTCGAGCGCGGGCAGGTTCTGGCGAAGCCGGGTTCGATCACGCCGCACACCAAGTTCGAGGGCGAGGTGTACGTGCTGACGAAGGAAGAGGGCGGCCGGCACACGCCGTTCTTCAAGGGTTATCGTCCGCAGTTCTACTTCCGCACGACGGACGTGACGGGTTCGGTGGAGTTGCCGGAGGGCGTCGAGATGGTGATGCCGGGCGACAACATCAAGATGACGATCGAGCTGATCAACCCGATCGCGATGGAGGAAGGCCTGCGCTTCGCCATCCGCGAGGGCGGCCGCACGGTCGGCGCCGGCGTCGTCTCCAAGATCCTGAAGTAAGGGACAGGGGCCAGCGGATGAGGCCTGTCGTGCAAGCGACGCCCCGTTCCGGCTGACTCCCGGTTCCCAGCCCCTAGTTTCCGAGAGGGTCCGTTCAGTCCTTCTGCGACGTTTGCGAAGCACAGGCCAGTAGCTCAATTGGCAGAGCGGCGGTCTCCAAAACCGCAGGTTGGGGGTTCGATTCCCTCCTGGCCTGCCAGTCGATGAGCGAACAGCGGCAGCGCGTGCGGCAGCGAAACAGAAAGGACGGGTCGGACCCGGCGTGAGCGAATGACCGAACAGGCACAAACCAGCGGCGCAAGCGCGCTGGACACAGCAAAGCTCGTCGCGGCGATCGCGATCCTCGTGGCAGGCGTCGCCGCCTTCTACGTGTTCGACCAGTATCCGGCCGCGGCGCGCTGGCTCGTCGTGCTCGTCGCGGTGGCGGCGAGCATCTTCGTTGCCCTGCAGTCGGCGCAGGGTCGCGAGCTGTGGCAGTTCGTGCAGGGCTCGCGCGTCGAGCTGCGCAAGGTCGTCTGGCCGACCC
>CAVOSA010000023.1:0-121402 GCA_963698735.1 uncultured Gammaproteobacteria bacterium | reverse complement strand
ACCCATCAGTCTGGCCGGAAACTTTAACTCCTGGAACCCTGATGAATCTGCTGTTTTACAGAAGGATAGTTCTGGAAGGTATTCCATTACCATTGAACGTCCGACCAATGTTAAAGATTTGGAGTTCAAAATTACTCGCGGTGACCTATCGAAAGCTGAATCTGATAAATTTGGCAATGTACGTCCCAATCGTTCTGTTGAGTTTGGACAAAAGGATACCATTGAGCTGTCTGTCGAAGGATGGGTTGATATGCACGAATCAAAGGGAAATAGAATTGCAATTATTTGCAAAAAAATTCCGCTCAATACACCTGCCGGTGATGATATCATCCTGGTGAGTAACCTCAACAATTGGGACCCGGGAGATAAAAATTTTGTAATGACCCGCAACAATAATGGTCAATATGCCTTTTCAATGCCAAGGAAGAATTATGATCTTGAATTTAAGTTTACACGTGGAGGATGGCACACAGTTGAAACCGATCCTTACGGATTTGATATTTCAAACCGGGAGGCCGATCTGAGCAGGAGGATACTATTTTTGTTGAAATAGAGGGATGGAAAGACCTTCCTGGATCATACGATAAAAATGTAACCATCATTCTTTCGGAACTGCCCCCTCAAACACCTGCTGATGATAAGATTTATCTGGCAGGAAATTTCAATGGCTGGAATCCCAACAAGCTAAGGTTCAGGTTTGAGAAAATGATTGATGGCCGATATATTTTAAATATACCCCGCGAAAATCATAACATGGAATTCAAGGTCACCCGCGGTAGCTGGAAAACCATAGAGGTCGACCAATTTGGATCAGAAATACCCAACAGAAATTATTTGTATAAAGATTACGATACGCTATACATCAGTGTGGCCAACTGGAAAGATAAGCCAAGATTCCACGATGAAAGGATAACCATCGTCATCGATAAATTGCCAGATAATACTCCTGTCTCAGCTCCGATTTATATAACCGGCAGTTTTAACGATTGGAACCCAAAAGACAGGGACATGATCCTAAATAAACTTGGCAATGGTAAACCATACATTACCTTATCCCTGAAAGACGATTACGTGGAATACAAAATCACACGAGGTGGATGGCATACTTGTGAAACGGATGAAAATGGCTGGGAAATTCCAAACCGTGGTTTAAGCCTGGGTTTTGCTGATACTATTCATATTAGTGTAGCAAGATGGAGCGACAGGTAAGAAATAAATTACCGGTGATCTTAAATCATCCGGGAGTGTAAGATGTTAAAATATATATCATAATGAACAATCTCAATTTTCCTTTTCAAGCCATTGACTGGGCAGCCATATCAATGACAGAGCATCCCGGAGAAAAAGGCATGGCCTTTTGGCAAACTCTTCAATTACCCGGATTACGAATCAGGATTGTAGAATACTCAGCAGGATACGTTGCCGACCATTGGTGCAAAAAAGGACATATCGTTCATTGTCTTGAAGGTGAATTTGTCAGTGAAATGCAAACCGGAGAAAAGTTTCGTTTAAGACAGGGTATGACTTATGTGGTTTCAGATGAAATGAGTGCGCACCGGTCAGTCACTGAAGGCAGTGTTAAATTACTCATCATTGATGGAGATTTCCTAAAATTAAAACCGGCGATCCTATAATTTTAAGTCTTTGGTCCGTATAATTTGCCGCCTCAGTGGCGTCTTGACTAATTGATTCCTCAACTTCAATTGTTTTTGTTTGAAGTGCGTGAATTTCTGGGGATTATTGACCAAGTTAAAATTATAATGCATTGTATTCTTAGGAATTTATTTTAATATCTTTGCTCCTGATGGATCGGTTCTCTTATTTTGTTTTCAGAGCTTCAATAGCGCTCGTTTCTGTTATTCCCTTCAGGATACTCTATTTTATTTCGGATGTCATTTTTTTATTTATTTACTATCTCATTGGATACAGGAAGAGAGTAGTTTATCAGAATTTATCGAATTCTTTCCCGGAGAAAAGTCAAAAGGAGATAAAGGCGATTGCAAGGATCTTTTATCATCACCTGACAGATGTTCTGTTTGAAAGCCTTAAAGCATTTACAATGACTGAACTTGCTGTTGTAAAACGGTTTCGTATTAAACCATCTCCATTTTTAGAAAAAGTCTATAAAGAGGGACGGTCAGCAATTGCTGTGGCTGGTCATTACAATAATTGGGAATGGCCGGGGATTGCTGCAGGCATGCAATTGAAACACAAACCGGTTGGATTCTACAAACCGTTGACTAATCCTTATGTGGATGCCTATGTTAAAAAAACCCGTGTACAGGGCCGTTCGGCTCTTGTTTCAATCAATGATACGGCAGCTGTATTTAAGAACGATTGGGGCGAACCAGCAGCATTTTATATGATTGCCGACCAAAGTCCGTCCGAGTGCAAGGCTTGCCTACTGGGTTAACTTTCTGAATCAGGATACAGCGACCATTCATGGTCCGGAAAAATATGCCCGGATATATAATATGCCTGTTGTTTATTGCGATGTCCAGAAGAAAAGCAGGGGAAACTATGAGGTTGAATTTATTTTGTTGTGCGAAAATCCCAAAGAGACTAATACAGGAGAGATCACAGCTAAATTCATGAACATGCTGGAAGATAAAATCAGGCAAAAACCGCAATATTATCTTTGGTCCCATCGACGCTGGAAACATAAACGCATTTCTTAGTGCTTAAAATTTTATGCTCTTTAGAATTACGAAAACACTACTCTCGTGTTGGTAACTCATATGTTTAACGGATTGGAAAACTTTTGCCTCTGATTCCAATTTTCCATGTATTTCCTCTATATTTCTATTTATTTCAATCCCTATCCTTTTGCGTAAATTATATCTTTGCAACAAATTCAAAAACTCATGGTAGTTTCTGATTTCAACAGCCGTAAGTTCAGGTTTTGGTCATTCGTATCCATGTTCCTGCTGGTATTTGTTCACGGCTACAACCTCGATATCCGTTATCTTCAGCCCTGGACCACTCCCGGGGAGCCCCTGACGGTTACAACTTTCACCCAGTACTTTTTAGCCAATGGTATCTTCCGTTTTCGTATTCCTATGTTGTTTATCATCTCGGGTTTTTTGTATGCTCTTCACGATAACCGTCCATATAAGCAACGCACCAAAAAACGCCTTCGCACCCTGTTGCTGCCATACTTGATCTGGAGCGCTGCCGGATTTGCATTTACCTATGTCCTTGAAATGTTTCCTTATACCAGGTCCATCATAGAAACTTCTCAAATTGTGCAGATAGATGATAGCCGCACCCTGCTCCACGATTATCGCTGGTACGAAATGCTGGGGAGATGGATCATCCTGCCTGTGCCATACCAGCTTTGGTTTATTCGTGTGCTGCTGATTTATAACTTAGCTTATCCGGCTATCCGGTGGTGTATTATCCATCGTGTCGGCAAATGGATATTTTTTGGAATTGCTGCACTGATGTGGCTGGGTACAATGGGATTTGTTTTCTTTGAAGGGGAGGGGTTATTATTCTTTTCACTGGGAATATGGATGCAAAAAACAAACTTTGATATTGACCATCCAAAACGATGGCTCAATCCCGTTGTTTGGGGCTTCTTATTCATTGGGTTGAGTGCAATTAAAACGTTCATTGCTTTCAAAGGAGAGCCTTTGATGGGAGAATCTGTTTTTCCTGTTATGACCATCATGCACAAGCTGGTTGTCTTCAGCGGATTGATCACAGCCTGGTATGGCTGCAATGCGCTGGTTGAATGGTGTATGAACCGGAAATGGTTTGTCTGGCTCAGTGCTTTTTCGTTTATGATTTATGTGATGCATGCCCCTTTGGTGGCGTATGCTACAGAAGCTGTTTTTGCTTTGGTCAGCCATGTACCCTATTACCGTATGCTGACATATATTTTCCTGCCGCTGACCATCATTGGATTTACGGTCATCACTGGTGCCTTGCTCCGCAAATTGTTCCCGGGCTTTTATGGCTTGTTAACGGGAGGAAGAGGGTTATAAATACTTTGTAAGTAGCTCTCAAAAGAAAAAATTAAGATAACAAACTCAAATAACTAGCTTAAAAAGCCAGGAGCCAAAAACAATTCCTCTTACTAAATTGAAAATCATTTAAGCTTGTATCTTCGTCTTCGGGTGGGGATTTATCAACCTGCCGACGTCGATCGTTAAGCCAAGACTCAGGTAAGAATAATAATCGAAATCATTATTTCTGACTACTTCATCCAGCCGGTCGGTTTGGCATTGACGAATGGCAAGGTCAACAGTGACGCTCAGGTATTTGGTTGTCCTGTATGAAAATCCACCTCCGAAAAAGTAAACAAACTCCGGTATTTGTACTGGATAAACGGTTTTGTCAGTTTGGTTGGCGTTTTCAGAATATTTGATAACAGTGAAGAAGAACTGGCCAATACCCGCATATCCTTCAAAACCAAATCTCGGATGACTATTAGGGTGAAATATGTTAATGAAATTTATCCGGCCATGAATATTGTATTCCAGAATTCGGGTACGAAAAGAAATATTATCCATACCTGCCTTTATATTGGCATCCAATAATTGTCCGGATATGCCAAATATATTTGTTATATACCATGTACCGATAATCCCAAATCCGGGTCCGCTTTCAGTCATAACCTTACTGTCGGGGTAAAAGTCGTAGATGCTTAAATCACCGAAATGTGATGCTATTCCTCCATTCAGATTCAGCATCAAATGGTGGCGGTCTTTTTCAATTAGGGAATTTGAGCAATCCCAACCCTGGGAATGAATGAAAAACGGAAGGCCAATCCCAAGTAATAAAATGGTCGGGTATGTTATCTTTCTGTTCAAGATTTGCTTCCTGCTTTGCAGGTATAAACCTAAAAAATGTTTTATTTATTGCGGAAAATTAATCAATTCAGGAATTCAACTTAGTTGCTAGTTAAAAGAAGTTATGAAATGTAAATTGTGAAAAACCAATAAGATTTAAGCTGGCAACTGGTTTCTGAAGTATCCCAAAGTATCTTCCGGCGATAAATAATTTTTGAGTCAAAGTTTTGATGATCATTCGACAGCAAATAGCCGGAGTTCATTTTCTTTGCCCCGGAGCTTGATATTCCCAACTTCAGCTGCCATAATGCCGATGGGTAATTTCATCTGATTGAGGAGGTATTCCGAGATCAGCAATCGCTTGTTGTAGGTTTTACAGGCTTCTTCGATCCGGGCAGTTGTATTCAGGACATCTCCCATGTAGGCAATTTCACGTTTTGTATAGCCAAGTTCACCTGTAACCGAAAGACCACCGTGCATTCCTGCCTTGAACCCCGGAACTAGCTTGGCCGTCGACGGCGACTGGCGATCACTCCGTTGTAGCACCGGTGCGAACATGGGCATCTACGGCGCGACGTACGGTGTAGAACTGCGTTTCAACGGCAACGAAAGCCGCCAGCCGGTTGTCGGAGACCGCGTGCCGTGTCACCGTGGCGGCGCCCGTCCAATGCTGCGCTGACCGCGCTGCGACCAACGGTGCCGATACTGGACCTGCACGGCACACGGTTCCTCTGCCGGACCCGCACCCACGCGCCGTGCTGGAGGCAGGCGGTCAGTCCCGACGCATGCATGGCGCACCGTGTCCTTCGCACGCAGCGTCGGTTGGCACCGGGCGAAGACGCCGAGAACTTCATAGTCGAACGGGTGTCGGATCGTCCGAAGGGTATGCGGCAGCGCACCTACGGCAAGTTGGTGGACCGGCGCTCCCGATCTCGGAGGACGTCAGACGTCAACTCAGTCCGCTTCTGAACCGTCCGGAAATCCGCGACAAGGTCAGATTCCCCAAGAACTCTCAGCCCAAGTGTTCGCGTGATGGCGCTGCAGCACTAGCCGCCGTCGCGGTGGTGAAGCGGCCGTCCGTCCTGGTTCACTGATTCCAAGATCAGCTTGGCAACCTCAGAACTTCCATGTTTGGACAGGTGATGGGAGTCGCGATAGACCGGTTGTGTAGCAGGGCCCGGGCCGCATCCGCTTTGGTCGCAAATTTCGGGAAGTGGATCGACAACCTTTACGTCCGGATACTTCGCGGCAAGCCTGGACACAATATCGCGCATGGATGCTTGTCTCGCGATTACGTCGGCGGTCGGAACTTTACACCGGAGCTGGGCAAGCGGAATTCGGGGGGGCACGAAACAGTCGACCGGCAGAAAGGGCAATTCGGGTACATCGATCACAATAGTCACCGACTTACCGGACGCGACCAGACGGCTCACCGCTCGATCGAGACCGAACTCAAATAACGATGTCTTGGCGGCTTGTCCGTACTGACCGTTGATACTTGTCTCTGATGGTCCGACGGGCCCGTCTCGATGCTGTTTGGCTACGTCTGTGTCGTCGGCATAATGACCGAAAAAGCCGATGACTACGGTTTGGATGTCCTTCTGTTCTTCAATCCAGGCCAAAGCTTTTGTCATGCGCGCGCGACAATCGGGCTGATCTGCGGCGACGTCTATGCCAATTGTGGGAGGGCAAGACATGTGGCCGATTAGAAGCCAATCACGGGTCGAGTCCCGGGCGCTCAAGCCAGGGTAAAGATGATCGGCGTGGCTGTCGCCCCACACGACGGCGTTCGGTTGATTTGGCCCGGCGCCTCTGCAGTAGCTTAACCCTGGAGATTCGTTTCGCAGGGCTTCCGGACACCAGTTTCTCCCAGCCTCTGCGCCCGGCCAATCCAATTCACTCATGATACGGGCCCGTTCCGTGGATGCGGCGGGTTGTCTCTCGTTCCAGTAAACGGCGATCGAAAGCATCGCAACGGCAGCGAGGGCGATGCAGGCCACAAGCGTTGCCCGCATTGGATCGCTCGAACGTCGAGCAGGCGTCTCGATCCATCGATAGGTCGCGGCGGAAAGAACCAATGCGAGCACGACCAGCAGTGCGCGCGCGGGTTCAGTCAAGCGAATCCCAGCTGTTAGCGGTACCGAAAGCAGAGGCCAATGCCAAAGATACAGTGGGTAGCTGATAAGGCCGATGTAGACAAGCGGTCCGCTCGACAGCGTCCGGCTGATCATGCCATTCGATGAGCTGCTTCCGGCCCAAATGACCAGAGCGGAACCAAGAACCGCCGGGACCGCACTTAAGCCTGGAAAAGGCACTCTTGAGTTCAAGAAAAGTGCGCTCAAAAGGATGAGCAGAACCCCGATTTCCGTGGCCCTTCTACTAAGCGTGCTGGACAGCAAATGCGCGCCGAGCCAGTTTCTTCTCTCAAGAATGGCCAGCAACGCTCCGACTCCGAGCTCCCATGCTCGGAACGTCGGAAGATAAAAGGCAGCCGCGCTGCTCCGATGGTTGAGAATTTCTGCTCCTGCAAGCGAGAGCAGACAGCCCGAAATGACAATGCCAACGAGATGGCGCGATCTCAGGAGCGCCGCCAATAGAAGTGGCCAGACCAGGTAGAACTGTTCTTCTACGCCAAGTGACCAAAGATTGAGCAATGGCTTCAAATGCGAGCCAGCATCGAAGTATCCCGACTCAGCCCATAGGGCCACATTGGCCGCCGAAAAAGAGCTTGCCACCGCAAGTTTCGCGGTCTGTCGCACCGCCGCCGGGTAAGCAAACAGGAATGTCGCGGCGACTGTTGCTGCCATAACCAGCGCTAACGCTGGGAAAAGTCGGCGGGCGCGGCGTTCGTAGAAACGCCGTAGCGAGAACCGGCCGGATTGGTGCTCCTTGATGAGAATTCCAGTAATCAAGTAGCCTGAAATTACAAAGAACACATCGACGCCAACGAACCCGCCTGGCAGGATTGATGGCAGCGCGTGATAAGTAACGACAGAAAGAACGGCGATGGCCCTAAGGCCATCAATATCGGCTCTCCAATCGACTGGACTAGATGTGCGCATCGTTTTCATGCGAAACGGATGACTGGGTCAAAATGCTATGACGTTCGATTCAATGGTGCTGCCCGAAGAGGCGATTCATCGCTGACAGTTGCTCGCTGCAAACGCCCTGTGCTGTGGTTGACGTGAGCCTTCTTTCGGGGTCATCGCAAACCGCAACAATACTGGGCAGGCGCGCACGCGACCCAAAATCGCATTTCGTGCGAAGGAAAGGGATCTGTTCACCTGCAGCCAAAGTCCTGTGTCGCCACTGCGGCGGCGACGGCCAATTGCAGGCCGTCCACCTATGTCAACCCGGAATCCAATTGGCTGGGATTCCGGGGCCGACTTCCGGCGCTACACGGCGCTGCGGCAGATCCAACGGCGGGACCAGCGCTTCTGCCCAAGGCAGAAGACCTTTCCAAAACAAAAGGTTAGGGTTTTACTCGACGTTCTGCACCTGCTCGCGCATCTGCTCGATCAGCACTTTCATGTCGACGGCGGTGCGCGTGGTGTCCGCGTCCTGCGACTTCGACGACAGCGTGTTGGCCTCGCGGTTGAATTCCTGCATCAGGAAATCGAGGCGGCGTCCCGCGGGTTCCTTGGCATCGAGGATCTGCAGCGTCTCCGTGACGTGGCTGCCGAGCCGATCGAGTTCCTCGGCGAAATCCATCTTGTAGGCGAGCAGCACGAGTTCCTGCTCCAGCCGTGCGGGATCCACGGTACCGCCAAGCTGCGCCACGCGCTCGCTGACGCGTTCGCGGATGCGGGCCGCGGTCTCCGGCAGGCGCGCGCGCATGCTGGCGACGCTCTGCTGCAGGGCCTCGCAGCGCGAGCGCAGCATGTCGCGGATGCGAGCGCCTTCACGGGCGCGCGAGGCATTGAGCTCGTCGACCGTCTCGCGCAGGAGGTCGAGGGCTGCCGCCTGGACGGGCTGCAGGTCCTTCTCCGGCTCGCGAATGACGCCCGGCCAGCGCAGCAGGTCGAGCGGGTTCAGCGCAGCGAGCGGGACCCCGGCGAGGCTGGCCACTTCGTTCGCCGTACGCGCCACCTGCTCGACCAGCGCACGGTTGATCTCGAGCGTGCCGGACTGCGCCGGCTGGCCGCGGAGGTACAGGCCCACGTCGACCTTGCCGCGACGGAGTGCCACCGACACGGCTTGCCGTGCGTCGCCCTCGAGACCGCGCAGGTCGTCAGGCAGGCGCAATGACAACTCCAGATAACGGTGGTTGACCGAACGGATTTCGCACGCAAGCGTGCCCCAGGGGCCTTGGCGTTCGCGCCGCGCGAAGCCGGTCATGCTGCGGATCATGGGGCCTCGACCGTGACTGCAAAGAAATCCGACACGCTGCGGCGCTGTAAGTGCGCGGCGCAAAGTGCTATAAATCGCCGGCAATTCTACATGACAACGGGCGTGCCGGAGCGACCCTTGCAGATCGAGCACGCGGACCTGAGCCTGATCGGGCATCGGGAAGAAAACCAGGATCGTGTCGCCATCGCGGATGCGGACGGCACCGTACTGCTCGCCGTCGTCGACGGCATGGGCGGTCACGCCGACGGCGCGCGTGCCGCCGAGGTCGCCATCCGCGCGATGCTGAGCGAGTTCTGGGAAGTAAGTCGCCCGCTGTTCGATCCCGAGGGCTTCCTGCACCTGACGATTGGCCGCGCACATGAAGCCGTCGTCGCCCTGGGCCAGGGTTTGCCGCCTGAGATCCGTCCGCGCGCCACCTGCGCGGTCTGCCTGGTGCAGGGTTCGAGCGCCTACTGGGCGCACGTCGGCGACAGCCGCGTCTACCAGCTGCGTCACGGCAAGGTCTTCGAACGCACGCGCGACCACAGCCATGTCGAACTCCTGCTGCGCGCCGGCCGCATCACCGAGCGTCAGGCGCAGGGCCATCCCATGCGCAACTACGTCGAATGCTGCATCGGCGGCGATCCGGTGCTGCCCGAGATGACGCTGAGCGGGCGCCGCGCGCTGCAGCCGGGCGACGTCCTCGTGCTCTGCTCTGACGGCTTGTGGTCGGGTCTCGGCGACGAACCGCTGGCCTCGCTCAGCAAGGACTCGAAGAGCGACCTGCGCGCTGCCCTCGTCGCGCTCGGTGAGCAGGCCGTATCCAATTCGGCGCCCTACGCCGACAATACGTCGGCCGCCGCCATCCGCTGGCTCGGCCCCTGATGTGACGCCGCGTCCGCGGCCTGCGCCTTGCTTACCGGAGAACAGACCTTGAGACCGAGCGGCCGTGAGCCAGATCAACTGCGTCCCGTCCGCATCACGCGCGGGTTCACCCGGCATGCCGAGGGCTCGGTGCTGGTCGAATTCGGCGACACGCGCGTGCTCGTCACCGCCACGGTCGAGGATGGCGTGCCGTCGTTCCTGCGCGGCAAGGGCGAGGGCTGGATCACCGCTGAATACGGCATGCTGCCGCGCGCGACTCACACGCGCAGCGCGCGCGAAGCCGCGCGCGGCAAGCAGGGCGGCCGCACGCTCGAGATCCAGCGCCTGATCGGGCGATCGCTGCGCGCGGTCGTCGACATGCGCGGACTCGGCGAGCGCACCGTGACGCTCGACTGCGACGTGCTGCAGGCCGACGGCGGCACGCGCACCGCATCGATCACCGGCGCCTACGTCGCGCTGGCCGATGCGATGACGACGCTCGTGCGCCGCCGCTCGCTCGCCGCAAGCCCGCTGCACGGCCAGATCGCGGCAGTCTCGGTCGGCATCGTGCGCGGTGTGCCGGTCGTGGACCTCGATTACGCCGAAGACTCTTCGGCCGAGACCGACATGAACGTCGTGATGAACAACGGTGGCGCTTTCGTCGAGGTGCAGGGCACCGCCGAGGGCCACGCTTTCCGTCGTCACGAACTCGACCAGCTGCTCGATCTCGCGGCGAATTCCTGCCAGCAGCTCTTCGCCGTGCAGCTCGAGGCGCTGCAGGCTCCGCTCGCGGTCGCAGAGGGAGCGCCGCGAAGCAAGGCGCGCTGAGCCTGCTGTGGGCATTCCCGCGCGGCTCGTCCTTGCGACCGGCAATGCAGGCAAGTTGCGCGAGATGCGCGAGATCCTCGCGCCGTGGCAGGTCGACGTGCGTTCGCTCGCCGAGTTCACGGCGGGAGCAGCCGAGGAGACCGGGCTGACGTTCGTCGAGAACGCGCTGCTCAAGGCACGCTTCGCTGCGCGCGTCGCGGGACTCCCGGCGATTGCTGACGATTCGGGGCTCGAGGTGGATGCGCTGCATGGCGCTCCTGGAATCTACTCGGCGCGCTACGCAGGCGCGGCTGCCGACGACGCTGCGAACAACGCCAGGTTGCTCCGCGAACTGGAGTCGGTGCCGGATGCCGGCAGGTGCGCCCGCTATCGCTGCGCGATGGTCTACCTGCGCTGGCCGGAGGATCCGGCACCCGTCATTGCCCAGGCTGCGTGGGAAGGGCGCATCGGCCGCATTCCGCGCGGCAGCGGCGGCTTTGGCTATGACCCGTTGTTCCTCGTCGACGACGGCGCGCGCACCGCGGCGGAACTCGCTCCGGGCGACAAGAACCAGCGCAGCCATCGCGGCCAGGCGCTGCGCGGCCTGGTCGCCGCGCTCGCGTCCGGCGCGCCATGATCGACGCCCGGGCGATCCCTCTCGCGCTGTACGTGCACCTGCCCTGGTGCGTGCGCAAGTGCCCCTACTGCGACTTCAATTCGCACGCCGTGCCGGCGGGCGGTTTCGCCGAACAGGCTTATGTTCGTGCCCTGCTCGAGGACCTCGAGCACGCCGCGCAGCGCACGGCAGGGCGCGAAATCGTTGCCGTGTTTTTCGGCGGGGGTACGCCGAGCCTGTTCGCGCCGGCGTCGATCGAGCGCGTGCTGGCCGGCGCGCGCAGCCTCCTGCCGTTCACAACGGACGCGGAAGTGACGCTTGAAGCAAATCCCGGCACCATCGAACACGGTCGTTTCAGTGAGTATGCGGCGGCGGGCGTGAATCGCGTGTCGCTGGGCGCGCAGAGCTTCGACGACGCACGCCTCGCAGTGCTCGGACGCATCCACACGGCTGGAGACGTGGAGCGCGCCGTCGTGGAACTGCAGTGCGCCGGCATCACGAACTTCAACCTCGACCTGATGTACGCGCTGCCGGGACAGGACCTCGCGGGCGCACTGTGCGACATCGAGCGGGCCCTCGAACTAGGGCCGACGCACGTTTCGCATTACCAGCTCACGCTGGAACCCGACACGCCCTTCGCGAAGCGTCCGCCACCGCAGCTGCCAGACGAGGACGCCGCGTGGGACATGCAGCTGGGCTGCCAGTCCCGGCTGGCTGCGGCAGGTTACGAGCAATACGAGGTATCGGCGTATGCCCGGCCCGGGCGACGTTGCCGGCACAATCTCAACTACTGGGAGTACGGTGACTACCTCGGAATCGGCGCCGGCGCGCACGGCAAGGTCACGCTGGCGGCGACCGGAGAGATCGAACGCACGGTTTGTGCAAGGCATCCGGCCGCTTACCTCGCGGCGCACGCACCCCATGAACGGCTGGCAGAGGTCCGGCGGGTGGCTGCCGCCGACCTTCCGTTTGAATTCGGCCTGAATGCGTTGCGGTTGGTCGACGGGTTCACCGGGCAACTCTTCGAGGAACGAACCGGGCTGCCACGTTCGGTCCTGGCGACGGCACTGGACCAGGCGGCGGGGCGTGGACTGCTTGCCAGGCACGGCGACCTTTGGCGACCGACCGCCCTGGGGCGTCGATTCCTCAATGACTTACAGGCGCTGTTTCTGCCCGATTGACAGACATACGGGTGCATCCGGGGTGGCCGTTGGTCAACGCGGCGCCCCGGTGAGTGCTGAACGGGCTTGCAAGCGGGGGGCGTTTGGAGTAGCCAAAGTGCAGTTATGCACAACGCTCGCGGGAGGACCGACTTTCTTCGGGTTACGGGCTGTAGCGAAAGTGAAACGTTAGGCGAGACTCGTAATCGATTGATTTTAAAAATGAAAGCAGCCTGTTCATTTTTTGATCAATGCAGAAACTACCGTGTTCTGTCCCGCAGGGGAGTGGCTGTCCGCCCACTCATCCACAAAGTTATCCACAGCTTTTGTGGATAACCTTCTGTCAAATCGGGGCAATGGCGTTCGAGGTAGCTGATCCGCGGCGGGAATGCCTGCATCCGCGGCATGGCTTGTGGATACCTCGCCCCCTCCCTATAATTCGCGCCCCCTCTTTTGACCTTGCCTGGAAGCTGCGGCCATGAAAGACGCCATCCATCCGAAGTACACGGCGATCACCGTCACCTGCAGCTGCGGCAACACGTTCGAGACCCGTTCCACGCTGGGCCAGGACCTGCAGATCGAAGTCTGCTCGAACTGCCACCCGTTCTACACGGGCAAGCAGAAGATGGTGGACACTGGTGGCCGCGTCGACCGCTTCCGCAAGAAGTACGCGACGGGTGCCGCCAAGGCCTGATCCGCCCCGTCGGCCTTGTGCCGGTGCTGCGATTGCGGGGCGCCTCAGGGCGCCCCGTTCATTTTGGGCCCCGGGATTCTCCCGGAACTTTCTACTGCATTTGACGCACTCTAGACTGAAGAGTCCTGTGTTCCGGAGCGGACCATGCCGAGCCTGCGCCTGAAGCTTGCCGCACTCGCCCTTGCCGCCGGGTTCGCCACGGCACTCGGCGGTTGCGCCACCAATCCCGTCACCGGCGGGACCGACATCGTCATGATGAGCGAGGCGCAGGAAATCGAGCTCGGACGCAAGATGCATCCGCAGATCCTGCAGCAGTACGGCCGCTTCGACGACGAGGAGCTGCAGCAGTACGTCAACGAGGTCGGCCAGCGCATCGCCGTCAAGAGCCATCGCCCGAACCTGCAGTACACGTTCACGGTGCTCGACAGTGAAGACGTCAACGCGTTCGCGCTGCCCGGCGGCTATGTCTACATCACGCGCGGCATCATGGCCTATCTCAATTCGGAGGCCGAGCTGGCCGCCGTGCTGGGCCACGAGATCGGCCACGTGACGGCGCGGCACTCGGTGCGCCAGCAGACGGGTGCGACCGCGGCCGGCGTGGGTGCCATGGTCGTCGGCATCCTGACCGGCAGCGGCGACCTCGCGAACGTCGCGAACATGGCCGGCAGCGCGCTCGTCAGCGGCTACGGTCGCGACATGGAACTCGAGGCAGACGAGCTCGGCGCCGAATACCTCAACCGCATCGGCTACGAGCCGGAGGCCATGATCGACGTCGTGCGCCTGCTCAAGAACCAGGAAATGCTGGAAATCCAGATGGCGCGGCAGGAAAACCGCAAGCCGCATGTGTACCACGGCGTTTTCGCCTCGCATCCGGACAACGACACGCGCCTGCGCGAAGTGGTCCAGGCGGCGAACAAGGTGCAGAACACGGAAGACCGGCCGCCGAACCGGGACCTGTACCTGTCCCACGTGAACGGCTTGCCAGTGGGTGACAGCCGGGCCCAGGGTGTGGTTCGCGGCTCACGCTTCTACCATGCCGACCTGGGGATCACGCTCGCGTTCCCGACCGGATGGATTGTCGACAACCAGCGCACCAGGGTCATGGCGTACCCGGAGACCAAGGACGCAATGATCGACGTGTCGGCCCAGGCGCCGCCTCCGGGCATGGCGCCCAAGGAGTTCCTGGGCCGGCTGCTGCAGGGTGTCCCAACGACGGTCGCCGAGCCGCTTAAGGTAAATGGCCTGGACGGCTACCGTGCCGAAGTGCGCAGCACTGGCCTGCCTTGGGGCACACAAGGGCCGGCCGAGGTGGCAGTCGTCTACTACAACAACCTGGCCTACATCTTCAAAGGCGCCACGCGCCAGGCCGCGGGCATGTCGAGCTTCGAGCCCGTGTTCTTGTCCAGCGTCAAGACCTTCCGGCGCCTGCGCGACAACGAGTTCACGGCCGCTGAACCGGACCGGATCCAGATCGTGACAGCCGGCGAGAAGACGACGATCGAGCAGCTGGCCCGGAAATCGCCGATCAAGAAGTACCCGACCGAGCGGCTGCGGCTCTTGAATGACCTGTACCCGGACAAGGAGCCGACACCGGGGCAGAAGCTCAAGATCGTGGATTAGTCCGATCTTGAACAAACTTTGCTGCCGTGCAAACCTGACTGGCCAACCCCGGGTTGCCGGGGCGCAAGTCTCATGGGGTTTGCACGATGAGCAGCAAGAAATACGAACTGGTCAACACCGAGACCGGTAAGAAGTCGGTCCTGGAAGCCCGTAGCGGGTCCGTCGGCCCGGACTGTCTCAACGTCGCGAACCTGCCCAAGGACCACGGCGTCTTCACGTTCGACCCGGGATTCATGGCCACGGCGGCCTGCGAAAGCAAGATCACCTACATCGACGGCGACAACGGAATCCTGCTCTACCGTGGCTACCCCATCGAGCAGATCGCGACCAAGTCCAATTTCCTCGAAACCGCGTACCTGCTGATCCACGGCGAGCTGCCGGTCAGCGGCCAGCTCGAGCAGTTCGACCGCTCGATCCGTCATCACACGATGATCAACGAAGCGCTGCTGCGTTTCTTCAACGGCTTCCACTACGACGCGCATCCCATGGCGATGGTGTCCGCAGTCGTGTCGTCGATGGCGGCGTTCTACCACGACTCCATGGACAACGATAACCCGCGGCACCGGGAAATCTTCGCGCACCGCATCCTCGCCAAGATTCCGACCGTCTCGGCCGCGGCCTTCAAGCACTTGCTCGGCCAGCCGTTCGTCTACCCGCGCAACGATCTCGACTACTGCGCGAACATCATGCACATGTTCTTTGCCGTGCCGGCGGAGGATTACGTTCCCGACCCGGTGGCCGCCCAGGCGCTCGACCTGCTGCTGATCCTGCACGCAGACCATGAGCAGAACGCCAGCACGTCCACGGTGCGCCTCGCGGGTAGCACGGGCACGAACCCGTATGCCGCGATTTCCGCAGGCGTTTCCGCCCTCTGGGGCCCCGCGCACGGCGGCGCGAACGAGGCCGTGCTCGAGATGCTCGAAGACATCGGTACGGTCGACAACATCGAGAAGTTCCTGGCGCGCGTGAAGGACAAGGACGGCAACACGCGGCTGATGGGTTTCGGCCACCGCGTCTACAAGAACTTCGACCCGCGCGCGAAGATCATCCGCGAGATGTGCCACAAGGTGCTGTCGCGCCTCGGCCAGAACGACAACCCGCTGTTCGAGCTGGCGCTGCGCCTCGAGGAAATAGCGCTCAAGGACGAATACTTCATCGCCCGCAAGCTCTATCCGAACGTCGACTTCTACTCCGGCGTCATTTACAGCGCGCTCGGCATCCCGCGCTCGATGTTCACGGTCATGTTCGCCATCGCCCGCACCGCCGGTTGGGTCGCGCACTGGCAGGAGATGATCGGCGACCCGGCGATGAAGATCGGCCGTCCGCGCCAGCTCTATACGGGGCCGGTGCAGCGGGATTACGTCGAGGTCGAGAAGCGCGGGTGAGTTTGTCGGGCGTCCGGAAAATGCCGATCGTCGTGGCAGGCGATCGATCCGGTGCATGTCCCCGCTCGCGGAAAGGCAGACACGCGAGCGGGGACATGCACCGGATCGACCGCTTGCGATACGGCGCCTGAGCGAGTTTTCGTCAGGGCCCGAAAACTCGCACGGCGCAAGCAGCTGGTCGAATCGAGGCGGTACTTGCCGCCGCGCCGGGAACCTGCAGGTTCCATGCAACGGCCAATCCTGCGCTCGTTCAGATCACTGGCAGGACTTGCAATATCCATGAGCGTCCCCCGACTCGAGATCGAAGCGGCGCTATGGCGTCGGATTTAACCGGTACGGTTGAAGGCGTTGGGGATCCGGTCCAGGTGTGGCCCGTTGCCTGCGCCGTGCGGCGATTTCGGGCCGGCCCGAAATCGCGCTCAGGCGCCTTCTCTCCAGCGAGCCATCCCGGGTTTCCTGCGGATCGCGTGTCTGCCTTTCCGCGATCCGCAGGAAACCCGGGATGGCTCGCTTGAACCCGAGACGCCCTGCGCACATTTCCGCATTGCCGCCCCCGCAGCGCGGGAGCACTCTGAAACCGAATCCCTCACAGGGAGATAGCCATGAGTCGCATGCGCATCGTCGTTGCCGACCAGGCCGAAGCGATCTTTTACGATTCTCCATCGCTCAAGGCGCGGCCCACTGAAGTCGCGCGCATCGCGGACGCCGCCGCCCACCTGCACAATCGCGATTTCTCGAGCGAGCGTCCCGGACGCTCCTACGAAAGCGTCGGGGGTGCCCGGCATGCGCTTGGAGGCGAGAATGACCCCCGGCAGCGGGAAGCAGTGAGCTTCGCGCGGCGGATCGCGAACACGCTGGACGAGGCCCTGCGCCACCAGGACTACGAGCAGTTGATCGTCGTCGCCGGACCGCAGTTCCTCGGCATGCTGCGCGAAGAACTCTCGAAGCCGACACAGGCCCGGGTGGTCTACGAAGTGCACAAGGACCTGGTGCACAGCACGGTAGAGGCTTTGCGCGAACACCTGCCGGATTCCGAGCTCGAGCTGAAGTCGGCGTAAGGCGCGATCGGGCGGCCGTCGCCGTCGGCGGCGATCAGAGCAGTGCTGCGACCTCGGCGACACTCGCGCGCCGCATCGGCTTGCCGTCGACAGGGCTGCAGGGCGACTGCCGGATGCCGTCGAGCGGAAACACGACTGCGTCGACCGTCTGCCGGCCGGCGACGAAGCGAAATGCGGGGAACGTGACGGTGCGGTCACGTTCGAACCGCAGCCGGCGTTCGAGCGTCTCGTGCGGCACGCCGCGCTCTTCGAGGCGGATCGAGACGGCCTCGGCAGATTCCGAGAACAGGTGCAGGTGGATGTCCGAGTGCGCGGACGCCGTGCCGGTGAGGACGGGTCCAACCAGCCGCGGGTCGAAATCTGCCATCAGTCGCATCGCCTGCAGCGCCGAGCGACGCAGGTCGGCGAGCGCGGCTTCGTGCCGCCCGCCTGAGAACAGCCGCTGGCGCGCAAACAACGCGGCTTCGATTTCGGTGTTGCGCGGGAGAATCGCGACGTCGACGACGCCGAGCCGTTCGGCCGCCTTGCGCTTGGCGAACAGGAAGTCGTCGATTCCCTGTTCCGCCATCACCCGCGCAGCTTCCTCGGCCACGGCCTGACGCAGCATCTCTGCGCGAGGGTTCGGTCTCTGTCGGCTCATGTCCTGCCGAGCATACCGAATCGCCGTGCGTCGGCAACGGCCACGGTGCGCGTCAGAACAGCGAATCGTCGGTGGCCGCCGGTTCGACCGTCTCCGCGCCGACACCGTCGTCACCGAAGCCGGCCATGCCGGCTTGCGGCGAGTACTGCTCGAGGAAAGCCTCGAACAGCGCGCCCGGCGCACCCGCTCTGGTCGGTGAGCCGCTCTCGCGCGAGACCCACATCCGCACGACGCCGGGCGGCTCGGGCTGGCGATGCTCGGGCTTGTCGCGCAATGCCTCCTGCATGAAGTAGATCCACATGGGCAACGCCGTCTTGCCGCCTTCCTCGTTTTCCCCGAGCGAGCGTTCCTGGTCGAAACCCAGCCAGACTGCCGTGGTGATGTCCGCGTTGAAGCCGACGAACCAGGTGTCGCGCCGGTCGCTGGTCGTGCCCGTCTTGCCTGCGATGTCCTTGCGGTTCAGGGCCGCCGCGGCCCGTTGCGCCGTGCCACGCTGGATCACGTCGGTCATCATGTCGGTCATCACGAAGGCATTGGCTGCACTGATCGCCTGTGGCGCCCGCCGGTCTGCGGCAACGGTGCCGGCAGCGCTGGCCACCGGCCGGCCTGGGATCGGGTCGTCAGGCACCGACTCGAGTCCGGCAGCCGCGTCGGCAGCGGCCGCATCGACATCACAAAGCGCGCAGGCTACGGCCGGCGTGGCCAGGAAGATTTCCTTCCCGTCCGCGTCCTGGACCGCATGAATGAAGTAAGGCGTCACGCAGCGCTCCGCCGTTGGCGAAGACCGCAAAGCCGCGAGCCATCTCGAGCGGCGTGACTTGTCCTGTCCCCAGCGCGAGCGTCAGGTTGGCCGGCAGCGATTGGGGCCCGAAGCCGAAGTTCGCCATGTGCTTGGTCGCAAATCCGATGCCCGCGCCGCGCAGCAGCCGGATCGAGACCAGGTTGCGCGAACGGACCAGGCCTTCCCGCATGGGCGTAGGCCCGTAGAACTTGCGCGTGATGTTCTGCGGCCGCCACTCCTCGTCGCCCTCCGCGCCGCCGCCGCCCGGCAGCACGATCGGCGCATCGTTCACGAGCGTCGCCGGGGTAAAGCCGCGTTCGAGGGCCGCGGAGTAGAGGAACGGCTTGAATGCGGACCCCGGCTGGCGTTGGGCCTGCAGCGCACGGTTGTACTTGCTGGAGCCGAAGTCGAAACCGCCCACCAGCGAAACGATCGCGCCGTCGTTCGGGTCGAGCGCAACCAGCGCTCCCGACACCGCCGGCAACTGGCCCAGCCGGAATTTCTGTTCCGGCAGCGGTTCGAGGCAGACGACGTCGCCGGGCGCGAGCACCTCGCGCGCGGTCTTCGGGAACGGACCCATGGCGTCTTTGAGCGCGTCGATCACCGGCCGCGCCCAGGACATCTCTTCCCACGCCAGGGTCACGAGGGTGCCGTTGCGCCGCGCGAGCTCGGCGCTGCGATCGCCAACCGAGGTGACCACTGCCGTCTCCAGGCTGCCGCGGCCAGGATGGCGCTTGAAGATTCCGCCGAGTGCCGCCGCGTCGCGCAGTTGCGCCGGATCGAGCCGCTCGAGCGGCCCGCGGTATCCGTGCCGCCGCTCGTACTCGAGGATCGTGCGCCAGGTGGCGTCATTGGCCGCGTGTTGCAGGCGGCTGTCGATCGTCGTGTACACCTTGTAACCGGAAGTCAGCGCCTCCGTGCCGTGCTGGCGCACCATCTCCGCGCGCACCATCTCGGCCACGTACGGGGCGACGAGCTCGATGATCGGCCCGTGGATGCGAGCGGAGATCGGCTCGATCGCAGCCGCGTCGTGCGCGGCCTGGTCGATCTTGCCGAGCTCGAGCATGCGCCGGAGCACGTACGACCGGCGGTTCTGCGCCCGGTCGACGCTCGCGACGGGGTTGTCCAGCGATGGTGACCGCGGCAGGCCTGCGATCAACGCGGCTTCCGCCAGCGTCAGGTCGTGCACGCTCTTGTCGAAATAGACTTCGGCCGCTGCGCCGATGCCGTACGCGCGCTGGCCGAGGAAGATCCGGTTCAGGTACAGGGTGAGGATTTCCTGCTTGGAAAACTCGCGTTCGAGCCGCATCGCGAGGAACACTTCCTTGAGCTTCCGCCGCAGCGTCTTCTCGGAGGTCAGGACCGTATTCCGGGCCAGCTGCATGGTGATCGTGCCGCCGCCTTCGCGGACTCCGCCCGCGCTGACGTTCGCGACCAGCGCGCGCACGAGGCTCTGCCAGTCCACGCCCGGGTGTTCGTAGAAGCGGGCGTCCTCGGCGGCGAGGAACGCGTCGATCACGACCGGGGGAATCTCCTCGAAAGCCACCGGAATCCGCCGCTGCTCGCCGATCTGCGCGATGAGCTTGCCGTCGCGCGAGAACACCCGCAGCGGCAGCTGGCTCTTCACGTCCCGCAGCGATGCCGCCGCAGGAATCTCGGGTGCGAGGAACTGATAGGCGCCGGCAAAGCCCATGCACACCATCACCAGCAGTGACAGCGTGGCAGCCAGGAGCACACTGAGAATTCTCGTCATGACATTGCGACCCATTGCGAAAACTGCGAACCGTTCCTTGCTGCGCCCCCGAGCCCTGTGCATAGTAGCCGCCGACTCAAGGGCAAACCCGTCGAAAGACGGGGGCGCAAAGCCACCGGTCTAAAGGGGTAACCCTAGGACGGCGGGGCTACCGGTCCATACGTTTCAGGCAGCTGGTTGCCCTAGACCCTGCCCCCGTAGTGGATCGTCACAGCCCGCCTGCCGCGACCCAGGCCGCGCCCGCCTTTGCGTACGGATGCCGGTTTTTTCATCACCACGCCCGCAGGGAGCGCCGCGGATGACAGTTTTTGCTAGCCCACTCACAATTCTATTAGGTCCAACCCTGATATATAGTGGCGTGGGGGCTTTGAAACTGCCACACAATCGCGGCGCAACCTCTTGAACTAGAAGGATCAACCGTGCTGTTCCAGCGCAGGTCCCGACCGGTCATCGGACTCGACATCACGACCTCCTCGATCAAGCTGATCGAGTTGTCGCGCAGTGGCGATTCTTTCCGCGTTGAATCGTACGCCGCAGAGCCGGCGCCGCCGAATGCCATCAACGAAAAAGCGATCGTCGACGCCCAGGCGGTCGGCGAAGCGGTGCGCCGCGCGGTCAAGCGCGCCGGCGCGCACAGCAAGGAATGCGCCGTAGCGGTGAGCGGTGATGCCGCGATCACCAAGGTCATCCAGATGCCCCGCAACCTGCGCGAGAACGAGCTCGAGTCGCAGGTCGAGATGCAGGCAGACCAGTACATTCCCTTCCCGATGGAAGAGGTCAGTTTCGACTTCGAGGTGATCGGCCCGTCCGAGAAGGACCCCGACATGCTCGATGTCCTGCTCGTGGCGACCCGGTCCGAGAACGTCGAGCAGCGCCAGGCGGCGGTGCAGGCCGCGGGCCTCACGGCGCGAATCGTCGACGTCGAGGCGTTCGCGCTCGAGAGCGCCTGCCGCCTGCTGACGCACCAGATGCCGGACGGCGGCATGGAACGCAGCATTGCGGTCATCGACTTCGGCGCGAGCAGCACGACCTTCTCAGTGCTGCGCAACACCAAGGTTTCCTACACCCGCGACTTCTCCTTCGGCGGCCAGCAGCTCACCGAAGAGATCATGCGCTCGTACGGCCTCTCCGTGGAGGAGGCGGGTCGCGCGAAGAAGGAGGGCGGCCTGCCGGCCAATTACCAGGCCGAGGTGCTCGATCCCTTCATCGACGACATGTGCCAGCAGGTGAGCCGGTCGCTGCAGTTCTACCTCGCTGCCGGCGCCGGCCGCGTGCAGCCCGAGCAGATCCTGGTCTGCGGCGGTTGTGCCAACATTCCCGGCGTCGCCGACGTGATCGCGAGCCGCGTGGGCATCCCCGCCGAACGCGGCGATCCCCTCGGGCAGATGAAGATTTCCACCCGTGCGCTGGCGCAGGGCGTGAAGAAGGACGCAACAGCCCTGCTCACCGCCTGCGGCCTGGCGCTCAGGAGCTTCGACTGACATGCCAAGAATCAACCTGCTGCCGTGGCGTGAGGCAGAACGCAAGCGCAAGCGCCAGGAGTTTTACCTGTCGCTTGGTGCGGCCCTGGCCACGGCGGGCCTGATCACGCTGCTCGGCTACTGGCAGATGAGCTCGTCGATCCAGCACCAGCGTGATCGCAACGATTACCTGACGCGGGAAATCGCGGCGCTCGACAAGCAGATCGAGGAAATCAACGGGCTCGATGCGCAGAAGCGCCGGCTGCTCGCGCGCATGGAGATCATCGAGACGCTGCAGCGCAGCCGCCCCGAGATCGTCCACGTCTTCGACGAGGTCGTCCGCCTGCTGCCCGAGGGCGTGTATCTCACCTATCTGAAGCAGAGCGGCACGCGCTTCGAGATCCGCGGCGTCGCCCAGTCCAGCACGCGCGTGTCCTCCTTCATGCGCAACATCGACGCTTCGCAGTGGCTGTCCGAACCGACGCTGCAGATCGTCCAGACGCGCAGCGCGGGTGTCGCGGGCGGGTCCGAGTTCACGATGTTTGCCAAGCAGCGCAGCCAGACTACGGCTGAGGAAGACACGGGCGCGGCTGCGGGCAAGCCCAGGAAGAAGGTGGCCGCCAAATGAACAAGCTGAAGGAGCTGTTCGAGCAGCTGCGCAACCTCGACCCCAACGACCCTGGCCGCTGGCCGATCGGCGTTCGCATCGCGACCGTCGCTCTGCTGTTCATCGTCGCGGCCGCGGCGGGCTATTACTTCATGGTCTGGAAGAAGGAGCGGCCGGTGCTGCTGGAAGAGCGCGCCAAGGAAGGGCAGCTCATGGAGTCGCTGACCACCAAGGCCAAGCGCGCCGCCAACCTCGAGGCCTACCGCGTCCAGCTCGCCGAGATGGAGAAGTCCTTCGGCGCGATGCTGCGGCAATTGCCGAACAAGACCGAAGTGCCGAACCTGCTGGTCGACATCTCGCAGACCGGGCTGGCTGCCGGCCTCGAAGAGAAGCTGTTCCAGCCCCAGGGCGAGATCAAGAAGGACTTCTACGCCGAGTTGCCGATCAGCATCCGCCTGACCGGCGGATACCACGAGATGGGCAGCTTCGCGAGCGGCATCGCCGCGTTGCCTCGCATCGTGACGCTGCACGACATCGAGATCACGCCGGCGGCCGGCCGCAACGTCGTGGATCCCGCCGAGCTCACGCTCAACGTGACCGCGAAGACCTACCGTTACCTCGACGACGAGGAGCAGGCCGCCGCAGACGAGCCCAAGGGCAAGGCGAAGAAGGACCGCAAGGGCACGAAGAAGCCCGCGGCGGGCGAGGCATGACCATGAGTATGGTGAAGACAAGGCCGTCCGTCCCCCGGCTCGCGCTGCTCGCGTCGACGCTCGCATTGCTCGGCGGTTGCGGCGGCGACTTCGACGAGTTGCGCGCCAAGGTCGACGAAATCAAGAACGCTCCGGGCACCGGCGTCGAGCCGCTGCCGGAGGTCAAGCCGTACGAAACGTACATCTACGCAGCGTTCGACCAGCGCTCGCCGTTCGAGGCCGGCATTCCGGCGGCGGCGAATGCACCGAACGCCATCCGCCCCGACTCGAACCGGCCGCGCGAGTTCCTCGAGCAGTTCTCGCTCGATACGCTGCGCATGGTCGGCACCGTGAAACTCAAGGGCCGGCTGTACGGCCTGGTCCAGACCAATGACGGTCTCGTCCACCGGGTACTGCCGGGCAACCATCTGGGACAGAGCGATGGCCGCATCACGACCATCGAGGAAGGCAAGGTCTCGCTCATCGAGATCGTTCCTGACGGCATGGGCGGCTTCATTGAGCGCCCCGCCGCACTCGCGCTGAGCGAATGATCTGCAAGGAGATCCGAGAATGACCGCTGCATCGTCGCACGTGAACCATCGCCGCCCGCAGGCAGGCCGCAGTCAGCGGCCCTTCCGCGCCGCGGCGCTCGTCGCGTTGGCCGGGGCGCTCGCATTCGCCGCGCAAGCCGCGCTCGCGCAGGCGACCACCCGGCTCACCAAAGTGGAACTGCAGCCGCAGCCCGGCAACCAGCTCGAGGTCAAGCTCGTGCTGGACGGACCGGCCCCGCAACCCGTCGCCTTCACTATCGACAACCCGGCGCGCCTGGCCGTCGACCTGCCAGGCACCGCGGTGGCGCTCGAATCGCGCCGCATCGACGTCAAGTCCGGTGGCGTCGACTCGATTGTCACGGCCGAAGCCTCGGGTCGCACGCGCGTGGTCTTCAACCTCGATTCGCTGCAGCCGTACTCGACGCGCACCGAAGGCAACAACGTCTACGTTTCGATCGGTCGTGCGGTCGCCGGGGCCGCCGGCAAGGCGACGGGCGCGACCGTTGCGACCGCCGCACCCGGCTCCTATTCGATCGACAAGGTCGATTTCCGCCGCGGCAGTGACGGTGCCGGGCGCATCCTGGTCCGCACCAGCGATCCGCGCGTGCAGGCGAGCGTCAAGCAGGAAGGCGGCCGCACGGTCGTCGATTTCCCGCAGACACGGGTCGCACCCGATGCCGCGCGCCGCTACGACGTCGTCGATTTCGCGACGCCCGTCAGCTCGTTCGACGTGACCAGCACGCCGAACGGCGCCCGCATCGTCGTCAGCGCCACCGGCGATTACGAACAGCTTGCCTACCAGAGCGACCGCGACTACGTGCTCGAGCTGCGCCAGCGCACGAAGGCTGCCGTGGCCGCCGATCCGGGCAAGAAGGAATACCGCGGCGAACGCCTCACGCTGAATTTCCAGGACATCGAGACCCGCGCCGTGCTGCAGCTGCTGGCGGAGACCAGCGGCCAGAACATCGTGGTCAGCGACACGGTGCAGGGCAACGTCACGCTGCGCCTGCAGAACGTGCCGTGGGACCAGGCGCTCGACATCGTCATGCGCACCAAGGGTCTCGACAAGCGGCAGGAAGGCAACGTGATCTACGTCGCGCCGGCCGAGGAACTCGCCGCGCGTGAGAAGCAGCTGCTCGAATCGCAGAAGTCGATGACCGAGCTGGCGCCGGTGCGCACCGAGTACCTGCAGGTCAATTACGCCAAGGCCTCCGACCTCGCGTCGCTGATCAAGTCGCAGGGCAAGAGCTCGCTGCTGTCGGACCGCGGCAGCATCTCGATCGATGACCGCACCAACACGCTCCTGCTGCAGGACACGGCTGACCGCCTGGCGGACATCCGTCGCCTGGTGCAGACGCTGGATATCCCGGTGAAGCAGGTGCTGATCGAGGCCCGCATCGTCATCGTCAACGACGATTTCAGCCGCGAACTGGGCGTGCGCTTCGGCGGCGCGTTCGTCGGCAACTACGGCAGCAACGACGGCCTGATGTACGTCAGCAACGGCAAGCTCGGTTCCGCCGATGGCGACCGCGGTCCGATCATTTCCCCGAGCGGCCCGGGCGGCGTCGGCGTCGATGGCAACGCGATCGCCACGGCGGTGGATCGCTACATGGTCAACCTGCCGATCGCCAACCCGGCCGGCCGCCTGGCCATGACGCTGCTCGATTCCGACTACGTCGTCGACCTCGAAATCACGGCGGCACAGCGCGAAGGCCGTGGCGAGGTGGTGTCCGCTCCGCGCGTCATCACCGCCAACGGCAAGGAAGCGGTCATCGAGCAGGGCACCGAAATCCCGTACCAGGAGTCGGCTTCGAGCGGCGCCACGACGACGCAGTTCAAGAAGGCCGTGCTGTCGCTCAAGGTGACTCCGCAGATCACGCCGGACGACCGCATCATCCTCGACCTCACAGTGTCCAAGGACAGCGTCGGCCAGCTGCTGCCGAGCGCCACGGGCGGAGCGGTGCCGAGCATCGACACGCGCACGATCACGACCCAGGTGCTGGTCAACGACGGCCAGACGGTCGTGCTCGGCGGCATCCTCGAGACCGAGCGCCGCGACACCGTCAACAAGGTGCCGTTCCTTGGCGACATTCCGGGCCTCGGCGCGTTCTTCCGCAGCAAGAGCCGCACCGACAACAAGGACGAGCTCCTGATCTTCGTCACGCCGAAGATCCTGCGCGAGGGTGCCGAGATCTACTGACGCGCCGCGCGTCCGGTGCGAGAATGAGCGGCCGCAGCGACCCTGCGGCCGTTCTTCTTCTGGGGTTCCGCAAGCACCGATGCACCGCCCATGAACGTCTTCCTCGTGGGTCCGATGGGCTCGGGCAAGAGCGCGGTCGGCCGGCAGCTGGCGCTGCGGCTCGGGCTCGACTTCCTGGACAGCGATGACGAGATCGAGGCCCGCACGGGCGTCGACATTTCCTACATCTTCGAACGCGAAGGCGAGGCGGGCTTCCGGCAGCGGGAGGCCGAGGTCATCGATGCGCTATCGAGCCGCGACGGCGTGCTCGTGTCGACGGGAGGCGGTGCCATCCTCGATCCCCTGACGCGCGAGCGCCTGCGCGCCCGTGGCCGGGTCGTGTATCTTCGGACGTCCGTGGACCAGCAACTTGCCCGCACCCGGCGCAGCAATGACCGGCCCCTGCTCAATAACCCCGATCCCCGCGGTACGCTCGAGCGGCTGTTTGCCGAGCGCGCGCCACTCTATGCGGAAGTGGCGGAATGCGTGGTGGACACGGATGGCCGCAAGGTGAAAACGGTCGTCGAGCAGATCTGCCGCCAGCTGGGCCTGGAAGAAGGCGGCGAGGTCTCCCAATGAACCGCGAAGCACCTGAGACCCTGCGGATCGACCTGGGTGAGCGCAGCTACCCGATCGTGATCGGCGAAGGCCTGCTCGGGGATGCCGAACTCCTGGTCGGGCACGTGACCGCTCGCGACGTGCTCGTGGTCACCAACGAGACCGTCGGCCCGTTGTACGCGGATCGGCTCGCGGAGGCGCTGCCCGGCAAGCGCGTGCGTTCGGTCGCACTGCCCGACGGCGAGCAGTACAAGACGCTCGAGGTTCTCGGCCGTGTGTTCGACGCGCTCGTCGAGGCACGGCTGAACCGCGATGCCTGTGTGATCGCGCTCGGCGGCGGCGTCGTGGGCGACATGGCCGGATTCGCCGCCGCCTGCTACCAGCGTGGCATCGATTTCGTGCAGGTCCCGACGACGCTGCTCGCGCAGGTGGACTCGGCCGTCGGCGGCAAGACCGGCGTCAACCACCCGGGCGGCAAGAACCTGATCGGTGCATTCCACCAGCCACGTGCCGTGATCTCCGACCTCGCTACCCTGCGCACGTTGCCGCCGCGCGAGCTGCGCGCCGGCCTCGCGGAAGTGATCAAGTACGGCCTGGTCGACGACGCGGACTTTCTCGCCTGGATCGAGCAGCACGTCGACGCGTTGCTGGCGCTCGACATGCAGGCGCTCGGCTACGCGGTGCGCCGGTCCTGCGAGATCAAGGCCCGCATCGTCGCCGCCGACGAGCGTGAGCACGGGCAGCGCGCGCTGCTCAACCTCGGCCACACGTTCGGTCACGCGATCGAGACGGCTGCCGGGTACGGCGAATGGCTGCACGGCGAAGCCGTGGCGATCGGCATGCTGCTGGCGGCGGACCTGTCGCAGCGGCTCGGTTGGATCGACGTGACCGACGTCGCACGCGTCCGTGACTTGCTGCGACGTGCGGAACTGCCGGTTGCCGCGCCGCCCATCGGCGCCGCGCGCGCGTTCGAACTCATGGGCATGGACAAGAAGGTGCTGCAGGGACGCATCCGCCTCATCCTGCTCCGCAAGCCTCGGAGCAGGCATCGTGAGCGGGGACTACCCGGCCGATGCCCTGCAGGAGACGTTGCGAGCGCACTTCGGGGTGGCCGCATGAACCCGCCGCGCAGGATCGTCTCCGGCAGCGACGACGACACGGTGCTGGCACCCTATGCTCAGCGAGCCTCTGCTTCTCGCGGCCGTCGCTTCCCCGAACCCCCGCCGCGACACCGCACGGAATACCAGCGTGACCGCGACCGGATCGTCCACTCCACGGCGTTTCGACGGCTGGTCTACAAGACACAGGTCTTCGTCAACCACGAAGGCGACCTCTATCGCACCCGCCTCACGCACTCGCTGGAAGTGGCCCAGATTGCCCGCAGCCTGGCCCGGGCGCTCGGCCTCAACGAGCCGCTGGCGGAGGCGATCTGCCTTGCGCACGACCTCGGCCACACCCCGTTCGGACACGCCGGGCAGGACGCGCTCAATGAGTGCATGCGGGATTTCGGCGGCTTCGAGCACAATCTGCAGTCGCTGCGCGTCGTCGACGAACTCGAGGAACGTTACGCGGAGTTCCCGGGCCTGAACCTGACGTTCGAGGTGCGGGAAGGCATCCTCAAGCATTGCTCCGCGGCCAACGCGCGCCAGCTCGGCGAGCTGGGCGAACGCTTCCTGCAGCGCAAGCAACCCGGACTCGAGGCGCAGCTGGCGAACCTTGCCGACGAAGTGGCCTATAACAACCACGACGTCGACGACGGCATCCGCGCCGGGCTGATCACGATCGAGGACCTCTGCGCCTGCAGCATGTTCGGCCGCCAGTACGAGCTCGTGCGCTCGCACTATCCGCAGCTCGGCGGGCGGCGGCTCGTCCACGAAGTCGTACGGCGGATGATCGACTACACGGTCAACGACCTCATCGACGCCTCGACTGCCGCGATCGCGGCGGCCGCACCGCAGAACGTCGACGACGTGCGCGCTCTTTCGACGCCATTGCTCACCTTCAGTGACCCGGTGCGTGCCGAGCACCTGGAACTCAAGCGCTACCTGCGCGAGCACCTCTACAAGCACTATCGTGTGCTGCGCATGACCACGAAGGCGGGGCGCGTCGTGCGCGAGCTGTTCGACGCCATGTTCGGCGAGGTCAGCCTGATGCCGACCGAGCACCAGGAAGCCGCGAGGCGGCTCGAGGCGGCCGACGGCAAGACCGGCCGTGCCCGCGCAGTGGCCGACTACATCGCCGGCATGACGGACCGCTTCGCCATCCTCGAACATCGCCGGTTGTTCAATCCCGCCGAGCGAACCTGAGGCGCGCCGGGAGGCCATGGCGGCCACGCCTGGGCGAGGCGATTTCCCGTGCCGATGAGGGGTTGCCCGGAGGCCCCGCCGGGGCCCGTCTGGTAGCATTCCCGGGCTTTTTCCGGAGTGCCGCCTTGACCCCCAAGAACATCCCCGACCGGGAACGCCTCATTTTCGCCATGGACGTCGCCGACCCGCAGGCGGCGCGCAAGCTCGCCGAGCAGCTCGGCGATTCCGTCGTTTTCTACAAGCTCGGGCTCGAGCTGTTCATGTCGGGGGGCTACTTCGAACTGCTCGACTGGATGGTCGCGCGCGGCAAGAAGGTGTTCGTCGACCTGAAATTCTTCGACGTGCCCGCTACCGTCGCCGCGGCGGTCAAGCAGTTGCGCAACCGCGGCGTGGCGTTTGCGACGATTCACGGCAACCAGGCCATCATGGAAGCGGCCGCGGCCGCCAAGGGCGACGTGAAGATCCTCGCGGTCACCGTGCTCACGAGCCTCGATCGAGGCGACCTCGACGACCTCGGGTTTGCCGTGGACGTCGAGAAGCTGGTGCTCTCCCGCGCGCGCCGCGCGCTCGAAGCCGGTTGCGACGGCGTGGTGTCCTCGGGGCTGGAAGCGCCGCTGCTGCGCGAGTTCATCGATCACCGTTTGCTGGTGGTCACGCCGGGCATCCGCCCGGTCGAGAACAAGCCGGTGGACGACCAGAAGCGCACCGTGGACGTCGCGCAGGCGTTTGCAAACGGTGCGGACTACATCGTGGTCGGAAGGCCAATCCGTGACGCGGACGATCCCCGGGCGGCGGCCGAGGCAATCCAGCAGACGATTGCGCAGACCTTCGCCGGAGCACGCAAGTGAGCGCGCCGCTGCAGAACGACCTGCTGCTGCGCGCGCTGCTGCGCCAGCCGACGCCGCGCACACCGCTGTGGATGATGCGGCAGGCAGGGCGTTACCTGCCGGAGTACCGCGCCACGCGCGCGAAGGCGGGCAGCTTTCTCAACCTGTGCATGAATCCAGAGCTGGCCTGTGAAGTGACGCTGCAACCGCTCGAGCGCTACCGGCTCGATGCGGCGATTCTCTTCTCCGACATCCTGACCGTGCCGCACGCAATGAACGTCGGCCTGTCGTTCGAGACCGGCGAAGGTCCGAAGATCGCGCGGCCAGTGCGGACTGCAGCAGACATCGACAAGCTGCCGATCCCGGATCCGGAAGGCGAGCTGCGCTACGTGATGGATGCGGTGCGCACGATCCGCCGCGAACTCAAGGGCCGGGTGCCGTTGATCGGCTTTGCGGGCAGCCCGTGGACAGTCGGCACCTACATGGTCGAAGGCGGCAGCAGCCGCAATTTCGAGCACATCAAAGGCATGCTCTACGGCGCGCCGAAGGAGCTGCACCGGCTGCTCGACGTGATCACGCGCGCCACGATCGCGTACCTGAACGCGCAGATCGCCGCGGGCGCGCAGGCCGTGATGGTGTTCGACACCTGGGGCGGGGCACTGACACCGTCCGACTACCGCGAATTCTCGCTGCGCTACATGCAGCAGATCGTCGACAGCGTGACGCGCGAGGCCGACGGGCGCCGCGTGCCGGTCATTCTCTTCACCAAGGGCGGCGGGGAATGGCTGGGCGCGATGGCGGCGACCGGCTGCGATGCGCTTGGCGTCGACTGGACCACCGACCTGGCCGATGCACGTCGCGCGGTGCAGGACAAAGTCGCGCTGCAGGGCAACCTCGACCCGAGCGTGCTCTACGCACCGCCCGCGCAGATCCGCGAGCAGGTCGGTCGCGTGCTGGCCAGTTACGGCAAGGGTCCCGGCCACGTCTTCAACCTCGGCCACGGCATCCACCCGGAAGTGAAGCCGGAGCATGCGGCTGGCGATGATCGAGGCAGTGCACGAGCTTTCTCCGCAGTATCACGCCTAGTCCAACTGAGCCCCAATCACTTCCTATGGACATCAACAAGATCAGTATCGGCGCCGACCCGCCCAGCGACATCAACGTCCTGATCGAGATCCCACAGGGCGGCGTGCCCGTGAAGTACGAACTCGACAAGGAATCCGGTGCGCTGCGCGTGGACCGCTTCCTCAACACGGCGATGTTCTACCCGGGCAACTACGGGTTCGTGCCGCACACGCTCTCAGGCGACGGCGATCCGGTGGACGTGATCGTCGTGGTGCCCAGCCCGGTGGTGGCGGGCGCCATCGTGCGCGTGCGGCCGGTTGGCGCGCTGCTGATGAAGGACGAGGCGGGCGACGACGAAAAGGTCATCGCGGTGCCGGTCGACAAGCTGCACCCGTTCTATTCAGGCGTGAAGTCCTACAAGGACCTGCCCGTCACGCTCATCGACCAGATTGCGCACTTCTTCCAGCACTACAAGGACCTGGAGAAGGGCAAGTGGGTCACGATCGTGAACTGGGTCGGCACCGAGCGTGCCGAGAAGATGATCATCGAGGGCATCCATCGCGCCGCGAGTGCCGGTGACGACGTTGCCGCGCACTACGTCGCGCAGCACTCGATGGCTGCGGCGTCGCGGCGGTCGAAAAAGAAGCAGTAGGCGAGAGGCCTCAACTTGCTCACACCAGTAACGTAGGTTCGATTCCCGTCACGTGCTGGCGTTGGCTTCACAGGCGGAAGCGACCTTCGGAAGCAGGCCAGCTTCCCGCCTTGAACGCGACAATCACTTCACCGGCGTGTACCAGATCGGCGAGGTCCAGGCACGCTCCTGGATGGAGACGGGCAAACCCTTAGGGATGGGTATCCCAAGCCTGGCGGCATCGCGGGTGCTCCACCGAGGTGTCGGAATTTCGATGACCCGCGCGTAATAGAATGCACGCACCGACGGATCGAAGTCCGGGTCGGTCCATGCGGTTGCCAGGTCGGCGGCGCCGATGCTGTTGGCGTAGTCGCCCTTGGTTGCGTCGACGGTGTCGCCGACCGGCGGCAGCTTGCCGGTTTTCGGATCCGGCTTGCGTTCGCCGCTCCAGGCCACGTCGTAGATCTTCTCGTGCTTTCCACCCTGCGCATCGAGCCAGCCCTTGACGATCTGGATGCGATCGAGGTTGCCGCTCTTCGGATCCTTGCTCGCCATCACCATGAAGCTTGGGGCCTTGCCAGTCGCGGGCTTGAGGTCACCGCCCATCGGCACGCCACGCGCATAGCCTGCCTTGACGAACCCGGGACTTGCCAGGTCCGCAGCGCCGAAGTCCCAGCCGCCGAAGAACCGTACCTTGATCATCGTTCCCGAGGTGCCGAAGGTTTCCTTGCGCTGCATCGCGTCGAAGATCGCCTCGCGCGTGTTCTCCTCCGCCCACACGCCGGCCAGGCCACCCGAGCTGAATTCGCGGATCTGCTGGATCTGCCCCGCCGGCGCTCCAGGAATGCCCTCGAGCCGGTGCTTGGGATCGTTCTCGATCGCAAACTTGCCGCTGTAGTTGAACTCCTCGTTGCTGGCGGCGGCGTTGTGCGTGTCCGTATCGCCGATGAAGCCGTACTTGAACGGGTTGCCATTGCCCTTGGCGTCCTGCGCCATGCCATCGAGCAGCGCCTGGCGGGCAAAGCTGCCCCTGCGATGCGTCGGCCGCTCGCTGTCGGCCGACAGCGTGTAGTCCCATTGCTCGAACCCGGCGAACTCGTCGTTGGGCGACAGGCTGGGATGCGTCTCCGACGTGCCCTTGATCTGGGTGATCTCGTAGAGCGGCTCGTTGGCGCGGCGCGTGGCGTTATAAGCCGCGTCGATCGGCTTGCCGTCCGACTTGACCAGTTCGAACATGCGCCCGTCGCTGGCGTTGCCGTTGTGCGGAATGGCAAACAGTGTGGAACCCTTGGCGCGCAGCCCCTCCATCCATGCCCACAGCGCCTCGGGCTTGTCCGAATCGAGCGCCGACAGAACCAGTTCGGGGAGCTTCGCGGTGTCGCGGAACATCACGACGCGGTGCAGGTTCCGCTTGTCGGGATTCGACGTCCATTCGAAAGCGGCGAAGGTGGTGAACTTGCCCGGCACATAGTTCGCGTCGGCAGTCTTTACGATCTCGGCCCAGACCGACCGTGCCGCGACCGGGTCGGCGAGCTGCGGGTCGCTGCGACCGGCGCTCATGTCACGCAGCACTTCGGCAAATGCCGCCATCCGGGTGGCGCTGTCCGGCGAGGTCACCCGCTTGGCGATCGGCAGCTTGCCGAACTGGCTGTTGGGGTCGGACATCTGGTTGAAGACGCCCATGTATTCGGCATGATCGGCAACCGCATAGAAATCGAGCGGCGTGACGATCTTGATCTCGGGTCCCAGGCCGCTGCCGGTGATTGCCTTGCCCTGCGCCCAGTCATAGGCGTCCTGCGGAGTCGTCTTGCTGCCGTTCGTGAAGGCATCGAACGAGTAGCCCGTGTGGACATGGACATCGCCGAAGTAGGCATTGCGTTCAGGGTTGGCCGGCGCGCGGTCAGGCGCCGCGACAGCAGTTACGGCTTGAGTGGCGCTGGTTTCAGCCGCAGGCTTCGGCTCAGGTGAGTTCCGTGAACAGCCGGTGACGAAGACGCCGAGAGCGACGACCGCTGCTACACCGATCTCGATACCAGGCCTGCAAAATGGCATCTTCATTCGCTTCCCCGTTCAATGTTCCAATCGCCGAACGCGGTCTATACACCATTGCTCGAGTCATGCGCCAGCATCCGAAAGCGCCACGCAACAAAAAGCCGGCGGGTTTTCACCCGCCGGCTTCGTTCCCCGGAAGGGAAAGCGGTGTCGCGATCAGTTCGCGGGGCCGCAGTCCGTGCGGCGGATCGTCACGCGTCGATTCTGCGCACGACCCTCTTCGGTCGCATTGTCGGCGATCGGCTTGACCTCGCCCATGCCGATGGCGGTGATGCGGCCCGGGGACACGCCCTGGGCGTAGAGGAAGTCCACCACCGCCTGGGCCCGACGCTCAGAGAGCTTCTGGTTATAGGCTTCGTCGCCGACGCTGTCGGTGTGGCCGGTGGCCGTGCCGCCGACGAACTCGAGCTCCTTCAGCCGCGCGGCAACGCGCTCGAGCTCGGCCTTGTCTTCCGCGGTCAACTCCGCCGAGTCGAACGCGAAATGGGTGCGGATCGTCACGTCGCAGGAACAGCCAAACGGACCCACGCGGTCGCCGGCTGGCGTGTTCGGGCAGCGGTCGGCCGTGTCGCACACGCCGTCGTTGTCCGCGTCCGCGCACTTGGTGGGCGCAGCAGCAACTGCCACAGGGGCGGCAGCCGCCATCGGCGCCATCGGCTCCTCGACCTGCCCGAACCGATACGCCACGCCGAGCGTGAAGCGTTCCATGTCCGACGCGTTGTCCCCGCCTAGCTCGACGACGTCCGTGAGATTGGTGTACTCGAGCCGGAACGAGAGGCGCTGATCCCAGGTGTAGCTGACGCCGGCGCCCCACATGAACACGCCGCTGTCATCCGACTCGGAGAAGTTCGCCGCGTAGGGGGCTCCGATCGGGACGCCGAGCCTGGTGTCCTGCGCGTCGAAGTTGGCGCTGAGTTCATTGTCGCCCATGTAGTAGCCGAGCCGGCCATAGACGTTCCAGACGTCCATGAACGGCAGCATCAGCAGCGCCGAGACGGCCGGGCCGCTGCTCTCGAACTCGGTCCTTGTACTGTAGGAACCGCCGTTCGGGACGCCCACGGGCGGCGGGTTCACGGTCGTGTAGCCGTAGGTACCGCTGGTCTCGACGTTCATGTTGCCGAGGTCCATCCAGGTCGCTTCGACCGCCAGCCACGGCACGATCTGGTAGCCGACGAACAGGCTGTAGGTGGTGTCCGTGTCGCTGAAATTGTTGTCGGTCGAGAGGATCGTGGCGTTGCCGGCGCCCGCAAGTCCTTCGGCCAGCGCGTTCGTAAGATCGTTGGCGTCGCGCTCGGTGAGATTCCAGTTCGCCTGGCCGACGTCGCCACCGATGTAGAAGCCAGTCCGTTCCGCCGCCATCGCAGGCGTCGCAATCGCGACGAGTGCAAGCAGACCGATTTTTCCGATTTTCATCAAGCTATCTCCCACGCAATCAGGTTTGTTGTTGCAGACCGCTGGCAAGCCGTCGGCATTCAGTACACGCCGGCCGCCGTGGCCATTCGAGAACCGCAGAGCCAGCGTCAGGAGATCGGTGGGGGTGGGATACCGATTCCACCTGACGCTGACCCGCGGAATTGAAAACACGCCGTAGTCTCCTCAGGTACTTCCGTCGCAGACTCCGGCCGGGGAATTCAGCCAGTCGTCCTGTTGCCTCGTCCAGCAAGGTGCCGGCGAGGCTGATCGATGTGAAGCAGCCAGACCTCCCACGGGTCCCAGCCATCGCAGGACCTGACGGCAAGCGTCTGGGTGGCTGTGTTGGACTCGGCGCCGGCGACCGCATCGGGTGTTCCAGCGGCGCGGGCGCGCCGAATCCATGAGCCCGTCGATTCGCTTCCGATCATCTTGATCACGACATTTTCCTTCAGGCCAAAGTGGTCAAAGTGCTTTCGGGTGCTCTACATAAGCATGATCACGGCGCGCATGACATCGAATCCAAACTGACCATGAGCACGCAGCAAGCCACGACCGTGCTGTCGGCGCTGTCGATGGAACCGATAAGTCCTGATTTTAGACAACAGCAAGGAACTGAACTTGATTGCGAACGACCGAAACTTGGCGTCGCGCGACAAGACGAAAGACGGTTGATAAGTGAACTTATCGCTCTGTCGAAAAACTTTCGGTTCCCTGCCGTTGGGTCGTTGCCTAGCCTGCCATGCAAGCATGGCGTCGCGCGTTGCCAAGTAATTGTCGTTCAATATCAAGCGTCTGCTCCTGGCTGAATCCTAAGATCGGCGCGCCGTACCTTGTAGTACGGGCTGTCCTGGTCATCCGGGCTCATGCTTCGACGACCTGTTCGGGTGGAGCGGCGTCAAACAATTTGCGCCTATTACATGTGCCGGTCAGGCAGCTGGCACGGCGCAAGTGCACGATGGAGGGGGGGGCTGTGGTCGGCACACGTGTTGGAATTGCGTCAAAGGCGCTGAGCACGATCGCATTCGCGTTGCTGGCTACCACTGGCGCCGCATTGGCGGCGGCCTCTGTCAGCGGCAGGCCCAATATTCTCGTGATTTTCGGCGACGACGTCGGTTACGCCAACATCAGCCTCTACAACCCCGGCGTGATGGGCTACACGACGCCGAACATTGATCGGATCGGCCGTGAAGGCATCATGTTCAGCGACCACTATGCCCAGCCGTCGTGCACCGCTGGGCGAGCAGCGTTCATCACGGGCCAGTACCCGATCCGCAGTGGCCTGACGACGGTAGGTACGCCGGGCGCCAAGCTGGGTCTGCAGCCCGCAACTCCCACGCTGGCTGAAGTGCTCAAGGCGCAGGGCTATGCAACCGGCCAGTTCGGCAAGAACCACCTCGGTGACCGCAACGAGCACCTGCCGACGGTGCACGGGTTCGACGAGTTCTTTGGGAATCTCTACCACCTGAATACCGAAGAACTTCCCGAGCAGGAGGACTACCCCAAGGATCCGGCATTCCGGGCGAAGTTCGGGCCACGCGGAGTCCTCAAGTGCGTCGCCACCGACACGGACGATGCGACCGAGGATCCGCGCTTCGGGCGCATGGGCAGGCAACGCTGCACGGACACCGGCCCGCTGACGCGCAAGCGCATGGAAACGGTGGACGACGAGTTCATCGCTGCATCGCTCGATTTCGCCGGCCGGGCGCAGAAGCAGGGCAAACCATTCTTCATCTGGCTCAACACGACCCGGATGCACATGTTCACGCACCTGCGCCCGGAGCACCGGCAGCTTGCGACGCCCTACACCAGTGAAGAAGACATCTACGGCAGCGGCGTGATCGAGCACGACATGCAGGTCGGAGCCGTTCTCGCCGCATTGAGGAAGCTCGGCGTGCTGGATGACACCATTGTCATCTACACCACCGACAACGGCGCCGAGCACAGCGGTCGCGCGCATGGCGGCACGACTCCGTTCCGCGGCGAGAAGATGACCACCTACGAAGGCGGCGTGCGTGTACCGACACTGGTGCGCTGGCCCGGACACATTCCCGCGGGCCGGGTGCTGAGCGGCATCCAGACTCACATGGACCTGTTCACGACGCTGGCGGCGGCGGCCGGCGTGCCTGACGTCGCAGGCAAAATGAAAACCGAGCGCAAGCAGTACATCGATGGCGTGAACAATCTTGACTACTGGACTGGCAAGTCCGACGCGAGCGCGCGTACGGATTTCATCTATTACTACGAGTCCGAGTTGATGGGGGTGCGCTGGCGACAGTGGAAGGCGCACTTTGCGACCAAGGAAGACTACTACGCACCGATCGTGAAGCACTCGTTCCCGGTGATGTTCAACCTCCGCGCCGACCCCTACGAGAGCTTCGACTCGACGGCGGACCGCTCTGCCATGGTGCAGACGAAGCAGTGGCTCGAAGGGCCCATCACGCAGGTTCTTGGTCAGCACGTGCAGTCGTTGATGCAATACCCGCCGGTGCAGAAAGCCGCGACCCTCGATTTCTCGAAGATGATTGAACAGATGCAAAAGGGAGCCCAGTGATGCCAGGCGTGAGCATTCGATCGACGGCCGGCGCAGCAGCCCTGCTACTGGGCACCATCCTATTTCATCAGCGACGCCCAGGCGGTCGAAGGTGGCGGCAGCAACTACCTGCTCGGCATGCGCGGGCCGCTTGCAGCGTTCGTGCCAAAGCCCGGCGTGTACCTGACGAACAACGTCTTCTATTACGACGCCGGTCGCGACGACCTGACGCCCATCACGGACCTCGTCGTCGGCGATATCTCGGCCGAGGCCCTGACGAACATTGCGCAGGTCACGTGGGTCACGGACGTGAACCTGGGCGGCGGTCGGCTGGCCTTCAGCGGCGTGCTTCCGTACGGCAATCTTGAGGTTGGCGGCAACGTGGTCGTTCCGGTTGCGCCGTTCAAGGTCGAGCAATCGGACGAGTTGACGGCGCTTGGCGACGCTGCGTTGAGCGCCGTGCTCGGCTGGAAGCATCGTGACGGCGACAAGTTCCGGGCCTGGAGCGGATACTCGACGATGTTCATCCCCGTCGGCGACTACGAGGTCGGGCGCCTCGCCAACATGGGCAAGAACCGCTGGGCGCTCGACGTCGGCGGTGCCTACACGATGGCCAACTTCAAAGGGGGGCGCGAGTTCTCGGCCGTGCTCGGCTTCACCTTCAACGGCGAGAACGACGACACGAACTACGACTCCGGCAACGAAATGCACCTCGAACTCGCCGGCAAGCAGTACCTGCCGAATCACTTCTCTATGGGTATCGTTGGCTACTGGAACGAGCAGCTGACCGCGGACAGTGGCGGACCGGCCGTGCTTGGCGACTTCAAGGGTCGTGTCTTCGGCATCGGGCCGGAGTTGTCTTATCAGTTCACGCAGAGCAAGACTCACCCTGTGACGCTCGACCTGCGCTGGTACCACGAGTTCGACGCCAAGAACCGCGTCGAGGGTGACGCAGTGTTCTTCACGTTCTCCGTACCGCTCAGCATCCAGCAGAAGCCCGCACCGGAGCAGGACTGGACTGCCGCCGAGCAGCAGTAGTACCGACGAATTCAGCGAGGATTCAGCATGGAAACCAAGTCACTGGCGCTCGTGATCGCACTGGCTCTGGCCGGCACCGTTGGCCTGGCCCAGGCCGAGGACGTCAAGGTCATGGACGCCCAGGAGGTGACCCCGAACGCGCCCTCGCACGGCCCCGTCGCCCCGGCGGCCCGCGGTTATTCGCCGTATGCAGGTCGCAAGTACCCGACGCGCCCTCTGTTCGGCGACACGCACCTGCACACCTCGAACTCGGGTGATGCGTTCATGGAGGGCAACCGCCTCGACCCCGAAAGTGCCTATCGCTTTGCACGCGGCGAGGAAGTGGTCTCGACCTCCGGCATTCCGGCCAAGCTGTCGCGCCCGCTCGACTTCCTCGTCGTGACCGATCACGCCGAAGGCCTCGGCGTAATGGCACAGGTCTACGAGGGCAACCCGGCATACATGTCCGATCCGACGCTGGCCCGGTGGGGCCAGGCGATGAAGGCCGGCGGCAAGGAAGCCGTCGACACGATGCGCGAAGTGATCAGTGCACAGGCGAACAACGAGCTGCCCCCGGCGCTCAAGGATCCCAAGATTTCGGGTCCGGTGATGATGTCCGTGTGGCAGCGATACACGGAAACCGCCGAGAAGTACAACGAGCCTGGCCGCTTCACCGCGATGATCGGTTACGAGTGGACCTCGGTGCCGGGCGGCAACAACCTGCACCGCAACGTGCTGTTTCGCGACGACAAGGACAAGGCCGACCAGGTCTTCCCGTTCTCGGCCTGGCAGAGCGAGGACCCCGAGAAGCTCTGGACGTGGATGGATGCCTACGAGAAGAAGACCGGCGGCCGGCTGCTCGCCATCCCGCACAACGGCAATCTGTCGAACGGTCGCATGTTCGAGCTGACGGACTTCTCCGGCCAGCCGCTCACGCGCGACTACGCCGAACGGCGCGCGCGCTGGGAAGTGCTGCAGGAAATCATCCAGACCAAGGGCAACAGCGAAACCAACCCACTCATGTCGTCCAACGACGAGTTCGCAGGTGACCTCGGTGTCGCGGGGTGGGAGTACGGGAACCTGACGATGCAGGACTCGCCCCTGACCAAGGAGATGATGCCGACCACCTATCTGCGCGAAGGCTTGAAGCGCGGCCTGGAGCAGGAGGCGAAGCTCGGGGTCAACCCGTTCAAGTTCGGCTTCGTGGGCAGCACGGACGTCCACAACTCGCTGATGGCGATCGAGGAAGACAACTTCTTCGGCAAGCATCTGGACCAGGAGCCGAATGCGAAGCGATGGGAGCATCCGGCAACCAAGGGACTCGGCAAGCAGCGCTACAACTGGCAATTCATGGCGGCTGGATACGCGGCTGTATGGGCCACGGAGAACACGCGCGAAGCCATCTGGGACGCGTTGAAACGCAAGGAGGTCTACGGCACATCGGGTTCGCGCATGACGCTGCGATTCTTCGGCGGCTGGAACTACACGCCGCAGGACCTGAAGAACCGCAATTTCGCGTGGGTCGGCTACGAGAAGGGCGTTCCGATGGGCGGCGATATCTCGAAGGCCCCTGCGGGAAAGTCTCCGACGTTCCTCGTCGCGGCCGCAAAGGACCCGATGTTCGGCAATCTCGACCGCATCCAGATCGTCAAGGGCTGGCTCGGCAAGGACGGCAAGGCGCAGGAGCGCGTCTACGACGTGGTCTGGAGCGATGCGGAGCGACGTAAGCCCGGCAAGGACGGCAAACTGCCCGGTGTAGGCAATACGGTTGATGTCTCGACAGCCACTTGGACGAACACGATCGGCGATCCGGAACTGTCGGCTGTGTGGACGGACCCGGATTTCGATCCGTCGCTGCGGGCCTTCTACTATGCGCGAGCGATCGAGATCCCGACGCCGCGCTGGACGCTGTACGACTCAGTGCGCTTCAACGTCAAGATGTCGCCCGAGGTGCCGATGACGCAGCAGGAGCGCGCGTGGTCATCGCCGATCTGGTACACGCCTGCCTTGTGAGCGCAGCACCGAAAAAAATAGACTTTCAAACCGCAACCGACAGCACGAAGGAGTACGCCATGGGAATCGGAACCAAAGTCGTGACCAACACCGTGAAAGGCGAGGTCAAGGACCAGACCGACAAGCTCGTCGACAAGGGGCCCGTCGACAAGCTCGAGGACAAGGCCGACGACAAGAAGGACAAGGTGGTTCGCAAGACAGTCACCAAGCCGCTCCGCTAGGTGGAACGCGGCGCGATATCTGCATGAGCATCTCTTGAACCGGAGTACTTGAACATGAATCGGATGAAACTGAACTGCGCAACCGGCTTGCTGTGTGCCTTGGCGATTGCCTCGGCAAGCGCCGGACCGCTCGACCCTGACTGCACCGCGGAGAAGGCCGCCAAGAGTGCGGCGATGAAGGCCACGGTCGGCGTCGGCGGACGCTGCGACCCGAAGGAAGCCGCGCACGACACCGCTAAGGACGCCACCGGCATTGGCGACAAGGACAAGGATAAAGACAAGGACAAGGACAAGGACAAGAATAAGGACAAGGATGACAAGGACAAGAACGACAACAAGGCCTGGTCGAGCGGCTGAGCGTCCCCGACTGTGCAAGGGGGGCGAACCATCGGCACGCCAGATCCGGCAGAGACTGGTACATGTCGCGCATGACTGCCTTGCGCGCGATTGGGTTGCCCCGGCACAGGTGTGCGGCGCTGATTGTGGTGGCTGGCTGCGTTGCGAGTGATCAGCTCGCCTGCGCGCAGGAGGCGACCAGCAGCGAGGCGCTCGCGGCGCAAGCGACCGACCCGACCGCGGCCCTGATGTCTTTCCAGCTGTACGACTGGTACACGCCGAGCTATCGCGACATCGAAGGTTCGTCGAACCAGGTCGTATTCCGCTCCGCGCTGCCGTTCAAGCTGGCCGGCACGCGTCACATCTTCCGGTTGACCGCGCCGTACGTGACGTCCTCGCCGAGCGGCTCGGACGGCTTTGCGGACCTCACGGTGTTCGACCTGATGACGTTCGATCGCGACTGGGGGCGCTTCGGCATCGGCATTTCCGGAACGCTCCCGACCGGCGCCGAAGGGCTGACGCTCGACAAGTGGACCGCGGGGCCGGCTCTCGGCTTCGTCAACTCGTCCGTCAAGCGCGTGAACTGGGGCCTGTTCGCGCAGACGTTTTTTTCGTTCGCGGGCGACGACGACGCGTCGGACGTCGGCCTCGTCAACATCCAGCCCGTGTTGAGTTACCAGCTCGGCAAGGGTCGATCACTCTCGGTGGGCAACAGCGCACTCGTTTACGACACGGAGAACTCACGGTGGTCGTCGCTCATGCTGGGCGTGAACTACGGCTTCGTCGTCGGTTGGAAGGGGCATAAATGGCGGCCGAACTTCGAGGTCGACTACGACTTCAAGGACGACCGCGGCAACCAGGAATGGGTACTGCGGGCGGGTGTCGCCTTGCTGGTGCCGAAATCATAGGGGTGGCAGACATCAAAGACCAGATAACGAATGGCTCCCGCCAGCCCTGTTGCCGCACGGCGATCCCGGCAGCCGTGTTGACCGTGCTCGCCGGCCTGTCGTTTCAGCCCGTGACCGCGGTCATGGCCGGGGACGCGCCGGCCGCTGCCCACACGAAGGGCTACAACGAACTGCGCAACCCGTATTTCGGCCAGACCCACCAGCACACGGGTTGGTCGTTCGACGAGGCCATCTACAACGTCCGCTTCGGGCCTGACAATGCATTCCGCCACGCACGTGGCGAGAAGGTGAAGCACCCGGGCGGTTATGACGTGCAGCTGAAGGTGCCGCTCGACTTCCTTGCGGTCTCCGACCACTCCGAATACCTGGGCGTGTTGCTGCGCATGTACGACCCGAACGACCCGCTCTCCAAGCACCCGCTGGCCCAGGAGATCACCAGTTCGGGCAATGACGTAAAGAAAGCGACGAAGGTGTTCTACAAGCTCGTCTCCGAGACGATCCAGCCCGACGGCAGCGTCAGTGCGGATCCCGTCTTGGCCGATCCGGCGCTCAAACGCACGATCTGGGATCAGTACATCCAGATCGCCGACAGCTTCAACGAGCCCGGCAAGTTCACGACCCTCGTGGCGTACGAGTGGTCGTCGCAGCCGAACATGTCGAACCTGCATCGCAACGTCATCTTCCGTTCGAGCAAGAACCTTCCGGTGCCATTCTCCTATTTCGACTCGCAGCGGCCCGAGGAACTCTGGAAGTGGATGGACGCACAGCGGGCGAAGGGCACGCAGCTGCTCGCGATTCCGCACAACGGAAACCTCAGCAACGGTGCGATGTTCGCGCTCACCGATTCGGACGGCAAGGCGATCACCCGCGCGTACGCCGAAACGCGCGCAAGGAACGAGCGGCTGACCGAAATCGTGCAGACCAAGGGACAGTCCGAGACCAATCCCGGAGTGGCGCCGAACGACGAGTTCGCCGGCTTTGAGTTATGGACCAAGCCGGTCGCGGGCCCGGGCACGGTCAAGGTCGTGGAAACCAACTACGTCCGCAACGCGTTCGGCAATGGCCTTTCCATCGAGCAGCGGCTTGGCGCAAACCCGTTCAAGTACGGTGTGGTCGGTGGCGGGGACATTCACACCTCCATCGTCTCGCACGAGGAGTTCGCGTTCACCGGTGAGCACAACCTGAAATCGGACACCCCGCGAGCGAGGTTGCTCGAGGGCGTGCCGGGTGAGCCTTCCAAAATCGAACAGGGTTCGGCAGGTCTTTCCTGCGTCTGGGCTGAAGAAAACACCCGTGAATCGATCTATGACGCCATGGCGCGCAAGGAGACCTGGGCCACCAGTGGTACGCGCATCGTCGTGCGTGTCTTTGGCGGTTTTGATTTCGCCAATGCCAAGCCGGGCGACAAGAACTGGACGCGCATCGGCTACAAGAACGGTGTGCCGATGGGCGGCGACATGAAACGAGCTGCAAAAGGAACTGCGCCTAAGCTGATGATCGCGGCGTCGAAAGACCCGAATAGTGGCAACCTCGACCGGGTCCAGGTCATCAAGGGTTGGGTCGACGCCACGGGCAAGTCGCACGATAAGATCTACGACGTGGTCTGGTCCGGTAACCGCAAGATCGGTGCAGATGGCAAGTTGCCGGCGGTAGGCAACAGCGTCGACATCAAGAACGCCTCGTACACCAACACGATCGGCAGCCCGGAGCTGTCAACGGTCTGGAAGGATCCGGACTTCGATCCGGCCGTGCCGGCGTTCTACTACGTCAGGGTCCTGGAGATCCCGACGCCGCGCTGGTCGACCTACGACGCAAAGGCGCTCGGCATCGATCCGCCGAAGGACTTCCCGGCGACCATCCAGGAGCGCGCCTGGTCCAGCCCGATCTGGTACACGCCCGGTAACTGATCACTTATCGCTGGTTGGATTTGAGGGAACAACACCATGAAGATCTTCCGACGGTTTGCCTCCGACCTGACTGCCGCCTTCATCGCGTCTGCCGCGATGGCACTGGCCGCATGCAGTGGTGCGGAGTCGAAGACGCCTGCGCCGCCACCGTCAGCAGACATCTCCGACGTCGCAGCAAAGGGCGCCTTCGATGCGGATGACGCCGCAGAGCATGCTGCGCCAGCGCCGACGACTGCCGAAGTCGAGGCGATGAAGAAGAGCTTCTCGCCCTATGCCGGCAGGAAGCACCCGATGCACGTCTACTTTGGCGATACGCACCATCACACCGCCAACTCCGGTGATGCTTTCATGGCCGGGGATCGCCTGACGCCGGAGCAGTCGTACCGCTTTGCGCGCGGTGAAGAGGTCATTTCGTCCACTGGAGTGCCCGCCAGGTTGTCGCGCCCGCTGGACTTCCTGGTGATTTCCGATCATGCCGAGGGGCTTGGCTTGATGTTCCAGGTCTATGAAGGCAATCCAGCGTTCATGCAGGATCCAATCCTGATCGGGTGGAACAAGGCGATGAAGGAAGGCGGCAAGGCCTCCGCGGACGCCGCCAATGACGTGACTTCGCGCCAGGCGCAAGGCACTTTGCCGGACGTCGTCAAGGATCCGAAGATTGTCGGTCCGATCATGAAGTCGGTGTGGCAGCAGTACCTGGAAACCGCCGAGAAGTTCAACGAGCCCGGCCGGTTCACCGCGATGATCGGCTACGAGTGGACCTCGGTGCCCGGCGGCAACAACCTGCACCGCAACGTCCTGTTCCGGGACAACAAAGACAAGGCGGAGCAGATCATGCCGTTCTCCGCGTGGCAGAGCGAGGATCCGGAAAAGCTCTGGGAATGGATGGCCAAATACGAGCAGAAGACCGGCGGCAGGATGCTGGCGATTCCGCACAACGCGAATCTGTCGAACGGGCGCATGTTCGAGCCGGTCGACTTCGCCGGCAAGGCGATGACGCGGGATTATGCCGAGCGGCGCGCGCGCTTCGAAGTCCTGCAGGAGATGATGCAGACCAAGGGCAACAGTGAGACACATCCGGCGCTTTCGCCCAACGACGAGTTCGCGGACTTTGGCGTCGCCGGCTGGGAGTACGGCAACCTGACGCTGGAAGACAAGCCGCTGTCCCGCGACATGATGCCGACCAATTACCTGCGCGCCGGGCTGCTGCGCGGTCTTGAGCACGAGGCCAGCCTCGGCGCCAACCCGTTCAAGTTCGGGTTCATTGGCGGTACGGACGTGCACAACTCGCTGACGGCCATCGAGGAAGACAACTTCTTTGGCAAGCATGTGAATCAGGAGCCGAGCCCGGTTCGCTGGGAGCATGTCTCCAAGCAGGGATTCGGGAAGACTCGCTATACCTACCACTACACGGCGGCCGGATACGCGGCCGTTTGGGCTACCGAAAATACCCGCGAAGCTTTGTGGGACGCGATGTATCGCAAGGAAGCCTACGCGACATCCGGCACCCGCCTGACATTGCGCTTCTTCGGTGGCTGGGATTTCAAGGCAGAGGATGCCCGTGGCGCTGCGCTCGTCGATGCCGGTTACGCCCGCGGCGTGCCGATGGGTGCAAACCTGCCGAAGGCCGCTGGTGCAACAGGAGCACCGACGTTCATGGTGGCGGCGATGAAGGATCCGCAGGGCGGCAACCTGGACCGCATCCAGATCATCAAGGGCTGGCTGGACAAGAACGGTGTGGGACAGGAAAAGATCTACGACGTAGCGTGGGGTAACGCGGATCGGCGCAGGAAGGATCGGCAGGGCAAGGTGCCGCCGGTGGGCGACACGGTGGACGTCGCCACGGCGACCTGGACCAACACCATCGGTGATCCGGAACTGGCGGCGACCTGGACCGACCCGGATTTCGATCCAGCGCAGAAGGCGTTCTACTACGCGCGGGCGATCGAGATCCCGACGCCGCGCTGGACAGCCTACGATCAGGTACGTTTCGGCATCAAGATGTCGCCGGACGTCCCCATGAAGCACCAGGAGCGCGCCTGGAGTTCACCGATCTGGTACACGCCGTGACGAAACGACATGCATCGCCATCCCCCAGGAGTGAGGCCAATGAAAACATCCGCAACTCGTAAAGCGATGGTGTTCCGCGGGGTCGCGTTGACCCCCATCGCATTGGCCGTGCTGGCAGCGATCGCGGGCTGCAGCCGGAGCGAGGAGCAAAAGACGGCGGCACCTGCAGTTGACGCGGTGGCCTCCAGCCCGGCGCCAACAGTCGAGCAACTGGAGGCCGCGGTTGCGGAGAACCCGTTGAAGGACGCCTACTTCGGTGAGACGCACGTGCACACGTCCTTCTCGCTCGATGCGTACATCGGCGGCGCCCGGATCACGCCGGATGAGGCCTACAGGTTCGGGCAGGGCGGCGACGTCGTCGTGAACGGCCAGAAGCACAACATCGGCCGGCCGCTCGACTGGGTGGCCGTCTCCGACCACGCCGAGTTCATCGGCGAGATGTTCTCGACACAGGTTCCGGGCGCCAAGGGCGGTGACAACCCGATGCTCGAGGAACTGCGCGGGCTCAAGACCGTGGACGAGCAGCGTGCCTGGTTCATGAAGTACGTCATCAACAACATGCGCGGCGAACACCCGGACCACCCGCCGTTCTACGCCGGTCCCGAGACGACGCGCAGCGCCTGGAAGGATGTCGAGATCAAGGCCGCGATCGACAACTACAAACCCGGCAAGTTCACGACGCTGGCCGGCTTCGAGTGGACCTCCGCCCAGAACGCCGGGAACATGCATCGCAACGTCATCTTCCGTGACCTGAACGTCCCGGATATGCCGTTCTCGGCCCTGGACAGCAACGACGAGGAAAAGCTCTGGGCCTGGATGGCCGAGCAGGAGAAGAAGGGATCGCGACTATTCGCGATTCCGCACAATTCGAACGGCAGCAAGGGCCTGATGTTCGAGCCGCTCGACAATTCCGGCAAGCCGATCACGGCCGACTACGCGCGCCTGCGCAGCCACTTCGAGCGCCTGATCGAGATGATGCAGATCAAGGGCAATTCGGAGGTGTATCGGACGTTCTGGCCGGCCGACGAGTTCGCGAATTTCGAGAACGCCGACAGCGTCGGGACGTTCAGCGGGCGCACGTTCAAGAAGGAGAATTTCGTCCGCTGGGCGGTGACCAAGGGCCTTGATTACCAGGCGAAGCTCGGCGTCAACCCTTACCAGCTCGGTTTCATTGGCGGCACCGACAACCACAACGGCCTGCCGTCGGACGTCGCCGAGGACGACTACATCGGCAGCCACGGCCCGGCGGACGGCACGCTAGAAGCGCGGCGCGAAGGCGAGATCGACGGCTGGATCAAGTCGAAGGAGTCGAACCCGGGCTCGCTCGCCGCCGTTTGGGCGCCGAAGAACACGCGAGCCGCGATCTGGGACGCCATGGCTGCGCGCGAAACGTTCGTCACGTCGGGCACGCGCATCAAGGTGCGGTTCTTCGGTGGCGCGGACCTCGGCGCCGCGTCGACGAATCCGCGGGAGCTCGTGGAGCAGGGCTATCGCAATGGCGTGCCGATGGGCGGCACGATCGAGAAGGCAGCCAAAGCGCCGACGTTCACGGTCTGGGCGGCAAAAGATCCCAACGGCGCGAACCTCGATCGCATCCAGATCATCAAGGGCATGGTCGATGCCAAGGGCGAGCCGCAGGACAAGGTGATCGACGTCGTCTGGAGCGGCGATCGCAAGCCGGGCAAGGACGGCAAGTTGCCTCCGGTCGGCAACACGGTGGACGCGACGCAGGCGACGTACGCCAACACGATCGGCAGCGCCGAAGCTGATGGGCTCGTGGACCGATCCCGACTTCGATCCGTCCAAGCACGCCCTGTACTACGTCCGCGTGCTCGAGATTCCGACGCCGCGGTGGACGACTTACGACGCCGTCCGGAACAAGCTCAAGCTCTTGCCTGACGTGCCTGTCGACGATCCAGGAGCGGGCGTGGACCTCGCCGATCTGGTATTCGCCCAGCGGTACTTGAACTGCTGATGCCGGCGCCCGCGAGGGCGCCGGTGTTTCAAACTCGTTGCGGAGTGTTTGATGACGAATGCGCCTGAGCGCGGTGGCTGGCTGCGCGAGCCCCTGCTGCATTTCCTGGTCATCGGGACCGGGCTGTTCCTGCTGTATCAACTGGTCCGGGGCGGCGACGAAACTGCCCCGCGAGAGATCGTCATCAGCGAGTCCCGCATCGAGGCGCTGGCCGAGAATTTCGGCCGCACCTGGACGCGCCCGCCGACGCCGCAGGAATTGCGTGGCCTCGTGGACGACTACGTCAAGGAAGAGGTCTTCTACCGCGAGGCGATCGCGATGGGCCTCGACCGCGATGACACGGTGATCCGGCGTCGCTTGCGACAGAAGATGGAATTCGTGTCGGAGGACACGGCGGCCACCGCCGAGCCGACGGACGAGCAGCTGCAGCAGTTCCTGACCGCGCACCCCGAGAAGTTCGTCGAACCGGCACGCGTCACGTTCCAGCAGGTATTCGTGAGTGCCGAGAAGCCCGGCGACGCGGCACGGCGCGACGCTGAACAGATACTGGCAGACCTGCAGGCCGGTCGCGGACCGGCGAATCCCGCCGAGGCGGGTGACCCGACGCTGCTACCGGCGAGCCTGGAGGACGCGTCTCCGCAGGAAATCTCCGGCAGCTTCGGCGACGATTTCGGCAAGCAGCTGGAGACCGCACCGATCGGTCAATGGTCGGGACCCATCGCGTCGACCTTCGGTTTGCATCTCGTGCGGGTCAGTGCGCGCAATACCAGTACGCTGCCCTCGCTGGCCGATATCCGCCCCGTCGTCGTGCGTGAGTGGCAGGCGCAGCAGCGCGCTCAAGCGGGCGACTCCTTCTACTCTTCGCTGCGGTCCAAGTACGAGGTTCGCTACGAGGGTGAGATCGGTCAACTGCTGCAGCAGGCGCAGCAAACGGCGAGCACGGCCGTCAAGAAATGATGACGAGAGCCCTCGCCGCCATTGCGTTGCTGGCGATCAGCGCCATGTGCACCACGTCGCACGCGCATGAGGTTCGGCCGGGCTTTCTCGAGATTCGCGCGCTCGGGCAGGACACGTTCGACGTGCTCTGGAAGGTTCCGGCCAATGGCGAGTACCGCCTGGCGATGTACGTGAAGCTGCCGGCGAAGTGCAAGGGCGCGCCGTCGTCCGGCACGTTTGCGGGCGGAGCGTTCGTCGAGCGCTGGCGAGCCACCTGTCCCGGTGGTCTCATCGGGCAGCGTGTCGCCATCGACGGACTCAGCGCAACGCGCACGGACGTTCTGGCCCGGTTCATTCGCGACGACGCGACCTCGCAGACTGTGCGGCTTACGCCGGAAGACACCTCATTCGAGGTCACGGCGGAGCCGAACGCCTGGCAGGTTGCCAGGACCTACCTCCTGCTCGGCATCGAGCACATTCTGCTCGGCATCGATCACCTGCTTTTTGTGCTCGGACTGCTCTTCCTGGTCGGCAGCTGGCGCCGGCTGATAGCCACGGTCACGGCCTTTACGCTGGCCCACAGCATCACGCTGGCCGCAGCCACGCTCGGAGTCGTGCACGTGCCGCAGACGCCGGTCGAGGCGGCCATTGCGCTCAGTGTGATGTTCGTGGCGGCCGAAATCCTCCACCAGGCGCGGGGTCAATCCGGACTCACGACGCGCGCACCCTGGATCGTCGCCTTCATTTTCGGACTGCTGCACGGCTTCGGTTTTGCGGGCGCCCTGCGCGAGGTCGGCCTGCCGCAGTCGGACATTCCTGTCGCGTTGCTGTTCTTCAATGTCGGCGTGGAGGTCGGCCAACTGATGTTCATCGCGGCAGTTGTGACCGTTCTCTGGCTGGCGTCGCGGCTCATGGGCAAGGATGTCGCAGGCGAGCGCGGGCCATGGCGGGCAGAAGCGTTGATCCGCACGCCGGTGGCATACGTCGTAGGGTCGACCGCAGCCTTCTGGGTCGTGCAGCGCGTGGTCGCGTTCTGGGCCTAGCCACCGGACACCAATTCAATCTCACCGTAGGAGCAAAAGACCATGTCACTACCTGAAGCGTTCACTCACCAGGACAAGCTGCTGACCGTCGACACCAACCTCAGCAAGTTCCTCGAGGGCCTGTTGCACCCTGGCATCAAGGCGCATCCGCTGTTCCTCGATCCGTACAACGGCGTCTGGGTGCTGCGCGTCAAGTTCGCGCCCGGCGTCACCTTGCCGCTGCACTTCCACACCGGCACGGTGCATCTCTACACACTTTCCGGCTGCTGGTATTACTCGGAATACCCGGACCAGAAGCAGACGGCCGGCTGCTACATCTTCGAGCCGGGTGGTTCGATCCACGAATTCAACACACCGGCCACCAATACCGAGGACACGGATACGTTCATGGTCGTCTTCGGTGCCAACGTCAACTTCCTGAAGGACGGCACCTACCTCAACATGATGGATGCGAGCCTGATCAAGGCCTGGGCCGACCAGGGCATCAAGGAGCAGGGCCTGACGAAGATGAACTACATCTCGGCGCAGATTCCGAAATACACGCGCTGAACGCCCGCGGGGAGGCCCATGCGCTCGGGCCTGCCCAGGCGGGACCGGGCGGCACTGTCGCTGAGTGCCAAGTGACTGTCGCCCGCTATCAAACCCCGGTTCGGTGCGCATTGTAACCTCGGTTCTTCACGGGGGAGATCGAGAAGACAATGCAGTGCAAGGCGGCTTTCATCACAGGGGGCGGCAGCGGCATTGGCCTCGCGCTGGCCGAGACACTGGCGAAGCGCGGGGCGCGGGTCGCTGCGTTCGACCTGAAGTTTTCCGACGCGGCGCGCACGCGTCTGCGCAAGGTGTGCCCGCAAGCGCTGTTCTTCGAGGTCGACGTCCGTGACGCCGCGGGCGTCGAAGCGGCGGTAGACAATGCCGTCGCGCAGACAGGCGCACCCGACGTGGCCATCAACTCGGCCGGCGTGCAGGTGGCGCGGCCGTTCCTCGAGATCTCGAGCGAGCGCTACGACTTCGTCGTCGACATCAATCTCAAGGGCAGCCGGAACTTTGCGGCGGCCGTGCTGCGTCACATGCGCAGCGGCGGTCACCTCGCGCTCGTGGCGTCGATCGCCGGCGTCGTCAGCAACTATGGCTACGCCGCCTACAGCTCGTCGAAGTTCGGCGTCGTCGGGCTCGCCAATGCACTGCGCATCGAGTGCAAGACGCGCGGGATCTGCGTGTCCGTCATCTGTCCGCCTGAAGTTGAAACGCCGATGGTGGAAGAAGAGCGGCGAACGGCGCCGGCGGTCACGATGCAGACCAAGCAGTTCGCCGGCACCGTCACGCTGGACGATCTCTGCGCGCAGGTGCTGCATGGAATGGAGCGGGACGAGTTCATGATCGTCCCCGGCAGTTGGCGGGCCGGCTTGACCGTATTCCTCGGGCGCACCTTCCCGAAGCTGATGGCCCGCGTTACGGACAGCATGATCGCGAAAGGCTTGAAGAGTTGAGGTCACCCATGAAACCGAACACCCAACAGCAACTCTGGATGTACGAAACGATGTGCCTGATCAGGCACTACGAGGATTCGCTGGCAGTCGCCTACTTCGAAGGCAAGCTGCCGCCGAAGATCCAGAAGGGACTGGCCTTTGACCTCGGAGCCGGGCCGATACCCGGGGAGATGCACCTTGCCGCCGGGCAGGAGTCGGCCGCGGTCGGCTCCTGTGCTCACCTCGAGGCGAAGGATTCGGTCTGGGGCACGCACCGCGCACATCACTTTGCGATTGCGAAAGGCGTCAACCTCGACCGCATGACCGCCGAGATCTTCGGCAAGGTCACGGGGCTTGGCCGCGGCAAGGGCGGCCACATGCACCTGTTCGATCCGTCGGTCAACTTCGCCTGCACCGGCATCGTCGGCGGTGGCATTCCGCACGCGGTCGGCGCAGGGCTGGCCTACAAGAAGCTCGGCAATGGAGCGGTGGCAGTTGCCGAATTCGGCGAGGGCGCGTCCAACCAGGGCTCGTTTCATGAATCGCTGAACATGGCCGGGCTGTGGAAGCTGCCGTGCGTGTTCGTCTGCCAGGACAACAACTACGGCATTTCGGTCAACAAGGCGAATTCGACGGCGGTCGGGTCCATCGCCGATCGCGCGTCGAGCTACGGCATGCCTGGCGTGCGCGTCACCGAGAACGACCCCGATCTGATCTTCGCGGCGGTCGGCGAAGCGGTCGCGCGTGCGCGGCGCGGCGATGGGCCCACGCTGCTCGAGGTCAAGGTCGATCGCCTGTACGGGCATTTCCAGGGCGACCCGGAGACGTACCGGCCGAAGGGCGAAGTGGAGTCGCTGCGCAAGAAGGATTCGCTCGCCGCTTATGAGGTGCGCCTGAAGGCCGAAGGGTTGGTGACCGATGCGACGGCGACGGAGATTCGCGGCCGGGCCAAGGCGCGCGTCGAGGTTGCCATCGCGTTCGCGAGGCAAAGCGACTACCCGGCCGCAGCGGAGGCGTTCCAGCACGTGTTCCAGGAGTCTGCGTCATGACGGACGTCAAGATTCGCAACAAGCCGCTCTTCCAGGCGATGGTCGAAGGCATCCAGCAGGAGATGGAGCGCGACCCGCGCGTCATCTGCATGGGCGAGGACGTGGGCAAGATGGGCGGGGTCTTCCAGTCCACCGCAGGCCTGCACAAGAAGTTCCCTGACCGGGTCATCGACACGCCGATCTCGGAGACCGCCATCATGGGTGCGGCACTGGGTGCGGCCGCGTCGGGCCTGCGGCCGATCGCCGAGCTGATGTTCGTCGACTTCATGGGTGTCTGCTTCGGGCAGATCATGAACGAGATCGGCAAAGCCACCTACATGTCGGGCGGCGCGGTTCGCCTGCCGCTGGTGATTACGGCGAGCACCGGTGGCGGTTTCTCCGACGCCGCCCAGCACTCTCAGACCCTGCACGGCCTGTTCGCGCACGTGCCGGGCCTGAAGGTCGTCGCGCCGTCCAACCCGTATGACGCAAAGGGATTGATGATCACTGCGATCCGCGATGACAACCCCGTCGTGTACCTGTTTCACAAGGCGATGCTCGGCCTGCCCGTGCTCGGCTATGTCGACGTCAGCATCGACGACAATGTCCCGGCGGAGCCGTACACGGTGCCGTTCGGCAAGGCGCGCATCGTGCGCGAGGGCACCGACCTCACGATCGTCGGCTTTTCGCAGACCGTGCAGAAGGCTGCCATCGCCGCCGACCGGCTCGCGGCCAAAGGCATCTCCGCCGAAGTGATCGACCCGCGGACGCTGGTGCCGCTCGACGTCGAAGCCATCGTGGCATCGGTGCAGAAGACCGGACGTCTGCTCGTCGTCGACGAGGACTACCTCAACTTCGGCATGACGGGCGAAATCAGCGCGCTGATTGCCGAGCGGCTCGACGAGATCAAGCTCCGGGCACCGATCCGTCGCCTCGGCGTGGCGGGCGTGTCGATTCCCTACAGCCCGGCGCTGGAGAAAGTCGTGATCCCGCAGGTGGAGCACGTGATCGAGGCGGCCGAACGCCTCGTGGCCAGCCGAGTCCTGTAGCCGTTTCCCTGGAGTGCAACACGTGATCGAAATCAAGATACCGGATGAGGCGTGGGCCGACGTCGAAGCGGGCACCGAGGCCCTGCTGGATGAGTGGTTGGTGGCCGTCGGTGACGAAGTCGCAGAGGGGCAGATCATCGGTACGGCCATGGTGGTGAAGGCAGCCATCGAACTGGTTGCCCCGGCGGCCGGTGTGATCGAGTCGCTCGATGTCTCGGCTACGCAGAACTTCGGTAAAGGCGCAGTTCTGGCGCGACTGCGGCCCCAGTAGCCGCGTGCAGCCATGAGTGACGCTACGACCATTATTCCGCTCAAGGGAATCCGCGGCGTCATTGCGCGTTCGCTGACTGCAGCGTGGCAGGCACCGCGAGTCGCGCAGGGCCTCGACGTCGACATGTCCGCCGTTCTCGCGCGAGTCAAGACGGAGCGCGCCGCGTCGGGCACGAAGATTTCAATCACGCATGCCGTGCTGCGCGCGGCCGCTTTGACGCTGCGCGAACATCCTGCGGTCAACGGCATCGTGTCCGACCAGACGGTCGAGCACTGGGCAGAGGTCAATCTCGGCGTCGCCGTGAATACGCCGGTCGGCGTCGTCGTGCCCGTGCTGGTGCAGGCCGACGCGTTCAACCTCGGCGAGTTGGAGCAGCGCGTGGGCGAACTGGCGGCCAGTGCCCGCGCCGGCAAACTGCCGGCCTCCGCCTACCAGCGTGGCACGTTCACGGTGAGCACCCTCGGTGCGACCGGTATCGACTGGTTCACTCCAGTGCTGAACCCGCCGCAGATCGCCATTCTCGGTGTTGGCCGGGTGGCGGAGCGGGCGGTCGTGATTTCGGGTCAGGTCGTGGCGCGCCCGATGATGACGCTGACCCTCGTGTTCGACCATCGAGCCCTCGACGGGCATCCGGCGGGGATCTTCCTCAGCGCGCTGGCGCAGCGGCTCGCGGCCGGCGAGTTCTGACCGGACAACCCGCGTGGTCGCCACAGGTTCAGCCCTTGCCGAGCAGGAGATGATTCGTAAGTCGCTCGACAACGTCGTGCAGGCACCCGGCGCCGCGATGTGGAGCTATTCCTCGGTCGCACTGGTCCTTGGCCGCAGTCAGAAACCCGACGCGGCAATGCTGCAACGCGCCGGCGAGGAGGGCGTCGACGTCGTCGTACGCGCGGCCGGCGGCGGCGCGGTCATCGCGGGCCCCTGGATGTGCAGCCACACCGTGCTGCTGCCGCCCGACCACGCGCTTGCAAGGATGAGCCTGCCGCGCAGCTACGAGGCGATCGGCGAGGCGTGGCGTCGCGCGCTCGGCCGGCTCGGCATCCCGACGGACATCGCGCCGCGCGTGACGGCAGGCCTTGCAGGCGTCGACCACGCCAGGCGCTGGGCCTGCTTTGCCAGCCTGTCCTGCGGGGAACTGGTTGGACCAGACAACCGCAAGATCGTGGGCCTGGCTCAGGTGCGGTGCCGCAACGGCGTGGCGATCTGCGCCGGCCTGCTTCTCAGGCAACCGGATTGGCGGCGTCTGGTGCGTGTCTGGCAAGGGCAGGGTGACGATGCGCTGGCGCAGTCACTGCGAGACGGCGCAGTGAGTTGCGAGGAGTGTGCGCCGATGCGGCGCATCCCGGGCATTGCAGAATTCGATGCGGAAATCGGCGCGGAACTGTGTGAACTCGGGCTGGCCGCCTGAGTCTGCGGCACGCGACATCAAGACAAGCAGACAAGAGGACAGAATCATGGAGCAGTGGGCAGGATACGAAGGCGTCAAATTCGACCTGGCTGGTCCGGCGCTGCGTGATCGCTGGGACGTGCTCCATGCCGGCAACAAGGAACCGTTCCCACCTGATGAGCGCGTGCAGGAAGCCTGGCGCGCCTATCACGAAGGCCGCTTCCAGGATGCGGTGGCGATCGGCCAGGCGCACGGCGGAGCGGGTCTCGTGCCGGCGGCATTCGCTGCCACGATCTACGCCAACTACCTCGAATCGGACGAAGACAAGAAGGTCGCGATTTTCGAGACGGCGATGGACATGGCCGAGAAGGCGACCGAGGCGTGCCCCGAGAACGCAAATGCACACTATATGCTTGCCGTTTCCCGCGGCCGTTACAGCCAGTTCATCAACATGATCGAGGCGCTGAGCAAGGGTCTCGGTCCCAAGATCCGCGATTCGGTGACCCGTTGCCTCGAGCTGCAGCCCGACCATGCGGAAGGCCACGCGACCATGGCCGGCTGGAACGCGGAGATCGTGGACAAAGTCGGCGGCATGCTCGCCGGGCTGAGCTTCGGCGCGAAAAAGTCCAATGCCGAGGAGCACTACGACCGGTCCGTTGCGCTCGCTCCAGCGTCGCCCGTGCCTTACATCGAGAAAGCGCACGGCCTGCTCCTGATGTACGGCGAGAGCAGCAAGGATGACGCCACCGAGTTGCTCAATGCAGCGATCCGGCTCTCGCCGGCCGACGCGATGCAGGCGCTGGACATCGAGCGGGCCCGGACGACGCTCGCCTCCCTTCCGACCATGACGTTCTGAACGTCATGACGCAGCAACTCGACCAGATCGCCTTCTCCGTCGTCGATGTGCAGCGCACCGAGCGCTGGTTCCGCGATGCTTTCGGTTTCGTTCCGGCCGGCGGCACGCGGTCCTTCCGCGGCTGGGGCGCACGGCATGTGCAGGGTTTGCCGGGCGCTGCTTCCACGTGCTGGTGGCTGGTCGATCGCAGCGAGCACTTCCAGATCGAGTTGTTCCAGTTCGAGGCGCCGCTTGCGAAGCTGATGCCTGCCGACCATCGACCTTGCGATGTCGGCTATTCGCGCGTCGGATTCTGGGTACAGGATTTCGACCAGACGCTCGAACGGCTTGCGGCGCTCGGTACCCCGCCGCTCACGGCTCCGATAGGCACGGCGGGTGAGCGTCGTGTGTGCGTGCGCAATCCCGAGGGCGTGTTCATCGAAGTGATGGAAGACGATCCGCTGCGCGGCCGTACCCGTGATGTGCGGCCTGATTGTCGCGTGGCGGCGCGCTCGGTGACGCTGTCCGTTCCCGATCTCGAGAAGTCGAAGCGCTTCTTCATGGGTGCGCTCGGCATGCCGGAGTCGGCGGCGGCGCTGCGGCGTCCCGGAGCACGAAGCGCTCTGGGGGCTGGGCGGCGCCACCACTCGCAGCGTGGTGCTCGATGCGGGCAACGTGCTCGTCGAACTGGTGCAGTACCTCGATCCCGTCGGCAAGCCATGGCCCGAGGGACACCGCATCAGCGACCAGGGCATCCTCAACATCGCCTTCGGCTACCGCAGGATGCGCGAGATGATGGATTCGTACCGTCGCAGCCGGACCGCCGGCGCCCGGCCGAATGGCTTTCCGCTGCACGCCGTCAACTGGGGCGTCGTGTACGTGAACGACGAGCAGGAATTCAGCGTGGAACTGCTGTGGGTGAATCCGCGCTGGGACGCGCGGATGGGATTCGTGCCGCTGCCGCTCGAGAAGCGGCCGCTGCCGGACACGCATCGTGTCGAACGCACCGTAAGCATTGCGGCGCCGACGGATCGCGTCTGGAACCTCGTCACGGATCACCGCGGGATGCCGAAGTGGTTTCCGCTCGATACCGTGACGCTTGGAGCGCGAAGGGTGGCCGGCGCCGAACGGCGTCGGCGCCGAGCGCGCGATGCGCGGTCCGAAGATGAACGTGCGCGAGCAGGTGCTCGGCTGGGATGCCGCAGCGCTCGCTCGATTACCGTCTCATGGAGGGCGCGCCGATTTCCTGCCACCAGGGTCGTGTCGAATTGAAACCCGTCGCAGGCGGCACCGAACTCACCTGGAGCATCCGGTATCGCGCGAAGTTTCCGGGCACGTCGGGAATCGTGCGTCGGGCCATGGACAAAATGCTCGGTGACGCACTGCCGCGGCTCAAGAAGCTGGCGGAATCGAACTGAGGCGGGCCTGGAGGCAGCGCTGCGATGCGAGGAGCCAGCTGCCACGTCTACGGACAGGTGGTAATCGGTTCCGGCTTCGGCGGTGCCGTGAGCGCGTTGCGGCTGAGCGAAAAGGGCTACGACGTCCTGGTGGTGGAGCGCGGCAAGCGCTGGCGCAGCGATGAGTTCCCGGAGAGGAACACGAGTCTTCGCCGGTTCCTGTGGTTCCCGGCACTCGGGTTCACCGGGACCTGGAAGATCACGCCGACGCGCAGGCTCATCGCGTTGGGAGGGACCGGACTCGGCGGCGGCTCCCTGTTGTATGGCAACACGCTCTACGTGCCCGATCCCGGCATTTTCGCGGCGGAGCACTGGAGGCGCAGCCGCACCGACTGGTTTGACGTGCTTGCGCCGTATTACGGCCTGGCCCAGCGCATGCTGGGCGTCAGTCGCAGCCGCTACGAAGGCGTGGCCGACCGGATTCTTGCGCAGGTCGCCGAGGAGATGGGGCGGAGCCACACGTTCGAGAACGTCAGCATCGCGGCCTTTCAGGACTATCAGGAGTCCGCGGCAGGCGGCAGTGCCGATCCCTACTTCTCAGGCGACGGTCCAATCCGCAAGCCCTGCAACCTGTGCGCAGGGTGCATGGTGGGCTGCCGTTTCGATGCCAAGAACACGCTGGACCGGAACTACCTGCATTTCGCCGAGCGCAACGGTGTCGAGGTCCGGACGGAGACCGAAGTGGAGGCCATCGAGCCGCTGCCCGGTCCGGATGGCGAGCGGGACGGTAGCGGCGGATACGAACTCACCTTGCGCACCACGACAGGCTGGCTGCGAAGGTCCACAAAGGTGCGCGCAAAGGGTGTCGTCGTCGCGGCGGGCACGATGGGAACGCTCAAGCTGTTGTTCGACGCGAAGTTCCGGCACGGTCACCTGAGCAATATCTCGGACGAGCTGGGTGCCCGGATACGTTGCAACTCCGAGACGTTCTATTCCGTCGGTCTCGACACCAGGCGGAGGTATTCGGCCAGTGACGTCCCGGTCGGCATGGCGGTCAACGCATCGTTCAAGCCCGACGACATCACGATGATCGAGCCCGTACGCTTCAGCAAAGGCTCGGACGCGATGTACTTCAGCGTCAACGTCGTGCCCCTGACAGACCGGGGCCGGTTGCCTCGTGCGGTCAAGCTGTTGCTGAACTGCCTGCGCCATCCACTCCAGACGCTGCGGCAGCTGAACCCCGTCGGCAAGACCAGCAACAGTGTCTTGCTGATGATCATGCAGAGTGCGGATTCGTTCGTGCATGCGCAGTGGCGCACAGCCTGGACGAAACTGTTTCGCCGCGGCATGACCTTCGTGCCGGAGCAGGGCGCGGGCCGACTCACGACGTACTTCCCCATCGGCCAGGACGTGGCTCGACGCTTTGCACGCAAGGCGGGCGGGTCCGCCGGCAACGTTCTGCTCGATATCCTGGCCGACGTGCCGGTCACCGGTCACGTGATGGGTGGAGCCACCATTGGGGCCGGGCCGGAAAGCGGCGTCGTGGACGACAAAGGCGTCGTATTTGGATACCAGAACCTGCGGGTCCTCGATGGCTCGATCATCCCTGGCAATCTGGCCGTCAACCCGGCGCTGACGATCCTCGCGCTGGGCGAGCACGCCATGTCCTACGTCCCAGTTGCCGACGCAACCCGGGCCGCGAGGATTCGGCCGGTCGAGTTTTCCGCCCCGCTGCCGGGTTCCGTCTCAGCGCTCGATGGGTCCGGGGACCTGTTGGGCCAGGCAACCCGGCAGTCCCGGGCGACCATCCGACAGTCCTGAACCGAGTCGTTCAGCCCAGGTTGATCTGGCGCCAGTTGCGCGGCGAGACGCCGCATTCGCGGTGAAACGAGCGCGAGAATGCCGCCAGGTCGGAGTACCCGAGAATCGTAGCAATCCGCGTCAGCGATACGCCGGTGTCACGCAGGTACTGCTGCGCGACGTTGCGGCGGACGTCCACCAGGATGTCCTTGTAGTTGAGGCCGGCCGAATGCAGGCGCCGCTGCAGGGTGCGTTCAGACAGGCCCAGCCTGGATGCGACCGTATCGATCGAGCTGTCGCCGTCCTGCAGCGACAGGGCCACCGTTTCCCGGACGAGCGAGCCGAAATCGCTGGGAGCCTTGGCTTCGAGCTGCGTAAGGTATTGATGCAGGATGCGGAACAGTTGCTGGTCCGCGTTGGCCACCGGCTGCGACAGCAGCTGCTTGCGGAACACAAAGCCGGTGAAATCAGCGTTGAACACGACTGGGCAGCGGAACAACTGCCGGTAAGGCCGCGGATCGGCAGGCTCGGCGCGTTTCAGGTGCACGCTCAACGGCGCCCATTGTTGTCCCGCAAGGTGCTGCAGGATGCTGTTACCGATCCCGGCTACGAGGTCGAACTGCTGGTCCAGCGCGGGGGCGTCCCGCAGCAGAATGCCGAACGTCCAGCGTGCGAATTCTCCTTCGACGACCAGGGATGTGCGCGCCGCCTGGTTGTGAACCGGGAGAAACCGGTTCAGGTTCTCGATGGCTGCCAGGACATTTGGTGCCTCGCGCATGGCGAAGCCGACGGCGCCCAGCATCGAGAAGCGTTGCTTGCGCGACAGCAGCAGGCCGAAATGAGGAGTGGCCGTGGCTTGCGCGCCCAGCCGCAAGGCCGTCAGAAATGCGACATAGGGCGTCGGGTGATCCGGGTCTTCCAGCCAGGCGGGGTCTACGCCTGCCTGCCGCAACAATGGGTCAGGGTCAGCGCCCAGTTCACGCACCAGTGCGGAATAACCCTCGAAACCCGCTGCCCTCAGTTGGTAGTCGCTCAAGCCTTGCCCCCCGCCGCGCGATCGTTGGCGCCGAATGACAAATTTATGCCGCTCGGTGCCAAAAGGCCATACCAGGGAACGGTATACGGTCCAGTCCTCGACCGTCCGCCGCAAATCGAGGGACAGCCAATGGTCACTGCCAGTCAGGTCCTGCCGCCGAAGCGCGTCTTCATCACGGGCGCCAATGGCTTCATCGGGCGTGCGCTGGCGCAACGCTATCGCGGTCTCGGCGCCGAAGTTTGCGGCACCGATTTCACGGCCGATCCTGCCTGGAACGTCGTCGCCGGCGACGTGCGCCAACCCGAGACATGGCGCAAGCAGCTCGCGGGGGCCGATCTCGTCATTCACACCGCCGCCGTGGTTTCGATGGTTGCCCCGATGCGCGCGGCCTGGGACGTGAATTGCAACGGGACCCGGCGGTTGCTGACGGCCTGCCGCGAGCAGGGCGTCGCCCGGTTCGTGCAGCTGTCGTCCGTGGCGGCCTTCGGGTTCGACTTCCCGGCGAATGTCGACGAGTCGCATCCGCTGATCACCAACGGCAATTCGTACACCGATACCAAGATCACGAGCGAGCACACGGTGCTGGCAGCCCATGCGGGCGGCGAGATGGACTGCACGATCATCCGGCCCGGCGACGTCTACGGCCCGGCGTCGCGCGCCTGGGTCGTGATGCCGCTCGAAATGATGAAGACGCGGCAGTTCATGCTGCCGGCCGGCGGTCGCGGTGTGTTCAGCCCCGTCTACATCGACGATCTGCTGGACGGCATCGTACTAGCCGCAGGGAAGACCGAAGGCGCGGGCCAGATCTTCACGCTGACGTCGGGTGTCGGTGTGAGCTGCGCCGAATTCTTCGGGCATCACTGGCGCTGGCTGGGCAAGCAGGGCTCCCTGCCCAGCATGCCGACGGGGCTGGCGATTGCGCTCGCCGAGACCGGTGCGCGCGTCGCGGGCCTGCTGGGACGTCCCAGCGAACTCGGCCGCGGCACCGTCGAGCTACTGGCCCGGCCGGCGACCTACAGCATCGAAAAAGCCCGGCGCCTGCTCGGCTACGCACCCGCGGTGGACCTCGCGGAGGGCATGCGCCGCACGGAAGCCTGGGTGCGTGAGAAAGGTCTCATTGGCGCACACCGATAGCGCCTGACTTTGTTCCGGAACGTTCGACGAGAGGGAGACGCGAGATGAACATGACACGACGGATTCTGGCTGCCTGCCTGGCCATGGCTTTTTTCAGCGGCGGCGTCCTTGCTGGCAACTCAAATGGTGACTGGGTGAAACTGGGCTCGGTCAATGCCGGGCACGACGCGGACCATGATCGGATCACCGTTGCCGGTCCCCACGACAATTTCCGTAGGCTCAAATTCAAGGTCAAGAACGCATCGCTCAACATGCACCACGTCGTCGTGACTTACGACGACGGCGCGCCGGAAAGACTCGAGGTCAAGGAAAACCTGGCCGCAGGCGCCGAGACGCGAGTGATCGATCTCCATGGCGGCAAGCGCAGCATTCGCACCATCGAGTTCTGGTACGAAACGAAGGGCAACAAGGGTGACAAAGCGGAGGTGGTGGCGTTCGGTCAGCACTGACGCGCCCGACCCGATCCTGCCCCGGGCGGGTAGCGACATCAGCTCCCGGCCGGGCGCACGAGGACGGCCTCGAAAGCTTCACGGATGATGCCCAGCACGCGGCCGACGGCAGGAATCGGAAAAGTGTCCGTGTTGGTGTGTAACGCGACCTGATGGTTGAAGGGCACGTGCGTGTCGAGCACGCTTAGTTGCCCCGTCTCGATTTCCGGCGCAAAGGCGAAGACCGGGCCGGCCGTGAAATAGCGCGGGCTGGTCATCACCAGCCGTACCAGGGATTCGAAATTGGAGCACATGACTCGGCCTGGCAGTTGTCCGATGTCCACCTCGTAGAACTGCCTGGTCATATCGACATAGCGCTGTTCGAGAAACGGGACGGCCATGGGGTGGTTGCGCAGTATTTCGCCGATGCCGGTTCGTGCGTCGCGGAAGATCGGGTGCTCCGGGTGGGCAACGATGACGTTGTCGGCCTCGAGCTGCAGTTCGCAGGTCAGGTTGCCGGCCGGGCTCTCGATCGGATGGCAGATGACGATGTCCAGATCGCGCGCCTGCAACTGGTCCGCCAGGGCACGAGTACTGCCGAAAACGATCTCCATCGCCACCTGCGGCAGTTGCGCGGCCACCCCCTCGACGATGGGGCCAAACAACGCGCGCCCCGGCGCAGGACCCATCCCGATCCGTACGACTCCCGCCCGGCCGGACGCAAGCCGGACAATGTCCTTCGACAGCAATGCCGCATCGCGGCCGATGATCTCGGCACGATTCGCGATCAGCACGGCGAGTTCGGTCGGACGGGAACGCCCGTGCTCGCGATCGAAGAGCTGGGCGCCCAGCTTGGCCTCCAGCAAGGTGATCCGATTGCTCAGGGTCGGTTGCGACACACCCAGCGTTTCTGCCGCCTTGCGATAGCTGCCCGCATCGCAGATTGCCTTGATGTCGAGCAGGTCACGAACGTCCATCCCGGGCACCTCGTCCGATAAGCAAACCTATCACACCGCAGCGAATCTCGTGATTCCCATGCGGTCGACGAATTCCTGAACAGCGCTCGCGATCGACGTTTGTCGTCGACGGCCAAGTGCCTGTCGTCGCGCATCAAGCGTATGCATTTCGGGAGCCATAGCATCCGTCCGACCATGACTTACGCGTAGCGCCAGCGATGCGCAGCGTAGTTGCAGCGGGCAACGGTGTTTTGCTGGGGCTCGCTCGGGTCGCGCAGCGCGTTCTGTTGCATGAGTCGAGAAAATGCATCCAGGGGGAACAGTGAGCAGATTTCATTTGTCGTCGGTCGCCGCCGCGGTCGCCGCGGTCCTTGCATCGTCCCAGTTTGCCTACGCGCAGGACCAGGCGGCTGCACCAGAGGCCGCGGCCGAGCCCGCCGCCATTGAAGAGATCGTCGTCACGGCGCAGAAACGCGCAGAGAGTATCCAGGAAGTTCCCCTGTCGATCATGGCAGTCGGCAGTGACATGCTCGAGAAGACCGGCGTCAACAATGCAGCCGACCTGACGCGCCTGGTGCCGAATCTGCGGATCAACCGCCTGCAGCAGGCCTCCGGCATGACGATCCGGATTCGTGGCGTCGGCGCGCCGGGCAACAGCTCCATCGATCCGAGCGTCGCGCCATTCATCGACAGCGCTTACATTGCGCGACCCGGTGTGATGTTGAGCAGTTTCCTCGATGTTGAGAGCGTCGAAGTCCTGCGTGGCCCGCAAGGGACGCTGTTCGGCCGCAATGCCACGACCGGCGCCCTGCAGGTCCACACCCGGGCACCGTCGTTCAGCGGTGTCGAAGGCGATGCGACCTTCGAAGTCGGGAATTACGGCGCGTACAAGTTGGCGGGGGCAGTCAACGTTCCGCTGTCCGACACGTTCGCGATGCGCTTCGCGGGATTGTCCGACGGCCACGACGGCTACTGGACCAACCGGCTGGACGGCAAGACAGTGGGCGACCGAGAGTCGCAGGCCGGGCGCATCTCGGCGCGATGGCAGATCACCGACGATCTCGAGTGGACGATTCGCGGGGACTACGCCCAGGTCGGCGGTGACGGCGCCGCGCCGCTTGAAGTCGACACTCGTACCGCAACCGCCGCACAACTCGCAACGTTGACGACGCGGCTCGGCGGCAACCCGCCGGATCTTGGTGACCCGGCGGATCACAAGGTCAAGCAGCAGATTGTCGGCAATCTCGATGACACGCAGTGGGGCATGACCAGCGACCTCGGCTGGAACCTCGGCTCAGACTATCGGATCCGCTGGATCGCCTCCTACCGCGACTGGGAGAACGAACAGCTCGACGGCGACGTGCTTTTCACGCCGTTGTCGATTGCCAATCGCCACGGCAGTTTCGACAGCAATTCCCAGAGCCAGGAAGTTCAATTCATCTCTCCAGAGGGAGCGTTGCTCGGCGGCCGCCTCGACTTCGTCGCCGGGCTGTACTACTTCCAGGAAGACTACAAGATCGGCGAAAACCTCGACCTCGGCAGCCAATACTGCAGCGTGGCGGCGCCGGCCGCGGCCGTGGCATGCAACGCCGCCCTGCCCAAGACAGGCGCAACGCAACTGGACTTCAACCAGGACGCGGAAAGCTACGCCGCTTACACGGAACTGAAGTTTGCGCTCACGGACACTCTGGATCTGACGCTCGGCGGTCGCTACACCAGCGACGACAAGAGTGCCCACTTCGTGCAGCTGGTGCCGAACGCCTTTGCCGCGCCGCGCCCGCCGGCCTACGCCGGAGGCCTACGCCTTGCGGAGGATACGGCGCTGGACTTCAGTGACGATCAGTTCACGTACCGCGTCGTCTTGTCCTGGCAGCTGACGGACGATGCAATGCTGTTCGCCAACTATTCGACCGGTTACAAGTCCGGCGGCATCAACTCTGCCGGCGGCACGGGCTACAAGGTGGCGCCGAGCCCCGTGCCCATCCCGCTGGGCGAGAAGCGCCTGTTTGCTTCGGAAACCGTGCAAAACATCGAACTCGGCGCCAAGAGCAGCTGGTTCAGCAATACGCTGCAGTTGAACGCAACGTTGTTCCAGATGGAGATCGACGACTTCCAGGATCGCTCCTTCGACGGCACGAGCTTCCTGATCAAGAATGCCGGCAGCCTGCGCCAGCGGGGTATCGAGATCGAAGGCCAGGCCATCCCGGTCGATCCGATACGGTTGAATTTCGCGCTCGCCTACCTCGATTCAGAGTTCACGGATTACCAGAACGCCTCAGGCCTGCCGGGTTGCACCGGACTCGCCGGATCCTGCCCGCTGGTACAGGACCTGACGGGAGCGCCGGCGCCTTATTCGCCTGAGTGGCAGGGCAATCTCGGCGCGGAGTATCGGGGCGATTTCTCGAACGGCCTGGGTTGGAGCCTGCGCGCCGACGCGAACTACTTCGGCGAGCACTACGCGGGTGGCGTGACGGACATGAACCCGCAGACGATTCAGGAGGCCTATACGCTGCTCGGCGCGCGCCTCACGCTGCACGGGCGCGACGACGTCTGGTCGGTCAGCGTGTACGGCGAGAACCTGACGGACGAGATCTACAACGTGAACTTCACGTACCAGCCGCTCGACAACGCGCTCGGAGTCCGTGTGCCGGCGACGGGCGCTACGCTGGTGCGCAACGGGCTGTCCGATCCGCGCACGTGGGGCGTGGCGCTCCGGTTTCGATTCTAAAGCAAGGCTGTGGAGCAACGTGGGAGTGGGCGAGTAAATGAGCAATTCAATGATCGGCGCGAAGGCGCTACGCGGTACAGCGCTGGCGACCATGATCGCAGTGCTGGTGGCGATGGCTGGTTGCGGCAGCAAAGAGCCTGCGACCCCAGCCGCAGCGCCGCCTGTCGCTGCCGACGCCACTCAACCGGCACCGACTGCAACGCCTGCTGACGCAGCGGCGGCAGCCCAGACTCTCGTCCCTACGGCAACGACGTGGTCGCCCGAGGCGATGGAAGAACTCCTTGCCCCGGTGGCGCTGTACCCGGATGTCGTGCTCGGCCAGGTGCTGGTCTCGTCCACGAATCCCCAGGAGGTGCTGGACGCCGGCAACTGGTTGCTGCAGAACCAGGCCCTGCAGGGCAACGCCCTCGACGAAGCTGCGAAGCAGGTGGGCTTCACACCGCCGATCCGCGGCCTGCTGCAGTCCCCGGAAGTCGTGGACATGATGTGCTCGCAGATGGGTTGGACCGCCGAACTCGGGCAGGCATTCGTCAACGACCAGCAGGGAGTGATGGATGCCGTGCAGCGGCTGCGCACGCAGGCCAAGGACGTCGGCAACCTGCAGAGTTCGGAGCAGTTGAAGGTCGCGACCGAGACGCAGGACGGCCACGAGATCATCACGGTGTCGCCACCGAGCCCGCAGGTCGTCTACGTGCCGCAATACGATCCGGTCGCCGTCTACGCTCCGCCTCCGGCAACGGTGCCCGCTCCGGCACCGGTCGCGACGGACAACAAGGGGCACAGCACCACGGCACTGGTGACGACTGGCCTGCTTTCGTTCGGCGCAGGCATCCTCGTCGCCAACATCTTCGACGATGACGACGACGACTATTACAGGAACGGCTATTACAACCCTCGCTACTACGGCCCGCCGATGCCGTACTACCCGCCGTATCCGTATCGTCCGCGTTACGGCAACGGTTACTACCCCAACTCGAATTACAACCGCCCGCCGAACTACCAGCATTCGTTCAACAACAACACGATCGTCATCAACCAGAACAGCAACAACGACTACTGGAACCGCCACGACCCGAAATCCGGCGTGCAGCGTGACAACCGTACTGCGAAGAGCCCGATCACGGCCGCCAAGCCGAACCGTCCGGAACTGAACTCGCTGAACGAAAAGGCCAAGCAGGGTCCGCAGCGCCCGGCGCCGGCGCAAGCGGACTGGAAGGGGCAGAGCGGATACGCGGGTGCCCAGAAGAGCGCAACGGACAAGGCCACGGGTGCGAAGCCTGCGGCGTCGACCGCCGGCAGTCGCGATTTGCCGAAAGTGCAGGGCACGTACGCTGGTGCCACACCTGCCGGATCCGCCTCGAACCGGGTGTCGAGTGCGGCCCAGGACCAGAAGCCAGCTGCAAAGCCGGCTGCTGCCAAGCCCGCTGCTGCCAAGCCCGCTGCTGCAAAGCCCGCAGCGGCGGGCGCGTCGCGTCCTGCAGCGGTTCCGGCCGCCAAGGCGATACCGGCCGGGGCGACCGATCGCGGCTATTCCAAGCCCGCAACGGCTCCGTCGAGCAAGCCTGCGGCTGCGCCTGAGCGTGCGCGGCCCACGGCCGTCTCCGGCAGCGACCGCGGTGCCGCCGACAAGGCCGCAAGCCAGCGCGGCAAGCAGAGCATGCCGAGCGGGGTGCCTGCGAAAGCCAAGACCCCCAGCAAGCCGGCGAAGCGTTAGTAAGAACGACGATGACCAACACAAACATGCAATTTGCGTCCAGAGCCAGTGTGGCGCTGCTCGCTGTCGTCGCGCTGCTCGTCTCGGGATGTGCTCGCAAAACCGACCATGCGTCGTTCGACTCTGCCGAGGCCGCCGTGTCGGCGCTCACGCAGGCGCTCGGAAAGGACGACACCGCCACGCTGCGACAACTGTTCGGGCCCGGCAGCGACGAGTTGCTGTCGTCGGGCGATGTCGTGCAGGACAAGAGCGACCGGGCGGCATTCCTGGCTGCACTCAACGAGAAGCACAGTCTCGTCGCCGACGGCACCGACGCCTTTACGCTGGTCATCGGCGCCCAGGACTGGCCGTTCCCGATCCCTGTCGCGAAGAAGGATGGACGCTGGTACCTCGACGGCAGCAAGGGCGCCGACGAACTGATCTATCGCCGCATTGGCGCCAATGAACTCGGCGCGATCGCCGTGAGCCGCGGGTTTGTCGCTGCTCAGATGGACTATGCCGCGGAAGGGCGCGATGGTGACGCGGCGGGCATCTATGCGCTGAAGCTGGTCAGCGACGAGGGGCAGCACAACGGCCTGTACTGGCCGACTACGCAGGACGAACCCGCAAGTCCGGCAGGGCCTTTCGTCGCCGCAGCGGCGGCGGAAGGCTATCGCAGCAGCGGCGCCCGCTTGCCTTATCACGGGTACTACTACCGCATGCTGTATCGCCAGGGCGAAAACGCCAACGGCGGCTCGCGCGAATACTTCAAGAACGGCCTGCTGACCGAAGGCTTCGCGCTCGTCGCGTGGCCTGCCGATTACCAGGTCAGCGGCGTGATGACGTTCATCGTCGACCAGGACGGTGTCGTCTTCCAGAAAGACCTTGGCGAAAGCACTGCGGCCACGGCGGCCGCGATGGTGTCGTTTGATCCCGATCCCTCGTGGATTGCAGTGACCGAGTCGTCCGGCACCTGATGAACCCGCGCACCGCAGGGTCAGGCCAGGATCGCTCAACTTCGGTTGAGCTGAGGCCTGGTCCCGCGGTTCGCTCCTGCACCTTCGCATCTGGCCAGAAAAAACCCGGCGCCCATGATCTGTTCTTGCTGCAATCCCACCCCCCGCAGGACGTTCAGGTCATGGTGCGCCGTGGTTCCGCCGGCAAGCGCCGAGCCCTCACTCCAATCCTCTCCCGCTGGAGCGCGAGAGCGAGCAGAGGTCAGTGACCGTGCGAAGCCGAGGGCGCCGGCGCTGCAGCGGGCTTGTCCGTGGGCGCCTTCAATGAATCCTTGAGTTCCCGCCGCAGGATCTTGCCGACGTTGGTCTTCGGCAACTCGTCGCGGAAGTACACGCGCTTGGGAACCTTGTATCCGGTCAACGAGCCGCGGCAGAAATCGATCAGCGCTTCCTCGGTCAGCGACGGATCCTTGCGCACCACGAACAGCGCCACGACTTCTCCCGCGCGCTCGTCCTGCTGGGCGACGGCGGCCACCTCGAGCACGCCCGGGTGCGTTACCGCGACGCCCTCGACTTCGTTCGGGTACACGTTGAAGCCCGACACCAGGATCATGTCCTTCTTGCGGTCCTCGATGTACACGAAGCCCTGCGGATCCATGTAACCGATGTCGCCGGTGCGCAGCACCTGGCCAGGCAGCATCACCTTCTCCGTCTCGTCGGGGCGGTTCCAGTAGCCGCGCATCACCTGCGGGCCTGCGACGCAGATTTCGCCCGACTGGCCCTGCGGCAATGCCTTGCCGTCGTCGTCGCGGATGGTGACGATCGGTCGAGGAGATCGGCAGGCCGATCGAGCCGTTGAAGTCATCGCCCGGCCGGTTGATGCACGCAGCGGGCGAGGTTTCCGTGAGGCCCCACGCCTGCGTCAGCACATTGCCGGTCACTTCCTTCCAGCGCTCGGCGACGGCGCGCTGTACGGCCATGCCGCCCCCCAGGCTGACGCGCAGACCGCTGAAGTCGAGACTGTCGAAACCCTTGGTGTGCAGCAGCGCGTTGAACAGCGTGTTGACGCCCGCAAAAAACGAGAAGCGATAGCGGCCGAGTTCCTTGACGAAGCCGGCGAAGTCGCGCGGGTTCGGAATCAGGATGTTGTGCGCGCCGAGCTTGATCATCGTCAGGCTGTTCGCCGTCAACGCGAAGATGTGATACAGGGGCAATGCCGTGATCGCGACCAGCGGCTCATCCAGCTTCAGTTCCGGGCGGATCCACGCTTCGGACTGCAGCACGTTCGCGACGAGATTGCGGTGCGTGAGCACGGCACCCTTCGATACACCAGTGGTGCCGCCGGTGTATTGCAGGAACGCGATGTCCTCATGGTCGAGTTCGACGCGTTCGAGGTTCTCATAACGCCCCTTGCTCAGCGCCTCGATGAAGCCGACGGACCCGGGCAGGCTGTACTCCGGTACCTGCTTCTTCACGTGCCGCAGCGCGAAATTGACGATGGCGGACTTCGGGAAACGGAGCAGGTCGCCCACGCCGGTGACGACCACGGTGTCGAGTTTCAGGCTGCCGTGAACTTCCGCAAGCGTGTGCGCGAAGTTCTCGAGGATCACCAGCGCCCGTGCACCCGAGTCGTGCAGCTGGTGTTGCAGCTCGCGCGGCGTGTACATCGGGTTGGTGTTGACGATCGTCAGTCCCGCGCGAAACGCGCCCAGGATCACGACGGGGTACTGCAGCACGTTCGGCAGCATGATCGCGATGCGGTCGCCCTTGCGCAGTCGCGCGACCTTCTGCAGGTAGGCCGCAAACCGCGCCGCCAGGGTGTCGATGTCACCGTAGGTCAGCGTGCGGTCCATGCAGGTGAAGCACGGACGGTCGCGATGCTTCGCGATGGCCTGCTCGATCATCTCGAGCAGCGAGCGGTACTCCGACGGATTGATGTCGGCCGGTACGCCGGCCGGATAGTGCTGCAGCCAGATCTTTTCCAAGTCGAATCCCCTGGTAGTTTTGCAGCCGCGGTCTCGTGGCCGCGGTGACGTCGATGCCCCTATATAGCAGCGCGGCGGCCCAAAAACACCGGCCTGCCGTCCGCAGAAATCGGTAGGGCCTATTTGCGGCGCAACATCGGCTCGAGGTGGGGCCAGACTTCGTCCAGCAGCTTCGGCTGCGCGGCCGCCGTCGGGTGGATGCCGTCGTCCTGGAACAGGTTCTCGTCCGGGGCGACGTCCTGCAGCAGGAACGGCACATTCGGCAGCCGGTACTGGCGCGCCAGCTCGCCATAGACGCCGTAAAAGGCCTTGGTGTAGGCGGGGCCGTAATTTGGCGGGATCTTCATGCCCACCAGCAGAATCCTCGCCCCGGCCTGCTGCGAACTACGGATGATGGCGTCGAAGTTCCTGCGGATGTCGGCGACCGGCAGGCCGCGCAAGCCGTCGTTGCCGCCCAGCTCGATGATGACGATTGCTGGCCGGTGCGTGGCCAGCGCGCGGGGCAGCCGGGCGAGCGCGCCGCCGGTGGTCTCGCCGCTGGAACTGGCGTTGATCACGCGGTAACCGTACCCTTTGGCGCGCAACCGAGCCTGCAGCAGGGCCACCCAGCCTTGCTCCACTCGGATCCCGTACGCCGCGCTCAGGCTGTCGCCCAGGACCAGGATCGTGGGTACGGCAGCCGGCGCATCCGCGGCGCGGGCGGCACCCAACCCGCAGCAGAGCAAGGCGAGGCACAGGACCAGGATGGCAGCGAACGGAGTACGAGCGTTGATGGACGACACGACGGTGGTGCTGGCGGCAGAGGGACTCGGCAAGCAGGTTAGCAGCCCCGAGGGAACGCTCGCCATTTTGTCGGACGTGTCGCTGTCGATCCGCCGTGGCGAATCCGTCGCGATCATCGGCGCGTCGGGCGCCGGCAAGTCGACGCTGCTGGCGCTGCTCGCCGGGCTCGACGAACCGACGTCGGGCCACGCCTTCCTGGCCGGTCACGACCTGACGCAGCTCGACGAGGACGGCCGTGCGGCCGTCCGGGCGAAACACGTCGGTTTCGTGTTCCAGTCGTTCCACCTCGTGCCTTCGCTCACGGCGCTCGAGAACGTGATGCTCCCGCTCGAGCTGGCGCGCAGATCGGACGCGCGGGAAGCCGCGCGGGACGTGCTCGGACGCGTCGGGCTGGCGGCGCGCGTCGGGCACTATCCGCGGCAGCTTTCGGGCGGCGAGCAGCAGCGCGTGGCGATCGCGCGCGCCTTCGTTACGCAACCCGACGTACTGTTCGCCGACGAGCCCACGGGCAACCTCGACGCCGCCACCGGCGAGAAGATCATGGACCTGCTGTTCGGACTCAATGGCGCGACGCAGAGCACGCTCGTGCTCGTGACGCACGACCGGCAGCTCGCCGAACGCTGCAACCGCGTGATCCGCCTCGAAGCCGGGCGCGTCGCTTCCGGCTGAGCCCGCACCATGCCGTCGATCGCCTTCGCGTTGCGTAACCTGCTGCGGGACTTCAAGTCCGGTGAACTCGCCGTACTCGTGCTCGCGCTGTTGGTGGCGGTGGCCTCGCTGACGGCCGTTGGCTTCTTTACCAGCCGCATCGGGCTCGCAGTCGAGCGCCAGGCTGGTGAAGTACTGGCGGCAGACCTGCGCCTCCAGTCCGCGCGCCCGGTCCCGGATACGTACGAAGCGGAGGCGGCCAGCCGCGGCCTGAAGGTCGCGCGCCTCGAGTCGATGCCGAGCGTCGTGTTCTTCGGCCAGGAATCCTCGCTGATTGCGCTGCGCGCAGTCGGGGAAGGCTATCCGCTGCGCGGACGGCTCAAGACCACGGACCGGCCGTTCGGCACCGGCGCAGTCACCGACGGCATTCCTGCGCCGGGGGAGGCGTGGGCGGATTCGCGCCTGCTCGCGAAGCTCGGCGCACAGGTCGGCTCACAACTCACCGTTGGCGCACACGCCGTGCGGGTGACCCGTGTGCTCGACTATCGACCCGACCAGGGCAGCGGCTTCGCGGACCTGTCCGCCACGCTGATGATCAACCGCGCCGACCTGCCGGCAACCCAGCTGGTGCAGCCCGGCAGCCGCGTGAGCCGGGCTGTGCTGTTTGCGGGCGAGCCGGCGCAGGTGAACGAGTTCCGTGACTGGCTCAAGGCCAACAAGCAACGCGGTGAGCGCGTGCAGTCGATCGCGGACGCCAGCCCGCAGATTCGCGCCTCCGCCGACCGCTCGGGCCGCTTCCTTTCGCTAGCGAGCCTCGTCAGCGTGCTGCTCTCCGCGATTGCGGTCGCGATGGCGGCCCAGCGCTATGCCCGCAGGCACCTCGACACCATCGCGCTCATGAAGTGCATGGGTGCGCCGCAGCGCTTCGTCCTGGCGCAGACCATCGTGCAGCTCGTGGCGATCGCAGTCGTCACGGCCATCGTCGGCACTGCGATCGGTTACATCGCGCAGTCCGGCATCGCGTGGCTGCTGCGTGACCTGTTGCGGGGAGACCTGCCGCCGCCGTCCGCCGACGCGTTCCTGCTCGGCATCGTGACCGCAATCGTCGTGCTCGTCGGCTTTGCGTTGCCGCCGCTGCTGCGCCTGAAGCGCGTGCCGCCCGCACGTGTGCTGCGCCGCGACCTTGAGCCGCCGCCGCTGCGCTACGCCGTCGTCTACGGACTCGCGATCGGCGCCGTGCTCGCGCTGCTGTACTGGATCGTGCGCGATCCGAAACTGGTCGGTTACGTGGCCGGCGGGCTCGGCGCCACGTTCCTGCTGCTGGCGGCCGCCGGCTGGGGCCTGGTGAAACTGCTGGCGCCGTTGCGCAGCGGCGTCGGTGTGGCCTGGCGCTACGGCCTCGCCAACATCGCGCGCCGAGGCCGCGATAGCATCGTCCAGATCGTCGCGTTCGGCCTCGGCTTCATGGTGCTGCTGTTGCTGGCGCTGGTACGCGACGACCTGCTGCGCGACTGGCAGAAAAGCCTGCCTGCGGATGCACCCAACTATTTCATGATCAACATCCGCCCTGACGAAGGGCAGGGCGTGGAGCAGTTCTTCAGGCAAGCGGGGCTGCCGTCCACGGAACTCGTGCCGATGCTGCGGGCAAGGCTGATCGCCATCAACGAAACACCGGTCGAGAAGCTGCAGTTCCAGGGCGATCGCGCCAACGAGTTCGTCGAGCGCGAGGCCAACCTGACGTGGTCGGCTGAGCTGTCACCCGGCAACAGGATCGTCGCGGGCCGCTGGTGGCAGCAAGACGAGCCGGGCGGACCGCAGGTTTCCGTCGAGGTCGACTACGCCGAGCGCCTCGGGCTGAAGCTCGGCGATTCGCTTACGTACGACATCGCCGGCGAGGCGATCACCGGCAGGATCACGAGCCTGCGCGAAGTTCGTTGGGACACGTTCAAGCCCAATTTCTTCGTCGTCTTCTCGCCGGGCGTGCTCGAATCGGCCACCGGCACGCTGATCACCAGCGTGCACGTGGAGCCGCAGCAGCGCCCGCTGCTGGTTGACCTCGTGCGACAGTTTCCCGAAGTCACCATCATCGACATCGAAGCCCTGCTCGCGCAGGTGCGCGACGTGATGAACAAGGCGAGCCTGGCGGTGCAGTACGTGTTCCTGTTCACGCTGGCGGCCGGCCTGATGGTGCTGCTCGCCGCAGTGCAGGCCACGGGCGACGAGCGACGCTACGAGAGCGCCATGCTGCGCACGCTGGGTGCGAGCCGCAGTGTCGTGTTCCAGGGCATCGCCGCGGAGTTCATCGTGCTCGGGGCGCTCGCCGGGTTGCTGGCCGCCGCCGGGGCTACCGCCGTCGGCTACCTGCTGGCAAAGCAGGTGTTCGACCTGCAGTACTCGCCCAACCCCTGGGTGTGGGTCATCGGCATCGTCGGTGGCGCGGCGCTGGTGGGGACGGCCGGCATACTCGCTGCGCGTTCGGTCGTGTCGCATCCGCCGATGGAGTCGCTGCGCGCCCAGTAGTGCGGGCGCGCTGGCGGGTCACGGTTGAGGTGGACTCACCTTCAGCCTGACCCAGCCCGCGTCGACGCGCTCACCGCGCCACGTGTGCCCCTGTAATCGCAGGCGGTATTCGCCCGGTCCAAACGCCGAGCTGTTGAGCGACAACTGCAGTTCCTTGTTGGAATCCGGCGCCATGCGCTCGACGACCAGCACCCGGCCGTGATCCACCTTGTCGATGGTCACGGCGAAGGTCAGGAATTCTGAATAGCCGACCGGCAAGTGCAGTTCGAGCAGCTGCGGTGGCTCCGGCCAGGCGATCGACGCATCCGGCGCGGCCGACCAGCTGCGCGGATTCGGCGCGATGCGCAGCGCCCGCACGCTGTTGATCGCGCGCAGCGTCAGCACCTGTTCCCTTGCCGCGGCGACACGCGCTGCCTCCCGGTCGCGCGAGGCGTTCAACATCGAGATACCTGTCGCCACCAGCAATGCCGCGCACGCTGCCGCGAGTCCAGCGACGACCGGCCTGGACTGCCACCACGCAAGTTCGGGCGGGTCGGTGTACTGAAAGTCGTCGGTGCCGCGGTCCTCGTCGTCCACGGTCGCGTCGTCCTCAGGTGGCGGCAATTCCAGCTCGGCCTGGGTCAGGTACTTGCGCCAGTGAGGCGGCGGTTTGCGGACGTTCTTCTTCTTCGAGCGCTTGCCCGTCGGCTGGCCTCTTGAACTCATCCGGGTCGTGTCCCTGTGTTCCTGCGCGTGGTCGCCGCGAATTCGAACGGATCCGCGGCGCCGGCGAACAGTCGCGCCATGGCCCGCTGCTCGCGGGTCCGGACCGTGCCCAGGAACTCGCTGGCGCCGTGCATCGCCTCGAAGGCATCGAGGCCGCGTTCCAGGAATTCCTGCAGCAGGCCGAATCCTGCCGCGTGAGCGGGTCGGCGCGCCAGCTTGACGAGTCCCCGGATCATGGGCTTGCGGACGACGCCGTCGAGATACTCGCCGATCTCGGTGGTCAATTCGATCTGCCGCTCGCGGTCCGCGCGCCGGTTGGCGGCCCGATAAGCCTCCGCGTAGCGCTCGACCGTGATGCCGCCCGCGGGCAGCGCCCGGGCAACCTCGGCATCGAGTTCCTGCGACAGCGTCTCGAGCTGGACGGCGAGACACAGTGCCTCGAGTCCCTCTCGCGGCAGCAGGCGCTCCATCGCGCGCTGGACCTTGATCATGTCCGTATCGCGGCGCCGCACGTCGCCGCCGTAGAGTTCGTTGAAGAAGAACTCGACGGCGAGGCGGTAACGTGGATTGGCATGCAGGTCGGCGTGCGAACGCAGCAGCCGCTTCGACTGCCACTTCTGCAGTCGCGAGAGCTGCTTCGCCAGCGGCGGGTCGGCCGCGAAGACGTCGCGCAGTTCCTTGTTGCGCTCGAGCAGCCGCCCGAGCGTGCCGCGTTCCTCCGGTGCCGCGCCGATTTCGATCCCGAGCAACTTCAAGGCGTCAGGCCCGCCCGCCTGCCATCGCGTGCTCGAGCCGGTCGAGCGTGCGATGCAACGCGCCGGTCACGGGCAGCTGGCGGCGCTTGCGCTCCTGGACGGCACGGACCAGCGTTCGTCGCCGGTCCTCGAGCACGTCGACACGGAGCGTGATGCCGTGCCGCTGCAACAGCTTCTGCAGGCCGGGTGCCTGGCGCAACAAGTCCCGACGCGTGCGCTGATACGCATGCTCGGCCAGGCGGCGGCGATCCGCGTAACGGAACACGTTCTGGAAGAACAGGTCCGAGTCGCCACGGTCGGGTTCGAACAGCAGCACGTCCGCACGCGGATAGCGCTGCTTGTACCCCTTCATGCCGGCCTGCATGCGCGACTGGATCATCGAACGGAACGTCTGGCTCAGCACGGTCGGCAGGCCGCCGTGGGTGAGGTCGTGTTCGTCGGGCGGATAGCCGTGCGGCGGCCGCGGCGCGCTCGACGCGTCAAACGCGACCAGCGGGTTGACGCAGATGACGAAGTCCGCGCCCGCATCCAGCAGCACCGATGCGTTCATCGTCCGCAGCAGCGCGCCGTCGGCATACGTGTGGCCGTCGATCGCGACCGGCGGATAGAGGCCCGGCAGCGCGGTGCTCGCCTGGATGGCGCGCGAAATGGGCACGTGGTCGTAGCCGGTTTCGCCAAAGCGCACCGAGTGACCCGTGTTCAACTCCGTGGCGACGACGTACAACCGCGGCACGAGCTGGCGGAAGTCGTTGGTGCGGCCCTGCAGCGAGAAGAGCCGCGCCATGACCCGCTCCAGCGGGCGGTTGTCGAATATTCCCGTCGGCAGCAGCTGCCCGAGCGGGTCGATGACCTCGGCCCAGTCCTTGCCGGGGTCGCGCAGGTACTCACGCGCGATGTCCGCGAGCATGCCGGGTGCACCGGCGATGCGGCGCGCGTACTCGCGGAACGCGGGCTTCAGGAACAGCGCGGGCGAGAACTTCATCTCGTCCGAGGCGTTGTGGATGAACACGAGCCCCATGTCGGCGGTGTCGAAGCCGTTGGCGAGTCCGGCGGCGATCATCGCGCCCGAACTCACGCCAACGTACATCTCGAGCTCGGTCAGCTTGTAGCCGTCGAAGGCCTCTTCGATCGCGTGCAGGCACCCGACTTCGTAGAACGCGCCGAGGGGCCCGCCGCCCGCGAGGGCGAGGCCGAAACGCCGATGACTGGCCCTTGCGGGTCCGGTGGCCGGCTGCAGGTCGAGCATGGCTGGACCTCCGTGCGTCGTGGACGCGCGTCAGCTCATCGTGCGGTCTTGCCGCGCTTGCCCTTGGCGCCGCGCCGCGCTGCTACCTTGCGCTTGGCGGGCTTGCGCGCGCGGCCGCTCGCGTTGATGGCGCGGACGTTTTCGTTCAGCTCGCTCACGCGCCGCGTGAGGATCCGGACTTCCTCGCCCGTCGGCACGCCAAGCTGGTGCATCGCCCGCTGCACGCGGCTCTGGAACAGTGCTTCGAGGTTGTCCCAGGTTTCCTGCGCCTGCTCGCGGGCGCCGCCCACGCGCGTCTGCAGCGTTTCCTGTGCGGTCTCAAAGACGTCGCGCACCTTGCGCTGCGCGGTCGAGCGCCGCTCGCTCAGCAGCTTCAAGCCCTCGACGACGGCATCCTGGAACGCGGTCGGTCCCTCCTTCTGCGCGCGGGTGGTCGCGCCGGAGGACTTGCGGGGGCGGGGCTTGCGGGTGGCCATGACGGGACTCCTGGTGGCGGCGCGTCCGACGGGACAACTGCCTAGTGTCAATTGTGCGGAATCCTAGGCGCATGCTGCAGTGTGTCAATCCGCAGGCTAGGTATTTCCCGCGGGCGGTCGCGCCTTGCGCCGCGGCTTGGCGGAGGTGGCTCGCGGCTTCCGCTGGCGGGGCTTGCTGGCGGACCGCGCCGCGCGCTCCCGCTGCTCGAGACCGAGCGCGCCGACCGTCGCAGCGAGCAGCAGCTGCTCGAATTCCGGGCCGAGCCGGGCGACGACCCGCTGCGGATCCGGCACGCAGGCGCGGTCGGCGATCAGGCCCAGGAACACCTTGCCCGCATACGACAGGATGCTCACCCCGACGCCGATCGAGCCGCTCTGCGGCACCCAGAAGTACATCTCGGCGATGCGCTGCCCGCAGATGCACAGCGGTGTCCGCGGGCCTGGCACGTTCGACGCGACCAGCGAGCCCTTGCGGCTGAACAGTTCGATCGCCGGCCCCTGGACCACGGCTGGCAGCATCCCGAGCGTGCCGAGTACCGTCAGCGTGAGCTGCGGCTGCAGCGAGCCCTTCAACTCGCGCATGGTGTCGTGCATCGCGTAGGCGCGCTGCAGCGGGTTGGCGACGCCGACCGGCAGGTCCACGAACATGAGCCCGAACTTGTTGCCGAGCGTCATCGCTTCCTCGGCCGCGCGCAGGTTCACGGGCACGGAGGCGCGCAGGACGACACCCGCCGTGTCGAACTCGCGCTCCTCGCGCAGGTAGGTGCCCAGGGTGCCGGCGACCGTCGCCATCAGCACGTCGTTGACCGTGCAGCCGAGCGCACGGCTGACGGTCTTCACTTCCCGCAGGTCGAGCGGCTCCGACCACGCGACGCGCTTTTCGCCGCTGAGCACTGCGCGCAACGGCGATGCCGGATCGTCGGGCAGGGCCAGGACTTTCGCGAGTTCGCCGACCATGCCGCTGGCATGCAGCGCGACCGTGGCGGCCGTATCCGGGTGGAACAGGCGATGGACGCCCGCTTCGAGCAGACGCGCGCCCTCGGCCAGCGCGTGCTCGAGGATGTCGCCCGCTGGCTGGGAAAACTGGTTGATCCAGTCGAGCAGCGGCAGCGGGTCCGTTGCGCCCTGGTCACGACGCTGCTCCCCCCTGGATTCCGCTTCCTGCGCACCGGCCAGAGCCGGTCCGGCGTCCTGCTCAGTGAGCGAGAGCAGCACGCGGATCATCGCGATGCCGTCCGCGTAGCAGTGGTGCAGCCGCAGGATCCAGGCGCTGCCGGCGCCATAGTGCTCGACGAAGTGGACCTGCCACAGCGGGCGCGACGGGTCGAGCCGCTCTCCCGCAAGCGTGGCCGCGAGCGCCTGGAGTTCGCGCTTGCCGCCCTTGCCGGGCAGCCTGGTGACGACGAAATGCGCGTCAATGTCGATGTCGCCGTCATCGACCCACGAGGCGCCGAGGGGATCCGCTTCGACGCGCCGGCGGAAACGCGGGAAGCAGAGCAGCCGCGTCTCGAGGACCCGCCGCAGCTCGGCTGCGGGCACCGGCGTGGCGGTCGCCATCACGCTCACGATCATCATTGCGCCAGCGGGGCCGTCCATGCGCAGCCACGCGGTGTCCACGGCCGACATGCGCTCGTGATTTCCGCTGCTTGCTGCCGTTGCCCGTTGCCTGCGTGCCATTTCGTCCCCCCGGGCGACCGTCAGCTCCTGGACCGCCCACGCCGCCATCTTAGTCAAAGCCCGGTTCGTGCCACGTTGACCTTAGTACGTACGATCCCTAAGGTAGCCCGACAATTCCAGGGGGCATCCATGACCTACTTCGTCACCGGCGCGACCGGCTTCATCGGCCGCTTTCTGATCCAGTCCCTGTTGCAGCGCGGCAAAGGCACGATCTACGTGCTGATCCGCCCGAAGTCGATGGGCAAGCTCGACGAACTGCGCGAGTTCTGGGGCAAGGACAGCGTCAAGCGCGTGGTGGCGATCAAGGGCGACCTCGGCCAGCCGAAGCTCGGCGTGGCGAAAGGCGACCTCGCGAAGCTCAAGGGCAAGATCAAGCACTTCTATCACCTCGGCGCGGTGTACGACCTCGAGGCCAGTGCCGAGGCGATGGAGAAGGCCAACATCACCGGCACGCAAGGCGCGCTCGCGTTCGCCGAAGCGGTCAACGCCGGTTGTTTCCATCTCGTCAGCTCGATCGCGGCCGCCGGCCTCTACCGCGGCACCTTCTCGGAGGACATGTTCGAGGAGGCCGAGGAACTCGATCACCCGTATCACCGGACCAAGCACGATTCCGAGGCAATGGTGCGCGCGAACGGCCGCATTCCGTTCCGCGTTTACCGTCCGGGAGCGGTGCTCGGCCACTCGCAGACCGGGTTCATCGACAAGATCGACGGGCCCTATTATTTCTTCAAGGCCCTGCAGCGGCTGCGCGAATCCTGGCCGCGGTGGATTCCGCTGGTCGGCGTCGAGGGCGGCTACATCAACGTGGTGCCGGTCGATTTCGTCGTGGACGCGCTCGTCCACCTCTCGCACCTGCCCAAGCTCGACGGGCGCTGTTTCCACCTCACCGACCCGAAGGTCCGTCGCGTCGGCGAGATGCTGAACGTCTTCGCGCGCGCGGCCCATGCGCCGGAGATGGCGTTCCGCCTCGACCCGAAAGTGTTCGCGATGGTGCCCGAGCAGGTGACGCAGTCGGTCGAGCGCAGCAAGCCGATCCAGAACGTCTTCAACCAGGTGCTGCGCGACCTGCAGGTGCCGCGCTCGGTGCTGCAGTTCATCAACTACCCGACGCGTTTCGACTCGACCGCGACGCAGAAGATCCTCGACAAGGCCAAGATCCGCGTGCCGGCGCTCGAGGATTACGCCTGGCGCCTGTGGGACTACTGGGAGCGCCACCTCGATCCCGACCTCTCCATCGACCGCAGCCTCCGGGGCGCAGTGAAGGGCAAGGTGGTGATGGTGACGGGCGGCTCGTCCGGCATCGGCGAGGCGGCGGCGATCCGCATCGCGGAGGCGGGCGGCAAGGTGCTGGTCGTGGCGCGCGACGAGGAAAAGCTCGCCGAGGTGCGCAAGAAGATCACCGATGCCGGCGGCTTCGTGAAGACGTACTCGTGCGACATCACGGAGTACGCCGCGAACGACAAGCTCGCGAAGGACGTGCTCAAGGAGTTCGGCCACGTCGACGTGCTGATCAACAATGCGGGCCGTTCGATCCGCCGTTCGCTCGCGCTGTCGTACGACCGCTTCCACGACTTCGAGCGCACGATGCAGCTCAACTACTTCGCGTGCGTGCGCCTGACGATGAACCTGTTGCCGTCGATGACGGCGCGCAAGAGCGGCCACGTGATCAACGTGTCGTCGATCGGCGTGCTGACCAACGCGCCGCGGTTCTCGGCCTACGTGTCGTCGAAGGCCGCGCTCGAGTCGTTCGCCCGTTGTGCCGCCTCCGAGTTCCACGACGAGAACGTGCACTTCACGATCATCAACATGCCGCTGGTGCGCACGCCGATGATCGCGCCCACCAAGCTGTACGAGGAGATGCCGACGATCATCTCGCCCGACGAGGCGGCCGACATGATCGCCGACGCGATCATCCGCAAGCCGCAGCGCATCGCGACGCGCCTCGGGGTGATGGCCGAGATCATGCATCTGGTGATGCCGAAGATGTCCGAGGTCGTGATGAACTCGGCCTACCGCATGTTCCCGGATTCGGCTGCCGCCCAGGGCAAGCGCGAGGGCGAAGAACAGCGGCCGGCGACGCGCGAGGCGATGATCTTTGCCTCACTCATGCGCGGCATACACTGGTAAAATGCTGGCTACGCAGTCACGCGGCCGGAGGGATTCCGGCCGCCGGCAATGACTGCGGTCTGGTCAGGAATTCCCGCGCAAAGCCCGCCGAAATTGCCCTTTCGGTCGTGGCCGGCGCGCGTGAGACTTGCACCCGGACAGGACGGCAGCGCACCCGTGTGCGGCTGCCGGCGGATGTGCGGAAACCAGGGATGAACCCGATGAAATTCGTGATGATCGGCTTGCTGCTGCTCGCGGGGCTGCTGTTCTTCGCCCTGTCGCGCCGGCGCGCGGCCCGTGCCGAGGAAACGGCCGCGATCGCACGCTCGAAGTCCGCGACTGCGCGCAATAAGGCGCGTGTGCCGGATGTTTCCAGCAACCTGAAAGGGGTGACGGCCTCGCAGACGATCGAACCCGTCAAGCCGGCGGCCAAGGCGCAAGACGACACGTACGTGGACGACCGCTGACGCGGGCGGCGTCAACGTCAGCCCGACGACAGGTGGCGCAGCACGCCGGCGGAATCTTCCCAGTGCCGGCCGTCAAACGGCTCGATCGTCACCGATTCGATGGTCGCGGGATCCAGGCAGCGCGCGTTGACACTGAACCCGTCCGGGTTCGAGCGCGGCACGTAGAACGACTTGATCCCGCAGTGCCGGCAGAAGCGGTGTCGCGCAACGCCGGTATTGAAGGTGTATTCGGTCAGCGCATCGGCGCCGCGCAGCAGGCGGAAACGGGCGGCAGGCACGATCAGGTGCTGGTAACCCGTCATCGAACAGACCGAGCAGTTGCAGTCGTGGACGGTGAGGCGCGCGGGCGCCTCGACCTCGAACTGGACTGCGCCGCAGTGACAACCCCCACGGTGGGTGACGAGACCAGGCGCGTTCATGCCGGAACCTTACGCCTCGCCGACCGCGGGGCCAGCGTCAGGCCTGGTTGTCGTTGAGTTCCCCGGCGAGCCAGAGCGCGATCGAACCGAACAACACGAGAGCTGCGATTTCCATTCCGTTCTCCTCGGCCATGAGGGCTGGCCGCCTGTTGAGCGGAAGTATGTGTGCGATGCAAAAAGAATAGCGTGACGCAGGTGCGATTCTTGCCATGTTGGCGGGGAAATAGTCCTAAGTCTCATAAATTTGACTGTTATTACGGTATGTATGTTCCGCCAAGAAACCGGAACGACACGGTACTTTTCATCATGGCCCGCGCAGGACTTGCAGCGCGCCCCCGACGATTGAGAACACTGCCGGCGTCCGGCCGACGAACTGACCGTCGGCTTCGATACCTGCCGGGGGCGTCGCCTCGATACGCACCCTGTCCGCCAGGCGATGCCGAACCAGCGGGTCGTGCAGCAGGCTGCCGCGATACAGCTTCGCAAGCTTCGGCAGCGCGCGCAGCAGGCCCACCTCGTCGATCGTTACGACATCGAACCGGCCATCGTCCTGTCGCGCCGTGGGCGCCACATGCATGCGTCCTCCGCAGTAGCGTCCGTTCGCGACGAAGGCGAGCAGCAGCTTGCCCTCGATCGCGGCACCGTCGCCGGCCGTCTCGATCCTGAAGTCGGGTGAGCGGTAGCGGCCAAGCTCGCGCAATGCTCCGCCCAGGTAAGCGGAGCCCGCTGGCGTCCGCGCCGGTATGCGTTCAATGACGTGCGCGTCGAAGCCGGCGCCGGCCACGTTGATGAACCAGCGGGTGGCGTCGCACGTGCCGGCCGCGCCGGGGAAGTCAATGCGGCCGACGTCGTGCGGGTGCGCGCGATTGCGCCGGATGACGGCTGCCAGCTCGGCGGGATCGTGCGGCAGCTCGAGCGTGCGTGACCAGTCGTTGCCGGTCCCAATGGGCAACGGCACGAGCGTCGGAATGGCGGCGTGGGTGGCTGTGCTGGCCCCGGCATGACGCGCGCGCATCATTCCGTTCACCGCATCGTGCACGGAGCCGTCGCCACCGGCGACGAGAAAACGGCTACGGCCGCCTTGCGTGGCCGCAATCGCGATGCGCTCCCCGTCGCCCGGCGCAGTCGTGAACTCGACGTCGAAACGGAGGCCCGCATCGCGCAGGGCTCGTTCCATTGCGAGCCAGGCACGCGCGTTCCTGCGCGGGCGGCCGGCCACCGGATTGACGATGGCGAGCCAGGGCTCGTTTGAATGCATGCCTCGGGATTCGCTGGCAGCGCGCTCGGGTTCGACCGGGCAGGCTGCGGGCTCGGTCAACGCCGTCGCCTCAGCGCACCGGCGACGTGCAGTGGCTTTCGATGAATTCCTGCTGCGTCTGCAACTGGTCGCGCGAGGGTCGCTGGCCCGGCTCGAGCATGTCCGCGAGCTTGTTGCGAGCGTCGATGCAGGTGTCGCCCTTCGACACCCGCAGCCGTGCCGCCATTTCCTCCTGCTGCCGGCGCTCGGCGGGATCCTTGCTGCAATTCTGGTCGGCGGTCTGCTGCAAGCGGCTGAATTCCGCCGGATCGACCGCCGTGCCGCCTTTGGCCATGCGATCGATCGCCTCGAGCGAGACCACGCATTCCCGGTTGCGCAGGGAGGTGACCACCGCGTTGCGGCGAGCGGCCTGTTCCGGCGAGGCAGTGACAATCCGCGTGCCGGTCGGCGCGTCCGCGGCACTGGTCCCGCTCCGGCCCGACGGCGACTTGCGCGGGGACGCCAGCGCCACGCGTTCGTATTTGACGCCGGCAGGCGGCTTGTCCGAGGACAGGTGAGTGACGCCCGCGGCGTCGACCCATTTGTAGACCGACGACGCCAGGGCTTCGCCTGCCATGCCGAGCAGGCACGCAACCGTCGCCATTGCCGCAACGGCGGCAAATCGGCAGCGAGGGTGAGACACCGGTTTAAGCATAAGCGGCATTCTACGGGGCAGAACGGCCACGCCAAGTGACGCGCGTCATGGTCCGGGCAGTCAGCAGCGGTCAGGCATAGCGCTTGAGGATGCTCGCGAGACCGGCCGCACCCGGATGCAGCGTCTCGTAGGGCACCTGGTTGAGCGGCACGTCGGTGGTCTGCAGCATCTCGTGCATGTCGGGATCCTGGCCCGGCGCCAGGAAGATCAGGCCGGTCACGTGCTCGCCCTGGCGCAGCTTCGTGCGCAGGTACTCGAATGCCTTGCCGCGGTGGTTCGGGTCGTAATCCTTGTCGAGCTTGCGCAGGCGCAACTGGCTGCCGTCGTGCAACTGCACCGGCAGCACTTCCCCCTCGCCATAAGACGCCGTGATCTCCTGGCGCGCCGGGATGTAATCCGTGTGCACGGCCTCGTGGTAATGCTCGCGCGTGAACTCGTAGCTCTTGGTCGAGCCGACGTGGTCATTGAACGTGACGCACGGCGAGATCACGTCGATCATCGCGAAGCCCTTGTGCATCAGGCCCGCCTTGATCAGCGGCACCAGCTGCTCGCGGTCGCCCGAGAAGCTGCGCGCGATGAACGTGCCGCCGAGGCTGAGCGCGGCGAGGCAGGGATCGACCGGCGCCTGCTGGTTTTCCTCGCCTTTCTTCGACCTGGTGCCGATGTCCGCCGAGGCGGAGAACTGGCCCTTGGTGAGGCCATAGACGCCGTTGTTCTCGCAGATGTACAGCATGTTCACGTTGCGGCGGATCGCGTGCGCAAACTGGCCGAAGCCGATCGACAGCGAATCGCCGTCGCCCGACACGCCGATGTAGTGCAGCGCCTTGTTTGCGGCATTCGCGCCCGTCGCGATGGAGGGCATGCGGCCGTGCACGCCGTTGAAGCCGTGCGCGCCGCTCGCAAAGTAGGCCGTGGTCTTCGACGAGCAGCCTATACCTGAGAGCTTCGCGAGCTGCTCGGGGCGCAGGCTCAACTCCCAGATCGCCTGGGTGATCGATGAAGTGACCGAGTCGTGGCCGCACCCCGCGCAGAGCGTGGACATCGCGCCTTCGTAATCGCGCCGCGTCAGGCCCAGCTCGTTCTTCGGCAGGTCCGGGTGGCGGACTTTCGGCTTGTTGATGAAGGACATGTTTGGCCGGTGGAGGTTAGGGGATGGGGGTTAGTCGGCGGAGACGTCGCAATCGCTCACTGCGGATCCCGACTGGCTACTTTGCGGCGGCGAGGCTCGCGCGCCGTGCGTCGCCCAGCTCCGCCACCACGGCCTCGACGATCTCCTTCGAGGTCATCGGCAGGCCGCTGTAATGCAGGATCGAATGCAGCTTCGACTTCGGCACGTCGGTCTCGAGCGTGAGCAGCGAACGCAGCTGGGCGTCGCGGTTCTGCTCGACCACGAAGATCTTCTCGTGCGAAGCCATGAACGCCTCGACTTCCTTGGTGAACGGGAAGGCCTTGATGCGCATGTAGTCGATGGCGATGCCGCGCTTCGCCAGGATGTCGCGCGCCTCGTTGACCGCGCCGCGGCTGCTGCCGATCGCGACCAGTCCGATGTCGCTGGTGCCCGTGGCTTCGATGACCGGCGGCGGCACCAGGGTCTTCGCGCGCTTGAACTTGCGGAGCAGGCGCTCCATGACCACCTGGTACTCCGCCGAATCTTCCGTGTAGCCGCCGTACTGGTTGTGGCCGGAACCGCGCGTGAAGTACGCGCCCTTCGGCGAGACGCCGGGCAGGGTGCGATACGGAATGCCGTCGTCGTCCCTGTCCAGGTAACGGTGGAACTTCGGCAGCGCCTCGATCTCCTCCTTCGACAGGACCTTGCCGCGGTCGGGGCGATACGCGTCGTCCCACTTCAGCTCCGGGCACATCCAGTCGTTCATGCCGATGTCGAGGTCCGACATCAGGAAGACCGGAGTCTGCAGGCGCTCGGCCAGGTCGAACGCCTGCACCATCATGTAGAAGCATTCTTCCGGGTTCGACGGGAACAGCAGCACGTGCTTGGTGTCGCCGTGCGACGCGTACGCGCAGAGCATGAGGTCGCACTGCTGCGTGCGCGTCGGCATGCCCGTGGACGGGCCGACGCGCTGCACGTCGACGATCACGGCCGGCACTTCCGCGTAATACGCGAGGCCGATGAACTCGCTCATCAGCGAGATGCCGGGGCCGCTCGTCGCCGTGAAGGCGCGCGCGCCGTTCCAGTTGGCGCCGAGCACCATGCCGATGGCGGCGAGCTCGTCTTCGGCCTGGATCACGGCATAGTTGTTCTGGCCCGTCTCGGGGTCCTTGCGCAGCTTCGTGCAGAAGGACTTGAAGGAGTCCATCAGGGACGTGGACGGGGTGATCGGGTACCAGGGGCCGACCGTCGCCCCGGCGTACACCGCGCCGAGGCCGGCCGCCGTGTTGCCGTCGATCATGATGTTGCCCTGCGTCTTGTCCATGCGCTGGACGCGCAGTGGCAGCGGGCAGGGCAGGTGCTGCTTCGCGTAGTCGTAGCCGAGCTGGACGGCCTTCATGTTGGCTTCGACCAGCACCGGCTTCTTCGAAAAGCTTTCATTCAGCAGCTGCCGGATGACTTCCACGTCGATCTCGAGCAGCGCGGCGAGCAGGCCCAGGTACATCACGTTCTTCATCAGGATGCGGTTGCGTACGCCGACGAAGTTCTCGTTGCAGATCTTCGCGAGCGGCGCGCCCAGGATCGCGATGTCGTCGCGCGCGAGCACGGCGGAGCGCGGCCACGTCGAGTCGTAAATGAGGAAGCCGCCGGGGCTCACCTCGCGCACGTCCTTCTGGTACGTCTCGGCGTTCATCGCGACCATCAGGTCGACGCGGCCCGAGCGCGCGACATAGGCATCCCTGGTGACGCGGATCTCGTACCAGGTGGGCAGGCCCTGGATGTTGGACGGGAAGTAGTTCTTGCCCATGACGGGCACGCCCATCCGGAAGATGGACTTCATCAGCATCGTGTTGGCACTGGCCGAGCCGGTGCCGTTCACGTTGGCGAGCTTGATGACGAAGTCGTTTACGCGGTCTTGCGTTGCTTGGGACTGGGCCATTGGTGGTCGTTCGCGTGGGGCAGGTGGATCGTGGATTTCTGCATGTCCCAGGCCGCCGTGGGGCAGCGCTCGGCGCAGAGTCCGCAGTGCACGCAGAGGTCTTCGTCCTTCACCATGACGCGGCCCGTGTGCTTGAGCGGCGTGGAGACGAAGAGCGGTTCGTGCGGGTTTTTCCGCGGCGCGCGCAGGCGCTGCGAAAGATCGGCTTCCTCACCGTCCTGCGTGATGGTCAGGCAGTCGGTCGGGCAGATGTCGATGCAGGCGTCGCACTCGATGCACGACTTGGTCTCGAACACCGTCTGCACGTCGCAGTTGAGGCAGCGCTGCACTTCCTGCGCCGCCTGTTCCGCATCGAAGCCGAGTTCGACCTCGATGCTGATCTGCTTGAAGCGCTCCTTGAGGCTCACGTGCGGCACCAGCCGGCGCTCGACCGGGTTGTAGTCGTTCTTGTACGACCACTCGTGCAGGCCCATCTTGCGCGAGGAGAGGTTCAGCGTTGGCGGCAGCCGTTCGGTGACGGGCTGTCCCATGCAGTGATTGTGGATCGAGATCGCGGCCTGGTGGCCGTGCTCGACCGCCCAGATGATGTTCTTCGGGCCGAACGCGGCGTCGCCGCCGAAGAACACGTCAGGGCGCGTCGACTGGTGCGTCTTCGCGTCGACGACCGGCACGTGCCACTTGTCGAACTCGAGGCCGAGGTCGTTCTCGATCCACGGAAACGCGTTCTCCTGGCCGATCGCGAGGATCACGTCGTCCGCCGGGAAGAACGCCTCACCCGTGACGCGCTCGGCCGTGATGCGGCCCTTCGCGTCGAAGTCGTATTCCATCAGTTCAAACAGCATGCCTTTGAGCTTGCCGTTCTCGACCACGAACGCCTTGGGCGAGTGGTTGACGACGATCTCGACGTTCTCGCTCTCGGCGTCCTCGAGCTCCCACTCGCTGGCCTTGAAGAACTGGCGCGGCTTGCGCGCCATGACCTTGACGTTCTTCGCGCCGAGGCGCAGCGAGGAGCGACAGCAGTCCATCGCGGTGTTGCCGACGCCGATGATCAGCACCTTCTCGCCGATCCGGTCGAGGTGCTTGAAGGCGACCGACTCGAGCCAGTTGATGCCGATGTGAATGCTGGCGTCGCCCTCGGCGCGACCGGGCAGCTTGAGTTCCTTGCCCTTCGGCGCACCGCTGCCGATGAACACCGCGTCGAAGCCGCCGGTCTCGAGCAGCTTCTTCATGCTGTCGATGCGCGAGTTGTAGCGGATCTGCGCGCCCATCTGCTCGATGTAGCCGATTTCCTCGGCGAGCACGGTCTCCGGCAGCCGGAACGCAGGGATGTTGGTGCGCATGAGGCCGCCCGGCTTGTCCCACTGCTCGAAGATCACGACTTCGTAGCCGAGCGGCAGGAGGTCGTTGGCGACCGTGAGTGAGGCGGGGCCTGCGCCGATGCACGCAATCTTCTTGCCGTTCTTCTGCGCAGGGATCACGGGCAGGCGGCCGGTGATGTCGTCTTTGTGGTCAGCAGCGACGCGCTTCAGGCGGCAGATCGCGACCGGCTTGTCCTCGACCCGCCCGCGCCGGCAGGCCGGCTCGCAGGGGCGGTCGCAGACACGTCCCAGGATGCCCGGGAACACGTTCGACTCGCGGTTGACGATGTAGGCGTCGGAGAACTGCCCGAGCGCGATCAGGCGGATGTACTCGGGGACGTCGGTGTGGGCCGGGCACGCCCATTGGCAATCGACGACCCGGTGGAAGTAGTCCGGGTTCGACGTGTCGGTCGGTTGCACGGCGTTGCGACTCTCTTGGGGCAGGAGGAAAGCGGCGAGCTTAGCGGTTCTGCGGGGGCGCGCAACCGTACTGCGCCCAATGCTGCACCGTTCGACAGGGGCGGCTTGTCGTACAGGTCAGCGCATGCGCTGGACCGGCAACGCGGCGAAGGCCCGATCGCGGACGCCGACCTTGACGCTGATGCCACCCGGCGTCGGGAACACCCACGGCAGGGGCAGGTTGTCCGGCACGACGGTCAGCACGTGACTGCCGGCCGCGACCGTTGGAAACTCGAACCGGCCCATCCCATCGGTCCGCGTCGGGGAACCGGCCGTTGAGGAGGACAGTGACGTTGGCTGCGCCGCTCTCGCCGGCGTCCTGGCGGCCGTTGTCGTTGGCGTCGAGGAACAGGACGCCTGCCAGGCTGCCGGAGCCGCTGCCCGGCATGCCGGCCAGCGGCGCTGACCGCGTGCCTGCCTGCCAGTTGTAGCGCAGGCTGAGGTAGAACCCCTGGTCGTCTACGGTCTGGTTGATGAACGTCGGCTCGCCGGGGATGGGCGAGCTGACCTCGAGCGGGATCCGTCCGGTGTTGCGGTTGACGTAGAAGTTGCCGCCGACGGTCCAGCCGCGCCGGATCACCCAGTTCAACGCCACGCTCGCCAGGATGTTGTCGTACGACTGGCTGCCACCGGCGCGGTCCCAGCGCGCATTGACGTCCAGCGCGAGGCTGCTCCAGAGACTGCCGCCGCCATTGACCGCAATGCCGAAGAGATTGGTGCTGTCGTCGGCCAGTTGTTCGCGCCCGACCATGACCGACGTGTTGAGCCGCGTGCTCGGCGGGGTTTGCCAGGTCTGGTCCAGCGTCAGCTGCATGCTGTCGCGGTCGTCGTCGGTCGCATAGTCCGCCTGCGCCCGCCCGATGCCCCAGCGGTTCTCCTGGTCTGCAAATCCGAAGACGGACCAGGCGTCGCTGTCGCTGTCGCGCACGTTGGCGCCGCCGCCCAGGCCCGAGCGGCTCGTGAACTGGTAACGAGCGTAGCCCGTCGCGAACACGGTGTCGGAACCAGTCGCCTTCCAGTGGCGTGACGAAATCGACGCCGCCGTCGAGGAGCCACTGGCGGCTCTGGAACGCGGCCCGGTAGTAACCACCCTGCAGGTTGCTCGGCATGGCCAGGTGGCCCCAGACCAGGTCAGGGTCCATGCGGAAGGCGCCGGCCATGTGCTGGACCCGGCCGTACCTCAGATCCCGTGTCCAGCCAGGCGCCGGTCTGGTTGCCCGCATCGTCCTTCGGCGCTGCCGAGCAGGTTCAGCTGGACTCGGGTGTCGGGCGTGCTCCACGCGACTGCGCCGAGCAGCGACTGCGCTGAGATCGTGCTCGACGAGGTCGGCATGATCAGTCCGGGCTGGACGTCGTCCACGTCCACGCCCTGCAGCGCGGCCGACCATCCGCCGTCGCCGTTCCACTGCACGCCGGCGCTGACCTGGCGGCCGCCGAGGTCTTCGAAGGTCGGGACGTAGATGCCGCCCAGCTGGCCCGGCTGCCCGGCGGACGCATGCAGCTGCAGCCCGCTGGAGTTGTTGCGCCACTCGGTCGCCAGGCCGTTGTTCACGATCGAGGGGACGTAGAACCGGTACTGGTTGCGCGCCAGGTCCACGGCGGGCGTGTTGAACGCGCCGAGCGCATTGTCGACGCGCCAGCCGCCGTTCATGGGCAGGCCGAGCTGGTACACGGTGATCAGGCTGCCCGCGTCGTCGCCGTAGTCACCCGCAGTGCGAAGGTTGGCGTCGATCGTGATGGCGCCGAAGTTGGGTGTGTCGATCATGCCACCCAGCCGCAGTCCGCTTTCATCGAGGTCGACGTCGTCGCGGGTCACGCGGCTGGTGACGGCCTCGACGCGGAACGACCGTGGCCAGCCGCTGCTGTCGCGTCGCTGCCTGCGCATTGCCGGATCGACACGTCCGGCGTCAACGCGCCGCCGTCGATGAGACGGTCCTGGTAGGTCGGCGCCTCGGTCGCGACGGCCATCCTGGGCCTCCGCCCGGCCGTTGGCCGCGACGGCGCAAAGGACGGCCAGCCCGAGCGGAATGACGGCGCGCCGACTCACCGCGCGAACGTGTGTTCGAAGTCGGCCCGTTGGCCCCCGCCCAGCTCCAGCACGCCCTTGATGGTGACCGGGAAGGCGACTTCGGCGACTTCGTTGTTGCCTTCCGAGGCCGTGAGCGCGATGTTGCGCGTCTCGCCCGGCAGCACCGGCAGCGTCGAGGGTGAGAAGTCGAGCCTGCGCCCCCGCGCGTCGGTGCCAGTGAGGAAACCGGCGAGCCGGCCGTGGGCATTGCCCGAGTTGCTGACCTCCAGCACGGGCATCGGGCGGCCGTTGACGTCGGCCACCTTCGATGCCGCGACGCGCAGGGCCAGGCGCTGCCCCGCCGACGCTGACATAGACGATGACGCCGATGCGGCCGCTGATCGGCAGCGTCGAGGCCGGTGCCGCGGCCTGCACGGTCTGCTCGTCGCCCTCGATCATCAGCGCAAACCGGCATTCGCCGGCGGGCGCGTCGGCGGGAGGCTCGACCTCGAACCGGTAGCGGTAGCTGCCGCCACCCGGAACCTGTATCTCGTGGCGCTCGATCGCCACCCACGGGCGGCAACTGTCCGCTGCCAGCCCGTCCGGAGAACGTCACACCGCCATCCGGTGCCAGTTGCCAGTCGGACGTGCGCAGGTGGTAGGTGGCCGGTTGTGCCGAGGCGTTCGTGATCTCCACGACCTGGCGCACGCTCTCGCCGGGCTTCGCGGCGAGTCTCGAAACGCGGCGGTGAGACGACCGCAGCGAAGCCCTGTGCTTGGCGACTGGCACGGCCAAGGTCGCCGCGAGGCGAGGCAGGCGAGGAGCGCGAGGGTCAGGCAGCGGTGGCATGCGGGTCAGTCCGCGTCGAATTCGAAATAGAAATCCAGGCGCTGCATTCCGGGCAGGAGATTGCCGTCCGCTTCGATCCGCAGCGCGAGCGTCTCTTCGAGATAGGGGCTGGTGACCGGGCCCTGGTAGACCAGGGTGCGCAGGCCCGGGGCAATCTCGCCGGGCAGGAGCCGACCCTGCGTCGCCCAGCTCACCCGCACCGGCGTCGTCCCCTGCTTGGGCAACACCAGGTACAGCCGCCCCGTGCGGTTGAGCACGGCGGTCAGGTTCAGGCGCACGGCGACCGCGATCGAGCCTTCGAGCGTTTCCTGCGCGCCACCCGACGGCGCGAAATCGCGCCAGCGCAGCAAGGCTGTCGTCTCGCTGGGCAGCGCGGCCGTGTCGTCCACGCGGAAGGTCTCGGCGGCGGCGCTGGCGGGACCGCCAGGACCACGAGCCCGACCAGGGCGGACGCGAATGCGCTCCTGATCGCGCGGGTCACGGTGCGCTCAGCGTGTAGGTGACGCGACCGGTGTAGGTGCCGGCCGCCACGACGGCGCTGTTGCTGTACGAAAACGAGTGGCAACTCTCGGCCCATTGGTTGCGGCTGATCGAGCCGATGGTCTGCACGCCGCCGACGAACGCTCCCGCCGGAAAGGGCTGCGCGCCGGTGTCGCCATTGCCGCTGCTGGTCCAGCGGATCTGGGTGAACGGGATCGTGTTGCCGCGTGCTGTTGACCAGGTTGGCGGGCGACGTCGCGCTCAGCGTCGCCGCGCCGCGTGTTGCTGGTACTGCGATAGAACCCGCCGATGTAGAGCTGCCCGGGCAGGTTGCAGAACGTGTAGTTGTCGTAGAGGCTCTGCGAGGCCGTGCTGTTGGTCGTCATGGCCTGGGCCGCGCCGCTCCCGACCTGGGCGGCCGGCACAGTCACGGAGACTACGTTGACGGTGGGATTGTTCGCCGGCGACCCGCCGGCATTGTAGGTGCCGCCCGTGAACGTGCCGACACCCACCTGCAGGTAGATTGTCCGCGGATTGCGTGCGGTGATGTTGACGGTGAAGGCGCCGGCGTCGCCGACGACCAGGGCGACCGACAAGCACGACGCCGACGCGGCGATCATCCTTCGGGAGGGTGCCCGCACGTGAACTCCAGCGACCGAGAACCACGGATCCCGGCGCCTCCCCTGGGCGCCGGGTCCGGGCGCCATGTTACGGCATGCTGGCCGTGTAGGTCACCCGACCGTTGTTACGCCGACACCGCCGTACGTGCCCTCCGGAACGACAGCCGAGTTCACGAACGTGTAGGTCCAGGCTGACCGGTCTGGTTCACGATAGCGGCCGGCCGCAGGCGACCGTGACGGTGTCGACTGTCGCCGCGTCAGCGAGCGTCGGCGCGTGCAGCGCGGCCGGATGGTCGAGGCCTGCTGTGATCTGGGTCCAGTCGATCGTGTCGGTGCCGCCGTTGTCAGCGGCCGGCCGTCGTTCGCCGTCAGACTGACACGTCACCGCCGTTGCCACGCACGACGCGCGGTCACCGCGCCGGCGCCGGTTGCCGCCGCCGGTCCCTCGGTGACCGCTGATCGAGACCGACGTTCGCCGTCGGGGCGACGAAGTCGATCAAGTCGATTGAGCGCCGGCCGAACCGACCTGCAGGGACAGGAACTTCGGGATCAGTGATTCTGGAAATCGACCCGTGCCGTTGTCGTGATCGGCGAGCCCGTGCCCGTCATTCGCAAAGTTCGACTCGGCATTGGCAGCAAACGGCGCCGCCATGACCGCGACCAGCGCGACCGTGCCGACCTTCTGGAAAATCTTCTTGCTCATCGGGATTGCGCTCCTCAAAAGCGGATTCGTAATTGGACAAAGCGTCTGCGGGACCGGTACCGATTCGGGCATTGGCTGCCGTTGAACCAGGCCGGGCTTCGCGTGCGGCGCATTCTTTCGCGCGCGAACAGGCCGCTGACGTGACCAAAGTCGCGATTTCCCTTGTCAAATACGATCGTGGCGGATCAAGTTGACCGCGAGTCACGGTTTGCAGGGCCGTGCGCGTCAGGTGCCTGGCGCTGGCCGGTCGCGTTGCGCGACCCGTGCAATCAGAAAGCGTGCGCTACGTCACGGTACGAGGGCGAGGCGGAACTCCGGGCTGCCGTAGTGCACGTAGTCGGCCCAGTCGACCGAAGGAATCGCTTCGAGGCGCCGTCGCGCCGCGAGCACCGCCTCGCCCAGCCGCTCGCCCCGCAGCATCGCCTGGTACAGCGCCTGCGAAAACGCGAAGGCAGCCTCGTCGCCGACCGGCCAATGGGTGCCGACGAAGTTGGCAACGCCGCCGGCGAGAAATGCCTCGGCGATTCCCGTCATCGAGCGCTGCATGCCGAACCAGCGCGCGGACTGCACACGACCACGCGGACGCTTGCGGACACGGGCCGCTTCGCAGGCGTTGCAGAAGACCAGCGCGGGGAGGCTGCCGATGCCGTCGAGATCCGACCCGCGCAGCACTTCCTTGCCGTGGCAGAGCAGGCCGCCCTGGCCGGGATCGCGCGCGTCGAAGAACGCATGGCCGGCGAAGTGCAGCACGTCGAAGGCGCCCGAGCTGAGCGCTGCGAGGATGCGCGACCGTGTCGCATCGCGACCTTCGAGCACGTCGAGCGTGACGGCGCGACGCGCCAGCAATCCCTTCAACGCGTCGCCTTCCGCGGCGGCGCCGGGCAGGTCCTGGGTCGGATCGACGATCAGCAGCACGCGCAGTGGATCCGCATGGCTGCGATCCTCGCGCCACCTTGCCACGGATAGCGAATCGCTGGCGTAACGACGACTCAGGCCCGCGCCCAGCGCCGGATGCGTGTCGCCGAGCCGCAGCACTTCCCACGGCACGCGCGAGGCTTCCCGATCGTGCACGAGCACGAGCGGACGCGATTTCATCGCCTCGAGTCCTTCGCGCACGCTGGCCGGCAACAGGGTCCGCGCCAATCCGTCGCCGATCTTCGCCAGGTCGCGCGAGGTCGCCACGCCCGTCTCGAGCGGCTCGATCTGCCGGCGCAGCTCCGCACGGCTCAGCGTGATCGCCCCACTCAGTACGGCGGCCTTGGAGCCCGCGGTCAGCAATGCCGAGCGGCACGTGTAGTCGCTGCGACCCTCGGCGGCGAGCGAAACCAGCAGGTACGCCGGGTCGGGTTGCGCGGCTTCGCGGCTGGCGGCTTTCGAGCGCGCAGGACGCCGGGCCGGAGGTTCCGCGACAGCCACTTCGTCGACCACGAGTGCCAGGTCGTCTGCGTCGAGGCGCGCCGCGAAGCGCCGTGTCGCCCGGACCAGCGCCGCATACTTGCGCGCATCGATTTCGCAGATCGTGATGCGCCGGACGACCCGGCCAGGGTCCGCGTGCCGCACCCCGTCCACGAATCCGCGCAACTGCTGCTCGAGCGCCATTGCCACCGGCACGCCCGAGCCGGCGCCGAACAGGACGGTTGCAAAGTCCTCGACCTGCGACCGCGCGAACGTGCGAACGATGTTCTCCGCCGCGAACGCGGGCGCGTCCGCGCCGAAATCGTCAAAGTCGCCGAGGCCGGCGAACAGCACGAACTCCGCCAGCAGCTGATGCCCGGCGACCGGCATCACGAACACCTGTCCCAGCTGCGCCGCGAACATGCGTCGCAACGTGAACTCGCGGATGGCGCCACCAAGCGCCGTGTCGATCGCGGCCGCGGGCCCGGATGGATCGACGTTGCGGAACACGCCCAGCACCAGCGCGCGCGCGCTGGCGTCCGCGATGCTGCCCCGCACCAGCCTGACTTCCAGCGTGCGTCTTGGCGGTGTGGCCGGCTGCGCAGCGGCACGACGCGCATCGAATGCACGCTCGAGCGCCGCCGGTTCGACTGCGCCGTGAAACTCCGGCGACACGATGGGTTCGAGCAGGCGCCGTCGCGCATCCGGCGACAGGTGCTGCCACTGCACCTTGTGCGGCGCGACGCGTCGCAAAGCCGCTTCGCTCAGGTGCCGGCCGCCGGTCGTTCGACCGCGGGAGGCAGACGACGACAGACGCTTGGTCTCGCCGGTGCGCAGCAGGTCCACGACTGCCGCGATCACCCGGCCGTTGTTCGGCAGGCCGCCGTGCTTCTCTGCGACGTACCACGCGCGTTCACCAGGACGCACGGCCAGGCCGAGCGGCACGGTGCCGTCGCCCCGTGGCGTCACGTCGTAGTCGAACTGCGTTCCCGTAGACGTCAACGAAGTGACCGTGTCCTGGCGCACGCCGGCGACGTGCAGGCAACGCTCATCGCCCGCCGGCCAGCGTTCACGCTCTCGTCGCGCGCTTGCCAGGAGCGCTGCGTCGGGCTGCAGCTCATCGCGCGGCCACGAATCCGCTTCGAACAGGTCGACGCCGCCAACGATACCGGCGTCCGGCAGCAGCTCGTGGAGCGATGGCAGCGTGCGGAAGACGATGCGCGCGAGATCCTCGGCGGTGTGACGCCGGTCGAGTGCCGCGAGCTTGCGCACGGTCGGGTAGACGCCGCGCAGCGCGAGCACTGGCGCGAACGAGCCATGATTGGGTGCACCTAGCTGCACCACGCGCGCGATGCGCGGGGCGGCCTGTCGCCCGAGCGCCACACGCGCCACCAGCCCGCCCATGCTGTGGCCGACCAGCATGACCGGTGCGCCAGTGCTTTCTGACGCGATGCGTTGGTTGAGCGTGGCCGCGAGTTCGCCGACGCTGCGCCGCCAGTCGTAGGGATGCAGCCGGGCATCGAAGCCGGCGATCCGTAGCGACAGCTTCAGTTTCAGCGTGTTCAGCAGCATCGCGCCCAGCGCGACGAGCCGCGACCCCGTGGGCAGCGCAAGCCGTGTCAGGTGGCCCGCCGCAACCTCGACGAGATCGAGCCACAGCACGTCGTCGAGCAGCAGGCCGCGCGAACCGATGCGCGATCCCATCAGGCCCGGAAGCACGTACACGCGAGGGCCGGCAGCGCCGCGCTTCGCGGCAGCACGGCGCGCGAGCGCGCTCAACTCACGGTATCCCTGCTCGCCGAACAGCGCAGTCAGCTCTGCCTTGCGCTCGCCGGTGGCGAGCAGGAGTTCGACTTCCTCGTCGTGGAGACGATGCACCGGGAGCGCGAGGGTGGGCCCGCTCAAGGACGGCGTCCTGGCTTGCGAGGCGCGAGCGGTCAGTGCGCTGCCGGCGGTGCGTCGCCGGGTCCGCGCACTTCGACGCTGACGTCTACCTTGCCGGCCGACTCGAACTGCAGCGACAGCGGGAAGCGCTCGCGCGCGACGAGCGGTTGCGTGAGGTTCATGAGCATGAGGTGCGTGCCCTGCGGTGCCAGGCTCACCGTCTTGCGTGCCGGAACGTCGACGCCGTCGATCGGGCGCATGCGTGCCATGCCTTCCGCTTCCGTCACCACGTGAATCTGCGTCATGGCCGCGCGCACGGTTTCCGCGCCAACGAGGCGGTCCGGACGGCTGCCACCCACCAGGGTCAGGTAGACCGCAGCGACACTGGCTCCCGGCGGCGTGGCGCGGGCCCATGCGGCACGCACCGCGATCGCGCCGGCCTGCGAATCCGCCGCGCCGGCAGGCCAGGCCCCGGCGAGTGTTGCCGCGGCGAGCAGAGTCCGAACGAACTGGAGGTTCATTTCCTGGTGCCTTCCTTCATCGCGCTGCGAATCGTCGCCACGATGGCATCGATGGCGGGAGCCCGCGTGGTCGATTTGCGCCAGACGGCGCCGATCGTGCGGACGGGTGCCGGTTTGGTGAACTGCTTCACGCGCAGGCCGCGGGCAGTGCCAACCGGTGTCTCCGCCGCCAGTTCCGGCAACAGCGTGATCCCATGACCGGCCGCGACCATCTGCCGCAAGGTCTCGAGGCTGGTCGCGCGGTAGTCCTGGGCCTCGTTTACCGGGACGCGGCTGCAGACTTCGAGCGCCTGGTCGCGCAGGCAGTGTCCGTCCTCCAGCAGCAGCAGGGTTTCGCCGCGGAGGTCCTCGATCTTCACACGCTCGCGCTCGGCCAGCGGATGCGCCGCAGGCACGGCGAGCGTGAAGGGTTCGTCGTACAGTTGGGCCGACTCGAGCCCGTCAAGTTGCACCGGCAGCGCAAGGATCCCGACGTCGATCTCGCCGGCACGGAGCCGTTCGAGCAGGTGCTCGGTCTGGTACTCATACAGCATGAGCTTCAGCCGCGGCACCTCGCGCCGCAGCCGGCCTGCAACGTGCGGCAGCAGGTAAGGGCCCACCGTCGGAATCAGGGCGAGCTTGAGTGCGCCTGCCAGCGGATCGCGGTCGGTCTTCGCCAGTTCGACGATGGCGTCGGCTTCCTGCAGCAGCACCCGCGCCCGCTGGACGACCTTCGCACCGGTCGCCGTCATGGCTACGCGCCTGGGCTGCCGTTCGACCAGCGGCACGCCGAGGTATTCCTCGAGCTTGCGGATCTGCGCAGACAGTGTCGGCTGGCTCACGAAGCAGCGCTCCGCGGCCTTGCCGAAATGACGCTCGTCGGCCAGCGCCACGAGGTATCGAAGGTCGCGCAGGTTCATGCCGAAATAATAGCTGCAGTCTATCGGTCGGCGCAAAGCCATCAGGCCGATGAATCGCCTATACTTGCGCCATGATTCCCCGTTCCACGCGGCTTTCGGCCGGCGTCGTGGTCGTCCGCCGGCAGGGCGACGACTGGCTCTACCTGCTGCTGCGCGCCTTCAACCACTGGGACTTTCCCAAGGGCATGGTCGAGGAGGGCGAGGAGCCCCTGGCGGCCGCCATCCGCGAAGTGTGCGAGGAATCGACCATCGCAGACCTCGAATTCGCCTGGGGCGGCGACTCCACCCAGACGGGCCCCTACAGCGGCGGCAAGGTTGCGCGGTACTACCTCGCCGAGACGAGGACGTCCGCCGTGACGCTGCCGATCAATCCGCTCATCGGCCGCGCCGAGCACAGCGAGTACCGCTGGGTGGATTTCGACGAGGCGCTCGAACTCGTCTCGCCTCGCGTGAAGCCGGTCGTGCGCTGGGCGGCGCACGCTCTTGAAGTCGGCACGGCGCTCGCGCGCCGCTGACACGGCGCGGGAATCAGGCCACGCGGCCGCGGTGGCCGCCGCGCAGGAAGTCCTCCACGTTCGCTGCCATTTCGTCGAGACAGCGCTGGCGCGCCTCGCGCGCTGCCCACGCGATGTGCGGCGTCACGATGAGGTTGGGAATATCGGGCGCCAGCAGTGGGTTGCCCCGGATCGGCGGCTCCTGCGGCAGCACGTCGATCGCGGCGCCGCCGAGCCTGCCGCTGCGCAATGCATCCGCCAGGCCCTGGGAATCCACGAGCGCGCCGCGGGCCGTGTTGATCAGCACCGCGTCGCGCTTCATGCGGGCGAACTGGTGCGTGCCGATCATGCCCTCGGTCTGCGGTGTCAGCGGGCAATGCAGGCTCAGCACGTCCACCTGCGGCAGCAGGTCGTCGAGGTCGAGCCGGCCCGGCTGGCGCACACCGCCCGGACGGTTCGCGAGGAGGACTTCCATGCCCAGAGCGAGACTCGCCGCGCGCGCAACGCCCCGGCCCAGTGCGCCGTGGCCGACGATGCCCAGCCGACGGCCTGCCAGTTCGCGGATGGGGTAGTCGAGCAGGCAGAACTGTTCGCCGCGTTGCCATGCGCCGGCGCGGACGAGCGTGTCATATTCACGCAACTTCTGCGTCAGCAGCAGCATCACGCCGAGCACGTGCTGCACGACGGAGGCCGTGCAGTAGTCGCGCAGGTTGCAGACGCCGATGTTGTGCTCGCGTGCAGCCACGAGGTCGATGTTGTTCGTGCCCGTCGCGGCCAGCACGATGAGTTTCAGGTCCCGCGACTGCGCCATCGTCTCGCGCGTGACCTGCAGCTTGTTCAGCAGCACGATCGTGGCGCCGGCGATCGCCTCCGGCACCTCCGCCTGCGTGCTGTGGTCGCGCAGTTCCAGGCCCGGCATCGCGCGCCGCAACGCAGCGGGGTCGAGGTCGCCGTTGAAGCTGACGGTGGCGTAATCAAGGAACACGGTGCGCATCGGGATCTCACTGACAACCGGCCGCTGCAAACCGTAGCATTCCGCCATGCGCAGGTCGCGAAAAAAGGTCGTCGCCGGCACCCTGCCGGTCCGCAGCGGGGCGTCGTCGCAGCAACTTTGGGAGTCGTTTGCCGAGGCGCTCGCGGCCCGCGACGGCCTGGCCGGTGCGCAGGCCATTCACGAACTGTGGCTGCGTGGCGAGATCGGCCTCAACGTCGAGCGCGCGCTGCAGCAGCTCTGGGACGCCGCGGCCCCGACCATCCCGGAGTGGCTGCCGATGCGGCACGTGCAATGGTTGCCGCTTGCATACGAAGTCACTGCACGCTTCGTTCCAGCGCAACGCGGCAGGTCCAACATTTATCTCATCCTGCTCGATTACAGCGACAGCCGCGCCGACCCGTTCGGGCTGTACGTGGGCATGAGCCACTATTCGCCGGCGCAGCGCTTCGAGCAGCACAAGGCCGGGATTCGCGCGGCTGGCAGCGTGCTGCAGCGTGGCCTCGAGGTCCTTACCGGACCCACGCTGCACCTGCAGGGAATCACGCGCACCGATGCGATGCGCATCGAAGAAGAGCTCGCTGAAGCGCTGCGCGCCGAGGGCCTCTTCGTGCAAGGAGGCCACTGACCGTCGCGCTTTGCCGTGGCCGGAGTCCGGTTTTCCGCGATGGCGAGGCTGGTCCGGAACGGTGCAGTGTGTCCGGGCCGGATGAACTGTCCGCCAGGAAGATCGCACGTTATCGCCATGCCAGACACACCGGAAGATCTCGAGCCGCGCGTACGACGCATCATCTCGCACTGGGGACACGATCCCGGCGCACTGGTGCAGGTGCTGCGCGAGGTCCAGGAGGAGTTCGGCCACCTGCCGGGTCCGGCGCTCACACTGGTCGCGCGGCTGCTGCGCATCCCCTACTCGCGTGCCAAGGGCGTGGCGAGCTTCTATTCCTTCCTGACCGACGAGCCGCTCGGTGCGTACCGCGTCCTGTTCTCGGACAACATCACCGACCGCATGGCCGACAGCGAGCGCCTTATGGACGCGATGTGCCACCGGCTCTGGGCTGAGCCGGGCAAGGTGTCGGACGACGGCCTCGTCAGCATCGCGCGCACTTCGTGCACCGGCATGTGCGACCAGGGGCCGGCGCTGCTGGTCAATGGCCACGCCATCCCGTCGCTGACCGAGGAACGCGTCGAGCGACTCTGTGAACTCATCCTGGCCCGCACGCCGGTCGGCGAATGGCCTGCCGAGTTCTTCGCGGTGCAGGACAACGTGCGCCGCGCGGACATCCTGCTCGGCCATGCGCTGAAACCCGGCGATGCAATGCGTGCGGCGCTGCAGCGGGGCGCGGCCGGCTGGTCCGAGCACGCTGCAAACGAACGTTCCTGGCGCGAGGCGTACGTGGGTGCCGCGCAGGGCCCGGTCGCAACCCTGGAGGAGATCAAGCGCTCGAACCTGCGCGGACGCGGTGGCGCCGGGTTCACCACCGGCGTCAAGTGGGAGGCGTGCCGTCAAGCCACCGGCCTGACCCGCTACGTGGTCTGCAACGCCGACGAGGGCGAGCCTGGCACGTTCAAGGATCGCGTACTGCTCACGAGCCATGCCGACCTCCTGTTCGACGGCATGACGGTTGCGGCCTATGCGATCGGCGCCAGCCTGGGATTCCTCTATCTGCGCGGCGAGTACCGCTACCTGCTCGAGCCGCTGGAAGCGACGTTGCAGCGCCGCCGCGCCGCCAACCTGCTCGGCAACGGCATCTGCGGCCAGCCCGGTTTCGATTTCGACATCCGCATCCATGTCGGCGCGGGTTCCTACGTGTGCGGCGAGGAGTCCGCCCTGATCGAGTCGCTCGAAGGCAAGCGCGGGGTGCCGCGCAATCGCCCGCCGTATCCAGTCACCCATGGCTACAAGCAGCAGCCGACAATCGTCAACAACGTCGAGACCCTGTGCGCTGCGGCGCTGATCGCGGTGCACGGCGGCGACTGGTACCGCTCGCTCGGCACGCTCAAGTCGTCCGGCACCAAGATTCTCTCGGTGTCGGGCGACGTCGCCCGGCCCGGCCTTTACGAGTATCCGTTCGGCGTGACGGTGCGCCAGGTGCTGGAGGACTGCGGCGCCACGGGCACCCAGGCGATACAGATCAGCGGCCCGTCCGGGGTCTGCATCGATGCGACCGAGTTCGGTCGTCGCATCGCCTTCGAGGACCTGCCCACGGCCGGCGCCTTCACCGTGTTCGATGCCAGCCGCGACATGTTCGACGTGGCGCGCAACTACGCGCAGTTCTTCGCGCACGAGAGCTGCGGATTCTGCACGCCGTGCCGCGTCGGCACCTCGATGCTGGTCGCGTCGATGGACAAGATCCATGCCGGCAACGGCACGCAACACGACCTCGGCGAAATGAACCGCCTGAACAAGGTGCTGCTGATGTCGGCCCACTGCGGCCTCGGCCACACCGCGTGCAACCCGATCCTCGACACGCTGAAGCGATTCCGCCCGGCCTACGAGCGCAAGCTGCGCTCGCTCGATTTTACGCCGGCGTTCGACCTCGACGGCGCGCTCGATCGCGCCCGGATGATGACCGGCCGCGACGACGCCGACGCGCACCTGGAGGCACAACCGTGAACGAAAGGCCGAGTTTCCTACTCGACGGCGAAGAGGTGCCGTTCGAGCCCGGCCAGACGGTGATGCAGGCCGCGCTGGCGGCCGGGCGCTACATCCCGCACCTCTGCTACCACCCGGAATTCACGCCGCACGGGAGCTGCAAGCTGTGCACGGCCAGGGTCAATGGCCGGCTGATGGCTGCGTGCACCACGCCGGCCGAGAGCGCGACCGAGGTCGAAAGCGAGACCGAGGAGTTGAATGACCTGCGACGCACGCTGGTGCAGATGCTGTTCGCGGAAGGCAATCACTTCTGCCCGTCCTGCGAAAAGAGCGGCAACTGCGTGCTGCAGGCCCTAGGCTACGATCTCGGGGTGATGACCGCCGGGTTCAGGCACTTTTTTCCGGACCGTCCCGTGGACGCCTCGCACCCCGAGATCCTGCTCGACTTCAACCGCTGCATCCTCTGCGAGCTGTGCGTGCGCGCGGCACGCGAGGTGGACGGCAAGCACGTTTTCTCGCTGGCCGGCCGCGGCCTCGGCAAGCACCTGATCGTGAACGCGGAGTCCGGGCGGCTTGCGGACACCGACGTGAAGGTCACCGACAAGGCTGTCGAGGTGTGCCCGGTGGGCGTGATCCTGCGCAAGCGCGTCGGGTTCGCCACGCCGATCGGCGCGCGCCGCTACGACGAGTCGCCGATCAGTGCGCAGGCGCTCGCCGATGCGCCGCGGCCACTGGAGAGAAACCATGACTGACGTCACCCGGCGCAAGCTCAAGGTCGCGACGACCTCGCTCGCCGGCTGCTTCGGTTGCCACATGTCGCTGCTCGACATCGACGAACGGCTGTTCCCGCTGCTCGAACGCATCGAGTTCGACCGCTCGCCGCTCACCGACATCAAGCACTGCGGGCCGTGCGACATCGGCATCATCGAAGGCGGCATCTGCAACGCCGAGAACGTGCACGTGCTGCGTGAGTTCCGCGCCAACTGCAAGATCCTGGTGGCGATGGGCGCCTGCGCCGTGACGGGCGGCCTGCCCGCGCAGCGCAACCACCTCGACCTCGGCCAGTGCCTGCAGGAGGTGTACCTGACCGATCCCGGCGTGGCCCACGGCATGATTCCGAACGATCCCGAGCTGCCGCTTCCGCTCGACAAGGTGCATCCACTGCACGAAGTCGTGAAGATCGACTACTTCATTCCGGGCTGCCCGCCGTCGGGCGACGCCATCTGGAAATTCCTCACCGACCTGATCGAGGGCCGCACGCCGAAACTCGGCCACGGCCTGATCCATTACGACTGAGCAGGGCCGCCCGCAATGAGCACGCTTCCGCTGGAAACCGCCGCCCACCCTGAGCAGCTGCGCCGCGTGGTGATCGAGCCGCTGTCGCGCGTCGAGGGTCACGGCAAGGTCACGCTACTGATGGACGAGGACGGCCACGTCCAGCAGGCGCGGCTGCACATCGTCGAGTTCCGCGCCTTCGAGAAATTCATCCAGGGCCGGCCGTACTGGGAAGTGCCGGTCATGGTGCAGCGCCTGTGCGGCATCTGCCCGGTGAGCCATCATCTCGCGGCCTGCAAGGCGCTCGACCAGGTGGTCGGCGCGACGACGGTTACGCCCACGGCGGAGAAGATCCGTCGCCTGATGCACTACGGGCAGATCCTGCAGTCCCACGCGCTGCATTTCTTCCATCTCTCGTCGCCGGACCTGCTGTTTGGCTTCGGCTCCGACGTCGCGCGCCGCAACATCGTGGGCGTCGCGGCGGCGTACCCCGACGTCGCCAGGCAGGGCGTGCTGCTGCGCAGGTACGGCCAGGAAGTCATCCGCCACACGGCCGGCAAGCGCATCCACGGCACGGGCTCTGTGCCCGGCGGCGTGAACAAGAGCCTCACGGCCGCCGAGCGCGACGAGTTGCAGAAAGACATCTACCAGATGATCGCCTGGAGCCGCGACGCCGTGCGTCTGGTTAGACAGCTTTTCGAGCAGGACCTCGCGACCTACCGCAGCTTCGGCACGTTCGAGGCGCGCACGTTGAGCCTCGTGCGTGCCGACGGCGCGATGGACCTCTATCACGGCGGCCTGCGCGCGCAAGGCGTGGACGGAGGGACGATCTTCGACCACGTCGACTATGGCCACTACTGGGAGCAGATCTCCGAAGAAGTGAAGGCGTGGTCGTACATGAAGTTCCCGTACCTGCGCGCGCTCGGTCACGAGAACGGCTGGTACCGTGTCGGTCCGCTGACCCGCGTCACCCGCTGTGATTTCATTCCCACGCCGCTCGCCGACCGCGAACGGCGCGAGTTCATGGCGTTCGACGACGGGCGGGCGGCGCAGTCCACGCTCGGCTTCCACTGGGCGCGCATGATCGAGATGCTGCACGCCGCTGAGGCGATCAAGGACCTGCTGCACGACGGTGATCTGCTCGGCACGGACCTCATGGCCGGCGGCAAGCGGCAGGCGCGTGGCGTGGGCGTCATCGAGGCGCCGCGCGGCACGCTCATTCACCACTACCGCGTGGACGAGAACGACCAGGTCGTGCGCGCGAACCTGATCGTATCGACCACGCACAATAACCACGCGATGAACATCGCCATCCGCGAGGTGGCGCGCCAGTACCTCGACGGGCGCACCCTGACCGAGGGCCTGCTCAACCACATCGAAGTGGCCGTGCGCGCATTCGATCCCTGTCTTTCGTGCGCGACGCACGCGGTCGGCAAGATGCCGCTGTCCGTGCAACTGCTCGACGCCGACGGCTCGGTCGCGGACTCGATGGTGCGCGGGTGAGCGTCGCGCCCACGCTCGTGTTCGCGGTTGGCAACCTGAGCCGGGGCGACGATGCCGTCGGTCCGCTGCTGGCGGCAAGACTCGAAGCGGCGGCAGTGCCGGGCGTCGAGGTGCTGGTCGACTTCCAGTTGCAGGTTGAACACGCGCTCGACCTCGCAGGGCGCGAACGCGTGATCTTCGTCGATGCCTGTGTCGACGCGGAGGCGCCATTCGTCGAACGCGAGGTTCGCGCCGACGCGGGTTTCGCGCATACCAGTCATTCGCTCGCGCCATCGCAGGTGCTGGAAACGTTCCGGCGCGTCACCGGCAGCGAGCCGCCGCCGGCGCTGCTGTTCGGGGTGCGAGCGCAGTACTTCGAACTCGGCGCCGGGCTGTCACCCGGCACCGAGCAAGCCTGCGCCGCCGCGTGGCCGCGGTTGCTGGAACTCTGCTCGCGCTGAGTTCGGCCTCTGCCGTCAGTTCGGCGCGAACTCCAGGCGGACCTGCTGCGTCTGCGTCGAGTACGTGCAGTTGACCCAGCGGTTCTCTCCGGTCTGCATGCGGACCCGCATCTGCACTCGGTACCCGCCCGGCAGCGACGTCGTTGCGTTCTGCTGCACGACCCGCCCGCCGCGACGCTGGATTTCGCTGGTGCAGGCCTGTTCGGCCTGGCCGGGTCCGAAGCCGCCGCCCGAGCCGTCGCGGACACGCTCGAACTGGGCCATGCAGCCGTTGGTCACCCACACGCTGCCGTCGCGCAAGCCCCAGGTGGCCTGCGGACGGCAGCGCCCCGACGAATACTCGCGCACGATCCTGGCCGTATAGCCACGGCCGATGCTGCACTCCTGCAGGCGGCCGTCCGTGGAGCGGCAGTCGAAAAGGTTCTGGCCACTCCCACCGCCACCGCCGCTGTTGCCGCGGACCCGCTCGAATCGCCCGCGGCAGCCGTCGGTCACCCAGATCACGCCGTTGCGCGTGCCCCAGGTGGAGTTTTCACGGCAGCGACCGTTGCTGTTGTCCCGCACCAGCCGGCCGAAATAGCCCGGGCCAATCGGGCATTCGCGGTAACGCCCGCCGTCGGACGAGCAATCGACCAGGTTTGAACCGCCGCTGCCGCCGCCGCGCCGCGCGTGACTTCGAACCTGGCGCGGCAGCCCTGGTCAACCCAGATGCGGTCGCCGCGCTGGCCCCAGGACTGGCCTTCGACGCAACGCGCGTCGGACAGTCGCTTCACGAGCACCACCCGACCCTTCACCGGCAACTGGCACTCACGGTACTTCAGGTCGACCGAGGCGCAGTTGAACTGCATGCGGTCGTCGCCTTCGTCGTCGTAACCCCAGCCGAAACCGTACAGGTTCACGTCGCCGGTGCGGGTCTCGACGAAGCAGGAGCCGTTCGTTACCTGCCCGCGCTGGTTGCGCACGCGCAGTTCGATCGACCACCCGTCCCGCAATTGCTGGAAGTTGTACGTCTCCAGGACCGTGAAGCCGCGACGATTCGCCTCGCGCACACAGTCACCCTGGGCCGAACGGCTCTGCGGTGCAGTGGACTGCTTGAGCGACGGCTGCTGGACGGGAGGCCGCACCACGGGTGCCCCCTCCTGAGCAAAGGCAGGCATCGGCGAGCGGCCAACGCAAGCAGAGCAGCCAGGAGCGGAGGCGGGGTAAGAGTCGCATCCTGTTCTCCCAGTCGTTTCGGGACGTCCAGTCCAATCAACGGGCGGACGCGCACATGGTTGACCAAGCAATCAAGGTACCGCAATCGGAACCGGCTGCACTGCGGGTTGCGTCCATGCTGCGGCGCCGCAGGCAGACAAGTAGCACCCGGAGTCGTTTTCTTGCTGCAGAGCACAGTTGAGATTGCTTACGGATCATAGAGTTGAAACTATCCAAGCGTCCAAACGGGGCGACCGTTAAACTGTACGATTATTGGCCAGTAATATTCCGGCCGAATGGAACTCCCTTGATGCACAACGACACCGAAGCCGTCGCCCGTCCGCCCGAGCATGCGCCGATCAACTGGGTTACGACGATCCTGTTCACGGCGCTGCCGCTGGCAGCCGTGACGGTAGTGCCCTGGTACGGCGTTACGCGCGGTTTCAGCGCGTCAGCCTGGGTGCTGATGCTGGTATCCCTGTGGGCCTGTGGTATCGCGATCACGGCGGGGTATCACCGCCTGTGGGCGCACCGCACTTACAGCGCGCACTGGTCCGTGCGCACCTTCCTGATGCTGTTCGGCGCGATGGCGCTGCAGAACAGCATCCTGGTCTGGGGTTCGCAGCACCGCACCCACCACCGGTTCGTCGACGACTGGGACAAGGACCCCTACAGCGCGAAGCGCGGGTTCTGGTTCTCGCACATGGGCTGGATCCTGCGCGACTACCCGAGCGGCATCAATGACTTCTCGAACGCGCGCGACCTCGAGCGCGACCCGATCGTCATGTTCCAGCACCGGTTCTACCTGCCGCTCACCATCTTCATGAACGTGGGCCTGCCGCTGCTCGCAGGCTGGGCGGTCGGTGACGTCTGGGGCGTCTTCCTGCTCGCCGGCATCGTGCGCCTGGTGATCAACCACCACTTCACCTGGTTCATCAACTCGCTGGCACACATGTGGGGCACGCAGCCGTACACCGACGAGAACTCCGCGCGTGACAACCCCGCGCTCGCGTTCCTGACGTATGGCGAGGGTTATCACAACTTCCACCACATCTTCCAGAACGACTACCGCAACGGCGTGAAGTGGTGGCAGTACGACCCGACCAAGTGGCTCATCGCGAGCCTGTCGTTCTTCGGCCTCGCCGACAACCTGAAGCGCGTCCCGGACCTCTGGATTCAACGCGCGCAGGTGGCAATGCAGTTCAAGCGCGTCGAGCGGGCGCTCGAGGCGCGCCGCAATCGCCCCGGCGACGAACAAGTGGAACGTCTCAAGGCACGCGTTGCGGAAGAGTACGCGGCCTTCCGCAAGTCGCTCGACGAGTGGGCCAAGGTCCGCGACCAGTGGGTGGCGGACCGCAAGCAGCGCCTGCTGCTGCGCTGGGAGGAGACAAACTTCCGTCTGCAGCTGAAGCAGATCGAGCAGGGGCTGCACCTGCAACGCCGCAGGCTGCGTGCGATGAGCAAGGCCTCGCTCGCCGCTGACCGCAGGGGTCAGGGGACAGGGGTCGGGGGTTAGTCGGAACCCATGGCCAGAGGCGAATGCAATTGCGGCGCGGTCCAGATTTGAGATCGACGCGGAACCCGCCGGATGGCTTCGTGTGCCACTGCTCGATCTGTCTCGAGTCCACGGGGAGCAATGGCATCGCGGTGGTTGTCGTTCCGGATGAGCGTCTGCGTGGGTCCAGGGCGAAGTTCACATCGTGATGTGGAGCAAGCCGGATTCAGATTGGCAGACCTGGCTGCAGGATCTGCGGCTCGCCGGTCCTGGCCGGAACGACCCGACAAGAATGTTCGTGCCAGCGGGTTCCCTGACCGAAGGGGGTGACGCGCTCAGGGTCGCCCACCACATCTGGGTGGGCTCGAAGGCCGTCTGGGACGAAATCGGCGATGCCGGCAAGCACACGCGCACCAGTTTCGTGGTTAGCGTTGCGGACCTGCGCAACGCTCAGAACCTGACTTCGAATCCCGCCTGCACCAGGCGCGGCATGCCCGGGATCAACCCACGGCTCATGTCGGCAACGTAGAGTGTGTCACCGAGGTTCTTCGCCGTGGCGAAGACGGTGCAGTCGCAGAGCGGCAGGTCGTAATTGGCCGTCAGGTTCCACACCGTGTAGCCGGGCATTTCGCCGCGCTGCCCGTTCGCGACGATCGCGACGGTATTGAGGTCGTCGGTGAACGACGAACTGGTGTAGACGCCTTCGAGCGATACCCCGAGTCCAAAGCCGGTGCGCACGCCGACCGTGCCGGCGAGCAGGTGCTCGGGCGCGTAGGGCAGGCGGTTGCCCGTCACGCTGACGCTGCCGAATCCGGCCATGTTGCTGTACCGCTCGCCGACGTATTCCGCATCCGCGAGCCAGGTGTAGGACGCGCGAACGAAGACCTCGACCGGCCACTCGACGAAGGCCCGTGCTTCGACGCATTCCCCGAAAGCTCGAGTCCCTGCTGCAGGGTTTCGCCGGCGCTGGTGAGCGCCGCGCCCGAGCCGCCGGCGACGCTGGCTGGCACGATCTGGTTCTCGAAGTCCATGCGGAACAACGTGGCTTCGTACGAGAGCCCGTCGCGCGGATTGGCGCGCACGCCGAGTTCGTAATTCCACGAGAGTTCGGCGTCGAGATCGACGCTGCCACCCGCAGCCGTGACGATGTCTGCAACGCCGGGGGGGGCGAAGCCACGGTGCACGCCCGCGAACACCACCGTTTCCGGCAGCACTTCGTAGGTCGTGCCGATTCCGGGCACGACCTGGTCGATGGTCGACTTGCCCGCAGCCCCGGTCAGGTTGTCCGTGCGCTCGTAATCGACGTGCTCGAAACGCACGCCGGGCGTGACGGTCCAGCGGCCGAAGTCGAAGCGGTTCTGCACGAAAGCCGACATCGCTTCGACCGAGCGGTCGCTGTCCTCGCGGATGCCGGCATTGCGTCCAGTGCCCGGTTCGCGCGAGGTCGGGCTGTCGCCGTTCGCCTGCACGCGGTACTGGTCCTCGAGGTGATAGCGGATGCCCGCCTCGGTGACGTTGTCGACGCCGAACAGCCCGTGCTCCACCGACTGCGCGCGGCTCGAGGCCGGCCGTCCAGTACTGGCGCAGGCGGCCCTCGTTGCCGCACGTCGTGGAGAGATTCGCCATGCCGGCACACGCCGGGTCGCTCGCATCGTTCGGGCGCTGCGCCGAATTGCTCGACTGCCGCCACCAGTCGCGGTTGAAGTACGTGTAGTAGGCGTTGGTGGTGAAGGTCACCGCAGGACCCGGTTCGAAGCGGTGCGTGGCGGACGTGCCGAAACGCTGCGCATCCATCGCGTCGTGCTTGAATGGATTCTGGTACGGGTCGGCCTGCCACTCGGCGAGCGTGAGCCCCGAGTACGTCACCTGCGAAGTCTCGTCGTAGTAGCTCGCGCGGAAGGTGACGGCCTGCCGCTCAGTGAGGGCGTGCGCCACCTTCAGGTTCACGTCGCCGACTTCGAAATGCATGTTGTCGCGCGCGCCGTCCGTTTCCTTGTAGGTGCCGTGCGCGATGAAGCCGGTCTCGCCGAAGGTGTCACCCACCTGGCCATGGATCTCGCGGAAGTCCTTGTTGCCGAACGAACCGACGAGCCGGCCTGCGCGGACGTCCGGCACCGGTGGCGTGATGTAATTGATCACCGCGCCGACTGTGTGCGGTCCGTAGGCGATCTGGCCGGAGCCCTTCAGGACCTCGATGCGCTCGAAGCGATCGACCGGCGGATGGTAGTAGGTCGCGTTGTCGCCGTACGGGGCATAGGCGATTGGAATGCCGTCCTCGAGCAGCAGCACCTTGCCCGAGCGGGTCGGGTTGAGGCCGCGGACGCCCAGGTTCGGCCGCAGGCCGAGCCCTTCCTCGTCGCGCGCGAACACCCCGGGCACTTTGTGCATCGCTTCGTTGATGGTGAAGACGCGGGACTCGATCAGGACGTCTGCGTCGATCACGGTAGCGGAGCCCGGGATCGAGTCGAGGCGGATGCGGTCGCCGATCACGGTGATGACGGGTTCCAGCCCGTCGCTGCCGGACGCCGGGGCGTCGTCGGCCCGGGCGTTGGACGCAGCTATCAGGGAGGCCGTCACGACCAGGCCGAGCAGTGCTGGGCGAGGCACGAAGACCTGCGCCACGGGACGGGAGGGCGAGACGGCCGGGCGGGCGGAAGCGAGCATGCAGGGTCCGACGTTCTTGATGCGGTGTTGGCCGCGACTCTGCTGAATGTGTCGTTAGATGTCAATGCAAATCATTCGTATTCGTATTAAGTAGATACCGAAACAGGTTAGCGGGATCTGTCTCGACCGAACGCGGGCGCGTTAGGCTAACGGCCTGTACCAGCGTCCCGAGCCACCGCCATGCCCTCGTTCGACATCGTGTCCGAAATCCCCATGAACGAAGTGATCAACGCCGTCGACCAGGCTTCGCGCGAGGTCGGCCAGCGGTTTGACTTCAAGGGGACGAATGCCAAGTTTGAATTGAAAGACCATGTCATCACGCTCTCTGCGCCTGCGGATTTTCAACTAAAACAAATGATCGAGATCCTCAAGCTCAAGCTCGCCAAGCGCACGATCGATGTGGCTTGCATGAAGATCGACGAGCCGGTGATCACCGGCCAGACGGCGAAACAGGTCGTGACGCTGCGCGAGGGGATCGAGACGGAGCTCGGCAAGAAGATCCAGCGCCAGATCAAGGATTCGAAACTCAAGGTGCAGGCGGCGCTGCAGGACAAGCAGGTTCGCGTGACCGGCAAGAGCCGGGACGACCTGCAGGATGCGATCGCGCTGGTGAAGAAGGGCGAGTACGAGCTGCCGCTGCAGTTCACCAACTTCAGGGACTGAGCGGCGGCTCCGTCGTGGGCGCGTTCGACTCGGCGGGCGTTGCGCCAGCCTGCAGCAGCTCTTCGATCCGGGTTTCGAACTCGTGCACCAGCAGGTCGTGCTGCACAGCCGTGGCCGGGCCCGCGAACCCGGTGTGGATTGCGTGTACGCGGCCCCTGCGGTCAATGAAGATCGCAGTCGGGTAAGCGAGCACGGCGTCGAGCTGCGGCAACGCGGCCGCAGCCTTGCGTCTTGTCGGCCGTACCCGCGATCAATGTCGGGTAGGTGATGCCGTATGCCGTGCGGAAGCGCTGCACGGCGGCAGCGGCACGGTCGAATTCCGCGTGCTGCTCGAACATCAGGCTGACGATCTCGAGTCCCCGCGACCGGTACTTGCGGTCGAGCTGCACCAGCAACCGTGCCTCGTCATGGCTGTTGGGGCACCAGCTGCCAGCGAGCGTGACCAGCAGTACCTTGTCCTGGAAACGCGGATCGCTGGACGACACGGTCCGGCCGTCGAGATCCCTGAACGAAAATGAGAAAAGCGCTGTCGGGATTGCGCAGACGCGAAGCGAGCGCCGCAGCATCGATCGCAGCGTCGGGATTGCGGGTCGCGACGAAGCGCTGTGAGCCGCCCCGATCCGACCACGTTTCGCCAACGAGCTTGCCGCTGGCGTCGAGCTTTGCTTCGTAGAGCACCACCGCACCGCCATCGAAACGTGACAGGCGCAACTCCTCGTCATGGGCCTCGCCGGCCAGGAAACGCTGGTCGCCGGTCGGCATCTGCACCGTACCCGTCACGTCGTCGAAACTCTGGTCGAAAATTGCGACGCCGGCAGTCCGACGACCGGTGCCGTCCGTAAACGTCACGTCCCACCGTCCTGCGAAATCCGCGTTGTCCGGCAGGGCGTCGGGGTAGAAGCGCCATGTTTCGCCGAGCTTCGCGGTGAACGGCAGTTGCAGGACCTTGCCGTCCGTGTGGACGAGCGTGACGTCGCCGGTCAGTTCGCCGCCTCTCACCTTCGCCGACAGGGTCGTTTCATAGCCGGGGAACCGGGCTTGCAGCTGGCCCGGGGTGACTGTCACTTCGTCGAGCCGGATACGTTCATCGCCGTTGATGACGTACAGCACCATGCCGGTCTCTTCCTGCGCCACGTCCAGGCCGAAGGGCGCCGTCTTGCTGCCGGGCAGCTCGAGGGCCGCGCGGTAGCTGCCGGCCTGCAGTTCGCGGCTGGCGGGTTTCGAGCAGGCGGCGAGCGCAAGCGCTGATGCCAGGAGAGCCAAGGCGGTAGCGCGATACGTTCGCTGTCGACCCGCGACGGGCAGGTTCAGTCGGTTCATGCGGCAGGTTCGGCCGTGGGGCCGTCAGACTCTGAGGGCGACGCGGATCTTGTCGACCAGGTCCTCGCCGCCGTGCTCGCGGACGTGCTCGATCACGATCGGTCCGAATTTCTTCGCGGTGTCGATGTCGACGCCCAGTTCCGCGAACGATGCGGCGAGACCCGCCCAGCGGCCAGCGGATGACTTGCGGCCGCCGAACAACGAGCCGATGCCACCGGCGAGCGAACTCAGGGCACTCGGCGGCGGGGCGTTCTTGAGCAACGTGTCGGCGCCCGGGACGTCTGCGACGAATGCCTTGAAGTCCGTCGGGCTCAGGTTCTGCTGGCCAGCACGCAGCAGTGCCACGACGCCACCGCGGGCCTGTTCCCTGGAGACTCCCAGGTTCTTGGTGATCTTGCGGATCAGGTCGTCCATCGCTGTCACTCGGGGTGGGGCGAACCGGACCGATTCTACGTCAAGCCGGCTGCCAGACGAGCGCCAGATCCGTCACTTCGGTGTCGGACTTGCGGGCCTTGATCGCCGACTGTTCCACGGCGATCGCACCGGCGTCGAACTTCGATTCGAGTGCTGCGATCTCGTCGGCCAGCTCCGCCTCCAGCGCGGCGTGCTGCTGTTGCAGCGCCGTCAGGTCGGCTTCGGCATGCGCGACGTCGGTCCGCTCCTTGCCGATGCGGCCCACGCTCCTCGCGGCGGACGACGCTTTGCCGAACGCGCTGCCGCGGCGGCCGCCGAACAGCGCACCGAGCAGGCTGCCCCCCACGCTGAGCGCGGAAGACATCGTCTGCTGGCTCGACTGCTCCTTTTCGCGCACGAGTTTCTGTTCCGCCTTGCGCGCCCGGTCCTCGATCGTGTCGAGCTTCGACGCGTATTTCCTGCGCAGGCCATCGACCGCTGCGTCGCGCTTCTCGCGCAAGGCCAATGCCAGGTGTGCCCGGAACTCGCTTTCGCTGCCGCCTGGCGCAGAGGTCAGCTTGAGGTCGGGGCAGCGCATGATCGACAGCGAGGACGTGCGGTAGACGTGATCTGCCAGCGACTTGCCGTGCTGCGCAAAGGCCTTGGCCGCAATAATGCTGCCGGCGACGTCGGCAAATGTCGCGTTGGCAGCTGGCGCATCGAGCAGCTGGATGGCGTCCGCGTTGCAGATTTCGGCTGCCTCCCAGTCGGGACCCTGCGCGGTCAGTGGCGCGAGGTAGTACCAGTTTTCCCATGCATCGAGCCCTGCCTTCGCGTCGACGAAGTGCGCGCGCACGCGCGCGCCGATGCGCGGCTCGTACTCGACGCCCTGGTTGCCTGCGGCCGCCAGGAATTTCTCCGGCACGCCCGCCGGGACGATGGGGCGACTGCCTGACGCCTTCGCCGGCGCGTGCAGTGTGGCGGCACGAGCAGGGCCGGTCACTGGAGCCGGTGCAGGCGGGGTGGACACTTTCCCCTCTGACGCGGCCAGCTTCGCGATCTCGGCCGAGGTCAGCGGACCGCGCAGGTACGAAAGTGCCCAGCGCGTGCGCAGCAGCACGGGCGCTGCATCGTGCACGTTGCGCATCAGGAACGTGCGCTGCGGCAGGTTCGACATTGCCGCTTCGAGCTGCGACTTGTCCATGCCACCGGCCGAATCGCTGCCGAGCAGGCCCTCGATCACGCGGGCCTTGTCGCGCTCCGTCTGCAGTCGGCCGATGAACCAGGTGCCGGCGTTGCCCAGGCCCTTGTAGTCGAGGTCGACGGGATTCTGCGTCGCCAGCACGACGCCGAGGCCGAACGCGCGCGCCTGCTTCATCAGCGTCAGCATCGGCAGCTTGGACGGCGGCATCGCGCTCGGTGGGAAGAAACCGAACACTTCGTCCATGTAGAAGATCGCGCGCAGGCTGGTGGTGCCGGACTGGCGGCGCATCCACGCGACGAGCTCGTTCGTGACCAGCGTCACGACGAACATGCGTTCGGCGTCGTTCAGGTGCGCGATCGAGACGATCGCGATGCGGGGCTTGCCGTTCGCGTCGTAGAGCAGCGACTGGATATCCAGCGCATCCCCGGCGAGCCAGGCCTCGAACCCGGGCGACGCCAGCAGGCCGTTGATGCGGAGCGCGAGTTCCGTCCGGTCCTTCGCCGGGAAAAAACTCTCGACGTCGAAGACGCCCACCTTGTCGAACGGCGGCTTCTGTACCGAGCGGATCAGGGCGGCGAGGTCGAGGCTCTCGCCATTGCGCCACGCGGCGTCGAGCAGGGCGGATAGCAGGATGAATTCGCGGCTGCGGATCGGATCGGCGTCGATGCCGAGCAGTCCGAGCAATCCGGCGACGGCAGAGCCGACACGCTCCTTGAGCGCGGTGGCGTCGTTCGCGACCACTGGATCGGGCGCTGCAAACGAACGGAGGATCGACAGCGGCCGGCCCGCGTTCGAGCCGGGCGTGTAGATGTCCACGACGGCCGCGTCACGCAGGCGCTGGATACGTTCGCCGTCCTGGCCCCATTCCCCGAGTCCTTTGCGCCAGGTCGCTGCGGTTGCCGCCGCGAACTCGTCGACGCTCTGGCCCTTGCGCGAGGCTTCGCCGGCGTCGACCCAGGGCCTGAAGTCTTCCGGCCGCAGCTGCGGAAAGGTCAGTGCGAGGTTGGCGATGTCGCCCTTCGGGTCGATGACGATGGCGGGAATGCCGTCGATCGCGGCCTCCTCGAGCAGCGACACGCAGAGGCCGGTCTTGCCGCTGCCGGTCATGCCGATGCAGACGGCGTGCGTCGTCAGGTCGCGCGAGTCGTACAGCAGCTCGTCGCCGAGCTGTTGCGTAGCAGGGTCGTACTCGCGACCGAGGTAGAACACACCGAGCTTTTCATAAGACGGAAGCGACATCACAGATTCCTGGGTCAGGGCGCGCACAATGGCTGGGTGCGGCTGATGTTACCGAAATGTCACCCCGGGGCGACTGACGGCGTAACCGCGCGACCCTAGGATGCCGTGAAAACCCCAATCAACTCCATGGCCTGCGCATGTCCATCGTTCTAGATCAGGTGACCAAGCGGTACCAGGGCGTCCCGGTCGTCAACGACGTTTCCCTGAACGTCCGGCAGGGCGAGTTCCTGGTGCTGCTCGGCCCGAGCGGCAGCGGCAAGAGCACGCTGTTGCGCGCCATTGCCGGGCTGACCGAGATCGACCACGGGCGGGTGGCCCTTCACGGCCGTGACGTGACTCACGTGAACTCGCGCGAGCGCCACGTGGGTTTCGTCTTTCAGCACTATGCCTTGTTCCGGCACATGACCATCGGCGAGAACATCGAATTCGCGCTGCGTGTCCGCAAGGTAAAGAGCGCGGACCGACGCGCGCGCCGCAAGGAACTGCTCAAGCTCGTCGCCCTCGAGGGCATGGACGACCGGCTCCCAGCGCAGCTCTCAGGCGGGCAGCAGCAGCGCGTTGCCGTGGCACGGGCGCTCGCGCACCGGCCGGAGGTGCTGTTGATGGACGAGCCGTTCGGCGCGCTCGACGCCAAGATCCGCGAGGAGCTGCGCCGGACCATCCGCCAGATCCAGCGCGAGCTGGACATGACGACGATCCTCGTCACCCATGACCAGGAAGAAGCCTTCGCGCTCGCCGACCGCATCGGCGTCATGCACCAGGGCCGCCTGCTCGAATGCGGCAAGCCCGACGACCTCTACACGCGCCCGGCCACCCGCTTCGTCTCCACGTTCCTGGGTGCGGCCAACCTGCTGCTCGGTTACCGGACGCCGCGCGGCGTGCGCTTCAGCTCCGCGCCGACTGCGGGTGGCGAGGTGCCGCGGGAAGTGGTCGCGATCCTGCGGCCGGAAGAAGTGGAACTCTGCGCCGACGAACTGGCGGTCAAGTCGAATTTCGTCAGCCACGGACAGGTCGAGGAAGTACTGTTCGGCGGCGCGGTCGAGCGCCTGCGTGTCCGCATGGCCAGCGACGGTCCGGTACCGGTCGCGCCGGGACGCGAAGGTTCTGCCGGACAGGGCTCCCTGCTCGAGGTGTCGCGCACGCTGCCCGAACAACGCGATTTCCCGGTCGCGGTCGGACAGCGAGTCGCCGTCGGCGCGCGCAGCATCCACGTCCTGCCGACGCCGATTTCGAGTTTTACTGCCGTCGCTGCGGACGAAACGTCCGCCCGCGAACTGCGCGATTCGCCACTGCTCCTGACTCTCGGCACGCGCATGCAGACGCGTGTCGCGACCCGGATCGGCCGCTTCGAGCGGGCGCCGCCCGGCATGCCCGCGATCGCGACCGGACCCGGTTGCGCGGCAGCGGCAGAGTGGCACCTGACGCACGGCGCCGTGCAATTGCTGTGCGTGCCGCCCACGGCACCGCTGCCGAACCACGTGGTGATCCACACGCTCGACGCCGAGTCGCGCCGCGCGACGCTCGCGGTCGCGGCGAGTCTGCTGCGCCACGTCGCGGCCGAGGCCATCTACCTGGGTATCCAACCCGAGACGTCCGGCGAGTCGGAGCGGGGGGCGCACATGCGCAACCTGCTGGACGCGCGTTCGGCCGCGCTCGCCGACCACGGCCTCGACATGCGGACCGAACTGCGCCCCGGCATCGTCGCGGAAGAGCTGCAGAAGGAACTCGCGGCGTACGAGCGCAGCATGCTGGTACTCGGCACGTCGAACCCGGACGCAATCCAGTGGGACTGGCTCAAGTCGCTGCTCGAAGGGACGCCCGAGCGTCCCGTGCTGATCGTCAACTCGGCGCGCGCTGAGCCGGCAGCGGATTCCTGAGATGGCTGCTTCCTGGTTCCGCCAGCCCAGCATCCTCCCGGGCTTCGGGCTTACGCTCGGGTTCACGACGTTCTTCCTGAGCGCCCTCGTGTTGCTGCCGCTCGCGGCGCTGGTCTTCAAGACCACGTCGTTGACCTGGTCGGAGTTTCTCGACGTGGTGCTGGACGAACGAGCGCTTGCGTCCTACCGGCTGAGTTTCGGCGCGGCTTTCATCGCCGCGGTCGTCAACGCCTTCTTCGGCTTCATCGTCGCCTGGTCGCTCGTGCGCTACGAGTTTCCGGGGCGCCGCCTGGTCGATGCGCTGATCGACCTGCCTTTCGCGCTGCCCACGGCCGTGTCGGGCATCGCGCTCGCCACGGTCTTCTCGCCGACGGGCTGGCTCGGCGTGAGGCTGCAGGAGCTGTTCGGGATCCAGGTGGCCTACACCTGGCTCGGCGTCGTCGTCGCGCTGATCCTGATCGGCCTGCCGTTCGTGGTGCGCTCGGTGCAGCCGGCGCTGGTCGAAGCGCAGCGTGACCTCGAGGAGGCCGCCGAAACACTCGGCGCGAGCCCCTTCACGGTGTTCCGCCGCATCATCCTGCCGGCGGTGCTGCCGGCGCTCGTCACGGGCTTCACGATGGCGTTCGCGCGCGGCGTCGGCGAGTACGGGTCGGTGGTGTTCATTGCCGGCAACCTGCCGCTCAAGACCGAAATCACGCCGCTCCTGATCGTGATCAAGCTCGAGCAGTTCGACTACAACGGCGCCGCAGCGCTCGGCTTCATGATGCTGCTCGTGTCCTTCCTGATGCTGTTCGCCATCAACCTGGTGCAGTCGTGGAGCCGGCGGCGACATGTCGGGCCCGCCGACACGGGCCGCAGGGTCGAGCGGCGCGCGCGCCCGCGCACCCAGAAGGTCGGGGCCTGACGTGGCTGGCGCAGCCCCGCGGTTCGAGCAGCGCAAGCATGTGCCGCCAGGCGTGCGTGCCGGGCGCATCGCGCTGATCTCGGTGGCCATCGGCTTCCTGGCCCTGCTGCTGCTGGCGCCGCTCGGTGCCGTGCTCGGGCAGGCGTTCGCGGAGGGCTGGCGCGTCTTCCTCGAATCGTTCGACAATTCGGACACGCTCGCCGCGATCAAGCTGACGCTGCTCACGGCGGCGATCGTCGTGCCGGTCAATACGCTGTTCGGCATCGCGGCCGCGTGGGCGATCGCGAAATTCGAGTTCAAGGGCAAGAGCCTGCTGATCACCCTGATCGACCTGCCGTTCGCCATTTCGCCGGTCATCGCGGGCCTGGTGTTCGTCATGCTGTTCGGCGCGCACGGCTGGTGGGGCCAGTGGCTGCAGGATCGCGACATCCAGGTCATCTTCGCGGTGCCAGGGATCGTGCTCGCCACCATGTTCGTGACGTTTCCCTACGTCGCGCGCGAGCTCATTCCGCTCATGCAGCAGCAGGGCAGCGAGGAAGAGGAGGCCGCCATCACGCTCGGCGCCGGCGCCTGGACTACTTTCCTGCGCGTCACGCTGCCGAAGATCCGCTGGGGCCTCATCTACGGCGTGATCCTGTGCAACGCCCGCGCCATGGGTGAATTCGGCGCGGTCTCCGTCGTGTCCGGGCACATCCGCGGCCTGACGACGACGATGCCGCTGCAGGTGGAGATCCTCTACAACGAGTACCTGTTCGTGGCAGCCTTCGCAGTGGCGTCCGTGCTCGCGCTGCTGGCGATCGTGACGCTCGTGATCAAGACACTCGTGGAGTGGCGTGCCGACAGGCGCACAGGCTGATGGACAGGATTCCTGCATTGCTGAAAGACTGGATGGCGAGCCTCAGGCGGCTGGCGGCCGGGCCGGCCACGCTCGAGCGCACGCTGACGCTCACGCTCGGCGGACTCGTGCTCGCCGCGATCCTGGTGCTGGCGATCAGCGCCGTCGGCTTGCTGCACAAGCAGGCCGAACAGGAGGCGATCGCCCGGGTCCAGCTCGCCGGCGTCGCCGCGCGCGAGGAGTTGCGTCGCCTCAGCGAAGACACGCTCACGACGACGCGCGTGCTCGCGGATCGCCAGCCGTTGCAGCGGCTGATCCGCGCGGGCAGCCGCGAGCAGACTGAGCTGTTCCTGCGACGCAGCTGTGGCGCGCTCAATCTCGGCGCCTGCGCCGTCATCGTCGGGACGAACGTCATCGCCAGCACCGGCCGCAACGTGGCGTGGAACGAGACGCTCGAAGCGGTGACGGAACAGGGCGAACGCTTCATGCTGGCCCCGTCCTGGCAGCCGGACGGCCTGATCGGCGCCGCGGCGCTGGTGCCCAACCTCGTCGAGACCCGCGTCGTCGCGTTGCGCTATTTCGACGCCCGGCTGGCCGTTGCCCTGTCCGAGCAGGCGGGCGTGCCGATCCGTCTCGTCCGCCTGTCGAACTGGCTCGACAACGTCGAGCCCGATTTCAAGGAACTGCATTCGACGGCGCTGTCGCGCGCCGAAAGCGTGGCGCGCCGCATCGAGCCGCGCGACCTGTTTGCGTCGAGCACCCCGATCTTCGCGTCGACCGGCGAGGGCATTGCACTGCTCGAAGCGCGACTGCCAGCGTCCGAGAGCGACTCGGAAGTGGCCGGATTCGTGCGCCGCCTCGCCTTGACGGCTTTCCTGCTGAGCCTCGGCGCTGTTGCTGTTGCACTGTTGCTGGCACGGCGCATCGTGCGGCCGCTGCAGTTCGTGGCCGAATCCGCGACCCGGCTCGGGCGGGGCGACTTTTCCGCCTCGATTCCCGTCGCGGGTGGTGGCCCGGAGGTCGTTGCACTCGCCAGGACCCTCGAGGACATGCGACGCCACCTGGTCGAGCTCACGGCGACCCTGCGCCGTCGCGAGGCCGACGCGCAGGCGATGCTGCGCGGAGTCGTCGAGGGCGTGTATGCCGTCGACTCCAACCGCAACGTGAAGTACCTCAACCCGCAGGCGGAGCGCATGCTCGGCGTTGATTCCGGCACGGCCGTCGGCAAGTTCTGCGGCGACGTGCTCAAGCCCTGCGCGTTGCCGGACGGCACGCGACCCTGCGACAGCGCGTGCCCGATCGTCGCCTCGCGCGAGCACGGCCAGGCGCAGGTTACAGAGTTGCTCCAGCGCGCGGATGGCGCCAGGCGCACGGTGATCATCACCAGTGCCGGCATGGTCGACGGCCTGCAGGTGCAGGTCATGCGCGACGAGACCGACCTCGAGGCGGCCCGCCGCGCCCGCGACACGATCCTCGCCAACATTTCGCACGAGTTCCGGACACCGCTCGCCGCGCAGCTCGCGTCGATCGAGCTGCTGCAGGAGAACCTGCACGTGCTGCCGCGTGAGCAGCTCGAGGAACTCGTGACCTCTTTGCGCCGGGGCTCGCTGCGGTTGACGCGGCTGATCGACAACCTGCTCGAGAGCGTACGCATCGAGTCGGGGCAGCTCGCGATCCGCCAGCAGCACCTGCAGTTGCACGAGATCGTGCAGGACGCGGTGGAACTCGTGGGCAGCCTGTTCACGCAGCGCGGCCAGACGCTCGCGGTGGACGTGCCGGAAGAGCTGCCTGCGCTGGTGGGTGACGGGCCGCGCCTGACGCAGGTCTTCGTCAACCTGCTGGCCAACGCCAACAAGTTCGGGCCGGAGGGCAGCACGGTCAGCGTTGGCGCGCGACTCGTCGATGGCGTGCTCGAGGCCACCGTGGACGATGCCGGGCCCGGCGTTACCGAGAGCGAGCGTGGCTCGATCTTCGAGCGCTTCCATCGTGCCTCGGCGGAAGAACCAGAGCCGCGCGGTCTCGGCCTGGGACTGTGGATCGTGAAGTCGATCGTGGAACGTCACGGCGGCACGGTGGCGGCCATGCGCGGCGAGCAGGGGCTCACGCGCTTCGTGGTCCGGTTGCCTGTCGGTGGGACGGACGTGTCATGAAGATCCTGGTCGTTGACGACGATCCCGACCTGTTGTTGCTCGTCGGTTTGCGCTGACGCAGTCAGGATTCGTCGTCGTCAAGGCGGCCGACGTGCCGTCCGCATTGCAGGTCTTTGCAGCAGAGTCGCCCGACCTTGCGATCCTGGACATCAACCTGCCCGGTGGCAGCGGCTTTGAC